>JASCOC010000001.1 GCA_029959605.1 Lysobacteraceae bacterium PS02340 | reverse complement strand
GGCCGGACCGGAGTCCGGCCGCCGTGGGGCCATTTTACCGCGGTTTCCTCACTCGGCCTTCGGCGCGATCCGGCGGATCTGGTCGCCGTCCTGGTCTTCGGCGCCGCGCGACTTGTTGACCGCGTAGACCGTGCCGTCGCCGGTCGGCAGCACGTGGTTGGGGAACGTGCCGCCATCGAGGTTGGCGACGATGTTGCCGTTCGCGTCCACCGCCGTGATCGTGCCGGCACCGCGGCTCGCCACGTAGGCGAGCTTGCTGTGCGGATCGAAGGCGACGTACACGGCGCCGGCGCCGACGTAGACGTCGTGCAGCACTTCACCGGTGTCGGCGTTGGCGATCACCAGGTTGTCGCTGCCCTGCGCCGCGACGTAGAGACGCCGGCCTTCGGGATCGATCGCGACGCCGATGCCGCCATTGACCGACGGGAAGCGGAACATCTTGTCGACCGCGCCGGTCGCGCCGTCGAGTACGACGACCTCGCCGGTCGACAGCCCCACCGAGTAGAGCTTGCCGGCCGCGCGGTCGAGCGTCAGCGCCATCGGACCGAACTCCTCGCCGCGCACTTCCGACGCGACGGTCAGGTCCTGCACCAGCTCGAGCGTCGTCGCATCGAAGGCCACGAACTTGCCGCCGCCGAAGCCGCTGGCCCAGACGCGGTTGTCCTTGGTGTCGACGACCAGGTCGCGGCCGTGCGGCAGCACGCCCTTGTCGAACTGCTTGACCAGCGACAGGTCGGACTGCTTGTAGACGGCGACCGTGTCGTCGCGGGTATTGGTGACCCAGACATTGCCGTTGACGTCGTCGACGGCCACGCCGTAGACCGCGTACACGCGGCCATCGGTCTGGCCTGCGACCTGGGCCGGCGTGACCCGGGCCGTGACTTCGAGCGTGACGGGATCGAGCTTGAGCAGCTCCGACTGGGTGACCGGCGGACGGCCGACGGCGGCCGTCACGAACAGCGCATTCGACGCCTCGCTGTGCGCGACCTGGTACAGGCCCTGCACCAGCTTGTTGGTGGTCACGTCGTAACGCTCGGCGCCCGACAGCGGCAGTTCCTTCGAGATCTTCAGATCGAACACGACGGCGGCATCCGGGTTGGCGGCGCGCACGACGACCGGGTGACGCCCGGTCACGGCGTCGGCCGGGATCTGCACATTGCCCTTGAAACGACCTTCTGCATCGGCGGTCCAGGGCTGGGCGTTGAGCACGGTTTCGCCGCGCAGCAGCGTGACCGACTGGCCCGGCTGGAAGCCGGTGCCGTTGAGTTCGACCGTGTCGCCGGCCTTGATCACCGGGCTGGCGGCGCGCACGGCGCCCTTGAAGTCGATGGCCGGCTGGCCGAAGCCCTGCGCACCCGCGGCACCGACGGCGGCGCACAGGGCGATGGACAGGGCGGCGAGACGCAGACGACGCGAGGACAACAACTTTTGCATGACGAACTCCTGGAGCGTGGATTGGACCGGCGTTCCGTTTCGCCGGAAAGACATTGCGTGTGGAGCGGGCACAACGTGTGCTGGGCGGGCGACGGGATTCATCGCGGCACCTGGCGTGAGGTGGCGGACCCGATCGCCGGCAGCAGTGCCAACGCGGGAACGCCCGGAAGCGGCGCGAGTTGACGCGCCAGCGCATCGGCTGACGTGTCGCGGCTCGACGGCAGGCAGGCATGCACGAAGCCGGCCCACTTCAGCGCCTGCAGCGCCTGGTTGAGCAGGCCCGGCGCAGCGTCATACGGCGCGCGCGTACGCAACTGGGCGAACGACAGCGGCCCCTGCGCCAGTGCATCGAGCACCGGCGCGAACAGATCGCGCGCGCCGGTCACCGGGCCGATGCGGGTGTCGAAGCGCAGATCGCCGGTGAGCGTGGTCGGCGCGCCGGGCAGGGCGGCGAACACCAGTGCATCGAGTGCGTCGAGATGCGCGGCGTCGTCGAGGCGACGCGCGTCGCGCTGGAACAGGTCGCGGCGCAGGCTCTGGTTGCGTGCGAGATCGCGTGCGGTCTCGGCGAGCGGGCCGGGCGGCAACGTGCGCAACCGCGCCTGCAGCTGGCCGGGAATCGACAGTGCATCGATGTTCTCGATCGGCGTCGCGCTGCCGAGAAAACCGCAGCCCACGCCGGCGAAGTCGCGGATCACGTCTGCGACGTGCTGTGGCCGCCAGTGCGCGCCGAAGAATTCGTGGGCGATGTAGGCGGCCGGTTCGCGCGCCATCGCATCGAGCTGGCGCGACGCGCCTGGATGCTCGGCGAAGAAACCCGCGCCGCCATCGGCGAGATCGCGCAGCAGCGACAGCGCGGTGGTGGTCCGCGATACCGTGTCGCCTTCGAGATGGCGGCTTGCCTCGTGCAGCAGCCGCTGCGCGCCCTGCAGCTGCGAGGCGCCCGGATGACTCATGTAGCCGACGGCGACCAGGCCGCCGGGCGCGAGACGCCGGTCGACGATCGCAAGGCACGCTGCGCGCACCGCGTCCGACACCCAGGCCCAGAGCCCGTGCGAGACGATGAAATCGAAGGGCTCGCCCTCGTGCGTCGCGTAGTCGCGCAGATCGGCGTGGACGCAGTCGAGATTCGCCAGGCCCGCGCGCTCGGCGATGGTGCGCGTCCGTGCGATCTGCGCGGCATCGGCATCGACGGCGGTGAATCGGCCCGCAGGATTGCAGGCCGCGGCGACCAGTGCAGTCAGGCCTGCGCCGCTGCCGAGCTCGCACCAACGGTAGGGCCGGGCCAGATCGGAGGCGCGGAAGCCGAGCGCGGTGGCGGTGGCGTGCAGCCACGCCGGCATCTGTTCGCGATGGAAATGCATCGGGTACGCGGCATCCGTCACGTAGCCGTCGATGTCCGTCGCGCGTGCGCTCACCGGTTCGGATCCACGCCGTCGGCGTGACTCGGCGTGTCGCTGTGATCGGCGACGCCGGTGATCGCGTGCAGCGCCCACATCAGCGAGGCGCGGAACATCGGGCCGTGGGTCAGCGTGGGGAACTGGCGGTATTCGACCTGCAGGCCGTCGACCTCGGACAGGCGCTGCGCGAGCTTCTCCGCCGAATCCGGCGGCGCGGCTTCGATGCGGCGCAGATGCACCTGCACGCGCGGATCATTGAGATCGCGGTGCGCGACCTCGCGCGTGCGCTCGCCTTCGCCCAGGCCGATTAGTACGCGCGCCTGGCGCCCCGCGTTGTTGGCGACGAAGCGCTGCTCGGGCGCGCCGAGCAATGCGCCATCGCCCCACCACAGTGACGGGCTGCCGGCGGCGTAGGTGTCGAACGCGCCGGTGCGCGTGTACAGCACGTGCAGCGCGAACAGGCCGGCCAGCGAATGGCCCCACAGCGTCTGCTGCGTCGGATCGGTGGCGACGCGGCGCTCGACTTCGGGCCGGATCGACCGTTCGATGATTTCCAGCAGCGCATCCGCGCCACCGCCGCCGACGATCGTGCCGCCGTCGCGCACCGGGCGCTCACCCGAGAACGGCGTGTAGTCGCGCGTGCGCGCTTCGGAATCGATGCGCAGATCGTTGGCATAGCCGACGAACACCAGCGCATGCGGCACCGGCTGCGCGGCGAGTTCGGCCAGCAGCGCGTCGTCGAATTCGATCAGTGCGGCGTTGCCGTCGAGCATCCAGAACGCCGGCCAGCCGCCCGCGGGCGCGGCGCCCTTCGGCGCGGCGACGTGCACGCGCCAGGTGCGCTGGCCGTCGGCGCTGCTGACGTCGAAACGCTGGAACGCGTAGTACTGCGAGGCGTGGTTGGCGACGGTGTCGGTGATGAGACGCGTCGGATCGCGCTGCTGCGCGGCGGCGGTCTGCGGCATGGCCTGCAGCGCGAACAGCAGGCCCGCGGCGGCAGCGAGCGTGGCCAGGCGCAGCGGACGGACGGCGTTGGGTCGGCGGTTGGACATGCGGGACATCGTGGCGTGTGGGGTTCCGATCTTCGGGCGACGGGCCGGATGCGTCCAGAACGTCGCGAATGAGGGCCGGACCTTGGGCGGTCCGGCTGCTGCGGCATCAGAAGCCGATCTGCATGCTCACGTAATACGCGCGGCCCGGCTCGTTGTAGGTCGCCGCGCCCGCGTACTGGCTGTTGGACTCGCGGAACAGACGCTTGTCGAACAGGTTGTTGACGCCACCGCCGAGGCTGACCGTCGGCGTGATGCGGTAGCGCGCGCCGATGCCCCAGACGGTGTACGGCTCGCGCACCTGGCGCACGGACACGCAATCCGCGCCCGCTTCGTCGCAGCGGTCGTCGTTGTTGATGTCGCGCGTCGCCGGTTCCTGGCGGCCGTAGAACGTGCCGGTCAGCAGCAGCGACAGCGCTTCGGTGGCCTGCCAGTCGAGCGAGGTGTTGACGGTGTATTCCGGAATCACCGACAGCGGCTGGCCGGTCATCTTGTTCTCGTTCTCGATCATGTAGGTGACGTTGTTGTTCCACTTCAGCACGCGGCCGCGGTCGCCGATCAGGGGGATATTGAGGTTGCCCTCCAGGCCCGAGACCACGGCTTCGGGCGCGTTCTCCCACTGGAAGAGGCGCGCGGGCCGCACGGTCGGCGTGCCCGGCGTCTGCCCGATCGGGGTGAAGCCGGCGACCACCTTGTCCTTGTAGTCGTTGTGGAAGTAGGTCAGCGACGCGTGGTGGCCGGAGACCGGCGCCCACTCGATGCCGATTTCCTTGTTGATGCTGGTCTCGGCGTCGAGATCGGCGTTGCCGAGGATGTAGCAGCCCGAGCCGAAGCTCGGGAAGTTGTCCGGGCAGCCGAAGCCCATCGTGTAGTAGAGATAGTTCGGGTTCGACTGGTAGAGATTCGGCGCCTTGAACGCGCGCGCCACGCCGCCCTTGAGCTTGAGGTCTTCGCTCAGCGCGAACTGCACGTTGAGGCTGGGGCTGGCGTTGTTGCCGAACTGGCTGTGGTGGTCGAAGCGCACGCCCGGGGTCAGGATCCAGCGCTCGCCGGCGTAGATGTTGTCTTCGACGAACATCGCCGAGGTCTGCGCGTCGGCCTTGCCGCCGCCGCGGTTGGGGTCGAGGCCGGCAATGCCGCCGCCGTTGCCGCCCGACTGCGACATCGAATACGGATCTTCCAGCGCGCTGTCGCGGTACTCGAAGCCGACGGTCCAGATGTGCTCGGTCGCGCCGAAGGTCGTCGGCAGGTTCACCTCGCCGTCGATCGCGTAGTTGCGCAGGCGCGAGGTCGACGACGCGGTCGCGCTGCCGATCGTGCCTTCCGGCCCGCCGGCCAGGCCTTCGTTGAGGCGCGTGTTGTTGGTGCCTTCGAACGCCAGCGTCACGCGCGAGGACGCATCGCCCCAGCGGCCGCGATGGGTCACCGCGCCGCTGTTGCGGTACATGCGATTGGTTTCGGCGCCCTGTTCGGCGAGCTCGGTCGTCAGCGGCGTGCCGTCGAGGCTGACCGCGCGGTCGCCAGCGTAGATGTTGCCCTGGCGGCTGGTGCCGGCCTCGAACTCGATCACATGCGCGTCGTTGATATCCCACCGCAGCAGGGCGTTGATGTCGCGATTGCGTACGCCTTCGCGGCCCGCGGGCGGGGTGACGCCGGCATCGGTCAGGAAGTCCGCGTTGAGGTCGAGCGAGTCGGCCTCGGTCTTGTTGACGTTGCCGTAGAGGCGGAACGACAGCGCATCGGTCAACGGGCCGCTCAGCGTCACGCCGGCGCGCTGGCTGCCGCCTTCGACGCCGTGCTGTGGCACCTGGCCGTACAGGCTCAGCGAGCCGCTCAGATCGCCGGTCGGGCGCTTGGTGATGATGTTGACCACACCGCCCGAGGCGCCGGAGCCGTACCGCGCGGCCGCCGGGCCGCGCAGTACTTCGATGCGCTCGACCGCTTCGGCCGGCACCCAGTTGGTGTCGCCGCGCGTGTTGCGCTCGCCGCTGCGGCCCATGCGGATCGAATCGCGCGAGCCGACCGGCTTGCCGTCGACGAGGATCAGCGTGTTCTCCGGGCCCATGCCGCGCAGGTCGATCTGGCGGTTGTTGCCGTACTGGCCCGACGAACTGTTCCCGGTGAGGTTCACGCCCGGCATCGTGCGGATCAGTTCCGACAGATCGTTCGCCGGCGGGCGGCGCGCGATGTCCTCGACCGTGATCACCGAGGTGCCCAGCGCCTGGCGGGCGATGGCTTCGGCGGTGACGCGGACGGTGTCGAGTTCGACGGCGTCGCGGTCGGTGTCGTCCGAGACGCTCTGCGCCAGGGCAGGCGCGGACAGCAGCAGGGCGATCGAGGCGGACAGGGCAGTGCGGTGCAGGGGGGCGGACGACATGCGGAAACTCCGGCGCTGGTAACTCGCCATGGCGGCGGCAGGCGGTGACGTGGAAAGGGCGTCGCTGGGCGACGTTCGCGAATAGTAAAATGAATGCGAATTATTCTCAATAACGACATGGCCGCGGAACGATGCATCCCGCGTCGCCAGGACGGCAGCTGGTAAATGCGATCTGTTATCATTTGGGCCTTCCAGCAGGCCTGGGCCCGTCAACCGTCGGATCGCTGATCCTTGCCCCGACGGGCCGCTGCTGGCGCCTGCGAACCGAGACCCCGATGCTGACTGCGACGACCGCGCCCCGCACCGCTTCTGCCCTGCCGGCGCTGGTGTTCACTGCCCTCGTGGGCACGATGGCGATGATGGCTTTCGTCGCGGTGGTCGGCCCGGTCGTGCGTCTGCTGGGTCTGGCCGAATGGCATGCCGGCCTGTCGGTCACCGCCGCGGGCGTGCTGTGGATGCTGTCGGCGCGACGCTGGGGCCGGCTCAGTGATCGCATCGGCCGTCGACGCGTGCTGCTGATCGGTCTGACCGGCTACGCCGTGGTCTATATCGCGATGGCGGTGTTCGTGGACGTGGCGCTGCGGTCGCCGCCGGCGGTGCTGGTCTCGGTGGTGATGCTGGTGGGCACGCGCGCGTTGATCGGCCTGTTCTATGCGGCGATTCCGCCGACCGCCGGCGCGCTGGTCGCCGATGAAGTCGCGCCCGGTCTGCGCGGCAGTGCGATGGCCAAGCTCGGCACGGCGAATGCGCTGGGCATGGTGCTGGGCCCGGCCGCGGCCGGCTGGATCGCCTTCCACGGCATCGCGCTGGCGCTGTACATCGCCGCGGCGCTGCCGCTGCTGGCGCTCGTCGTGCTGTGGTGGCGGCTGCCCGACATGCCGCCTTCCGACAGCCTGCACCAGAAGCCGAAGACGGGCATGGCGCTGGCCGATCCACGCCTGCGCCTGCCGGTGTTCACCGTGTTCGCGGCGATGGTGTCGGTGACGATCGCCCAGGTCGTCGTCGGCTTCTTCGCGATCGACCGGTTGCAGCTGTCCCCGGCCGATGGCGCGCGCGTCGCCGGTCTGGCGCTGACCGCGGTCGGCATCGGCCTGATCCTCGCCCAGTCGCTGGTCATGCGTTTCAAGTCGGTGCCGCCGGCGCGCTGGATCGCGTTCGGCGCGCTGGTCTCCGGCATCGGTTTCGCGTCGTCGGCGCTGGTGGCCGTGCAATGGCAGCTGCTGGCGGCCTATGGATTCGCCGCGTTCGGCATGGGCTTCGTGTTTCCGTCGTTCCAGGCGCTGGCGGCCGATTCGGTCGAGTCGCACGAGCAGGGCGCGGCGGCAGGCACGGTCGCGGCGGTGCAGGGCATGGGCATGGTCGCCGGCCCGCTGCTCGGCACGCTGCTGTATCGCTGGTCGCCGTCGGCGCCGTATCTGGTCGTCGGCGTGGTGCTCGCGGTGCTGTCGCTGGTCGCCACCCTGCACGCGAGGCGGCCCGCATGAGCGCGACCCGCGCCCTCGACGCGCGCGATCCGAATGGCGACGTCGCCAGCCTGTTCCGGCTGCACGCGCCGGACCGGCGTCTGGCGACGGACGGCATCCGCACGCGTCTGGCGGCCGGTCCGGCGGCCACGCTCGGCGAACGCGTCGCCACGTTCTTCGCCACGCCGCGCAGCGGACCGGAGCTGCTGGTCGGCGCACTGCCGTTCGATCCGCACCAGGACGACGCGCTGTATCAGCCCGAGCGCTTCTCCACGCCCGGCACCGGCAGCCTGCCGACGACGCTCGGCCCGCTGTTCGCTGCAGCGGAACTGCCGCCGGCGGCCGATTACGCCGACGCGGTCGCGCGCTGCATCGCCGTGCTGCGCGATGCGCCCGCGGGCGAGGACGCGCTGCGCAAAGTCGTGCTCGCGCGCGGCCTGCGTGTGGAAGCGGCCGCGCCGATCGATCCGCACGTGCTCGCGGTCAAGCTCGGCAGCGATGCCAGCGTGACCACCTATGTCGTGCCGCTGCCGGTTGCGCCGGGCGAAGCGCCCGCCTGGCTGGTCGGCGCGACGCCGGAACTGCTGGTCTCGCGGCGTGGTCGTGCGGTGGTCTCGCATCCGCTGGCCGGTTCGGCGCGTCGCGTCGGCAACGAAGCAGAGGACCGCCGCCGCACCGATGCGCTGCTGGCCTCGGACAAGGATCTGCACGAACACCGGTTCGTCGTCGAGGCGATCCTCGACGGCCTCGCGCCGCTGTGCAGCCAGTTGCAGGCGCCGCCGCGACCGTCGCTGCATGCGACCGCGACGATGTGGCATCTCGCCACGCGCATCACCGGCACGCTGAAGCGCGACGACATCTCGTCGGCAATGCTCGCCGGCGTGCTGCATCCCACACCTGCGGTCTGCGGCACGCCGCGTCTGCCGGCGCTGCAGGCGATCCGCGATCTCGAACCCTTCGATCGCGGCTTCTACGCCGGCGCGGTCGGCTGGACCGATGCGTCGGGCGATGGCGACTGGTACGTGGCGATCCGCTGCGCGCGCGTGCAGGGCCACGCGATGCATCTGTTCGCCGGGGCCGGTATCGTGGCCTATTCGCAGCCCGCGCTCGAGGTCGACGAGACCGCGGCGAAGTTCATGGCCCTGCGCAACGCGCTCGGCATCGACGACGCCCGCGCGGCCTGAAGACACACCAGGACACCTGTTCCGCATGACCGATGCATCCCGACACACCGTGCCGCTGCGGCAGACGTGGCCCGACGAGTTCGTCGCGCGCTACCGCGCCGCCGGCCACTGGCGCGGCGAGACCTTCCCCGGCTTCCTGCGCGAGCGCGCGGCGCGTTTCGCAGACAGCGTTGCCGTCGTCGGCGGCGACACGCGCTGGACCTATGCGCAGCTGGGGGCGGAGGCCGAACGCATCGCCGCGGGTCTGCTCGCGAGCGGTCTGGCGCCCGGCGACCGCGTCGTCGTGCAGCTGGGCAATATTCCCGAATTCATCGCCGTGGTCTGTGCGCTGTTCCGCGCGCAGCTGGTGCCGGTCTACGCCTTGCCCGCGCACCGGCTGACCGAGGTCGCGCACTTCGCGCGCAAGTCGGAAGCCAGCGCCTACATCTGTGCGGAGCGCTACGAGACCTTCGATTACCGCACGCTCGCGCGCGAACTGCAGGCGGAAGTCCCCGCGGTGCGGCAGGTCTTCGTCGTCGGTGATGCAGCGGAGTTCGTGTCGATCGAGGCGCTCGACGGTCCGCGCGATGCGCTGCCCGGCGATCCAGATCCGCAGTCGGTTGCGTTCCTGCAGATCTCCGGCGGCAGCACCGGCCTGTCGAAGCTGATCCCGCGCACCCACGACGACTACATCTACAGCTTCCGCGCGAGCAACGCGTTGTGCGGTATCGATGCGGACAGCGTCTACATGGTCGCGCTGCCGGCCGCGCACAATTTCCCGATGAGCTCGCCCGGTTTCTTCGGCGCGCTGTACGCCGGCGCGCGCGTGGTGCTGAGTACCGGCCCGGGTCCCGATGCCGCGTTCCCGCTGATCGCGCGCGAGCGCGTGACCTGCGTCGGCCTCGTGCCGCCGCTCGCGCTGCTGTGGGCCGATGCCGCGGGCAAGACCGCGCACGATCTGTCGAGCCTGCAGGTGCTGCAGGTCGGCGGCGCCAAGCTGGTACCGGAGGCCGCGCGCCGCGTCGTCACGGGCCTGGGCTGCACGCTGCAGCAGGTGTTCGGCATGGCCGAGGGGCTGGTGAACTACACGCGCCTCGACGATGCCGACGACCTCGTGCTGACCACGCAGGGCCGGCCGATCAGCGGCGACGATGAAGTCCTCGTGGTCGACGATCACGGCGCGCCGGTCGCCGAAGGCGAAATCGGCCATCTGCTGACGCGTGGCCCGTACACGATCCGCGGCTATCACAACGACGACGCGGCGAATGCGCGCTCGTTCACCGACGACGGCTTCTACCGCACCGGCGACATGGTGCAGCGCCTGCCGAGCGGCCATCTGATCGTGCAGGGCCGGGCCACCGACCACATCAACCGCGCCGGCGAGAAGATCTCGGCCGAGGAGATCGAAGACCACATGCTCGCGCACCCACAGGTGTTCGATGCGGCGGTGGTGTCAATTCCTGACGAATTCCTCGGCGAGCGCAGCTGCGCGTTCGTGATTCCCGGCGATACGAAGCCGCGTCCGGCCGAGCTCAAGGCCTGGGTGCGCGGCCGTGGGCTCGCGGCGTTCAAGGTGCCGGACCAGATCGTGTTCGTCGATGCCTTCGGCACCACGGCGGTCGGCAAGGTCAGCCGGCGCGAGTTGCGTGCGCAGCTGCGCGCGCGTTTCCTCGAAGAGCAGAAGGACGCCGGCTGATGGGCCTGCCGAAGATCGCACCGTATCCGTTGCCCACCGCCGCCGAACTCCCGGCCGCGCGCGGCCAGTGGATGCCCGAACTCTCCCGCGCGGCGCTGCTCGTCCACGACATGCAGCGCTACTTCCTCGCCGCATTCGCGCAGGACGACGCGCCGCTGGCGCCTGCCGTGCAGAACCTCGCGCGCCTGCTCACGCATTGCCGCGGCGCGGGCATCCCGGTGTTCTACACCGCGCAACGCGGCAATCAGGACCGGCGCGATCGCGGTTTGCAGGCCGATCTCTGGGGCCCGGGCATGCAGGCGAGCGCCGAGCACGAGACCATCATCGATGCGCTGGCGCCGGCCGACGGCGACCACGTGCTGGTCAAGCACCGCTACAGCGCCTTCCAGCGCAGCAACCTCGACACGCTGATGCGCGCGCGCGGTCGCGACCAGTTGCTGATCACCGGCGTCTACGCGCACATCGGCGTGCTGTCGACGGCGACCGACGCCTTCCAGCGCGACATCGAAACCTTCGTCGTCGCCGATGCGGTCGCCGACTTTTCGCGCGCCGACCACGACCTCGCGCTGCACTGGATCGCGCGCACCTGCGGCGTGCCGCTGACCACCGACCGACTTCTGGAGATGCTGCAGTGACTGTGGACCGCACCGGACCGTTGACCCTCGAGCGCATGCGCGCCGATATCGCCAAGCTCGTCGGCGAAGCGCCCGAAGACGTGCGCGACGACGACAATCTGATGGACCTCGGTCTCGATTCGATGCGCGTGCTGGGCTTGGTCATGGCTTGGGGCGAGCACGGCATCGCGCTGGAGTTCTCGCACCTCGCCGAACACACCACGCTCGCCGGCTGGTGGCAGGTGGTGCAGGGCCTGCAGCGCGACACGCCCGCCGCCGGATGACCGCGACAGCGTCTCGCGTGGAAGCCGATGCCGCCGCGTCGGGCACGGGCTGGCCGCTGACCGAAGCGCAGGCCGGCCTCTGGTATGCGCAGCGGCTGGCGCCGGACAATCCGGCATTCAACACCGCGCACGCCTTGTGGATCGACGGCCCGCTGGATGTCGAGGCCTTTGTGCGCGCGGCGAACCAGGCCGCCGACGAGGCGCCGGCGCTGGCCTTGCGTATGCGCGAGACGGGCGACGGTCCGATCCAGTGGATCGACGCGGGTCACGTGCCGCATCTGGACGTCGTCGATCTGTCGGCCGAACCGGCGCCGGATGACGCCGCGCGTGCGGCGATGACGCGCGATCGGCTGTCGCCGGTCGATCCCGCGCGCGATCGTCTCGCGCTGCAGCGGCTGTACGTGCTGGGCGGCGACCGCTGCGTCTGGTACCTGCGCGTGCATCACCTCGCGACCGACGGCTACGGCATGGCGCTGCTGACCGAGCGCGCCTGCGCGCTGTATGCCGACGCATCTGCCGGTGCGGCATTCGCGCCACTCGATGGCGTGCTATCGGAGGACGCGACCTATCGCGCGTCGGAGAAGCGCGCGACCGATGCGGCGTACTGGCAGGAGACGCTGGCCGGCATGCCGGCGGCGTCGGGGCTCGGCGGCGGTTTCGCCCATGCCGCGCCCGATTGCCTGCGTCATGTCGAAGCGCTCGACGTGGACTTCCGCGACGGCCTCGCACGCGCGGCCACTGCGCTCGGCCAGCCCTGGCCGGATGTACTGACCGCACTCACCGCCGCCTACTGCCAGCGCTTCGGCGGGCAGGGCGAGACGGTCGTCGGTGTGCCCTTCATGGGCCGGCTCGGCAGTGCGTCCGCGCGCGTGCCGGCGATGGTCATGAACGTGCTGCCGCTGCGCGTGCCCGCGCTGCCGGATGCGAGCGTTGCGGAATTCATGCAGACGATGATTCGCGCGCTGCTGCGCGGCCGCCGGCATGGTCGCTATCGCGGCGAGCAGTTGCGACGCGATCTCGGCCTGATCGGCGGCCAGCGCCGGCTGTATGGCCCGCTGATCAATGTGCAGCCGTTCTACCGGCCGACGCTGCTCGCCGGCACGCGCGCGTCGATGGAAATCCTCGGCACCGGACCGGTCGACGACATCACGCTGGGCTTCCGCGGCGACGGCGTGCAGGCGCTCGATCTCGAGATAGAGGCGAATCCCGATCTGTACGCCGGCACCGACGTCGCCGCGCACGCGACGCGTCTGCGCACCTTCCTCGCTGCCGCGTTCGCGCTCGCGGCGCAGCCGGATGCGCGGCTCGACGACGTGCCGCTGGCGACACCCGCCGAAGCGGCGCGCACGCTGTTCGACTTCAATGCCACCGCGCATCCCGTGCCCGACACGAGCCTGGTCGCGTTGATCGAAGCGTCGATGGCGGGCACGCCCGATGCGCCGGCACTGGTGTTCGGTGGCGAGACGCTGACCTACCGCGCACTCGACACGCGCAGCCGCGCACTCGCGCAGGCGCTCCACGCGCGTGGTGCAGGCGCCGACACGGTGGTCGCCGTCGCATTGCCGCGTTCGATCGAACTCGTCGTCGCACTGGTCGCCGTGTTGCGCGCCGGCGCGGCGTATCTGCCGATGGATCTTGCGCATCCGCTGGAACGGCGCGCGCGCGTCCTGCGGTCCGCGCAGCCGGTCGCGCTGCTCGCGAGCACCGACGACGGGATCGACTGGCCGGACGACGCGCCGCGCTTCGCGCCGCGTGATTGGCCGCAGAGCGCGGACGATGGCGCGCTGCCGTCCGTGGAGCCGCAGCATGCGGCTTACGTCATCTACACCTCCGGCTCGACCGGCGAGCCCAAGGGCGTCGTCGTCGCGCATCGCGCGATCGTCAATCGCCTCGAATGGATGCGCACGCATTACGGCATCGATGCGTCCGACCGAATCCTGCAGAAGACGCCGGCCACGTTCGACGTCTCGGTCTGGGAATTCTTCCTGCCATTGCTGGCCGGTGCCACGCTGGTGGTCGCAGCGCCGGACGCACATCGCGACCCGGTCACGATTGCGCGGCTGATCCGCGAGGCCGGCATCACCACCCTGCATTTCGTGCCGTCGATGCTCGCCGCGTTCCTCAGCGCGCCGGAAGCGCGCGGGCTGTCGACGCGTCGCGTCTTCGTCAGCGGCGAAGCGCTGGATGCCGATCTGCGCGACCGCTTCCATGCGACGCTCGAGTCGGAACTGCACAATCTCTACGGACCGACCGAAGCTGCGGTCGACGTCAGTTTCTGGCCCGCCAGTGCGGATGACACTTCGCGCCCGGTGCCGATCGGCTTTCCGGTCTGGAACACGCGGCTCTACGTGCTCGATGCGCGCATGCGCGCGCTGCCGCCCGGCGTCGTCGGCGATCTGTACCTCGGCGGCGTGCAGCTCGCGCGCGGCTATCTGGGGCGCGACGATCTGACCGCCGAACGCTTCCTCGCCGATCCGCATCTGCCGGGCGAGCGCATCTACCGCACCGGCGACCTCGCACGCTGGCGTGAGGATGGCGCGGTCGAGTTTCTCGGCCGCAGTGATCACCAGGTCAAGCTGCGCGGTCTGCGCATCGAGCTGGGCGAGATCGAAGCCGCCATCGTCGCCAGCGGACTCGCGTCGCAGGCGGCCGTCATCGTGCGCGAGGACCGCGCCGGCGACCGGCGTCTGGTCGGCTATCTGCAGCCGACGGCCGACTTCGACGCTGCGTCGCTGCGCACGTTCGTCGCGGCCCAGTTGCCGGATTACATGGTGCCGTCGGCCTTCGTCGCGCTCGCCGACTGGCCGGTGACCGCGAACGGCAAGCTCGACCGCGACGCCTTGCCGGCACCCGCGTTCGAGGCGGGCGCCTTCGTCGCGCCGCGCACACCGACCGAAACCGCGCTCGCCGCGTTGTTCGCCGAAGCCCTCGGCATGGACCGCGTTGGTGCGGACGCCGACTTCTTCGCGCTCGGCGGCGACTCGCTGCTCGCGGTGCATCTGCTGCTCGCGATCCAGCGGACCTTCGGGCGCGATCCGGGACTCGGTGCCTTGTTCGCCACGCCGACGCTTGAAGGGCTCGCCGCGGCACTCGATGCGGGCGAGGGCGACGATCCCGACCACGGCCTGGCGCCGGTGATCCCACTCGCGCAGGGCGACCCGGCGCGCGCGCCTCTGTTCGTCGTGCATCCGGCCGGCGGCATCGCCTGGTGTTATCGCGACCTCGCACGCGCACTCGCACCGGCGCGCAGCGTGTACGGCCTGCAGTCGCCTGCGCTCGATCCCGCGCAGGCGCTGCCCGGCAGCATCGACGCGCTGGCGGCCGAATATGCCGACCGTGTGGTTGTCCTGCAGCCGGACGGACCCGTGCATCTGCTCGGCTGGTCGGTCGGCGGCATCCTCGCCCAGGCGATGGCCGTGCGTCTGCGCGCGCTCGGCCGCGAGGTCGGTGTTCTCGCGCTGCTCGATGCGTATCCGGCCGAGGTCTGGCGCGCCGAACCCGAGCCGGACGCCATCGCCGCACTGCGCGCGTTGCTGGCGATCGCCGGTTACGACCCGGATGCGTATCCCGAGCTGCGTACGCGCGAGGCGATCGTCGATTTCCTGCGTCGCGGCGACAGCGCGCTGGGCAACCTGCCGGGCGCGGTGCTCGACGGCGTCGTGCGCGCGGTCACCGACACCAATCGCCTGGTGCGCCTGCATCACCACCATCGTTTCGACGGCACGCTGCTGCACGTGCGCGCCGGCAACGACCACGCCGACCGCCCGCAGCTGCAGTCGTCGCTGTGGGCCGCGCATGCCGCGCACATCGAATCGATCGAACTGCCGTTCCTGCATGCCGAGCTGACGGGTCGAGATGCCACTGCGCGCATCGCGCCGTTGCTCGATGCGAGACTGGCGGTCTTCGACGCGCGCTAGCGAAGAACCATGCAGTTCTATCCATTTGCATGATCGTAGGATGGGTAGAGCGCAGCGAAACCCATCATCTCCTCGCCGCATCACGCGACAGTCCCGGAATCGACGACATGCAACTCACAGGCTTCGACGGAAAGATTGCCCTCGTCACCGGCGCGGCAGGCGGTATCGGCACTGCGGTGGTGCGGCTGCTGCGGGAGAGTGGCGCGACAGTGGTGGCGACGGATCGGGAGGCGCCGGTTGTAGAAGGCGAATCAGAAAAGACCGCGCTTGCTGATGCCGCCCTCACCCCAACCCCTCTCCCGGAGGGAGAGAGGCTCGAATCTCGAGGTCGTCCGCTTTTGAGCCGATCTCCCTGCGGGAGAGGGGTTGGGGTAAGGGCAGGTTTGGCAACCCTCCATTCCCACGCCCTCGACGTCACCGACGCGACCGCCGTCGACACCCTGGTCAACGAGATCGAAGCCGACCTCGGCCCCATCGATCTCGCCATCAACGTCGCCGGCATCCTCTCGACCGCCTCGATTCTCGATCTCACCGCCGAAGAATGGCGTCGCACGTTCGCCGTCAACACCGACGGCGTCTTCTACGTCTCCCAGGCCGTGGCCCGTGTCATGGCGCCGCGCCGTCGCGGCGCAATGGTCACCGTCAGTTCCAACGCCGCCGGCATCCCGCGCCAGAACATGGCGGCCTACGCCGCGTCGAAAGCCGCCACGACGATGTTCGTGCGCTGTCTCGGCCTCGAACTCGCGCCGCTGGGCATCCGCTGCAACATCGTCGCACCCGGTTCGACGCGCACGCCGATGCAGACCGGCATGTGGACCGATGCCGGCGGCGAGGCGCGCACCATCGCCGGCACGCTCGACACCTTCAAGAGCGGTATCCCGCTCGGCAAACTCGCCGAACCCGAGGACATCGCACACGCGGTGATGTTCCTGCTGTCCGACCAGGCCGGGCACATCGCGATGAGCGATCTCTACGTCGACGGCGGCGCCACGCTGCGCGCCTGATGGACTCGCATCGGCGCATCGCAGGATCACCAGCCTCCACACACCGCCGGAGACGGGAATGACCACGCAAGTGCAGTCCGGCGCAGGCCTGGGGGGCGTCGGCGTGATCATCCTCCGCGACAGCAAGGTGCTGCGCGGCGAACGTGCCGGCGCGCATGGCGCCGGCACCTGGGCCCTGCCGGGCGGCCATCTGGAATTCGGCGAAACGGTCGCCGATTGCGCGCGGCGCGAAGTGCTGGAGGAAACCGGTCTCGCGATACACGACATCGTACCCGCGCCGTACACCAGCGACGTCTTCGTAGCCGAGGGCCGTCATTACGTCACCCTGTTCGTCACCGCCAGGGCGAACGGTGACCCGGTGGCGCTCGAACCTGACAAGTGTCTGGGCTGGCACTGGCTCCAATGGGCCGATCTGCCGGGGCCCTTGTTCGCGCCTTTGCAGACGCTTTACGACTCGGGCTTCGTGCCCGCGGGAGTCGCCTGAGGGGTGTTCGCTGCGGGCACCGGATTCCGCAGGCATGCAACACTCGGCAGGCGATACCGGCTGGACGGCGAAGGAGCGCGCAGATGGGAATCACGCAGGAACGCAAGAAAAATGTGGTGCGGATGTTTTGGCGTGGCCCTGCACAACTCGTGCTGCTGGTCGTGTGCGCACAAGCCGGTGCCACGCAAACCGTATGTGATTTCGAAGCCAGCGGCGGAGGTCTGGAATACGGTTTCGAGTTCATCGGTGGCGATTCCGTCGCGATGATCCAGGTCAACGCGCCACGCGGTGCGCGGCTGGGTGCCTACGAGATCACCACCTTCGACCAGCGCACGCAGCGGATACGGATGATCCACACGGCATCTGCGTCGGCCGACACCTTGCCGTCGTTTGTGCTCGAGGGCACCGTGAACATGTGTGGCTCCGTTTTGCAGACCATGCGATCGAGGGCGTGTTGCGGTGCCAGGTTGCGTACGACCGATGAGCCCAGTGCGCGGTGTTCTGCCGGCGCTCCCGGGTCTCAAGTGATGCGTGACGACGCCGGCATCAACAGCACGCCGTCATCAGTGATGGCGCTGTCGCATGCGTGTAGGCGGCTGAAGCGCGCCTACCTGCTGCATGCGTTCTGGTTCATGGCCATGTGCGGCTTCGCCTGGTTGCACCGTGACGGACCCGGTCTGAAAATCGCGGTCCTGCTGGCGCTGCTGACAGTGCCGCCGGTGCTGGTCTGTGCCGCGCGGGTTCACCGTCTGTGCCGGGCGATCGATCCCCGTGCGGGCACGATCGGCCTGGTGCCGATGCTGGTCATGACGGTCGTGCTCACCCCCTTCGAGTCCGGTCTGATCGTGCCGGCGAAGAACTGGTGGGTGGCACGGCGCCTGCTGCGCAGACTGGCCACAGCGCACGAAGCGTTCGCCGCGTCCGGGCCGGTGCAATGCGGCATGATCCCCGGACCACGACCGGAGTCCATGACCATGCCCGCCCACGCAAAACTCGACTACGTTGAATTCCCCGCCCGCGACCTGGACGCCACAAAGCGTTTCTTCGCGCAGGCGTTCGACTGGAAGTTCGAGGACTACGGCCCTGACTACGTTGCGTTCGCGAACGAGGGCCTCGACGGCGGCTTCTACCGCGCCGACCTGCAGGCGCGCAGCGAGTCCGGCAGTGCATTGCTGGTGTTCTACAGCGCACGCATCGACGAGACGCTGGCGAAGGTCGAGGCTGCGGGCGGCACGATCCTCAAACCGGTGTTCGAGTTTCCGGGCGGCCGTCGTTTCCATTTCGCCGAGCCGAGCGGCAACGAGTTCGCGGTGTGGTCGGATCCGGCGGCTTGATCGAGGCTTCCGCTCGATCGAACCTCGCAATGCATATCCGCTTGCGCTGATCAAGTGTGTGTTTTCATCAGGGATGCGCGCGTGGCGATTTTTTGACCGCGTCGAATCAGGTCGCTTTCGAAGCGGCCTCGCGGCGCTTATCCACACCTTTGTCATCAGAGCATCCACACCCGGTGTGGACAACCGGCGCGGTGCGCTTCGAGCAGCACGCGTCAAGCGCGTTCGAGCGTTGAACGTGTTCAGCGCGCATCGCGTTGATTCGGCGACGCCGGCCGCCGATTTCGATGCGCTCCGTGCGAAGTCGGGCGCTCAGTGCCCGCATGCACGTTGCGCTGCGCGGATCAAGACTGATGTGAGGTGCGCGAGACGCCGGTGGTGAAAGATTGACCAGCAGTTTCCGGGCCGCGGCCCCAGCGGCTTCGCGAGGCTTATCCACACCTTTGTCGGCAGACCATCCACACCCGGTGTGGACAACGATCCGGGAACCCGTCCATTCGAGGCGGTCAAGTGCAGGCAGACACTGCGCCGGCATCAAGGCGCCGGGTTGTCGTCCTGATGCATCAACGACATCGCGACAGCACGTCCGCTGTCGGTGAGGTGCGCAAGCGTTCGTTGGCCGTCTTCGGTCGTGCGCACCCAGCCCGGTCCCTGCGCATCGCCGATGCGTTCATCACCCAGGTAGGCCAGGGTGCGCAGCAGCACGCTCATGCGGATGCCGAGGCGCTTGCACAGCCGCGGCAGCGACATGCCGTCCGGCGCTGCCGCCAGCTCGGTCAGCAGCGCCTGCAGGAGGGCCTCGTCAGCGGACAACGGCGGCGGGGATGTCGCGCTGGCGCGGCATGTGCGCGCCGACATCGGTGACGTGCGGGGTGACGATGACCGGTACCGACTTCGACGTCGGCGTCCGCGATTCGTCGGCGAAGCTCGACAGCGGCACCAGAGGATTGGTCTCCGGGTAGTACGCCGCGAGGCACCCGCGCGGGATGTTGTATTCGACCAGAAGGAAGCGCAGGGCCTGACGACGCACGCCGTCGTCGCACAGGCTTTCCAGATCCACCCAGTCGCCGGCTTTCATGTCGAGCGCGGCGATGTCATCCGCGTTCGCGAACAGCACGCGGCGCTCGCCGAACACGCCGCGGTAGCGGTCGTCGAGGCCGTAGATCGTGGTGTTGTACTGGTCGTGCGAGCGCGTAGTGGCGAGCGTGAACACCGGTTGCGTGCCGTGCATGCGGCGCGCGCGGTGGATCGGATTGTCGGTCGGCACCGGACAGGCGAAGAACACCGCCTTGCCGGCGGGGTTGGCCCACTTGCGGTCACGCGCCGTGTTCGACAGCCGGAACCCGCCGGGCACACGCACGCGGGTGTTGAAGTCGTGGAAGTCGTCGAAGGTCGCGGCGATCGCATCGCGGATGCGGTCGTAGTCCTCCACCATGTCCAGCCAGTCGATCTTCGAACGCGCGCCGAGCGTGGCGTGCGCAAGGCGCGCGACGATCGCCGGTTCCGACAGCAGCGTGTCCGACGCCGGCGGATTGATGCCCGACGACAGGTGCACCATGCTCATCGAATCCTCGACGGTCACACCCTGCGGGCCGGCCGCCTGGATGTCGATCTCGGTGCGGCCGAGGCACGGCAGGATCAACGCGTCCTTGCCGTGGATCAGATGGCTGCGGTTGAGCTTGGTGGTGACGTGCGCGGTCAGGGCGCAGCTGCGCAGGCCGCGCGCGGTGGCGTCGGAGTCGGGCGTGGCGATGGCGAAGTTGCCGCCCATGCCGAAGAACACCTGGCCGCGGCCGTCGATCATCGCCTCGATCGCGCCGACGGTATCGAAACCGTCCTCGCGCGGCGGCTCGAAGCCGAACACGTCGCGGATGCGATCGAGAAACGCGACCGGCGGCTTCTCGTAGATCATCATCGTGCGATCGCCCTGCACGTTGCTGTGGCCGCGCACGGGGCACGCGCCGGCGCCGGGGCGACCGAGGTGGCCCCGCAGCAGCAGCAGGTTCATCAGCACGTTGATCGTCGCGACCGAATGCTTGTGCTGGGTGATGCCCATGCCCCAGCACGCGATGACGCGCTCGCACGAGAGATACAGCTCGCCGGCGCGGCGGAGCTGCGCCTCGTCGAGTCCGGATTCCTCGATGATCACGTCCCAGGATTCGGCCAGCACGTCGACGACGAAGTCATCGAAGCCGGTCGTGTGCTCGGCGATGAACGCATGGTCGAGCAGCGACGGCCGGCCGAGCCCCGTCTCTTCGACGTCGCGTTCGAGCACGTGCTTGATCATGCCCTTCACGGCCGCGAGGTCGCCGCCGATCTTGAGCTGGAAATAATCCGACGAGATCTTCGTCGAACCGTAGGTCGCCATCTCGAGCTTGTCCTGCGGATCGGCGAAACGTTCCAGGCCGCGCTCGCGCAGCGGGTTGAACGAGACGATCTTCGCGCCGCGCTTCGCCGCCTCGCGCAGTTCGCCGAGCATGCGCGGATGGTTGGTGCCGGGGTTCTGGCCGAAGATGAAGATGCCGTCGGCGAGTTCGAAATCGTGCAGCGACACCGTGCCTTTGCCGACGCCGATCTGTTTTTTGAGCGCAGTGCCGGACGACTCGTGGCACATGTTCGAGCAGTCGGGGAAATTGTTGGTGCCGTACTCGCGCACGAACAGCTGATAGAGGAACGCGGCCTCGTTCGAGGTGCGGCCCGAGGTATAGAAGATCGCGTTGTCGGGCGAGGGCAGGGCGTTGAGATGCGTCGCGACGAGGCTGAGCGCTTCGTCCCAGGTCACCGGCACGTAATGATCGGTCGCCGCGTCGTAGCGCATCGGCGTGGTCAGGCGGCCCTGTTGTTCGAGCCAGTAATCGCTGTACTCGGCGAGCTGCGTGACCGTGTATTTGGCGAACAGCTCGGGGCCGGCACGGAACTTGGTCGCTTCGGCGGCGACGGCCTTCGCCCCGTTCTCGCAGAACTCGAAGGTCGAGGTGTGGTCGCGGTCTGGCCAGGCGCAGCCGGGGCAGTCGAAGCCGTCGGGCTGGTTGGCCTTGAGCAGGGTCTTCGCGCCGCTGACCGCGATCTTCTGTTCGGTCAGATGCCTGGCCACGCTCTTGAGCGCGCCCCAGCCACCGGCGGGACCGTCGTACTTGCGGATCGTGTCGTTGCTCATGGGGGAAAGCTCCTGCCTGTGCGCGCGGCGACCGGCGATGTCGCCGGCGGGGGCAGCAGCCGCTGCGCGTGGGTGTACACGGCATGCCCGTCGTCGCGGGCGAAACCGATCAGGGTGAGATGGGCGCGCTGCGCCAGCGAAATCGCCAGCGCGGTCGGCGCGGAGATCGCCGCCATCAATGCGATGCCGACGCTCGCCGCCTTCATCGCCATTTCGTAGCTGGCGCGACTGGTGACGACGAGAAACCCGTTTGCCGGATCGAAGTCATCCGCGTGCAGCGCGCCGATCAGTTTGTCGAGCGCGTTGTGGCGGCCGACGTCTTCGCGTGCAAGTTGCAGCGTGCCGTCGAGCGACGCCCAGCCTGCCGCATGCGTGGCGCCGGTGAGCGCGGCGATGGATTGCGCATCGCGCAGTGCGCGCAATGCCCGTGACAATGCTTCGGGTGACACACGGACATCGGTCGTGACCGGCGCCGGATAACGCAGTGCGGCTTCGAGCAACTCGCTGCCGCAGACACCGCAGCCACTGCGTCCGCTCATGCTGCGGCGACGCAGGGCCAAAGCTTCGGCGCGCGCCTCGGGAATCCGCAGGCGGATCTCGATGCCTTCGATGAAATGCGCGACGCCTTCGATCGCCACATCGTCCGGCGCATCGACGATGCCTTCGCTGATCGCGAACCCCCGCGCGAAATCCTCGAGATCGGCGGGCGTCGCCATCATCACCGCGAACGGCACGTCGTTGTAGACGAAGGCCACCGGCACTTCTTCGGCGACGTGGTCGTCGACCTGACGCACCACGCCGTCGCGCCAGCGTTCAACCGGACGACGCACCGCGCCGGCCGTCGTGTCGCTCTGAAGAAGATCTGTGTCGGGGGACCGTGTCATGTCGGGAGGGTACCGGCGACCGCGTCAGCGGCCGCCGGTCCTGCTTCAGGTCTCAGGCGAACAGCACCAGGGCTTTTTCCAGCGTTTTCCAGATGCCGAAGGCGAGCGGAATGCCGACTGCGGCCCAGCAGAACGCGACCAGTGCCGGGTTGCCGCCCGCGCCGATGCGGTCCATCTCGTCCTGCGAGATCAGCGACTTGCCCGACGCGTCGACCTTCTCGTGCGCCAGCTGCTTCTCGTGTGCCAGTTCTTCCGGCGACATGAAGTACTTCGGGTTCACCGGGCGCACCAGCAGGTTGCAGATCAGGCCCAGCACCAGCATGCCGGCGAGGATGTACATCGTGGTGTTGTAGACCTGCGACGGCGGCATGCCGAGGCTCAGCTGATGCTCGCGCATGTAGCCGATCACCAGCGGGCCGAGGATGCCGGCGGTGGCCCAGGCGGTCAGCAGACGACCGTGGATCGCGCCGACGTGCTGGGTGCCGAACAGATCGGCGAGATACGCCGGCACGGTGGCGAAGCCGCCGCCGTACATCGACAGGATCACGCAGAACGCCGCAACGAACAGCGCGATCGAACCGGCGTTGCCGAGCGTCGGCGCCGAGGCGTACAGCGCGATGCCGAGCACGAAGAAGATCGAGTAGGTGACCTTGCGGCCGAACTTGTCCGACATCGACGCCCAGAAGAAACGGCCGATGATGTTGGCCAGGCTCAGCATGCCGACGAAGCCCGCCGCGATCGCGGCGATGGCCGACAGCTGCTCGGTGCTCAGGTCACCGAAGCCGACATCCAGACCGATCAGACGGCCACCGAACATCTCCTGCAGCATCGGCGACGCCAGACCCAGCACGCCGATACCGGCCGACACGTTGAGGCACAGCACGCCCCAGACCAGCCAGAACTGCGGAATGCCCCAGACGCGCTTCACATGCACGTGGCCCTGGGTGATCATCGCGTTGTCCTTCGCCGGCGGCGGCGTCCAGCCCTTCGGCTTCCAGCCGGTCGGCGGCACGCGATAGCCGAACGCGCCGGCCATCATGAAGACGAAGTAGGCCGCGGCCATGACCAGGAAGGTTTCCTTCACGCCGACCGAGGTCGGCGTGGCGAAGTGGCGCATCAGCATGTCGGCCAGCGGGCTGCCGATCAGCGCACCACCACCGAAACCCATGATCGCCATGCCGGTCGCCATGCCGCGGCGGTCCGGGAACCACTTGATCAGCGTCGACACCGGCGAGATGTAGCCCAGGCCCAGACCGATACCGCCGATCACGCCCGACCCCAGCCACAGCATCCAGATCTGATGCAGATGCACGCCCAGCGCGGAGATCAGCAGGCCGCCGCACCAGCACAGCGCGGCGACGAAGCCGGCCTTGCGTGGGCCGACGCGTTCCAGCCAGCCGCCCCAGATCGCCGCCGAGCAGCCCAGCAGCACGAAGAACAGCGTGTACATCCACTGCAGTTCGCTGATCTGCCAGTCGCAGCTGGCCGAGGTGATGCGGGCGAAGAAGCCCATGTCGGTGCCGCAGGCGATGGCGGCATCGATGCCGACCGCCTTCGACAGCGGCAGCCAGAACACGCTGAAGCCGTAGGCCATGCCGATGCACAGATGGATCGCCAGCGCGGCGGGCGGGACCAGCCAACGGTTGAAACCGGGCTTGGCGATGATGCGTTCTTTCGAGAGCAGGCCGCCTTCGCGGACGTTGCTGGCGGTTGAGGGTGTTGCGGAACTGGTGGCCATGAATCCTCCCCGGGTCGATGTGCCGATCTCTGACCTTCGTCGCCTGGTTATGTTCTTGGATACATATTGGCTGCGACAAATCGCCGCAACGGTACCGCCGTAACCCTTGTGCCGCCAGTTCCAATGGTCGAATATCCGGCTTTCAGGAACATATTGAACCTGCAGCCGATGCGCGCTGCGCTGCAGTAGGTTTGGGGGAGTCGCGCATGTACAAGGTCCGCATCCAGCCGCGTTGGGAACTGGAAAGCGCTGCGGGCGCCAAGCTGCCGTCGCATCTGGTCGAACTGCTGATCGCGGTGCGCGGGACCGGCTCGCTGGCCGCCGCGGCGCGCAAGGTCGGCCTGTCCTACCGCTACGCCTGGGGCCAGCTGCAGGATGCGCGCGAGGTCTTCGGCCAGCCGCTGCTGCGCATGACCCGCGGCCGCGGCGCGCGCCTGACCCCGATCGGCGAACGTCTGGTCTGGGCCGACAACCGCATCGCCGCGCGCCTGTCGCCGATGCTCGACAGTCTGGCCACGGAACTCGAAGCCGAACTCGAACGCACGGTCAGCGCGCACGCGACGCCGCTGCGCATCCACGCCTCGCATGGCTTCGGCGTCGAAACCCTGCGCCGCACGATGGCCGAAGCCGACCTCGCGTTGGACCTCAAATACCGCAGCCCCGACGACGCGCTGGTCGCGCTGCGCAGCGGTGCCTGCGACATCGCCGGTCTGCATCTGCCGATCGGCGATCTGGAACCGGCGCTGTTCGCACACTATCGCGACCGCCTCGATCTCGAAGCCGACCGTGTGATCCATCTGGCGATGCGGCGTCAGGGTCTGGTGCTCGCGCCAGGCAATCCGCGCGGCATCGAGACGCTGCAGGACCTCGAGCGCCCCGACATCCGCATGATCCATCGCCAGCCCGGTTCCGGCACACGTCTGCTATTGGAAGCGATGCTCGCGCGCCACGGCATCGCTTTCGACCGCATCCGCGCCTGCGATGTCGAGGAACTCACGCATGCCGCGGTGTCGGCCTACGTGGCCAGTGGGCTCGCGGATGTCGGCTTCGCGCTGGAACCACCTGCGCGCAAGTACGGGCTGGATTTCTTCCCACTGATCACCGAGCACTATTTCTTCCTGTGCCACAACGATGTGCTGGATTCCGGGCGCCTGACGGAACTGCTGACGCTGCTGCGCAGCGACGGCTTCCGGCGTGATCTGGGCATGCTGCCGGGGTACGACCCGAGCTACTGCGGCAAGGTGCAGACGTTGCCCGAGGCGTTCGAGGCGGCGCGGGGGTAGGGCGTGGGAACGGCGCTCTACTGCTTGCGCGTCGTTCCAGCGGAAGCTGGGACCCATTTTGATCTTCACCCATCGCGCGCACGTCGAAATGGGCCCCAGCCTCCGCTGGGGCGACGTATGAATTGCCGCCGCTTCATGCCCGCCGTCATCCCGGCGGACGCCGGAATGCTCACAACAGCGCGCAGCGCTGGTCATCCAGTGACTTGAGTTCAGCCAGTCGGCGCCTCGTTCAAAGGTCGCGCAAGTCGCTGGGCCCCGGCCTGCGCCGGGGCGACGGCAAGGTGATGCCGCGCCGCGCGCAGGTACGGCGATCCGAAGGTAGAGGCAGCGGGAGGTGAACCGGGAATCTACAACCCCTCCGCAGCCAATTTCGCCTTCAACACGGCCATCGAATCCGCTTCCCATTCCGTCCCCGTCGTCGCGATCCACGCATCGACGTAATCCTCGGCCGCGAACACATGCCCGTAGCCGGTCGGCGTCGAGGTCGCGACCGCCATGTCCATGCCGAGCTGCAGGAAGGTCACCAGCGGAAACCAGTGCAGGGAATCGGACACGTCTTCGGCGCGCGGCCCGGACAGCCACGCCGGGCGCCGCAGCGCCGAGCCCGCCTCGAAGAACGTGATCGGGTCGCTCGGATACTGCAGGTAGACGATGCGCGTGCCGTCCCATGCCGCGTTGCCCGCGGGCGCGCCGTCCTGGGTCATGAAGCGCACGACCGCGCCGTCGCCGTAGCGCGGTCGCCATGCCGGCGTGGCGGGATCGCGGCCGAGCGTCGCATGGCGCCAGGTACGGCTCGGAAACGGCGGGCCGGCCCACAGCGCGCCATCGAAGGGCTCGCCGAGGATGTCGAACAGATCCACCGACAGATCGGAATTCAGCGCGCCCAGACTCAAGCCGTGCAGATACAGGCGCGGGCGTTGATCACGCGGCAGCGTGCGCCAGTGGCCGTGTACCGCGGCGAACAGGGCGCGTGCCGAATCCGCGCCATAGGTCGGATCGACCATCAACGCCAGCCAGCTGGCGAGATACGAGTACTGCATCGAGACCGTCGCGACATCGCCACGCTGCAGATATTCCATCGCCTTCTGGCTTGCGGGATCGAGCCAGCCGGTGCCGGTCGGCGTGTTGATCACCAGCGCCGAACGCTCGAACGCGCCGACGCGGATCATCTCCGCCAGTGCGAGGTCGGCACGCGCTTGGATGTCCGGCGCGGAATTGAGGCCGACGTAGATGCGCAACGGTTCCTGCGCAGGCTGTCCGGTCAGCGCTTCGATCTCGGCCTGCGTCGGGCCGGCGGCGACGGCGGCGCGGCCCATGCGACCGAGCCCCGACCAGCCGATCAGCGACGCGTCGCTGCCCGTCTTCAATGGCTCGGAGGGGGGGTCGAGTGCGGTATCGACGACCGAGTCGAGTTGCCGGTACGACGAATCCAGCGCACGCAGGCCGGCCTCGAACACGACGCCGTTGCCGATCGACCAGAACAGCAGGCCGGCGAGCGCGACGCTGACGATCAAGGACACGCGTCGCGGCAGATGCCGGCCGAGGCGTTGCGACAGCACGTAGACCACGCCGCCGAACACACGGCCGAGCAGCAACAGCACCAGCGCGACACCGCCCGCCACAAGACCCACGAACAGCGGCCGCGCGCTCGCGACCGCCTCCATGCCCATGCGCGCGCGGATGTCGTTCTGCCAGCCGGACGCCTGCGCGAGAAATCCGATCACCATCGCCGCGCACACGACGACCGCGAGCCCGGTCGCGACACGCCCGATCGCCAGATCGCGCAGTCGCGGGAGACCGAGGAAAATCCACAGCCAGCGCATCAGCACGCCGACGCCGTAACCGGCGGCGAACGCGATGCCCGACAGCACGCCCTGCAACAGCGCGTCACGCGGAATCAGACTGGGCGTCAGCGACGCCGCGAAGCACAGCGTCCCGAGCCAGAGGCCCATGCTGCACAAGGGATCGAGCATGCGCGCGGCGGCGTGGCGGAGTGAGGCGCGTGTGGGCATGCCGCGATGATATCGCGGGTGCTTTGATCACCTGGGTCACGCTCACGGCCAAGAACGCCGCAAGGCGTTCGAGTGTCGCTACCGATTTTTCAGGCGTCAGCGAATCCTACGACCCGTCATCCCAGCGAAGGCTGGGATCCATTTTTGATTCTGCTTGGGATCCATTTTGATTCTGCTGTCGTGCAGAGAAATCAAGATGGGCCCCAGCGTGACCAGACGTGCGTCTGTTGAGAGCCGCTGGGGCGACGATCCCAAGGTTCGTTGGGTCGACGCTGAACTGCGTCGATTGCGGCGCCACGGATGCGGATTGCGTCGAACGTCCGCGTCACCGCATCCCAGGCGCGAAGTCACTGGGCCCCGGCTTGCGCCGGGGCGACGTCGCTTTGCAATCAGCGGATCGACAACCCGCCGCTTACTCGATCGTCTCGTCCAGCATCAGCTGACGCGCGAAGCGCACCGGCGGCGCGCCCTGGGCCAGCATGTTGTCGTGGTACTGCTTGAGGTTGAACGCCTCGCCGGCCTTGGCTTCGGCCGCCTTGCGCGCGTCGAAGTGTTCCTGCGCGCCGACGAAGTACGTGGCGAGCTGGGTCGACGACAGCTGCGCGCGGATCCACTTGCCTTCGGCTTCGCTGGTCTGCTGGAAGGTCTGGCGGACCATCAGGTCCATCGCCTGTTCCTTGGTCCAGTTGTCGACGTGGATGCCCTGGTCGAGGATCGCGTTGGCCACCGCGCGTGCGTAGAACTTCAGCTGCATCAGGCGGAACAGCGGGTCGTTGTCGGCGTAGCCGGCGTCGGCCATCATCCGCTCGGTGTAGACCGCCCAGCCTTCGGCGAACGGCCCCGAGCGGAACACCGCGCGCAGCGTCGACGGGTGGTTCACCGAATGCGCGCCTTCGAGGTAATGGCCGGGCATCGCCTCGTGGATCGTCAGCACATGGATCATGTGCTTGTTGTATTCGCGCAGGAACGAATCGACCTGGCCATCGTCCCAGTCGTCCGGAATCGGCGAAATCGCGTAGTAGGTGTCGAGACCCTTGTCGAGCGGGCCTGGCGAATCGCAGTAGGCGACTGCGACGCCACGCTGGAATTCCGGCATCAGGATGATCTTGACCGGATCGTCCGGCACCGTGACCAGATCGTGCTGGCGGGTGAACTCGGTCGCGACGTCCAGGGTGTGCTTGGCGAAATCGACGACTTCATCGCGGCCCGGCTTGTCGGCATAGGCGACTTCCATCGCCGCTTCGATCGCGGCCTGGCGCTGGTCTTCGCTCGGCTGCGCCGGCGTTTCCGGTGCGCCCTCGCGATCCTTGAGCACGGCCTGCGCGACGACGTACATCTCGTCGCGGATGCGCACGAGCTCGGCTTCGGCGCGCTGGCGGATGTCCTGGCGGCTGAGCGAGGAATTGAGCGCGAACTTGAGCTTCTGGTCGTAGATCTCGGCGCCAACGCGGAACTCGCCCTTGGCGTTCGGCACCAGCGTGCCGTCGAGCCAGGTCTGGTGTTCGTCGACCGCGGCGCGCAGCGTTTCCACTGCGGCGTCGAGACGCGTGCGGTCCTCGCCCTGCAGCTGGCCTGCGTTCGGTGTGATGAAGGTATCGATCAGCGACAGCACGCCCTTGTTCTGCGCGGCGACGGTGCGCGCATGCGTGGCGGGCACGCGCGCGGGGTCGAGATTCTCGCGCGCCTGGGCGAGGATCGCCGGGATCTTCTCCATGCGCGCGGTCGCCGACTTCAGGCGCTCGGGCATCGGCGCGAACTCGCGCGCCATCAGGTTGTAGATCGCGCTGCCGGCCAGGCCGCTGTACATCTGCGGATCCCATGCCCAGCTCTGCAGCGTCTCGGTGTCCCAGATGCCGTATTCGAGGGTGTTCTTCAGGATCAGCGCATCGACATGGTTGTCGCGCGAGAGCTGGGCGAAATCGATCGCCTCGAGTTCGGTCAGGTAACGGCGGTTGAAGTCGAGACCCGCCTGGCGGCCAGCGGCCGAGAGATCGTCGACTTCAGAATCGAAGCGGTGATCGCCGATCTGCGTGGCGGAGATGGGCGAGAACTTCATGCCTTCGTCGAGATAGCGCTTCGACAGTTCGGCGAACGCGGCGTCGGCCTGCGACGGTGCGGTGGCAGCGGGCGCGTCCTGCGCGGTGGCGGGCGTGGTCGGCGCCTCACGATTGCAGCCGGCGAGGGCGGCGGTGAGCACGGCGACGGCGAGCAGGGAACGGCGCATACGGAATCCTGGGGCGAAAGATCGACAGGATAGCCGGGCTTCTTCCCGCAGATGCGGGAATGTGGAAGAGTGCGTGCAAACTTGAGGGGACAGGGATGTTGAAGATGCGATGGACGGCTGCTGTGGGTGCGTTGCTGGTGCTGGCGTCTGCTGCTGCGGCCAAAGCACCTTCACTGGACGACCTGCTTCGCCAGCCCGCCGTGAACTGGATGGCGCTGTCACCCAAGGGCGACTACTACGCGATCAGTGTGCCGATGCCCGACCGGGTGATGGTGGCGGTCCTGCGTCGATCCGATCTGCAGGTCACCGCCCGGATCGATCCGGGCAAGGACGGCAGGGTCGACTCGATCGTCTGGGTCGAAGACGAGCGTCTGTTCGCAAGCTGGTCGTTTAAGTCCGGGCAGACCGCGCAGCCCGTGAGCGCGAACATGATCTATGCGATCAACGCGGACGGCAGTGGGCGACGGGGTTTCTACGGCGCGCTGGTCGATCCGCTCGTCGACAAGCCGGGCCGGGTGCTGGTCCAGAGCTGTGTCCGGATGCAGCGGCGCCAGTGTCTGATGCGGCTGCAGGAGGTGCCCGCCCAGGGCGGCGGCAAGACCATCGACATCGTGGATGGTCCGGTGCCGGATGCAATGTTCATGACCGACCGTATCGGAGCGCCGCGCTTTGCCTGGGCGATCGACGACGACGACGTGCAGACGGTATATGTGCGACGTGACGACGCTTGGGTGCTGGTCAACGACGAAGCGAAAAGCGGTTTGCGCGTTTCGCCCGTCGGTATGGATTACGCACTGCAGGCCGCCTACCTGTGGGCGGAGCGGACGGACGGGCCGGATGTAATCGAACGCATGGATCTGGCGACCGGCTCCCGTCGTGTCGTGGCCTCGCATCCCAGGCTCAGCCCCCACAGCATTGTCAGATCGCTCGACGGGCGGGAGCCGATCGGGGTGCGGTACGGCACTGGCGTTCCTACTGTGACCTTTTTCGACGACACGCATCCGCATGCGGTGCTGATCCGCGCGCTGGAGGCGGAGTTTCCTGGGCAGTTCGCACGCGTCGTGAGCAGCAGCCGTGACGGCCGGTCCGTGGTCGCGCTCGTGTCGAGTGACCGCGAGCCCGGCCGGTTCTATTCGCTGGAGTCCGAATCGGGAGAGATGCGCGCGATCATGCGCAGCCATTCCTGGCTGGAACCGGACGCGTTGTCGGCCACGACGCCCGTGGAGTTCGCCGCGCGCGACGGCCTGTCGCTCGACGGCTACCTGACCCGTCCGGCGCACGTCGAAGGCGACGCGCCCCTGGTGGTGCTGGTGCATGGAGGTCCCTTCGGCGTGCAGGACGCGTGGGGCTACGACAAGGAAGTGCAGATCCTCGCCGCGCAGGGTTACGCCGTCATGCAGGTGAATTTCCGCGGCTCCAGCGGTCGCGGTCGAGGCTTCGAGCGGCTGGGCTATCGCGAGTGGGGTGGCGCGATGCAGCGCGACGTGACGGACGCGACGCGCTGGGCGCAGGCGCAGGCCGGCATCGATCCGGCACGCGCCTGCATCATGGGCGGCAGCTATGGCGCGTATGCCGCGCTGATGGGTGCGGCGCGGGAGCCGGAGCTCTACCGCTGCGCCATCGGATTCGCCGGCCCATACGATCTGCCGACCATGTTCCGCTGGGGTGATACGCAGCGCTCGAGGTGGGGCCGGAACCGGCTTGCGGACATCATCGGAACTGAACCTGCGGAACTGCGCGAAGCATCGGTCACGACGCATGCAGCGCGCATTCGCGCGGATCTGCTGCTCGTGCAGGGTGCGCGGGACCCGCGCGTGTCGCCGGAGCACTTCCGCGCGATGCGCGGGGCGCTCGATGCAGCGGGGGTCCCCTATCAGAGCCACATGCCGCTGAGCGAGACACACGGCCTGTACGATCGTGACAACGAGCGGGTCTACTACGGGCTCGTGCTGGAAACGCTTAGCCGCAATCTGGCGACGAACACAGCGGAGGCTGCGGCGACGCGCTGATCATCCGCGCTCGCTGTGTCGGTGCGCAGTCCGTCGGCGGTGCGCGCGTGCGATGAGGCAGAGTCTGCGCGCAATGTGCCGAAGGGCATTTGACGTGCGCGGTACCGCCACCGAAGAATCGGGCGGTGTGCGGCCATCGCCGCGGGGAGAGTGGAATGCGGCGTCGTGACTTCATGGCCTACGGTGGAATCGGGCTCGGCAGCCTGTTGTTGCCCGGCGGCATCGGCCGCGCGATCGCCGCGGAAGACCTCGTCAGCACGCTCGATCCGGCGCTGAAGAAGCGGCTTGCCGATGTGGCCTTGCAGGCCTCGCGCGATGGCGGTGGCAGCTATTGCGACGTCCGCATCGGGCGGTATCTGCGCCAGTACGTGATGACCCGCGAGACGCGCGTGGAGAACGTGGTCAACGAGGAGTCGACCGGCGTCGGCATCCGCGTGATCGCGAATGGTGCCTGGGGCTTCGCGGCGACGCGATCGCTCGATCCCGACGGCATTGCCGAGGCCACGCGACAGGCGCTGGCGATCGCCAAGGCCAATGCGCGCATCCAGACCGCGCCGGTGCAGCTGGCGCCGGTGCGCGGCGTGGGCGAGGTGTCGTGGGCCACCCCGGTGCGACGCAACGGCATGGCCGTGCCGCTGGAGGACAAGGTCGCGCTGCTGATGGACGTCAATGCCGCGGCGACTGCGGAAGGCGCGGACTTCGTGAGCTCGCGGCTGTTCCTGGTCAACGAGCAGAAGTACTTCGCCAGCACCGACGGCTCCTACATCGACCAGGACGTGCACCGGATCTGGGCGCCGTTCACCGTCACTGCCGTCGACAAGGCCAGCGGCAAGTTCCGCACGCGCGATGGGCTGTCGGCGCCGATGGGCCTGGGCTATGAATACCTCTCGCCCGATCCCGCGCAGCGCTTCGAACTGCCGGGCGGCGTGGTCGCGTACGGCCAGGCCTACGACATGCGCGCCGATGCCGCCGCCGCGGCGCGGCAGGCGCGCGAGAAGCTGTCCGCGCCGTCGGTGCAGCCGGGTCGCTATGACCTAGTGCTGGATCCGTCGAACCTGTTCCTGACCATTCACGAGAACGTCGGCCACCCGCTCGAACTCGATCGCGTGCTGGGCTACGAGGCCAACTACGCCGGCACCAGCTTCGCCACGCTCGACAAGCGCGACGAGGGCTACCGCTGGGGCAGCGACATCGTCAATTTCTTCGCCGACAAGACCCAGCCGGGCAGCCTCGGTGCGGTCGGTTTCGACGACGAAGGCGTGCAGTGCAAGCGCTGGGATCTGGTCAAGGACGGCATCCTCGTCGACTACCAGACCACGCGCGACCAGGCGCACATCCTCGGCAAGACCGAGTCCGACGGCTGCAGCTATGCGGACGCGTGGTCGAGCGTGCAGTTCCAGCGCATGCCCAACGTCTCGCTGGCGCCGGGCAGGACGCCGCTGACGGTCAAGGACATGATCGCCGGCGTCGAACGCGGCCTCTACATCCACGGCCGCGGCTCGTACTCGATCGACCAGCAACGCTACAACGCGCAGTTCGGCGGGCAGCTGTACTACGAGATCAAAAACGGCGATATCGCCGGCATGGTCGAGGACGCGGCCTACCAGATCCGCACGCCGGAATTCTGGAACGCCTGCTCGGCGATCTGCGACGAACGCGATTTCCGCCTCGGCGGCTCGTTCTTCGACGGCAAGGGCCAACCGAGCCAGGTCTCGGCGGTGTCGCACGGCTCGGCGACGACGCGCTTCGACGGGATCAACATCATCAATACGGCGCGGAATATCTGAGACGTGCAACGCGCTTCGTAGGATGGGTGGAGCGCATCGCATGACCCAGCACCTCTCCCTCCGGGAGAGCGCCTGCCCCGGACTTGATCCGGGGTCGACGCGCGCAGCGCGTCGGGTGAGGGCTGTCAGTGAGGCGGTGCAGGACGCCTCTTGCTCGATCCGCGGACAGTCATCTCCAACGCATCGACCGGGACACACCCACCCAGCGACACCCATCACACACGCGTATGCCGAAAGTCACTGGACGCTGTGCACGCATCGCGTCAAGAATCGGGATGGCGCCGCAGGACGCGATGCCACCCTTGCCAACCCCGTCCACGGCGAACGCCGCTGCGGACCCGTTCCGGGAGAGCTCCCTTGCATAGACGCGACTTCCTCGCCCTCGCTGGTGTCGGCGCGGGCGGCCTGATGCTGCCTGCCGTCTTCGGCCGGGTCATCGCCGCCGAGCAGCTGGTGTCCACGCTCGATGTCGGCTTCAAGAAGCGGCTCGCCGATGCCGGCCTCAATGCCGCGACGTCCGCGGGCGCCACCTACTGCGATGTCCGCGTCGGCCGCTATCTGCGCCAGTTCGTGATGACGCGCGAGGACAAGGTGCAGAACGTCGTCAGCACCGAGTCGATCGGGGTCGGCGTGCGCGTGATCGCGGGCGGGGCCTGGGGCTTCGCGGCGACCAATACGCTGACCGAGCAGGGCGTGGCCGAAGCCGCGCGCCAGGCGACGGCGATCGCGATGGCGAATTCGAAGGTGCAGACCGCGCCCGTGCAGCTCGCCCCGGTCAAGGGCGTGGGCGAAGTGTCCTGGCGCACGCCGCTGACCAAGAACGGCATGGAAGTGCCGGTGGCCGAGAAGGTGGAGCTGCTGCTCGGCGTCAACGCCGCGGCGATGGGCGCGGGCGCGAGCTTCGTGAACTCCACGCTGTTCCTGGTCAACGAGCAGAAGTATTTCGCCAGCACCGACGGCTCCTACATCGACCAGGACGTGCACCGCATCTGGGCGCCGATGACGGTCACCGCGATCGACAAGGCCAGCGGCAAGTTCCGCACGCGCGAAGGCCTGTCCGCGCCGATGGGCATGGGCTACGAATATCTGGACGGCGCGGCGTCGGGCAAGATCGTCTCGCCCAACGGTGTCGTCAACTACGGCAACTCCTACGACATGCGCGAGGACGCGATCGCCGCGGCGAAGCAGGCACAGGAGAAGCTCAAGGCGCCGACGGTCAAGCCGGGCCGCTACGACCTCGTGCTCGACCCCTCGCACACCTGGCTCACCATCCACGAGGCGATCGGCCATCCGCTCGAACTCGACCGCGTGCTCGGCTACGAAGCCAACTACGCCGGTACCAGCTTCGCCACGCTCGACAAGCGCGAGCAGCGCTTCCAGTACGGCAGCGACATCGTCACCGTGTTCGCCGACAAGACCCAGGCAGGCAGCCTCGGCGCCGTGGGCTTTGACGACGAAGGCGTGGCGACCAAGCGCTGGAACATGATCACCGACGGCAAGCTGGTCGATTACCAGGCGATCCGCGACCAGGCCCACATCCTCGGCAAGACCGAATCCGACGGCTGCTGCTACGCCGACTCGTGGTCGAGCGTGCAGTTCCAGCGCATGCCCAACGTCTCGCTGGCGCCGGGCAAGGCGAAGCTGAGCGTCGCGGACATGATCAAGGACGTCGAGGACGGAATCTACATCGTCGGCGACGGTTCGTTCTCGATCGATCAGCAGCGCTACAACGCGCAGTTCGGCGGCCAGCTGTTCTACGAGATCAAGAACGGCGCGATCACCGGCATGATCGAGGACGTGGCCTACCAGATCCGCACGCCGGAATTCTGGAACGCCTGCGTCGCGATCTGCGACGAGAGCGACTATCGCCTCGGTGGTTCGTTCTTCGACGGCAAGGGCCAGCCGAGCCAGGTTTCGGCGGTTTCGCACGGTTCCTCGACCGCGCGCTTCAACGGCATCAACGTCATCAACACCGCGCGTTCGCTCGGCTAAGGAGATCCCACCATGACCATCTTCACCGAAGCCCAGGCGCGCGAGATCCTCGAGAAGACCGTCGCCCTGTCCACCGCCGACGAATGCACGGCCACGCTGGCCGGTTCCGTCGACGGCAACATCCGCTTCGCGCTCAACAACGTGTCCACCAGCGGCATCGTCAGCAATGCCGACCTCGCGGTGCAGGTCGCGTTCGGCAAGCGCGTCGGCACGGCCAGCATCAATGCCTTCGACGACGCTTCGCTGCGCAGCGTGGTCAAGCGCGCCGAAGACCTCGCGCGCCTGGCGCCCGAGAATCCGGAATTCCTGCCGGCGATCGGCAAGCAGGAGTATCGCCCCAGCCCGACCTTCAGCGAATCGACGGCCGCGATCACGCCGGAATTCCGCGCCCAGGTCGCCGCCGGTTCGATCACTCCTTGTCGCGCCGAGCAGTTGATCGCCGCAGGCTTCCTCGACGACGGCAAGAACTTCGTCGCCTTCGCCAACAGCAACGGCAACTTCGGCTACCAGCAGGCGACGAACTTCAACTACACCTGCACCGTGCGCACCGAAGACGGCCGCGGTTCGGGCTGGGTGGGCCGCAATCTCAAGGACGCCAGCGCGTTCGATGCCGGCCGCGACATCCGCGTGGCGATGCGAAAGGCCAGTGATTCGGCCGAGGCCAAGGCCTTGGAGCCGGGCAAGTACACGGTGATCCTGGAGCCGGCCGCGGCCGCGGGCCTGATCAGTTTCATGATGCGGTTCTTCGACGCGCGCACCGCCGATGAAGGTCGCAGCTTCCTGTCCAAGCGCGGCGGCGGCAACAAGCTCGGCGAACAGGTCTACGACCCGCGCGTCAACATCGTCGCCGATCCGTGGCACCCCGAAGCGGCCGTGATGCCGTGGGACGGCGAGGGTCTGCCGCGCGAGAAGATGCCGATCATCGAGAACGGCAAGATCGCCAACCTCGACTACTCGCGCTTCTGGGCGCAGCAGCAGGGCAAGCGCGCGGTGGGTCGTCCGGGTAACCTGCTGATGTCGGGCGGCGAGGGCACCACGGCCGACCTCATCCGCGGCACCGATCGCGGCATCCTGGTCACGCGCACCTGGTATATCCGTATGGTCGATCCGCAGACCGTGCTGCTGACGGGTCTCACCCGCGACGGCACGTTCTACATCGAGAACGGCGAGATCAAGCATCCGGTCAAGAACTTCCGCTTCAACGAGTCGCCGGTGATCATGCTCAACAACATCGACGAACTGGGGCGCCCGGTACGCGTGGGTGGCGACGAGTCGTCGATGGTGATGATGCTGCCGCCGATGCGGCTCAGGGACTTCACGTTCACGTCGTTGTCGGATGCGGTCTGAGGCATTCGGTTCGCGGTTCTGCGCTCGTCGTGGAAAGTGCTCGCTTTCCGCGACGCACGCGATGCAGATCGCAAACCCGGAGGGCGGCGGGCATGGATGCCCGCCGTTTTCCGACCGAGCCAGGATGGCGAGTCGAAAAATTCCGGAACAAGTGACACGCCGGGTGAGCTCCGTCGGGGAGGCCGTTTTCTTTGGTTCCGTTTCTTTTGGGCCAGCAAAAGAAATGAACCCGCTCGCCGCAAGGCGAGTGGAAGCTCTGGGCTCTGCTCGTCTCGCCGAAGGTGCCGATAGAGGCGAGGATCAAACGCTTTCGTCCGCTGACGCGGCCGAGTTCATTTCTTTTGGTAGACGCCAAAAGAAACGGAACCAAAGAAAAACGTCTCCCCGATCACAGCGTCATGGTGAGTCATTCATTCCGGGATTTTTCGACTCGCCATCCATGGCTCGGTCGAAAAACGCCGCACATCCATGTGCGGCGCTCTCCGGGTCTGGACCCTGCATGGACCATTCTTTGCAAAGCCAAAGCCAAAGCCAAAGCCAAAGCCAAAGCCAAAGCCAAAGCCAAAGCCAAAGCCAAAGCCAAAGCCAAAGCCAAAGCAAGTACGTGCTGCATCGGCGACTCCTCAAGCTTGCGGCAGCGTGAGAGCGATGAACCGCCGCCAATCCCTGCAACTGCTGCTCGCCAGCGCGGCAACACTCGCGCTGCCGCCTGTCGCGGCCCAGTCCGCCCGCTACGACTTCTGGTTCACCCGCCTGCGCTATGAATCCGGCAACTGGGACGTGGACCAGCGGATGCCGTCCAACGTCATCACCTCGCTGATCGACTACACCAGCCTGCGGGTCGATCCCGAGGAGCGCGTGGTCGCGCTGTCGGATCCGAAGATGCTGGCGTCGCCGTTCTGCTATCTCGCCGGGCACAAGCTGGTCGAATTCAGTCCGGCCGAGCGGCGCAACTTCGAGCGTTACGTACGCGGCGGTGGCTTCGTGTTCGTCGACGACTGCAACCACGACATCGACGGGTTGTTCGCGAAGTCCTTCGAGGCGCAGATGGCGGCGACCTTCGGCGCGACCGCGCTGAAGAAGCTGCCGAACAATCATGCGCTCTACCGCAGCTTCTTCCAGTTCCCGGACGGGCCACCAGCGACGAGCTTCGAACTCAACGGCTGGGGCGACGATCTGGTGCACGACTATCTGAAGGGCATCACGATCGACGGGCGCCTGGCCGTGCTCTACAGCAACAAGGATTACGGCTGCGAGTGGGACTACGACTGGCGCAACAAGCGTTTCCTGGCCGAGGACAACACCAAGTTCGCGGTCAACATCGTCATGTATGCCTTGAGCGCATGACACGCATTTCTCGTGTGGGCGCGCGTCCACACCTGCACTTTTCGAGGCACGCATGACCGACACCGCTCCCACCGAAGCCGACCTGCAGGCCCGTCTCGCGGAGCTCGACGCCTTGCGCGCCGCGATCGGCCGCGCGGTCGTCGGCCAGGCCGACGTCGTCGAACAACTGCTGGTCGCGCTGCTCGCCGGCGGTCACGTGCTGCTCGAAGGCGTGCCCGGGCTCGGCAAGACATTGCTGGTGCGCACGCTGGGGCAGGCGCTCGATCTGGGCTTCCGGCGCGTGCAGTTCACGCCCGACCTGATGCCCAGCGATCTGCTCGGCACCGAACTGCTCGAGGAAGATCATGGCACCGGCAAGCGCCACTTCCGGTTCCAGGAAGGCCCGGTGTTCACCCAGCTGCTGCTGGCCGATGAACTCAACCGCACGCCACCCAAGACCCAGGCTGCATTGCTGGAAGCGATGGCCGAGCACACCGTCAGCCATGCCGGCGTCACGCGTGCGCTGCCGCGGCCGTTCTTCGTGCTGGCGACGCAGAATCCGATCGAACAGGCCGGCACCTATCCCTTGCCCGAGGCGCAGCTCGACCGCTTCCTGCTGCACGTCGCGCTCGGCTATCCCGATGCGGATGAAGAGCAGGCGATCCTCGCGCGCACCACGGGCACGGCCGGGGCCGAAGTGCCGCGCGTCATGGGCGCCGACGCGGTGCTCGCGCTGCAGGCGCTGGTGCGCCAGGTGCACGTCAGCGAAGACCTGCTCGCGTGGATCACCGCGCTGGTGCGTGCGACGCGGCCGGGCGAGGGCGCGCCAGAGGTCGTGCGCGAGTACGTGCGCTGGGGCGCGGGTCCGCGTGCGGGCCAGTCGCTGGTGCTCGCGGCGAAGGCGCGTGCGTTGCTGCAGGGTCGGCTCGCGGCGACACGCGACGATGTCGCGGCCTTGCTCGCGCCGGTGCTGCGCCATCGACTCGTGCTGTCGTTCGCGGCCGAGGCCGCGCAGATCGATGCCGACGCGGTGATCGCCGGCCTGCTGCGCGCCTTGCCCGCGCCGGCACGCTGATTCCCGCGATGGCGACTGCGGGACCCGATGCACCCGGAACGCCCGCGGTCGATGCCGCGGGCGACCTGCTGTCGCCTGCGTTGCGATCATGGCTGGCGACCCTGCGTCTGCGGCCGCGTCGTGCGCTCGGGCGACAGGGCATCGGCCATCATGCGAGTCGCAACCGCGGCAGCGGGCTCGAATTCTCCCAGTACCGCGCCTACGAATCCGGCGACGAGCCGCGGCAGATCGACTGGAAGCTCTACGCACGCAGCGATCGTTTCTTCGTGCGTGAGGCCGAACGCGACAGCCCCGTGCGCGCGTGGGTGCTGCTCGACACCACCGCATCGATGACCCAAGCCGACGAGGCCGCGACGACGCGCACGCGCTTCGATGTCGCGTGTTTGCTGGCGACCTGCATCTACGAGATCGCGCAGCGGCAGGGCGATGCCTGCGGCCTGGTGCTGTGCGGTGGCGCGGGTGTCGCGCTGGTGACCCCGGGCACCGGGCCACGTCAGCGCGACCGGCTGCGGCATGCCATGGCCGCGGTGCGTCCGCAGGGCGAATGGCCCGATGCGAAAGCGCTGGCGCCCGCGTGGGGTCGCATCGCGCGTGGCGATCTTCTCATTGCGATCGGCGACTGGTTCGACGACGCCGCGGTCGAGCACCTGGTGCAGCTGGCCAACGCCGGCCGCGACGTGGTCGCGTTGCAGGTGCTGACCGCGGACGAGCGGGATTTCCCGTTCCGCGACGGACGCCGCTTCGTTGAACCTGAGGCCGGCGAGTCGCTGCTCGGCGATGGTCCTGCGCTGCGCACGGAGTACCTCGCGCGCTTCGGGGCGGCGCGACACGCGCTGGCGGCGCGGCTCGCCGCGGCCGGCATCCGCTTCGCCACACACGTGATCGATACGCCGCCGGAGTCCGTGCTGCGCGCACTGTTCGGTGATCGCGCGCCATGAGTGTCGGTCTGCTCGCGCCTGCCGCGCTCGCGACGCTGGTCGCACTGCTGTTGCCGCTGCTGCTGCATCTGGCGCGCCGCGATGCGACGCGGCCCACGCCGTTCGCCGCGTTGCGCTGGCTGCGCGAGCGGCCGAAGCCGCGACGTCGCCTGCGCTTCGACGACTGGCCGCTGTTGCTGGTGCGGCTGCTGCTGCTGGCACTGCTTGCGCTGTGGCTGGCGTGGCCGGTGCTGCACGGCGAGACCGCGCCGGCGCGCTGGACCGTCGTCGTGCCCGGCGTCGCCGACGGGGCGCTGCCGCCAATCGAAGAAGGCGCGCTCGCGCCCCGTTGGCTCGCGCCGGGCTTTCCCGAAGTGGGACGCGACGCCGTGCCCGCGGACAGCGGCGCCAGTGTCGCCAGCCTGTTGCGCGAGCTGGACATGACCGCACCGGTCGGCACCGCCCTGACGGTGCTGGTCCCGGATACGGTCGATGGTGCGGACGGCGGCCGCATCGTGCTGTCACGGCCGGTCGACTGGCGCATCGTCTCCGGCGATGCGACTGGCACGGATGCGACGCCGATCCTGCCGCCGCGTCTCGATGTCTTCGGGATCGCCGCCGACGATCCGGCCCTGCGCGTGCTGCGCGCCGTCGCACGCGCGTGGCGCCCCGATGATGCCGATGCGTTGCGCATCGCGAACGCCGACGATGCGCCGCGCGCGGATGCGATTGCCGTGTGGTGGGGCGCGTCCGCGCCGCCCGCCGCGTTGCTGGCCGGACGTGCCGGCCGTGTGCTGCTGTTGGGTCCGGATGCGCCGCGCGACGACATCGACTGGCAGCCGCTGCAGCAGACCGCGGACGGCGCCCCGCTTTTCGAGCGCGGCAGGTGCGCCGAAGGGGTCTGTTTACGTTTCGCGCAGGCCGTCGACCCGGCGACGATGCCCGGCCTGCTCGATCCCGCATTCCCGTCGCGCCTGCGCGATCTGCTGCAGCCGCCGCCCGCGCCGCGGCGCATCGCGGCCGGGGATCTGACGCCGTCGACCGGCGCCGATGCCTGGCCGCCGACACCGCGGGATCTGCGGCCGTGGTGGGCGCTGCTCGTTGCGCTGGCATTCGCGCTGGAGCGCTGGATGGCCGCGGCGCCACGTCGGAATCACGCGGCATGAGCGTCATCGCGCAGCTGACCCGCACGCTGGATGTTGCACGTCGACGCGCAGCCGCCATCGTGCTGCTGATCGCGCTGCCGCTGGTCGCGGGCATTGCAGCGCTGGCGTGGCGACTCGCGGGCGTGCCGTTCGCGGCCAGTATCGCGCTGGTGGGTGCGGTGATCGTCGCGTGGCTGGCGTCTCGGCGCAGGGCGCGCTTCGATCGCGCATGGCTGACACGACGCCTGGACGCGGACCGCGCCGACATGGACGACAGCGCCGCGCTCGTGTTCGCACGCCCAGAGGCGCTCGGTGCGCTGCAGCGGTTGCAACAGTCGCGTCTGCAGGCGCGACTCGCGGCGACGCCGTGGATTCCGGCACCTGCACCGTTGCCGAAGCGCGCGATCGCGGTGGCCTGGGTGTCGGGCGCGCTTCTCGCCGCTGCGGCCTTGTGGTGGCCGCCGACCACGTCGCATGCGGATGCGCAGACGCAGGCGACGTCGCGTGCGGCCGCGACACGCGGCACGCCGGTTTTGCAGTCGCAGTCGCTCCGTATCAATGCGCCGGCCTACACCGGTCAGGCAGTGCGCACGCAGACCGAACTCGACGCGCAGGCACCGGTCGGCGCGACCTTGCGCTGGACCCTGCGCTTCGCCCCGCAGCCGCAAGGTGTCGCGCTGCGCCTGCACGACGACAGCGAGATCGTGTTCGTACGCGACGGCGAGAACTGGGTCGCGACACTGCGGCTCGACCAGTCCTGGCTGTACCGCATCGCCGTCGACGGCGACACCGATCACATCCTGGCGCGCGCGCAGCCGTGGCGGCTGGACGCGGTGCCGGACCGGCCGCCCGAAGTGCGGGTGCGCACGCCGGAGGAGACGCTGTCGACCTATACGCGCGGACAGCGCGCTTGGTCGCTGGTCTTCGAAGCCAGTGACGATCACGGCGTCGCGCCGGACGCGCAGCTGCGGATCACGGTGACGCGTGGCAGCGGCGAGGCGATCACGTTCGAGGACCGCACCATGCCGCTGCGTGGACGCGGCGATCCGCGCGCGATGACATTCGCGACGACGCTCGACCCGGTCGCACTCGGACTGGAGGAGAGCGGCGATCTCGTCGCCCAGCTCGAAGTGCGCGACACCCGCGCGCCCGAACCGCAACGTGCCCGCAGCGCCAGCCTGATCCTGCGCTGGCCACCGCCGACGCCGGTCGATGCGGATGGGCTCGAAGGACTCGCGCGCGACGTGCTGCCCGCGTACTTCCGCAGCCAGCGCCAGATCATCATCGATGCCGAAGCCCTGATCGCCGAGCAGCCGCGCATCGCGCGCAGCGCCTTCGAAGGACGTTCCGATGCGCTCGGCGTGGACCAGCGCATCCTGCGTCTGCGCTATGGGCAGTTCCTCGGTGAGGAGTCGGAAGGCGGGCCGCGTCCGCCGCCGACCGACGATGCGCAGGCGCCGCCTCCACCGCCGCGCAAGCCGTTGCCGATCGACGACTTCGGCCAAACCGATACGCCACCGGTGGACACGCACGACGATGACGATCACGCGCACGACGATGCACCCGCCGCACAGGGCGCGGCCGCGCACGCGGATCACGACCACGATCACGCGCCGCAGGACGCCATGACCTTCGGCCGCGCCGACGATGTGCTGGCGACGTTCGGCCACACCCATGATCTGCCCGAAGCGGCGACACTGCTCGACCCGAAGACGCGCGAGATCCTGCGCGGCGCGCTGCAGGCGATGTGGCAGTCGGAACTGCATCTGCGCCAGGCCGCGCCGCGCGAGGCGCTGCCGCATGCCAACCGCGCGCTCGAACTGATCAAGCAGGTGCAGGAAGCCGATCGCATCTATCTGGCGCGGGTGGGGTCCTCGCTGCCACCCGTCGATCCCACACGACGCCTCGGTGGCGACCGCGACGGCATCGCGCCGCGCGCTGCGCCCGCACCGGACGTGGACACCGACGCCGCACCCGCGAATGCCTGGCGCGCGCTCGCCTGGCACGATGCGCCGGATCTCGATGCGTTGATCGGCTGGGCGCAGGCGCATCCACGCCAGGTCGACGATCCGCTCGCGTTGCTGGCCGCGGTCGATGCGCTGCGCCGCGACGCGGCCTGCGCCGACTGCCGACAGGCACTGCGCGGACAGCTGTGGCGCGTGCTGCAGCGGCCGTTGCCGGCGCCCGCGCGCCGTGCAGCGCCGGATGCGATGGGCGCGCGTTATCTCGACGCGTTGCAGGAAGACGCCCCATGACCCCGGATCGCTGGCTGCTCGTCGTGCTCGTCGTCGGCGCCGCGTTTGCCGTGCTGCGGCTGGTCGTGGGCCATTTGCGCGCGATGTCCGATGCACGGCCTGCCGTGTGGCGCACGTGCGTGCTCGTCGCGCTGACACTGGCGTCGACGTGCCTGCTGTATCGCGGCCTGTTGCCGCCGCCCGTCGCGGTCGAGCGCGGCACGCTGGTCGTGCTGACGGCCGGCGCGGATGGGCTCGCGGTGCCGGCGGCCGAGACCGTCGTGGCCTTGCCGGAATCCGGCGATGCGCCGCCGGGTGCCGAACGCATGCCGGATCTGGCGACCGCGCTGCGTCGGCATCCCGATGCGCGCGCACTGGTCGTCGTCGGACATGGACTCGAGGCGCGGGATCGCGATGCGGTCGATGGTCGCGCGCTGCGTGTCGTGCGGGCCGACGCGCCGCCCGGACTCGTCAAACTCGTCGCACCGGATCACATCGGCGCCGGTGCGCGCTTCGACGTGCAGGGCCGCGTGGCGGGTCTAGCGGGGGCACGCGTCTCGCTGATGGATCCCGCAGGGCGCCTCGTGTCCAGTGCGGAGACCGACGACACCGGACGTGTCCGGCTGGGGGCGACCGCGCGCGATGCCGGCGCGACCCCGTTCGATGTCGTCGTGTACGACGCGGACGCGCGCGAGATCGAGCGCGCGGAGGTGCCGGTGATCGTCGACGCGGCAGCGCCGCTGCGCGTGCTGCTGATCGCAGGCGCTCCGAATCCGGACATGCGCGCACTGCGTCGTTGGGCCGAGGATGCCGGCTTCACCCTGCGCTGGCGGACGAGCTTCGGCGGCGGCGCGGGCGTGGGCGATGCGCCGGCCTTCGATGCCGCATCGCTCGCCGCGCAGGATCTGGTGCTGCTCGACGCGCGCGCCTGGGACGGCCTCGGCGCCGGTGCGCGTGCGTCGTTGCTGACGGCCGTGCGCGGGGGGCTGGGCGTGCTGATCCATGCGCCGCAGACGCCATCCGCGGCGCTGCGTGGCTGGCTGCGCGGCGCCGGTCTGACGGTCGAGGCCGGACGCGCTGTCGACTGGCAGCCGGACATCGGCCCCGACGATGTCGCGCGTCTGCGTGCCTGGATGGGGCCGGGCAGCGACGACGCGCCTTTCGATCCTGCGCTGGCTGGCGAAGCCGCCCCCACGCTCACGTATCTGCCGCTGTCCGGTGGTGCACCGGGGCAGGGGGACGGACCGCCCGGGATGATGCGCTGGCAGGCCGTCGGGCAGGGGCGGCTGGGCGTGGTCACGCTGGCCGACAGTTGGCAACTGCCGCTGTCCGGTCGCGCGGATCTGCATGCAGGATTGTGGAGTGGCTGGGCGGGCACGCTCGCGCGCGCTGGCGACGCGCAGCCGCCGCGATTCGACGGCGAGTTCCGTGTCGGCACGCGTTCGACGGTCTGTGGCCTGGACGCCGGGGCCCGTGTCCAGGCGCCCGACGGCACGACGATCGCGCCGATCCCCGATCCCACCGCAAACGGCTGCGCCGGCATCTGGCCGACGGTGGCGGGCTGGCATCGCATCGACACTGCCGCCGGCAGCTGGCCGGTCCTGGTCCGGGCAGAAGGCGACGCCGCCGGTCTCCACGTCGCTGCGTTGCAGCGCGCGACGCAGGCGCTGGTGCGCGCGTCGGACGCGACCGTCGGCACGATGCAGGCGACACGCCCCGGCCGCGCCTGGCCGTGGTTGCTCGCCTGGCTGTGCGTCATCGCTGCGCTGTGGTCACTCGGCCGTGCGCGCGTCGGTCGTCGCCGGGTGCCGGCGCCCTTCGCAGGCGCATAATCCCGGCGCACAACCGGAGAGACGACGATGGCGCATACGGGGCGCTGCCACTGCGGCAGCCTGGCGTTCGAACTGGACGGCGAGATCGCCGAGGTCTACGACTGCAACTGCTCGATGTGTCGTCGGCGGGGTGGCCTGCTGGCGTTCGCGGCGGCAGACGCCCTGCGCGAAACCGGCAGCGGTACGCTGCAGACCTATCGCTTCAACACGCACAACATCGCGCATCACTTCTGCGGCACCTGCGGCATCGCGCCGTACAGCCGCGGCGTCGGTTCGGATGGTGTGGAGATGGCCTGCATCAATGTGCGCTGCGTCGACGGGATCGATCTCGCGGCGCTGAAGATCGTGCAGATTAATGGAGCCAGCCTGTGAGTCGTGTGCGACTGCGTTGGATCGGCGTGCTCGCGCTCTCAGGCGCGCTGACCACCGGTTGCTCGAATCCAAACGCATATTCGGACGGCATGGCCTATACAGAGGGCGCCGCCGCGCAGGCAGAAAACGCCGATGCGCTGCTGGCCTACGAGCACAGCGTCGGTGTGCAGTTGGACGGGGCGATGATCGTGCCGCGCCTGCAGGCAATCCAAGCCGCGTGCCGCGATGCACGCTTCAGTGCGTGCACGCTGATCGAAGCACAGCAGTCGGCCGGCGATCGCCCGTCCGCGCGTGCGGTGCTGCGCATGGCGCCCGCGGGCATCGAACCGATGATCGCGCTGGCCGGCGAGGGTGGCGAGGCTGGCGAGCGCAGCACGCGCGCGGAGGATCTCGCCGTCGTCGTGCGCGACAACACCACCGAGCAGGACCGGCTGACGAAGGAGATGGCGCGGCTGCAGGCGTTCGAAGCGCGGCGCGATCTGTCGGTGGCCGACATGATCGCCCTGTCGGAGCGCATCGCCGCAACCGAAGCGCAGATCGAGGCCGCACGTCGCGATGGCGCCCAGCATCGCCGCCGCATCGACACGCAACTGCTGACGATTCAGTTGCGCGCACGCGACGGCGAGCAGGGTCGCAGCGAGATCGCGATGGCGTTCCGCGAGTTCGGCGGTACGCTCGCCACCGGCACCGCCTGGACGATCCGCGCGACCGCGTTCCTGTTCCCGTTGGCGATCGTCGGTGTCGCGCTGTTCGCCCTGCTGCGCGCGCTGTGGCGGCGACGTCGCCGCGGCTGATCGCATCAAGCGCGTCGGTTGCCCGAGGCGTCGGGCTATTGCAGACTCGGGACGCCGCAGGTCATGCCGGCATTCCGGGCGCGCAGCGCAATTCCGATACCGCGCCGGTTCACGACGCAGGCCTTCGCCTGCGCCATCCATGCAAGGAGGACGCCATGGTCACCCGTCGCGATGCCCTGAAACTCTCACTTGGTGCCGGCCTGTCGCTGGCATTGCCCGGCACGCTGTTCGCCGCCACGCCCGCGCCGATGCTGACGCGGCCGATTCCGTCGAGCGGCCAGCGCATTCCCGTCGTCGGTCTCGGCAGCTCGGCGACGTTCTCGTCGACCGCGCGCGACGATGCATCCGCGCTCAATGAAGTCCTGCGCACGCTGGTCGATCAGGGCGGCGCCGTGTTCGACACCGCGCCCAGCTACGGCGCGTCGGAAGAAGTCGCCGGCAAGGCCGTGCAGACCCTCGGCATCGCCGATCGTGTGTTCTGGGCGACCAAGGTCAACGTCGCCGGTCGCGAAGCGGATGCAAAGGCCGACCCGGCCGCGGCGCGCGCGCAGATCGAAGCTTCGTTCGGGCGCCTGGGCCGCGACACGATCGATCTGATCCAGGTGCACAACCTCGGGGACGTGCCCACCCAGCTCGGCATCCTCAAGGAACTGAAAGACGCAAAGCGCGTGCGCTACATCGGTGTCACCTCGACCAGCAAGCCGGCGTATCCGAAGCTGATCGACACGATGCGCAACGAGCCGTTGGATTTCATCGGCGTGGATTACGCGATCGACAACCGCGACGTCGAAGAGACGATCCTGCCGCTGGCCGCCGAACGCGGTATCGGCGTGCTGGTGTATGCGCCGTTCGGACGGACGCGGCTGTGGCGTCGGGTCGGCGAAACGCCGGTGCCGGACTGGGCGGCGGAGTTCGATGCGGCCACGTGGGGCCAGTTCTTCCTGAAGTTCGTGCTGTCGCATCCGGCGGTCACGTGTGCGACGCCGGCGACGAGTCGTGCCTCGAATCTGATCGACAATCTGGGCGCCGGCCGGGGCCGTCTGCCGGATACCGCGCAGCGCGAACGCATGGCCAAGCTGATCGAGGCACTGCCGGCGGCGAGCTGAATCCAGCGCGCCCGCCGCTGCGAAGGGTGTGCGGGCTCAGCCTTCTTCTTCGGTCTCGAACTCGACCACGGCATCGAGATCGAAGGCCAGCGCCTCGATCGCCTCGCGCACCTTGCGCTCGGTCGAGGGGTTGCCGACTTCGACTTCGATCTCGTGCATCTTCGGTCCGGCGACATCGCTGAGACCGGCGGAGCTGGAATCGGCATCGTCCATGTGCGACATCAGGTCGTCGATTTCCTCGACGTGCTCGATGCCCTCCACGCTCGACAGAAGATTGATCACCGCGCGTGCGGTGTCGTCGCTGCCGGTGAGGCGGATGCGGAGCATGGGCATGTCGGTTCCTTGGTGCGGGGGATGACGTGCAGGCTAGGCAGCGAAACGGAAAGCCGACGTGACGACACCACGCCTCTGTCACCGGCGGGGCGTAGGCTCGCGCTCATGAATGCGACCGCGTCCACCCCAGCCACTGCCGGCGAACAGCCGCCGGTCCTGCTGCGTCCACTCGAACGCGGCGATCTGCACTTCGTCCACGAGCTCAACAACAACCGCACGGTGATGAGCTACTGGTTCGAGGAACCCTACGAGTCCTTCGTCGAACTCGAGGAGCTGTTCCGCAAGCACATTCATGACCAGAGCGAACGCCGCTTCATCGTCGAGGACGGCAGCCACACGCGCGTGGCATGGTGGAGCTGGTCGAGATCGACCATCTGCACCGGCGCGCCGAGTTCGCGATCATGATCTCGCCCGCGCACCAGGGCCGCGGCTATGCGCGGCCGGCGACGTCGCTGGCGATCGCCTACGCGTTCCGCGTGCTCAATCTCTACAAGCTGTTCCTGCTGGTCGACGTGGACAACGCCGCGGCGATCCACGTCTACCAGTCGCTCGGCTTCCAGCGCGAAGGCGTGCTGGTCGACGAGTTCTTCAGCGATGGCCGCTATCGCAGCGCGATCCGCATGTGCCTGTTCCAGCACCAGGCGCTGGGCAGCGACGACAGCCGCCGCGACGCCTGATCAGGCGCGCGGTCGCAGGCGCTCGAAGGTCAGGATGGTCTCGTCGTGGTACTGCGTCGGGCCGGTTTCGACGTAGCCGAGCTTGCCCGCCAGTGTCCGCGACGGCGCGTTGTCCGGATTGATGATGCAGACGCTGCGCCCGCCGAAGGGCTGAGCGTCGAACCAGTCATGCATCGCCTGCGTGGCTTCCGAGGCGATGCCGCGTCCGTGCGCTTCCTTCGCGAACACCCACGCGCCTTCGGGCGAGGCGGAGAACGCCTCTCCGAGGTCGCGACGGAAATCCGCGAAGCCCGCGCCGCCGATGGTGCGGCCGGTCTCGCGTTCGACCACCGCGAAGATGCCGAAGCCGAACGCGGTCCAGTGGCCGATGTAGCGCAGCAGCCGGTTCCAGACATCCTCGTCGCTGGGCACGATCGAGGTGATGTGCCGCATGACCTCGGGGTCGCGGATCATCGTCCGCAGCGCGTCGAAATCCTCGATCGTGTGCGGGCGCAGCAGCAGGCGTTCGGTCTCGATCCGCATCGCGGTCAGCCTGCGGGCCGCGTGCGCACCGGCACGCTGATGTTGCACAGGTCGATGTGCCCGGCCGGGCGCACGTACCAGTCGTCGCGGCGGTTGCGGCGCGATTCCACCACGGCGTCGAACAGCGGCGTGTCGGTGCGCAGCACCTGCAGCGGCGTGCGCTCGGCCGCGGGGACTTCGGACGCAAGGCGGATGCGGCGGATCGGCGTGCGCTGTTTCGGGTCTTCGTAGAAACCCAGCGGGCCGGTGCCGCGCGGCAGCACGCTCAGCAGCTCCATGCCCTGCAGCACGCGGCCGACGGTGGTGATGTTGCGGTCGAGCTGGCGCGGCGACTGGCCGGTGACGATGTAGAGCTCGGTGCCGTTGCTCGAATCGGGCGTCATGTCGCGGCCCGCGCCCAGCGTGCCGTAGCAGTGCGCGAGCCACGTGCGGCCGGCGCCCTTGCGGTCGTCGCGCGCGGCCGGGAAGCCGTCGGCGAACCCGGCCTGCGCCGCCCAGCCGTCGGGATCGGGCAGCGCGTGGAAGGCGAGGCCGGCCGAGGCGCGGTCGAACTCGGCCGGCAGCTTCGCGCGTGCGCTGCCGATCGGCTTGCCGGGTGCGCCTTCTTCGGTGACGTCGCCGAACTGCACGACGAAGTTGTCCTGCGAGCGGTAGAGCGTGAGCCCGTTCCAGAAGCCGCCGCGCGCGAGGGTGCGGATGTTGGCGACGTGTTCGGGCGCGAACGCCGGCGCCAGTTCGATCACCACGCGGCCGCCGTCGACGTCCATGTACAGCAGGTTGGCCGGATCGGGCGTGCGCCAGTCCGCGGGTGTCGAGGCGTCCAGCAATTCCTGCGTGGAACGGGTCTCGACGGTCGCTGGTGCGCCGGACGTGGCGCAGCCGGCCAGCGCGAGCACGCAGGCGGCAAGGGTGGCGGACAAGGCGTGACGCGACAGCTGGCGCATGGATGGATTCCCCGGAAGACAGGCCCCGATTGTGGCCGAGTCGATGGTCTGCGTGACTACCGGCACATCCGCTATAGCGAAGTCCGCACTAGTATCTGGGTCAACCTAGCGGAGGTGGCCCATGGCCGATGCCCCGGATGACAGCGAGCTGCAGCTGCGCAAGTTCCAGAAGGAACTGAGCGCGGGCACGGTGTCGCTGGCATTGCTGGCGGTGCTGGGCAGTGCGGCCGAGCCGATGTACGGCTACCAGATCGCCAAGCGTCTCGAATCGCTCGACGGCGTGCTCAGCGGCAAACAGAGCGCGCTGTATCCGGTGCTGCGCAACCTCAGCGCGGCCGGGCTGCTCGACAGTCACGTGGAACCGTCCGTCGCCGGACCGCCGCGCCGTTACTACCGCATCACCGAGGCAGGGCGGACCACCCTGCAGCACTGGACCGCCGCCTGGCGGGCCACACGGGATTCCGTCGACGCCGTCCTGGAGGGGATACGCGAATGAACATGCACACGCCACCGCAGAGCATCCCCGAGTACCTGGAACAGCTGCGCGTCGCGCTCGCCGGAGCGGATCCCGCACTCGTGCAGGACGCGCTCTACGACGCCGAGGAATACCTGCGCTCGGAACTGGCCGAACAACCGGGCCGTTCGGAAGCCGACGTCATCGCCTCGGTCGCGTCGAGCTACGGCGCGCCGGACGAGGTGGCCGACATCTACCGCGACACCGAGGTCAAGGTGCAGACCGCGCTGCGACCGCCGGCGCCGAAGCCGCGCACGTCGCTGGTCGGCCGCTTCTTTGGCGTTGCCGCCGATCCGCGCACCTACGCATCGATGTTCTACATGGTGCTGTCGCTGGCGACGGGCATCTTCTACTTCACCTGGGTGGTGACCGGCCTGTCGGTGTCGCTGAGCCTGGTGGTCGTGCTGATCGGCATTCCGCTGCTGATCCTGTTCTTCGGGTCGGTGCGGCTGCTGTCGCTGGTCGAAGGCCGCCTGGTCGAAGTGATGCTCGGCGAGCGCATGCCGCGCAGGCCGCTGTATTCGGCGCGTGGGCGCAACTGGCTGCAGCGCATCGGCGACATGTTCACCGACGTGCGCACCTGGAGCACGCTGTTCTACCTGCTGCTGATGCTGCCGCTGGGCATCGTCTACTTCACGATCAACGTGACCCTGCTGTCGCTGTCGCTGAGCATGATCGCCGCGCCGCTGCTGGTGTGGACGGGCATGGCGACAGCCGGTGTCAGCAATTACGGCTGGTCGGTCCTGAACTGGTCCAACGATTCGGGCCTGTCGACGTCGTTCCCGCTGATCGCGACGCCGCTGCTGCTGGTGACCGGCGTGCTGACCCTGTTCGCCAGCCTGCACCTGTTCCGCGGCATCGGCCGCATGCACGGCGGCATCGCCAAGCACCTGCTGGTGAAGACGGCGCAGTACAGCTGAGCAACCTTTGTGTGATCCATGAAAAAGGCGCGCCGGTGTCGACCGGCGCGCCTTTCTGCTTGCGTGATCCGCGCCTGCATGGCGCGCGGTATCAGGTCGTCTTCTTCGTCGTCCGCTTCGCAGCCTTCTTGCGTGCGGTCTTCGCTGCGGGCTTCGCCTGCGCCGGGCTCGCGCCCTGCGCATGCGAGGCGATGAAGGCGCGCACCTGCGGATACACCTGCGTGCGCCAGCGGCGGCCGCTGAAGATGCCGTAGTGGCCGGCGCCCTCGACGGTCAGATGTGCGCGATCAGCTTCCGACACACCGGTACACAGCGTGTGCGCGGCGCGGGTCTGGCCTTCACCGGAAATGTCGTCGAGCTCGCCTTCGATCGTCAGCAGCGCGGTGCCGGTGATCTTCGACGGATCCACGCGCTCGCCGGCCACGACCCACTTGCCGCGCGGCAGCAGATGCTGCTGGAACACGACGCGGATCGTGTCGAGGTAGTACTCGGCCGGCATGTCGAGCACGGCGTTGTATTCGTCGTAGAAGCGGCGGTGAGACTGCGCGTCGTCGTCGTCGCCCTTGACCAGATCGCGATAGAAATCCCAGTGCGATTCGAGATGGCGCTCGGGGTTCATCGCCATGAACCCCATGTGCTGCAGGAAGCCCGGATACACCTGACGACCACGACCGGGATAGTTCATCGGCACCGGATGGATCACGTTCTGTTCGAACCAGGCGAGCGGCTTTTCGGTCGCCAGGTTGTTGACCGCGGTCGGTGACTGGCGGGTGTCGATCGGCCCGCCCATCATCACCAGCGAACGCGGCGTGGCTTCGCCGCGACCGGCCATCAGCGCGACGGCGGCGAGCACCGGCACGGTCGGCTGGCAGACGCTGACCACGTGCAGGTCTTCGGCGCCGATGTGGCGGATGAAGTCCTCGATGTAGGCGATGTAGTCGTCGAGCGAGAACGCACCGGCGTCGGCCGGCACCATGCGCGCATCGATCCAGTCGGTGACGTAGACCTTGTGGTCGCGCAGCAGCGTGCGCACGGTGTCGCGCAGCAGCGTCGAATGGTGGCCCGACAGCGGCGCGACGACGAGCACCGTCGGCTGCGCCTTGATGACCTCCAGATGCGCCGGATCATCGGTGTAGCGCTTGAAGCGCAGCAGCTTGCAGAACGGCTTCACCAGCGCGTCGAGCTGTACGACCGGATAGGTGCGGTCGTTGTCGTCGTTCTCGACGGCGTGGATACCGAAGGCCGGCTTCTCGTAGTCCTTGCCGATGCGGTACAGCAACTCGTTGGCCGCGGAGAGCTGCTCGGCGCCGGGCAGGTTGGACAGCCAGGTGCTGTCGGCGCCGAACGCCTTCGCGTTCGCGTCGGCCAGCAGCGTCCACGGCTTCATCCAGGCGCGGCCCATTTCGTGCAGTTGGTAGAACAGCATCGGCATTCCGGTCAGTGGTGTTGCTGCGACGCAGCATAACGCATCGGCCGTGAACGGCCGGCGGGCTGCGAGCAGGATTCAGGTGACGCGCGGGCGCAGGATCAGGCGGTTTCGAGCACCGTGGCGGCATCGGCCAGCTGCGGCGACAGCCAGCAGTGCGAGCCCAGTGCGCGGAAACCGGCGGCGGCGAAACGTTCCCGGTAGAAGCGGGCGGGGCGCTGCTTGAAACCGTCGTCGTCGCCTTCGGCGCCGTCTTCGCGGGCGAAGCATTCGAGGAACGCGACGCCGCCGGTGAGCTCGGCAAGGCCGGGCAGGCCACGGTCGAGTTCGCGGGTGTCGAGGTAATGCAGCACATCGCTGCAGATCAGCAGATCGACCGGCGGACACGGCCGCAGCATCTCGAAATCGGCGAAGCGCGCGTGATGCAGATTGCGCGCACGACCGAAACGCGACACCGCGTACACGCTGGCATCGAAGCCGAGGTACTGCGCCTTCGGCCGCAGCTTGAGCAGCGGCGCGCGCCACGCCCCTTCGCCGGCACCGATGTCGAGTACGGTGCGCAGCGGGCGCTCCAAGTGATACTCGGCCGTCGCGACCGCGAGTGCGACCTTGCGTGCGAGCCGCGCGGGGCCGCCGATGTCACCAGCGCGATACCAGCGGTCGAAATAGGCGCGGTCGTATTGCTTGGACATCGAAAGGCCGGACGGGGGCGGGGACGCGCATTCTAGGCGCTGGTGGCGACTGCGACACAGCGTCGCAGCACACCCCTGTGATGCGAACCGCACCTGCGGGCGTGCGATCCTTGCCCGTCAGCCGAGGGAGCCAGCGCGATGCAAGCCTATCTGTGGGTCAAGACCTTCCATCTCGTGTTCGTGATGGCGTGGATCGCCGCCGCGTTCTATCTGCCGCGCATCCTGATCAACCTCGTCGAGGCCGGCGATACCGTCGACGTGCGCGCACGCCTCGTGCTGATGGGCCGTCGCCTGTACCGCTTCGGCCACGTGATGCTGGGCCTCGCGCTCTTTCTGGGTCTCGTGTTGTGGATGGGCTACACCTTCATCACCGATTTCCCGACGATGGCCCCGATGGGCGGCGGCGCCGGCTGGCTGCGCGCCAAGCTGGGCCTCGTGGTGCTGCTGATCTTGCACTTCGTCGTCGCCGGACGCTGGCTCAAGGGCGTCGACGCGGGCCGCGCGCTGCCGTCGACGAAGGCGCTCCGTTGGTTCAACGAGATCCCGGTGCTATTGCTGGTCGGCGTGGTGTGGCTGGTGCTCGCGAAGCCGTTCTGAGTGCCGCATCGATGCCGGGCCTTCACATCGACCCGGTGACAGCCGCATCCACTCAGTCGCCCGCACGCGTCCGATGGATATCGTGCGTCGCCACGCCCTTCGCGCGATCCGGCAGATCGAACCAGTGCGGATGCGCCAGCGTGCGATCCATGTCGCGACGGCCGCTGTCCCAGTGTTCGCGCAGCGGAATGTGGCCGAAGGCGTAATCCTTGTTCTGCTGCTCGTGCGGCTTGGTCTGGTAGATCAGGTGGATCACGTTGAACACGCGGTCATCGAGATACGGCGACAGTGCCTCTTCGAGATGCGCCGGCAGCGCGCGGCCCGGCAGATGCTCGATCAGTTCCTTCAGCGACGTGCGCAAGGTCTGCGCCATCTCGACCATGCGCGTGCCGTGGCGCGTGCGGCTGGAGAAGCGGATGTCCTTCATGCGCTCGAGCACGTCGAGCATCGATGCCGGCGCCACGCCGCGTGCGCTCCACAGATCGACTTGGAACGCGAGCGTGTCCTCGTGCGGTCGGCAGTCGAGGATGTACTCCAGCGGCGTATTGGAGACGATGCCGCCGTCCCAGTACGGCTCGCCGTCGATCTCCACTGCGGGAAACGCCGGTGGCAGCGCGCCCGAGGCGAGGATGTGCTCCACGCGGATGGGCTCGAGCGCACTGTCGAAGTAGCGGAAGTTGCCGCGGGTCACACTGGTCGCGCCGACGGTGAGGCGCACGCCACGGTCGCGGTTGATGCGGTCGAAATCGACGAAGCGCAGCAGCGTTTCGCGCAGCGGCGAGGTGTCGTAGAAACTCGTCGCCGCATCGCTGCCGTCGCCGGGCAGCAGCAGCGGCGAGATCGGTCGCGCTTCGAAGAAGCCGCGTTGGCCCTGCAGCAGCGCGCCCATCGCGCTCATGCCGCGCGCCCACGACAACAGCATCGGGTCCTCGGGCAAGCCGGCGATCGCGGTGCGGATCGCCAGCGCCGGCAGCGACATCGGGCCGGCCGGCTCGGTGATCGTGTGCCAGAAGGCCTGCAATTGCGCGATGCGGTCTTGCGGCGCGTTGCCGGCGAGGATCGCGGCGTTGATCGCGCCGATCGAGATGCCGGCGAACCAGTTCGGCGCGATGCCGGCGTCGTGCAGGCGTTCGTAGACGCCGCACTGGTAGGCGCCGAGCGCGCCGCCGCCCTGCAGCACCAGGGCGACGGTGGGATAGCGCGCGACGTGCCGGCGGACCGCGGCCTCGCTCACTGCATGTACCAGCCGTGGCTCACGACGAGGCTCTGGCCGGTCAGGGCGTTGGTCTCGAACGCGGCGAGCGTCAGCGCGACATTGGCGACGTCGTCGACGGTCGTGAACTCGCCGTCTACCGTGTCCTTGAGCATCACGTTCTGGATCACCTCGTCCTCGCTGATGCCGAGCTCCTTCGCCTGCTCGGGAATCTGCTTGTCGACCAGCGGCGTGCGCACGAAGCCCGGGCAGATCACGTTGGCGCGCACGCCGTAGGCCGCGGCTTCCTTGGCGACCGTGCGGGCCAGGCCCAGCAGGCCGTGCTTGGCGGTGACGTAGGGCGCCTTGAGCTTGGACGCGGTATGCGAGTGCACCGAGCCCATGTAGATGATCGCGCCGCCGGTCTTGCGCGTTTCCATGTCGCGCAGGCATTCGCGCGTGGTCAGGAACGCGCCGTCGAGGTGGATGGCGAGCATCTTCTTCCAGTCGGCGTAGCTGAAGTCGGTGACCTTGTTGACGATCTGGATGCCGGCGTTCGAGACCAGCACGTCGACCTGGCCGTAGTGCGCGACGGCCTTGGCGATGCCGTCGACCACCTGCGCCTCGTCGGTGACGTCCATCGCCACGGCCAGCGCGTCACCGCCGGCGTCGCGGATTTCGGTCGCGGTGGCTTCGGCCGCCTCGAGCTTGAGATCGGCGATGACGACCTTGCCGCCCGCCTGGGCGTAGACCTCGGCGATGCGCTTGCCGATGCCGCTGGCTGCGCCGGTGACCACGCAGACCTTGCCGTCGAGTCGATTCATGGGTGCCGCTCCGCTTCTAATGGGGATGCGGCCAGCTTAGCCCGTCGATGTTGCGGGCCGCGTCGTACTTTCGGGCGAGGTGGGACGCCGTGCGTGGAACGCTGCGTACGCGATCGGGCGGGCCGATCGCGTACGGAGCACTGGAACCGGCTTCAGTCGGCCGCGCGCAGCGGCGCGTCCACCGGCGTCATCACCGGCAGGTCCACCGGCACGCCGTCGGCATTGCAGTGGCCGGTCGCGCACAGCTGCGCGCGCAGCGCGGGCGTGGCCTGCACGATCAGGTGGTAGATGACGTTCTGCTCGACGGTGCCGCGCACCGCGTCGCTGCCCGGGCCGCGCGCCCAGATGCCGACGTCGTCGCCGCCGTGCGACTCGCTGCGCATCGGCACCAGCGCCTCCTGCATGAAATCCGGATGCTCGGTATCGACCTCGCGCAGGTCCGGGCGGCCGTCGGAGGGCTCGAAGCTGCTGGGCTTGTGGAAGTGGACCTTCGGGCCGGCCGGCTGCTGGTTGCTGGCGCCGGTGTAGCCCGGACCGTTGGCATAGACCAGCGTGGTGTAGGGCAGGCCGGTCGCATCGAGCGCATAGGCGTTCGGATCGTCGTCCTCGCTGACCCGGCCGCGCACCTTGCCGAGGATCGGGTTGCCGCGGGTCGGATAGCCGACGAAGTTCAACGTGTGCGAATGGTCGGCGGTGACGAGGATCAGCGTGTCGTCGGCCGATGTCGCCTCGGCCGCGGCCTGCACCGCGCGCGACATCGCGACGGTCTCGTCGAGCGCGCGGTAAGCGTTGCCCTCGTGGTTGGCGTGGTCGATGCGCCCGCCCTCGACCAGCAGCACGTAGCCCTTGCCGTCGCGTGCCAGCCGCTCGATCGCGAAGCGGGTCATCTCGGCGAGATCCGGCTCGCCGTCTTCGCCGCGGTTGCGGTCGTGCTCGTACTGCATGTGGTCGGGTTCGAACAGGCCGAACACTGCGTCGGCATCCCGTGCCGCGCGCAGCTGCGCGGTGTTCCAGACGACGGCGCCGCTGGGATTCGCCGCGCGCCATTCGGCGGTGAGGTCGCGGCCGTCGAGGCGCTGGCCGACCTTGTCGTCGTATTCCGGATCGCGCTCGCCCGCGGGCAAGAAGTTGCCGCGGCCGCCGCCCATCAGCACCTTCGGCCCACGACCGGGTGCGAAATCGAGGATCTGCTGGGCGATGTCGCGGCAGCCCTGCGCGCGCGCCTCGTCCGGCACGTCGACGTCGTTCTCCCAGTTGCGGTCCGGCACGTGGGCGTAGGTCGCCGCCGGGGTCGCGTGGGTCAGACGCGCGGTGGTGACGATGCCGGTGTCGAGACCGGCGTCGCTGGCCAGGCGCAGCCAGGACTGCACGTGGCGCTGGCGGCTGTCCTCGCAATCGAAGCGCCTGCCCGACGACACGCCGATCGCGCCCATGTGCGACTTCACGCCGGTCGCGACCGCGGTCATCGTGCCGGCCGAATCGGGGGTCTGCGAGTCGGTGTTGTAGGTCTTGGACAACGCGGTGGCCGGGAACTGCTCCCAGCTCAGCGCGTGCTCCTCGCCGCTGCCACCCAGGCGCTGGCCTTCGAGAATGCGCGCCGCGGCCACGGTGGTCAGGCTCATGCCATCGCCCAGGAACACGATGACGTTCTTCGCGTGGCCGCCCATCGCCCCGTTGCCCGCCGCGCGCGCGGCGCCGCTGCGGTACCACCATTGCGCGGTCTCGTCGGCGCGGGACGCGGCCGGCGACACATCGATGGGTCGGACATGGCCGGCGGTGGAGGTGCCGGAGGACGCGCACGCGGCGCAGAGCAGGGTCAGCGAGCAGGCGAGGCCTGCGGTCAGAAAGCGCATGGGGCAGGGGATTCCGGAAAAAACGCCGCGCAATTATGCCCGGCCTGCATTGCACGTTCGCGGCAGACGCGCGTCTCGGCCCTGCGCGTGCGGCGACGCGCTAACATCAGGGGGCTCCGGCGATGCGATCCCCCGACGTATGCCGGAGTCCAGGATTCCGGTGATGACGCTGAAGATTGCGCTCCTCGAAGACGACGACATGCTGCGCGAGCGCGTGCTGCTGCCGCGCCTCGCCGACTTCGGGTTTTCCGTCGACGGGATGGCGAGCGCGGCGGAGCTGGAAACCCTGCTCGTCCGCGAGGTACCCGACATCGTAGTGCTCGATGTCGGCCTGCCCGACGCCAGCGGCTACGACGTCGCGCGCAGTCTGCGTGCGCGGTATCCGCACATGGGCATCGTGATGCTGACCGCGCGCCGCGAGACGCCCGATCGCGTACGCGGGCTCAACGAAGGCGCCGACGCCTATCTGTCCAAGCCGGTGGAGATCGATCTGCTGGCGGCCACCCTGCACAGCCTGGCGCGGCGTCTGTACGACGGCGCGGCCAGAGTGCCGACGGCGACGACCGCTTGGCATCTGGCCGACAACGGCTGGAGTCTCGTGGGACCCGGCGGCGGCAGCGCGGCGCTGACCAAATCCGAGCGCCGGATGCTGCAGTGCCTGGTCGACGCGGAAGGCGAGACCGTCTCGCGCGACCGCCTGATCGCCGCGGTCTCCGACAACGTCCACGATTTCGATCCGCATCGCCTCGACACGCTGATCTATCGCCTGCGGCGCAAGGTCGCCGATGCCTGCGGCGAGCCGATGCCGCTGCTCGCCGTGCACGGCGAGGGCTACGTGCTGACCTCGATGGGCTGAGTGTCCGCATCCGCTGACACGCGCGGCAGACGGATGCGGAACGTCGTGCCCGCGCCCGGCGCGCTGTCGGCGGCGATCGTGCCGCCGGCGCTGCTGACCAGGCTGTGCGCGACCGCGAGGCCCAGCCCCGTGCCGCTGCCGGTCGGCTTGGTCGAGAAGAACGGTTCGAAGATGCGTTGCCGCACCGCCTCGGGCATGCCGGTGCCGTCGTCGCGCAATACGATCTCCACCGCGTCGTCGCCGGTCACCGCTGCACCCACGTCGAAGCGGCCGCCATCGGGCATCGCATCGCGTGCGTTGGAGGCGATGTTGAGCAGCATCAGATCGAACTGGTGGCGGTCGATCCGCGCCAGCAGCGGTACGTCGCTGCGCTGCACGTGGACGCGCACGTCCGGCCCGAAGGTCTGGCGCAGCATCGGCGTCAGCGCGTCGATCGCCGCGCCCAGTTCCACGGTTTCGAGCTTCGCCGGCAGCGGACGCGCGAAGGTCAGCAGTTTGCGGGTCAGGGCCATGCCGCGTTCGGCGGCCTGTTCGACACCGTCGAGCGCGTCGGCCAGTGCGTCCGCACGCGCATGCGCGGAAGCCGACGGGTCCACGCGATGGCGTTCGCTGGCGAAGGCCGACATCAGCGACAGGATGTTGTCGAAATCATGGGCGACGCCGCTCGCGAGTCGACCGGTGGCCTCGAGTTTCTGCGCTTCGATCAGCTGCGCCTGCGCGCGCTCGCGCTCGCGCATCTCGTTCTCCAGCCGCACGCCACGGGCCTTGGATTCGGCCAGTGCCTCGCGCAACGCCGCGATGATGCGGTCGAGCACCAGCGTGACGACGAGATAGCTCATCACGAACGACGGCAGGATCACCGCCGCGCGCGTCATCGCCTGCGCGGTGCGGGTCTCCGGCAGTACGTGCACCAGCACGCCGATCGTCGCCACCGCCAGCAGCATCAGGAACACCGTCCACAGAGCCTTGCGGCCGAGAATCAACCCGGCGATCACCAGCGACAGGATCTGCAGGCTCTGGTCGAACATCACCGCCGTGGTGACGTAGCCGATACAGGCCGCGGTGAGCTGCGCGCAGACGAACAGCGCGATGCCGCCGCGCAGCCAGCCGCGGCGGATCAGCCAGATGCAGGGAAAGCACACCAGCGCGGCGATCACGTCGGCCGCCATGAAGGTCTGCAACTGCGGCGTGACCATGCCGGCGGCCGCATGCCGCCACCAGTTCAGCGGAATCGTGGTGCCCAGAAACAGGAACAGCACCTGCAGGGTCGCCGCATTGCGGCGATCCATCGGCTCGGCGAGGGGCACGCGCTGCAGCCACCGGACGAGATCGGAGACGCCCGAAGCGATGCGTCGAAACGGCGGAGCGGACGGACTGGACGACATCGTCGGAGCCGCCTGCAGACGGAATGTGAGAAGTCGTGATCATCCGGCCAGATTCTGAGTGTGACAAGTCACGCGATGGAAACTTAGTGTCGGCGCGTGCCTTCGAGCACGCGGCGCGGCCTTCGGGGGACGCGCACCGTCGACAGGATTCGACATCCATTTCACGGCATGACCGACGCGCCCCAGGGGCAGGCGTCGCGGGCTGCCGATGCCGTCTCATTCTCCAGGGGTTGAACGATGAACAGGATTTACAGGAAGGTCTGGAACCGCGCGGCCGGACAGCTGGTGGTCGCCTCCGAACTCGCACGCAGTGGTCGTGGCGGCATCGTGGGTCGCACGACCGGCGCATCGCCGCGCGCGTTTGCACGGGCTGCGCTGCTGGTCGCACTGGCCGCGGGCTCGGGTGTCGCGTTCGCCGAGGATGCGCATTGCGTCGATGCGGACGGCAACGTGCTCGGCACGACCGGCGGCACCGGCGATGCGGTGGTCTGCGGCGACGGTGCGTCGGCAGCGGGATCGGGCGCAGTGGCGGTCGGCGCCGGTGCGACGGCGTCGGGTGGCGTGTCGGTCGCGGTCGGTTTCGATTCCACTGCATCCGGTGGCGAAGCGACGGCAATCGGCAACGGCACCGTCGCCTCTGGCTACGGCAGCTCGGCGCTGGGGTCCTATGCCTGGGCGAGCGGTGGCGGCAGCGTCGCGCTGGGCATCGAGTCATGGGCCGACGGCCAGAACGCCATCGCGATCGGCGGCGCCACACGCGCCTTTGCGCCGGGCGGCATCGCGCTGGGCGAGAACGCAGTGGTCTGGGCCGATGCGCCCGACAGCGTCGCGATCGGTCGCAACGCCTCCGCGCATCGTCCGAACACCGTCTCGTTCGGCCAGCAGGACGACGAGCGTCAGCTGACCAACGTCGCCGCCGGCACAGAAGCAACCGATGCAGTGAACCTGGCGCAGCTGGAAGACGCAACGGCCTCGAACAAGTACTTCGCCGCGGTCGGTCGCGCGAATGCGGACGAGGATGCGGGCGCATTGGCCGTTGGCGAGGAGGCGACCGCAGCGGGCGAAACCGCAACTGCGATCGGCTTCGGCGCGTCCGCCTACGGCGCGGGCGCGACGGCCTACGCCGACGGCGCGCTGGCGATCGGCCACAACGCGCTCGCCGTGGCCGACAACGCCATGGCGCTCGGCCGCAACGCGCAAGCGTCGAACTTCAACACCGTCGCGATCGGCACCGATGCGGCGGCACTCGGCGACCAGAGCATCGCGATCGGTCTCGGGTCGATCAGCGACGGTCCGGCGAGCATGGCGGTCGGTGCGTTCAGCAGCGCCGACGGTCTGTGGGCCACGGCGTTCGGCTACAACGCGAATGCGGTCGGCGAGATGGCGCATGCACTCGGCGTCGGTGCGAATGCCAACGGCTACGACAGCACCGCGGTCGGCGGGACGGCGTTCGCCGGCGACATGGGCGCGACCGCACTGGGCGCCAATGCGCGCGCGGACGTGATGTACGCCACCGCCGTCGGCAACAACAGCTTCGCGCGCGGCATCCAGTCGGTGGCGCTGGGCAACGGCGCGTACGCGAACAGCGACGCGTCGATCGCGGCCGGATTTCTGTCCACGGCCGAAGGCGAGGGCAGCCTGGCCTTCGGCTACTTCGCGAACGCCGGCGGTTTCCGGCCCTGGGAACTCGGCGGCGACGGCTCGCGCGAGGCGGCGCCGTTCGCGGTCGCGCTCGGTGCCTACAGCACGGCACTGGGCCGGGGTGCGCTCGCACTGGGCCATTACACGATGACGCTCGAGGACGGCGCCGTCGCACTCGGCGCCGGCTCGCTCGCCGACCGCGGCAACGCGATCTCGGTCGGTGCGTCGCAGGCCTGGATCAACGGTTACGACGGCACGGAAACCGCGGCCTTCACCCGTCAGATCATCAACGTCGCCGACGGCACCGAAGCCACCGATGCGGTGAATCTCGGACAGCTCGAGGACGCGACCGCATCGAACAAGTACTTCGCGGCGGTCGGCCGCGCTAATCCAGACGAGGATGCAGGCGCATTCGCGGCAGGCGAAGAAGCGACCGCTTCGGGCGAAACGGCGACGGCGATCGGTTACGGCGCGTCCGCCTTCGGCGCGGGCGCGACGGCCTATGCCGACGGTGCACTCGCCGTGGGCCACAACGCCCTCGCATCGGCCGACAACGCGCTCGCGCTTGGTCGCAACGCGGAAGCGTCGAACTTCAACACCATCGCGATGGGCACCGATGCGCTCGCGCTCGGCGACCAGAGCATCGCGATCGGTCTGGCCGCGGTCAGCGACGGTCCGGCGAGCATGGCGGTCGGTGCGTTCAGCAGTGCCGACGGGTTGTGGGCGACGGCATTCGGCTACAACGCCGACGCGGTCGGCGAGATGGCGCACGCACTCGGCGTCGGCGCGCGGGCGTCAGGCGAGAACGCGACCGCCGTCGGCGGCGGCGCCTGGGCGTCGGACTGGGGTGCGACCGCGATCGGCGCGAATGCGCAGGCGCGGGTGATGTTCTCCACCGCGCTGGGCAACAACAGCTTCGCGTCCGGCATCCAGTCGGTGGCGCTGGGCAACGGTGCGTACGCGAACAGCGACACGTCGATCGCCGCCGGGTTCCTGGCGACGGCCGAAGGCGAAAGCGCCATCGCGTTGGGCACGTTCGCCAACGCGGGCGCCTTCCGCCCATGGGAGTTCGGCGGCGACGGCACGCGCGAGGCCGCACCGTTCTCGGTCGCGCTCGGCGCCTACAGCGCGGCACTCGGTCGCGGTGCGCTGGCGCTGGGGCACCACACCCTGACGCTCGACGACGGCGCGGTCGCGCTCGGCATGGGTTCGCTGGCCGATCGCGGCAATGCGATCTCGGTCGGCGCCTCGCAGCCGTGGATGAACGGCGATGACGGCACGCTGACCGGCGCCTTCACCCGTCAGATCATCAATGTCGCCGCCGGCACCGAGGACACCGATGCGGTGAACCTCGGACAGCTCAAGGCGGTTGCAGGCGAAGTCGACGCGCTGGTCGAAGGCGTCGTGCGCTACGAGGACACCGGCAAGGGCCGCGTCCGCTTCGAAGGTGCAGATGGCACCGTGCTCGCGAACATCGCGGCCGGCGAACTGTCGGCCGACAGCACCGAGGCGGTCAACGGCAGCCAGCTGCACGCGACCAATGTCCGCGTCGACGACATCGAAACGCGGATCGGCGACGTCGGCGGGATCGTCGCGAACGCGGTGGTCTACGACTCCGCGCAGCGCGACAGCGTGTCCTTCGGCGGTGCGGACGGTACGCGTCTGGGCAATGTCGCCGCGGGCGCAGTGGCGATCGACAGCCGCGATGCGGTCAACGGCGGACAGGTCCACGCAGCGCTGCAGAGCGTGGCCGACGTGCTCGGCGGCGGCGCTGCCGTCACCGCGTTCGGCACCCTCTCCGCACCGGGTTACGTGCTGCAGGGCACGCAGTACACCTCGATCGGGGCGGCCTTCGGTGCACTCGACGCGCGCATCGGCGCACTCGATGCCCGCATCGGCGCAGTCGAAGGCGCGCCGGGCAACGGCGGCAGCGACCCGGGCCTGGCGATCGGCGGCGACGGCGCCGCGAGCGTCGGTGCAGACAGTCCGAACGGGGTGGCGATCGGCAGCGGCGCGGCCGCCAACGGCGAGAACGGTGTCGCGATCGGCGGTGGCGCCTACGCACACGGTCCCAACGACACTGCGATCGGCGGCAACGCGCAGGTGCGTGCCGACGGCAGCACCGCGCTGGGTGCGAACACGTCGATCTCGGCGAACGCGACCAATGCGGTGGCCGTGGGCGAAGGCGCCTCGGTGTCCGCGGCCTCGGGCACCGCGATCGGGCAGGGCGCATCGGTGACCGCGGAGAACGCGGTCGCACTGGGCCAGGGCGCGGTGGCCGATCGGGCGAACACGGTCTCGGTGGGCAGCGCGGGCAACACGCGCCAGATCACCAACGTCGCCGCCGGCACGGCGCCCACCGATGCCGCCAACGTCGCGCAGGTGCAAGCCGGAGTCGCCGAGTCGCGCACCTACACCGACACCACCGCAACGAAGACGCTGTCGTCGGCGAACGCCTATACCGACCAGCGCTTCGCGGCATGGAACGAGGATTTCAGCGCCTATCGCGGCGATGTCGAACGTCGTTTCAGCGATGTCGACCGCCGCATGGACAAGCAGGGCGCGATGAGCGCGGCGATGCTCAACATGGCCACGAACGCGGCCGGCACGCAGAGCCCACGCGGACGCGTGGCGGTGGGCGCCGGCTTCCAGAGCGGCGAGCGCGCGCTGTCGCTGGGCTACGCCCGCAAGGTCGGCGAGCGCGCATCGATCAGCCTCGGCGGTGCTTTCAGCGGTGACGAGAGTTCGGCCGGCATCGGCTTCGGCATCGACCTGTGATTCCGCGCCGGCGCATCGATGCGCCGGCGTTCCGATCTTCCACCTCCACGGTCCGCGCCGGTGCGCGGGCCGCTCCCTGACCGCATCGAGGACATCACCATGAAGAAGACCACCATCAGCCTCGCGCTGACCGCCGCGCTCGTCGGCGCCCTGGGCATGCAGTTCGCCGACGCCGCGTCCACGCGCGCCAAGATCGTCCAGCGCATCGGCGCGCCCGCACCGGCCGATGCACCCTCGGATCGTCTCGTGATCCGCTACGCCGCCACGCGCATCGCGTCCGGCGACGCGGCCGGCAAGCTGCAGATCGCGACCGCCGCGATCCGCCGCGCCGGTGTCGAGCGGCCCGTCGTGTCAGGCCGCGCCGCGAAGGCGCTGCCCGCGCTGCAGGTCGCGCACCTGCGCACCACCGCCGTCGGCTTCGACGTGCTGCGCCTGTCGCGCAGCCTGTCGGCGCGCGATCTCGACGCGCTGGTGACCGAGCTCGCGGCCGATCCCGCGGTCGCCTCCTTGCACGTCGAGCGCCGCATGCAGGCGACCGGCGTCGCCAGGGCGCCGGTGACGCCGCAGTTCACCCCCAACGATGAATTCTTCGCCAGCTACCAGTGGCATCTGAGCGGGTCGGCCGGCGCCATCAACGTCACCAATGCCTGGGACAGTTCGACCGGCGCGGGCGTGGTCGTGGCCGTGCTCGACACCGGCATCCTGCCCGACCATCCGGACTTCGCCGACAACCTGCTGCCGGGTTACGACTTCATCACCGACAGCTTCGTCTCGCGCCGCGACAGCGACGCGCGCGTGCCGGGTGCACTCGATCTGGGCGACTGGAACCCCGTTGCCGGCGAGTGCTACGCGGGCTCGCCGCAGATCCCGAGCTCGTGGCACGGCACCCACGTCGCGGGCACAGTCGCGGAGGCCACGCACAACGGCATCGGCGGCGCGGGCGTCGCGTTCGATGCGCAGGTGTTGCCGGTGCGCGTGCTCGGCCGCTGCGGTGGTTATCCGTCCGACATCGCCGAGGCGATTGTGTGGGCCTCGGGTGGCGAAGTGGCCGGCGTACCGCTGAACGAAACACCTGCAGAAGTCATTAACCTGAGCCTCGGCGGCTTGGGGGCCTGCGATGCGCAGACCCAGGCCGCGATCGACGGCGCGGTCTCGCGCGGCAGCACGGTCGTCGTCGCAGCCGGCAACGCCAACGACAACGCGCAGAACTATTCGCCGGCCAATTGCGACAACGTGGTGACCGTCGGTGCGAACCGCATCAATGGTGGCCGCGCGTTCTACTCGAATTTCGGGCCGCGCGTGGATGTGTCCGGTCCCGGCGGCGGTGGCGAATTCGATCCCGGCAACGGCGGCTGGAACGGCTACGTGCTGCAGGCCGGTTACGACGGCCTGACGACCCCGACCTCCGGCGAGTACCTGTACGTGGGATTGGCCGGTACCTCGATGGCGTCGCCGCACGTTGCCGGCACCGTGGCGCTGGTGCAGAGCGCGCTGGCCGGACAGGACCGCGATCCGCTGACCCCGGCGCAGATCGAGACACTGCTCAAGGACACCGCGCGTCCGTTCAACGTCGCACCGCCGGCGAGCACGCCGATCGGCGTCGGCATCGTCGATGCGACGCGCGCACTGGCCAAGGCGCTGGAAGTGCCCTGCGATCCGGACACCGAAACCTGCGTGGTCGGTACCGAGCTGATCAACGGTGTGAACGTCACCAGCCTCTCGTCGAACGGGCAGGGCGCGCTGTACCGCTTCGAGGCACAGGCCGGTCGCGTGCTGAGCTTCATGACGCTCGGCGGCAGTGGCGATGTGACCCTGCATGCACGCCATGGCGAAGTGCCGACGTCGGCGGCCTACGAGTTCCGTTCCGCGCGTGCGGGCAACATCGAGACCATCCGCATCACCGCACCCAGGGCCGGCACGTATTACCTGCAGCTGAGTGGCAGCTACAGCGGCTTGACGCTGGTCGCGCGACAGTAAACAGCGTCCGCGGCGTCCGTCGTCCGCCTGCGGCCGTTGGACCGGACACCCAGGCGCCAGCGTTCCGTATGTAGGACGCTGGCGTCCCGGTGCCGGCATCGCCAGCATGGATGGCGTCACGTATCGTCGCCTGTTGATGTCGCGGACAACCCTCGAATGAATGCTCTGGCCTGGTGGTTCCGGATTCCGTTCTGGCAGCGGGTGCTGGGCGCGTTCGTGCTCGGTGCGCTGGTCGGCTGGCTGATGGGGCCCGCGGCCGGTACGTGGCTGCAGCCGCTGGGCACGCTGTACGTGAATCTGATCCGCATGATCGCGGTGCCGCTGGTGTTCTTCGCGGTGATCAACGCGGTCGCCGCATTGCACGGACAGCAGTCCATCGCCGCGCTCGGGGGGCGCACCTTCGGATGGTTCGCCGCAACCGCGGTGCTCGCGGTCGGCGTGGGCTTCGCCGTCGCCTACACCTTCAATCCGGGCCTGAGCATCGAAGCCGGTTCGCTGACCGCGGCGGCGGATTACACGGTGCGCGAAGTGCCGACGCCGGTCGAAGTGTTGCTCAACGTCGTGCCGACCAATCCCTTCGCCGCGTTGTCGGAAGGCAAGATCCTGCAGGTGATCTTCTTCGCCGGCCTGCTCGGCTTCGCGCTGGTGAAGCTGGGCGAGCGCGTCGCGGCGCTGCGCGCGCTGGTCGGCCAGGCATCAGACGCGATGATCCAGGTCACGCGCTTCGTGCTTGAACTCACGCCGCTCGGCACCTTCGGCCTGATCGCAGCACTAGTGGGCACCTACGGCTTCGAACGGCTGCTGCCGCTGGGCAGTTTCGTCATCGCGCTGTACGTCGCCTGCGCGGTGCACATCGTCTTCGTCTACGGCGGGCTGCTGCTGACGCACGGCCTCAATCCGCTGAAGTTCTTCCGCGGCGCGGCGCCCGGTATGCAGGTCGCATTCGTCAGCTCGTCCAGCCTGGCGTCGATGCCGGTCGCGATCCGCGCGGTCACGCACAACCTCGGCGTCAACCGCGACTACGCCGCGTTCGCCGTGCCGCTGGGCGCGACGATCAAGATGGACGGCTGCGGGGCGATCTATCCCACGCTCGCGTCGGTGTTCATCGCGCAGTACTTCGGCATCGAGCTGAGCTTCGCCCAGTACGCGGCGATCCTGCTGGCCTCGGTGCTCGGCAGCTTCGGCACCGCGGGCGTGCCGGGCACGGCGGTGGTGATGGCGACGGTCGTGCTGTCGGCGGCCGGTCTGCCGCTCGAAGGCCTTGGGCTGCTGCTCGCGATCGACCGCATTCTCGACATGATGCGCACGATGACCAACGTGACCGGCCAGATGCTGGTACCGGTGCTGGTGGCGCGCGAGACCGGGCTGCTGGACCGCGAGATCTACGAGTCGGCGCGCAGCAATGTCGGACTCGACGATCCGGGCGTCGAAGAAACGAAGTGAGCGCCGCCCGTCACGACGCGCAAGCAGAAGGCCGCCCCCGGGCGGCCTTCGTCGTCATCGGTCTCGACGCTCGACGCTGATCAGCGATGCAGGAACCGGTTGAGGGGCGCATTCGGTCGCGGCTCGAACATCGGCACCACCTGCTCGCGCAGCGGCTCGCCTTCGGCGTTCCACACGGCGGTCTCGGCGGGGAATGCTTCGCTGCGGGTGATCGCGCCCACCACCGTCGGCAGCGCCTGCACCGATGCCGGCACGTCCGGATTCCAGCGGAACACGCCGTAGTCGGGCGAGAACACCACGGCGACGTCGCCTTCGAGGCGACGGTCCGGGCACAGCACCGCGCCGTGTTTGGCCAGCACGCGCAGCGCGCCGACCGGCATCGCGCGCACCGTCGGACCGGTGGCCGCGTTGGAATGTCCCGGGCACACCTGCGCGGCGGTTTCGATCGCACGTTCGGCGACTTCGCGGTCGCTCTGGGCATGGACGGCGGTCGCGGCGAACAGCAGCGGCAGGGCGAGGGCGGGCGTGAGGCGCATCGAGAACTCCGTGTCTGGACGTGGGCCGCGATCATCGCGTGCGTCTGCACCGCAGTTGTTAGCGCCGCGTGCATGGCATCGCATGACCGCTGGCACGCGCGCACGCGGCCTCGCGACTTATAGTCGGGGTTCGTGCCCCGGGGAGCGGGGCGGACAGGGAACCGACCATGAAACGACTCGCAGGACTGGGTGGCGCATGCGTGCTGCTCGCGATGCTGGCCGCGCCCGCGGCCGCGCAGCAGGCCGATTGGCGGCTGCCGATCGAAACGAAGACGCTCGACAACGGCCTGACCGTCGTCGTCTCCGAGGACCGCAGCTCGCCGACCGTCGGCGTCAGCGTCGTCTATCACGTGGGCATGCGTCTCGAACCCGAGAACCGCACCGGCTTCGCGCATCTGTTCGAACACCTGATGTTCCAGGGCACGCCGGTCGCGCCCAAGGGCACGTTCGATCGCGTGATCCAGGGCGGCGGCGGTCGCCTCAACGGCTCCACGCGTCCCGACTACACCAACTACATCGAGACCGCGCCGGTCTCGGCGCTGCGGCCGATCCTGTGGCTGGAAGCGGACCGCATGAAGACGCTGGATTTCTCGGCCGAGAACCTCAAGAACCAGCAGGACGTGGTCAAGGAGGAGATCCGCGTCAACGTGCAGAACCAGCCCTACGGGCTGTTCTTCGTGTTCGACATCAACCGCCTCGCGTTCTCGAAGTGGGCGAACGCGCACGATGGCTACGGCAGCTTCAAGGATCTCGAAGGCGCGACGCTCGCCGATGTCGAAGCCTTCCATCGTGACTACTACGGCCCGAACAACGCGGTCATCGGCATCGCCGGCGACATCTCGCCGGACGAAGCCTTCGCGATGGTCGAGGAATACTTCGGCGACATCCCTTCGCGTGCGACGCCCGCACGTCCGGACGTGTCCGAACCGCTGAACACCGAAGGCAGGCGCGAAGCGCAGGCCGATGCGCTCGCCCAGGTGCCGGCGCTCGCGGTGGGCTGGAAGATGCCCGCACGCGGCCACGCCGACCACGCGCCGATGGCGGTGCTGTCGCAGCTGCTGGCCGGTGGTGACGCCTCGCGCCTGTATCAGGGACTGGTCAAAGGCCGCGAGCAGCTGCTCAACATCGACGGCGGTCTCGGCTGGCCACTGGGCCACGCCTGGGATTACGACGGCCCGACGCTGCTGACGTTGTTCGCGCTGTACAAGTCCAACGTCGAACCGGACGCGGTGCTGGGCGCGGTCAACGAGGAAGTCGCACGCATCTTTGCCGAAGGCGTGCCCGCCGAAACGCTGGCCGCGGCCAAGACCAAGCTGCTGGCCGATTACATCAACGGCCTGGAGCCCTTCATCTCGCGCGCCGACGAGCTCGCCAAGGCGCAGCTGCTGTGGGGCGATGCGGAGACGCTCAACAAGGTGCCCGAGTGGGTGCAGGCGGTGACCGTCGCAGACGTGCAGCGCGTGGCGAAGACCTATCTGACCGATGCCAACCGCACCGTCATCGATCGCGTGCCGGCCGCGATGGCGCCTGCGCGCGGTATCGCCCCGCCGGCCGCGCCGGCGCCCGCTGCTGCACCGGCGCAGGACTGAGGAGATCGACATGGACAAGCACCACATTCCGACCCGCGGCCTGCGTCCGCTCGCACTGGCGCTCGGCGCCTGCCTGTTCGCCAGCGCGGCCTGCGCGCAGCAGCCGGCCGCCGCCGGCGCACCGCCCACCACCGCACCGCCGACCGAGCTGCCCGCTGGTCTGCCCGACTACGGTGCCGACAAGCCGCTGCCCGAACTCGGCCTCGTCGAACACAGGCTCGACAACGGCCTGACCGTCTGGGTGCTGCCGCGCCAGGGCGGCCTGCCGCGTGTCGACTACGTGCTCGCCGTGCGCGGCGGTCTCGCCAGCGATCCGGCCCAGCTGCCGGGCATGTCGAACCTGCTCGCGGGCCTGATGCGCGAAGGCACCGCCACGCGCAGTTCGGTGCAGATCGCCGAGGAACTCGATCGCCTCGGCGGTTCGATCGGCGCGACCGCGAGCAACGACGGGCTGTTCGTCAGCGCGTCGGGCCTGTCGTCGTCGGCGCAGCCGTTGGCGACGCTGTTCGCCGACGTGGTGCGCAACCCGGCGTTCCCCGCGAACGAAGTGCAGCTGGCGAAAACCAATGCGCTGCAGGGCCTCAAGGCCATGCAGGCGCAGCCGAGCTACCAGGCCAACCGTGCGATGGGTCGCGTGCTGTTCGGCGATCATCCCTACGGCAACACGCTGCCGACCGAAGCGGCGATCAACGGCACCGACATCGCCGGCCTGCAGGCCGCGCATGCCGCGCGTTTCCGGCCCGACCATGCGCTGCTGGTGATCGCAGGGCCGGTAACGCCGGAGGCGGCCAAGGCACTGGCCGAGTCGATGTTCGGCAACTGGCAGGGCCGTGGCGATCCGATCGCCGAGGTCGCGGCGCCGGCGTATCCGAAGGGCCCGCAGTTCGTGCTCGTGCCGCGCGAGAACAGCGTGCAGTCGGCGGTGCGCATCGGCCGTCCGGCTTTCGACGCGGACGACGACCGCGCCATCCCCGCAGCGCTGGCCAACACGATTCTCGGCGGCGGCTTCGACAGCCGGCTGATGCGCAATCTGCGCGAGGACAAGGGCTATACCTACGGCGCCGGCAGCAGCTTCGGCCTGCGCGCGGCGGGCGGGTCCTTCCAGGCACAGGCCGACGTGCGCAACGAAGTGACCGGGGCCGCGATCGGCGAGTTCCTCAAGGAGTTCGAGACGATGCGCGAGCAGGCGGTGCCCGCCGATGAACTGCAGCGCGCCAAGCGCTTCACCGCCGGCACCTACCTGTTCCAGAACCAGCTGCAGTACGCGGTCGCGTCCGCGCTCGCCGGCAACTGGCTGCTGGGCCGGCCGGCCGACTACCTCAGCACCTACGTCGACAAGGTCAACGATGTGACCGCGGCGCAAGTGCAGTCGGTCGCGCGCGAGTTCTTCGACCCGAAGCAGCAGAGCATCGTCGTGGTCGGCGATGCGGCCGTCGCCGAGCAGCTGAAGACCTATGGGAGCTTCGGCAGCGGCGAGTAAACTTCGCCTCGTCCCGCTCGACAAGAAAAGGCCCCGCACGTGCGGGGCCTTTTGTTGTCGAGCGGCGTTGCGGTCCGGATGAAGCGCGAGAACGCCCGTCATCGCAGCGGGACATGATCCCCGGCGGGTGCCCGCCTTTCCAGCGCACTCAACGCGATTTCGCGTCTTCTGCCGCGAGCTGCGCTTCGAACCGCGTCGCCGCGCCTTCCGCATACGCCGCGCACGTCAGCGCCTTCGCGCCTGCCGCCGCGCCGTCGGCGTAGTTCCACTCGCTTGCACCGGGATGCGGCGTCAGCAGCAGATCGCAGGGCAGGCCGCGCACCACATCGAACGAACGCCGGTAGTCCTCGACCAGGCGCGGGTAACGCGGATTGCCCTGCAACCGGTAGCCCGGCGCACTGAGGCTGTCGACGTACGCGATCCGCACCGGGCGACCGTCGCGGGTGTCGGTCCAGGTCCACGCAACGCTGCCGGGCGTGTGGCCGGGAATGAAATGCACGGTGAAGTCGATGCCGCCCTGCGACACCACTTCGTGGTCCATGACGATGCGGTCGGTCTGCACCGGCGGATACGTGATCTCGTCGCCGAAGTGCAGATCGTCGCTGCCGCCGCGCGCGAACAGCGCCGCGGACTCCGCGTTCGCGACGAGGTGCGCGCCGGTGCGGCGCTTGAGCGCGGCGAACGGACCGGTGTGGTCGGCGTGCGCGTGGCTCGACAGCAGCAGGCGCAGATCGCCCGGTGCGACGTTCAGGCGCTCCATGTTCGCCATCAGCAGATCCGCAGCCTGCGGCATGCCGCCATCGAGCAATACGGCGCCGTCGTCCGTCATCACCAGCAGTGCGGTCAGTCCTTCGGTGCCGATCTGCCAGGTGCGATCGGCGATGCGGACCGGCGCGATCGGCTGCCGCCACGACGCATCGACCGTGTAGGCCTCGAGTTGCGGCAGCGGCGGTTCCGCAGCATTGGCAGTCAACGCCGCCGACAGCAGACAGGTGACGAGCGAACAGGCGAGCGGGAACGGGCGCATCGGAGGTCCAGCGGCAGGCGGACGCACAGTCTGCCGCGTCCAGCGCGTCCTGCAACCCGCTTCAGGCGCTCGCGTTCGCGTCGCGCGCGCCGGGCCGGTTGAGCCACGCGGCGAAGGCGGCGGCGGTGAAGAACATCAGCAGGCTGTAGACCGCGGCAGGCGCCGACATCGTCGCGTTGCCGAGCACGCTGAGCGCGATGAAGATCGCCAGCGTGCCGTTGTGGATGCCGATCTCCATCGCGATCGCGATCGCCTGCCGGCGGGGCAGTTGCAGCGCCCGCGGCGCCGCGTAGCCGGCGCCCATGCTGACCAGATTGAACAGCAGGCAGGCGATACCGACCGCGGCGAAGTAGGCCAGCAGCGTGTCCCAGGTGCTCGCGACGGCCGCGATGATCAGCAGCACCAGCACGATCACCGACAGCAAGCGGATCGGCTTCTCCATCCGCGAGGCGAATCCGCTGGCGAACGCGCGCACCAGCATGCCGATGCTGACCGGCAGCAGGATGATCAGCGCGACCTCGACGATCTTGCGCGTCGGCGGCGGCACGTACTGGCCGGCGCCGAGGAAGAACTCCAGCGACAGGTCGAGGATGATCGGCAGCGTGACCAGGCACAGCACGCTGTTGACCGCGGTCAGGGTGATGTTGAGCGCCACGTCGCCGCGCGCGATGTGGCTGTAGATGTTCGCGGTCGCGCCGCCGGGCGATGCGGCCAGCAGCATCAGGCCGACGGCGAGTTCGGGCGGCAGCCGGAACAGCAGCGCGAGTGCGAGCGCCGCCCACGGCAACACGCCGATCTGCAGGACGAGCCCGATCAGCACCGCACGCGGATAGCGTGCGACGCGGCGGAAATCGTCGAGCGTCAGGCCGAGGCCGAGCCCGAACATGATCACGCCGAGCGCGAGCGGCAACAGCACGGTGGTCAGCAGCGATGCCTGCATGGAACGTCCTTCGCCTCAGGTGCGCGCATCGGCGCGATCGCGCCGCAGTGCGAGCCGGCCGCCGCACCAGGCGAGCGGGATCGGCCCGATCACACCGAGCAGGGTCATCCACAGCGGATGCGGCAGCATCCAGGCATTGCCGATCACGCCCAGCACGATCAGCACACCCACCGCGATCGCGGCGCTCATGCGGCGCACGCGTGCGAGCCGCGCCGCGACCCAGCCCCCACAGACCGCGGCGAGCAGCCAGCCGCACAGCACCCAGACGAGCTTGCCGGTCGGTGCATTGGCGACGATCTGCGCGAGGTCCGCTTCGTTGGCGAGCTGCCCGGCGGGCATCGGGAACATCCACGACCCGAAGAACTCCAGCCCGAGCATCACCATCATGGCGACGACCATGCCGAGCATCACCGAGAACATCGTGCGGATCATGGCGCCTCCCCAGCGCGAACCGGGCTGCAGCATCGCGCGGTGGGTGGAGGAGGGCAAGCGGCGGTGCGGCAATCGCGGCATGCGCCGCGCGTTGCTTGATTCCCCGGAGCGGGTCGCTGGACGACTACCGCTGCGCGCTGTTGACGAGCGCTTCCTGCTTGACCAGACATTCATCTGTTGAAAGCCGCCGGGATGACGAGGGAGATCGCCACCACATGACGCGCGTGGTTCAGTCCGATTCCGTCATTCCGGCGAAAGCCGGTATTCAACAGCCGAACGGCTGGTCATCCAGCGCCTTTCATTTGAACAGCGAACAGGGTCGACGCGCTCGCGACATCCGGTCGGATGGCTCCGCGCGAAATTCCTTACGACTCGACGCCCGCCGGCGCCATCGTGATCGGCTGGTCGTCCGCCCGCCCACGCTGCGCGGCGATCCACGCGTCGATCTTCGCGTCCAGCAACGGCAACGGCAGCGCGCCGTCCTTCAGCACTTCCGCATGGAAGGCGCGGATGTCGAACGCCTCGCCCAGCGCAGCCTCGCTGCGCTTGCGCAGTTCCTGGATCTTGAGTTCGCCGATCTTGTAGGCCAGCGCCTGCCCGGGCCATGCGATGTAACGCTCGGCCTCGGCGATCGCATCGGGTTCGCTGACCGACGAGTTCTCGAACATGTAGTCGAGCACCTGCTGGCGCGTCCAGCCCTTGCTGTGCAGGCCGGTGTCGACGACCAGGCGCACCGCGCGCCATAGCTCGCCCTGCAGGCGGCCGAAGTAGTCGTAGGGATCGGTGTAGAGGCCGAGTTCCTTGCCCAGGCTTTCGGCATACAGGCCCCAGCCTTCGATGTACGCGGTCTCGCCGCCGAAGCGGCGGAACGCGGGCAGGCCGGTCAGTTCCTGCTGCAGCGCCAGCTGGAAGTGGTGGCCGGGAATCGCCTCGTGCAGGAACAGATCTTCGGCATCCCAACGCTTGCGCGTCGGCAGGTCGAAGGTGTTGACGTAGAAGATGCCCGGGCGCGTGCCGTCCTCGCTGGGACTCATGTACTCGCCGCCTGCGGCCGACGCGGCGCGGAACGCCTCGATCGGACGGATCTCGAAGCCGGCCTTGGGCGTCAGCGAAAACAGGTCGGGCACCCTGGCTTCGATCTTCTTCTCGATCGCGCGGTAGTGCGCGAGCAACTGGTCTTCGGAGCGGAACTCGAAACGTCGATCGGTCTGCATGAAGCGGAAGAAATCCTGCAGCGATCCTTCGAACTTCGTCTCCGCCATCACGCCGCGGATCTGCTCGTGGATGCGCGCGACTTCATCCAGGCCGATCTGGTGGATCGCATCGGGCGTGAGGTCGGACGTGGTCTGGTTCCGGGCCGAGAATGCATACCAGGCCATGCCGTCGGGCAGCGCATCGAGACCGACGCTGTCGCGCGTGTGCGGCATGTAGTCGTTGGCGATGAAGTCGCGCTGGCGCTGGATGGCGGGATTGAGCTGGTCGGTGATCAACGTGCGGAACGCAGCGGTCAGGCGTTCGCGGTCGGCTTCCGGAATGTCGTCGGGAAACTTCGCGACCGGGCCCCAGAACGGACTCTTTTCCACGTCGTCGACGAGGATCGCATCGAACTGCGGCAGCACCTTCTCCATCACCACGCGCGGCTGCACGACATTGGCGTCGATGCCGGCGCGCATGTTCGCGATCTCGGTGTCGAGCAGCACCGGAATACGTGCGGCGCGGCGCAGCCAGGCGTCGTAATCGGCGACGGTTGCGAACGGCTGTGCGTTCGTGCCCGAACCCAGCAGCACCGAGTAGCTGACGATGCTGCCCATCTGGTTGACCGGCATCATCCAGCCCGGAAATCGCTCGCCGTCGAGCGCGTTGCGGCGGTCGTCGACGAAGATGCGATAGCTCAGCAGGTCCTGCCCCTGCAGGCCTTCGCTGCCGACCGCCTCGACGGTCTTGAGCCAGCGCTCGTTGAAGCTGCGCACCTGCTCGCGGTATTCGGCGCTGCCGAAATCCGGCAGCTGGTCGTTGTAGCGCGCATCGCCCTGGAACGTCGCCTGCACCGGATTGAGCTTGAGCACGTCTTCCCAGTACTCGGCATACAGCGTGGTCAACCTGGCGGCGCGCGCTGCGGCATCTTCGACCGGCGCTTCGGCGACGGGGGCGGCCGCGGTCTGCGCGGGCGCATCGCGATTGCAGCCGACGAGTGCGCCGCCGGTGGCGATTGCGATGGCGATGGCGAGAACGAGCGGCTGCTGCATGTCGGGCTCCAGAGGCGATTCGGGTCGATGCTGTCGAACGCGACGCAAGGCCGGCAAGGGCCGGAGGTCACGGGCTCAGGGCGTGGGCGGCGCCGGGGCTGGCGTCACGGGCGGCGCCGGTGGCGGATCGAACGGGATCGTGTCCGGTGCGACCGCGCCACCGGAGATGATGAAGCTCATCGCCTGGTCAACGGTCCAGTCGGTCGGCGTGATCTTCTCCAGCGGCACGATTTCCAGATAGCCCGACGTCGGATTCGGCGTGGTCGGCACGTAGACCGCGGCCAGTTCGCGGCCGGTGCCCTGTTCGCGGATCACCCGGGTCACGAAGCCGACCGATTTCATCTCCGCGTGCGGAAAGTCGATCAGCACCACGCGCTGGGTGCCGTCGGGCTTGGTCTGCAGGATGTCGAGCAGCTTGCGCGCGCTGGAATAGATCACGTTCGCCAGCGGAATGCGGCGCACCAGCGCATCGACCCACGACAGCATGCGCTGGCCGATGACGCGACGCGCGAGCCAGCCCACGCCGAGGATCAGCGCGATGGTCGCGAGCATCGCGATCGTGGCCTGGACCGAGACCGCGTTGATCCAGCCCATCGAGTTCGGAAAGCCCGCGGCGATCCGGTGCGCCAGCGGCGCGACCCACGGCGTGCTGATGTTGGACAGCAGCACGAAGACGAACTTGACGACGATCCAGGTCAGCCAGATCGGCAGCAGGGTCAACAGGCCGGTGAGGAACAGACGCTGCAGGCGTCCGCCCAGGGTGTGGGCACTCATTGGAATCCGCGGGTGGGGTGGGGAACGCAACATGATGCGCCCCGCGACTGCACCGCGGAAGCGTGGCGCACGGCCATCGTCGCCCGATCGCTCGAATCAGGGCAGATGCGCGAGCCGGAAGCCGACGTCGTCGTAGCCGCGGCGCGGGTCCAGCGCACGGCTGGCGAGTTCGTCGCGCTGGCTGCGGCCGGCGGCGATGCGGTCCTTGCACGCGGCCGCGCAGTCGCTGCGCCATTCGGCCGGACCGACCGCGCGCGTGGCGACGCTGGCACCCTGGGCGGTGGACGCGACGACGATGCTGCGGCCCTCGCGTTCGCTGCGCCAGCGCGCATAGTCCACAGCGTCGTGCCACGAGACGCAGACCACGGGATCGGACGGGGACTGCTCGAATCCGGGGTTCTCCCAGTCCTTGGGCGACAGCGCACGCAGCACGGAACCGCGCGCGCGGCACGCCGCGGACTTGTGACCGGTCGCCGCGACGAAGGCGGCGTAGTCCGCCCGCGTGACCGGCGCATTGGAGATCGCGTACACGCCGTCGCTGCTGCGGATCACGCGGGCGCCGCCGGCGACGCTGGCGGCCAGCGCGGCGACGTCGGGAATGGTCATGGCCTGACGGCGCAGGCGCGACGTCGCAGCGGCATCGAGGCCCACGGCTTCGGCCGAGGCCAGACTCGCGACCGCTTCGCCGCGATCGACATCGGTGACCGCCTGGCCGATACGGGCTTCGAGCGCGTCGTCGACACGGGTGCGCAGGCGGCGCATGGCGTCGCCGTCGGCCTGCCCGGTGGCGGCCGCATGCTGGCGCGCAGCGGCGAGGAGCGCGCTCGCATCGCCGTGCTCGCCCTTGGCGATCAGTGCGGTGGCGCGTGCGCCGGCTGCATCGAACGCACGGCCGGACAGCGGCGCGAAGCGCAGGTGTTCGCGATCGGCCTGCCAGGCGCGCGTCAACGATTCGAAGGCGTTAGCGCCTGCGGGTGCTGCGAGCTGGCCGGCACGCAACTGGCGCTCGGCATCGCCGAGGTGGCGATCTGACGCCGAGACTGGCGCGGCCTTCGGTGCCGCGGATGCGTCCGCCGCGTCCGCGGTGGCGGAGGTGCGTGCGTCGTCATGGGCGAGGCCCTCGGCATCGACGGGCGCGGCTGCGTTGCCGCCGGCGACTGCGAGGCCGGGCGTCGGTGCATCGGCATCCGGCGCGCCGGACGGACGCAGCAGAAAGCCGATGCCGGCCGCGACCACCAGTACCGCCGGAATCCACAGCATCGGCGAGACATGCCGCGCACCGGTACCGAGGCGACGTGCGCCTTCGCCGATGCGCCGGAACGTACCGGTGACGACCGGTTCACGCTTGCCGTCGCGCTGCGGCACCTGCGCCAGCGCCTGCAGCATCTGGTTGGCGTCGGCGAAGCGGCGGCCGGGCGATTTCGCGAGGGCGCGGTCGATGAAACGCTGCCAGTGCCGCAGCGGCGGCGACAGGCGCGGGATCGGATTCTGGGTGTGGGCGATCGCCATCGACAGCGCGTCTTCGCCTTGGTACGGCAGGCTGCCGTTGAGCATCTCCCAGGCCAGCACGCCGACGCTGTAGAGATCGGCGCGGAAGTCGACCTGCTGGCCGCGTGCCTGCTCGGGCGCCATGTAGGCGGTGCTGCCGACGGCCAGCCCGACCATCGTGACCCGCGTGCCGTACCCGCGACGCAGGGCGATGCCGAAATCCGCCAGCAGCGGCCGGTCGGCTTCGTCGAACAGCACGTTCTCGGCCTTGACGTCGCGATGGATCACACCACGCGCATGCGCATACGCCAGCGCCGACAGCAGGGCGCGCAGCACTTCGCGCACGCGGGCGTGGTCGCCGGTGAGATCGCGGCTGCCCAGATGGCCGTGCGGCAGGTACGGCATCGCGTACCAGGGCAGTCCGGCGTCGGTGCGCCCGACTTCGTGGATGCCGACGATGTTGGGATGCTCGAGCCGGGCGATCGTGCGCGCTTCGTTCTCGAAGCGGCGCCGGCTCACTTCATCGGCCAGCGCCTCGGGCAGCATGACCTTGATCGCCACGTCGCGGCCCAGCGAGAGCTGCGTGCCGAGATAGACCGTGGCCATGCCGCCGTGTCCGACGATGCGCAGCAGACGGTAACCGGCGATGTCCGGAAAGACCGTCGAATCGGGCCCGGCTGACGTGTACGACATGGTTCCCCCTGTGCGTCGCACAGCATACCGACGGCGCGCCGGAAAACGGTGTGATGCGTTGCCGGGTCCGACGCGCGCGTCGCGCCGTGCGCAGCGCGGGGCCTCAGGCCGCGCGCGCGTGCCCGGCGGCGATCATCGCCATCGCGACCGCCTCGGCGGCCTTGATGCCGTCCACGCCCGCCGACAGGATGCCGCCGGCGTAGCCCGCACCTTCGCCCGCCGGAAACAGGCCGCGCGTGTTAAAGCTCTGCCCGTCGGCATGACGGGTGATGCGCAGCGGCGAGGACGTGCGCGTTTCCACGCCGGTCAGCAGCGCATCGTGCATCGCAAAGCCGCGCAGCTGGCGGTCGAAGGCGGGCAGCGCTTCGCGGATCGCGGTGATCGCATACTCGGGCAACGCGCCCGACAGATCGCCCAGACGCACGCCGGGCGTATACGACGGCACGACGCTGCCGAACGCGCTCGATACGCGACCGGCCAGCAGATCGCCGACCAGCTGGCCCGGTGCTTCGTACTCGCCACCGCCGAGCGCGAACGCGTTCGACTCCCAGTGCCGCTGCAACGCGATACCGGCCAGCGGTCCGCCTTCAGGCGCGTAGGGCAGGAAATCCTCGGGCGTGATCCCAACGACGATCGCCGCATTCGCATTGCGCTCGTTGCGCGAGTACTGGCTCATGCCGTTGGTCACCACGCGGCCGGGTTCGCTGGCCGCAGCAACGACGGTGCCACCCGGACACATGCAGAAGCTGTAGACCGAGCGGCCGTTGCGCGCGTGGTGCACCAGCTTGTAGTCGGCTGCGCCGAGCAGCGGATGACCGGCCTGCGGGCCGAAGCGCGCGGCGTCGACCAGCGACTGCGGGTGCTCGATGCGGAAGCCGATCGAGAACGGTTTGGCTTCCAGGAACACCCCCCGCGTGTGCAGCATCGCGAAGGTGTCTCGCGCGCTGTGCCCCAGCGCCATGACCACGTGATCGCTGCGGATCTCGCCGCCGCCGGCCAGCGTCACGCCGCGGATGTGGCGCATGCCGTCGGCATCGGTGTCGATCAGCAGGTCGTCGACCCGGCTGGAGAAGCGGATCTCGCCGCCCAGCGATTCGATCGTCGCGCGCATGTGTTCGACCATCGACACCAGCCGGAACGTGCCGATGTGCGGCTTGCTGACGTAGAGAATCTCATCGGGCGCACCGGCGGCGACGAATTCGGTCAGCACCTTGCGGCCGTGGTGGCGCTTGTCGGAAATCTGGCTGTAGAGCTTGCCGTCGGAGAACGTGCCCGCGCCGCCTTCGCCGAACTGCACGTTGGATTCGGGATTCAGCACCTTCTTGCGCCACAGGCCGAACGTGTCCACCGTGCGTTCGCGCACGGCCTTGCCGCGCTCCAGCACGATCGGGCGGAATCCCATCTGGGCCAGTACCAGCGCCGCGAACAGGCCGCAGGGACCGGTGCCGATCACCAGCGGGCGCAGCGGCATTGCATCGCTGGCATGGGCGACGAAGCGGTACGAGGTGTCCGGCGATGCGCCGACCTTGCCGCTGCCACTGGCCACGGCGCCGTCGCCCTGTTCGCCCGCGGCCGCGGCTTCGGGATCGAGTTCCAGCCGCTGCAGGATGTCGGCCTCGCGCGGCGTCTCCACGTCGACCGAATAGATCAGCACGATCGCCCCGCGCCGGCGCGCGTCGTAGCTGCGCTTGGCCACGGTGAACCCGGTGAGCTCGTCGGCGTGGATGCCCAGCCGCGCGATGATCGCAGCGGGCAGTGCGGCATCGTCGTGGTCGAGGGGCAGTTTGAGGTCGGTGAGTCGGAGCATTGGGGGTTCGGGGCGGTGGAGGCGGGCGTGGGTCTGCAATGGCGCGCTGCCTGTCGCCGATCGGGGCGGCGATGGATCCGGCGAGGGGGCTGGCGCGGCAGACAGGATACCTGTCGGACCTTTTGACACGGCGCCGGTATGCCTGTCGCGCAGTCGCCGGCGGACCGGCCGTAATGGCAGACTGACGGTCCGCAGGACGCGGATCAGGGGAGCGGGTATGCGCTGGTTGAAACGGTTGGGCTTGGGGTTATTGGTCGTGGTGCTGGTGCTTGCAGCGCTGTGGACGTGGTCGAAGCTGCGTGGAGCGACGCCGGCACAGCGCGTGGCGCTGGAATTGCTGGAAGCGCCCAACGCGTTCGAAGGGCGCAATGCTTTCGATGCGATCTGGGTGCTGCCGTACGATGTGCCGGATGCGGAGATCGCGTCGGTCGCCGATGCGGACATGCAGGCATTCGCAGAGGCGGCGCGCGAGCCAGACGGTCCACTGGTGTTCACCAGCGCCGCCAGGCGCTACCCGGATCTGAAACCTGTGCGCGGACCGGTCGAGCCCTGCAGTACTGGCGGCTCCGGCTGCCTGGCCAAGGTGTCGTCCGCATTCGATGATTACGCAGCGCTGGTGCAAGCCAACGCCCGGTTGATCGAGCGTGTCGAAGCGCTGTCGGCCTATGGTCACCACGCGACACGCATTCCCGGCGACCACCGGGCTCCGATTCAACCCTGGACCCTGTTGGCCTGGCCCGTGACCGCGCATGCGGTGCAATTCGTGCGCGGGGAGCGGGCAGAGGCCTTGGAAGCCACCTGTCGGGACCTCACAACACTGCGTCGCATCGGTGCGAACAGCGACACGCTGATCGTGCAGACGTATGGCACCGCATTAGCTACCAACGGCTATGGCGCCCTGCTCGCGAGCATGCTGGCGGAAATTCCGCGCGACATGCCACTGCCGGCACACTGCGAGCGTGCGCTTGAATCACCTGTCGCCGAAGAAGCCTCGATCTGTCCCGCGATGCGCGGCGAACTCGCATGGAGTACGGGGTTCGTCCGGTCTGCGCGCCACACGTACGCGTCCGATCCGTGGGCCTGGCTGGTGTTCCAGCCCGACAGTTTCCGCGCGTTGATCGCTGAACAGATGGCAGCGCCCTGCCTGGTAGGCGCGGACACGCTGCAACGCGACGCGCTGGTTGTCGCGGCAGCCTCGCCTCGCCCCGCCTGGCAGCGGATCGAATGCGTCGCGAACAGCCTCGGATGCGTCCTCGCCGACATGGGGGATGGATACGTGCGCTATGCCAATCGTGCGCTGGACCACCGCGCGCGCCTGCAACTCCTCGCCACGCTCGCCTGGCTGCGTGAGCAGCCTGATACCGGCACGCTCGCCGAACGCATTGCACGCCGCCCGGGCGACCTGCGCAGTCCGGCGCGTGACATCACGGTCACCGCGGACGGGCGTTCGCTGGAGATCGCGCAATACGACACCGGGTACGACATGAGCCGCGATGCGACCTGGTCATTGCCGCTGCCGCCTTATCTCGTGGAATCGACCACAACCTCGGACTGACCGCTGCGCCGCTTGCGGCGCACATAGACCTGCTTGCGCACGCGGGCGACCAGTTCGCCCGAGGCGTCGACGACGTCGGTGGTGAACCAGTGCAGATGCTTGCTGCCGTCTGCGGTGACGGCGCGGATGGCCTCGACCGTCGCGGTGTCGAGATCGAAGGCCGCGTGCACGGTGCCGCGGCCCGGGCGGATGAACTCGATTTCGCCGGCCTTGTCCCAGACCACGTGGTCCTTGCCGAGCGCGCGCAGGGTCATGATCATCCAGAACGGATCGGTCATCGCGAACAGGCTGCCGCCGAAGTGCGTGCCGACGTAGTTGCGGTTGAACCAGCGCTGGCGCAGTTCGACGCGCGCATGGCGGAAGCCGTCGTCGATCCGGGTCACGCGGATGCCCGAAAACAGGAACGGCGGCCACAGGTTCATCAGCAGGCGGAAGCGGCGTGGCGTCATGGGCGGGCGATCGGCGAGGGGACGCCGATCTTGCCATACGCCGCTGTACGGAAGCGCCCGGAGGCGCTGGATCAGAACAGCAGCGACGCCATCTTCCGGCGGTAACGGCCGACGAGTTCGGCGTCCTCGATGATGCGGAACGCATCGATCAGGGCCTTGCGCGGCAGGCCGTCGTCGAAATCGCGGTCGCGGCGCAGCAGTTCGATGAACTGTTCGAGGCCGGCCTCGGTGTTGCCGGCGACGATGTGCTGCACACCGAGCAGATGGCGCGCGCGCAGATCACATTCATCGGCCGCGATCGCCGCCTGCAGCGCATCGGTCGACGGCGCGCCGGCCAGCACCGTGGCGAAGCCCAGACGCGCGCGGGCTTTCACTGCACGGTCGTCGGTGGACAGGTTTGCCGGCAGACCGTCGAGTAGCGCTTCGGCCTCCTGCGTGCCGCCGGTCTGCAGCAGGGCGAGCGCGAGGTCGAGCTTGAGTTCGGCCTTGTCCGGCTCGGCAACGACCGCGTCGCGCAGCCGCGCGACTTCGGCGGCCGGGTCCAGTGGCGCGGCTTCAGCCGCGTCAACAGCCTCGCCTGCGGCCGGCTCGATGCCGTGCTTCTTCAGGAATTCGCGGATCTCGCCTTCGGGCAGTGCGCCCGGGAAGCCGTCGACCGGCTGGCCGCCGATCAGCAGGAACACCGTCGGCACCGAGCGGATCTGGAACGCGGCCGCGATCTGCTGCTCCTTGTCGACATCGACCTTGGCCAGCACGAACGCACCGTTGTACTCGCCCGCCAGCTTTTCCAGCACCGGTCCTAGCGACTTGCAGGGGCCGCACCATTCGGCCCAGAAATCGATCAGGACCGGGGTCTGCAACGACGCCTGCAACACCTCGGTCTCGAAGGTCGCGGTGGTCGCGTCGAAGACGTGGGGCAGGGCGGCGGGAGCGGGGGCGTTGCCGTCGAGAAGCATGCGGAAGTCCATTTGAAGAGGGGATGCGCGAGCGCGATCCCGAAGGATGGCGACGGATGCGCAGGATACAACCATGTCAAAAATAGTTGACATGCCGATCCCGGAATGTAAATTCTTCTTGACCTGATGTCCGTTGGAGAAGACACGCATGGCGGTCGATCATCTGCAGTCCGACGTCCAGGCGTTCGGGGAGCGCTACGCACGCGGCGCGGCGCTTGGTGCGGCCTGCCTGTCGGTTTGGACGCTGTTGACGGGCGTAATCGACCCCAGCCCGTTCCCGTTGGCGAGCGTGGCCGGCGTCTTGATGCTCTCGCACTGGTTCCGGCGTCGTGCGCTGGCCGATGCCGAGCGCCGGCGTGGCGTGCTCGAGGACGAGCGGGACGCGGTGTTCCTGGCGCAGGGAGACCGAGCGTTCCGGTGGGTCGCCAGTGCATGGGCGGTCGGGCTGGCACTCGCCGTGGCCTTGCCGGCATCGCGCGCGCTGTTGCTGGAGGTCCACCTGCGCCTGCCGGGCGCGCTGTTGCTGGGCGTACTCGTCGCCAATCTCGCGGGCCACTCGGCAGTCGCGTTGGCCTACGCGCGCAACCGTCGATGAGCCGCGTCCGATGACTGGTACCCCCATCGCCAACGAGATCCGCCGCCTGCGCTTCGAGCATGGCGAGATGACCCAGCAGGCGCTGGCCGATGCCTGCCAGGTCACGCGACAGACGATCATTGCGCTGGAAGCGGGGCGCTATGCGCCGTCGCTGGAACTCGCGTTCCGGATCGCGCGGACGTTCGGCGTCGGTGTCGAAGGCGTCTTCCGGTGGGCGGCGTGAGCGGCGTGCGGCTGCGGCCGCTGGTCGCCGGTGCGCATGCCTGCACCTTGCTGGCGCTGCTGATGTTCGCAGTGCTGACCGGTGTACCCGCGGGCGCGCCGCTGGCCTGGTCCGGCGCACGCGGGATGCCGCTGGCGTGGCTGTTCAATGCGCTGGCGTGGATCGGGCCGGGTCTCGTCGTCGCGTTCGCCGCATTGCGCCTGCGCGCAACGCTGCCGGACGCGAGGCTCGGTGCCGGCATTGCGCTGCGCCTGGTGCTGCTGGCCGCGTTGGCCTTCGCCGCGCAGGGTGTCTGGACGCTGGACCCGAACGAACTCGATGCCGGCGCCAGCCGCTGGCATGCCACGGCGTGGATGGTCTGGAACCTGGCGTTCGGTGCGGGCGCACTGATGGCCGGCATTGCGCTGCGCGCGGTGCGTTGGCCGTCGCTGGTCATCTGCGCGCTGGTGGCGTTGTGCCTGCTGGTGCCGTCGCTGTTCGGCGATCAGCTCGGCGCGCGCGTGGTGCTGGTGTGCTGGTGGGGCTGGACGCTTCTGCTCTCATCGAGCCTGCCGCGCCCGCACTGAGGCGGGCGCAGGCAGCCCCCTTCAGTCGACGACGGGCGCCGGGATGTTCGGGCTGCGATGCACGCGGCCGGCCGTCATGACGAAGTCGACACCCATCACCGCATTGATGTCGGCCACCGGATCGCCCGGCATCGCGATGATGTCAGCGCGCTTGCCGGGCTCGATGACGCCCTGGTCGTCGACGCCGAGCACGGTAGCCGCATGTAGCGTGGCCGACTGCAGCGCGTATGCGGCCGGAATGCCGGCCTCGACCATGTAGAGGAACTCGCGCGCGTTGTCGCCGTGCGGGCCGACGCCCTGGTCGGTGCCGAACGCGATCGGCACGCCGGCGCGGTACGCGCGCGCCGCGGTGTCCTGGATCTGCGCGCCGATCGTCGCCGCCTTCGGCCGCACGACTTCCGGAAAATAGCCCGGCTCCTTCGCCTTGTCGGCGACGAAGCGGCCGGCGTAGATCGTCGGCACGTACCAGGTGCCGCGCTGCTTCATCAGCCGCATGACCTCGTCGTCCATGTGCGTGCCGTGCTCGATGCTGGTCACGCCGGCGAGCACCGCGCGCTTCATGCCCTCGGTGCCGTGCGCATGCGCGGCGACGCGGTAGCCGTAGTCCTTGGCCGTGTCGACGATCGCCTGCACCTCGTCGACCGTGAACTGCGGCGCATCGCCGCTGCGCGCATAGCTCAGCACGCCGCCGGTCGCGGTGATCTTGATGACGTCGCTGCCTTCCTTGTAGCGCTGGCGCACGGCCTGACGCGCGTCGTCGATCGAATTGATTACGCCTTCGGTCGGGCCGGGCGGGCCTAGCAGATGCGAGAGCATCGAGTTGTAGCCGTTGCTCGGATCGGCATGACCGCCGGTGGTCGCGATCGACTTGCCGGCCGCGAAGATGCGCGGCCCCGGCACCAGGCCCTGGTTGATGGCATCGCGCAGATGCGGACTGACCTCGCCGCCCAGATCGCGCACGGTGGTGAAGCCGGCCGACAGCGTCTTCTCGGCGTAGCCGACGGCGCGGAACGCGTAGTCCACCGGATCGAGGCGGAAGCCTTCCGAATAGCTCGCCGGGCTGGATTGCGAGCCCAGATGCACGTGCAGGTCGGTCCAGCCGGGCGAACAGGTGCGGTCGCCGAGCACGATCGATTCCACGCCGTCCTGCAGCTTCGCGCGGCCCGGAATCACTTCGCGGATCGTGCCGTTCTCGACCAGGATCGTGTGCTCGCCAAGCACGCGGCCGCTGCGCGCATCGAACAGGCGTTCGCAGTGCACGGCGGTCTGGCTGGCGGCACCCGCAGCGGCGGGCAGCAGCAGTGCGATCGCGAGCAGGCCCAGCGACGGACGGGCGAACGGGCGGGCGAGGGGACGACGGGCCATGCGGCACTCCGGAGCGGCGGCGGTCCCGGATTGAAGCACGCGGACGCGCCGCGCGGGCGCACTCAATCGTCGTAGGAGACGTGCAGCACGCGATTGCGGCCTTCGGCCTTGGCGCGATACAGCGTGGCGTCGGCCAGTTGCAGCAGGACTTCGGGCGTCAGCCCGTCGCCGGGGAAGGTCGCGATGCCGATCGACATCGTGACCGGGCCCAGCTGCTGCCCCAGATGCTGGACGGTCGCGATCTCGACCGCGCGGCGGATCTGCTCGGCACGCACGAGGGCGCCCGCGGCGTCCAGCTCGGGCAGCACCACGGTGAATTCCTCGCCGCCATAGCGGCAGGCGATGTCCTCGGCGCGCACGCCGGCCTGGATCTGGCGGCCGACCTGACCCAGCAGCGCATCGCCCGCGGCGTGGCCGTGGGTGTCGTTGAAGCGCTTGAAGTGGTCGACGTCGAGCATCAGCACCGACAGCGGCAGGCCGCGTCGCTCGCAGCGCTGCAGCTCGCGGGCCAGGCTTTCCTCGAGATAGCGGCGGTTGAACAGGCCGGTCAGCGGATCGCGCAGCGACTGCGTGCGCAGCGTCTCGCGCAGTTGCAGGTTGGCGATCGCCAGTCCCAGCTGCTCGGCGAGCTGGCCGATGAGTTCGTCGACCGCCGAACCGTGGTCCATCGCATCGGTGGACGCGCTGACCTGCAGCAGGCCGATCGAGGTGCCCTGCGCACTGAGCGGCAGGCACAGCGACGTGATGCCGGGCGCCGGCGTGCCGGCATCCAGATGGGCGCAGGTCAGCTGGCGCGATTCCTCGCCGGAGACCATGTGCGCCTGGCCGCGACGCAGCGCCCAGCAGTCGGACGGCATCAGCGAATCGGTGCTGCTGATCAGGTGATCGCCGAAGCTGGCGACGCTGTCGTGGAAATTCTGCGAGGCGCGGATCAGGTAGAAATGTCCGCTGGCGTCGGGCACCAGGCGCCGAATGGTGTCGATCGACAGTTGCACGATCTCCTCCAGCGTCTGGCAGCTCTGCAGCAGACCGGAGTAGCGGGCGAGATCGTGGCGCTGCTTCGACAGCTGGTCGACCTGCGCCATGCTCAGCGCCATCTCGTGGGCCGCGCTGCGCGCTTCGAATTCGAGCCGCCGGGCGCGTTTGTTCTCACGGGTCACGCTGACCATCAGCAAGATCATCAGGCCGCCCGACAGCAGCATGCCCAGCACGACGATGGCGATCAGCAGATTCGCGTAGCGGTCGCTGCGCGCCTTGCGCTGGTCGAGCAGGCGCAGTTCCTCGCGCCGCATTTCGGACGCCGCCTCGTCGAACTCGTTCCACTGGCGCAGGGTCAGCGTCGAATTCGTGGCCTGGCGGGCCACGTCGGCACCCTGCAGCTCCTGCAGGTCGAACAGCCGCCGCAGTTCGGACAGATGCGCCTGCGCCGCTTCGCGCATCCGCTTCACCCGGGCGTGCTGGCCGGGGTTGTCGCGGATCGCCGACGCCAGGGCCTCGTGGGCGGTGTCCACCTGGTGGGTCGCGATCAGGTACTGGCTGCGGAACTCGGGGTGGCCGGTCAGCCGGTAGGCGCGCGCATTGGCCTCGGTGCTGCGGATCGCGCGCTCGGCGACCTCGATCCGGTTGATTACCTCGTAGGTGTGTCCGATCCACTCGTTGCTCGTGCGCAGGCTCGACACGCCCCAGACGCTGGCGATCCCGACGCCCAGCAACAGCAACAGCGCCAGCGCGAACGCGGGCAGGCGATAGGACGACAAGCGGGAAGACGATGCAGGCAAGGCGGGGGAACCTGACGGCGCTGGCGCGATTCTAGCGCCAGTGACGTGCATCACGTCCTCGGTGGCCGGCCCAGCACGCTCCGAATGGCGGCCGCATCGGCGCTGCGGTAGGCTGCCCGGCCGTTTCCGCAGCAGCAGCGTCCCGTGTCCAGCGAACCCGTCGTCGTCGATCCCAACGCCTATCAGCCCACTCCGGTGGAATCCGATGCCCAGACCTTCTGGACGTCGACCCGTGCGTTCGAGGTCACGGAACGGGCGGACAAGCCCAAGTACTACTGCCTGTCGATGCTGCCGTATCCATCCGGCGCGCTGCACATGGGCCACGTGCGCAACTACACGCTCAGCGACGTCATCAGCCGCTACCAGCGGATGATCGGCAAGAATGTGCTGCAGCCGATGGGCTGGGATGCCTTCGGTCTGCCGGCCGAGAACGCCGCGATCAAGAACGCGACCGCTCCGGCCAAGTGGACCTACGCCAACATCGCCCACATGCGCAGCCAGCTGCAGTCGCTGGGCTATGCGATCGACTGGAGCCGCGAGTTCGCGACCTGCGCGCCGGACTACTACGTCCACGAGCAGCGCATGTTCGTGCGCCTGATGAAGAAGGGCCTGGCCTACCGCCGCAACTCGGTCGTCAACTGGGATCCGGTCGACCAGACCGTGCTCGCCAACGAGCAGGTCATCGACGGCCGCGGCTGGCGCTCGGGCGCGCTGGTCGAGAAGCGCGAGATTCCGCAGTGGTTCCTCAAGATCACCGCCTACGCGCAGGAATTGCTCGACGGCCTGGACACGCTGGGTGGCTGGCCGGACTCGGTCAAGACCATGCAGCGCAACTGGATCGGGCGCAGCGAAGGCCTGGAGTTCGCGTTCGATGTCGCCGGCAGCGACGAGAAGCTGGCCGTCTACACCACGCGACCCGACACGCTGATGGGCGTGACCTTCGTCTCCGTCGCCGCCGAGCACCCGCTGGCGATGCGCGCCGCCGAAGGCGATCCCGAGCTTGCGGAATTCATCGCCGACCTGCGCCAAGGCGGCGTGTCCGAGGCCGAACTGGAAACCCAGGTCAAGCGCGGCATGGACACCGGGCTGCGCGCGATCCATCCGGTCACCGGCGACGAGATCCCGGTCTGGGTCGCCAACTTCGTGCTGATGGGCTACGGCACCGGCGCGGTGATGGCCGTGCCCGGCCACGACCAGCGCGACTGGGAGTTCGCAAAGGCCTACGGTCTGCCGATCCGGATGGTCGTCGTGCCGACCGACGTGCGCGATGCGCTCGAGGAAATCGGCCGCGACCGCGCCACGCACACCGATCCGATGCAGTCCGCGCTGGGCGGCGGCGCGTCGCTGGACGTTTACGACACCGGCGCGGCCGTGCAGGTGGTCGAGTCGTTCGAGCGCCGCATCGCCGAAGAGGGCGCCTACACCGACCGCGGCTGGCTGGTGAATTCCGGCGAGTTCGACGGTCTCGACTTCCAGCAGGCGCTCGATGCACTGGTGACGCGCTTCGAGGCCGAGCGCCGCGGCGCGCGCAAGGTCAACTTCCGTCTGCGCGACTGGGGCGTCAGCCGCCAGCGCTACTGGGGCTGCCCGATTCCGGTGATCTACTGCGACGCCTGCGGCGCGGTGCCGGTGCCCGAGGACCAGCTGCCCGTGCTGCTGCCCGAGGACGTCGAAGACGCGTTCGCCAATCCGGGCGTCGTGCAGTCGCCGATCAAGTCCGACCCCGAGTGGCGCAAGACCAAGTGCCCGACCTGCGGCAGCGCTGCCGAACGCGAGACCGACACCTTCGACACCTTCATGGAGTCGAGCTGGTACACCGCGCGCTACACCTCGCCCGGTGCGGCCGACATGGTCGACGACCGTGCCGACTACTGGACGCCGGTCGACCAGTACATCGGCGGCATCGAGCACGCGATCCTGCACCTGCTCTATTTCCGCTTCTATCACCGCCTGATGCGCGATGAAGGTCTGGTGCGCAGCGACGAGCCGGTGATCAACCTGCTGACCCAGGGCATGGTCATCGCGGACACCTTCTATCGTGAGCTCGACAACGGCGGCAAGGACTGGATCAATCCGGCCGATGTCGAGATCGTCCGCGACGACAAGGGCCGGATCACCGGCGCGACCTCGAAGCTCGACGGCCAGCCGGTCTCGATCGGCGGCACCGAGAAGATGTCCAAGTCGAAGAACAACGGTGTCGATCCACAGTCGATGATCGGCAAGTACGGTGCCGATACCGTGCGCCTGTTCTCGATGTTCGCGGCCCCGCCCGAGCAGTCGCTGGAGTGGAACGAGGCCGGCGTCGAAGGCATGTCGCGCTTCCTGCGCCGGCTGTGGAACCAGGTGCAGAAGCACGTGCAGGGCGGGGCGGTCGGCACGTTCGACGTCGCGGCCGCCACGCCCGCGCAGAAGACCCTGCGTCGCCAGCTGCACGAAGCGATCCAGAAGGTCGGTGACGACTACGGCCGTCGCCACAGCTTCAACACCGCGATCGCCGCGGTGATGGAACTGCTCAACCACGTCGGCAAGTTCGACGAGGCGGATGCGAACGCGCGCGCGCTGCGTCAGGAAAGCTTCGAGACCATCACCCTGCTGCTCAACCCGATCACCCCGCACATCAGCCACACGCTGTGGCAGCTGCTGGGCCATGCCGAGACGCTGCTCGAGGACGTGCCGTTCCCGCAGGCCGACGCCGCCGCGCTGGAACGCGACGCGCTGACGCTGGCAGTGCAGGTCAACGGCAAGCTGCGCGGCACGATCGAGGTCGCGGTCGATCTGCCGAAGGATGCGGTCGAGGCAATGGCGCTGGCCGAGCCCAATGTCGTCAAGTTCCTGAGCGGGCTGACGGTGCGCAAGGTCATCGTGGTGCCGGGCAAGATCGTCAACATCGTCGCCGGCTGAACCCGGCGTCGCCGCGCTCCGCGCGCGGCGCTTGCCGGCCCTGTCCCCCTCGTCCAGACTCCGCCCATGCGCATCCTCCGACCGGTTTTCCTGCCTCTGGCCCTCGTCGCTCTCGTGCTGACGGTCTCCGCCTGCGGCTTCCATCTGCGCAACGCGCTGACGCTGCCGCCGAATCTCGGCCCGGTCGACATCGTGTCCAGCGATCCCTACAGCCGCCTGGCCCGCTCGGTCGAGCGCGCGCTCGCCGCCGCCGGTGCCGAGATCGCCGAGCCCCGCGCGACCGATGTCGCGACGCTCAACATCCAGTCCGAACGCTGGGCCGCGCTGCCGGCCAGCCTCGACGCGCAGGGCCGCGCGCAGGAATACACGCTGCGCTACGCGGTGGTGTTCTCGATGCGCGATGCCGACGGCCGCGACATCGTGCCGCAGCAGGCGATCGAACTCGCCCGCGACTACCTCGCGCCGCCGACCGACTCGATCGGCGCCGACTCCGAACGCGAGCTGCTGTCGCGCGAACTCGAACGCGAGATGACCGCCTCGATCATCCGTCGCATCGACGCGGTGTTCCGCAATCCCCAGGAACGCACCCGCAGGTGAGCCCGGCCGTGCACGGTATGCGCCCGTCGTGGAACTGACCCCCGAACGTCTGCCTGCGCAGCTCGCGCGTGAGCCGCTGCGTCCGGCGTATCTGATCGCTGGTCCCGAGCCGCTGCGCGTGCTCGAAGCCGCCGATGCCGTGCGCGCCGCCGCGCGCGAGCAGGGCGTCGCCGAGCGCGAGGTGTTCGAACCCGAAGGCCGCGACATCGACTGGAACGCGGTCGAGGCCACGTTCCGTGCGCCGAGCCTGTTCGCATCGAAGCGTCTGGTCGAACTCCGTCTGCCGACGACCAAGCCCGGCAAGGACGGCGCCGCGGTCATCAGCGGCTTCTGCGCCGACCCGCCATCCGACGTCACCCTGCTGGTCACCGGCGGCGAATGGAGCCGGCAGCACGGCGGCAAGTGGAGCGAAGCGATCACCGGTATCGGTCATCTCGTAGTCGCCTGGCAGGTCAAGCCGCACGAACTCGAAGGCTGGATCGACGCGCGCCTGCGCAGCCGCAACGTGCTGGCCGATCGGGCCGCCGTGCAGCAACTGGCCGAGCGCGTCGACGGCAACCTGCTGGCCGCCGCGCAGGAGGTCGACAAGCTCGCGCTGCTGGCCGACGGCAGCACGCTCGATGGGCCGCGCATGCAGGCACTGGTCGCCGACGCCGCGCGCTTCGACGTGTTCCGCCTGCTCGACGCCACGCTCAACGGCCAGCCGGCGCAGGTCGTGCGCATGCTCGCCGGCCTGCGCGCCGAGGGCGCGGCGATTCCGGCGCTGATGGGCATGGTGGTCATGGAGCTCGCACGTGCCGCGCAGCTGGCGCAGGTGCAGGCGCGCGGCGGCAACATGGCCAACGAATTCAAGGCGCAGCGCATCTGGGATGCCCGTCAGGCGGGGTACCGGCGCGCGCTGCAGCGGCATCCCGAAACGCGCTGGGTGCGTTTCGTCGCCGAGGCCGGACGTGTCGATCGCATCGCCAAGGGCCGTGGCCGCTGGGGCGTGGATCCCGTCGACGGCTGGCTCGCGCTGGAGCGTCTGCTGGTCGCGGTGGCCGACGCGCGCGCGGGCGCCCTGCTGGCCGCCTGAGCGGTTGCGATGGCGCTGCACCTCGTCTACGGCGGCACCTTCGATCCGGTCCACAACGGGCATCTGGCGATCGCCTGCGCCGCGCGCGACGCGGTAGCGTGCACGGTCCATCTGATGCCGGCAGGCGATCCGCCGCATCGCGCACCGCCCGGCGCCGACGGCGCGACGCGTGCGGCGATGGTCGCACTGGCGATCGAAGGCGTGCCGGGCCTCGTACTCGATCGCCGCGAACTCGAACGCGTCGGCCGCAGCTACACCGTCGACACGCTGGCCGAGCTGCGCGGAACGCTGGGGGCCTCGGCGCCGCTGGCCTGGCTGGTCGGCGCCGACAGCCTGCTCGGCCTGCCGGGCTGGCATCGCTGGCGCGATCTGTTCGCGCTCGCGCACCTGGTGGTCGCCGAGCGGCCGGGCAGTGCGCTCGACGCGGCCCTGCCGGCCGGACTCGCCGAGGCACTGCAGGATCGCTGGACGCGCGCGCCCGCAGATCTCCAATCGCAGCCCGCTGGCAGGGTGCTGCGTCTGCATCAGCCACTGTCGGCGGTGTCGGCGACCGCGATCCGCGCGCGTCTCGCAGCGGGCGCGTCGACCTCCGGTTGGCTGCCGCCCGCGGTTGCCGCATTCATCCAGGAGAAGGGGTTGTACGGGGCGGCCGCCCCCGCTCCGCTATAATTTCCGCCGCACTTTCAGAGCCAGACCTTTGTCCAATCCCGCACACGTCATCAAGACCCGCCTGCCAGAGCCCCCGCCGTCCCCGGATGCGCTGCTCGAAGTGGCCCGCGCGGCCGTCGCAGAACTCAAGGCCGTCGACGTCGTCGACATCGACGTGCGCGGCCGCAGCAGCGTCTGCGATTTCATGGTCATCGCGTCGGGCACGTCCAGCCGTCACGTCAAGTCGATCGCCGACGAAGTCGTCAAGCACGCCAAGAAGCTGGGTTGCCAGCCGCTGGGTGTCGAAGGCGAGCGCGAGGCCGAATGGGTGCTCGTCGACCTGGGTGACGTCATCGTCCACGTCATGCTGCCGCGCGTGCGCGAGTTCTATGCGCTCGAGCGTCTGTGGACCGTCGGCGACCAGCCGCCGGAAGACGAGCGCGGCCCGCGTCGCGATGCCTGATCGCGCCGTCCCGGCACGTCCGGGACGCGTAGCGTGATGAGCGCCGCACGATGAAAGCGAAACTGATCGCCGTCGGCGAGCGCGCCCCCGCGTGGGTGGCCGAGGGCTTCGCCGAATACCGCAAGCGGCTGTCGCATTGGCTGCCGCTGGATCTGGTCGAAGTCGAGCCCGGCCTGCGCGGCAAGGGCCGCGACACCGTACGCGCCATGTCCGACGAGGGCGCGCGCGTACTGGCCGCCGTACCGCGCGATGCGCATGTGATCGCGCTCGACGGCCGCGGCCGCCTGCATTCTTCGGAAGATCTCGCCCAGCGCCTCGAACACTGGCGCATGCAGGGCCGTGATCTCGCGTTCCTGATCGGTGGGCCCGAAGGCCACGCCCCCGAGGTCCTCGAACGCGCCGACGAGCGCTGGTCGCTCGGTCCGTTGACGCTGCCGCACATGCTGGTGCGCCTGGTGCTGGCCGAGCAGGTCTACCGCGCCGCGGCGATGCTGGCGAATCACCCGTACCACCGGGCCTAGGGCAGGGCGGTTGTCGATTGATCCAGTGTCGAGAGCGTCGATGCGCGATGTCTTCATCACTTCGACTGATTCGCGCGACGCGTCGGCGTATCGGAGAAACTCACCCGTCATTCCGGCGAACGCCGGAATCCAGTGCCTTCTGCTCTTCGGCGAGGGGGGCAGAAGCACGACGGCGCTGGTGCGATCAATCAGGCTGTCGTGAGGCGCTTGTGCGTGTGCTCGGCAACTGACGAACAGCCAAGACGCTGGATTCCGGCGTTCGCCGGAATGACGGGGAGGCGCTTCAAGCTTCTGCTGACCAGGTCTGCTGTGCGAACTAATTCGACTGCGCGAAGAACAACGCCGCCCGTCATCCGATCCACAGGATGACGGGACGGCAGCATCTCCATCACCCCCGCGACAGATTGAACGCGATTGGCACCAGTCCGATCGCCTCCACCGGCACGCCGTCACGCATTGCCGGCTGGAAGGTCCACATCCGCTGCACGTGGCGAAGGGCAGCGCGATCGAGGTCGCGGTTGCCGCTGCTGCGGTGGATGCGCACGTCCATCGGGCGACCGTCGGTGCCGACGTGCACTTCCAGCAGCACCACGCCCTCGGCACCCGCGGTCAGCGCCGCACGCGGATAATCGGGCGCGGGGGCGCTCGCGTACTGCAGGGCGATGCCGGACATCGGCGTGGTGTCGATCACCGTCGGCGCGACGTCGACCGGCGGGCCCTCGAATGCCGGCAGCGCGGGCAGGGTGCCCGAATCGACGACGACTGCGGCATCGGCCGGCGCGATCCGCGGCAGCGTGCGTTGCGGCACGACCGGCGATGGCGTGCTGCGCGGTTGCACCACCTCGACATGTTCGGGCGGCAGTTCGGGTTTTGGCGCGGGCGGGGTGATCCACTCGAATTCTTGCTTGCGCTCCGGCAGAGCGTCATCGAGCGCATCGCGACTGGCCGGCACCAGCAGGACCATGAACAGCATGGCGTTGAGGGCGAGGGTGCCGCTGAGTCCGACGATGCGCACGGCATCGGGACGCGACGGTTCCTGGACGGGTCCGCGCATGCGGGGACCAACGGGCTGCAGCACCATGCACCACCTCCTGTGTGCGGGCCGGATGGCCCGTGGAAGCGTCAACGTGGCAGCGGTGGCAATGGGGTCGAAGGCCAGCCGCGCCGTCGCATCGTTCGCTTCGAACCTGCGCCGATCGCGGCGTGTCGACAAGACCGTCCCGACGAACGGATGCGTGCGCGGGATTGGCGGTGGGTTGCGGCCGTGAGCACAGGTGAAGGGTGCCGCGGCGTGGTACCCATGCGCCAGCACCCTCCGCATACGACAGGGCCCGCACATGGCGGGCCCTGTCGATGCATACGATCGCGGTGGATCAATCCTCCGGCATGCTCTCCGGCTCGCGGTCGAGGCCGCCTTCGTCCGGATTGTGCTCGCCGGTATCGGCCGGCTGTTGGGCGTCGCTCTTGTCGGTCGGGTTCTTCTCCGGATAACCGGGGTTCTGGCCCGGCTTGACCGGCGGTTCGGGGGTGGTCCTGTTCTGGCTCATGTCAGCGTCCGAGTTCGAAAACGACGTCGAGATTGGCGGACAGCGTGGTTTCGCCGGGTGAAACCGACGTGGCCGGCGCGCTGTCGGCCATGGCGCGCATCGCCATCATCGGGCGCGGCGGCTGGAAGCCACCGCCTTCGCTGATGCTGACGATGCGGCGCACGCGCATGCCCAGCGACGCCGCGTAGACCTCGGCGCGCGCCTGCGCCTTCTTCAGCGCGTCGGCGCGCGCCAGATCCTGCACGCCTTCGGCGTCCTCGATCTCGAACGTCGGGCCGTTGATCTGGTTGGCGCCGCTGGCGACCAGCGCGTCGAGCACCTGGCCGAGCTTGCCGATGTCGCGGACCTTGAGGTTGACCGTGTTGCTGGCCTGGTAGCCGGTGATCACCGGCGGCTGGTTGTCGGCGTAGCGATACTGCGGACTGAGGTTGATGCCCGAGGTCTGCACGTCGCGCTCGGCGATGCCGGCGGTCTTGATCGCGCCCATCAGCTTGGACATCTGCTCGGCGTTGGCGCGCATCGCGGCATTGGCGTCTGCGGCCTGGGTCACCACGCCGGTCGAGAGGGTGGCGATATCGGGCGCGCGGCTGGCTTCTGCCTGCGCGGAAATCGACAGCAGTGTGCCGTCGCTCGGTGCGGCCTGGTGCGTGGCGGGCTGGGCGCTGGCGGTCATCGTCAGGGTTCCGAGGGCGAGGCCGCAGGCGAGCAGCAGGGGGCGGGGGATCAGGTGCATTCGAAGCTCCGTTGAGATGAACAAGGGTCGTCACGCACCGGTGAACGGCCCGTGAGCCAAGCCGGGGTTACGCAGGTTCAGCCGGCGGTCGGACACCGCCCGCACGGTATCCTTTCCGGATGCTGCATCTGGCTTCGCAATCCCCCCGCCGCCGCGATCTTCTGGCCCGTCTCGGACTGCCCTTCGGGCGGGTCGACGTCGACGTGCCCGAGGTCCAGATCCCCGGCGAATCCGCTGCCGATTACGTGCTGCGCGTCGCGGCCGACAAGGCGCGGGCCGGGCTGCAGGCGCTCGCCGAATCCGGTGAGCCGGGCGATGCCGTCGTGCTTGGCGCCGACACCGAAGTCGTGCTCGACGGCGTGGTGTTCGGCAAGCCGCGCGACGCCGCCGACGCCATCCGCATGCTGCAGGCGCTGTCGGGCCGCACGCACCAGGTGATCTCGGCCGTGGTACTGGCCGCCGCGGGCCGGCAGGCCGAGACGACCGTCGTCACCGAAGTCACCTTTGACGCACTCGACGCCGACACCATCGCGGCCTACGTCGCCAGCGGCGAACCACACGGCAAGGCCGGCGCATATGCAATCCAGGGCGGCGCGGAACTGTTCGTCGCGCGCATGGCCGGCAGCCATTCGGGCGTGATCGGGCTGCCGCTGCAACAGACCGCGGCGCTGCTGCGGAGTTTCGGACTGCAACCGCAGCCCTTCGCCACCCACGACCACAAGGCGTGACACGGACATGTCGGAAGAGATCCTGATCAACGTGACCCCGCGCGAGACCCGCGTGGCGGTGGTCGAGAACGGCATGCTGCAGGAGCTGCACATCGAACGCGGCTGGCGTCGCGGCGTGGTCGGCAACATCTACAAGGGCAAGGTCCAGCGCGTCATGCCGGGCATGCAGGCGGCGTTCGTCGACATCGGCCTGGAGCGCGCGGCGTTCCTGCACGCCAACGACGTCATGCGGCCGCCGCAGACCGGCAACGATGGCGAGGGCGGCGGCGACAGCCTGTTCCCGTCGACCGCGCCGACGCTGCCGGTCACCGAACTGCTGCGCGACGGGCAGGACATCGTGGTGCAGGTGGTCAAGGATCCGATCGGCACCAAGGGCGCGCGCCTGACCACGCAGATCAGCATTCCGTCGCGCTATCTCGTGCTGCTGCCGCAGTCGCGGGTGGTCGGTGTGTCGGCGCGGATCGAGGACGACGTCGAGCGCACGCGGCTGAAGACACTGGTCTCCGAACTCGCCGCGGCGACCGGCGGGCACGGCTACATCGTGCGCACCAACGCCGAAGGCCAGAGTGCCGAGGCGCTGGCCGAGGACATCGCCTACCTGCAGCGCGCCTGGGCGCTGATCGAACACACCACCGGCGATTCGCGGGTGGGCGCGCGGGTCTACGAGGACCTGACGCTGCCGATGCGCGCGGTCCGCGATCTGATGCGCCGCGATGTCGACAAGGTCAAGGTCGATTCGCGCGACACCTACGAAAAGCTGTGCATCTTCGCCGCGCAATACCTGCCGGCGCCGGGCCCGGCCGAGCAGGCGCGTCTGGTCGACCGCATCGAGTACTACACCGGTACTCGGCCGATCTTCGACCTGTACGGCGTCGAAGACGAAATCCAGCGTGCGCTCAAGAAGGACGTGCCGCTGAAATCCGGCGGTTATCTGGTGATCGACCAGACCGAGGCGATGACCACGGTCGACGTCAACACCGGCTCGTTCCTGGGCCAGCGCAATCTCGAGGAAACGGTGTTCCGCACCAATCTCGAAGCGGCGCAGGCGGTCGCGCGCCAGCTGCGGCTGCGCAATCTGGGCGGCATCATCATCATCGACTTCATCGACATGGTGGATGCGGAGCACAAGCGCCAGGTGCTGCGCACGCTCGAGAAGTCGCTGTCCAAGGACCACGCCAAGACCACGGTCTACGACTTCTCGCCGCTGGGTCTGGTCGAGATGACGCGCAAGCGCACGGTCGAGAGTCTGGAACGCCAGCTCGGCGAGGCCTGCACGGCCTGCAATGGCCGCGGCATCGTCAAGACGATCGAGACCGTGACCTACGAGATCTTCCGCGAGATCGTGCGCGCGGTGCGCCAGTTCGAAGCCGATCGCCTGCTGGTGATCGCATCGCCCAAGGTCGTGTCGACGATCACCGACGAGGAATCGGCGGCGGTCGTCGAACTCGAGGAATTCCTCGGCAAGTCGATCCGCTTCCAGTCCGACGACCAGTACCTGCAGGAACAGTTCGACGTTGTGCTGCTCTGAGATCCACCGCAGGCGGACCGCGCCTCCCGCGCACGCCGGGTGGGCACGCGCGTGACCGCGACCTGGGCAGCGCGCCTGCACCGCGTGCGGCGCAGCGCGTGGTATCTCGTCGCCGCGGTGCTGGTGACGATGGCGCTGGTCGCGGTGGTCGCCGCGCAGGTTGCGCTGCCGTGGCTGGAGCGCAATCCGCAAACGGTCGCGTCGTGGCTCAGCGAGCGCGCCGGTCGTCCGGTCGCGTTCGACACGCTTGATGCGACGTGGACGCGCCGCGGTCCGCTGCTGCGCGTGGCCGGCCTGCGCATCGGCGATCCCGCTGCCGCGGTGCCGATCGGCACCGCCGAAATCCAGGTCGCGCAGTACTCGGGCCTGCTGCCCGGCCGCTCGCTGACCGAACTGCGGCTGCACGGCATCGAGCTGACGCTGCAGCGCAATGACGACGGCAGCTGGCAGGTGCGCGGCCTGCCGGGCGCCGCCCATGCCGAAGACGATCCGCTCGATGCGCTGCAGGGGCTGGGCGAACTGCAGGTCGTCGATGCGCGGCTGACGATCGATGCGCCCTCGCTGTCGATCGCACACACGCTGCCGCGTGTGGATCTGCGCATGCAGGTCGACCGGCGCCGCGTGCGCGCCGCTGCGCGCGCGTGGGTCGAGGCCGAGGGCGCGCCACTGGATCTGCGTCTGGAACTGCTGCGCGCGCAGGGCGATGGCCGCGCCTACGTCGCGATGCCGCGCAACGATCTGCAGCTGTGGTCGCCGCTGCTCGCGCCCAGCGGCGTGGCGATCCGCGAAGGCCATGGCCGCGTGACCGCCTGGATCGACCTGCGCGCGCGCAAGGTCGAGGCGATCACCGGCGACGTGGCACTCGACGCGCTGACGCTGCAACGCGCCGGCGATGTGGCGCGCGCCGCCGGCGATGCGCCGACGGTCGTCTTCGACGGTGCGACCGCGCGTCTGCACTGGACCCACGCCGACGGCGACTGGCGTCTCGATGCGCCGACGCTGCGGGTGACGCAGCAGGGGCGTGAGCAGGTGCTCGATGGTCTCGTGCTCGCCGGCGGGCAGCACTGGGCGATGCACGCGGAACGCGTCGAAGTGGCGCCGCTGATCGCGCTGGCCGCGCTCGGCGACGGCGTGTCGCCGACGCTGCGCACCTGGCTGCAGGCCGCCGCGCCGCATGCGGTGCTGTCGGACGTCGACTTCGCCGCGCGCGCGGGCGGGCCGGTGCGGGTGTCGGCGCGGATCGAGGATTTCGGATTCTCGCCGGTCGCCGACCGCCCCGGTCTGCACGGCCTCGGCGGCACGCTGGTCGGGGACGGGCAGGGCGTGGTGTTCCGCCCCGATCCCGACGCGCGCCTGGTGTTCGACTGGCCATCCGGTTTCGGCGTGCCGCATCCGCTGCGGCTCACGGGCGAGATCGCCGGCTGGCGCGACGGCGACGCGTGGCGCGTCCAGACGCCGGCCCTGCGCGTGGAAGGCGACGGCTATGCCGCAGATGCGCGCGGCGGCCTGTCGTTCGACGGCGACGGCACGCGGCCGCGGCTCGATCTGGCCGCGGATGTCGACGCGGCGCAGATTCCGGTCGCGAAGAAATTCTGGGTGCGCCACACGATGCCGGTCGCCGCGCGCGAATGGCTGGACATGGCGCTGGTCGCCGGCACCGTGCGCAACGGCCGCGGCATCGTCGCCGGCGATCTCGACGACTGGCCGTTCGGGGTCGAGGACGGCAAGGACCGTCGCGGCGTGTTCTTCGCCGAAGGCGACATCGCGGACGCGACGATCCGCTTCCAGGACGACTGGCCGGCGATGACGAAGCTCGGCGGACACGTGCGTTTCATCAACGACGGGTTCCGGCTCGATCCCTCGACCGGCGAACTGGTCGGCGTGCCGCTGCGCGATGTCGTCGCCGGCATCCGCAACTACGGCGAGACGCCGGTCGAAGTCGCCGCGACCGCGCAGGCCGATGCGAAGCAGCTGCTCGCGCTGATGCGGCAGAGTCCGTTCCAGACCCAGCACGGCGACACGCTCGATGCGCTCGACGTCGTGGGGCCCGCGCACGTGGCAGTGTCGGTCGCGGCGGGACATGGCGAACCGATGCGGCTCGACGGCGAAGTGAAGCTCGAAGGCGTGGCGATGCGCGAATCGCGGTTCGACCTCGCGTTCGAACACGTGCGCGGACCGGTGGCGTTCGACCAGTCGGGATTCCATGCCGATGCACTGGATGCGCACCAGGACGGGCAGGCCGGCACGCTCGCGTTGCGCGCCGGCGTGGGGCACGTGCGCCAGCGCAGCAACGCGTTCGAGGGCGAACTCGACATGCCGCTCGATGCGAACGCGCTGCTGGCGCGTGCGCCCGATCTGGCGTGGCTGCGTCCGCACGTCAGGGGTCGCGCCCCGTGGCAGGTGCAGGTGGCCGTGCCCGACGCCCCCGCAGGCGAGGGCGCCCCGGCCGCGCGCCTGCTGCTGCGCTCGGATCTCGTCGGCACGACACTGCGACTGCCGGCGCCACTCGACAAACCAGCCGGACGCGCTCTGCGCACGACGATCGAAGCGCCGCTGCCGTTCGGCACCGGCGATGTGCTGGTCGGCTTCGGCAACCGGCTCGCGTTGCGTGCGCGCACCAGCGGCGCACGTGCGGGCATCCGCGTGGACATGGGGCAGGCGCGCGTCGACGACGCGGCGCCCGCGGCCGGCATCGCCGTCTTCGGCCGCACGCCGGTGGTCGATGTGTTCGACTGGATCGGCCTGATGGGCGCGGGCGACAACGGCGACGGGTTGGCGTTGCAGCAGGTGGACGTGACCACGGCCGACCTGCGGCTCGCCGGCGGTCGTCTCGGCCAGACCCGCATCACCGCCGCGCGTCGCGATGCCGGTACCGATCTGCGCCTCGACGGCGCCGCGCTGGCCGGCGACGTGCGCATTCCCGATGCCGACGGCGCCCCGCTCGCGATCGCGCTGCAGCGCCTGCACTGGCCCGCGCCTGCGCCAAAGCCCGATGCCGTGGCGATCGCAGCGCCGACCGCGCCGGCGATCGCGCGCGTTCCCGCAGCGACGCCGGTCGACGACACGCTCGATCCCGCATCGGTGCCGCCGATCCAGCTCGCGATCGACGATCTGCGCTACGGCGACGTGGCGCTGGGCCGCGTGGACGCGTCTTCGCGTCGCATCCCCGGCGGCCTGGCGGTCGATCGCCTGCAGGTCCGCGCGCCGGACCATCGCATCGACGTGACCGGACGCTGGACCGGACGCGGCGCGGCGGCGCGCACTGCGCTGCAGGCCGACGTGGAAAGCGAGAATTTCGGCCGGCTCGCGTCGGGCCTCGGCTTTGCGGGCAGCATCGTCGGCGGGCAGGGACGCGTGGACTTCGACGCGGCCTGGCCGGGCGCGCCGAATGCATTCCAGGTCGCGCAGCTCGAAGGCGCGATGAAGATCGCGCTGCGCGACGGGCAGCTGGTCGAAGTAGAGCCGGGTGCAGGGCGTGTGCTGGGCCTGCTCAGCGTGGCCGAGCTGCCGCGCCGGCTGATGCTCGATTTCCGCGACTTCTTCAGCAAGGGCTTCGGCTTCAACCGCATCGCCGGCGACATCCGCTTCAGCAACGGCACCGCGCGCGGCGACAACCTCGTCATCGACGGGCCGGCGGCGGAAATCCGCATCCGCGGCAGCGCCGATCTCGCTGCGCGCACGCACGACCAGGACATCGAAGTGCTGCCCAAGACCGGCAACCTGCTGCCGGCGGTCGGCGCGCTGACGCTCGGCCCTGTGGGCGCGGCGGTGGGCGCGGTCGCGAACGCGGTGCTGCGCAAGCCGCTGGCCGAGATGGGCGCGCGCAACTATCACGTCAGCGGCCCATGGCAGGACCCGAAGGTGGACGTGGTCGAGCGTCGCGACGCGGCGCAGCCCGCGACCGCGCCCTCGACGCGGCCGCAATCGGCCAACTGACGCGTTTTCGCCGGCGATTGCCGGCTTGCAGGTTCAGTTTCGGCTTGCCATCGACGGCTTTGCCCCCACACTTGGCGGATGTCCGAATCTCCCGTTTCCTCCGGCGGCGCGCTCGCGCTGGCCGAATCCCGCCTGCTGTTGCCCGCCGGTCTCGATACCTCCGGCCTCGACCGCGCGTTCTCCGCCCTGCTCGGACCCGGCATCGATTTCGGTGACCTGTATTTCCAGCACTCGCGTCGCGAGAGCTGGGCGGTCGAGGACGGCATCGTCAAGAGTGGTTCGCATGCGATCGAGCAGGGCGTGGGCGTGCGCGCGATCAGCGGCGAGAAGACCGGCTTCGCCTATTCCGACGACATCGATGCGGTCGCGCTGCTCGGCGCGGCGCAGTCGGCGCGTGCGATCGCCCGCGACGGCCGCGCGCACGCACCGCTCGCGCTGGCGCGCACCCGCGCCCACGATCTGTATCCCGCGCAGGACCCGATCGACGCGCTCGGCAGCGAGGCGAAGGTCGAAGCGCTGCGCCGTGTCGACCGCCTGCTGCGCGCTGCCGATCCGCGCGTGCAGCAGGTGATGGTCAGTCTGTCGGGCGGCGTCGACACCGTGCTGGTGGCACGCAGCGACGGCGTGCTCGCCGGCGACGTGCGCCCGCTGGTGCGACTCAACATCCAGGTGCTGGTGGAACACAACGGCCGCCGCGAATCCGGCTACTCGGGCTACGGCGGGCGCTACTCGTACGAAGAACTGCTGGGCGACGGCAAGCCGGAACGCTTCGCGCGCGAGGCGCTGCGCCAGGCACTGGTGAACCTCGAAGCGATCGATGCGCCGGCCGGCACCATGCCGGTCGTGCTCGGCGCGGGCTGGCCGGGCGTGCTGCTGCACGAAGCGGTCGGCCACGGCCTCGAAGGCGATTTCGCGCGCAAGGGCACCAGCACGTATGCGGGTCGTATCGGACAGCGCGTCGCGTCGAAGGGTGTGACCATCGTCGACGACGGTACGCTTGCCGGTCGCCGCGGTTCGCTCAACATCGACGATGAAGGCACGCCGACGCATTGCACGACGTTGATCGAGGACGGTGTGCTGACCGGTTACATGCAAGACACGCTCAACGCGCGCCTGATGGGTGTCGCGCCGACCGGCAACGGCCGCCGCGAATCCTTCGCGCATCTGGTGATGCCGCGCATGACCAACACCTACATGCTGGCCGGGCAGGACGATCCGCAGGACATGATCCGCTCGGTCAAGAAGGGCCTGTACGCGGTGAACTTCGGCGGCGGCCAGGTCGACATCACCAACGGCAAATACGTGTTCTCGGCGACCGAGGCCTATCTGATCGAAGACGGGAAGATCACCGCGCCGGTCAAGGGCGCCACGCTGATCGGCAACGGCCCGGAGACGATGCAGCGCGTGCGCATGATCGGCCACGACATGGCGCTGGACGAAGGCGTCGGCGTCTGCGGCAAGGACGGGCAGAGCGTTCCGGTCGGCGTGGGCCAGCCGCATCTGCTGATCGACCAGTTGACCGTCGGCGGCACGCAGGCTTGAGAGCCGCCGTGCGGGACTTGGGTTGCGTCAGTCGGAGCGGCTTTGGGCTGCGCTCCAATAAATCCGTCATTCCCGCTTCCGCGGGAATGACGGCATATGAAACTCAGCGTGCGTCGTCGCCGTCGCCGGGTTCGTCGGCTTCGTCTTCCAGACGCGCTTCGTCGGCCGCGGCGTCTTCGCCTGCCGCGAGCGAGGCAGCGGCGAACACGCCGCGCAGCTCGCGGAACAGTTCGCGGAACGCGGCGGGCGGTTTGTTCTTCGCGCGCTCTGCCAGTGCGTTGCGCACCAGCTGGCGCAGGCGCTGGCGGTCGGCCTCCGGGTACGCATCGAGCAGTTCGGCCAGGGCCGCATCGCCGTCGTCGAGCAGGCGCGTGCGCCAGGCTTCGGCGCGGTGCAGCTGGGCGGTCTCGACGCGCGCGGCGGCGCCACCGGCGTCCATCGCGTCGCGGATCGCTTCCAGTGTCTCGTCGCTCTCGCGGCGCATCTGCTTGGCGAGGAATGCCAGCTGTCGTTTGCGCGCGATGTGGGAGGTGATGCGCCGCGCATCGGCGATGTGCGGCAGCAGGGTGTCGGGAACGGGCAGTTTGCCCAGCTGGTTTTCGGACAGTGCGACCAGGGCGTCCGCCAGCGACAGCACTTCCAGCGCTTCGCGCCGGTTCTGCTTGCGGCTGGGGCCCAGGTACTCGCCCGATTCTTCGTTTATGCCTCTCATTGCAACAGGATAAGTCATTGCCCACGTCCCACGCCTTGATCGACGTTCATCCGGCCGACGATTCGGCCGTCCGTCTCGACGCACTGACCGCGCTGTCGCAGCGCCTGCTCGACCGGTGCCGCGCCGCCGGCGCCACCCAGGCCGAGGTCTCGTGCTCGGAAGACGCGGGCCTGAGCGTCAACGTGCGCATGGGCGAAGTCGAAACCGTCGAGTCCACGCGCGACCGCGGCATCGGCGTCACCGTCTATTTCGGCAAGCGCAAGGGCACCGCCAGCACCGCCGACCTGCGCGAGGACAGCCTCGCCGCGACGGTCGACCAGGCCTGCGCGATCGCGCGTTTCACCGAGGACGACGAAGCCTCGGGCCTCGCAGATGCCGACCTGATGGCGCGCCCCGGTGCCGATGGCCGCTTCGACGAGTACGACGCCTGGCATCCCTGGGCGCTGGACGCGGACGCCGCGGTGGATCTGGCACTGGCCTGCGAGGCCGCCGGTCGCGATGCCGATCCGCGCATCGCCAATTCCGATGGCGCCTCGGTCAGCACGTCGAAGGGCCTGAGCGTCTACGCCAACAGCCATGGCTTCGTCGGTGCCGAGCGGGGCAGCCACCACAGCATCGGCTGTGCGCTGATCGCGGGCGAGGGCGAACACATGCAGCGCGAGGGCTGGTACAGCGTGGCGCTCGCCGAGTCCGATCTCGATGCGCCGGCTGCGATCGGCCGACGCGCCGCGGAGCGCACGCTCGCGCGACTGGATCCGCGGCCGCTGGCGACGGGCAGCTATCCGGTGCTGTTCCAGGCCGAGGTCGCGCGCTCGCTGATCGGCCATCTGCTGGGCGCGGTGTCCGGCGGCGCGCTGTACCGCCGCGCGAGCTTCCTGCTCGACAGTGTCGGCACACAGCTGTTTCCCGAGTGGTTCGACATCTTCGAGCGCCCGTTCCTCCAGCGCGGGTTCCAGTCGTCGGCCTACGACGCCGAAGGCGTGGCCACGCGCGAATCGCCGCTGATCCAAGGCGGGGTGCTGCAGCGCTACGTGCTCGGCAGCTATTCGGCGCGCAAGCTGGGGCTGCAGACCACCGGCAATGCCGGCGGGGTGCACAACCTCGAGATTCCCGCCAACACCGGCGGTCTGCAGGATCTGCTGCGCGGCATGGATCGCGGCCTGCTTGTCACCGGCCTGATGGGGCAGGGCGTCAATGCGGTGACCGGCGATTACTCGCGCGGCGCGTCGGGGTTCTGGGTCGAGGGCGGCGAGATCCGCCACGCGGTCGACGGCATCACCATCGCCGGCAATCTGAAACAGATGTTCGCCACCATCGAAGCCGTGGGCAGCGACGTCGACCCGCGTTCGCACGTGCGCACGGGCTCGATCCTGCTCGGGCGCATGACCGTTGCCGGTGGCGAGTGACGTTGCCGCACTTGACGGCTGTGCGCCTTCCCTGAACAGTGCGCCGCAGGGCTACGGCCTGTGATCCTTCCACCCAACCCGAGGCGTCCCGCATGAGCGAGTTCGACAAGTACACCACCGCATCGCCTCCCCCCGCCGGCGTCGCGTCTGCGGAAGAACGCCAGTGGGGCCTGTTCGGCCATCTGTCCGCGCTGACCGGCCTGTTCACCGGCGGCATCGGCAACATCGTCGGGCCGCTGGTGATCTGGCTGATCAAGAAGGACACCATGCCCTTCGCCGCCGACCAGGCGCGCGAGGCGCTCAACTTCAACATCACCCTGGCGCTGGTCGGCGTGGTGCTGTTCCTGATCACCCTGGTGACCTTCGGCCTCGGCGCGGTGCTGACGATGCCGGTCGGCCTGCTGCTGGGCATCGCGTGGCTGGTGCTGACCATCATCGGCGCGATGAAGGCGAACGACGGGGTGGCCTACCGCTATCCCTTCGCACTGCGCCTGGTCAAGTAAGCGATCGATCCGGCTGTACCGCACAGGCCCCGGCGTCCGCGCCGGGGCCTGTCGCGTTGCGGGGGTGCCGGAAGTCCGGGTGACGTCCGCGTCTGGCGCCGCGCGCGACGCGCGGGCAGGCTGGCGCCACGATCCACGACCGGAGGTTTCCCATGCAGACCGCATCCTTTCCGCAAACCCTGCCCGCCGATGACAGCCGCCACTGGGCGGCGGCGATGCACATCGGCGCACTGGTGCTCGCGCTGCTGACGAGCTGGATGTCCGGCGTCGCGGGCGCGCTCGTGGCCGGCGTGGTCTATCTGGCCAAGCGCGACGACGATGCGTTCGTCGCCGCGCACGCGCGCGATGCGCTGAACTTCCACCTGAGCATGTGCCTCTACGCCTGCGCGATCTTCGTCGCGGCCATCGGCCTGCTCGGTGCCACGGTGCTGACGCTCGGCATCGGCGCGATCGTGACCCTGCCCGCCGGTCTGTTGCTGGTGGCAGCGGCGTGCGGCCTCGCGATGCTGTGGCTGATCAGCAGCATCGTTGCTGCGGTGCGCGCTTTGAACGGCGAGCACTACCGGCATCCGCTGACGATCCGGTTCTTCGGCGGCTGAGTCTGATGAGGGCCGGGCGCGATCGCGTCCCGGCTTCAGTAATCGCGTTCGATCGCGCGGCGGCCGAGCGCGGCCAACGGGGCGACGGTCTCGCCGAACGGAACCAGCGCGTCTCGCATACGTGTCGCGAGTGCATCGAGGCGCGCACGCGATGCATCGGCGCCGATCAGCGCGGGAAACGTCGCCTTGTCCTGCGCAACGTCCTTGCCGGCGGTCTTGCCGAGCGTCGCGCTGTCGCCCTCGATGTCGAGCAGGTCGTCGCGAATCTGGAAGGCGAGGCCCAGCGCACCGGCGAAATCATCGAGACGCGCGCGCGTGCCCGCGTCCACACCGGCAGCGAGCGCGCCCAGCGCGACCGCCGCGCGCAGCAGGGCGCCGGTCTTCATCGCGTGCAGGCGTTCGAGCGCGTCCACGCCGATCGCGCCCCCGTCGCCGGTCGCCGCCAGATCGAGCGCCTGGCCGCCGCACATGCCGTTCGCGCCCGACGCGCGCGCGAGCGTCGCGACCATCGCCAGCCGGACCTCGGCAGCGAGTGGTGCTTCGGCCAGCAGCGAGAACGCGAGCGTCTGCAATGCGTCACCGGCCAGGATCGCAGTGGCTTCGTCGAAGGCGACGTGCACGGTCGGCTGGCCGCGACGCAGGGCGTCGTCGTCCATTGCCGGCAGGTCGTCGTGCACCAGCGAGTAGGCATGCACCAGCTCGACCGCCGCGGCCGCGGCATCGGCAGCGCCCGCGGGCGCACCGAAGGCGTAGGCGGTGGCGTGGGCCAGCAACGGACGCATGCGCTTGCCGCCCAGCAGTACTGCATGTGCCATCGCGGCGTGCAGGCGCGGCTCGCCGTCGGCGACGGTGTCGAGCGCCTGCTGCAAGGTGGCGTCGGTGCGTGCGCGCCAGCGCTCGATCAGCGTGGCGGTGTCGTCTGCCGCGTCAGGCATCGGGATCGTCGAGTCCGGCATCGCCGAAAGGCTGCGCGCGTTCGGGCGCTGCGGGATCGCTGAGCAGCTTCACGCGCAGCTCGGCGTCTTCGAGCGCCTGCTGGCAGCGCCGGTACAGACCGACACCGCGCTCGTAGGCGCCCAGCGATTCTTCCAGACTCAGTTCGCCGCCTTCCATGCGCTCGACGAGCGTCTCGAGCTGGGTCAGAGCGTTTTCGAAATCGGCGACGGGACTGGCTTCGGCGGCAGCGGGTTTCTTCGGCATGCGCGGATTTTAAGCGATCCGCGCGTCCGGCACCGTGTACATCGCGCCGGGCGGCGACCAGTGCAGGCGGCGGTTGCCGTCGTGCAGCCAGGTGTCGAAGCCGGCGTCGAAGGCGAGATCACCGGCCGCCAGTACGCGGCCGTCGCCGTCGACCAGCACCGGCAGATGCGCGCGGATCCAGGGGGGCGCGTCAAGCGACTGCAGCACGTGTTTGAGCGCGTGCGTGTGGGCACGGCCGGGCAGGCGGATGCGCTCGCCGCCCTGACGGGCCCGGACGGTCCACGCACGGCCAGCCGGCGCGCCGTCGAGCCACAGCCGGCCGCCATCAGGCAGTTGCAGCGGTGCACCGCCGTCCCAGGTCGCGGTGAAGCCGGCATCCAGCGGCGCCCGGATCGGCCCGGCCTGCAGCATTCCGCGCCAGCGTTGCAGGCGATGGCCGGCCCAGTCGAAGCGGGGCACGCGATCCGTGCGGCCCATTTCGAGGTCGGCGTTGCACCAGTCGATGGCGCGCGCCGGAAGTGACGGCCCCTGGAGCGCCGCGATCCAGCGACGCAGGACGCGTGCGCGGCGTGCGTCCGGGAGTGCACGCAACGCGTCGAGGCGCAGCACGGCGGGATCGGGCGTCCGCGCCGTTGCCAGCGCATCGTCGTCCCCCACGTCGAGCAACGCGCCCGTCTCGGCCTGCAGCGCCGCGACCACCGACAGTGCGGCGTCCGCGTGCGGCCAGCGCGTGCGCAGCAGCGGCAACACGCGATTGCGCAGGAAGTTGCGGTCGGCATCGTCCACCGCGTTGCTCGGATCCTCGATCCATTCGAGACCGTGCGCCTGCGCATACGCGACCAGCTGCGCACGCGGCAGCGCGAGCAGGGGCCGCCACAGCCAACCGTTCGCGAACCTGCGCAGCGGACGCATCGCGGTGAGCCCATCCGGCCCCGACGCGCGCAGCGCACGCAGCAGCACGGTTTCGGCCTGGTCGTCGCGGTGGTGGGCGAGGGCGAGCACATCGCCCGCTCCGAGCTGCGCAGCGAATGCGGCGTGGCGCGCCGCACGCGCTGCGGCTTCGGGACCCTCGCCGCTGTCGCGCGCCACGTCGACCCGGACCACGCTGCACGGCACTTGGAGTCGTGCGCAGGTCGCCATGCAGTGCGCGGCCCACGCGTCCGCGTCGGCCTGCAGGCCGTGATGCACATGCACCGCATGCAGCCCGCGCGCGTGCAGCGCCGGCGTCTGTGCGAGTGCGTGCAGCAGGACGGTCGAATCCAGCCCGCCGCTGTAGCCGACGACGAGGCAGCCATGTGCATCGGGCAGCAGGTCCGGCAGCGGCAGATCGATCGGCATGTGGACATGGTAGCGAGACCTGCCGCTTGCGCGATTCGCGCGTGGCGACGGCCATCGGGCACGAACGCGATGCAGCGATCCGGTGCTGCGGTCGCCCCGCGGTGCGATGCGGCCTACAGTCGGGGATCGCATCCGCAGGAAGTGCCGCATGTCCGCCCTGTTCTCCCCGATCCGCCAACGCGCGTTGACGCTGCGCAACCGAATCGCAATCTCGCCGATGTGCCAGTACGCGTCTGTCGATGGCCTGCCTGACGACTGGCATCGCGTGCATCTGGGCAGCCGCGCGGTGGGTGGTGCGGGCCTGGTGATGACCGAGGCCTGCGCGGTCTCGCCCGAAGGCCGGATCTCGCCGCAGGACGCCGGCATCTGGAACGACGCGCAGGTGCAGGCCTGGGCGCCGATCGCGCACTTCATCCGCGCGCAGGGCGCGGCGCCGGCGATCCAGCTGGCGCACGCGGGGCGCAAGGCCAGCACGTTCGCGCCGTGGCGCGGGCGTGGCGCGGTGCCGGTCGCCGAGGGCGGCTGGCAGGTCGTGGCGCCCTCGGCACAGGCCTACAGCGCCGAGTATCCAGCGCCACAGGCACTCGACGCGGCCGGCATCGCGCAGGTCGTCGACGATTTCCGCGCGAGCGCGTTGCGCGCGCTGGACGCCGGCTTCGAGGTCGCCGAACTCCACGCCGCGCACGGCTATCTGCTGCACCAGTTCCTGTCGCCACTGTCGAACACGCGCGACGACGCCTGGGGCGGCCCTTTCGACAATCGCGTCCGCGTGGTGCTCGATGTCGTCGATGCGGTGCGCGGCGTCTGGCCCGAACGCCTGCCGCTGTGGGTGCGCATTTCGGCGAGCGACTGGGTCGAGGGCGGTTGGGATATCGAACAGAGCGTCGAGCTGGCGCGCTTGCTCAAGGACCGCGGTGTGGACCTGGTCGACACCTCCAGCGGCGGCCTCTCGCCGCTGCAGTCCATCGAGGCGGTGCCGGACTACCAGGTGCCGTTTGCGCGTCGCATCCGCGATGAGGTCGGCATCGCGACCGGTGCAGTCGGTCTGATCACGACGCCTGCGCAGGCCGAGCGCATCGTCGCCGACGGCGATGCCGACATCGTGCTGATGGCACGCGAGCTGCTGCGCGATCCCTACTTCCCGCGTCGCGCGGCGCGCGAACTGGGCGTCGAGATCGAGACGCCGGACCAGTACCTGCGCGCGTGGTGAGACCGCTCAGCGCGTCAGCGCCTCCGCGTTGCGCGTATAGAGATCGGTGATGTCGAAGAACACCTCGCGCGTGCTGCCATCGCCCATCGTCAGGGTCAGCTTGTCGTAGTGCCGACCGCCTTCGTGCAGCAGAGCCTGCTGGGTGACATCGCGCGCCCGCAGGACCTGCTGCACGAAATCGTATTCGTTGCTCACCAGGCACGGATGCCAGGCGGTCGCCGGTGTCGTGCCGTCGCCACTGCCGTCGATGTGGCGCAGCAGTGCATTTGTAAATGCCCGGCCTTCGATCAGGCGTTCGCGGTCACCGGCGCTGTTGGCGAGCGCGTTGCGCAGCATCTGCAACTGGATCGATGGCACCTGGTCCAGATCGCCGATGCGCTCGGCCAACCCCGCGAGGATGGGCGCGGCAGCCGGCACGGTCGCCTCTGAAGTCACCGCTGCGCTGACTGCGGCGCGCGCGTCGCGGATCGCGCTTTCGATCTCGAGCGGTGACCGGGCGGAGGCACTGGTGATCGCAGTGCAGGCTGCCTGCGCGGCATCCGCCAGCGCGGGCGCGCGGGCCGCGACTTCAAGCGCGGTGTCGTCGGCCGCCGCACTCGTTGTCGCGGTGACGGCGACCAGTGCCAGAGTCAGGGCAGACAGTCGGCCACGGGGGGCAAATAGGCGCGTTTTCATCGAGGCATCCATTCGTCGAGTGAGCGACGAGTCTGCCACGCGTCCCGGAAGAACCGCTGAAGGTCGGACAGGCGCCTACGGGCCGTGCGCGGATCAGGCCGCTTCGTAGGCCCCGTAACTGCGCAGACGCTCGTACCGGCGCTGCAGCAGTGTCTCGACCGGCAACTGTTCGAGCCGGTCGAGTTCGTTCATCAGCACGGCCTTGAGGCGCGTCGCGGTCTGGCGCGGATTGCGGTGGGCGCCGCCTATCGGCTCGCGCACCACCTTGTCGACCAGGCCCAGCGACTTGAGCCGCTTGGCGGTCAGGCCGAGCTGCTCGGCGGCGTCGCGCGCCTTGCCCGCGTCCTTCCACAGGATCGAGGCGCAGCCTTCCGGCGAGATCACCGAATAGGTGCTGTATTCGAGCATCAGTGTGCGGTCGCCGACGCCGATCGCCAGCGCGCCGCCGGAGCCGCCTTCGCCGATCACGGTGCAGATGATCGGCGTCTTGAGTTCGGCCATTTCCAGCAGGTTGCGGGCGATGGCCTCGGACTGGCCGCGTTCTTCGGCGCCGATGCCGGGATACGCGCCCGGCGTGTCGATGAAGGTCAGCAGCGGCAGCTTGAAGCGCTCGGCCATCTTCATCAGGCGCAGCGCCTTGCGGTAGCCCTCGGGGCGCGGCATGCCGAAGTTGCGACGCACCTTGGTCTTGGTGTCGCGGCCCTTCTGATGGCCGATGATGACCACGCTGCGGCCATCGATGCGGCCCAGACCACCCACGATCGCGGCGTCGTCGGCATAGGCGCGATCGCCGGCCAGTTCCTCGAACTCGTCGCAGATGCTGCGGATGTAGTCGTTGGTGTACGGGCGCTGCGGGTGGCGCGCCAGCTGCGACACCTGCCACGGGGTGAGGTCACGGAAGATGTGCGCGGTGCGCTTGCGCAGCTTGTCGCGCAGCGTGGCGAGTTCGGCGTCGATGTTGACCGCCGGGCCGTCGCTGGCCTGGCGCAGTTCCTGGATCTTCGCTTCGAGATCGGCGATGGGCTGTTCGAAGTCGAGGTAGTTCGGATTCATTCGGGAGAGCCATCCGTTGGGAGGCGGCCGCGGTGCGGACCCGGGCGCGGTGCGCCACGCGGGCCCGGCCGGAGCCGGAAAGGGCGACAGTCTAGCGGAGAGCGCCCGATGAGGCCGTACGAGGGCGTCTGGATCGCAGATCGCCGCATGTTGGCGGATGTTGCGAAGCCGGATGCGGCGCCGTTTGCGCGCGCGAGGAACCTGTTCAAGGTCCGTCGCGAGCGCAGCCTGATGGTGTGAGGCGGCGCGCAGGAAGCGCAGCGTACACACGGTACGTGAGCATTCAGAGCACCGCACGCGCGCCAGCCGGCAAGCGCAGCAGGACATTGGACAGGTTCTCAGTTGGCCCAGGGCTTGGCGATGTCCAGTCTTGCGATGCGCACGCCGGCCTGGGCCCGCAGGGTACCGGGCAGTTCGGCATCCACGCGCACCGAGTGCGAGCCGTTGACGTCCAGCGTGCCGGCGCTGCCGGCTTCCAGCAGCAGGTCCAGACGCAGCGGCGTCTTGCCGGGGCGATGCTGGGCCAGCACCTGTTCCACGCGTGCCAGCGTGCCGGGCACGCGCAGGTCCAGGCGCAGCGACAGCCGGCGGGCATGCTCCGGGCACACGGTGTGGAAATCCCAGCAGCGCTTCACCCGCAGCGCGAAGCCGCCGCTGAACTCGTCCTCGCGCAGACCGCCTTCGACGATCAGGATGCGGTCGCGCGTCAGCAGGTGCGCGTACTCGCTGCTGGCATCGGCGAAGAAGCCGCACTCGAGCCGGCCGCGGCCGTCTTCCAGCAGCACGAAGGCCTGCGAGTCACCGCGCTTGCGCATCGCGCCGACCTGGCCGGCGATGATCACCTGCGTTTCCGGGCGCCAGCTGTTTCCGCCGCCCTTCTGGTCGCGCGCTGCCCACAGGCTGTCGAGCTGGCCGAGATCCGTGCCGACCAGCGCCTGCAGTTCGTCGCGATACGGATCGAGCGGATGGCCGCTGAGGTAGTGGCCCAGCGTGTCGCGTTCGCCGTCGAGCTTCTGCTTGAGCGGCCATTCCTCGCACTCGGGCAGATCGATGTGCAGCGCATCGCTGTCGCCGACGCTGCTGCCGAACATGTCGACGATGCCGGCGCTGCGGTTGCGCGCGAGCTGGTCGGTCGCCTTCAGCGCCTCGGGCAGCTGCAGCATCAGTGACGCGCGGTTCTTGCCGAGTGCGTCAAGTGCACCGGCGTTGATCAACGCTTCGAGGGTGCGCTTGTTGAGGCGCGAGGAGTCGACGCGGCGGCAGAAATCCAGCAGATCGGGGAACACGCCGGCATGCACGCGCGCCTCGACGATGTTCTCGCACGCGCCACGGCCCACGCCCTTCACCGCGCCGAGTCCGTAGCGGATGGTCTGCGGATCGATCGCCTCGAACATGTAGGCCGATGCGTTGACGTCGGGCGGCAGCACGTCCAGGCCCATCGTCCGCGCTTCGGTCAGGAAGCCGGTGACCTTGTCGGTGTTGTCCATGTCCGACGACAGCACCGCGGCCATGAACTCGGCCGGGTAATGCACCTTCAGCCACGCGGTCTGGTAGGCGACCAGTGCGTAGGCCGCGGAATGCGACTTGTTGAAGCCGTACTCGGCGAACTTCTCCATCAGGTCGAAGATCTGCGTGGCCTGGACCGGGTCCACGGCGTTCGCCGCCGCGCCGGCTTCGAACTTGGCGCGCTCCTTGGCCATCTCCTCGGGCTTTTTCTTGCCCATCGCGCGGCGCAGCATGTCCGCGCCGCCCAGCGAATAGCCCGCCAGGACCTGGGCGATCTGCATCACCTGTTCCTGGTAGACGATGACGCCGTAGGTCGGCGAGAGCACCGGCTCCAGCGACGGATGCGGATAGCTCACGTCCGTGCGGCCGTGCTTGCGGTCGACCCATTCCTTGTCCATCCCCGAACCCAGCGGGCCGGGACGGAACAGCGCGGCGAGCGCGATGATGTCCTCGAACGTGTCGGGCTGCGCGCGCTTGAGCAGCTCGCGCATGCCACGCGATTCGAACTGGAACACCGCGACCGTGTCGCCACGCGCGAAGAGCTTGTAGCTCTCGATGTCGTCGAGCGGCAGCGCGGCGATGTCGAGCGGATCCTCGCCCGCGGTCGCGCGGCGCGCGTTGATCGCCTTGACCGCCCAGTCGATGATCGTGAGCGTGCGCAGACCGAGGAAGTCGAACTTCACCAGGCCGATCGTCTCGACGTCGTCCTTGTCGAACTGGGTGACCGGATTGCGGCCGCGGCCGCCTTCGTCGTGTTCGGCGAACAGCGGGCAGAAATCGCTGAGCGGCGACGGTGCGATGACCACGCCGCCGGCGTGCTTGCCGGCGTTGCGGGTCAGGTCCTCGAGCTGCAGGGCGAGATCGAGCAGGTCGTGGACGTCGTCCTCGTCGTTGTAGCGCGCGATCAGTTCATCGGAGCGCCAGGCATCGTCGCTGCGCGACTTGTCGGTGCGGCCCAGCGCGTCTTCCAGACCGATGCCCAGCGTCGGCGGCACCAGCTTGGAAATGCCGTCGACCATGCCGTAGGGATAGCCGAGCACACGGCCGGTATCGCGCACCACGGCCTTCGCGGCCATGGTGCCGTAGGTGATGATCTGGCTGACGCGGTCGCGGCCGTATTTCGCGGCGACGTAGTCGATGACCTCGTCGCGGCGGTCCATGCAGAAGTCGATGTCGAAGTCGGGCATCGACACGCGTTCGGGATTGAGGAAGCGCTCGAACAGCAGGTCGTAGGGCAGCGGATCGATGTCGGTGATCTTCAGCGCCCACGCGACCAGCGAGCCGGCGCCCGAACCACGGCCGGGACCGACCGGGATGTCGTGTTCCTTGGCCCACTTGATGAAGTCCGAGACGATCAGGAAGTAGCCCGGGAACCCCATCTTGCAAATCACGTCGAGCTCGACGTTCAACCGTTCGACGTAACTCTCGCGTGTGTGGCCGGCCGCGACCGGATACTTCTCCAGACGCTCGACCAGGCCCTCGTGCGACTGCGCGCGGATCCAGGTATCGAGCGTGTGTTCGCTGGGCACCGGATACGCGGGCAGGTAATAGGTGCCCAGGCGCAGTTCGAGATTGCAGCGCTGCGCGAGCGCGAGCGTGTTGTCGATCGCATCGGGCACGTCGGAGAACAGCGCGGCCATCTCGTCGGCCGACTTCAGGTACTGCTCGCGCGTGTAGAGCTTCGGACGACGCGGATCGTCGAGCACGCGGCCGGTCGAGATGCACACGCGCGCCTCGTGCGCATCGAAGCCGTCGGCATCGAGGAAGCGCACGTCGTTGCCGGCGACCACCGGCAGCGAGAGATCGGACGAGACCTGCAGCGCGAGCGCGTTGTGCACGGCTTCGTCGTCGAAGCCGCAGCGGGTGAGCTGCAGGAACAGGCGATCGTCGAAGACGTCGCGCCATTGCGCGTACCACTGCCGCGCGAGATCGTCGCGGCCACCGGCCAGCAGCTTCGCCGCCGGGCCGTGGCGACCGGCGATCGCGAACAGGCCAGTGTTCGCCTCGCGCAGCCAGTCCGGGCGCACGACGACGCCATCGGTGCGATGGCCTTCCATCCACGCACGCGTGAGCAGGCGCGACAGCGACAAATAGCCGTCGTGGTCGCGGCACAGCAGGGTCAGCGTCGAAGCCGGTTCATCGCCTTCGGCGAGCGAGATGTCCGCGCCCATCACCGGCTTGATGCCGGCGCCCTCGGCCGCCTTGTAGAACTTGACCAGCGCGAACAGGTTGTTGCGGTCGGTCAGCGCGACCGACGGCTGGTCGAGCGCGGCGCAGCGTTTGACCAGCTCCTTGATCCGGATCGTCGAATCGGAGAGCGAATATTCGCTGTGGACGTGGAGGTGGGCGAAGCGCGCGGACATTGCAGGGGCGTGGCGACCGGAGGGTCAGGTTAGGGCCGGGGCGGGGGCCGGACAAGGCTTGACACAGCGCGGGTCGCGCTCTGGCGCGGCGGGTGTGTGCCGGCCCACCGGGAACGGTTCAGTCGTGAGCCTCGGGCGCTGAAGTTCAGGCCGGCAACGGCTCGGCGAACAGGTCCAGGGTCGCGGGTTCGGCGATGGCATCGGACACGGCGTCGGGCAGCAGACGCGACACCGGCGCGAAGCTGCGGCGGTGATGCACGCAGGGGCCGTGCGCCTGCAGCGCGGCGAGATGCGTCGGTGCGCTGTAGCCCTTGTGCCGGTCGAAGCCGTAATCGGGAAACTGCGCATGCAGTTCGACCATCGCGCGATCGCGCGCGACCTTGGCGAGGATCGAGGCCGCCATGATCGACTGCTCGATCGCATCGCCGCCGACGATCGCGCGTGCAGGGCAGGGCAGGCCGCGCGGCAGACGGTTACCGTCAATCAGCACGCGCTCGGCGGTGGGCGCCAGCGCCTGGACCGCACGCGCCATGCCGACCATCGTCGCCTGGAAGATGTTGATGCGGTCGATCTCGTCGACATCGACGAACTCGACCCGCCATGCGAGTGCGCGCTCGACGATTTGCGGATACAGCGCCTCGCGGCGTTTCTCCGTCAACTTTTTCGAATCGTCGAGGCCGTCGATCGGGCGCTTCGGATGCAGGATCACGGCGGCGACGACGACCGGGCCGGCCAGCGGGCCACGCCCGGCCTCGTCGACACCGGCGATGCGCAGGCGACGGGTCATGGTGTCCGTGCCGGTGCAGGCAGCGCGGGCAGGGCAAGGCGCGCGACCGCATCGGCTGCGGTCGCCGATGCGCCCTGGCGCAGCTGCAGATGCAGATCGCGGTAGACCGGCTGCAGCGCATCCGCGGCGGCCGGATCGCGGAACCAGTGCAGCACCGCGGCGGACAGGTGTTCGGGCGTGCAGTCTTCCTGCATGAACTCCGGCGCGATCGTGCGGCCGGCGAGCATGTTGGGCAGCGAGAAGCGATCGACCTGCATCAGCTTGAAGAGACGCACGAGGAACGCCGTGCTCGGCGCGATGCGGTAGCCGACGACCATCGGGCGCTTGGCCAGCAAGGCTTCGAGCGTCGCCGTGCCGGAGGCGAGCAGAACGACGTCGCTGGCGACCATCGCGGCGCGCGCCTGGCCGTCGAGCACGCGCACGTCGAGCGCCGCAAAACGCGGGTGCGCGAGCAATGCATCGATCGCGGCGCGACAGCCGGCGTTCGCAGCCGGCACGACGATCCGCAGACCGGGCAGGGCGGCGGCGACACGCGCGGCGGCATCGAGAAACACCTCGCCGAGCCGGCCGATCTCGCCCAGGCGCGAGCCCGGCAACACCGCCAGCACGGGCGCGTCCTGCGGCAGCCCGAGCGCATCGCGCGCGGCCGCACGATCGGGCTCCAGCGCCACCATCTCCGCCAGCGGATGACCGACGAAGCGCGCGTCGACACCATGCGTCGCATAGATCGGCGGCTCCATCGGGAACAGGCACAGCACGAGATCCGCGCTGCGACCGATCTTCGCCGCACGCCCCTGCCGCCAGGCCCAGATCGACGGGCTGACGTAATGCACGGTGCGGATGCCGCGATCCTTGAGCGCGCGCTCCAGTCCGAGATTGAAATCGGGTGCATCGATGCCGATGAACACATCCGGGCGCCAGTCGATCAGGCGCGCGCGCACCGTTCTGCGCAGCTTGAGCAGGCGCGGCAGATGGCGCAGCACTTCCGACAGCCCCATGATCGCGAGCTCGGACGCGTCGTGCCAGGTGTCCATGCCGGCCGCGCGCATCGCATCGCCACCGACGCCTGCGAATGTCGCCTGCGGATAGCGCGCGCGCAGCTGTTCGATCAGTCCGGCGCCGAGCAGGTCGCCGGAGGCTTCGCCGGCGACGAGCGCGATGCGCAACGGCGCACCGGACGTGCGGTCGTCGATCAGGGCTACGGATGCGGGCGCGGGACTGGACACGGTGGCATTGTGCGGCATCGACGGCGCGTCGTGCCGCGGAAGCTGTCAACGCAGCAGCGGGCGATCGCCTGCGTCGATGAAGTCGAGAAACGCGCGCACGTCCTCGCTGTCCTGTGCCATCTCTTCCAGCCGCACGCGTGCATCGGCCAGCGAATCGCCCGACACGTACAGGGCGCGGTAGGCACGCTTGATCGCCGACGTGCGTGCACTGTCGAAGCCACGACGCTTCAGGCCTTCGGCGTTGATGCCGCGCGGCCGGCCGTAACCGTCCTGCGCCACCATCACGAACGGCGGCACGTCGCCATTGACGAACGCGCCCATGCCGATGAACGCATGCGCGCCGATCCGGCAGAACTGGTGGATGCCGACGAAGCCGCTGAGGATCACGTGGTCGCCGACGGTGACGTGGCCGGCCAGCGTGGCGTTGTTCGAGAACACGCAGCGGTTGCCGACGACGCAGTCGTGCGCGACGTGCGTGTAGGCGAGGAACCAGTTGTCGTCGCCGACGCGGGTGATGCCGCCGCCGTCGCCGGTGCCGCGGTTGATGGTGACGAATTCGCGGATCGTGTTGCGGTCGCCGATCACCAGTTCCGCGCGCTCGCCGGCAAACTTCTTGTCCTGCGGCTCGCCGCCGATCGCCGCATGGCCGTGGATGTGGTTCTCGCGGCCGATACGCGTCGGGCCATGGATGCTGGAATGCGGGCCGACGATGGTGCCGGCGCCGATCTCGACGTCCGGGCCGATCAGCGTGAACGCACCGATGCGCACATCCTCGCCCAGCGTCGCGCCGGGATCGACGACCGCGCTGGGATGGACCTGCGCGGTGCCCATGTCAGCGCGGGACCTCGGCGCAGAGGATCTCCGCGCAGGCCGCCTGTTCGCCGTCCACGCGCGCGATGCCGCTGTACATGGTCATGTTGCGGATCTCGCGCTTAATCGTGACTTCGAGCTCGAGACGGTCGCCCGGCACCACCATGCGCGAGAACTTCGCCGCGTCGACCTTGACCAGATACGACAGATTGCCTTCGCAGTCCTTGCCCTTGGTCAGGTGGGTCAGGATGCCGCCGGCCTGCGCCATCGCCTCGACGACGAGCACGCCCGGCATCACCGGCTGGCCGGGGAAATGGCCCTGGAAGAACTCCTCGTTGGCCGAGACGTTCTTGTAGCAGAGCACGCGCTTGCCGTGCTCAAACTCGACGACACGGTCGACGAGCAGGAACGGATAGCGGTGCGGCAGCAGCTTGTGGACGCCGTCGATGTAGATCGGCAGCGTGATCGCGTCTGTCATGGTTCCCCCTTCCCGAGCGCCGTGACGCGACGCGCGAGCGAATCGAGCTGACGGATCCGGACGGCATTCTTCCGCCACTCGCGCGTGGGCTGGGCGGGAATGCCGGCGGAATACTCGCCGGGCTCGGTGATGGATGCGGACACCATCGTCATCGCGTGGACGACGACGTGATCGCAGATGTCGAGATGGCCGGCGACGCCGACCTTGCCGGCGAGCAGGCAGTAACTGCCGATCTTGGTGCTGCCGGCAATGCCGACGCAGCCCGCGATCGCGGTATGCGCACCGATGCGCACGTTGTGTCCGATCTGGATCAGGTTGTCGAGGCGTACGCCTTCGGCGAGCGTGGTGTCGTCGAGCGCGCCGCGGTCAATGGTCGTGTTGGCGCCGATGTCGCAATCGTCGCCGACGACCACGCCGCCGAGCTGCGGCACGTTGATCCAGCGCCCGGCGTCCATCGCCAGGCCGAAGCCCTCCGATCCCAGCACGGCGCCCGGATGGATGGTCACGCGGGCGCCCAGGCGCACGCGCTTGACCAGGGTCACGCGGGCGATCAGACGGCTGCCGTCGCCGACGATGCAGTCCTCGCCGATCACGCAGCCGGCACCGATGGTCACACCGGCGCCGATCACGCTGCGCGCGCCGATGCTGACGTGCGGGCCGATCGACGCCGACGCATCGACCTGCGCACTCGGATCGACGACCGAGAGGGCGTGGACGCCCGCGGGCGCATCGCTGACCGGATCGAACAGCGCGGCGATCTTCGCGTAGGCGACGTAGGGATCCTTCGCGATCAGCGCGGTGCCGGCATACCCGTCCGCATCCGCCTCGCGCAGCACGACGATGCCGGCGCCGGTTTCGGCGAGCTGCGGGCGGTAGCGCGGATTGGACAGGAACGCGAGCTGGCCACTGGTGGCCGTGGCGAGCGTCGCGACGCCCGACACCGAAGCGTCCGGCGCGCCGTGGACGACGAGACCGAAGCGCTGCGCGAGCGCTTCGGCGGTATGGCGGGTCTGCGTGTCGGTCATCGGTCGCGCTGGATCAGAACGCGCCGCCGAAGGTGAACTGCAGACGTTCGACTTCGTCGCCCTGCTTGATCAGATCGCCGGCGCCACCACGGACTTCCTTCTGCTGGCGCAGCGGGTACGAATAGCTGATCGAGATCGGGCCGACCGGTGCGCGCCACATCAGCGCCACACCGGCCGACGCGCGCAGTTCCTTCGCGTCCCAGCTGTCGACGTCCTTGTAGACGTTGCCGAAGTCGACGAAGGCCGAGATACGCGCGGCGGGCGACTTGATCAGTTGCGGGAAGAACATCTCCAGCGAACCGATCGTCTTCACCGCGCCGCCGATCGGCTGCAGGAACGAGCTGTTGAGCGCGGTCTCGCGCGGGCCGAGCGTGTTGTCGCGGAAGCCGCGCACCGAGCGCGGACCACCGGCGTAGAAGTTCTCGTAGAACGGCAGGCCGCTGGCGGTGAGCGTGCGGATGTAGTCGGGCGACGACGGATCGCAGGGATCGCTCGGCGCGGCGCCGGGTACCTGCGTGTCGACCACGCCGTCACCGTTGCTGTCCACGAAGGTCGGCGCGGTGTAGCAGACGTTGCGCACGACGTCGCTGCCGTAGCTGTCGCCGTAGCCGAGCTCGGCGCGGGTATTGAGGATCAGGTGCCGGTTGATCGGCCAGTACTTCGAGATCTCGTAGTTGAGCTTGTAGTACTCGGCGGACGAGCCGGGCAGGGTGCTCTCCAGCGAAACGCGCTGCATCATGCCGCGGGTCGGCTGCAGATAGTCGTTGCGGGTGTCGCGCGCCCAGGCGAGTTCGCTGCGCCAGGCATGGAAAGTGCGCGAGCCGAACGCATCGACGTAATCGACGATCGATTCCGGCGAGGAGCCGCGGAAGGTGAAGATCTGATTGCGGTCGACGCCGAGCAGCAGCGAGATCGAGTCGTTCTCGGTCAGCGGAATGCCCAGGATCGTCTGGCCGGCGGCGCTGGTCGACGAATACTGCGCGGTGTTGAACTCGGAGTTGTCGAACTCGCGCCACCACAGGTTGTAGCCCAGCGACATGCCACCGTCAGTGAAGTACGGGTTCATGAAGGAGAACGAGTAGCGCTGCAGGTAGACGTTGCGCTGCGCTTCCACCGACACGCGGTTGCCGCTGCCGAGGAAGTTGTTCTGCGACAGCTGCACCGACGTGGTCACGCCGGCGAGCTGCGAGTAGCCGAGGCCGAACACGAAGCTGCCCGACGTGGTTTCGGTGACGCTGAACACCACGTCGACCTGGTCGTTGCTGCCCGGCACCGGCTGGCTTTCGACGTTGACGCTGCCCGATTCGAAGTAGCCCAGGCGCTGCAGACGGACCTTGGAGCGGTCGACCGCGGCCTGCGAGTACCAGGCGCCTTCGAACTGGCGCATCTCGCGGCGCATCACTTCGTCGGACGTGCGGCTGTTGCCCTTGAACTGGACGCGGCGCACCTGGACGCGCGGGCCCGGCACGACCTGCAGATTGATCGCGACCGTGCGGTTCTCGCGGTCGACTTCCGGAATCGGGTTCACCTGTGCGAACGCATAGCCGATGTTGCCGAGCGTCGCGATGATCGCGTCCGAACTCAGCTCCAGCAGCGCGCGCGAGAAGACCTGGTCCTTCTGCACGAAGACGCGGCTTTCGATCTCTTCCTTCGGCAGCACCGTGTTGCCGGTGATCTGCACGTCCGACACCTTGTAGATCTCGCCTTCGGTGACGCCGGCGGTGATGAACATGTCGGCCTTATCGGGACTGATCGAGACCTGGACGCTGTCTTCGCTGAAGTCGATGTAGCCGCGGTCGAGATAGAAATTGTGCAGCTTCTCGCGATCGCCCTCAAGCTTCTCGCGCGAATACTGGTCGTCGCGGCGGTACCAGCTGAGCCAGTTCGACTCGCCCGATTCCCAGTTGTCGGTCAGCGTGTCGAGATCGTAGGTCTCGTTGCCGATGATGTTGATGTGGCGGATCTTCGCCGCCTTGCCTTCCTCGACGTTGATCGCGATGTCGACGCGGTTGCGGTCGAGGCGCGAGACGGTCGGGGTGATCTTGACGTTGTACTTGCCGCGGTTGTTGTACTGGCGCACCAGTTCCTGGGTCACGCGGTCGAGGTCGAGGCGGTCGAAGGTCTCGCCTTCGGACAGGCCGATCTCGTTGAGACCCTTGGTCAGGTCTTCGGTCTTGATGTCCTTGTTGCCGGTCAGCGTGAGGCGGTTGATCGCCGGGCGCTCGCTCACCGTGAACACGAGGATGTCGCCCTGGCGCGCGACCTGGATGTCTTCGAAGAAGCCCGTGCGGTACAGCGCGCGGACCGCATCGCTGATGCGCGTCGAGTTGACGGTGTCGCCGCGCTCGACCGGCAAGTAGGTGAACACGGTGCCGGCGCCGATGCGCTGCAGGCCGTCGACACGGATGTCACTGACCGTGAAGCTGCTGGCGCTCGAAGGTGCCAGCGGGGGCAGGGCGGCGGGCGCAGGCGCGGCAACAGGTGCGTTCGCGGCCGTCTGGGCCCAGGCCGGCGCGGCGATCACCGTGGCGAGGGCGAGGGCAAGCAGTCGGCGGTCAGGCATTCGCGTCATCTTTGAATCCGGGTAGGGGAGTGGTTCCGGCGCGGTGTGTGCGGCGGAATCCGGGTCGAGGCAGGTGTCAGCGCACGAGTTGGAGGATGTCGTTGTAGAACGCCAGGCCCATCAGACTGGCCAGCAGCGCCAGGCCGACGTATTGCCCGGCCACCATCGCGCGCTCGCTGACCGGGCTGCCTTTGACCAACTCGATAAGGTAATACAAGAGGTGCCCCCCATCCAGCAGCGGGATGGGGAGGAGGTTCAGGATCGCCAGGCTCAGCGACAGCAACGCGAGGATCGTCAGGTACCACGCAGGTCCTTGGCCGGCATAGGTATTGGCCGCGCGCGCGATCGTGATCGGGCCGGCCACTGTGTTCTCGATCGCCACCCGGCCGCTGAAGGCGCGCCCGATCATGCCGACCAGCTGGCCGGTCAGATGACCGACTTCATGGAACGCCGCCGGCACCGACGCGAGCACCCCGTACTGCTGGATCGCGTCCTTCTCCGGCATCGGCAGGTCGCGCGGCGGCGCGATGCCGAAGGCCCAGTATTCGCCGCGCCCGTCGGGCAGCTCCATGCGCTTGGGTGTCATCTCCAGTGCGAGGCGCTCGCCGTCGCGTTCCACCTCGACCATCGCCTGGCCGCCGCGGTCGCCCAGCGTCTGCACCAACGGGCCGATGTCCTCGAACACGCGCACCGGGCTGCCGTCGATGGCCGTGAGGCGGTCGCCTTCGGCCAGCACGCCCCAGGCCGCGGATCCGGGCTCGACGCGGCCCACGACCGCCGGCAGCAGCAGATGCCGCGGCCACAGGCCGATCGCCGACGCGATACGCCGCTGGTCGAAATCCTCGGGCAGCTGCGACAGGCGCAGTTCGCGGACCACGTCGCGGTCGCGTTCGTCGGTGACGTGCAGCGCGATGTCCCGGCGATCCAGCGCGGCCGGCAGCAGCGCGAGCTGCACCTCCATCCACGTCGGCGTCTCGCGGTCACCGACCGCATCGATGTGGTCGCCCGCGCGCAGGCCCGACGTTTCGGCGATGCCGCTGGCCTGGCCGACGACGGGCGCGTAATCGGGGCGACCGATGACGAACATCGCCCACAGCAGCACCACGCACAGGATCAGGTTGGCGATCGGCCCGGCGGCGACGATCGCGATGCGCTTCCACACCGATGCGCGGTTGAAGGCTTCGTGCGCTTCGGCCTCCGGCACCGGGCTTTCGCGCTCGTCGAGCATCTTGACGTAGCCACCCAGCGGGATCATCGCGATCTGGTAGACCGTGCCGTCCTTGCCGCGGCGCGACCACAGCGCGCGGCCGAAACCGATCGAGAAGCGCAGCACGCGCACGCCGCACCGGCGCGCGACCCAGTAATGGCCGAACTCGTGGAAGGTGACCAGCACGCCGAGGCTGACGATCAGCCACCACACCGAGCCGAAGAATTCAGACATCACGCTTGCTCAATGGACGGCACCGGTTTCGATCGCCTGCGTGGCGACGCTGCGTGCGCGCGCGTCGGCATCGCGCAGCACGGCCAGCGACGCCGCGTCAGCGGCGGGAAGCGTGTCGAGCACGTGCTCGACCAGCGTGGGAATGGCTAGAAAACGCAGGCGCCCCTGAAGAAAGGCTGAAACCGCCACTTCGTTCGCCGCGTTCAGCAGCGCGGGCGCGGTACCGCCAGCCGCCAGTGCGCCGCGGGCGAGCGCCAGGCAGGGGAATGCGTCGAGATCCGGCGCTTCGAAATCGAGACGGCCGTGCTGCAGCAGATCCAGACCCGACACGCCGGACGCGATGCGATCGGGATAGCCCAGGCCCACCGCGAGCGCGGTGCGCATGTCGGGCAGTCCGAGCTGGGCGAGGGTGGAACCGTCGATGAACTCGACGAAGGAGTGCACCAAGCTCTGCGGATGCACCAGCACATCTAGGCGCTCGACCGGCATCGCGAACAGGTGATGCGCCTCGATCAGTTCCAGACCCTTGTTCATCAGCGTGGCCGAGTCGACCGAGATCTTCGGCCCCATCGACCACTTGGGATGCGCCACCGCCTGTGCCGGCGTCACCTCCGCGAGCGATGCGCGGCTGCGCCCGCGGAACGGGCCGCCGGACGCGGTCAGGATGATGCGGGCCACGCCGCTGCAGTCGCCGTCGGCGGGCAGGCACTGGTGGATCGCGTTGTGTTCGCTGTCGATCGGCACGATGGTCGCGCCTGCGTCGCGCGCGGCCTGCATCATCAGCGCACCGGCCAGCACCAGCGATTCCTTGTTGGCCAGCAGCACACGCTTGCCGGCGCGCAGCGCAGCTAGCGTGGAATCGAGCCCGGCCGCGCCGACGATCGCGGCGACGACGGTGTCGCAGGCCTCTGCATCGCGGGCGAGCGCATCGAACGCAGGCATGCCGGCATGCGGCGTGGTGTCGAGGCCCGCGTCGCGCAGCGCCGACGCCAGTGCGTCGAGCAACGCCGCATCGGCGATCACCGCGTGGTCCGGGCGATGCGTAACACACAGCGCGACCAGTGCCGCCACGTTGCTGCCCGCCGCCAGCACACTGGCGCGCAGGCGATCGGGATGCCGGGCGATGACGTCCAGCGCCGAGGTGCCGATCGAACCGGTGGCGCCGAAGACCGCGACCTTGCGGATCATGCGCGGCACGTCCGGCCGCGGCACGCGAAGACGGACTGCATCGTCAGAAACCGAGCCAGATCTGGCCGAACGCGAACACCGGCAGCGCCGCCAGCACGCTGTCGAGGCGATCGAGCACGCCGCCGTGACCGGGAATCAACGTGCCCGAGTCCTTGGCGCCGACGTGGCGCTTGAGCAGGCTTTCGAACAGATCGCCGACCACCGATGCCAGCACGGTCAGCACCGCGACCAGCGCGACCAACGGCAACTGCGCGACGGTCGCGCCGGCGAGCGGCGCGAATGCGACCGCGACCAGCACACCCGCGACGACGCCGCCGGCCAGGCCTTCGACGGTCTTGTTCGGGCTGATGCGTGGCGCGAGCTTGCGCTTGCCGAACTTGCGGCCGGCGAAATACGCGCCGGTGTCGGTGGCCCAGACGATCGCCAGCGCCAGCAGCAGCCAGCGGTTGCCGGGTCCGCCGTTCTCGCCGGCGTGGATCACGCACAGCGCGGCCCAGGCCGGAATCACCGCCAGCGTGCCGGCCGCGAGCTTGAACACGCGCGCCCGGGTGTCGTGATCGGAGGCGAAGTCGTAATGGCGCAGCCACAACGTCGCCAGCAGCCACCAGACGACGCCGATCATCGCCAGGATCTTCAGCAGCACCAGCGAGCCGCCGCCGGTCGCCGACGCCCAGACGATGGCCACCATCAGCAGCAGGTTCAGCGCCAGCAGCGCGGTGCGCGCCAGCGTGTCGTCGATGTCGGTCAGCCGCAGCCATTCCCACAGCGCGGCGAGGAAGATGATCGCCGAGACGGCGGCCATCCATGGCGTATTGAGCAGCAGCACGGCGGCGATGGCGACGGGCGCCATCAGCAGGGCCGCGAGGATGCGGGTGGATGTCATGGGTGGCCCTCCCCGGGCGCGTCCTGTGCGGTGGCGATCTGCTCGCCCGTCAGCCCGAAGCGTCGCTCGCGCGAGGCATAGGCCTGTAGCGCCTGCTCGAGTTCCTGCGCGCCGAACTCGGGCCACAGGGTCTCGGTGAACCACAGCTCGGTGTAGGCGAGCTGCCACAACAGGAAATTGCTGACGCGCAGATCGCCGCCGGTGCGGATGAAGAGATCCGGCGCCGGCAGGTCGGCCAGCGCGACGCGTGCGCCGAGCGCGGCTTCGTCGATCTGGTCGGGGCGTAGACGGCCGGCCGCGACATCCTCGGCCAGCGAACGCGCGGCCGAGGCGATGTCCTGGCGTCCGCCGTAACTGGCAGCCACCGCCAGCGTCAGCCGCGTGTTGCCGGCAGTCAGCGTTTCCGCCGCGGCCATGCGGCCGCGGATGCCGTCGCTGAAACGGCCACGCTCGCCGATGAAACGCAGGCGCACGCCGCGACGATGCAGCTCGCCGACTTCACGGTCGAGCGCACCGAGGAACAACTTCATCAGCGCGCCGACTTCCTCGTCGGGGCGGCCCCAGTTCTCGCTGGAGAACGCGAACAGGGTCAACGCGTCGACGCCGCGTTCGAGGCAGAAATCGATGCAGAGGTTGACGGTGCGCGCGCCGGCACGGTGGCCGATCGCACGCGGACGCTTGCGACGCGCCGCCCAGCGCCCGTTGCCGTCCATGATGACGGCGATGTGGCGCGGGACGGGCCCGGTCGGAATCGGTGCGTTCATGCGGACTGCGGACGGACCGTCAGACCGACATCAGTTCCTGTTCCTTGGCCTTGACGACCTCGTCGACATCCTTGATCGCCGAGTCGGTGATCTTCTGGATCTCGTCCTCGCTGCGGCGCTCGTCGTCCTCGGAGATCAGCTTCTCCTTGAGGAGTTCTTTGATCTGCTGGTTGGCATCGCGGCGGATGTTGCGGATGGCGACCTTGCTGTCCTCGCCTTCGCTGTGCACGACCTTGGACAGGTCGCGGCGGCGCTCTTCGGTCAGCGCGGGCAGGTTGAGGCGGATGGTGGTGCCGGCGGTGTTCGGGGTCAGGCCGAGGTCGGAACCGAGAATCGCCTTCTCGATCGCGCCGACGATCTGCTTCTCCCACGGCGTGATCGTCAGCGAGCGGGCATCGGACACCACCACGCTGGCGACCTGGTTCAGCGGCATGTCCGAGCCGTGGTAGTTGACCTTGATGTGGTCGACCAGCGCGCTCGACGCGCGGCCGGTGCGCACCTTGACCAGCGTGTGCTTGAGCGCTTCGACGCTCTTGGCCATGCGGGTCTGGGTGTCTTTCTTGATGTCGTTGAGCATGGGCAGCCCCGGTCCGTGTGCGAATCGGACGATTATAAGCGTCCGGGACCGACCACGGGGCCGGGTGATGCCGCAGCGCAGCGCGAGGCCGCGCCGAACGGGCTCAGCTGCGGCCCTGGACCAGCGTGCCGATCGGCTCGCCGCGCAGGATGCGCAGCAGCACGCCGGCCTGGCTCATGTCGAAGATGCGCAGCGGCAGGTCGGAATCGCGCGCGAGCGCGAAGGCCGCCGTGTCCATGACCTCGAGACCCTGGCTCAGCACCTCGTCGTAGGTCAGGCGGTCGTAACGCTTGGCGTCGGGCACCTTCTTCGGATCGGCGTCGTAGACGCCGTCGACCTTGGTCGCCTTGAGCAGCAGATCCGCGCCGATCTCGATGCCGCGCAGCGCGGCGCCCGAATCGGTGGTGAAGAACGGGCTGCCGACACCGGCGGCGAAGATCGCGATGCGGCCCTTTTCCAGATGGCGGATCGCGCGACGGCGGATGTAGTCCTCGCAGACGTCGTTGATCTTGATCGCGCTCATCACGCGCGCACGTGCGCCGCGCTTCTCGAGCGCGTCCTGCATCGCCAGCGCGTTGATGACGGTCGCCAGCATGCCCATCTGGTCGCCGGTGACGCGGTCCATCCCGGCTGCAGCCAAGCCTGCACCGCGGAAGATGTTGCCGCCGCCGATGACCAGGCCGACCTCGGCACCGGCCTTCTGCGCCTCGATGACTTCGTCGGCCAGGCGCCCGATGACCTTGGGATCGATGCCGTAATCCTCGTCGCCCATCAGGGCCTCGCCGGACAACTTGAGCAGGACGCGGCGGTAGGCGAGCGGGGCAGACGACATACGGTGACTCCGGGGGCGAGGACGGTGCGGATTCTAGGGGATCGACGCCCCCCGTGCGCGAAGCATCCATCAGCATTCCGTTATGTCGCATCCCCCCGACGATCCGCGATCGCAACGGAGTCGCGCCCGCTGGCGTTGCGATGCATCGCGACGTCATGCACGCCCGATGACGGATGCATCTGCGGGCTGCGCCGACGATGCGTCCATCGGCGCGCGTCCTTGTCGAACTCAATCCTGTGTGTGTGTGCGCCCGTCGTGTGTGCGGTCGGACGCGTCGCCTGCACCCGCTTTGTCGTCGCTGTCGTCTCCGGTCACGACGGGCGGCGGAACGCCTTCGACGTGGCCGTCGGCATGGACGCGCCGTTCGAACGAGGGGCCGGCCGTGAGCGATGTGTCGTTGCCCTCGGCCGAAGGGTTGTCGTCGTGGGCGTAGGCGTCGCCGCGCGCCGCCTTGCGGTCGTTGACCGCCACATGGTCGCGCTGTTGCGGCTGGTCGGGATTGGACGCCGAGCGGGTGTCTTTGCTGGACATGGGCAGGTTCGCGAGCGGGGGAAGGACCACCGTGGGTGGAGCAGCGGCCACGCACCGTGAAAAGTGCGCGCGTTTTTCCGGATCGATGGATCGCTTTCGTGCGGCTTTCAGATTTTTCTCAGAGCCGGGCGCGGCCCCTTTCCCGGCATGCTTGGTCCTCCAGTGCAGGAGTTCAGGGTCCCCCGTGGGCGGGCCCGCCAGACGACACGATGCTTACGGACGTGACGACAAGACGGTTGCGGCGACTCCGTTCGGCCCGCTCGATCCGCAATACCGGCATTCTGCTCGGCGTGGTGCTCACGGCGGGCCTCGCCACGCTCGTCCTGCTCGATCGCGACGCGCGGCTGGACGCGGCGTCTCGGCAGAGCATGGCGCTGGCCACCGGCACCGACCGTCTGCTGCACTACGAACTGCGCAACATCGAACGCGCGTTGCGGGGCATCGCCGCGAAGCGGAGGGCCGACGCCGCGCTGCCGCCGGCGCTGGCGGGCGACAGGCTGGATGTCTGGATGGCCGGCGTCATCGACCGCCACGAAGAACTGGAATCGATCGCCGTGTTCGACCGGTTCGGGCGCGCGCGATCCGGCGTCGTTGCGGATGCGCGAATCAGCGACTGGCTGGCCACGCTCGATCATCGGGCGGGCCCGCTGGTCGCAGGCCCGCTGCTGCCGCAGGGCAAGGGTGGCACGCTGCCGCTGGCGCTCGCGGTGGAGGATGCGTGGATCGTTGCCCTGTTCCGGACGCGCGAACTCGAAGGCATGGTCGATTCGCTCGACGTCGGCGCGGAGGGCAGCGCCACCATCTACACCCAGGCCGGCGTCGTGGTTGCGCGCTTCGGCCGCACCGGTACGCACGTCGGCAAACACGTCGATCTGCCGCCGGAGGTGCGGGTGGAGGGCGGGCGCTTCAGCGGCGATCTGGTCAGCCAGCTCGACGGTGTCGAGCGCAAGGTCGCCTTCAGCAACACCAGCGATTACCCCTTCGTCGTCAGCGCCGGCATCGGCTTGCACGAAGCCCTCGCGCCCTGGCGCCGGTATGCCGTGTCCGCCTGCGTACTCGCCTTGCTCTACTGGCTGGTGTTCGGCCTGGTTGTGCGACGCGCCCGCAAGGACGAGATCGCGCGCGAGGCGCTGATGGCCGAAGTGGAGGCGCAGGCCGAGTGGCTCCAGCAGGCCCAGCTCGCGTCCGGGACCGGCGTGTGGCGCATGTATCCCGCCGCGGGCTACGTCCGCGCCACCGAGGAGATGGCGGCGCTCTACGGACTGGACAGCGTCGACGGCCAGATCCCGGTGCAGGCGTTCATCGATCGCATCCATGACGACGACCGGCCGCGTATCCAGACCGAGCTCGCCGCATCGCAGATCGACCAGCTGCCCTTCGTGCAGGAATACCGGGTGGTGCTCGACGACGGCGCGTCGCGCTGGCTGAAGATCCGCGGCGCGACCGTCCGTGACGGCGCGGACCCGGTGATGACCGGCACCGCGCAGGACGTCACCGAACGCCGCGATGCGCAACAGCGCATGGAACGCGCCGAACTGCAGTTCCGGCACATCTTCGAGCGCAATCCGCTGCCGGCCTGGGTCTACGACCTGGAGGATCTGCGCTTCCTCGCGGTCAACGAGGCGGCCGTGGACACCTACGGCTACAACCGCGAAGACCTGCTGCACATGGCGGTCACCGATCTGCTGGCGCCCGAGGACCAGGCCGCCGGCCGTGAGGCGCTGGCACCGGGGGGCGGCCACGATGCGCAGGACCGGCCGTGGATGCTGATGACGCGCGATGCGCGGCATGTCGAAGTCCGCGTGCACGCGCGCACGATCGAACTCGACGGACGGCCGGCGCGACTGGTGCTGGCCGAGGACGTCAGCGTCCGCATGAGTTACGAGCGCGATCTGGCCTGGCGCGCGAACCACGACCCGACCACCGGCATGCTGACGCTCGCCGCACTGGCCGATCAGCTCGATTCGCACTGCGCAGCCGACGGCGAGAGCGGTTTCGCCATCGCCTATGTGCAGCTGCGCGATCTGGAACTGATCGCGCCGACGCTGGGCCGCCGCGCGGGCGAGAACATCCTGTGCGAGGCGGCCGCACGCTTCAATCAGGTTGCCGAGCGCTACGGCGCCTGCGGCTACATGCCGTCGGAGACGTTCGTCATCGCCGCGCTCGATCCGCGCGAGCGCGACGCCATGGTTGCCGCGCTGCTCGAGGCGATCGGCATCCCCGTCGAGGCCGAAGGCGGCACGTTTCCGCTGGAAGCCTGGATCGGACTGGCCAGCGGCCCGTGCGAGGACGGCGGCGCCGAGAAGGTCATCGGCCATGCGGCGCTGGCATCGCTGCATGCGCGCCGGGAGAACCTGCAGGTGGTGCACTACAGCGCGGCGATGGCCGAACACGCCTCGAGCCGGCTGGCGATGGTGCGGCAGCTGCGCCAAGCGCATGAGCGCGGCGAGTTCGAGCTGCATTTCCAGCCCATCCATCGTCTGCACGACGGCAGCCTCGCCGCGGTTGAAGCCCTGCTGCGCTGGCGCCAGCCCGATGGCAGCTACGTCTCGCCGGCGCAGTTCATTCCGCTGTGCGAGGAGTCCGGGCTGATCGTGCCGATCGGCGGCTGGGTGCTGGAGGAGTCGGCGCGCATGCATGCGCGTCTGGCCGCCGCGGGCCACGGTGACGTGGCGATCGCGGTGAACGTGTCCGCGGTGCAGTTCGAGGCCGACATGACGCCGGAATCGATCCGGCATCTGTTCGAACGCCACGCATTGCCACCGCGCGCGCTGCATCTGGAGCTGACCGAAAGCGTGCTGCTGCGGCATCCCGACGATGCGCGATCGCTGATGGGCACGTTGCGCAACGAAGGCCTGTGCCTGTCGATCGACGACTTCGGCACCGGCTTTTCGAGCATGGCCTATCTGCGCGAACTGCCGCTCGACCATCTGAAGATCGACCGTGCCTTCGTCCGCGACGTGACCGAAGACCCGCGCAGCGCCGCGATCTGCCGCGCGTTGATCGCGCTCGGCCATGGCCTGGGGCTCGCGATCATCGCCGAAGGCGTCGAAGAGGCCGAGCAGCTCGAATGGCTGCGCGCGCACGGCTGCGACCAGGCGCAGGGCTACCACCTCGGTTGCCCGATGCCGATCGACGCGCTGCTGGAAAGCCTGGCCGAGGAGACTAGCGAGATCGATTGACGCCACGCATTCGCGCCGCCGGTCTCGGCGCGCAGCGCACGCGCTGTCGGCTGCGGATCACCGGATCCGACGCCTCCCGCGAATCCGGTGGGCCGTTAGAGTCGCGCGCCGATCGACGCGGCGTCGCCGGGCATGCCGAAGTGGAAGCCCTGCAACGAGGTGCAACCCAGTTCGGTCAGCAGCCGCTGCTGCGCCTCGGTCTCCACGCCTTCGGCGATCACCGACAGGTTCAAGGTACGCCCGAGCGCGATGATCGCCGAGACGATCGCGGCGTCCTCGCTGCCGGCGACCAGGTCCTTGACGAAAGCGCGGTCGATCTTGAGTTCGCTGGCCGGCAGCCGCTTGAGATACAGCAGGCTGGAATAGCCGGTGCCGAAATCGTCGATCGAGATCTGCACCCCCAGCGCCGACAGCCGCTGCAGGATCGCCAGGCTGGCTTCCGGATCGTGCATCGCGGTCGACTCGGTGATTTCCAGGACCAGCGAAGACGGCGGCATGCCGTGGCGCGCGAGCGCTTCCTTGATCTTGCCGAGCAGGCCGGGCGAGCGGAACTGGGTCGCCGACAGGTTCACCGACACCGACGGCACGTCGCGGCCGAGCGCGCGCCATTCCATCAGCTGGCGGCAGGCCTCGTTGATGACCCAGCGGCCGATTTCCAGGATCAGGCCGGTCTTCTCGGCCAGCGGAATGAAGGTGTCCGGCATCACCAGCCCGCGCTCGGGATGGTGCCAGCGCAGCAGCGCTTCGAGGCCGACCAGCGGGCCGTCGGGTGCGCGCAGTTTGGGCTGGTAGTTGAGCGTGAACTGGCCCAGCGCCAGTGCCCGGCGCAGATCCTGGATCAGCGCGAGTTCGGCGTGGGCGCCGCGATTCATCGATGGCTCGAAGAAGCAGTAGGCGTTGCGGCCCTGGTCCTTGGCCGAGTACATCGCCGCATCTGCGTTGGTCATCAGTTCGCGCGCGCTGGTGCCGTCGGCGCCGAAGATCGCGATGCCGATGCTGCCGGTCACGTTGAGTTCGCCGCCCTCGATCTGCACCGGCATCGACACCGTCTGCAGCAGCTTGTCGGCCAGTGTCGCCGCGTCGCCCGGCTCCTTGATGTCGGCGAGCACGACGAACTCGTCGCCGCCCAGCCGCGCCAGCGTGTCTTCGGCGCGGATCTCGGCGGCGAGGTGACGCGCGACCTGCAGCAGCAGACGGTCGCCGACCGGATGGCCGTAGGCATCGTTGACCGCCTTGAAGCCGTCGAGATCGACGAACAGTAGTGCGAAGCGGTTGCCGTTGCGCACCGCGCGGCGGATCGCATGTTCGAGGCGATCCTCGAGCAGCAGGCGGTTCGGCAGCTTGGTCAGGTTGTCGTGCAGAGCGAGATAGGTCAGTTCCTGGTTCGCTTTCTTGAGCGAATCGCTGAGCAGCGTGGTGCGTTCCTGCAGGCGGCGGTCGAGGATCGACGTGGTCAGCGCCAAGCCGAGGATCGCGAACGTCGTCGCGCCGACCAGGCTGGCCAGCCACTGCGGCGAGATGCCGCCGGCGATCGCCGCGCCGCAGATGCTGCCTTCGGGAAAGCCGGCCGCGGCCATGCCCGTGTAGTGCATGCCGACGACCGCCACGCCCATCACCAGCGCCGCCAGGCTGCGCGCGCGCACCACGCCCGCGCCCTCGCGGCGCAGCGAGAACGCGATCCACAGCGCGGCGCCGGCGGCGGCGATCGCGATCACGATCGACAGCGCGAACCAGCCCGGGTGGTAGTCGATGCCCGGCTGCATATGCATGGCTTCCATGCCGACGTAATGCATCGCCGCGATGCCGGCGCCGAGGATCAGTGCCGCGATGCCGAGCTTGCGCGCCGGCAGGTCGCGTCCGGAGATCACGTGCAGCGCGTAGGCCGAGCTGCAGATCGCGATCAGCAGCGAATACAGCGTCACCGCGAGGTCGTAGCCCTGCGGGATCGGCAGCTCGAACGCGAGCATGCCGAGGAAATGCATCGACCAGATGCCGAAGCCCATCGCGACCGCGCCGCCGATCAGCCAGCTGCGCGAGGCCCAGCCATCACTCGCGGCGATCCGGCCGGCCATGTCGAGTGCGACATAGGACGCGAATGCGGCGACGACGTACGAGATGGCGACGAGCAGCGGGTTGTAGGTGCCGACGAGCATGGACTGGACCGGAGCGGGGGAGGCTGAGCCTCAGAAGCAACCCGCGTGCCAATGTCCGGAAATGGTGAGGCCCGTCGCGACGCGGCACGATTCATTGCGGGGAGCGGATACAACAGACCCGACCGTACGGTCGGGTCAGGTTGTGACGCAATTCGCAGATCGACCGGTACCTTGCCGGCCGATCCGCATCGTCGGATCAGGCGACGTCCGGCTCGCTGAAAGCTTCCGGCTCGTCCTCGGCCGAACCGACCGGGATGCAGCTGCAGAACACGTTCTTGTCGCCGTGCACGTTGTCGACGCGCGCGACCGGCGGCCAGTACTTCGTGTGCCGCAGCGTCGCCAGCGGGAACGCGGCCAGTTCGCGCGGATAGGCGTGGGTCCATTCGCTCGCGGTGACCTGCATCGCGGTGTGCGGTGCGTGCTTGAGCGGGTTGTCTTCGCGATCCAGACGGCCGTCCTCGATCGCGCGGATCTCGTCGCGGATCTGGATCATCGCGTCGATGAAACGATCGAGTTCGTGCAGCGATTCGCTCTCGGTCGGCTCGACCATCAGCGTGCCGCTGACCGGGAAGCTCAGCGTCGGCGCGTGGAAGCCGAAGTCGATCAGACGCTTGGCCACGTCCTCGGCGCTGATGCCGGTCGCGTCCTTGATCGGGCGCAGATCGAGGATGCACTCGTGCGCGACGAGATCGTTGCGGCCGGTGTAGAGGGTCGGGTAATGCGGCGCCAGGCGCTTGGCGACGTAATTGGCGTTGAGCAGCGCGACCTGGGTGGCGCGGCGCAGACCGTCGGCGCCCATCATCGCGATGTACATCCAGCTGATCGGCAGGATCGACGCCGACCCGTGCGTCGCCGCCGAGACCATGCCCACCTCGCCATCGCCACCGAGCGCGCGCGGCAGGTAGGGCGCGAGATGCGACTTGACCGCGCACGGGCCCACGCCCGGGCCGCCGCCGCCGTGCGGAATGCAGAAGGTCTTGTGCAGATTCAGATGGCTGACGTCCGAGCCCCACTTGCCGGGCTTGGCCACGCCGACGAGGGCGTTCATGTTGGCGCCGTCGGTGTACACCTGCCCGCCGTGCTGGTGGACGATGTCGCAGATCGCGACCACGTCTTCCTCGAACACGCCATGCGTGGACGGGTAGGTGATCATGATCGCGGCGAGACGGTCGGAATACTTTTCGGCCTTGGCGCGGATGTCGTCGACGTCGACGTTGCCGTCCTTGTCGCAGCGGGTCACGACGACGGTCATGCCGACCATCTGCGCCGACGCCGGGTTGGTGCCGTGCGCGGATTCGGGGATCAGACAGATGTCGCGATGGCCCTGGCCCTGCGCCTGCTGGTAGGCGCGGATCGCGAGCAGGCCGGCGAACTCGCCCTGCGCACCGGAGTTCGGCTGGAAGCTCACCGCGTCGTAGCCGGTGATCTCGACCAGCATCGCTTCCAGGCCGTCGATCAATTCGGTGTAGCCCACGGTCTGGTCGGCCGGCGCCAGCGGGTGGATGTTGCCGAACTCAGGCCACGTCACCGGAATCATTTCGGCGGTCGCGTTGAGCTTCATCGTGCACGAGCCCAGCGGGATCATCGTGCGGTCCATCGCCAGATCGCGATCGGCCAGCGTGCGCATGTAGCGCAGCAGCTCGTGCTCGCTGTGGTGCGTGTTGAACACCGGATGGATCAGGAACTTCGTGTCGCGCGCGAGCGCCTTCGGCAGCGCATCGGCGGTCGCGGTATCGAGTGCTTCGATGTCGACATCGGCGCCGAACAGCTTGGCCAGCGCGACGACTTCGTCGCGGGTCGTGGTCTCGTCGAGGCTGATGCCGACCGACGATGCATCGATCGAGCGGAGGTTGAAGCCGGCGTCACGCGCCTGGCCGTGCAGCGCATCGGCGTCGACGCCGGTCACGTGCAGCGTGTCGAAGAACGCATCGCCGACGGTGACGCCGGCCTTGCTCAGCGCGGCGGCGAGGATCGACGCGAAGCGATGCGTGCGACGGGCGATGCGGGTCAGGCCGTCGGGGCCGTGGTAGACCGCGTACATCGACGCCATCACCGCCAGCAGCACCTGCGCGGTGCAGATGTTCGACGTCGCCTTCTCGCGGCGGATGTGCTGCTCGCGCGTCTGCAGTGTCAGGCGGTAGGCCTGGTTGCCGGCGGCGTCGACCGACACGCCGATCAGGCGGCCCGGCATCGAGCGCTTGTAGGCATCGCGGCAGGCCATGAAGCCGGCATGCGGGCCACCGAAACCGAACGGCACGCCGAAGCGCTGCGAGTTGCCGACGACGATGTCGGCGCCCCAGCGGCCCGGCGCCTGGATCAGGGTCAGCGCCAGCAGATCGGTCGCGACCGCGACGATGCCGCCGCGCGCGTGCACGGCATCGGCGACTTCGGCGTGATCGCCGATGCGGCCGAAGGTGTTCGGGTACTGCAGCAGCACGCCGTAGCTGTCGGCGTCCTTGGCGTCGGCAGCGGGGCCGATCAGCAGCTCGATGCCGAGGCCGTCGGCACGCGTGCGCAGCACGTCGAGCGTCTGCGGATGCACATCGTCGGCAACGAAGAACACGTTGGACTTCGACTTCGCCGAACGCTTGGCCAGCGTCATCGCTTCGGCGGCGGCGGTCGCTTCGTCGAGCAGCGAGGCGTTCGCGATGTCCATGCCGGTCAGGTCGGTGACCATCGTCTGGAAGTTGATCAGCGCTTCCATGCGGCCCTGCGAAATCTCCGCCTGGTAGGGCGTGTAGGCCGTGTACCAGGCCGGGTTCTCGAGGATGTTGCGCAGGATGACGTTCGGCGTGTGCGTGCCGTAGTAGCCCTGGCCGATGACGCTGCGCAGCACGGTGTTCCGTTCCGCGACCTTGCGGATATTCGCCAGCGCGTTGACTTCGGTCATCGCGTCGGGCAGGGCGAGCGGCGCGCGGGACGCGATCTTGCCGGGCACGATCGCATCGGTCATGGCATCGAGCGAGTCGTGGCCGACCACGCCGAGCATGTGGGCGATCTCGGCGTCGTTCGGGCCGATGTGGCGTTCGACGAAGGCCGAGTGGTGTTCGAGGTCGCGCAGGGTCGAAGCGGTCATGGCGGGCATCCGGAAAAAGGCGGGGCTCTGGAATGCCGGCGCAGGCCCGCGTCGATCCATTCGGGACGACGAAGGCATGAAGACCGCCGGTCTTCCGCGTGCCCCTCTGTCCTTTTGCCTGAGAGTTTGGAAGCGGTGCGCTTCGTGCCCCTTCGGCGCCGGATGCGCCCTCGACGGGCCTCCGGTCTCTCCAGAGTGTTGCCGCTGCAGCGGTACTGGGCCTGAGCGATTCCGGGCGGTTGCGCCTACGGCAGGGACGCTCACGAGGGGCGCCCGCTTCTCCCACTGCATACGCGGCGCAGTATACCGGCCCCTCCGCGCGCCCGCGCATGCCGCGAGGGCCCGACGGAACGCGCCGTTGCCGGGGCGTACGCATCGGCCGGCCTATGATGTCGCGCTTCCGAGCGGCGCCTGCGCCGCGCCCGGTCCGTGAATGCGGACGTCTGCCGGTGTCCCGATGCCCGAATCCTGTTGCCCTGTCGTCGCCTGCGCGTCGGCGCTCTCCGATGCAGCCGTCGCGAACGCGTCGCGGGTGTCCGCATGAGACAGCCGCGCATGCCGTCGATCCGCACGCTGGCCCTGCTGCTGGCGGGCCTGGCGATGTTCGGGCCGTTCTCGATCGACACGATCTTCCCGGCGTTTCCGGCCATGGGCCGCGATCTCGATGCAGACCCGGCCGCGATGCAGCAGACGATCGCGGTGTATCTGATTGCCTACGCGCTGATGAGCATCGTCCACGGGCCGCTGTCGGACGCGATCGGCCGGCGCGCGGTGATCCTCGGCGGGCTGGCCATTTTCGTAGTGGCCTCTGTGGGCTGCGCGCTCTCGACCGATCTGACCATGCTGCTGTCGTTCCGCGCGCTGCAGGGGCTGTCGGCCGGCGTGGGTCTGATCGTCGGCCGCGCGGTGATCCGCGACGTGCTGCAGGGCGACGATGCGCAGCGGCTGATGAGCCAGGTCATGATGATCTTCAGCATCGCGCCGGCGATCGCGCCGATCATCGGCGGCTGGTTGCTGGGCTGGGGGCGCTGGCCGCTGATCTTCTGGTTCCTTGTCGCGTTCTCGCTGGTGCTGCTGGTGGTGGTGTGGCGATGGTTGCCGGAAACCCATCCGCGCGAGCACCGGATCTCGCTCGCGCCGCGGCGTTTGCTGCGCGACTACGTGTCGATCGTCGCCAACCGGCGTTTCCAGCGCATCGCCGCGGCCGGTGCGTTCAACTTCTCGGCGCTGTTCCTGTACATCGCGTCGACGCCGGTGTTCGTGGTCGACGTGCTGGGCCTCAACGAGCGCCAGTTCGGCTGGTTCTTCGTGCCGATGATCAGCGGCATGATGCTCGGCTCCTGGGTGTCGGGGCGCGCGGCGGGTCGCATCACCGGCACGCGGCTGGCCAACATCGGCTTCGCCTGCAGTGGCGTCGCGGTTGCGCTCAACGTCGCCTACAACCTGCTGGTCGACCAGCCCGCGATTCCGTGGGCGGTGATGCCGGCGATGCTCAATTCGTTCGGCATCGCGCTGACGTTCCCGATCCTGACGCTCGCGATCCTCGACATGTATCCGCGCCAGCGCGGTTCGGCGTCGTCGCTGCAGGCCTTTACCGGCCTGGTGCTCAATGCCGCGGTCGCCGGCCTGCTGTCGCCGCTGGTCAGCCACCAGCCGTTGCTGCTGGCGGTGACCTCGGCAGCGTTCATGCTGGTCGGCTGGATGTTCTGGCGCTGGGAACTCGCGCGCGGCGCACGACCGCCGGGCTGTCCGCGCGATCCCGCATCGCTGGAGCCCACCGACCAGATGTGAGTTCAGTCATCGGCGGAAACGAAAAAGGGCCGGCGGATGCCGGCCCTTCTTCGTGGTTCACGCGATGCTGGATCAACCCTGCGTGGGCGCCGGTGCGGCGGGCTGCGCGGCCGGCGCAGGCGCGGGCGACTGCGCGGTGGCCGGTGCGGTCCAGCCACAGGTCTTGCCTTCGTTCTGCTGGGTCAGCCACGTCTGCAGCGGTGCGAAGTACTCGAGCACCGGTGCGGCATCCATCTGCTCGCCGCCGGTCAGTTCCTTCAGCGTCTGCTGCCAGGGCTGGCTGTTGCCCTTCTCAAGCATCGCCCAGAACTTCTCGCCGGCGGCCTTGTTGCCGTAGAAGCTGCACTGGTTCAACGGGCCGGTATAACCGGACGCATCGCACAGCGCCTTGTAGAACTGGAACTGCAGCACGTGCGACAGGAAGTAGCGCGTGTAGGGCGTGTTGCCCGGCACGTGGTACTTGGCGCCGGCGTCGAAGAATTCCTCGCCGCGTGCGGTGGCCGGGGCGACGCCCTGGTACTGCGCCTTCAGCGCCCACCACGCGCTGTTGTAGTTCTCCGGGGTGATCGAGCCGTCGAACACGCCCCAGCGCCAGCGGTCGATCATCAGGCCGAACGGCAGGAACGACACCTTCGCCAGCGCCATGCGCATCTGCGAGTTGACCAGCGATTCCTGCGTCTGCTGCTGCTCGCCGACCAGGCCGATCGACTGCAGGTACTGCGGCGTCATCGACAGCACGATCGTGTCGCCGATTGCCTCGTGGAAGCCGTCGTGCGCACCGGTCTGGAACAGCGGCGGACGGCCGTTGTAAGCGAGGTAGTAATAGACGTGGCCGAGCTCGTGGTAGATCGTCGTGAAATCTTCCTCGTTCGGCTTGGTGCACATCTTGGTGCGCACGTCCGGCTGGGCATCGGCACCCTCACCGATCTTGACGCCCATGTCCCAGGCGCTGGCGTGGCAGACCACGTCGCGGTCGCGCGGCTTCACGAACTGCGTCTTCGTCCAGAAGCTCTCCGGCAGCTTGGGCATGCCCAGCGAGGTGTAGAAATCCTCGGCGCGCTGGTTCATGCGCTTGGCGTTTTCGGTCAGCGCGGCCTGGGCGATGTCGGCGCGGCGATCCGAATCGATCAGCGCGTTCTCCTTGACCATGCGTTCGTTGAGCAGCGCCTGGTAGTCCCGCTCCAGCGTGCCGGTGATGTCGAGGTCGCCCGCATTGGGGTAGGGCTGCAGCACGTCCCAGAGGTTGCCCCAGTCCTGCTGCCACATGTTGCCCATCAGATGCGCCGGCAACAGGCCGCCGTCTACGGTGCCGCGGCCGGGATAACGCGCTTCCAGGCGCGTGCGCGTGTAGCAGTGCAACTGCTCGTAGAGCGGCTTGACCTGGTTCCACAGACGGTCGGTCTCGGCGGCGAGCTCGGCCGGCGGCATGTCGTAGCCCGAACGCCAGGCCTCACCCGCATCGGCGAAGCCAAGGTCGCGTGAACCTTCGTTCACGAGTTCGACGAATCGCGTGTAGTCCGCGCGCATCGGCTGGGCGATCGTGTGCCAGCCCTGCCAGGCGTCGAGTTGCGCGTCGTAGTCGCGGCTGCTGCGCAGCACGTCTTCGAGCTGGCCCAGCTGGCGACAGCTGCGCGCTTCGCCTTCGCCGGTGCAGTACTGGCCTGCACCGTAGGTGCCCTCCATCTTGGACGCGATCCGGGTCAGTTCGGCGAGGTGTTCGGGATTGCGCGGCGGCGGCATCGATGCGCCGAGCTTGAGCAGGTTGATCGCGCGCGCGGTCTCGGGCGACATCTGCTGGCCTTCGAACTTGCGCGACTGTTCGATCCAGCTGTTGAGCTGGGCGAGGTAGCGCTCGTTGTACTTCGCCGCCAGCAGCTGGCTGTCGTCGTTGATGTAGGTCGCCGACAGCCACTGCGAGGCGGTCAGTTCCGGCATCAGCGTGCGCACTTCCTCGTTGACGCGCGCGATGAACTGGTCGGCGGTCTCGCCGGCCGGCGCTGCGGCAGTGCTTGCAGGCGTCGCGTCATCGGGGGATTCGGAGCGGTTGCAGCCGGCGAGCGTCAGGCTCGCGGCCACGGCGAGGGCGAGCAGGGCGTGGCGTTGTTTCACGGACAGCTTCCGGTCAGCTAGGGAACGGGGAGGCTAGTGCGCCGTCCACGGGGCTGCAAGTGTCGATGTGCCGACGCGACTGCGCGCGCTTGCGCACGCGTGTTCTCCGCCTCGCGCGTCTACAGCGCGACAGCGTCCAGACGGTCCACCGCGGGCAGCAGATCGCGCGCGATCAGCCAGCTGCGCGCGTCCTCGGCGTCGTGTTCGAACCACGCGCGCGCCGAACCCAGGCGGAAGGTGTAGCCCCAGGTGTCCATGTCCGCCATCAGGCGCGCGCGACCGACGCCGGGCAACGTATCGGCGAGCACGATCTGCAGATAGCAGGTCGCGTCTTCTTCCTCGACCGAATCGGTCGCATCGGTGTGCACCGCGGCGCGGCGCTCGGGCGGCAGCACGATCAGATGGCCGGCTTCGTGCAGCAGCGAATGCACCGGCGTATCGCCACGCGCGTGCACGTCGACACCGATGATCCCGGCCTCCGGCGCGCCCCAGTAACTGCCCGGGATCGGCGCGCCGTCGGGAACGCGATGCAGGGTCAGTCCGTAACGGGCGAGCAGGGCGGCGGGCGCGTCGAATCCGATGTCGGCCAGACACAGCACGTGTCCGGCCGCGTCGGCCGTTTCGATGTCGCGTGGCGCATCCACCCGTACGACTCAGGCGGTGGCCTGACGCTCTTCGGGCAGGGCGACCGAAATGTCGAGCACGTCGTGGTCGCCGTCCTTGACCAGATCCACCTTCACCGCTTCGACGTCGATGCTGACGTACTTGCGGATCACTTCGAGCAGCTCGCGCTGCAGCAGCGGGAGGTAATCGGGGGCGCCGCGATTGGTCCGCTCCTGCGCGACGATGATGCGCAACCGGTCTTTCGCGATCGAGGCGGTGTTCTTCTTCGGCTTGAGGAAATCGAACATACCCATGATCAGCCTCCGAACAGCTTGCTGAAGAAGCCCTTCTTGTCGGTGGTCGTGAAGCGCATCGGGCGCTCCTGGCCCAGCAGGCGTGCAACCGCATCGTCGTAGGCCTGGCCTGCGTTCGATTCGGCCGACAGGATCACCGGCTCGCCCTTGTTCGACGCGTTGAGCACGTCGCCCGATTCCGGAATCACGCCGATCGTCTTCAGGCCCAGCACTTCCTCGACGTCGGTGATCGACAGCATCTCGCCGGTCTCCACGCGCGCCGGGCTGTAGCGGGTCAGCAGCAGGTGTTCCTGCACGCGCTCACCGTTCTCGGCGCGGCGGGTCTTGGACTGCAGCAGGCCGATGACGCGGTCGGAGTCGCGCACCGACGACACTTCCGGATTCACGACGACGACGGCGCGATCGGCGAAATACATCGCCAGGAACGCGCCCTTCTCGATGCCGGCCGGCGAATCACAGACGATGTATTCGAAGCCGTCGTCGGCGAGCTCCTTGAGCACGCGCTCCACGCCTTCGGTGGTCAGCGCGTCCTTGTCGCGGGTCTGCGACGCGGCCAGCACGTACAGGTTGTCGAACCGCTTGTCCTTGATCAGCGCCTGCTTGAGCGAGGCTTCGCCCTGCACCACGTTGACCAGGTCGTACACCACGCGGCGCTCGCAGCCCATGATCAGGTCGAGGTTGCGCAGACCCACGTCGAAGTCCACGACCGCCGTGCGCTTGCCCTGACGGGCGAGGCCGATGGCGATGCTCGCGCTGCTGGTGGTCTTGCCGACGCCGCCCTTGCCCGAGGTGACTACGATGATTTCAGCCAAAACACATCTCCTGGTGTGTCGCCGTCACTCGAGTGCGGCGATCTTCAATTCGTCATGCTCCAGCCAGACCTGGACGGCCTTGCCATGGAGTTCGCGGGGAATATCGTCCAGCACTTTGTAGTGGCCCGCTACTGCGACCAGCTCGGCGTGGAAACTGCGGCAGAAGATACGCGCAGTCGCGCTGCCCTGTGCGCCTGCCAGTGCACGGCCGCGCAAGGGGCCGTAAATGTGGATGGAGCCGTCGGCGATGACCTCGGCGCCGGCGCCGACCGAGGACAGCACGGTCAGGTCGCGATTCTGCGCGTAGAGCTGCTGGCCCGAACGCACCGAACCCGCCTGCACCAGACCCGGCTCGACAGCCGCGGCGGCAGGGGCGGCCTTCGCGGCCGGCGGTGGCGCGGCAGGCTCCGGCGCTGCGCGCGAGGGCGCAGGCGCCGGAACCGCATCGGCGTTCTCGTACTGGGCGCGGAACTTGGACAGCACCGGCAGGTCCAGTGATTCGGCGAGCGTGGCATTGGCCGGGCTGCCCCAGGCCAGTGCGACCGGCAGCGCGCCGGCATCGCGCAGCGCGTCGATCAGCGCCTGCGCCGTGGTCGTGTCGGGCAGTTCGGCCAGACCGCCGAAATCCAGGATCACCGCGGCGCGCTCGAAGAGCTTGGGCGCGCGCGTCACGCGGCTGCGCATTTCCTCGGCCAGACGCGCGACGTCGAGCGTGCGTACGCGCAGGTTGGCGATGCCGACCTGGCCGATCTTCAGTTCGCCGGCCGGTTCGAAATCGGCAGCGGGGGCGGGGCGGGACGCCATCAGGCTTTCGTCTCCTCGGTGGTGCGGGCAGGCACGCGGGGGCGGCCCAGCCAGGGTTCGTCGGGCAGGGTGCCGCCGTAGGTCTCGCGCACCCAGGCATAGCTGCACAGGTCCTTGACCAGCATCGAGGCGCGGATGTCGGTGCCCGGCATCACGTGCTGGCCCACCTCGCGGAACCCGAAGCTGCCGTGGAACAGGCGCACCGGATCGTTGTCGTGTTCGAGGAACACTTCGCAGGTCAGCAGCGGGTGGCGCACTTCGGAATAGCTCTGCACGTCGGCGTAGAACGCGCGGCCGACACCACCGCCGCGACGGCGGCTGGCGACCACGACGCGGTCGATGTAGAAGAAATCGGGGTAGTGCGATTCGAACCAGCGGAAATTGCTGCTGTCGTGACCGCTGCCGGCACCGAAGCCGATCAGGAAACCGACCATCGCCCCGTCGCGCTCGGCGACCCGGAAATACTCCGCGGTGTCGTGCAGATGGCGAAGACGGGCCGCATCCAGCGGCAGGATCGAGGGACCGGCGGCGTTGTTGAGTTCGAGGATGGAATCCAGCTCGTGCTCGTGCACGTCGCGGACGACGATCGACATTCCAGACTCCAGAGACTACCGATGGACGCGCGAGACGACCGGTCTGCGGCGCTCCTGCCGCTGCGCGTCGCACAAGGCCGGATTATTGCATGCCGGGGACCACCGGGCGACCGGCGGCGACATCGGCGGCATGACTTCAGGCCCGTCCGGACGCGCCGACATGCGCCTAACATGCCGGCATGCTCCGTGATCTGAACCACAATCGTCTGCTCCGCATCGCCGGTCTGTTCACCTGGGCGTTGACCGGCCTGCCGTTGCTGATGCTGTCGCTGGCGCCGGTGGAGCAGCTGACCGCCGGCGGTGTGCGCGTGACCCTCGAAAGCTGGCCCAGCTGGGCGGCGTGGGCTGTGTTCGGCCTGAGCTACGCCTGGCTCACCCGCGGGCTCGGCGAGCGCCGGATCCGCGCATTCGATCATCTGCTGGTGTTGCTGCTGGCCGGCAGCGCGATCGGCATCAGCTACTACAGCCAGAGCGGCCTGGGCAGCATCCTGCTGATGGTCGTGGCCTGCGTGCTGCCGTGGCTGCTGCCGCTGTGGGTGGGCGTTGCGCTGCTGGTGGCCTGCGAGTTCGTCATCGTGCCGGTCTACGTGCGCGGCCTCGATTTCACCTGGCCTGAGGCCGTGCTGCAGGCGGCGCTGTACGTCGGCTTCACCGGCTTCGCCTTCGTCACCGGCTTCGTCGCGCACCAGCAGGCCCAGGCGCGAGAAGAGCAGCGCCGGCTCAATGCAGAACTGCGCGCGACCCGCGCGCTGCTGGCCGAGAGCGTGCGCGTCAATGAACGCACCCGCATCTCGCGCGAGCTGCACGATCTGCTCGGCCACCATCTCACCGCGCTGAGCCTCAATCTCGAGATCGCCAGCCACCTCGCCAGCGGGCAGGCGCAGGACCACGTGGGGCAGGCGCAGACGCTGGCCAAGCTGCTGCTCAGCGACGTGCGCGAGGCGGTGAGCCAGTTGCGTGACGACGATGCGATCGACATGCGCGCGACCCTGCTGCCGCTGGCCGAGCACGTGCCCAGCCTGCAGGTCGACATGCAGTTGCCGGTGCAGTTCGTCGTCGACGATCCCGAACGTGCGCACGTCCTGCTGCGCTGCACGCAGGAAATCATCACCAACGCCGTGCGCCACTCCGGCGCCAGCCTGCTCCGCCTGCGCTACAGCCAGGACCGCGACACGATCCGCGTCGATGCGCGCGACGACGGCCGCGGCGCCGAGGCCGCGCGTATCGGCAACGGCCTGACCGGCATGCGCGAGCGTCTCGCGGCCTACGGCGGCACGCTGCACGTGGAAACCGCGCCCGACCGCGGGTTCGTGCTGAAACTGGAACTGCCGCTGGCGGATGCGACCGGCCTGCGCGATGCTGCGCGGCGGGGCGAAGCGCAGTCGCCGGCATGAATCCGCAATGGGAGGCACCATGATCCGAGTCTGCCTGGTCGACGACCAGACCCTGGTGCGCCAGGGCATCCGTTCGCTGCTCGCGCTCGACGGCGGCATCGAAGTGATCGCCGAGGCTTCCGACGGCCGTCAGGCGGTCGAGACGATTCCCGAGGTCAAGCCCGATGTCGTGCTGATGGACATGCGCATGCCGGCGATGTCCGGGCTCGAAGCCATCCAGGCCCTGTCGCGCGCGGGCACGCTCCCGCCGACGATCATCCTGACCACCTTCGACGACGACCAGCTGGTGCTGGCCGGACTCAAGGCCGGCGCGAAGGGCTATCTGCTCAAGGACGTGTCGCTGGACCAGCTCGTCGGCGCGATCCGCACCGTCGCCGGTGGCGGCTCGCTGGTACAGCCGGCGGTGACCCAGCGCCTGCTGACGGGTCTGGAGCAGATGCGCAACGAGTTCGTCAGTCTCGACAAGCCGGATCCACTGACCGATCGCGAGACCGAGATCCTGCGCCTGATGGCCGGCGGCTTTTCCAACAAGGAAATCGCCAACTCGCTGGGTGTGGCCGAAGGCACGATCAAGAACCACGTCTCCAACATTCTCTCCAAGCTCGGCGTGCGCGACCGGACCCGCGCCGTGCTCAAGGCTTTCGAGCTGCAACTGGTCTGAGCGGCAGCGCGCGCGCCGACGGGTGCGCGGCAACGCCGGCGTTGCGTCCCGTTCGCAGCGGCACGTCCGCTCATCAGGCCGCGCCGTGCGGCCGTTTCACCATGCGCCGACACCGACTTGCTGAATGTGCCGTCGCCCGGCGCGACAGACGGTGCGTGGCCGCGCATCCTGCGGCTCGGGTCGCCCGCGCATCGATGCTTGATTGGACTCGCCCGGTTACACGCAACTTGATACGATTGCCGGTCTGTGCCGCCTCAGGCCGGATTTGGTCCTGGAGAACTCTGAATGACCCGTCTGCTCGAACTGCTGATTTCATGCGTCATCGTCGCCGTGCTGTTTCTCGTGGTGGCCGTCCTGCTTCCCTCCAGCCGCACCCTGACCGAATCAGCGGAAACCAACCGTCGTCAGACGATCGTGTTCGACACGCTCAACAGCGTGCTCCGCTTCAAGGACTGGTCGCCGGTCACCGCGTATGACCCGAACGCCGAACTGAAGATCTCCGGCCCCGAAGCCGGTGTCGGTGCGCGCATCGACTACAGCTCGACCCTCAAGCGCGTCGGCGACGGCAGCTGGGAAATCACCGAGTCCGAGCCGGGCACCCGCGTGGTCTACGCGGTCGAGAACCCGACCCGCGGCAACAACAAGACGACCACCTTCACCCTGAAGCCGACCGGTCGCAACAACCGCAACATCGAAATCACCCAGACCTACAGCGTCGATTACGGCTGGGATCTGCTGGGCCGTTTCGCCGGCCTGTACGTCAGCCGCAACATCGGTGACGGCATCAAGCTGGGCCTGGGTCGTCTGACCAACATGCTGGCCGCGGTGCCGAACGTCGATTACCGCGCTGAAGGCAGCACGCTGGCCAACCTGGCCGCCGCCGACCGTCCGGCCGAGAACCTGTTGGTCGTCGCCGCCGGTGCCGTCGAGCGCAACAACCAGGTCATCCAGGACTCGATGAAGGCCAACGTGGAGTGGATCAACCGCACAATGGCCGCGAACAACCTGGAAGCCGCCGGTCCGCTGCGCATCATCACCACCGAACTGGGTCGCGAGACCTACACGTTCGACATCGGCATGCCGGTCCGCAAGAAGGGCACCGGTCCGGCCGCGCCTGCTGCGCCGGCTGCTGCCGAAGGCGAGGGTGAAGAGACCGCCGCCGCCGCGGCGCCGGTTGCCGCATCGACCACCGACGCCGTCGAACTGACCGGTCTGCAGCTGCTGGGCCCGGTGAAGGCCGTGTTCGTGCCGCGCGCCCGCGTTGCAAAGGCGAACTACAAGGGCTTCATGGCCGAGCTGGACAACGTCCGCAACGCCGTGCGCGCCTGGGCGCTGACGCAGGGTTACGAGGTCACCGACCGTCCGTACGAGAACTACGTCAACGGCATCGATACCGCGTTCACCGAGAACGGCGAGTTCGAAGTGTTCTGGACGCTGCGCGATCCGAACGCGGCACCTGCCGCAGCGGCGCCTGCGGCAGCGCCGGCACCGGCTGAAACCCCGGCACCGGCCGAGGCGGCCGAGGCACCTGCAGCGGCGCCGGCCGAGTAAGCAGGCGCACCCGCACGGGTTGTGCATCGCACGCGCCGCATCCTCCGGGATGCGGCGTGTGTCGTTTCAGGGCCGCCGTTTTTTACGCATGGTCCGCATCGCGCCACTCGCGCAGCAATGGAGCAGGCAATGGGAATCGGATCCGGACGCACCGCGCGACACATCGGTGGCCTGGTGGCGGCCGGCGCGCTGCTGGCGGGCGTGTCGGTCGGGCTGTCGGCCTACGCCGCGCACGCCGTCGACGGTGACGCGCGCGCCGCACTGCAGACCGCGGCGGTGTTCGCCTTCGGCCACGGCATCGCGCTCGTGCTGATGGCGCGCGCGGTGCGCGGCACGATCGAGCTGGCCTCTCTCGTCGCGTTGCTGCTCGGGACGCTGCTGTTCGCCGGCGCGCTGGTCTCACGCCACCTGTTCGGCGGGCCGTCGTTCTTCGCGCCCTGGGGCGGCATGCTGACGATGTTCGGCTGGCTGTTGCAGGCCGTGGCCGCGCTGCGGCGCTGACGCGCGGCGCAGCAGCTGCTCAGTCGGTGGCGGGCCGGTACCGCCAGTGCCAGGGCTCGTAGACGATGCCGTGCGGGTTGTCGCGCGGGTAGCTCATCGTGAACCCGTGGTCGGCGGCGTGGCGCGTCAGCCACTCGAATGCCGCGGTGTCCTCGAAAGATTCTTCTGCGGGCGGCTCACCCGGCGCGCTGATGTCGAGCGCGCTGCCGGCGTGGTGCTCGCTGTAACCGGGCGCGGCGTTGACCGCGAGGATGGCATCGAGCGACAGGCCGCGCGCGCGTTTTCGATCGAAGATGCCCAGCTGGTATTCGTGGCTGCGATAGCCGGAGACGGCATCGAGTACGACGCCGTCGCGCGCGGCCGCCGCGTGGAGTCCCTGCCATGCGCGGGCGGTCTCCGACGTCAGCCACAAGGGGCGGCGGTAGCGGTCGAGCCCGGCTAAGGCCAGCCACGCGGGTTCGGCGACGAGCGCAAGGCCCGTGCGCGCGGCGTAGTCGTCGGCGTCGAGACCCAGCGCCGCGAGTCGGGCTTCGACCTGCGATAGCGGCAGATCGGGCGCCGCCGCGTGCGTCGCATGCGGCGCGCCGGCATCGAGCAGATCCAATGCATCGTCGATGCCGGGCTCACGCTGCCAGCGCGGCATCAGCCCGATCACACCTTCGGGCAGCGCCGCGGCGAGATACGCACCGTCGCGCTTGCGCCGGAGCACCTGCGTCGCACGCGACAGCACCCGCGCGTCGCGATTGCTGCGCGCGCGCAGCAGGCGCGCGGGCCAGAGTTCGACATCGGGCGTGTTGAGCAGGAAGCGGGACGATGGATGGGCGTGCATGCGTGCAGCTTAGCGGCCCCGCAGCGCGCCGTCAGGGCGACGCGGCGACCGGTGCGAAATGCAAGCCGGCCACGCGACCTTCGGCATCGAGTGCGACGGTCGCATCCAGACTGGCCTGGGCGCGATGGATGCGTGTGACCACGACCGTCATGCCCTGCTGTTGCGTCACCCGGGGCGTATCGCGTGAGGTGATCGGCCCGGCGGCTTCGATCTGCGTCTGCACCTGGCGCAATGCATCGGCACTGAGCGCAGCGGTCATTTGCGGATCGAATGTGGCGGTGACCGCCGCGTAATCGCCTGCGTCAAGTTGTTCGAGCACGCGGGTCGCAGTGGCTTCGGCATCGGAGGTCGCGGTCTGCGCAATCGCGCTGCCCGTCGTGGCGCAGAGCAGGGCAGCAAGTAGCAGGGAACGGGTACGCATGATCGAGTCCTTTCGTTGAAATCTGGAATGAAACGGAGTGAAGCGGACTTTCTAGAGTACGCCCTGCGGCAGCAGCAGCGGCACCAGCGCATGCAGCACCAGATCGGCGGCGAAATGCGACAGCACCGCCATTTCGAAGCCGCGCTTCCAGTACAGCCAGCCGAACACGACACCACCGATGCCGTTGAGCAGCAGCGTGCGCGCGACGACGCCCGCGTCGAGGCCCCAGACCATCGATGCCGCCGGCAGATGGCCGAGTCCGAACAAGAGTGCGGCGATCAGGATCGCGGCCCAGGCCACGCGTGGCGACAATGTGCCGTCGAAGCCGGCGCGCCTGCGCAGCAGCCAGGTCGCGGCCCACGCGATCAGCGTCATCAGGAACAGGCGCAGCTGCAGCTCTTCGACGATGCCGCCGTAGAACGAGGCCATCAGACCGTAGAGCGCGCTGCGCGCGCCGATGATGTCGGTCATCTGGACGTCCGTGTCCGGCAACAGCAGCGGATCCAGCACGCGCGACAGCACGAGAATCGCGATCGCGACCGCGACGCCCAGGCCGATCGACTGCCAGGGTGTGCGGTCGCCGATCCGCGCGTCGCCATGCCGGCTGACCCAATGCTGCAGCAGCGGCGCGCCGAGACCGACACGATGGCCCATGCGCAGGCCGCCCCAGGCGAGCAGGGCGCAGAGGATGAACATCGACATCGCCTGGATCGCGATCAGCGCCGGCAGCGGGATCGCGCCGCCGCCGGTCATGCGCGCAGGATCGATCTGCAGCAGATAGGGGATGACCGCGAGCGTGGCGACTGCGGCAGCGGCGGCGAGCAGGACCGCAATGCGCAGGTCCTGCCGCGGACGCGGCGCGTTCAAGGTCGCGCTCATGCGCGTTTCTTGAGGAACAGCAGCGTGGGGCCGACCGGGGCGGCGTACACGGCGTTGACCAGTTCCCAGCCCTGCAGGCCCAGCGATTGCAGGCGCGCCTCGATGTCCGTCGGCTTGATCCCGCCCAGCAGGCTCACCTTGATCTCCTCGACCTTGTACTGCCAACGCTCACTCATGCTCTGTGTCCTTCGGTCCTTCGGGTTCGGATGCCGGCGCGATACGGCCCGCGCGTCGCAGCGCCTCGCGCAGCAGGAATTCGATCTGCGCGTTCGCACTGCGCAGATCGTCGTCGGCCCAGCGCTGCACGGCCGCGAGGATCGCGGCGTTGATGCGCAGCGGATAGGCCTTCTTGTCGCTCACCCGCCGCCTCCGCGGGCGCGGCGCTTGGCGCTGGCGACGGTGAAGATGCACGCTGCCGCGAGGCCGTTGACCGCGAAGAACATCACCACGATCAACGCCAGCAGGCGACGCTCCTGATTGCCCCACAAGGCGAGGCCGAGCGCGGTGGCCAGCATGGCCAAGCCGATCATCCGCAGCAGCCGCGCCAATTTGTTGTCGAGCACCGCCTTGTCGCGCACCGTCATGCCACCGCTGCCGCTCGACAGCGGCAGGCGCCCCTGCACGAGCCAGCGCGCCGACACGAACGCCGGCACCGCCATCAGCGCGAACACGATCGCGGCGAGGTGATGCGGCGCCATCAGTACAGCGAGCCCGTGTTGATGATCGGCTGGGTGCCGCGATCGCCGCACAGCACGACCAGCAGGTTGCTGACCATCGCTGCCTTGCGCTCCTCGTCCAGCGTGACGACGCCGCTCTTCTGCAACTCCATCAGCGCCATTTCGACCATCCCGACCGCGCCGGCCACGATGCGCGTGCGCGCGGCGATCACCGCGTTCGCCTGCTGGCGCTGCAGCATCGCGTGGGCGATTTCCGGCGCGTAGGCGAGGTGGCTGATGCGTGCGTCGAGCACGTCGACGCCGGCCGCGGTCAGGCGCTCGTCGAGATGTTCCTTCAGACGATCGGAAATCTCGGTGGGATGGCTGCGCAGCGAGATCTGGTCGTCCTCGTGCTGGTCGTAGGGATAGCTGGTCGCCATCGCGCGCAACGCCGCTTCGGACTGGATGTGCACGAAGCTCTCGTAGTCGTCGACGTTGAACACGGCTTCGGCCGAATCGACGACGCGCCAGACGATGACCGCGGCGATTTCGATCGGGCTGCCTTCGAGTTCGTTGACCTTGAGCCGGCCGCTCTCGAAGTTGCGCACGCGCAGCGAGACTTTCTTCTTGGTCAGGAACGGGTTGTTCCAGCGCAGACCGGCGTCTTTGACCGTGCCGACGTAGTTGCCGAACAGGCTCAGCACCGCGGCCTGGTTGGGTTCGATCATGTAGTGGCCGATCAGGGTGAACGCGGTCGCCAGGGCGACGACGATCGCGACGCCCGGCAGGACGCCGCCGCTGCCCGTCAGCGTCCACGCGCACAGGGCGAGGACCGCCAGCTGGACCAGCAGGACCGGGATGCCGGGCAGGGAGCGGATCGGGTTTTCTTGCATCGCGGCGTCCTCGGATGGGTTTCGAATGTGATATCAAATTGATATCTTTATGTCAATACTCACGCGGTCGCATGGGCCATCCCGTCACCATCGCCCGACGCCGTCCTCTGGAGCCCCGATGTCCCGACCCCGCCATTTCTCGATGCTCCGCGACTTCCAGCTGGCCGACTGGTTCACGCTGGGCAACGCCTTCTGCGGCACCGGCGCGGTGTTCGCGGCGATGCGGTATCTGCAGGACGGCAGCGTGCGCGATCTGCTGGTCGGCATGGCATTGATCCCGCTGGCCTTCATCTTCGACGCGCTCGACGGCCGCATCGCACGCTGGCGCAAGGTCGCCTCCACGCTGGGCCGCGAACTCGATTCGCTGGCCGACGTGATCTCCTTCGGCGTGGCGCCGGCCGCGCTGGCCTACGCCTGCGGCATGCAGGGCGGCTGGGACGTGCTCGTGCTGGCCGGCTTCGTCTGCTGCGGCGTCAGCCGCCTCGCTCGCTACAACGTCACCGCCGAAACGCTGTCGCAAGGCAGCGACAAGGTGAAGTTCTTCGAGGGCACGCCGATTCCGTCGAGCCTGCTGCTGGTGGTGCTGCTCGCGGTCGCCGCGTGGCAGGGCAGCATTGGTGAGGCCCTGTGGCTCGGCGAAGTGCGTCTCGGACCATGGCTGCTGCATCCGCTGGTGCTGGTCTTCGCTGCGTCCGGCGCGATGATGGTCAGCAAGACGCTGCGCATTCCCAAGTTCTGACCCGTCGGCGCCGCGTGGCGTTGCTATGATCGAACGCGGTTCGCAGGAGTCGACGATGTTCAACATGGGACAGGGACCGGACGCGCAGGTCGCGGATCTGGAGCGCCTCGCGCGCCGTTACTGGGATGCGTGGCGCGACGCCCTGCAGCGCACGATGCCGGGCAACGACTGGCACCCGATGGGCGCCGCGCCGTCGAGCGCGGGCGCCATGCCGTGGGGCGATCCCACGCAGTGGTTCAAGGGCGCCGCACCGCCGTCCGATGCCGGCACCGATGCATTGCGGCAGCTGCAGTCGATGGCGGGCCCCTGGCTCGAACAGATGCAGCGTGTCGCGGCGGGATTCGTGGGCCGCGAGGCCTCGCCCGAGGCGATTACCGCTGCCTGGCGCGAGGCGATGGGCGGCAATCCGGTCGGCACCATGTTCGGCGGCCTGCAGGGACCGGGCATCGAAGGCTGGGATACGTGGCTGCAGCGGCTCAAGCCCTGGCTCGACGCCGCCGGCGCGAGCCAGGCAATGGGCGGCAGCGGACGCGATGCGTTCTCGCTGCCGACCTTCGGTCTGACCCGCGAGCATCAGGAGCGCTGGCAGCATCTGGGCCGCGCATTCGCCGACCATCAGCGCAGCCAGCAGGATTACCAGACGTTGCTGATGCAAGCTTCGACGGCTGCGTTCGGCATCTTCGAACGCAAGCTCGCCGCGCGTGATCCGGCGACGCCGATCGAAACCCCGCGCGCGCTGTTCGATCTGTGGATCGACGCTGCCGAAGAGGCCTACGCGGATGTCGCGCTGTCGCCCGCGTTCCGCAAGGCCTACGCCGATATGGTCGCGGGCCAGATGCGTCTGCGCCAGGCCGTGCAGCGCGAGGTCGAACAGGCCTGCCGCGTGCTCGACCTGCCGACGCGTACCGAACTCGATGGCGCGCATCGCAAGATCGCCGATCTCGAACGTGCGCTGCGTCGCGTGCGGGATCGTCTCAATGCCGTCGAGGGCGCGGGTGCGCATGCAACCGCCACCTCGACCGCGCCGCCGCGCCGTCCCGTGGGGCCGACGCGCGTCGTGACGACGGCGCCCGATCCGGCGGCGTCGAAGTCGCGTGTTGCAGCAGAAGACGCAGCCCCGGCGCAACCGGCTGCGAAGCGGGCAACCGTGAGACGGGCGCCTGCGAAGAAGTCGGCGGCGAAGAAGGTTGCGGTCAAGAAGACTGCAGCCAAAAAGGTCGCTGCGAAGAGGTCCACGACAAAACGTGCCGTCACGAAAACACCTGGCAAGAAAGTCGCACCGGCAAAGAAGGCTGTCGCGAAGAGGGCACCTGCGAAGACGACCGTCTCGAAGCCTGCACCGGCAGCGAAGTCGCGATCCGCAGCCAGCACCCGCGGTCGCAGTCCTGTCGCGGCCGCGAAGACGTCCGCGCGCAGCACGCGATCCGCCCGTCGCCCGACGCCGGCACCTGCCACACCGGCGCGCGCGTCGCGCAAGACTGCGCGTTCGCCGACGCGCGTCGCCAGCCTGCCCAACCTCGGTTTCATCTCGCCGATTCCGATCGCGCCCGAGCCCCTGCAGGGCAAGGGCGGCAAGCCGCGTAAAGGGAAGCGCTGACCATGGCCGGACCACTGCACATCACGCCCGATCGCATCGCCGACGAAGCCGCACGCGTCCAGCAGAAGCTGGGCGTCGGTCTGCGCACGCTGCGCGAGGTCGGCGACTTCGATTACGGCGCGACCACGAAGCAGGAAGTCTGGCGCGACGGCAAGGTCGTGCTGTATCGCTTCATCGGCGAAAAGGCGCCGACCGCGCGCGTGCCGCTGCTGATCGCCTACGCACTGGTCAACCGGCCGTACATGGTCGATCTGCAGCACAACCGGTCGATCGTGAAAGGACTGCTGGAACGTGGCGAGGATGTCTACATTCTCGACTGGGGCTATCCGGATCGCTCCGACCGCTTCCTGATGCTCGAGGACTACATCGAGCGCTTCCTCGGCGGTGCAGTGGATCACCTGCGTCGCAGCGCAGGGCTCGATGCGATCAACCTGCTCGGCATCTGCCAGGGCGGCACGTTCGCACTGAGCTACGCCGCGCTGCACCCCGAGCGCGTGCGCAATCTGATCACGATGGTCACGCCGGTGGATTTCCACACCGACGACAACATGCTCGCGCACTGGACGCGCGATCTCGACGTCGACCTGTTCGTCGACACGCTCGGCAACGTGCCGGCCGACATGATGAACGCGTGCTACCTCACGCTGAAGCCGTGGCGGCTGCTGGTGCAGAAATACGTGGGCGTGGTCGACATCCTCGACGACGCACCGGCGCTGGAGGATTTCCTGCGCATGGAGAAGTGGATCTTCGATTCGCCGGACCAGGCCGGCGAAACCTTCCGCCAGTACATCAAGCAGTTCTACCAAGGCAACGGCTTCGTCAATGGCGGCATCGTCATCGGCGATCGCGAAGTGCATCTGGGGCTGGTCGAGATGCCGGTGCTCAACATCTTCGCCGAGCAGGACCATCTGGTGCCGCCGGATGCGTCGCGCGCGCTGCGCGGGCTCGTCGGCACGCAGGACTATTCGGAACTGTCGTTCCGTGGCGGACACATCGGCATCTACGTGTCGGGTCGGGCGCAGACCCAGGTGCCGTCGGCGATCCACGACTGGCTGGCGCAGCGCGCATGATCCGCCCGCGATCCGGAGGCGCGCGCTGATGTCGACGCCCACATTGAGCCGCACACGCGAGGATCGCGTGATCGCTGGCGTCGTCGGCGGCATTGCCCGGCGCTACGGGTGGAATCCGACGATCGTGCGCGCGCTGTTCGTCATCGTGTCGGTGGTGTCGGCCGCGTTCCCAGGCCTGCTCGTCTACCTGCTGCTGTGGATGCTGATGCCGGAAGGCGAGGGCTGAGCGTGCATCCGGTGGTGCGCGTCGCGGCCCTGGCGCTCGGCGCGGTGTGGACGGTGCCCAACACGCTGATCGGCCTCGTTGGCGGGCTCGCGGGCCTGCCCTTCGGTGCGCACTGCCGCTGGCGTCGCGACGATCTCGCACTAGTGTTCGACCGCTGGCCCTGGGGCCCGGGCGGGGCGATCACCTTCGGCAACGTGATCCTGCACACCGGCGACTCGCTGGACGTGCGCTGCACGACCTACGCGCATCGCGCCGCATGGTGCGAGGATGCGCCGATCCAGCTGGCCGACCACGAACGCGCACACGTCTACCAGTACATGGTGCTCGGGCCGCTGTTCCTGCCGATGTATCTGGTCTTCGGCGGGGTCAGCGTGCGCAACCGCTTCGAGCGGGCCGCCGATCGTTACGCCCTGACCGGCCGCGGCTGGTGGCCCTGGCCGCGCCCCTGAGCCTGCCGACGGACGGTCGAAGGTGTTGACGGCTCGATAACGGATCCGGCGCTAGCTTCGTGGCGTCGAAGCAGACCCCGGACGGCAAGGCCGACCGCAGACGCTCCGGCACTGGAAGGCCCGGCCGGCCGGAGATATCCGGCAGACTGGGCCTTTCGCACATCCGGCAGTCCGAGAGGCCGGTGTGTTCCCGAGGTCACTGGAGCCGTCGATGCGCTACGACCATGATGCCGTATCCCCCTGGGCCTTCTTCCTGCCGATCGCGCTCGCCGTGCTGGTGGGCAGCCTCGTCGCCGATGCGATCGGCGGCATGCTGCGCGACCGCTTCGACGATGCGCCGCCGGCGGTGGTCGCACAGACGCCCGCGCCGGTCGACACGCCACCGGTCGAGACCACTGCGCCGGTCGAAACGGCGCCGGCACTGTACGCACCCGTCGCACAGCCCGAGCCGGTGGTCGAAGCTTCGAATCCAGACGCTGCCCAGCTCGCGCAGCCTGACACTGCGGGCGAGGCACCGTCGGCAGCGGCGACGCCGGTGAACGATGGCGCACGTCGCCTGTCGGGACCGATGACCGCACGCCAGGCGGGCGAGAGTGAAAGCTGCATCAACAACACCGTCGCCACGCGCAGTCCTAACGGCTGGGAACAGGCACTGGAAAACGATGCGCCGGTGCGCTGCGAGGCGACCTCGAACTGAGGGCGCCGGCAAGGGTCGTCGCAGCCGGACGCGTACGAAGCGGCGCGTCCGCTAGCGCGCTCGCAACGCCAACCGCTGCTGCGTCGTGCCGATCGCCGCGCCATCGGCAGCGAAACGCCGTTCGCAGAACATCACGTGTTCCGTGTCCACCAGCACCACGCTGCTGCACCGGGTGCCGTACTGCGGATCATCGATGAAGGCGGGCGACAGACGTCGCTCCAGCGCGCGCCCGACACCGGTGTCCGGAAGCGCCGCGTCCGGCGCCGTGCGCGTATCCCGCAGCCCGGCGAACACCGGTTCCAGCGCCGCAATGTCGACCGACGCGAGCGGAGCGCCGGGCACGGTCGTCTCCAGCCAGTCGGCCAGCGTCCGCATCGCCGCGGTGCTCTTCGGCCACGGCGCATCGAAGGCGCCGTTGGACATCGCATGCAGGCCCGGCGCAACCGGCGCGGCATCGAAACGCGGGTGGTTGCTGGCGAACCACAGTGCATCGCCATCCCAGAGCAGCAGATTGAAGCGGCCGTAGTCCCGCGCCGTCCTCGACAGGCCCTGCGCGAAGTCGGCGGCCGATGCCTCGCCCTGCGCGAAGTCGCCCACCAGCCAGCCACGCGACAGCGCAGCCGCTTCCGGCGCGATGCCGGCGCGCACGTTCGTCACTGCGGCGAGCCGCCCGCGCGACGAGGCGAGCAACCAGCTGCCGCCCTGCACCAGATCACGGCCGCCGTAGACGTCCGGATGCTGCGGATCGAACGCGGCGGCCGCGGTCGGGCGCGCGTGGAATTCGTCGCGGTTGGCGATCAGCGCGAGCGGCAGATCGGGGCGGGTGTTCCAGGCGATGGCGATCAGGCACATGCCCGCATGCTAGCCGAGCATCCGGCTGCGCGATGCGGGACTCGATGCGGCATACGACGACGTTCGCGACGGCCCAAACGGCAACGGCCCCCCTGGGCGGGGCGGGGGCGGGTACCGGCGGCGGGGCGCGCACCCCCCCCGGTCCCCCCCCCCCCGCCCCCCCCCCCCCCCCCCCCCCCCCCCCCCCGCCCCCCCCCCTCGACTGGTACCGGAGGCGGGACTCGAACCCGCACGCTTTTAAGGGCGGCGGATTTTGAGTCCGCTGCGTCTACCATTCCGCCACTCCGGCACGGACGCGGGAGTATAGCGGAAGCGCGAGGCGGCCTGAATCCCGGCGTCTTTGCGTTCTTCAAACATGTGGGGCGGCATCATGCGCAAGCCGGCGCAGGGCCGGGAGCCCGGGAGGCCACATGCACGATCGAATCAAGCCGCACGGGATGGCGGCCTGGATGTCTGCGCGAACGCGCCTGTCGGCGGCGCGCGCGCGCCGTATGCGGATCCTGTTCGCGGTGCTGCTGCCGTTGACCGCCGCTGCCTGCGCCAGCCAGCCGGCCCAGCGCATCGTCGACGCCGAGCCGGTGGCCGAACGCGAAATCGTGCTGCCGGCGGGCAGTCGCACCGTGCCGGCGCAGCCCAACGGCGAGGTGCGCCTCGCCGAAGGCGTGTTCCGCGTGCACCTGAGCAACATCCGCTGCGTGCGCGCGCCGTGTCCCAACGGCTACATGGTGTCCAACGTCGAAGGCCGGCCGGATGCCTTGCGTCCCGACGTGACGCAGCCGGTGTCGCGCATGCCCGAACAGGTCCGCTTCGATGCAGCCTCTGGTGGCGCGGTCGAGGACGGTCTGGTGGAAAAAGCGCACATCGGCGACGGCATCGTGGTCGACGGCCGTGCCTGGCTGATCGAAGGTGGCCGCACGCTGCGGGTCGAAGTCAGGCAACTGCTGTCCGACTGACCTCGGCGCCGGGGCGCCGGCTCAGCCGGCGCCGCCCTCGTCCTCGATCTTCGAGGCGGCGATCCACGCATCGACCGCGCGCGACACCACGTCCAGCGGCAACGCGCCGTTCTCCAGCAGCACGCCGTGAAAGGCGCGCAGGTCGAAGCGCTTCTTCAGCGACTGCCGCGCATGTCCGCGCAGCGCGAGCAGCGTGTGCAGGCCGACCGTATGCGCGCACGCGCGACCCGGACGCACCAGCTGGCGCTGGGCCTCGCTGCGCGCCTGCGCCTCGCTCATCCCGGCGACGTCGCGCAGATAGGTCTGTGCCTGCGCGAGCGTCCAGCGTTCGGAATGCAGGCCGGTATCGACGACCAGTCGCGCGGCGTGCGCCAGTTCCGCGCGCAGGCGGCCGAGATCGCCCTGCGGATCGTCGTCGTAGACACCCATCTCGACCGCGAGACGCTCGGCATACATCGCCCAGCCTTCGGTGAACGCGGTCGGCGCCAGACTGCGCCGCAGCCGCGGCAATGCGACCTGCGCCTGGGCGAGGCCGACCTGCAGATGATGGCCGGGCAGTCCGTTGTGATAGACCAGCGTCGGCAGCCCGCCTTCGGGCAGGGCGCGCACCTGCGCGACATCGAGCACCAGGGCGCCGGGCCGCACATCGCCGCCGGGCGGCACGTAGTAGACCGCGGCGTTGCCGGTCGCATCGGCCGGCGCCAGCTGGACTTCGAGCGGTTGCGTCGGCAGCGCGCTGAAGTAACCGGGCAGCGCGTCCTCGATCGCATCCAGGCGCGCCTGCACCGATGCGCGCAAGGCCTCGCGGTCGGCGTCGGAGACGCTCGCGACCACGGCGTCGGCCGCAGGGTCGACGCTGTCCGCGGCGGGCGGCGCCTCGACCTCGGCCAGCGGCAGGCGATCGCGCACGATCGCCGCCATCTCGCCGCGGATGCGGCTGACTTCGTCGTGGCCGAGCGCATGCAACTGCGTCGCGTCGATGCCGACGCCGGTGTTCCAGCGCAACGCGGCCGCGTAGTAATCATCGCCGTCGGGCAGGGCCCAGACGCCGTCGTCGGCATTTTGCGTGGCGATGGCGGCTTCGATGCGCGCGAGCAGGCGCGCGTAGGCCGGCAGCGTCGCCTCCTCGATCGCCGTGCGCGCATCGCGCAACAGCTCCTCGCGCAGTGCGGCGTCGATGCCCTGTGCGCCGTCGAGCTTGCGGGCGAAGGCCTGCACGAAGGGGCTGCTGTCGACGCCGACGCGCACCAGATCGCGAATCTGCAGGGCCGCGCCTTCGAGCGCGATACGCGGCGGCACCACGCCGTGGCTTGCCTGCAGGTCGAGATTGTCGCGTACCTGGTCGAGCTTGGTCGCCACCGCATGCAGTCGCGCGACGTAGTTGCGCGCCTCGGCCGCGCCGGTCACCGGCTGCGCGCTCTCGAAGAAGCCCGGCAGCGACATCGGAATGCTCGACAGCTGGTCGACGGCGTAGAGATTCGTGCCCAGCGGCAACCACGCGGGCGACCAGTCGAAGCCGAGCAGATCGGCCTGGCTGCGATAGAACCAGCGCGCCATTTCCAGCGTGCGCTGCTGCTGCGGCGCGAACGCGTCGTCGTCGATGTCGTCGAGCGCGGCGAGATTGGCAGCCAGCGTGTCGCGCAGCTCGGCGCGATGTACCAGCGACGCGTCGGTCAGACGGCCGGCGGCAATGCGCGAATCCGGACTGTCGATGCCGAGCACGGTCATCGCTTCGGGATCGTTGGCGAGGAACGCATCGAACTGCGCGTCGACCAGCGCATCGACAGCGCGGCCATCGGCATCGGGCACGGTGGGGGACTGGCCGCAGGCGGCAAGCAACATCGCCAAGGAGGCGGTCAGCAGCGATCGGGTCATCGGCCTCGACGGAGAGCGGCGGGGGAGCCGGTCCACTGTAGCGGCTGGGGTCGCGGGATGCGCCCCCCTGTTCACCTTCGAAGGGCGACGTTGCAGCCGTCGATCAGTCGACGGTGTCGACGGCCAGCGAGGCGTCGTAGCGCAGATACCAGTCGTCGGCTTCGGGACGGAATCGCGCGCAGTGTTCGATCGGCGCCTGGTAGACGTGCAACGACACCGCGATGGCTTCGGTACTGGCGTTGCGGATCGTGTGGTACTCGTGCGGCGGAATCAGGCTGCCGGCGCTGCCGACGCCGGCCTGCATGCCCGAGGCCGCGCGGAAACGGAATCGCTCGCCGTCGGATTCGAGCAGTTCGTACTGGGCAATTTCCAGCGTGCCGCGCCAGATGCCTTCCACGCACCACAGGCCGTCGTGGTCGTGAATCGGCGTGCCCTGGCCGGGCGCCCAGGTCATCGCGACGATGCTGTAGCCGTGCGCAGGACTGCGATACAGCTCGCGACGCGCGTAGTGGCCGTCGACCGGCAACTGCGTGCAGGCCGGCAGTTCGACCGCGGGATCGCGGATCAGCGCGCACATGGCGCCGCGCAGCGCGCTGGTGACGGCGTGGTGGTCGCCGGCCGCGATGGCCGCATCGATCGCCGCGATCATCCGGTCGCGGCCCTGGAAGGCGATGTCGGGGATGTCGGTGGCGGTGGACTCGAAACGCATCGCTGCAGTCTAGCCCGCGACCTGCGCACGTGCAGGCGGCAGCGCAGCAAGAAAATCCGCGACCGCCGGTCCGAAGCGCGCGATGTCGACGAGAAACGCGTCGTGCCCCTGCGGCGATTCGAGCGGCAGGAAGGTCGCGTCGATACCGCCGGCGCGCAGGCCGTCGGCGATCTGCTGTTGCTGCTGCAGCGGGAACAGGATGTCGGTGTGCACGCCGATCGCGAGCGCACGTTCGACACGCAGTGTCGCCAGGCCGTCGTCGGTGCTGCCGCCGCAGCTTTCGCCGATGTCGAACCAGTCCATCGAGCGGCTGAGGTAGAGATAGCAGTTGGGATCGAAGCGGCGCACGAACCGGCGCGCATGGCCTTCGAGATAGCTCTCGACTTCGAATTCGAGGCCGAACGGCTCGTCGTCGTCGCGGCGGTCGGATTCCAGCCGCACGCGGCCGAAGCGGCCGTCCCATTCCAGCGCCGAGCGATAGGTGATCACGCCGAGCTTGCGCGCCATGCGCATGCCGCTCTCTGGATAGGCGCTGTCGGTGTAGGCGCCGTTCTGCCACATCGGATCGAGGCGGATCGCCTCGCGCTGCAGCGAGCGGATCGCGATCGAGAACGGCAACGCACGCGCCGCGCCGCAGATGTTGATGTGCGTGCGCGCGAGTCCCGGGAAGCGCGCGAGCAATGCGAGCGCGGTCATGCCGCCCATCGAATTGCCGATCACGCAGGCCAGGCGCTCGATGCCGAGCGCGGCGACGACGTGCGCAGCGGCGTCGGCGCCGTCTTCGACCGACAGTTCCGGAAACGCGAGCCGGTACGGCGCGCCGGTGTCGGGATTGTTCGATGCCGGGCCGGTGGAGCCCTTGCAGCTGCCGAGCGAGTTCACGCAGATCACGAACCAGCGGTCGGTATCGATCGGCTTGCCGGGGCCGAGCATCGGCTCCCACCAGCCGGGCGTGGTGTCGTCGGCGTGGCTGGCAGCGTGCGCGTCGGGCGACAGGCCGGTGACGATCAGGATCGCGTTGCCGCATTCGGCGTCGAGCGTGCCCCAGGTCTCGTAGGCCATGCGGGCGCCGCGGAGCGCGCCGCCGCGCTTCATCGGGAACGGCGAGGGCAGATCGATGAAGCGGCTGCCCGGCGGGATGAATTCGGTCATCGCGCCAGTGTAGCGACTTGGTGTGCGGCGACGGTCAGGGCGTCGCGGCGGCGGGTACGACGAGTTCGACCGGATCGCGCGCCGGCAACGTCACCCGTACCGGTGCGGATTCGAGGTCGCCGTCGCTGCGCGATGCGTCACCACTGCGCGAGATGCGCGCGACGAGCTCCACCGAATCGAGCGCCGACAGCGGCTGGGTCGGCATCGGACTGTCGCCGTCGCCGAGCACGATGTCCAGCGGCAACGCCGAGACTGGATGGCGCTGCACCGCGACCGGCATCGGCGGACCGCCGGGCTGGCGTGCGATGACGAATATCGTTGCGTCGCCGGGTAGCGTGGCGCCGGCGGGATCGAGTCGGACGTGCACGCGCAGCGCATGTGCGCCGGGCGCAGGGGCTTCGGTGGTCGCCGATGCGTCGTCCGCAGGCATGCCGGCGGCGCTCCGCGCGACGGCGATCTGAGTACGCAGCGCGTCGGCAGCGCCACCATCGAGCAGCGGCAGCAAGGGCGTCCACGTCGCGACTGCGCCGGCATCGTCGCCGGCCTGACGCTGCGCGATGCCCAGATACCAGCGTGCGTGCTGATGGTCGGGATTGCGCGCGAGCACATCGCGCAATGTCCGTACCGCCGCCGCATCGAAGCGCCGGTCGGGCGCTGCGCGCGCGCTGGCCTGCGCGGCTTCGACCTGCACCGCGTCGTCCTCGGGCAGCAGCTTCGCCGCGCGTGCGATCGCATCGCGCGCGTCGGTGTGCCGGTCCAGTCCCGCGTAGGCGCGGCCCAGCAGCAGCCAGCCTTCGGGTTGTCGTGGATCGCGCTGCAGATCGGCTTCCAGGCGCGCGATCGCATCGTCCAGCGAATCGGGCGCGGCGAGCTCGGCGGGATCGAGCGCCTGCGGCGTGCCGACCAGCATGTACATGCCGGCCACGAGCACCGGCACCAGCAGGATCACCGCGATCGCGACCCGCGACGCGCCACGGCGCATCCCCCAGGTCAGGGCGACGACGGTCGCCAGCGTCAGCACGATCGCGAGCACGACGAACAGCAGCATCACCAGGTCTCCGTGTCGTCGGGCGGCAGCGGCGCGGCCTGTCGGCGAGAGGCGACGACGCGCCAGATCACCACGCCGCCGGCGCCGAGCAACAGCAGCGGGCCGAACCACAGCAGCCACGTCGACGGGCCGACCTGCGGGCGATACAGCACGAACTCACCATAGCGCGCGACCAGATGCGCCTTGATCGCCGGATCGTCCAGTCCTTCGCGCATCAGCGTCAGCACTTCGCGGCGCAGGTCGTGGGCGATCTGCGCGTTGGAATCGGCCAGCGACTGGTTCTGGCACATCACGCAGCGCAGTTCGGCGACGAGGCTGTGGAAGCGGCGCTCTTCGGCCGTGTCCTCGAAGCGCAGCGGCGCGGCATCCACGGCGACCTGCGCACGTGCGGCTTGCGGCCACGTCAGGCACAACAGCAATGCGAGCAGCGCGGCGCGGATCACGGCGCCACCAGCCGTTCGACGACGGGCATCAATTGCTCACGGATGGTCGCATCGGTCATCGGGCCGACGTGCTTCCACAGGATCGTGCCGTCGCGATCGACGAGGAAGGTTTCCGGCGCGCCGTAGATGCCCCATTCGATCGCGGCCTTGCCGTCGTAGTCGGCGAGCACGAGCGCGTAGGGATTGCCGAACTGCGCGAGCCAGCGCGTCGCGTCTTCGGGCTCGTCCTTCCAGTTGAAGCCGATCACGCGCACGCGGCCGGTCTTGGCAAAGGCGCTGACTACCGCATGTTCCTCGCGGCAACCCGGGCACCAGCTGCCCCAGACGTTGAGCAGATACGGCGCGCCGCGCAGATCGGCCTGCGTGACCAGGCGCCCGGGCGCGCCGAGGACCGGCAACTCGAACGCCGGTGCGGGCTTGCCGATCAGGGGCGAGGGCAGGGCGTCTCGATCGGGACTGCGGCTCAGCCACACGCCTGCGGCCAGCAGCGCGAGGATCACGCCGAAGACGGCCAACGGCAGCCAGCGGGCGCGCGAGGCGCGGGGCGCGCTCATGCGGTCTTCTCGCGACGCGGCCGGCGGAAGCGGCGATCGGCCGCGGTGACGAAGCCGCCCAGCGCCATCAGGAACGCGCCCGCCCAGACCCAGCGCACGAAGGGCTTGATGTGCACGCGCAACGCCCAGGCGTCGCCGCCGAGTGGTTCACCGAGCGCGACGTAGACGTCCCGCGATACGCCGGGACGGATCGCGGTTTCGGTCATCACCTGGCCGCCGCTGGCGTAGGTGCGCTTTTCGGGATGCAGCGTGGTGACCAGCCGGTCGTCTCGCAACATGCGCACAGTGCCGCGGTCGGATTCGTAGTTCGGGCCGACGTGATGCGCGACGCTGTCGAGCACGAAGGCATCGCGGCCGATCTCCAGCGACTGCCCCGGCAGCAGCGCGACTTCGCGCTGCACGTTGAGGCCTTCGACCAGCAGCGCGCCGATCAGGAACACCGAAATGCCCAGATGCCCGAGCACCATGCCGGTCATCTCCGCGCCTATGCGGCCACCCGGCGCGCGCAGGCGCGTCCATACGAATCGCGCAGTGCCGCCGGCCACCCAGACTGCACCGGCCACGCCCATCGCCACCTTCCACGGCCCCTGCGGCGCGGTGAAGAACGCGAGCGTCGCGGCGATCAGCGCGAGGGCCGCCCACGGCAGCAGCATGCGCAGCGGCTTCGACATCTCCTCGTTCTGCCATCGCGTGAGCGGACCGAACGGCAACAGCAGCACCAGCGGCGCCATCAGCAGCAGGAACAGCAGCCCGAAGTAGGGCGGGCCGACCGAAATCTTGCCGAGGTTCAATGCATCGGCCAGCAGCGGATACAGCGTGCCCAACAGCACCATCGCGCAGGCCGCGACCAGCAGCAGATTGTTCGCCAGCAGCAGGGTTTCGCGCGAGGTCGCCGCGAACGGTTTGCCGTCGCGGCCATCGGGTGCGCGCAGCGCGTACAGCAGCAGCGAACCGCCGACGACGAGGCCGAGGAACACCAGGATGAAGAGACCGCGCGTGGGATCGGCGGCGAAGCTGTGCACGCTGGTCAGCACGCCCGAACGCACGAGGAATGCGCCGAGCAGCGACAGCGAGAACGTCGCGATCGCCAGCAGCAGCGTCCAGCCATGGAAACTGCCGCGTTTTTCGGTGACCGCCTGCGAATGGATCAGCGCCGCGCCGGCGAGCCACGGCATGAAGCTCGCGTTCTCGACCGGATCCCAGAACCACCAGCCGCCCCAGCCGAGTTCGTAATACGCCCACCACGACCCGAGCGCGATGCCGATCGTCAAAAACGCCCACGACACGTTCGTCCACGGCCGCGTCCAGCGCAGCCAGTGCGCGTCGACCTTGCCGTCGAGCAGCGCGGCGATCGCGAAGGCGAACGGCACCATGAAACCCGAGTAGCCGATGTAGAGCATCGGCGGGTGCACGATCATCCCCGGATCTTGCAGTAGCGGATTCAGATCGCGACCTTCGAGCGGCATCGGCAGGATGCGTTCGAACGGGTTGCTGGTGAAGATCAGGAACGCGAGAAAGCCCAGGCACACCGCGCCCATGATCGCGAGCACGCGCGCCAGCACCACATCCGGCAACGAGCGCGAAAACCACGCCACCGCCGCGTTCCAGCACGCGAGCACGAACACCCATAGCAGCAACGAACCCTCGTGCCCGCCCCAGACCGCGGTGAAGCGGTAGACCATCGGCAGCAGCGAGTTCGAGTTCTCGGCCACGTAGCGCACCGAGAAATCCTGTTGCACGAAGGCGGTGGTCAGGATCGCCCAGGCGACGAACGTCAGCGCCCACTGCGCATAGGCCGCGGGACGCGCGGTCGCCATCCACGGCGCGAGACCGCGCTGCGCGCCGAGCAGCGGCAGCACCGTCTGCAGGGTCGCGGCGACCAGCGCCAGCAACAGCGCGATCTGGCCGAGCTCAGGCAGCATCGGCGACTCCGGTATCTGCGACACGCACCCCTTCGATCACTGCGTGGCGTCCGCGTCGGCCGGCGTCACGATGCCGTGCTTGTCGTGCGCGAGGCCCATCTTGTCGGCGACCTCCTTCGGCACGTAGGTCTCGTCGTGGCGCGCGAGCACCTGCTCGGCGACGAAGGTGTCGCCGTCCATGCGCCCGGTCGCGATCACCGCCTGGTGTTCGCGGAACAGATCGGGCAACAGGCCGGTGTAGCGCACCGGCAGTTCGGCATCGCCGTCGGTCACGCGGAAGCGCGCTTCCATGGAGCCTTGCGCGCGCGAGAACGAACCGCCGGCGACCATGCCGCCGAGGCGGAACCGCGCCTCACCCGACGACACCGCGGCGCCCGCGATCCCGCCCAGCACTTCGTGCGGCGTGTACAGATAGGAGACGTTGCGCTGCAGGGCGAACGCGATCAGCGTCATCGACAGCGCGCTGGCCGCAACGATCGCGACGACGAACAGCAGACGGCGGCGGCGGACCGGATTCATCGGGTCAGCTCGGCGGTGTCGTCCGCGGCGACCGTCGTCGCCGCAGCCCGGCGCGATGCCAGCAGGCGCACCGCGCGCAGCAGCTGCGCGGTGCGGATGCGTGGCGCGACGAAATCCCAGGCCAGCACGGCGGCGAACACCGCGTAGGCGGCCACGACGTATTCGATGTAGGTCATGCGCGATCTCCGGTCGGCGCGGCCAGCGCCCGCACCCAGTCCTTGCCGGCTTCGCGGCGCAGGTTGTCGGCGCGCGCGCGCGCCAGCAGCGAGCCGACGAACCAGAACTTGGTGCCGACCACCATCCACAGCAGCGGCCACAGCATGCTGCCGTCGATGCTCGACTCGCCGAATACGCGGATCGTCTGGCCCTGGTGCAGCGAATCCCACCACACCACCGAATAGCGGATCACCGGCAGCAGCACGACGCCGACGATCGCCAGCAGTCCGGCCGCGCGCGCGGCGGTGCGCTTGTCCTCGATCGCGCCGTACAGGCCGATCACGCCCAGATACAGGAACAGCAGGATCAGCTCGGTGGTCAGGCGCGGGTCCCAGTCCCACCAGGTGCCCCACATCGGCCGGCCCCAGATCGAACCGGTGGCGAGCGTGATCACGGTGAACGCGGCGCCGATCGGCGCGCAGGCCATCGCGAGGATCTCGCAGAGCTTGATCCGCCACACGAGTGCGATCGCGGCGTAGATCGCCATGGCCGCGAACACGGCCAGGCTCATCCAGGCGCTCGGTACGTGGATGTAGAGGATGCGGAAGCTGTCGCCCTGCTGGTAATCGGACGGCACCACGTACAGCGCGCCGTACAGACCGACCGCCATCGTCGCCAAGCCGAGGCCGAAGCCCCACGGCGCCCAGCGCCGCGCGAAGCGGTCGAAGGTGGAGGGCGAGCCGAGTTGATGGAACCAGAGCAGGACAGGATTCATGTAGGCGTGCGGGTCGCTGGCTTGCGGTCTCGGAGCGCGCATGGCGGGCATGCGGTCGCGGGCGTGGCGCGGCGTTGCGGGACGGATTGCACGTCGGCGACGGGACCCTCCAGACCCGTCGCGGGGCCGGTCAATTGAGTGCGATGCGGATGGCGGTCGCCGCAGCGACGGGTGCCAGCACGAGCGCGGCGGCAAGGCCCGCGGCGAGCAGCAACAGCCCGCCGGATGGATCATGCCCCTGCGCCGCGATCGCGACGCTGCCGGCACCGAACACCAGCACCGGAACGTACAGGGGCAGGGCAAGCAGTGCCAGCAGGATACCGGAACGGCGCATGCCGATGGTCAGCGCGGCGACCACCGCGCCCAGCAGGCTCAGCAGCGGCGTGCCCAGCGCGAGACCGGCCAGCAGCACCGGCAACTGCGCGCGCGGCAGGCCCAGCAGTTCGGCCAGCAAGGGCGTTGCGACCAGCAGCGGCAGCGTCGTCGTCGCCCAGTGCACCGCGGTGCGTACCAGCACCAGCCAGGCCAGCGGCACGGGGCTGAGCATCCACTGTTCGAGCGAGCCGTCCTCGGCATCGCCGCGGAACAGGGTGTCGAGCGCGAGCAGGCCTGCGAGCACCGCCGCGACCCACAGCACGCCGGGTGCCACGGCGCGCAGCGTCGCGGGTTCGTTGCCCAGCGCCAGTGCGAACAGAACCACGACCAGCAACGCGAACAGCGCCGGCTGCAGAGCATCGCCGCGCCGCCGCCACAGCAGGCGCAGGTCGCGGGCGATCAGCGCGGCCGCGCTGCCGGGCAGGGTGGGTGTCGCGCTCATGCAGTGGCGCCCAGCAGCAGTTCGCGGGTGCGTACCGGCGGCGCGGCGTAGGCGCCGTGCGTGGTCACCAGCGCTGCGCCGCCGTCTTCGAGCTGCGCGCGGACCATCCGGTTGACCAGTTCGATGCCCTGCAGGTCGAGGTTGGCGTAGGGCTCGTCGAGCAGCCACAACGGCGACGGCGACATCCACAGCCGCGCCAGCGAGAGCCGCTTCTTCTGCCCGGCCGACATCTGCCGCACCATCAGATGCGCATGCGCGGCCAGTCCGACCAGGGCGAGCGCGCGCTCGGCGGTCTGGCTCGCGCGGCAGCCCTGCAGACGGGCGAGGAAGTCGAGGTTCTCGATCGCGTCGAGATCGGCCTTCAGGCCGGGCAGATGCCCGAGATACGCCATCGTGCCGGCGCGCATCGCGCGGGCCACCGGCGCGCCGCCGACTTCGACCGTGCCGCCATCGGCTTCGAGCAGACCGGCCAGCACCCGCAGCAGCGTCGTCTTGCCCGCACCGTTGCCACCCTGCACGAGCAGGGCTTCACCGGCGGCGACGTCGAAATCCAGCGGTCCGAACACCGGTCGCGCGTCGCGCGTGAAGCACAGACCGCATGCGGCGAGCAGCGGCGGGACGGAGGCGGACTCGGACATGCGGCGGCGATAGGCCCACGGCGCGACCGGGTCGGTCGCGCGGCCATCGTATCCGCAGCGATGCGGTTTGCGTCAGCGCAGCCAGTCGACGTGCTGGTCGCCTTCGAGTCCGGCGGGGCGTTCGGCGTACATGCGCAAACGCACGGGGGTCTCGCGCGACCACCACAACGTGCCCAGCTGGTCGTAGCGCTGCGCGAGCGCATCGAATGCGCCGACCTCCATGCCGAGCACGATCCAGCTCGGCTCGCGCCAGCTGCGGTCGGCGGCGCTGGCGAAGGCGGGCATGTGCGGCAGGCCGAGTGCGGTCAGTTCCGCTTCGAGCGCCCTGTCCGAGCGCCGGTTCTCGGCGGGCGGGCGTGCGACCGACATCGGATTCCATGCCGACACGAGACCGAAGCCGGCCGCATCGGGATAACGCAGATCCAGGCCCGGCGTGGGCAGCCCGATGACGATGTCGTGCCAGTCGTCGCGGTGCTGCCAGCGGTAACGGGCATCCAGATAGGCGTGCAGCAGCGTGACCAGGCGGGTGTCGTCGATGGGATGCTGGTTGTTCATGGCGGCGGTTTATCCCCGTGGTCCGCGTCCGTACACTCGTGGCCCCTCAGATCCCCAACGGCATACAGGCGATGATCCGGACCAAGCTTCCCAAGGTCGGCACCACGATCTTCACCGTGATGTCCCAGCTTGCGGCCGAACACGGCGCGGTCAACCTCGGGCAGGGGTTTCCCGATTTCGACGTGCCGCAGCGCCTAGTCGATGCGCTCGCCGCGGCCATGCGCGCCGGCCACAACCAGTATGCGCCGATGACGGGGATCCCGCCGCTGCGGCAGGCGATCGCGGAGAAGACCGAACGCGTGTACGGACATCTGCCCGATGCCGATGCGGAGATCACCGTGACCAGCGGCGCCACCGAAGCCCTCTTCAACGCGATCCACGCCGTCGTGCGCGCAGGCGAGGAGGTCATCGTCCTCGACCCCGCCTACGACAGCTACGAGCCGGCGATCGAACTGGCCGGCGCGGTGGCGGTGCACGTGCCGCTCGATCCGGCGACGTTCGCGCCCGACTGGCAGCGCGTGCGCGACGCGGTCACACCGAAAACGCGGATGCTGATCGTCAACAGCCCGCACAACCCGTCCGGCGCGATGTTCGGCGCGGCCGACATGCAGGCGATCGCCGAGCTGCTGCAGGGCACCGGCATCTATCTGCTGTCGGACGAGGTCTACGAGCACATCGTGTTCGACGGCGCGCGCCACGAATCCGCGCTGCGCTGGCCGGAGCTGCGCGAACGCGCCTTCGTCGTGTCGAGCTTCGGCAAGACCTACCACTGCACCGGCTGGAAGCTCGGCTACTGCATCGCGCCGCCCGCGCTGAGCGCGGAGTTCCGCAAGGTGCACCAGTACAACGTGTTCTGCACCTTCGCGCCGGCGCAGCACGCGTTCGCGGAGATGCTGCGCGAGGAACCGGCACACTACGAGCAGCTCGGCGCGTTCTATCAGGCCAAGCGCGACGCCTTCGCCGCGCAGCTTGCCACTACACGCCTCAAGTGCCTGCCGGTGCCGGGCGGCTATTTCCAGCTGGTCGACTATTCGGCGGTCAGCGATCTCGACGACGCCGAATTCTGTCGCTGGCTGACGGTCGAGAAGGGCGTCGCCGCGATTCCGCTGTCGCCGTTCTATGCGGCGCCGCCGGCCGGTCAGCGCCTCGCGCGGCTGTGTTTCGCCAAGAACGACGCAACGCTGGACGCGGCGATCGAGCGCCTGCAAAAGCTCTGAGCGCACGCTGCGACGTTCGGTCGCGGCGGACCTTCAGCGATGCGTCGCTAGACTTGGGTTCTGCGCATTCCGCGCCGTGCCATCGACCGACTGCCGACCGTGCTTCTTCGTCTCGCCGCCATCGCCGTCTCCACGATGCTGCTCGCAAGCTGCAGCGCGCCGCCGGCCGGGCCGTACACGGGCACCGATCTGAGGGGCGTGTCCTACGGCCGCAGCCTCGATCTCGAGGACACGCAGGGCCAGCCGCGCGGTCTCGGCGATTTCCGCGGGCGCTACGTGCTGCTGTCGTTCGGCTACACGCACTGCCCCGAAGTCTGTCCGACCAGCCTGCTGAAGGCCTCGCAGATCCGCCGCGCGCTGGGTGCGGACGGCGAGCAGTTGCAGATCGTGTTCGTCACCGTCGACCCGAAGCGCGACACCGGCGAAATCCTCGCGCAGTACGTCGGCGCATTCGGTGGCGACATCGTCGCGCTGCGCGGCGACGACATGCAGACGCGACTCGCTGCGCAGTCGTTCCGCGTGACCTATCGCGAAGTGCCGACGAGTTCGTCGTACGCGATGGATCACACGATGGTGAACTACCTCATAGGTCCCGATGGCCGTTTGCGCCTCGCATTCCAGTACGACCAGCCCGTCGACACGATGGTCGACGACATCCGTCTGGCGATGACGCCTGTGCAGGCGGCGGGCTGACCACGCAGTCAGCATTTCCCGACTTGCGATTCATCTCACGCGCAGCGTAGCCTCGGACGCCGGGGTGGTACGGGAATGGAGAGACAGGGATGACGATTCGCGTGTTCATGGTCGACGACCATGCGCTCGTCCGCACGGGCCTGCGCATGATCCTGTCGAGCGAGGCGGACATCGAAGTGGTCGGCGAGGCCGAGAGCGGCGAGGAAGCGTTGCCGTTGATCCGCAGGCTCAAGCCGGACATCGTGCTGTGTGATCTGCATCTGCCGGGCGTCAGCGGGCTCGAAGTGACCGAACGCGTGGTGCGTGGACAGCCGGAAACGCGGGTGATCGTGGTGTCGATCCTCGAGGACGGGCCGATGCCGCGCCGGATGATCGAAGCCGGTGCATCCGGGTACGTGGGCAAGGGCGGCGATGCCGCGGAGCTCGTGCGCGCGGTGCGTGACGTCGCACGTGGGCGGCGGTATCTCGCCAGCAACATCGCGCAGAATCTGGCGCTGTCGGGCATCGGCGGCAACGAGACGCCGTTCGATGCGTTGTCGCCGCGCGAGATGGAAGTGGCGATGCTGCTGCTGCAGGGGCTGCGCCAGGAAGACATCGCGCGACGTCTGAGCCTCAGCGCCAAGACGGTCAACACACACAAGTCGCGGTTGTTCGAGAAGCTGCAGATCCAGGACTCGATCGCGCTTGCGCGCCTGGCGAGCCAGTACCGCATCGCGCCGGTGGAGCTCGCGATCTGACGCGGGACCGCTTGCGACACCGTTGTCTGCATCCGCGACCAGGACATCGCTCTCCAAGCAAAAACCCCGGCCGAAGCCGGGGTTTTTCGTGGTCATACGCGTTGGAATGACTCAGGCGTCGTTCGGACGCGACCGCAGGCGTGGATCGGTGCGGTAGTCCGACTCGGGCTCATCGTCGCTGTCTGCGTCGTCTGACTCCGCCGACGCTGCGTCTGCGAACGCAGGCTCGGCAGGCGTTGCGATCTCGTCATCCGTCAGCGCCGCGTCGCCCGGCGCAACGCCGGTCGTCTCGGGCTCGAAGGACGACGTCTCGTCGGGCTGCGCGGCGGCGTGTGCGGGCGCGTCGAACAGGCCCTGGGTCACCGGTGCACGCGGCGCGGCCGGGGCCTCGTCGACCTGTGCCGGTGCGCTGGCCTCATCGATCGCCGGTGTGGCGTCGAACTGCGGTGCCACAGCAGCCGATGCGTCGGCGCTGACGCTCGGCTCGGCCTGCGGCGCAGGATCGAAGCTGCGCGTCGTTTCGACCGGCGCCACCGGGCGGGCCGCATTCGCGACGTCGTCCGCGGCGATCTCGGCAGGCGCGATGTCCTGCGCCGGCGTCACGTCTGCGACGACCGGCGATTCGGCTTCCGGCAGCGAAACGGGGGCCTCGGCGACGGGCGAAGCGCGTTCGACCGGGCTCTGCGCGACGTCGACGTCGACCAATGCCGGCGCCGCGGTCCAGGTCTCGACCGGCTGCGCGGGCGCAGGCGCGTCGAGAACCGGCGCTGCCGGCTCGTTCGCCTGCACAACTGCACCCGCGGCGACCGCAGCCGCTGCGACGGCCGGCCGCGCGTCCTGCTGCTCGAATGCGCGCGGTTCGCGCGCCGGCTGCGCCGCAGGCGCGGGCAGGTCGTCGAAATCGAACTCGGGCTGGCCGTGACCGGTGGCCACGGCGGTGTCGTCGTCGCCCGCGTCATCGCTGTCCAGTGCGGTCTCGTCGCCGGCCGAGCCGTCACCGGCCTTGCCGCGACGACGGCGACGGCCACCACGACGACCGCGACGGCGACGGCCGTTGCTGCCGTCATCGTCGCCGGCCTCGACGTTGCCATCGGCATCGGACGCACTGTTGTCGTTGCTGTCGTCCGAATCCGTGTCGGTCTGCACCGGCGCGGTTTCAGAACGCGGTGCCGCGTGCGTGGCGACGGTAGCGGGCGCGCTGTCGGTCGTCGTTGCCGGCGCGGCCTGCTCGATGTCGGGCTGGGCGGGGCGGGGCGCTTCGATCGATGCGGCCGCGACCGGCGCGGCGACTGCCATCGCCGCCTGGGCCTCGGTCACGTCGCCTTCTGTCTTCTGGCGCGGGCCACGCTGCTTCTGGCGCTGGCGACGTTCCTGCTGACGTTCCTTGCGCGCGCCGGCGTCGGCGACGGCCGCCGGCTCACGACGCGCTTCACGCTGCGCGTCGTCGCGGGGCGGCTGCGCGGGCGCCGCCTGCTTCGTCTCGTTCGTGGTCGGCGACGGGTTCGATCCGCCCTGACCCTGACGGCCACCGCGACGGTCGCGGCGCTGGCCATTACGACCGCGATCGTTGCGATCGCCGCGGTTCTCGCCGCGCGGGCCGCCATCGGTACGCGGCGCGCGCTCGGTCTGCGCGGGCGCGGCCGGCTTGGCCGGCGCAGGCGGTGCGAACAGCGTCCTGAGCCAGCCCATGACGCCACCGGTGGCGACCGGTGCAGCGGGCGCAGGTGCCGGCTGCGGCACGGGCGCCGGTGCGGGCGCAACGGCTTCCGGCTTCGGCTCGCGGATCGGCGCAGGCTGCGTCGGACGCACGTTGGTGACGGCCGGCGGCGGCACGTTGAGGTTGTTCTTGCTCAGCGCGATCGTCGCGACGCGACGCGGCGTGCCGCGCTGATAGCTCGGGCGCGCGGTTTCCTCGCCGAGCTCGTTCTCGCGGATGCGCGAGACCTCGTAGTGCGGCGTGTGCAGCTGCTCGTCGGCGACGATGATGATCGGCGCGTCGTGGCGCTTCTCGATCTCCTCGAGCGCGCTGCGCTTCTCGTTGAGCAGGTAGTTCGCGATTTCGACCGGGGCCTGCACCAGCACCTGTCCGGTGTTGTCCTTCATCGCATGCTCTTCGGCGACGCGGATGATCGACAGCGACAGCGACTCGATGCTGCGCATGCGGCCGTGGCCTTCGCAGCGCGGGCAGACGATCTGGCTCGACTCGCCGAGCGACGCGCGCAGGCGCTGACGGCTCATTTCGAGCAGGCCGAACTTCGAGATCTTGTTCTGCTGCACGCGGGCGCGGTCGTACTTGAGCGCGTTCTGCAGCTTGTTCTCGACGTCGCGCTGGTGCTTGTTCGACGACATGTCGATGAAGTCGATGACCACCAGGCCGCCCAGATCGCGCAGGCGCAGCTGGCGGGCCACTTCCTCGGCCGCTTCCAGGTTGGTGTTGAACGCGGTTTCCTCGATGTCGCCGCCCTTGGTCGCGCGGGCCGAGTTCACGTCGATCGCGGTCAGGGCTTCGGTCTGGTCGATCACCAGCGCGCCGCCGGACGGCAGACGGACGGTGCGCTCGTAGGCGCTCTCGATCTGCGACTCGATCTGGTAGCGGTTGAACAGCGGCACATCGTCGGTGTAGTGCTTGAGCTTGCGCAGGTTGTGCGGCATCACCTGCTCGACGAATTCCTTCGCCTCGGCGTACATCTCCGGCGTATCGACGAGGATCTCGGCAATATCGGCGCGCATGTAGTCACGCAGCGCGCGGGTGATCAGGCGCGATTCCTGGTAGATCAGGAACGGCGACGGCTTGCTCAGCGCGGCTTCGGCGATCGCGCGCCAGATGCTCAGCAGGTAGTCGAGGTCCCACTGCAGCTCTTCGGCGTCACGGCCGACACCGGCAGTGCGGATGATCACGCCCATCTCGTCCGGGATGTCGAGGGCGTCCATCGCCTTCTTCAGCTCGGCGCGGTCCTCACCCTCGATCCGGCGCGACACGCCACCGGCGGTCGGCGAGTTGGGCATCAGCACCATGTACCGGCCGGCCAGCGAGATGAACGTGGTCAGGGCGGCGCCCTTATTGCCGCGCTCTTCCTTGTCGACCTGGACGACGACTTCCTGGCCTTCGCGCAGGAGTTCCTTGATCGCACCCTTGTTCGGGTCCGCGCCGGCCTGGAAGTAGTCGCGAGAGACTTCCTTCAGCGGCAGGAAGCCGTGGCGGGCGGCACCGTATTCGACGAACGCGGCTTCGAGGGAGGGCTCGATGCGGGTGATCCGGCCCTTGTAGATGTTGGACTTCTTCTGCTCCCTGGACGGCTGTTCGATATCGATGTCGTACAGGGACTGGCCATCAACGATGGCGACGCGCAGTTCTTCTGCCTGCGTCGCGTTGATCAGCATGCGCTTCATGGTTGCGTTTCCTTGCGCGCTCTCACGCGCGGAACGCCGGGGCGTTTCGCCTGGATGAAGCCTGAAGCCGCCGCGCACGCGCAGCGACGAACCGGATTGTCCAGCGCTACGACACCACGGCGGGCCGCGGGAGCGCTCTGTGTTGTCTGGGTAGTGCAGGCCGCGGACCGCTTGCGACCGGTGTTTCGGCGGTCGCGAGCGTCACGCGGGACGTGTTCAGCGCCGATGCCAGGCATCGGGCGATGGTCGGTACTGCCGTACAGCCGCTAACATGGCCGCCCCTGGGGCGGTGGCCGCGCACTGTCCGGAAGCCTTTGAGAGGCGGGCTTTTGGCCCGTGTTCTTTCAAAGAAATCAGCACCTTAGATCGCGGCCCGAGTGTACCAGATAAACAGGCGACGATGACTGACAACGGTTCCGGCTCCGCCGGCGGCGGTGGCGTGCGACTGGTCCGGGTTCCGGACGATCGCGACGGCCAACGCCTCGACAACTTCCTGCTCGGCCAGCTCAAGGGCGCGCCGAGGTCGATCATCTACAAGATCGTGCGCAGCGGGCAGGTCCGCGTGAACGGGGGCCGCGCCAAGCCCGAGCGCAAGCTCGATGCCGGCGACGAGGTACGGATTCCGCCGGTCCGGCTGGAGACGCCGGGCGAGGCGGGCACGCCGTCGAAAGGCCTGCTGGCGGCGATGGACGCCAGCATCGTGTTCGAGGACGCCCGGCTGCTGGCGATCAGCAAGCCCAGCGGCATCGCCAGCCACGGCGGCAGCGGCATCAGCTTCGGCGTCATCGAGACCCTGCGCGCGCTGCGGCCGACGCAGTCGCTCGAGCTGGTGCACCGGCTCGACCGCGACACCTCGGGCCTGATGGTGCTGGCCAAGAAGCGCTCGGCCCTGACCCAGCTGCAGGCGCTGCTGCGCGAGGATCACGGCGCCGGCATCCGCAAGCGCTACCTCACGCTGCTGGCCGGGCGCATGCCCGACGGCACGATGAGCGTCGATGCGCCGCTGCACGTGGGCCTGCGCCAGGGCGGCGAGCGCCACGTGCAGGTGAACCCGGCCGGCAAGACATCGCTGAGCCACTTCGGCGTGCTGGAGCGGCGGGGCGGGCAGTCGTACTGCGAGGTCCGGATCGAGACCGGCCGCACCCACCAGATCCGCGTCCACGCCCAGCACATCGGCCACCCGGTCGCCGGCGACGACAAATACGGCGATGTGGAGGTCAACAAGCGCATGCGTGACCAGATCGGCCTCAAGCGCCTGTTCCTGCATGCCGCGTCGCTCGAATTCACCCTCGACGACGGCGAGGCCTACCTCCTTGACGCCCCGCTCGCCGACGATCTGCGCGAGGCCCTCGACCGCTTGCGCTGAGCCGGGCGGTCCGCAGTTCCCGGGCGCGCGTGCCGGCTCAGGCGATCAGCTGGTCGGCCTTGGCCGCGCAGATGAAGTCGTTCTCGCTCAGGCCGCCGACATCGTGGGTCGAGAAGCGCACATCGACGCGGTCGTAGTGCACGCCGAGATCGGGATGATGGTCTTCGCGGTGGGCGATGAAGGCCAGCGCGTTCACGAATGCCATCGTGCGGTGGTAGTCGTCGAAGCGGAAGGTGCGGGTCAGCGCCTGGCCGTCTTCGGCGAGCGTCCAGCCGGCCACCTGCGGCAGCAGTTCGCGCACGCGCGCTTCGGGCAGACGGTGCGCGTCGCCGCGGCGCGGCACGCAGCGGGCATCGCCGAGTGGAATGAGGTCGGACATCGTGGAATCTCCTGTCGAGAGCCGTTCATGCGGCAGACGGCGACCGGCGTGTGCACGGGCGCGGGGCCGCTAGAATACGCGGCATGATCAACATCTCCGAAACCGCGCAGACGCATTTCCGCAAGCTGATCGAGCGCGAGACCCTGCCGGGCCTCGGCGTGCGGCTGTCGGCCGTGCATGCCGGCACCCCGCGCGCGGACGTGCGCCTGGAGTTCGCGGGTAGCGACGACCTGCAGGGCGACGAATGGGCGATCGATTGCGACGGCTTCACGCTGTGGCTCGACGCGCCGAGCGTGCCGTACCTCGATGGCGCCGAGATCGATTACGAAAGCCGCGCCACCGGCGGTCAGTTGCAGATCCGTGCGCCGAAGATCAAGGGCGAGGCACCACCGGAAGCCGCCTCGCTGGTCGAGCGCGTGCGCTGGGTCGTCGAGCAGGAGGTCAATCCGCAGCTCGCGCAGCACCGCGGCCACGTCAGCGTGCAGGAAGTGACGGCCGAAGGCGTCGTCGTGCTGCGCTTCGGCGGCGGCTGCCACGGCTGCGGCCTGGTCGACGTCACGCTGAAGCAGGGCATTGAGAAGACGCTGATGGAAAAAGCGCCGGGCGTGACCGCGGTCCGCGACGCGACCGATCACGACACCGGCGACGCGCCGTACATGCCGCGCGACGCGGCCTGATTCGTCCGCAACCGGCGGCCGCCACCGGATGTTCACTGCTGCCGACCTGATCGACGTGCTGCGCCGCCGCCGGCGCCGTTCGATCCGGCCGGAAGACGCGCCCGAGGGATTTCCCGCCGGCTGGACCCGCTGGTTCGACACGATGCGCGCGCGCGCCGGCGCGGTGACCGGCGCGACCGCCGAAGCGATCGTCGCGGTGCTCGTCGCACGGCCCGCGCCGCCGCGGCGCAAAGGCCGGGTGCCGAAGAACGCACTGGCCGCCTGGATCAGCCTGCTGCATCCGCGCTGGGAGCCGGAGCCCCGCGAGCATCGCGGTCCCAAGCGCGTGTCGATGGTGCTTGCGCTGTTCGCGCAACTGCTCTGGGTCGGCGGTCTGCTGCTGCTGACGCAGGCCCATTTCGCAGTGCCGGCGCCGGCCGCGCAGGGCGAAGAACACGTGGTGCAGGCCGTCTTCATCGGTGACGGCACGCCCGAGGATGCGGGCGCCGGTGAGGCAGGCGAGCCGGTTACGGTCGTGCAGGTGCCGCCCCCGCCGACCGCCGCGCCCACGCCATCGGACGCGCCACCTGCGCTGAACGCGCCGCAGGACACATCGACCGCGCAGGACGCCGTCGTCGCAACCGAGCCCGTCGAGCCGACCGAACAGGTGCTGCAGGTCACGCAGACCCCGGTGCCGGATATCGAGTTCACCCTGCCGCCGCCGCGTCCCGGCGCCGCGCCCGAGATCGCCGTGCGCGATCGCCAGGTGCCCGAAGCGCAGCTGCAGGCCGTCGAGATCCCGGCGCTGCGCACACCCGCGCCGCTGGCCGAAGTCACCGCGCAACAGCGCGAGATCGAGGTCGAAGTCCGCGATCGCAGCGTGCCGCAGCCGACCGAAACCTTGCGCCTGCCGACGCGCGAGGCGCCATCGGTCGTGGTCGATGCGCCCGAGGTGCCGACGCGACAGGTCGCGGACGTCGTCGCACGCGAACGCGCAGTGCCGATGCGCGAAGCACCGGCGCCCGCGCCTGCGCCCGAAGCACCGGCACCTGCCGCGCCCGTGGTGGCGACGCCGTCGCCACGGCCGCCGACCCCCGCGCCGCCCGGTACGCGCACGCCTGCGCCGAATCCGACGGCGGGCGCCGGTACGCGCGCGGGCATGCCGCCGGGCGCGGCACCGTCGACCCGCGCTGCCGACGACTGGGGCAACGGCACCACCGCGCGCGAGGACGGTCGGCCCGGGAGTCCATCCGGCCTGCTCGGCGCCGACGGTCGCCCGCGTCTCGCGGGTGACGGACGCGTCGGCGGTGGCCTGCCGCCGGGCACCGTCACCGAGGATTTCGCCCGGATCGATCGCGAAGGCACCTGGCTCAAGCGCCCGCCGACCGACTACGAACCCACGAGCTTCGACCGTTTCTGGACGCCCAGCGAAACCCTGCTGCAGGAATGGGTGCGCCGCAGCGTCAAGACCGTGCTGATCCCGATTCCCGGCACCAGCAAGACCGTGCAGTGCAACGTAGCGCTGCTGATGTTCGGCGGCGCCTGCGGCATCACCGATCCGAACATGCAAGACGTGGAGACCGACGGTCGCCCGCCGCCGGATGTGCCGTGGAAACCGGAGCTGCAGGAAGATCAGGACAGCCTGGGCGGCTGATTGATTTGCGCTTGGCGCCTGTGCGCCATCGCTTCTTCTTGCTGTTCTGATGCCGTCACTCCCGCGCAGTCGGGAGGCCATGACGTTGTTCGCTCTCGCTTCTGCTTTAGCTGCGGCTTTGGCCTTCTTTGCTTCAGCTTTTGATGTCAATCGAGCCGTAAAGCGAGCCGAGCATCGCAGGGCGGCGGGGTCGAAGAGCAGCCCATGTCTGAGCGCAGCGAGTTTGGGCTGCGTGCCCCGTCGCCCGAGAAGCACAGGGGAGCGCCGCGGGTGTTTCGCGGCGGATCGCGTCCGGCGAAGGGACCTTTTGGTTCCTTTTGGGTCCATCCAAAAGGGACTCGCACGCGCAGCGGGCGAAAGCCCTGCACTTGCTGGGCTTTTTCGTTCGTCGCATTGCGATCTTGATGTTCGAAGCAAAGAATCAAACGCAGGAGCGAAGATCAAAGACAGAGCTTCCGCGCTGTCGCGCGGCTTACTTTTGTCTTGGCAAAAGTAAGCAAAACCGTCTTCGCCGGACGCGCGCCGATGCGATGAAGCCGCATCGGTTCCCTGTGCTCCTCGCCTGACGCGGCACGCAGCCCAAACTCGCTGCGCTCAGACATGGGCTGCTCTCCGGCCACGCCAGACTCCGGTGCTCGGCTCGCTCTACGGCTCGATTCAAGTCAAACGCTGAAAGCCGAAGCCGAAGCCGAAGCCAAAGCCAGAGCGCGAAGACACAGGCACGCCTCGGGACCAGGCCGAAACCTGGTCAGATCGAATCAAGGAACGCCCGGTCGGGGAGTGGCTGGCGCATGCCCACACAACGGACACGCGACATCAAGCTGCGCGAGAACAACGCCGCCGAAACGACCTCAGCGGTCGTGCGCCCCGCGCAGATCGCGCAGTTGACTCGGCTGCGCGGCGAAGTACGCGGCGAGATCGGCGATCTGCTGGTCGCTCAGGCCGGCGGCCTGCTGCGACATCAGTGCGTGTTCGCGGTCGCCGTCGCGGTAGGCCTGCAGCGAGTGGGCGAGGTAGTCGCGGAACTGGCCGCCGATCTTGGGGTAGGTCGGATCGATCGGGACGTTGCCGCCGGCGCCGTGGCAGTCGATGCAAGTCTGGCCGGTGGCCGCGCTCTTGACGTTGGCAGCCTGTTCGCCCGCTTCGGCGGTGCCCGACGGCAGGCCGGCGGACGAGCTGCGCGCGGGCTGCGCTTCGGGATCGTGGGACTGGCCGCCGCAGGCGGCCAGCAGGCCGGCGAGCACGAGGACGGGCAGGGCGCGGGCCGGACGGATCATGGCGCCGCTCACTTGGTCAGCTCCGAAAGGAAGGCGGCGATGTCGGCGATGTCCTGGTCGGTGAAGCTCTGCGCCTGCGCCTGCATGGTCGGGTGACGACGCGTGCCGCGCTTGTATTCGTGCAGGGCGTTGACCAGGTACTCGGGCGACTGGCCGCCGATCTTCGGCACGTGGTAGTGCGGATAGACGTTGCGGTAGCCGTCGACGCCGTGGCAGCCCTGGCAGGTATAGGTCAGCTGGCGACCGGTCTCGGCATTGCCGACCAGCGGCACATTGGCCGCCGGCGCTGCGGCCGCGGGTGCGGTCGGGGCGGCGGGTGCAGCGGCCTCCTGCGCGGATGCGCGCAGGACGGGCGAAGCAAGAACGAAGCAGGCGGCGAGCATCAGCAGTCGCGTCATCGGGTTATCCGCAATCCTGAATGGCTGAAAGTGCTGTCTGGGAAGCGATGCGATTGCGACCGGCGGGCGTCTTCTGCATGAACCGGTGCACAACCGGGCCAGTATAGCCACGGCCGCGTCGCAAACCCAATGCGCTGCAACATCGGCGCCGGACGCCGACCGGAGGTCACCATGACCTATGGCGCATTCGGTGTCATGCACTGGTGATATACCTTGCTACAACACCGTAGGGGTCACATCGAATCCACATGTCCACACCGCATGCCTTCGCGTCCACGGGACGCGTCCTGACTGGCGCCATTCTTCTGGCCGTCGCCCTTGGTCTGTCCGCGTGCAAGGGGGGTGGCGATGCCCAGGCCAAGCCTGCCGATGCGGCCGCGGCGCCGGTGCCGGTGGAAACGGAAGTGGTCGCGCGCCGCAGCGTGGCCGCCAGCTACGTGGGCACGGCCTCGCTGGAAGTGCCGCGCGGCGCCGACGTGGTCGCCAAGACCTCGGGCATCGCGCTCGAGGTGCTGGTGGAAGAGGGCGACACGGTGCGCGCCGGCCAGCCGCTGGTGCGGCTCGATCCCGACCGCGCGCGTCTGGCCGTGCTGCAGAGCCGCGCCACGATGGGCAAGCTGGAGAACAGCTACCGCCGCGCGCAGCAGCTCGTGGGCCAGCAGATGATCAGCGCCAATGATCTCGACCAGATCAAGTTCGACCTCGACACCGCGCGCGCGCAGCACGAGATGGCGCAGCTGGAACTGTCCTACACCGCGGTAACCGCGCCGATCTCGGGTGTGATCTCGCAGCGCATGATCCGCACCGGCAACTTCGTGCAGATCAACACGCCGATCTTCAGCATCGTCGACAACGCGCGCATCGAAGCCACGCTCAACGTGCCCGAGCGCGAACTGCGCGTGCTCAAGCGCGGCCAGCCGGTGCGCCTGCAGGTCGATGCGCTGCCGGGCGAAAGCTTCGAAGGCGTGGTCGAGCGCGTCGCGCCGATCGTCGAATCGCGTAGCGGCACGTTCCGCGTGGTCACCGCGTTCGCCGGCAACGAGATGCTGCGCGCCGGCATGTTCGGCCGCATCCACATCGACTACGACCAGCGCGCAGATGCGCTGGTGATTCCGCGCAGCGCGCTGCTCGACGAAGGCGACGAAACCGCGGTCTACACCGTGCGCGACGGCAAGGCGGTACGCGTGCCTGTGGAGCTGGGTTACATCGACGGCAACCTGATCGAAGTCCGCAGCGGTCTCGAAGACGGCGACCCGGTCGTCACGGCCGGCAAGGTCGCGCTGCGCGAGGGCAGCACGGTGCAGGTGATCGGTGAAGCACCGGTCGCTGCTGCACCTGCCGCCGCCGACGCCAAGAGCGACGCGAAGTAATGGCCGGCGCGCCGCACGACGGCCCCGCCGGCGACGGCCCGGCCGCGGATCCGCACGCCGCTCCGACGGGACGTTTCGATCTCGTCGAGTTCTCCACTCGCCGCCGGGTGACGGTATGGATGGTCGCGATCAGCATGATGCTGTTCGGCCTGATCGCGCTGACCAACCTCAAGGTCAATCTGCTGCCCGACCTCAGTTATCCCACGCTGACCGTGCGCACCGAGTACACCGGCGCTGCGCCGTCGGAAATCGAAACGCTGGTCAGCGAACCGGTCGAGGAGGCCGTCGGCGTGGTCAAGGGCGTGCGCAAGCTGCGCTCGATCTCGCGCACCGGCCAGAGCGACGTGGTGCTGGAGTTCGCCTGGGGCACCGACATGGACCAGGCGAGTCTGGAGGTGCGCGACAAGCTCGAAACGCTGCAGTTGCCGCTTGAAGTCACGCCGCCGGTGCTGCTGCGCTTCAATCCCTCGACCGAGCCGATCCTGCGGCTCGCGCTGACCGCTGGCGAGAAGGGCGATGCCGTCGACGAACTCACGCGCATGCGTCGCTACGCCGACGATGACCTGAAGAAGAAGATCGAGCCCGTCATCGGCGTGGCCGCGGTCAAGGTGGGTGGTGGTTTAGAAGACGAAGTGCAGGTCGAGCTCGATCTGCAGCAGATGGCGCGCATCGGTCTGCCGATCGAGAACGTCATCCAGCGCCTGCAACAGGAGAACATCAACCTGTCCGGCGGCCGGCTCGACCAGGGCACGCAGCGCTACCTCGTGCGCACGGTCAACCAGTTCTCGAGCGTCGAGCAGATCGGCGAGATGCTCGTCGCCACGCAATCGGGCGGCGACAACAGCGCCGCGAACGCCGCGCAGCAGATGGCGGCGATCGCCGCGGCCAGCGGTTCGCAGGCGGTGCTCGCGGCCGCGGCATCCGTGCAGAGCGCCTCTGGCGCGGGCAGCACGACGATCGCCGGCGGCCGCGCGATCCGTCTGCGCGACATCGCCACCGTGCGTCAGGGCTTCAAGGAACGCGAGAGCATCATCCGGCTCGGCGGCGCCGAGGCGGTGGAACTGGCGATCTACAAGGAAGGCGACGCGAACACGGTGTCGACCGCCGACGCGGTGCAGGCGCGTCTGGACGTCATCCGCAAGGAGCTGCCGCCGGACATGACGCTGACCGTCGTCGACGACCAGTCGAAGTTCGTGCGCGCCGCGATCCACGACGTGCGGACCGACGCGGTGATCGGCGGCACCCTGGCCGTGCTGATCATCTTCCTGTTCCTGCGCAGCGGCTGGAGCACGCTGGTGGTGAGCCTGTCGCTGCCGATCTCGATCATCACCACGTTCTTCTTCATGGACCAGCTGGGCCTGAGCCTCAACGTCATGTCACTCGGCGGTCTGGCGCTGGCGACGGGACTGGTGATCGACGACTCGATCGTCGTGCTCGAAAGCATCGCCAAGGCGCGCGAGCGCGGGCTGGGTGTTCTGGAGGCCGCGATCACCGGTACCCGTGAGGTCGGCATGGCGGTCGTCGCCTCGACGCTGACGATCATCGCGGTGTTCCTGCCGCTGGTGTTCGTCGAAGGCATCGCCGGCCAGCTGTTCCGCGACCAGGCGCTGACGATCGCGATCGCGGTCGGCGTGTCGATGTTCGTCGCGTTGACGCTGATTCCGATGATGGCCTCGCTCAAGGGCCGCCCGCCGATGGCGTTTCCGGAAGAGGCGCCGCATCCGCAGTGGCATCCGGACAGCCGCTGGCAGAAGCCGCTGGCGGCGACCGGACGCGGCATCGGCGCCGGGTTCCGCGGCGTGCTGTTCGGCATCGCGTGGGTGGTCGTGCGCGTCTGGCGCTTCATCTCGGGCGGCAGCGGCCGGGTCATGGGCCGCGCCAGCGATCTGGCGATGACGCCCTACAACCGCGCCGAGCGCAGCTACCTGAAGATGCTGCCCGCTGCGCTCGCGCGTCCCTGGCTGGTGCTGGGCACCGCGACCGCGGTGTTCGTGGTCAGCCTGCTGGCGGTGCCGCTGCTGGGCACCGACCTGATTCCGCAGCTGGCGCAGGACCGGTTCGAGATGACCGCCAAGCTGCCGCCCGGCACGCCGTTGCGCGAGACCGACCGCATCATGCGCGAGGTGCAGCAGGCGCACACCGGCGACGACGGCGTCGAGCTGCTGTTCGGCGTCAGCGGCAGCGGCACGCGCCTGGATGCCAATCCGACCGAGAGCGGCGAGAACATCGGCAAGCTGAGCATCGTGATGAGCGGTGGCGGCAGTCGCGAGTTCGAAGCGCAGCAGACCGAGCGCCTGCGCGAGACGATGCAGAAGTATCCGGGTGTCGCGGTCGATTTCGCCCGCCCGCAGATCTTCAGCTTCTCCACGCCGCTGGAGATCGAACTGCGCGGGCAGGATCTCGAGGGTCTGGCCAAGGCCGGCCAGCGCATGTCCGAACTGCTGCGCGCCAATCCGCACTACGCCGACGTCAAGAGCACGGTGGAGCAGGGCTTCCCGGAGATCCAGATCGTGTTCGATCAGGAACGCGCCGGCGCCTTCGGCCTGACCACGCGTCAGATCGCCGATGCGGTGGTGCGCGCGGTGCGCGGCGAAGTGGCCACGCGCTACAACTTCCGCGATCGCAAGATCGACGTGCTGGTGCGTGCGCAGGAGAACGAACGCGATTCGGTCGACCGCATCCGCAATCTGATCGTCAATCCGGGCAGCGCATCGCCGGTGCGGCTCGATTCGGTGGCCGACGTGGTCGCGACGGTCGGACCGAGCGAAATCCACCGCGCCGACCAGGTCCGCGTGGCGGTGATCTCGGCGAACCTGCGCGGCATCGATCTGGGCGCGGCGGTGAGCGAAGTGCGGCAGATGGTGGCCGAGAATCCGCTCGGTCCCGAAGTCGGCATGCACATCGGCGGTCAGGGCGAAGAGCTCGCCGAATCGATGCGCTCGCTGCTGATGGCGTTCGCGCTGGCGATCTTCCTGGTCTATCTGGTGATGGCCTCGCAGTTCGAATCGCTGCTGCATCCCTTCGTCATCCTGTTCACCATCCCGCTGGCGATGGTCGGTGCGATCGGCGGCCTGCTGCTGACGGGCAACACCATTTCGGTGGTCGCCTTCATCGGGTTGATCCTGATGGTGGGCCTGGTGGTGAAGAACGCGATCATCCTGATCGACAAGGTCAACCAGTTGCGCGAGGCCGGCGTGCCCAAGCGCGAGGCGCTGGTAGACGGTGCACGCTCGCGTCTGCGGCCGATCATCATGACCACGCTGTCGACGCTGTTCGGCTTCCTGCCACTGGCACTGGCCTTCGGTGACGGCGCCGAAGTGCGCTCGCCGATGGCGATCGTGGTGATGGGCGGTCTGGCGGTGTCGACCGTGCTCACCCTGCTGGTGATTCCGGTGGTCTACGACCTGCTGGATCGCAAGTCCGATGCCTACTACGCCGAACGCGGCCGACGTACGCGTCTTGGGGCAGCGGCCGATCGTCCCGACGCGGAGGCCAGCGCGACATGAGCATCGCCGAGCTGAGCCTGCGGCGCCCGATCACCACCATCATGTGTTTCATCTCGATGGTGGTGATCGGACTGATCGCGTCGGTGCGCCTGCCGCTGGAAGCGCTGCCGGACATCTCGGCGCCGTTCCTGGTGGTGCAGCTGCCGTATACCGGCTCGACGCCGTCCGAGGCGGAGCAGAACCTGCTGCGCCCGGCGGAGGAAACGCTGGCCACGATGAGCGGCATCAAGCGTATGCGCGGGCAGGCGACTTCAGACGGCGCGTTCGTGTTTCTCGAGTTCAGCGACTGGGACCGCAACATCGCGATCAGCGCATCGGAAGCCCGCGAGCGCATCGATGCGATCCGCAGCGATCTGCCCGACGATTTCCGCCGTTACATGGTGCAGAAATTCTCCACCAGCGATCAGCCGGTGCTGCGCATGCGCCTGGCGGCGAACGTCGATCTGTCCGGCAGCTACGAGCTCATCGACCGCCAGCTCAAGCGCAGGCTCGAGCGCGTGCCCGGCGTGGCACGCGTGGAGATCAACGGCGCGGCGCCGAACGAGGTCGAGATCGCGGTCCAGCCCGACCGTCTGACCGCACACGACATCGAGCTCAATGCACTGGCGACGCGTTTGCGCGCGTTGAACTTCTCGGTCTCCGCCGGACAGATTCTCGATGGCGGGCAGCGCCTGCGCGTGCAGCCGCTCGGCGAGATCGAGGATCTGCAGCAGTTGCGCGACCTCGTCATCAACCAGCAGGGCCTGCGTCTGTCGGACGTCGCCGACGTGCGCATGAAGCCGCAGCGCATGGACTACGGCCGCCGTCTGGACGGCCGCGCCGCGGTGGGCCTGGAGATCTACAAGGAGCGCGACGCGAACCTGGTCGAGGTGTCGCGGAACGTACTCGCCGAAGTCGAGGCCGCGCGCAGTGAACCCGGGCTCGAAGGCATCGACGTCAAGGTCATCCAGAACATGGGCGACGAGGTGACGTCCTCGCTGCTGGAACTGGTGGAGGCCGGCGCGATCGGTCTGGTGCTGTCGATCATCGTGCTGTATTTCTTCCTGCGCCACTGGCCGTCGACGTTGATGGTCACGTTGGCGATTCCGATCTGTTTCATCATCACGCTCGGCTTCATGCACTTCTTCGACGTCACGCTCAACGTGCTGTCGCTGATGGGCCTGCTGCTCGCGGTCGGCATGCTGGTCGACAACGCCGTGGTGGTGGTGGAGAGCATCTACCAGGAACGCGAACGCATGCCCGACCAGCCGTGGCTGGCCTCGGTGCTGGGTACGCGCCATGTGGCGATCGCACTGTCGGCCGGCACGCTGTGCCACTGCATCGTGTTCGTGCCCAACATGCTGGGCGAGACCAACAACATCAGCATCTTCATGAACCAGCTGGCGATCACCATTTCGGTGTCGCTGCTGGCCTCGTGGCTGGTCGCGGTGAGCCTGATTCCAATGATGTCGGCGCGCATGAAGACGCCGCCTGCCGTGGCCAGCCCGAAGGGTTTGATCGCGCGCATGCAACGTCGCTACGCGCGCATCCTGCGCTGGTCGCTGGAGCATCGCGGCATCACCGTGCTCTCCATCCTGCTGGTGGTCGCCGTGAGTCTGGTGCCGATGACCAAGACCAAGTTCGACATGTTCGGCGACAGCGGCGGCGGCAAAGAAATCCAGATCTACTACCAGTGGAAGGGCAGCTACAACCTGCAACAGCGCTCCGACGAGGTCCTGCGTTTCGAGACCTTCCTCGACGAGAACCGCGAGACCTACCGGATCAAGCAGATCTATTCCTGGTTCGGCGAGGGCAACGACTCGGGCACGGTCGTGACCTTCAACGACGACGTGGGCGACACCAAGGCGCTGTCCGAAGCGATCAGCCAAGCCTTGCCGAAGTCGGCGCGTGCCGAGGTCGGCGTGGGCGGCGGGCAGGGGGGCGGCGGTGGTGGTGGCCAGGGCGGACAGGGCGTGCAGGTGCAGCTGGTCGGTGACTCGACCCAGGTGCTGCGCGAACTCGCCGATGGCGTGATCCCGATGCTGTCTGCTAACCCCGCGCTGCGCGACGTGCGCGTCGAGGCGGGCGACCTCAACCAGGAACTCACCATCCGCGTCGATCGCGACCGCGCGGCCGCGTTCGGATTCAGTGCCGACCAGGTCTCCAGCTTCATCGGCCTGGCGCTGCGCGGCAGCCAGTTGCGCGAGTTCCGACGCGGCGAGGACGAAGTGCCGGTGTGGGTGCGTTTCGCCGGCGCCGAGCAGTTCAACCAGGCCGACATCGCCAGCTTCATGGTCCGCGCGCCCGATGGCCGCAGCGTGCCGCTGACGAGTCTGGTGGAGATGCGGGTCGAGCCGTCCGCCAGCCGCATCAGCCGCAACGATCGTCAGACCTCGCTGACCCTGCAGGCCAATCTCGCCGGCGAGACCACGATGCCGGACGCCCGCAAGGCGTTGGAGCAGGTGCTCGACACGGTCGCGTTCCCAGCGGGCTACGGGTACAGCTTCTCGGGCAGCGGCTTCGAGGACGACGCGGCGGCGAGCCGGCAGATGATGTTCAACCTGCTGATCGCGGTGATCATGATCTACGTGGTGATGGCGGCGGTGTTCGAATCACTGCTGTTCCCGGCGGCGATCATGAGCTGCGTGGTGTTCTCGGTCTTCGGCGTGTTCTGGCTGTTCTGGCTCACGGGCACGTCGTTCACCGTGATGGCCTTCATCGGCATCCTCGTGTTGATGGGCGTCGTGGTGAACAACGGCATCATCATGGTCGAGCACATCAACAACCTGCGCCGGCGCGGCATGCCGCGACTGGAGGCCCTGGTCGAAGGCAGCCGCGAACGTCTGCGCCCGATCCTGATGACAATGGGCACGGCGATCCTGGCGATGATTCCGATCTCGCTCAGCGACACCGTCGTGCTCGGCGGCCTGGCGTACTCGCCGATGGCCCGCGCGGTGGCAGGTGGTCTGGCGTTCTCGACGGTGGTCAGCCTGCTGTTCCTGCCGACGATCTACGCGATTCTCGACGACATGCGGCATGGCAGCGTGCGGTTGATCCGGCGGGCGCGGGGTGTGCACGCCGAGCCTGCTGCTGCCGTAGGCTGATAAGCCTTTCTAAGTACACGGCGCCCGATCGGGCGCCATGTTTTTTTGGCTTTGGCTTTGATTCTGGCATTGGCTTTGGCTTTCGGCCTTCGACTTCAATCGAGCCGTAAAGCGAGCCGAGCATCGCAGGGCGTCGGGGTCGAAGAGCAGCCCATGTCTGAGCGAAGCGAGTTTGGGCTGCGTGCCCCGTCGCCTGAGAAGCGCAGGGGACCGCCGCGGCCGTATCGCGGCGGATCGCGTCCGGCGAAGACGGTTTTGCTTACTTTTGCCAAGACAAAAGTAAGCCGCGCGACAGCGCGGAAGCCCTGTCCTTGATCTTCGCTCTGCGAGCGATTCGCCTGGCGACAGAAAGGCTCAACGCCAAGGCTGAGAAGCGAGAGACAAGTGCACGGCTTTCGCCCGCTGCGCGTGCGAGTCCCTTTTGGATGGACCCAAAAGGAACCAAAAGGTCCCTTCGCCGGACGCGAGCCGATGCGATGAAGCCGCATCGGTGCCCTCCGCTCCTCGCCTGACGCGGCACGCAGCCCAAACTCGCTGCGCTCAGACACGGGCTGCTCTTCGGCCACGCCAGGCTCCGGTGCTCGGCTCGCTCTACGGCTCGATTCAGATCAAGAGCCACAGCCACAGCAAAGCCTGGAGCCAAAAGCGCAAAGCGAGAAGCAAAAAACTAAAGCAGAGCCGTAAAGCAGCAGGGCCCAAAGGCCAAGCCGAAACAGAAAGCGAAACCTTCCATCACTCAAGCGCCAAGCACACGCGTCAGCTGAGCACCTTGCCGGCAATCCGCAACCCCGCCACCCACACCCCGATACTCGACCCGATATTGGCGAGCAGGAAGCTCAACAACGTGCGCGAGACGCGGTTGCGGTACCAGCCGCGGACCGTGCCGGCGTCGTCGCGCAGCGACATGAAATCGTTGTAGGCCGGTTTGCGCAGGTAGGCCTCGATCAAGCCGCTGAACAGACCGGGCGAGATGCCCGGCGGGCGGATCGGTTTGAGGGGCGCGGCGATCGCGGCGGCGAGGATGCCGAGCGGATGCGACAGCGCCGCCAGTGCGCCGAGCGCTGCGAAGCCGGCCGTGATCACGATCCATTCCTGGACCAGCTGGCGGCCGAGCTCGGCGCCGCCCTGGTAGTAGCCCCAGCCGATCATCGCCAGGATCGCCAGCGTGATCGCGGTCATCACCCAGCGGACGCTCGTGCCCTTGGGCGCGTGTTCGAGTTCGGCGGTCGTGGCCGCGGGCGCCTGCGCATCGTCGGCGAGATGGCGCGCCAGACCGGCGAGATGGCCTGCGCCGACCACGGCCAGCACGTCGCGTGCAGTGCCGGCCTGCGCGCGCAGCTTCGCGGCCATGTAGCGGTCGCGCTCGGCGATGATCGCCTCGTAGAGTTCCGGGCTGCTCTTGGCGAATTCGCCGAAGCTCGATTCGAGCATGTCGCCCTGCTTGAGCTTCTCGATTTCCTCTTCGCCGAGTTCGTCGGAGGCCATCAGCCCGCCGAGCAGACTGCCGACCAGTTTCATGCGGCCGAAGAAGCCGAGCTTCTTCGACGCACGCTTGAACGTCAGGCCGACGTCGCGATCGATCAGCGCGACCGGCAGAGCGCGCTCGTGGGCCAGCGCGACCGCGCGCTTGAGTTCGGCGCCCGGCTCGATGCCGAGCTGTTCGGCGAGGCGGCGTTGATATGCGGCGAGTGCGAGATTGGCGGCGAACAGCGCGACGCGGCCCTTGCGGATCACGTCGACGAGATTGAGCTTGGCCAGCGCGTCGGGATCACTGATCGCCTGCAGACGCTGCGCGTCGAGTTCGACGGCGACCGCATCGAAGGCGCCACTGCCGATCGCGTCCTCCACCGCTTCCACGCTGACCCGCGACACGTGCGCGGTGCCGAGCAGGGTGTAGCGCACGCCGTCGCGTTCGACGATCGCGTGCGGCTGCGACTGCCAGGACGTGGCGCCAACGGGCGTCAGCGCGCCGGTCATCGGTTCGGTCATCGGGTCATTCGTCTTCAGGAGGAGTGGCAGCGCCGTCGCCGAGGGCGCGCTGCATGAGGATGGTGTCGAGCCAACGCTCGTGTTTGCGGCCGGAGCCGGGCAGCACGCCGACGGTCTCGAAGCCGAGGCGCTGGTGGAACTGCACGGATGGTCCGTCGAGCGGCGGGCCGATCACCGCCATCATCTGGCGGTAGCCGCGCTGCGTGCAGAGTTCGATCAGCCGCTCCATCAGCACGCGGCCGATGCCGTGTCCATGCTGCGCGTGTTCGACGTAGACCGAACTCTCGACGGTGAAGCGGTAGCCGATGCGCGTGCGGAATCCGCCGGCGTAGGCGTAGCCTGCGAACACGCCGTCGCGGATCGCGACGATGTAGGGATAGCCGGCCGACGTGATCGTCGACCAGCGCCGTTGCATCTCGTCGACGTCGGGCGCGTCGTACTCGTAGGTCGCCACACCGTCCGCGACTTCGCGGCCGTAGAGCGCGGTGATGGCGTCGAAATCGGCTTCGACGGCGTCGCGGAGTTCGAGCGTCATCGGGATCAGTCGATGTAGCGCTTGAGCAGGTCGCCGTAGGCATCGATGCGGCGATCGCGCAGGAACGGCCAAATACGGCGCACGTGTTCGCTGCGGCCCAGATCCACTTCGCAGGTCAGCACGGTCGGGTCGGTCCCCGCTTCGGCGAGGAACTCGCCCTGCGGGCCGAGCACGTGGCTGTTGCCCCAGAAGTCGATGCCCGACGCGCCGATCGGCGACGGCTCGTGGCCGACGCGATTGCACGACAGCACGGGCAGGCCGTTGGCGACCGCATGGCCGCGATGGCTGAGAATCCAGGCATCGCGCTGGCGCTTCTTCTCGTCGTCGACGTCGGTCGGATCCCAACCGATCGCGGTCGGATACAGCAGCAGATCCGCACCCGCCAGCGCCATCAGGCGCGCGGCTTCCGGGTACCACTGGTCCCAGCACACGAGCAGGCCGAGCCGGCCGACCGAGGTGTCGATCGGCTTAAAGCCGATGTCGCCCGGCGTGAAATAGAACTTCTCGTAGAAGCCCGGATCGTCGGGGATGTGCATCTTGCGGTACTTGCCCGCGGTGCTGCCGTCCGCGTCGAAGACCACGCCGGTGTTGTGGTACAGCCCGGCTGCACGGCGCTCGAACAGCGAGCTGACCAAGACGACCTTGTGTTGCTTGGCCAGCGCGCCCAGGCGCTCTGTGCTCGGACCGGGAATCGGCTCCGCGAGATCGAATTCGTCGATCGACTCGTGCTGGCAGAAATACGCGCCGTTGTGCAGCTCCTGCAGCAACACGAGCTTCGCACCCTGTTTCGCCGCGTCGGCGACGCGCGCTTCGATGATCGACAGGTTGGCGTCGGCATTGCCGGCGCCCTGGTCGATGACGGCGCGCTCCTGGATCAGCGCGACAGGCAATGTGGTCTTGCGGGACATGGATTCGAATCCTCGGGGGATGACGACAATGCTAACGCGATGCGATGTGCGGGCAGATAAACGCCGCGACGCCCGCGGGTCGCATGTACGCTGGACTGCGTGCGACCTCCGCATCGCTCAGAGGTGATGCGCGCCCGGGCGTGCGCATCCGGTTCCAGGCTGCGGCGCGCCACCCGAAATCCGCAGTGCGGACTTCGGGCGTGTGTCCCGCATCAGCCGGGGCGATCGTCGGCCAGCAGGCCGGCGGGCAACTGCATGGTGATGCAGTGCAGGCTGCCGTTCTGCCAGATCAACGGGCGACATGGCACCTGCACGATCTCGCGACCGGGATGCGCCTGCGCGAGCACGGCCGCTGCGGCGTCGTCAGCCGGATCGCCATAGGCCGGCATCAGCACCGCGCCGTTGAGGATCAGGTAATTCGCATAGCTCGCAGCGAGACGACGCCCGTCGTCGAGCACCGGCTGCGCCCATGGCAGCGGGAACAGGCGATACGGCGCGCCCTCGCGCGTGCGCAGCGCGGCGATCTCGTCGGCCATCGCCTGCAGCTCGGCATGGTGTGGATCGGCGACGTCGTCGCAGGCCTGGAACACGATCGCGTCGTCCGGTGCGAAGCGGGCGAGGGTGTCGATGTGCGCGTCGGTATCGTCGCCTTCCAGATAGCCGTGGTCGAGCCACAGCACGCGGTCCTGCGCGAGCCAGTCCGACAGCTTCGCGGTGAGTGCGTCGCGCGAAGCATCGGGATGGCGTTCGTGCAGGCAGCGCCAGGTGGTCAGCAGCGTACCGGCGCCATCGGTTTCGATCGCGCCGCCCTCGAGTGCGAAGTCGATCTCGCGTCGCTGCGCCTCGGCGGCGAACACGCCGACACCGTGCAGATGGCCGACCAGCAGATCGTCCTGGCTCGCATCGAACTTGCCGCCCCAGCCGGTGAAGCGGAAATCGTTGAGCACGAAAGCGTCATCGCCACGGCGCAGCGAGATCGGGCCGGAATCGCGCAGCCAGGTGTCGTCGTAGGCCGCTTCGACGAAGCGCACGCGCGTCATGTCGATGCGGTTCGATGCCAGACGCACGTAGGCGTAGCTCTGGATGTCCTCGTCGGGCACGCAGATCACGACCGGCTGGAAGCGGGTGATCGCCGCGACCAGCGCGATGTAGGTGTCTTCGACCTCGCCCAGGCGCGCGGCCCAGTCGGTGTCTTCGTTCGGCCAGGCGATCAGGATCGCGGACTGGGGTTCCCACTCCGCGGGGAAGCGCAATGCGTGTTCGGTCATGGACTCAACGGATGGCGGGCTTGGGGCCGATCTCCGACGCCGTGGCGCGGTTGGCGACGGTGTCGATGACCCGGTTCCGCTCGAAATAGACGGTGAAGGTGGGATACACCCAGCGGTTGATCGTCGGCCACTGGCGCTTCTGGCCGCCACGCGGATCCATGCGCTCGGTCGGCACGCCGAAGCGGGCTTCGACATCAGCCATCGACATGCCGCGCGTCGGCACGCCGGTGGTGGCCTGCTTGGTGCGGTCGACGAGCAGCGTGTCTGCGGAGGCGGGCAAGCTGGCGAGCAGCGCGCAGCTCAGCGCGGCGCCTGCAAGGATCGAAGCGAAGGAACGCGACATGGCAGTGACTCCTGGGCAGGACAGCGATGGATGACGAGGGCGCCGCGACGGCGCACGCGCCTGTGTAGCAGAATTCGCGCGATGGTGATGCCGAGACGGAACGACGGGCATCCCAAACGAAGAAAGGCCGCATCGCTGCGGCCTTTCTCGCGTGCACACCGCTCGCGCGGCAGCAACGCGTCTTAGCGCTGACGCGCCTTGAAACGCGGGTTGGACTTGCAGATCACGAAGACCTTGCCGCGGCGACGCACTACCTTGCAATCGCGGTGGCGGGTCTTCGCCGACTTCAGGGACGACAGGACCTTCATGGTGAACCTCTGGGATGGGATACGAACAGCAAGCCGGCTATTCTAGCGGCTCTTTCCCCCACGATTCAAGCGCTTGGGTGTTCGCCCGCGGACATCGCCCCGGCGCAGGAGATGCAGATGACGGCGACGGTGCCGGTTTTGACGATCGACGGGCCTTCGGGTTCCGGCAAGGGCACCATCAGCCGCGCGGTCGCGCAGCAGCTGGGTTGGCATTATCTCGATTCGGGCGCGCTGTATCGCGCGGTCGGCGTGGCGGCGGGCTGGGCCGATCTGGATCTCGACGACGGCGGCGCCCTGGTGCGCTGCACCTTCGATACGACCATCGCCTTCGACGAGAGCGGCGACGAGTTGCGGGTGCTGGTCAACGGCCACGACGCCACCGACGAGCTGCGGACCGAAACCGCGGGCGCTGCCGCCTCCGCGATCGCCGCGATTCCGGAAGTTCGCGCCGCGCTCAAGGACCGGCAACGTGCATTCAGGGTGGCGCCCGGCCTCGTCGCCGATGGCCGCGACATGGGTACGGTGATCTTCCCGGATGCGGGCTGGAAGGTGTTCCTGACCGCGAGCGCCGAGGAGCGGGCGGACCGGCGCTATAAGCAGTTGAAGAACAAGGGGGTTTCGGTGACAATGGACGGTCTGCTGCGCGAGATCCTCGCCCGCGACGCCCGCGATGCCAACCGTGCGGTGGCGCCGTTGCGGCCGGCCGAAGACGCCGTCCGGATCGACACCACCGGTCAGGGCATCGAGGCCGTCGTCGAACGGGTGCTCGCGTTGCTCCCCGCACGCAACGTCTGACCGGCTGCAAGGTCGGACGTCTGCTGCAGGCCGCGGTGGTCCATTCGGGGCCGCTTCGGCGTTGTTGAAAGTTGTGATGTGCCACCGCTGTATCGCTGCACCCATGTCGGTGTCCGGAATCGTTCCGGTCGCCGGTCCATTCACCTCAACACTCACGGCCCTGCAATCCCGCGACGGCCGACCAACGGGTGGACTGCCGGCATTCCGCGCTGACAAGCGCCGCCACGCAGTCTGAGTCAACCAGGTATCTACCAATGACCGAATCATTCGCAGAACTGTTCGAAGCCAGTCAGACCAATCTGGCCAAGCTCAAGCCGGGCTCCATCGTCACCGGTGTCGTCGTGCAGGTCCGCACCGACGTCGTCGTGATCAACGCCGGCCTGAAGTCGGAAGGCATCGTGCCGATCGAACAGTTCCGTAACGACGCCGGCGAGATCGACGTCGCGGAAGGCGACACCGTCAAGGTGGCGCTGGACTCGCTCGAGAACGGCTTCGGCGAGACCGTGCTGTCGCGCGAGAAGGCCAAGCGCGCCATGGTGTGGGACGAGCTGGAAGAAGCGCTCGAGAAGAACGAAACCATCACCGGCCGCATCAGCGGCAAGGTCAAGGGCGGTTTCACCGTCGACATCAAGGACGTCCGCGCATTCCTGCCGGGTTCGCTGGTCGACGTGCGTCCGGTCCGTGACCCGGTGTACCTCGAGGGCAAGGAACTCGAGTTCAAGCTGATCAAGCTGGACCGCAAGCGCAACAACGTCGTCGTCTCGCGTCGCGCAGTCGTCGAGAGCGAGCACTCGGAAGAGCGCGAGCAGCTGATGGAGAAGCTGGTCGAGGGCGCGGTGCTCAAGGGCGTCGTCAAGAACCTGACCGACTACGGCGCGTTCGTGGACCTCGGCGGCATCGACGGCCTGCTGCACATCACCGACATGGCCTGGAAGCGCGTGCGCCATCCGTCCGAAGTCGTGGAAGTGGGCGCAGAGCTCGACGTTCGCGTGCTGAAGTACGACCGTGAGCGCAACCGCGTCAGCCTCGGCCTGAAGCAGCTGGGCGAGGATCCGTGGGACAACATCGCCCGCCGTTACCCGTCCAACACCCGCGTGTTCGGCAAGGTCTCCAACGTCACCGATTACGGCGCGTTCGTCGAGATCGAGCCGGGCGTCGAAGGTCTGGTGCACGTGTCCGAGATGGACTGGACCAACAAGAACGTCAACCCGTCCAAGGTGGTGCAGGTCGGTGACGAGCTCGAGGTCATGGTGCTCGACGTCGACGAAGAGCGTCGCCGCATCTCGCTGGGCATCAAGCAGGTCACCTCGAACCCGTGGGAGACCTTCGCGGCCATCCACAAGAAGGGCGACAAGGTCGACGGCCAGATCAAGTCGATCACCGACTTCGGCATCTTCATCGGCCTGGACGGCGGTATCGACGGCCTGATCCACCTGTCGGACATCGCGTGGAACTCCACCGGCGAAGACGTGGCACGCGCGTTCAAGAAGGGCGACACCGTCGAAGCCGTCGTGCTGGCGGTCGATCCGGAGCGCGAGCGCATCTCGCTGGGCGTCAAGCAGCTCGAGCAGGACCCGATGGGTCAGTTCATGGCGACCACGCCGCGCGGTTCGAAGGTCACCGGCACCGTCAAGGAAGTCGATGCCAAGGGCGCCGTCGTGGACTTGGGTGAAGGCGTGGAAGGCTATGTGCAGGCGCGTGACATCAGCGACCAGCGCATCGACGATGCCAGCCAGCACCTGAAGGTCGGTCAGGAAATCGAAGCCAAGTACTTCGGCGTGGATCGCAAGACCCGCGTCCTGCAGCTGTCGATCAAGGCGAAGGACGAGGCAGAAACCGCCGAGACCCTGGCCGAGTACAACAAGCAGGCTTCGGAAGCGTCGAGCGGCACCACCAAGCTGGGCGCGCTGCTGCGCGAGCAGCTGGGCAACAAGGGCGAGTAAGCCCATCCGGCGCCGGCCCGGGGCTCCCCCGGGTCGGCGCTGTCGCATCTGCTAGAACGAGACATGACGAAGTCGGAACTCATCGAACTGCTGACCCAGCGTCAGGCGCATCTCAAGGGCGAGGACGTCGACCTTGCGGTGAAGGCCATGCTCGAGATGATGGGCGGCGCACTGGCGGCCGGCGATCGGATCGAGGTCCGTGGTTTCGGCAGCTTCTCGCTGCACTTCCGTCCGCCGCGCACCGGACGCAACCCGAAGACCGGCGATGCCGTCGCGCTTCCGGGCAAGCATGTGCCGCATTTCAAGCCGGGCAAGGAACTGCGCGATCGCGTCAGCGACGTACAGCCGATGCCGGCCGAAGACTGACCGCCACACGGCGGTTCCATTTTCTTTTCCACGCACCTGCGGATCGCCGCACGGTTGGCGTGCAGGATCGGCAAGCGGGTAGGATCGTCGACGCACCGTCGGCGGGGCGCGTATCGCGCCGTGATGTCCATCGCCGGCCCGGGTCGCGCGTTCGCGGCCGATCCATCGATGGAGCGTGATCCATGGCGTTTGTGACCGAGTGGTTCTGGTTCTTCCTGTTGCTGCCGATCGCGGCCCTCAGTGGCTGGGTGATCGGTCGCCGCGGCGGCGAACGCCACAGCGATACCCAGGTCAGCCGTCTGTCGACGACGTATTTCCGCGGTCTCAACTATCTGCTCAACGAGCAGCCGGACAAGGCGATCGAACTGTTCCTGCACATCGCGGAGCTCGACAAGGACACCTTCGAAACCCAGGTCGCGCTCGGGCATCTGTTCCGGCGCCGCGGCGAAGTCGATCGCGCGATCCGACTGCACCAGGGGCTGGTGCAGCGGCCCGATCTCAACGACCAGCAGAAAGTCCAGGCGCTGCTCGCGCTGGGCGAGGACTACATGAAGTCCGGTCTGCTCGATCGCGCGGAGACGGTGTTCTCCGATCTCGCGCGGATCGACCAGCGTGCGCCGCAGGCGCTGCGGCATCTGATCGGCATCTACCAGTCGGAACGCGACTGGCCGAAGGCCATCGAGAACGCCACGCGCTACGAGACCGCGACGGGCGAGCCGATGGGCAAGCTGATCGCACAATTCGAGTGCGAGCTCGCCGACCGCCTGCGTTCGGCCGGCGACACCGATGCGGCGCGCAGCGCCGTCCAGCGTGCGTACGCGGCGGATTCGGGCTCGGTGCGCGCCGGTATCCTGGAAGGCCGCATCGAGATCGATGCCGGCAACGATCAGGCCGCGATCCGCGCCTTCGAGCGCGCCGCGCGTCACGACACGGACTTCCTGCCCGAGATCCTCGCGCCCCTGCTGGCGGCGTACGAACGCGTCGGCGACGTGCCTGGCGCGCGCAACTTCCTGTCGCAGATGACCGAGCACTACAAGGGTGTCGCGCCGGTCCTGGCGCTGACGCGCCTGGTCGAGCAGGAGGAGGGCGTGCACGCGGCGCGCACCTACCTCGCGCGCCAGCTCAAGGATCGCCCGTCGGTGCGCGGCGAAGCGGCCCTGATCGATCTGACGTTGGCCGACGGCGTCGACCATGTCGGCACGCTGCAGGAGCTGCGCCTGATCACCGAACAGCTGCTGGTGCGCAATCCCAGCTATCGCTGCAAGCAGTGCGGTTTCGGTGCGCGCAGCCACCACTGGCAATGTCCCAGCTGCAAGGAGTGGGGCACGATCAAGCCGCTGCTCAACTACGCCGTGGTCTGAGTGCCGGCACCCCTGTCCGTGATCGCGACGCTGTGTGTCGCTGCGTGTCTGGCCGCGCTCGCATTGACGGCGCTGGCACGTCGTTACGCGCTGGCCCGGCAACTGGTCGATGCGCCCGGCGAGCGTCGCAGCCACACGGTGGCGACGCCGCGGGGAGGCGGTATCGCGATCGTCGCGGTCGTGCTGCCTGCGATGATCTGGCTGGGCATCGCGGGCAAGAGCCTGTCGCCCGTGTTCCTGTCCGGCGCCTGCGGCCTCGCGCTGGTCGCCGCGATCGGCTGGCTCGACGACCACCGCCCGCTGTCCCCTTGGGGGCGGCTGGCGGTGCATCTCCTTGCCGCCGCGCTGCTCGCCGTCGGCGTTGCGTGGGCCGGGCAGCCTGCATGGTGGGCGATCGTGGTCATGGTGCTTGCGCTGGGCCTGATCAACGTCTGGAACTTCATGGACGGGATCAACGGTCTGGCCGCGACGCAGATGATCCTCGTCGCGTTGGGATTCCTGCTGCTCGGGCTGGTGGGCGAGGGCGCAATCCTGACCTGCATCGTCGCTGCGGCCTGTGCAGGCTTCCTGCCGTTCAATTTCCCCACTGCGCGGATCTTTCTGGGTGACGTCGGTAGCGGCGCATTGGGATTGCTCGCGGCCTGCCTGATCGCGTCCGCTCCGGCACCTGATCCGATAGCTTCGCTGCCGTGGCTGCTGCCCCTCAGCGCCTTCCTGATTGACGCGGCTTTGACATTGCTGTCCCGCATCATCCGCGGCGAACGGTGGTGGACGCCGCATGTACAGCATGTGTACCAGCGGTGCGTGCAGGCGGGGCACAGCCACGCCGTTGTGACAGGTGGCTATGCCGCCTGGACGTTGCTGTCGATTCTGGTCGCCATTTCGATCGCAGGCGCGCCGCAACCCGTTATCATCGGAGCCTTCGCCACGTGGTATCTGCTCGGTGTCACCATCTGGCTCATTTTCCGTATCCGGCATACGCGCCGGATGCGCCTGTCGTAAGGAAGCGGCTGGATGATTGACCTCAAGGCCAGGATCGGCGTGCTGGGGCCTCGTGTGGCCGTGGTGCTGCACGATCTGACCATGGTCTGGCTGTGCTGGATCGGCCTCCACCAGTTCCGTCACTCGGTGATGGAAAGCTCGCCGACATTCGCGTTCTGGTCACCCGAGATCGCGCTGATCCTGCTCGCACAGGGCCTGATCTTCTGGCGCGTCGGCCTGTATCGCGGCGTCTGGCGATTCGCCAGCGTTCCCGATCTGATGAACATCGTGAAGGCCTCCGTCCTGGGCCTGCTCACGATCATGCTGGTGCTGTTCGTCTACAACCGGCTCAATCTGGTGCCGCGGACCGTTCTGATCACGTATCCGCTGCTGCTCGCAGCCTTGCTGGGGATGCCGCGCCTGCTGTATCGCGCGTGGAAGGATCACGGCATGACCCGGACCAGCCAGTCCGCGGTCCGGGTGCTGATCCTGGGCGCCGGACAGGCAGGCGAGACCCTGGTGCGGGACCTGCGACGCACGGGCGCCTACGACCCGGTTGGCTTCCTCGACGACGCACCGAAGCTGCGTGGCAGCCAATTGCAGGGCGTGCCGGTGTTGGGCCGTATCCAGGACCTCGAGAAACTGGCGCCGGAGACGGCTGCGAAGTTGCTCGTGATCGCGATGCCGTCTGCGGATGCCGTCGCGATGCGCAAGGTCGTCGAGGCCTGCGAACGCACCGGGCTTCCGTTCCGCACGGTGCCCAAACTCGACGATCTGCTCGAAGGCCGATCGCTTCCCGGCGAGCTCAAGGAGGTCGCGATCGAAGACCTGCTGGGTCGCAAACCCGTCATGCCCGACTGGAAGGCGATCCGGGCCTGGCTGCGCGGCCGCAGCGTGCTGGTGACCGGTGCAGGTGGATCGATCGGTTCGGAGCTGTGTCGCCAGTGCGCGCGCAACGGGACGGCGCAGATCGCGCTGGTGGAGATGGACGAACTCGCCCTGACCCGGATCGAGAGCGAGCTGCGTCGTGATTTCCCGCGGATCACCCTGGTCCCGGTGTTGGGCGACTGCGGCGATACCGCGGTGATCGAGCATGCCATGCGGTTATCCGCGCCGGACGCGGTATTCCATGCCGCGGCTTACAAGCAGGTGCCGGTGCTCGAGGCGCAGCTGCGTGAGGGCGTGCGCAACAACGTCCTGGCGACGCGCGCGGTCGCCACGGCGGCAATCGAGCACAACGTTGGCACCTTCGTGCTGATTTCGACGGACAAGGCGGTCGATCCGGTCAACGTGCTCGGTGCGACCAAGCGTCTGGCAGAAATGGTGTGTCAGGACCTGGCAGGCGGTTCGTCCACTGATTTCATCACCGTGCGATTCGGCAACGTGCTCGATTCTGCCGGTAGCGTCGTGCCCTTGTTCCGCGAGCAGATCCGTCGCGGCGGGCCGGTGACCGTGACCGATCCCGAGGTCACCCGCTACTTCATGACGATTCCAGAGGCCTGCCAGCTGATCATGCAATCGGTGGCGATCGGCTCTGCGCAGGCGGTGTACACGCTCGACATGGGCGAGCCGGTCTCGATCCGCCTGCTGGCCGAGCAGATGATCCGCCTGGCCGGCAAGCATCCCGACCAGGATGTCGCAATCGTCTATTCCGGTCTGCGTCCGGGCGAGAAGCTGCACGAAACCCTGTTCCATGCCGACGAAAGGTATCGCCCGACCACGCATCCGAAGATCCTGCTTGCCGAAGCACGCACCGTGCACGCGGAGCGGCTCGCCTCCGCCTTGGTGAAACTGTCGGACGGCGTCGCACGCTACGATCTGGACTTGCTCGCCGCCTCGTTGCGCGAAGCGGTGCCCGAGTTCGCGCCGCTGCAATCGCGGTCCACACACAACGAAGGTGCGACGATCGTCGCGTTCCCCCCACGACACGCGAGACATACATGACGCAGAGGATCCGCAAGGCGGTGTTTCCCGTTGCAGGACTCGGGACGCGCTTCCTGCCGGCGACCAAGACGGTACCCAAGGAAATGCTGCCGATCGTCGATCGGCCCCTGATCCAGTACGCGGTGGACGAGGCGATCGAGGCGGGCTGCGACACCCTCGTCTTCGTGACCAACCGTTACAAGCACGCGATCGGCGACTACTTCGACAAGGCCTACGAGCTCGAGGATCGCCTCGAAGCGGCCGGCAAGCACGAACTCCTAGAGAAGGTCCGGCGTCCTCTGCCTGACGGCGTGCAGGCGATCTTCGTCACCCAGCCCGAAGCGCGCGGTCTCGGTCATGCCGTGCTGTGCGCACGTGCAGTCATCGGCGACGAGCCGTTCGCGGTGATGCTGCCGGACGACCTGCTGTGGAACCGCAATGGCGCGGGCGCGTTACGTCAGATGGCGGATGCGCACGAGTCCACCGGCGCGAGCATGATTGCCGTGCAGGACGTGGCGCGCGAGCAGACCGCCAGCTATGGCATCGTGGCGACCGACGCGTTCGAGGGCCGCCATGGGCGCATCAATGCGATGGTCGAGAAGCCCAAGCCCGAGGATGCCCCCAGCACGCTGGCCGTGGTCGGTCGCTACGTGCTCGATGGCCGCATCTTCGAATTGCTCGAGAACACCAGGCCGGGTGCGGGTGGCGAGATCCAGCTGACGGACGCGATCGCGGCGCTGCTCGCCGAGCAGCCGGTGCACGCGTATCGCTTCAAGGGCGTCCGGTTCGACTGCGGCACCCATCTGGGCTTGATCGAGGCGACGATCCGCTACGCGCTCGACAACGAGAAGCTCAGCGAGCCGGCGGCCGTGCTGATGCGCAATGCACTCCAGGAGCTTGGCGTTCGCGAGCTTGAGTAACGCGGGTCGTCACGCGGCGATGGAGACGCCCGATTCCGCCGGGCGTTTTCGTATCCGCGTGCTTCGACGCGGTGTTCCCCCGATCTGCCGCGAGACGTATCGGAGGGATGCAGTCGCCGCCGCCCTGTGACTGGGGTCGGCAGCAGCAATCACTCTGACGTCGGAGCGCCGCCAAATCGACGTTGTGGTGCGCCTGCGACACGCGACGGACAACGCGCTGACGTGCGGTCCCTCCATCCGGCGTCATCAGCACGCTTCCCGCTGTGTTTCCGACGTACACGCAAAAAGAAACGCGCCCTGGCGGGCGCGTTTCCGGATCAGGCCACACCGTCGACGCCGCAGCGTCGAACGGATGCGCGGTGATCGATCAGGCCAGACCAGCCTGCTTCATCACTTCGGCGGCGTAATCCTCGACCACCTTCTCGATGCCTTCGCCGACGGCCAGACGCTGGAAGCCGATCACTTCGGCACCGGCGGCCTTGAGCACGGATTCGACGGTCTTGTCGGTGTCGAGTACGTAGGGCTGGCCGTAGAGCGTGACCTCGTTGACGATCTTGTTGATCTTGCCGCTGATGATCTTCTCGAGGATGTCGGCCGGCTTGCTCTTGTCCTTCTCGGACATCTTGGCCAGCTCGATTTCCTTTTCCTTCTCGACGAACTCGGTCGGCACGTCGCTCGTCTTGTTGTAGGGCGGGTTCATCGCGGCGACGTGCATCGCCAGACCGCGTGCCAGCTCGACATCGCCGCCCTTGAGCTCGACCAGCACGCCGATACGACCACCGTGGACGTAGGCCGCCACGTTGTTCGTGCTTTCGACGCGGACCAGACGACGGATCTGCAGGTTCTCGCCGACCTTGGCGATGACCGCGGCGCGGATCTCTTCGATCGTCTCGCCGGACTCGACCTTGGCGGCCTTCAGTGCGTCGGCATCGGCAGCGCCGGACGCCAACGCGGTCTGGGCGACGACGTCGGTGAAGCGCAGGAAGTTGTCATCCTTGGCGACGAAGTCGGTCTCGGAGTTGATCTCGACCAGCACGGCGACGCTGTCGTTCTGCGCAGCCGCGATGCGGCCTTCGGCGGCGACGCGGTCGGCCTTCTTGTCGGCCTTGGCCAGACCGGACTTGCGCAGCGCCTCGGCGGCGGCGTCGATGTTGCCGCCGGTTTCGCTGAGCGCCTTCTTGCATTCCATCATGCCGGCGCCGGTGCGCTCGCGCAGTTCCTTGACCAGGGATGCGGTGATTTCCATTGGAGACCTCTGAATTCGGGGATTGTCGTGCGGGCAGGGGCCCGCCTCACGGAATCGACGCCGATGGCGCGGCCAACCGCGCACGGCGTGATGCGCGCACCGTCCAGCATGGACGGTGCGCATGTCGCGGCGATTACTCGGCCGCGGGTGCTGCGGCAGCGGCGTCGTCGGCCTTCTTGCCGCGCGGCGCGCGGGCCGGCTTCTCGCCGCCTTCTGCGAACTCTTCCTCGCGCACGGTCGCCGCGCTCGGGGTCGCCGCCTTGCCTTCCAGCACGGCATCGGCCGCGGCGTTCGCGTACAGCTGCACGGCGCGGATGGCGTCGTCGTTGCCCGGGATCGCGTAGTCGACCAGGGCCGGATCGTAGTTCGTGTCGACGACCGCGATTACCGGGATGCCGAGCTTCTTGGCTTCCTTGATGGCGATGTCTTCATGGCCGATGTCGATGACGAACAGCGCGTCAGGCAGACGGTTCATTTCCTTGATGCCGCCCAGCGAGGCTTCCAGCTTCTCGCGCTCGCGGCGCAGTCCCAGCACTTCGTGCTTGACCAGCTTCTCGAACGTGCCGTCGGTCTCGGCCGCTTCCAGTTCCTTCAGACGCGACACCGACTTCTTCACCGTCGCGAAGTTGGTCAGCGTGCCGCCGAGCCAGCGCTGGGTCATGAACGGCATGCCGCAACGCTCGGCTTCTTCGCGGATCGCTTCGCGGGCGCTGCGCTTGGTGCCGATGAACAGGATCATGCCGCGCTTCTGCGCGATGCCCGAGATGAAGTTCATCGCGTCGTTGAACAGCGGAACGGTCTTCTCGAGATTGATGATGTGGATCTTGCCGCGCGCGCCGAAGATGTACGGACCCATCTTCGGGTTCCAGTAACGGGTCTGGTGGCCGAAATGGACGCCGGCTTCGAGCATCTGGCGCATGGTGATCTGGGGCATGGTGGAACTCCTGACAGTGGAACCGGCCGCCACGGGTAGGTATGGGCGGTTGCGCCGCAGAGGCGGGGCAGTGGTTCCGGGGTTGAGCCTCCCTGTCGCCTCCGTGACCGAACCTCTTGCGAGGCACCCCGGCACGGGCTGTTGCGGCAGGTGTGGATTTGCCGGTGACGCCCGGCATTGGCGACCCGATACTCCGGGCAGCAGCCGATGATACGCCACGTCGGAAGCCGGGACAATCGCCCGGCCGGGCGCTCAGTACGTGATCGTGACCTGGATGGTGTCCTGGTAGGTGCCGGCCGGCACCGTCTGATTGCCCGGTACGCGCCCGTAGATCTGCAGGGACTGGTTCAGCCCGGTGCCAGTGCCGGTCATGCCGCCGGTTCCCGCGGTCGCCCCCCAGCGCTGGGTCCGGGCAGGATCGTTGTAGAGCTCGTAGGTCACGTAACTCGTGCCGGCTGTGCCCAGCCGCATGCGTCGTGTGGTGCCCGAGGCGTGCGTGCCGTTGTCGAGACCCACAGTCCAAGCGGTACGTCCGGTGCAGTTGAACTGCAGGGTCGCCGCCTGGTCGACGCCGGCTGCCACGCGACCGGGGACCGTGCCGAAGGCCAGTGGGGTGACGCTTGTGACCGTGCACCGGTTGGGCACGGGCGCGGACACGGCGAACGGGAACGTCACGCTGCCCCCCCCGCTGCCGCCACTGGTGCACGACGCCGGATAGTTCACCACGCCCAGCACCGGCTCGCTGTAGCGGTAGTCCAGGCGGGTGTCGGCCCCGGCGAACTGGCTGCTGTAGCTGCCGGCCGCCAGTGCAGGCTGCGCAGGTACCCGGCCATGCATCGAAACCGTCGTCGAATAGGTGGCGCCCAGCAGCAGCACCAGGTACTCGAAGTCCACGTTCCGGGGGGTTGGAGCGGTCGACGCCGCGTTGTCCCCCCAGATCTGCACGCGCGCGGGGTCCCGGTAGATCTGGAACTGCAGCGGATCGCCGGCCACGCTGGTCATGCGCCTGGGCGTGAGCTGTCCCGGGCCGCCGCTGCCGGCGCCGATGTTGAGACACATGCGCACGCGGACCGTGGACAGCAGCGCCACGCCCAGGGTCTGACAACCCACCGTCACCGTGCCGTCCACGTCCACTGCTGCGTTGCCGGCGACGGCGCCGAAGGCCAGCGGCGTCGCCGAGGCAGCGCAGACGGTCGCGGCACCGGCGCCCATGGGCGCTGCGGCCAGGCACACCAGTGCCAGCAGAGGTGATGCGCCCCTCATGGCGTCGACGCCGCGATGCAGCGCACCGCCGTCGGCTGCCCGGCCGCAGCGTCGGGTCGAGCAGGGACCACGACCATGCAGCGACTGTCGTCCGCGAGCAGGATCCACAGCCGCGTTCCGGCGGCGATGTCCTCGACGTAGACCTCGCCGTCGTATCCCACCACGCCCGGTGTCCCCGACGCTTCCTCGATCCGGCTGCCCGCAGGCACCGGATGGCCGCCGTCGTCGCGCAGCATCAGGCGCATGGCATGCACCCGGCGGACCTCGAAACCCACCCGCACACCCGCGCCCTGTGCCGGTGTCGCCAGCCGGGCGGCACTGGTCACGCGGATGTCGGCGGGCAGATCCATGGGATCGATCGAGAGCCGGTTGTGCTGCCAGGCATTGAGCGGCGTCACCAGCAACAGGCCGCGCGCGTCGGTCGCGCCGATCACGCGGTTCTCGAGCGCGACGGGAACGCCCGCATGTCCGCCGGTGGAGACCACGGCGAAGGCATCGTTGATCGCGCGTGCAGCGAACCAGCCACCGCCCATGCCCACCACGCTGCCTGTCGCCTGGGCGTAGCCGAAGCGGGAATCGCCCAGTTGCGAGAGACCGCCGCCGATCCGCCCGCGGCGTCCCAGCCAGGCGCCTTCGGCCAAGCCGCCGGACAGGCGTCCCGCGCGCGCCTGTACCCGCCAGCCGGCGCCGCCGTCGCCGGGGACCGGCTGCGCGACGTCGGCGACGACACTGTTTCCCCCCGCGTCGCGTTGCCAGGACAGCGCGGCCTGGCGCCGCGCGTCGCGGCCGAGCGGGATCGTCAGGCCGATGAACGCACTGCGATCGCGTCCGCCGTCCAGCCCTTGATTGATCGACGCATTCGCATACCAGCCGTTGTCGAAGCCGTGATTCCAGTAGAAACCGGCGTAACGGTTGCGCTCCGGTGTGACCGGTGACCCCGCTGCGGTCGGCTCGGGGATCGACTGGTCGAGCTGGACCCAGGTCACGCCGAAGCTGCCGGCAACGGAATTGATCCCGGCGACCGCGCGATCGCTTCGGCGTGGCGGCAGCGGACCATGGCGCGCAGCGACGTCCCGGTAGTCGCCATGCGTGCGCCGCGTGTCGAGGGCGAACTGATAGCGCGAATCGTTCCACGACCAGCCCATCGCGACCTGGCCCCCGGCGCCACCATCGCTCCGGCTGCGCGCATAGGCCAGATTGAACACGCCCGCCATGTCGGCGAGCCAGGCCACGCCCGCGCCGGCGACGGCAAGTCCTTCGGTCGCTTCGACGTGTGTCTCCATCGTCAAGGCGTTGCTGACGCCGTAACGCAGACTGGCGCTGCCGGCGGGGTCGTCCGCGTATGCGAACGACTCCAAGCCGTAGCGTTCGCGCACCCAGCCCAGGCCCAGCGACCAGTCGCTGAGTCCTGCGGCGAGGAGGCGCTGCGTCGCGTAGAACGGAAAATCGAGCGTGCTGACGCGTCCGAAGGCGTCGGTCACCACCACCTGCGCTTGGCCCGCGCCGGTGATGCCGGGCACGGGGGCGAGCTGGAACGGGCCGGGCGGCGTGCTGCCGGTGTATTGCCGCAAGCCGTTGACGTACAGCTCCACCTCCGACGGTACGGCTGCCTCGCCGAGGAATTCGGGAAGCGGCATCGTCACGCGGTAGGGCTGCAAGGCGAAGTTCCGTCCGATCTGGATGCCGCCGATACGCACCGGGCGCGTCCAGTCCAGGAAGCCGGTGAACACGTCGCCCGCGACGATCGAGACCGCCGCATCCGGGAACGACCAGTGCACGCGGCTGTCGAGACGGACGCTCTCGTGCCGGCGCGTACCGCCATCGGCGTGATACGCCCGCGCGAAACCGGTGTTGGAAACGATCGCGCGCCCGAGGCCGAAGATCCGCAGCTCGCCGAACCCTGTGGCGTTCCAGCCCCCGTCGCCGTCGCTGGCGTAGAGGTCGTAGTTGAGCAGCACGCCCGGTGCGCGATCGGTAACCACTGCCGCATCGTGCCCCGGGGCGCCCAGCGCGGTGGACGGCAAGGCCAGCACGTCGAGCGGCGCATCGATCCGTACCGACTGCGAGGCCGGGTCGTAGCGCACCTGCACACCGGCGATGGCCTCGAGCGCGATGCGCGAGCCGGCGTCCGCGCCATCGACCGCGAACCCCATGCGTTGCAGGGTCTGCGGCGACGCATGCAGTCGACCCTCGATCTGCTCGAACGTCAGCAGCCCGTCGAGATCGACCTCGTTGAGCCGGACCGCCAGGTACAGCGTGCCGTTCGGCGGCCGGCTGGCGTCGATGTCGGGGATCGGCGCGGCGCGCGCAAGCGACAGCGTGGCGGCCATGACGAGCGCGCTAGCGATCCGGAAGCAGCGAACGGACATCCGGCTCGCCATTGATCCTCGCCTGGATGTCGGCGTACGGGCCCGGGCGCGCGTCCGCCGGCAATGCCCAGCTGCGCCGACGACCCGGCAACACGTAGCCTGCCAGACCCGCAGCGATCATCCGGCGTCCGTCGGGGCCCGCATGCGTCAGATCGGCAATCTGGGCGTGCGCGGTGCCGACATTCTCGAGTTCCAGCACGCGACCGGCGCCGTCGTGCGTTAGACGCGCGTGCAGCACCGGCATCGTCTGCGCAGGGGGCGCGACGAAGACCGGGATCGAATAGCGGAGCACGAAGTTCAAGCCCATCCGCACGTCGGACGCGGGGCGCGGCCCCGGAATCTCGTCGACGATCACCCGGTAGCTGCGTTCGATCGCCTCCGGCGGGTCGGCAAGGCGCACGATGCGCACCAGTTGCTCGGCGCCGGGCGCGATCTCCAGCATCGCCGGGCTGATCGCGAGGTCTTCCGTGGGGTCGAGGTGGTCCTCGCCCGCATTCTGGTCCCAGGCGAACACCCGCACCTGCGCGACAAGCGGGCGCGCGCCGCTGTTGCGCAACGTCAGACCATCGGCGCCCTTGTCGGCGGCGATGATGACCATGGTCGGCGCAACCTGGAGGTCCGCGGCGCACAACGGCATCGACACCCCCAGCAGCACCGCGGCCAGCGCCAGGACGCCGCGGCGGCGACACGCATCGGCGAGGCGCGACACGTCAATAGGTGATCGTCGCGGTGACCGTGTCGGTGTAGCTGGTCGCGGGGAAGTTGGCGCTCGGCACGCGTCCGAAGACCGCGATCTGCTGGACCGCGCCGTTGCCGGTGCCGGCGACGGTGTCGGTGCCGGGCGTCTGCCCCCAGACCGTGGTGCGGGCTGCGTTTTGGTAGAGCTGGTAGGGCACGAGCGTGCCGGCCACGCTGGCCATGGCGCGGGACGCGATGCCGCCACCGCCGGCGTGGAGGCCCGGACTGAGGGCGATCGTGTAACCGGTGTTGGGTGTGCAGTTGACGTTCAACTGGCCGGCCGCATCGATGTTGGTGGCGGTCGACGGCTGCGAACCGAACGCGACATTCGTGGCCGCCGGTGTGTTGATGGTGCAGGCCGCGGTGATGGTCAGGGTCACGTCGAATGTCGTGGTCGCCGACTGGGCTGAGGCGGGCAGGGTGAAGCAGGACGCGGCGACGAAGCCGAGGGCGGCGAGCAGGTGGATCTGACGCATTCGATTCTCCGGAGATGGGCGGGCGGTTCCGGGCCGGCACCTGCACGCCGAGAAAGTCTCGCAACTTGCGCGCATCCCGGTCCGTGACCCGCGTTGTCCCGCATCGCTTTTCAGATTCGTCTCAGCGCGTCACGACGTGAGCCATGGCCGCAGATCCAACCCGCGATCGGGCTTCTGCGGGCGGGCGGAAGGGTTTTCGGCGATAATGGCGGCATGAGTATCCACACCAAGACGCCCGAAGAAATCGAGAAGATGCGCGTGGCCGGCCGGCTGGCCGCCGAGGTGCTGCAGATCGTCGCCCCGCATGTGAAGCCGGGCGTAACCACCGAGGAACTGGACCGCATCTGCTACGACCACATCATCCGGGTGCAGGGCGCGATTCCGGCCAACGTCGGCTACAAGGGCTATCCCAAGACGACGTGCATCTCGGCCAACAACGTCATCTGCCACGGCATTCCGAACGACGGCAAGGTCCTCAAGGACGGCGACATCATCAATATCGATGTCACCGTGATCAAGGACGGCTGGCACGGCGACACCAGCCGCATGTACTTCGTCGGCACGCCGTCGGTGATGGCGCGGCGCCTGGTCGAGGTGACGCGCGAGGCGATGTGGCGCGGTATCCGTGAGGTGAAGCCGGGTGCGACGCTGGGCGATGTCGGGCACGCGATCCAGAAATACGCCGAGGCCGAGCGTTTCAGTGTGGTGCGCGAGTACTGCGGCCACGGTATCGGCAAGGTCTACCACGACGAACCGCAGGTGCTGCATTACGGCACGCCGGGCGCAGGCGTCGTGCTCAAGGAAGGCATGACCTTCACGATCGAGCCGATGATCAACGAGGGCACGCGCTTCACCAAGGTGCTGCCCGACGGCTGGACCGTCGTCACCAAGGACCGGAAGCTGTCCGCGCAGTGGGAGCACACGGTCGCGGTCACCGCCGACGGCGTGGACGTGCTGACCCGCATCCCCGGCGACGACAACGACGCCTTTCTCTGACGTGGGCGAGCGCACCGCCCCCCAGGTCCCCGGCGCCGACGGCGACGACATGGCATGGGTGGCGGAGGCGCGTGCCGCGCTCGCCACCCACGACGCGCGTCTGGCGCAGGGCTTCGACGCGGGGCAGCACATCGACCGTCTGCTCGCCGCGCGCGCCAATGCCGTCGACGGCTGGGTGCGCAAGGCCTGGGCGCGCTGCATTCCCGGCGATGCGCCGCTGGCGCTGTTCGCGGTCGGCGGTTACGGCCGCGGCGAACTGTTTCCGCATTCCGATATCGACCTGCTTGTCATCGCCACGTCGCAGGCGCAGGCCGAGCACGCCGAAGCCCTGGGTCGCATGCTCGCGCTGTTGTGGGATTTCGGCCTGCCGGTCGGCCACGCGGTGCGCAGCTTCGAGGAGTGCACGCGCGCCGCCGAGGATGTGACCGTGCTGACCGCGCTGCTGGAAGCGCGGCCGCTGCTGGCCAACATCGGCGAGGTACGCGCGCTGATGGACGCGATCGCCGATACGAAGGTCTGGCCGGCGGACGATTTCTTCCACGCCAAGCGCCGAGAACTCGAGATGCGCCACGCGCGCTTCGGCGACACGGCCGACAACCTCGAACCCAACATCAAGGACGGCCCGGGCGGCCTGCGCGACGTGCACAACCTGCGCTGGATGGCGCGGCGCGTCCTGGGCGTCTACGGCACCGAGGAACTGATCGCGCTGGGCCAGCTCGGCGTCGACGAGCACGCGACGCTCGAGCGCGAACGGCGCACGCTGTCGCGGCTGCGCTTCGGTCTGCATCTGGTTGCCGGCAAGGCCGAAGAACGTCTGCGGTTCGACTACCAGAAAGCACTGGCGGCGCGACTGCATCACGTCGAGGCGGCGGACAATCCGCTGGTCGAAAAGATGATGCAGGAGTTCTACCGCAGCGCGTCGGTAGTCCAGCGCATCAGCGAACGCATGCTGCAACGCTTCGAGGAGCAGATCGAAGGCGAGGGCACGCTGCAGCCGCTCGATGCCGAGTTCGGCAGCCAGCGCGGTTATCTCGTCGCGCGCGACGACGTGTGGCCGGGCGGCGACATCGCCCGCGTGTTCGACCTGTTCGCGATGTGGGCCGATCACCAGGAACTGCGCGGCCTGCATTCGCAGACGGCGCGTGCGCTGGCCGAATCGCTGCATGCGCTGCCGTCGTGGCGCACCGCGTCGACCGAGCTGCGCGAGCAGTTCCTCGGCCTGCTGCGCGGGCCGATTCCGGTGCGCACGCTCGAACGCATGGCGCGTCTGGGCGTGCTCGGCGTGTGGATTCCCGAGTTCGCGAACGTGACCGGTCGCATGCAGTTCGACCTGTTCCACGTCTACACGGTCGACCAGCACACGCTCGCGGTGCTGCGCAACATCGCCAGCTTCGCGTCGGAGGCGCCGGACGAGCGTTTCTCCAGCGCGCACGAAGTCTGGCCGCAACTGCGCAAGCCGGAGCTGCTGCTGATCGCCGGCCTGTTCCACGACATCGCCAAGGGCCGCGGCGGCGACCATTCCGAACTCGGCGCGGTGGATGCGCGCGAATTCTGCGAAGGCCATGGCCTCGGCGAGACCGACACCGCGCTCGTCGAATGGCTGGTCAAACGCCATCTGCTGATGTCGACCAGCGCGCAGAAGCTCGACATCTCCGATCCGGCGGTGATCCACAAGTTCGCGGCCGAGGTCGCGGATCGCGAGCGCCTGGACTATCTCTATCTGCTGACCTGCGCCGACATCGCCGGCACCTCGCCGAAGCTGTGGAACGCATGGAAGGACCGCCTGCTGACCGATCTGCGCAGCGCGACGCGGCTGGCGCTGCGGCGCGGACTGGAGAATCCGGTGGCCGCCGTCGAGCGCATCGCCGAGGCGCGCGATCGCGCGCGCGGCCTGCTGTCGGCGCACGGCGTCGAGGACACCGAAGCCGATGCGCTGTTTACCCGGATTCCGCAGGAGAGTTTCCTGCGCGGTCGCGCTGACCAGGTGGTGTGGCAGGCGCTCGGCCTGCGCGACACCGTCGACGGCGATGTCGTCGTGCGCGTGCGCCGGCTCGCCGCAGGCGCGCAGGCGCTGGAAGTCTTCGTGCATTCGCCCGATCGCGACGGGCTGTTCTCGGCCATCGTCATCACCCTCGATCGCCTCGGCTTGGTGATCCAGCAGGCGCGCGCGCTGGACGGGCCGGGCGGCACGATCTTCGACGTGTTCCAGGTGCTGCCGGCGGATACGCGGCAGAGCCTCGAACTCGCCTCGATCGAACGCAAGCTCACGACGGTGCTGACCGGGTCGCTGGATCTGCGCCCCGCACGTCGCGCGCAGCCGCGACATTTGCGCCATTTCCGCGTGCCGCCGCGTATCGAATTCAATGCCAGCGCCGATGGCCGGCATACCGTCTTCAGCCTCGTCTGCACCGATCGTCCCGGCCTGCTGGCCGATGTCGCCCACGAGCTGCGCCAGCACGGCGTGCGCGTGCACGACGCGCGGGTGGCGACGTTCGGCGAACGCGTCGAGGACGTGTTCCGGCTCAGCGACAGCGCCGGGCGCCTGCTCGACGACGACGCGCAGGACGCCTTGCGCACCGCGCTGCTCGCCTCGATCGACGGCGACGTGGCACGATAACGCCCCGTTTTTCCCCACGAAGTCCCGTCATGACCCAAGCCCTGCAGACCACCATCGAAGATGCGTTCGCGCGTCGCGCCGAACTGACCGCCGCCGAGATCGGTGACGCCGTCAAACCGGCCGTCGAACAGGCGATGCAGGGCCTGGAGTCGGGGGAACTGCGCGTCGCCCAACCCGACGGCAACGGCGGCTGGCAGGTCAACGAGTGGCTGAAAAAAGCGGTGCTGCTGTATTTCCGCACCAACGACATGGCCGTCGTCGATGCGCAGCCGGCGCCGTTCTGGGACAAGGTCGAACCGCGTTTCGCTGGCTACGACGCAGCGAAGTTCAAGGCCGCCGGCGTGCGCGTGGTGCCGGGTGCGGCCGTGCGCCGTGGCACGTATTTCGGACGCGATGTCGTGCTGATGCCGAGCTTCGTCAACATCGGCGCGTATGTCGGCGAAGGCACGATGGTCGACACCTGGGCGACCGTCGGCTCCTGCGCGCAGATCGGCAAGCACGTGCATCTGTCGGGCGGCGCCGGTATCGGCGGCGTACTCGAACCGCTGCAGGCCAGTCCCACGATCATCGAAGACCACTGCTTCATCGGCGCGCGTTCGGAAGTCGTCGAAGGCGTCGTCGTCGGCCACCATAGCGTCATCGGCATGGGCGTGTTCCTCGGCCAGTCGACCCGCATCTACAACCGCGCGACCGGCGAAGTCAGCTACGGCTACGTGCCGCCGGGCAGCGTCGTCGTCTCCGGTCAGCTGCCGTCGCAGGACGGCTCGCATTCGCTCTACTGCGCGGTGATCGTCAAGCAGGTCGACGAGAAGACCCGCAGCAAGACCAGCGTCAATGATCTGCTGCGTGGTCTTGCGGACTGAGTTCCGGCGTGCCTCGCGCGACTGGCGTGTCGCTGTCCGCGCTGGCGCGCTATCGCCATCCCGGCCGTGGCGCACGCTGGCTGGAAGCATTGGTTGGCCACGCAGGCTGGACGGAGCTGCGCCGCCGCGTCTGCACCGTCCTGCCGGTGCCGCGCTTGCGCAGCGACGTGGTGGACGTGGCCTACGCCACTTGGTGGGTGGACGTGACGGCGATGCCGACGCCGCCGTCGGGAACACGCTACTGGCAGCACGCGGGACGCACGCCATTCACGGTGCTGACCTATCGACACGGGCATTTCGGTCCTGCTTCGGCGGGCCTGTTTCGACGTGGCTTTCCGCCTCCCCTGCAAAGCAACTGGCGCGGCTACGTGCTGGCCGACGACGCACCCGTCAATGCGGCACCGACGGTGCTGTTCGCGGCGAACGTGATGGACAGCGTGTTGCACGTCATCGGCGCGCGCCTGTCCAGCGATGCGATGCAGCCGCAGCTGGCGGCTAGGTTTCGGCACGACTGGCGGGGCGGCGTGCTCGAGACGCGCATCGATCCAGGCGGCGGCGCGGCGCCGGCGCTGCACACCTGTCTGCGCGCTGTCGATTCGCCGCCACCCGCAGACGCCGACTGGTGGCGCGGCGCCTTCGCCGGCCGCGAGGCTGCGCTCCGGTTCCTCGCGTGCCAGGACACGGCGCTCGCCGTGGCGCCCGACGGCCGCGTGGCCTGGACCCGTATCTCACTGCCGGTCGACGAGGCAACGCTTGAGCCCCTGGAGGCCTTGCGGATCGAATGCGAATGGGTCGGTGAGCTGGGCGGTGACGTGGGGCATGCGCTCTGTTTTCGGCTACCACGGGTTCGCTTCGAGGTCGTCTCGGAACGGCTGCTGTGAGATTCTGCGCATTCTTCCGATGCTCCACGATGGCACGCGCATGACGACGTTGTACGGATTGAAGAACTGCGATACCTGCAAGAAGGCGACGAAGTGGCTCGACCGCTTCGGCGTCGCGCACACGTTCGTCGATTACCGCGACGCCAAGCCGACACCGGAGACGCTGGTCGAATGGGCCGGCAAGCTCGGCGGCTTGGAGGCGATGGTCAACAAATCCTCGACGACCTGGCGGCAGCTGCCGGACAACCGCAAGGCCGCGGCCAGTGAAGCGGAGTGGAAGCTGTTGCTGCGCGAGTATCCGCAGCTGATCCGGCGTCCGCTGGTCGTGACGGATGACGGTGAGATCAGTCAGGGTTTCAGCGACAACGGCTTCAAGAAGCGCTTTGGTATCGACTGAGTACCCTGATGGGAGCGCGCGTGCGCGCGATGACGCGTTCCTGGTCGAGCCGCATCGCGCACTCTCAAAAAGTGGATGCGAGTATGAGCGCGCTTCCACAGTTCCGATTCCTCGTGACTTCAGGTGTCTCCGCCCATGTCAGCTGTTCTCGATCTCACCCGTGACCTGATCGCACGCAAATCGGTCACGCCCGACGATGCCGGCTGCCAGGCGCTGATCGCCGCGCGCCTTGAAACGGCAGGTTTTGCGATCGAGTCGATGCGCCATGGCGAGGTCGACAATCTCTGGGCGACGCACGGGCAGGGCGCGCCGGTGCTGGTGCTGCTCGGGCATACCGATGTCGTGCCGAGCGGTCCGGTCGAGGCGTGGACGTCCGATCCCTTCGAACCCGGGATCCGCGAAGGTGTGCTGTACGGCCGTGGCGCAGCGGACATGAAGAGTGGCGTCGCCGCCTTCGTCGTCGCGGCCGAGCGCTTCGTCGCTGCGCATCCCGATCACACCGGCACGCTCGCGCTTCTGCTGACCTCGGACGAGGAAGGCGATGCGATCGACGGCGTGCGCCGCGTCGCGCGCACGTTCAAGGAGCGCGACACGCGCATCGACTGGTGCATCACCGGCGAGCCGTCGTCGACGTCGACGCTCGGTGATCTGTTGCGCGTCGGTCGTCGCGGCAGCCTGTCGGCGACGCTGACGGTGCGCGGCGTGCAGGGGCACGTGGCCTATCCGGACAAGGCGCGCAATCCGATCCACGATGCGGCGCCGGCGCTGGCCGAACTCGTCGCGCGGCGCTGGGACGACGGCTTCGAATCCTTTCCGCCGACCAGTCTGCAGATCAGCAACATCGCCGCCGGTACCGGTGCGACCAATGTGATTCCCGGCACGGCCACCGTGCAGTTCAACCTGCGCTACACGCCGCACTGGGATGCGCCGAAACTGGAAGCCGAGATCGCGGCGTTGCTCGATCGCCACGCACTCGACTACACGCTGGCCTGGCATCGCAGCGGCGAACCGTTCTACACGCCCGAAGGCCCGCTGCGCGCGGCGGCGCGCGAGGTGCTGACGACGTTCGCCGGCGCGCCGCCCGAGGAAAGTACGGGGGGTGGCACGTCGGATGCGCGCTTCATCGCGCCACTCGGCGCGCAGTGCATCGAGATCGGGCCGGTCAACGCGAGCATCCATCAGGTCGACGAGCACATCCGCGTCGCCGATCTCGAAGCGCTGCCCGATCTCTACGAAGCGCTGATTGCGCGCCTGCTGCCCGACGCGGACTGACGCCTTGTCCGCGTATCGACACGCGCGCATGCACGCTGCGCAGGAAGGGAGCACACCATGACCGATTCCGCCATCGTCGCCTGTCCGCAATGCCACACCCGCAACCGCGTGCCGCATGCGCGGCTGTCGGATGCGCCGACCTGCGGCAGGTGCCAGGCCGTCCTGCTGCCGGCACACCCGATCACCTTGACCGCGGGCACGTTCGACGCGCACGCACTGCAATCGGATCTGCCGCTGCTGGTCGATTTCTGGGCGCCGTGGTGCGGGCCGTGCTTGTCGATGGCGCCGGCGTTCGAACAGGCCGCCGCGCAGCTCGCGCCGCGGATCGTGCTGGCCAAGGTCGATACCGAAGCCGAGCCGGTGCTCGGCGGCCGCTTCCACATCCGCAGCATCCCGACACTGGTGCTGTTCGCCGGTGGTCGCGAAGTCGCGCGCCAGTCCGGCGCGCTGCCCTTGCAGGCGATCCTTCAGTTCGCGCGTCAGCAGCGCTGACGCGCGACTTCAGACCCAGCCGGTCGCGTAGAACAGGCCGATGATCACGAACACCGCGAGTGTCTTGATCAGGGTGATCGCAAAGATGTCCTTGTAGGCCTGGCGATGGGTCAGGCCGGTCACCGCGAGCAGGGTGATCACCGCGCCGTTGTGCGGCAGCGTGTCCATGCCACCCGAGGCCATCGACGCGACGCGGTGCAGGACTTCCATCGGAATGCCGGCCGCGTTCGCATTGGCGATGAAGGTTTCCGACATCGCGGCGAGCGCGATGCCCATGCCGCCGGAGGCCGAACCGGTGATACCGGCGAGCGCGGTCACGGTGACCGCCTCGTTGACCAGCGGATCGGAAATCGTGCCGAGGCCACGCGTCACCAGCAGGAAGCCCGGCAGCGCGGCGATGACCGCGCCGAAGCCGTATTCGGATGCGGTGTTCATCGAGGCCAGCAGCGCGCCGTTGATCGCGGTCTTCGTGCCCTCGGCGAAACTCGTCAGCACCGGCTTCCACGCGAACGCCAGCACCGTGAGGATGCCGACCAGCAGCGCGCCCTGGACGGCCCAGATCGCGGCGATCCGCGAGACCTCCTGCACGACCGGCGCGGGATCGCCGATCACGCTCGGCAGGAAGCTGTGGCTCTCGCCGTAGAAGGTCGGAATCCAGCGGGTGAACACGATGTTGCTCACGCCGACCAGCACCAGCGGCAGCAGCGCGATCAGCGGATTGGCGAGCGTGCCGCCGGCGAATGGCGTGGGTTCGTTGAGCAGCGTCGCCGGGTCGCCGTAGCCTTCGCCGGCACGCAGCGCGGCGCGGCGGCGCCATTCCAGATACGTCATGCCGATGGCGAGGATGAAGACGCCGCCGATCGTGCCGAGTACCGGCGCCGCCCAGGCATCGGTGCCGAAGAACGAAGTCGGGATGATGTTCTGGATCTGCGGCGTGCCGGGCAGGGCATCCATCGTGAAAGTGAAGGCGCCGAGCGCGATCGTGCCGGGGATCAGCCGCTTGGGGATGTCGCTCTGGCGGAACAGCTCGGAGGCGAACGGGTACACCGCGAACACCACGACGAACAGCGACACGCCGCCGTAGGTCAGCAGCGCGCAGACCACGACGATCGACAGCATCGCCTGCTTCGGCCCGAACAGCCGGATGGTCGCGGCAACGATCGATTTCGAAAAGCCCGACAGCTCGATGACCTTGCCGAACACCGCACCGAGCAGGAAAACCGGGAAATACAGCTTCAGGAAGCCGACCATCTTGTCCATGAAGAGGCCGGTGAACATCGGCGCGACCAGCGTGGGGTCGGTCAGCAGCACCGCGCCGAGCGCGGCGATCGGCGCGAACAGGATCACGCTGTAGCCGCGGTAGGCGACCACCATCAGGAACACCAGCGCGCCCAGTACGATCAGAAAGTCCATGTCGCCCCACACCACCCGCGGCCCGCGGGCCAGATGGGGCGCAGTGTCGGCGTCGCCGCGCATCGGCGGCCATTGTCCGAAGGTACGATGCCGCGCGCCGCCCTCACTCCCTAGTCTTGCGTTCGGGCGGCACCGTGCCGCACGAATGCGACCCGTGGGAGGGGACACAATGAAGCGCAACACCATCCGGCATACCGCCCTGAGTCTGGCCGTCGGTTTCGGCCTGTCCGTGCCTGCGGTCCATGCGCAGCAGGCCGCCGAACCGGCGCCGCAGACGCAGACTGGAAGTTCCGCCACGACGCTCGATGCGATCACCGTCACCGCGCGCCGCCGCAGCGAATCGATCCAGGACGTGCCGGTCGCGGTCAGCGCCTTCGGCGAGGAACAGCTGAAAGATCTGCAGGCCAACAACATCGACGGCCTGCAGGGCGCCGTGCCCAACCTCAACATCGTGCAGGGCCGCGGTTCGGCCAACAGTGTCAACGCCTTCATCCGTGGCATCGGCCAGCCCGACGCGCTGCAGACCTTCGATCCGGGCGTGGGCCTGTACGTCGACGACGTCTATTACTCGCGCATCAACGGCGCGCTGTTCTCACTGTTCGACGTGCAGCAGGTCGAAGTGCTCCGCGGCCCGCAGGGCACGCTGTACGGCAAGAACTCGACCGGTGGCGCGATCAAGGTCACGACCAAGAATCCCTTCGACGACAGCGGCGGCGCGGTCGAACTGACCGGCGGCGATCTCGGCCGTGCCGAAGGCCGCTTCTACGTCTCCGGCAAGCTCAGCGACACCGTCGCGGCGAGCTTCGCCGGCGCGTGGCTCAACCACGACGGCTTCATCCGCGACCGCGTGAGCGGCAAGCACTACAACGACGATGACACGCGCGCGCTCCGCGCCAAGATCGCGTTCCAGCCGACCGACGACTTCCGCGCGACGCTGTCGATCGACCACACGAAGCAGGACGCCGCGCTGTCGCTCGGCCAGCCGACCGCGCCGCTGCGTCGCACCGATCTCGTGCTGGGCCCGGTCACGCTGCTGCCGGCGCCGACCGGCGAGTTCGATTTCACCGCGCGCACCTCGTTCCGTCCCGATCAGGGACAGGAACTGAAGCACTCCGGCGTGTCGCTGTCGGCCGAGTGGGATCTGAGCGATGCGCTGCTGTTCAAGAGCATCACCTCGTACCGCGAGCTGGAAACGCATTCCTTCATCGACATCGACGCCTCCGAATTCGAACTCGGCGACGTGCTGGTCGCGCTGGACCAGAACCAGTTCAGCCAGGAATTCCAGCTGCAGTACGACAACGGCAGCAACCTGCAGACCACGTTCGGCGCGTACTACATGAAGGAGGACGTGCCGTCCTACCAGGAAGCCTACGCCGACGATCTGTTCTCGTTCGCCGGTACGCGCGTGCCGTTCCTGCGCACGATCGCCGACGATCTGAGCACCGAGAGCATCGCCGCGTTCGCGCACGCGAACTGGGAGTTCGTGCCGACCTGGACGCTCGCCGCCGGCCTGCGCTGGACGCGCGACACCAAGGACTACGACCGCAGCACCAGCACGTTCTGGGGCGCGCCGCTGAGCGCGCTCAACGAGACCGTCGCCTTCAGCGCGAAGAAGAGCTGGACCGCATGGACGCCGTCGGTGAGCCTGCAGAAAGCGTTCTCCGACAACCTGATGGGCTACGTCTCGGCGAACCGCGGCTTCAAGTCGGGCGGCTTCAACGGCCGCGCCAATTCGCGCGCCGATGCAGCAGCGCCGGACTTCGATCCGGAATTCGTCTGGACCTACGAAGTGGGCATGAAGGGCAGTTCGTCCGACAACCGTCTGCGCGGCAGCGTCGCGGCCTTCTGGAGCGAGTACAAGGATTTCCAGGCCCGCGTGTCGCAGGACGTCGGCACGTTCCCGGTGCTCAATGCCGCCGAGCTCGAGATCAAGGGCATCGAGTTCGAAGGCAGCGCGCTGCTGGGCGAGACCACGACGTTGAGTGCGCAGGTCGGCTATCTCGACGCGCAGTACAAGTCGTTCGAGGATTTTCGTCTCGACCCGTCGTATCCGGGCTTCGATCCGAACGTCAACCACGATCACGTGCCGTTCTCGCCGGAGTGGACCGCGCGCGTGGCCCTGCAGCACGGCTTCCCGCTCGCCAACGGCGGACAGGTCAGCGTGGGCGGCGACGTGTCGTACCGCAGCGACACCTGGCTGTCGGTCGACAACCGCGCCAACCTCAGCCAGGACGCGTACACCCTGGTCGGCGCCTACGGCGTGTGGGATTCGCCGCAGTACGTGTGGCAGATCCGCGCCGGCGTGCGCAACCTGACCGACAGGACCTACAAGGTCGAAGGCCAGGAGTTCGCCAGCGTCGGCAACATCCAGACCGCGTACTACGGCTGGCCGCGCAACTGGTACGTGTCGGTGCGCTACAACTTCTGACGCGTCGCGGTTCCGACGTGATTGATGGAAGCGGAGGCCGCCTGCGGGCGGCCTTCGTGCGTCCGGACCATGGCTCGCGCTGCGCTATGCTCGCCGGCGAATCGAGGGGACGCCACGCCGTGATTGCGGCATCGACAACGCGCATCAGGAACACGGCATGTTGAGTGTCGGCGTCGTCGTCGCCGCGGTCGGCCTGTGGCTGGCCGCGATGTTCGCCGCCGCGGTCTACGGCGAGCGGCACCCCGATGCGCTCGGCGCACGCTGGCGGCACATCTACGTGCTGTCGCTCGCGGTGCACTGCACTTCGTGGACGTTCTACGGCACGGTCACGCAGGCCGCGCGCTACGGCTGGCCGCTGCCACCAACCTTTCTCGGCGCGATCCTGTTCCATCTGCTGGCGTGGCCGGTGCTGCTGCGGCTGGTGCGGCTGGCGCGCGACAGCAACGCGACGTCGCTGGCCGATCTGATCGCCTCGCGGCTCGGGCGCGATGCTTGGCTCGCGGCGACGGTCACGCTGGTCGTCGCCCTGGGCCTGGTGCCCTACATCGCGCTGCAGCTGAAAGCAGTGGCGATGAGTTACGCGACGCTGCTCGGGCATCCGCAGGCGCAGGCAGGTGCGGTCGCGCCGTGGCAGGACAGCGCGCTCTACGTGGCGCTGGCGATGGCGCTGTTCACGATGCTGTTCGGCACCCGCCGCGCGAGCGCCGCCGGGCACAACCGCGGCCTCGTGCTGGCGATGGCGTTCGAATCGGTGTTCAAGCTCGCGGCGATGCTCGCGCTGGGGCTGTTCGTCTGGTTCGGCCTGCGGGGGCTGCCCGCACTGGCCTCGTCGGCGGTCGTACCGCCGGTGGTCGGTGCCGCCAGCGGGTTCGTACCGCTCGTACTGCTGGGCGCAGCGGCGATGTTCATCATGCCGCACCAGTTCCATGTCGGCGTCGTGGAGTGCCGCGACGAATCGCACGTGCGTGCGGCGCGCTGGCGTTTTCCGCTGTACCTGATGCTGATCGCGCTGCCGATGCTGCCGCTCGCGCGCGCGGGCAGTGCACTGCTCGGCGATTCGGTGTCGTCGGACATGTACGCGCTCGCGCTGCCCTTGGCGATGGGGCAGGAGGGGCTCGCGCTGGTGGTGTTTCTCGGCGGCCTGAGCGCGGCGACCGGAATGGTCATCGTCAGCACGCTGACGCTGAGCCTGATGATCGGCAACCACTGGTTCGCGCCGGGCCTGCTGCGCGGCGCGTGGTCGCGCGGCGACGGCGACGATCATCGGGGCGCGCTGCTGATGCTGCGGCGTGGGGTGATCGTCGCGATCATGCTGCTGGGCTGGATCTACAGCCGCATGGTCAGCGGCAACGACGCGCTGGCCGATGTCGGCGCGGTCTCGTTCTCGGCGCTGGCCACGCTGGTGCCCGCGCTCGGCTTCGCGGTGCTGCGCCCGCAGACGCCGCCGTTCGCGGCCCTGGTCGGCGTGCTCGCGGCGTTCGCCGCCTGGGCCTGGGTGATGCTGGTGCCGATGCTCGCCGGCGACGCGTCGACATGGCTGCAGGACTGGCCGGCGACGCTCGCATGGTTGTCGCCCGATAGCCTGTTCGGGCTGACCGGCTGGAGCCGGCTCGGTCGTGCCGTCGGTGCGAGCCTGTTCGTCGGGGTGACGCTGACCCTGCTGCTGTCGCTGCGCCATTCGCCCGACGACGCCGCTGCGCGGCGGCGGCGTCCCGGTGCGAGCCGGCAGACACTCGCGAGCGCCGGCCGGCGCTTCCTGTCCAGCGCGCGTGTCGACGAACTGCTGCAGGACGCGCCGGCGCAGGGCCCGGTGCCACGTCGCGTGCAGGCGCGGATGGAGCGCGAACTCTCGGCCGTGCTCGGCGCGGCATCCGCGCGTCTGCTCCTCGACGCCGCGCGGCGCGATGCGGGCCCGGACTTCGATACCGTCGCGGCGATCGTCGGCGAGGCCTCGCAGGATCTGCGCTTCAACCAGCGCGTGCTCGAAGCGGCGCTCGAGAACATGACCCAGGGCATCAGCGTGGTCGACGACAAGCTGCGGCTCGTTGCATGGAACGCGCGCTATGCCGAACTGTTCGGTTATCCGGCATCGCTGCTGCGCGTGGGCGTCGAGGTCGCGGCGCTGGTGCGGCACAACGTCGGCAACGGCCTGATCGGCGCGGTCGATGTCGAGGCCGAGGTCGACAAGCGCCTGCGGCACATGCGCGCCGGCACGCCCTATGTCGCCGAGCGCCGGCTGGCGGGCGGGCAAGTCATCGAGATCCGCGGCAATACGATGCCCGGCGGCGGCTTCGTCGCGACCTTCACCGATGTCACCGCATTCCGCCATACGGAACGCGCCTTGCGGTTGTCGAACGAGACGCTGGAGCAGCGCGTCGCCGAGCGCACCGACAGTCTCGACCAGGCACGCCGCGAAGCCGAGCGCGCGAACCTCGCCAAGACCCGCTTCCTGACCGCCGTCGGTCACGATCTGATGCAGCCGCTGCATGCCGCGCAGCTGTTCACCGACGCGCTGTCGCAGCAGTTGCCAGGCGATGTGGAGCCGCGCCTGCGGCAGATTCGCGGCGCGCTGGATTCGACCAGCGATCTGCTGACCGGCCTGTTCGACATGTCGCGGCTGGAAGCCGGCGGCCTGGTCCCGCAGCCGCGTGCCTTTCCGCTGGCCGAAGTGCTGGAGCCGCTGGCTTCCGAATTCGCTGCGCTCGCGGCCGAGCGCGGTCTGACGTTCCGTTACGTGCGCAGCCGGGTCTGGGTCGACAGCGATCCGCAGCTGCTGCGGCGCGTGCTGCAGAACTTCCTCGGCAACGCGGTGCGCTACACGCAGCGCGGCGGCGTGCTGATCGGCGCGCGACGCGTCGGTGGACAGGTGCGCATCGAAGTGCACGACACCGGGCCCGGCATTGCGGACGCGCAGCAGGCGGTGATCTTCGAGGAGTTCCGCCGCGGCGAAGGCGCCGCCGGGCAGGGGCTCGGTCTGGGCCTGGCGATCGCGGACCGCATCGCGCATCTGCTGCACGCGCCGATCGCGCTGCGCAGCCGGGCGGGGCATGGGACGGTGTTCTCGATCGCGGTGCCCGGTGCGCAGGCCGATCGTGCCGCGCCGCCGCCCACCCGTGCGGGGCTCGCAGGCGCGCATGTGCTGGTCGTCGACAACGATTCCGCGGCGCTGGATGCACTGGCCGCGTTGCTGCGCGGCTGGGGCTGCAGCGTGGACGCGGTCGCCGACGGCGAGGCGGCCGTGCACGCGCTCACGCGGATGCCGGCCGACCTGTGGGTGTTCGACTATCACCTCGATGACGGCGACACCGGCATCGCACTGCACACGCGACTCGTCGCGCGCTTCGGCGAGCGCCCGACACTGATCGCCAGCGCCGACGATACCGGCGCGGTCCGCAGCGACGCGCTCGCCACGGGCCTGTCGCTGCTGCCCAAGCCGGTGCGGCCGCTGGCGCTGAAGTCGGTGCTCGATCGCATGCGCGCGATGCGCGGCTGACGCATCTCCCGCACAGTCATATTACACACGGATGCCGTCATCCCGGCGCACGCCGGGATCCTACTTCGCTGTGTCTTCCAGTCGCGGGACCGCAGGATGGGTCCCGGCGTGCGCTGGGACGACGGGCTTGAGGATCCGTGACGGCCACCGGGATCCGATCGCCGCCTCGTTACAATCGTCGGCTTCCGCACGCTTCGACGCCGTTCCCATGCCCTACACCCCGATCGTCGCCACCCTCGGCTACGTGCTCTCGCCCGACCGTCGCCAGGTGTTGATGATCCATCGCAACGCGCGGCCGGGCGACCATCACCTGGGCAAATACAACGGTCTCGGCGGCAAGGTCGAGCCGGACGAGGATGTCGTCGCCGGCATGCGCCGGGAGATCATGGAAGAGGCCGGCATCACCTGCGAGGCGATGACGTTGCGCGGGACGATCAGCTGGCCCGGCTTCGGCAAGCATGGCGAGGATTGGCTGGGCTTCCTGTTCGTCATCGAGGCGTTCGCGGGCACGCCGATGACCTCGAACCCGGAGGGCACGCTGGCGTGGGTCGATGTCGACCGCATCCTCGAGTTGCCGCTGTGGGAAGGCGACCGCCAGTTCCTGCCGCTGGTGTTCGATACCGACCCGCGCGCGTTTCACGGCGTGATGCCGTACCGCGACGGGCGCATGCAGTCGTGGTCGTTCTCGCGGCTCTGAGGGATATCCGGTCGCGCGCGGCCGTCAGGTCGGGCCGAAGGCCACGTCGTACCGCACGATCGCCTCGGGCACCGCGCCGCTGAACGACAGGCACTGGAAGTACGCGGGCGGCACGCCCGGCAGCGCGAGCCGCGGATCGGCGACGAAGCCGAAGCGACCATAGTAGGCGGGATCACCGAGCACCACGCAGCCGGCGGCGCCATCGGCGCGCAGACGCGCCAGTGCGGCGTCCATCAACGCGACGCCGATGCCCTGGCGCTGCTGGGCCGGCTCGACTGCGATCGGCCCGAGCCCGTGCCAGCCGCTCGTGCCGTCGGACAGGGCCACCGGCGACGTCAGCACGCAACCGACGACCATTCCGGCGCGCGAGGCCAGCAGCGAGACGGACGCCATGCCGCGCGCATCCAGCGCCGCGGCAATCCCGGCCTCGGTCCCATCGGCGTGCGGCGCATCGAGAAACGCGCGGGTGATCAGGGCATCGCGGGCTGCGGTATCGGCCACGCCGCAGTCGCGGATCGTCAGGTCGCTGGCGCGCGTATGCATCGCAGCAGTCTAGTGGGCCGCGGAGCAGGCTGACAGCGACATCGTCCAGGCGCCGCCGGTGTATGCTCCGCCGCCATCGCGCCCCGCAATCGTGTGAGGGCGCTGGCGAGGGGGTCGCATGGCGTTGTCGTCCCGGCGTTCGCTGCAGGCACTGACGGCCCGCGTGCTCGCGCATGCCGACGGCCTGCGCCGCATCGCGATCGTCGTCGGCGTGCTGGCGATCGGCACCCTGCTGGTATTCGCCTTGCGCGGCTTCTGGCACGAACTGCGATACGACGACATCGTCGCCGCGATCGAGGCCACGCCCGGGACGCGGATCGCCCTCGCGGTGCTCGCGACCGCCGTCAGCTTCGCCGCGCTGGTCGGGTACGACGCCAGCTCGCTGCGTTACGTCGGCGCCCGCGTGCCGCCGCGCACGATCGCCAAGACCGCGTTCGTCGCCTACGCGCTGAGCAACACCATCGGACTGGGCGTGTTCACCGGCGGCGCGGTGCGGATGCGGCTCTACGGTGCGGCCGGCGTTGAGCCTGCCGACGTCTCGCGCGCGATCGTCTTCAATGCGCTGGTGTTCGGGCTCGGCGCCTGCGCGGTCGGCGGCGCCGGTCTGTGGTGGGACGCTGGCGCGCTCGCGCCGCTGCTGCGTCTGCCGGCCTGGGTAGTCGCGGTCTGCGGCGCTGCAGCGATGGGATCGGTACTGCTGGTGCTGGGGCTGTGTCACGTGCGTGATCGCATCGGCCGCGTGCGGCTGCCGTCGCCCCGACTCGCGTGGACGCAGCTGGCGCTGTCGGTACTCGACATCACCGCTGCGGCCGCGGTGCTGTGGCTGCTGCTGCCCGAAGGCGCGGTCGGATTCGCGACCTTCCTCGGGTTCTATGCCGCGGCCGTCGTCATCGGCGTCATCAGCCACGTGCCTGGCGGGCTGGGCGTGTTCGAGGCGGTGATGCTGGTCGCGCTCGGCAGCCGCGTGCCGGCGGGCGAACTGGCAGGCGCGCTGGTGCTGTACCGGCTCGTCTATTACGTGTTGCCGCTGCTGATCGCGCTGGGCGTGCTGATCGTCCACGAGACCGGACAGCTGGCGACGCCGGCGCGACGCTTCCTGTCCGGCCTGGCGCCGCGCGTTCTCGCTGCGGCCACGCTGGTCGCGGCGGTGATGCTGCTGGTCTCCGGCGCGACACCGGCGACCGGCCGCGCGTTGCAGACTCTGCAGGTGCTGCCGCTGCCGCTGGTCGAGGCTGCGCACTTCTTCAGTTCGATCATCGGCGTGCTGCTGCTGTTCGTCGCCCGCGCCCTGCTGCGCCGGCTCGATGCGGCATGGTGGGCGGCCGTGGTGCTGGTGGCGCTCGCGTTGCTGTTCGCGCTGCCCAAGGGGCTGGCGTTGACCGAAGCGGTCGTGCTGTCGGCACTGCTGGTCGCGCTGCTCGCGTCGCGGCGCTCGTTCAAGCGGCGGGCATCGCTGCTGGCGGTGCCGTTCACCGGTGGCTGGCTGCTGGCGATGGCGGTGATCTGCATCGCGGTGACGGGCCTGCTGTTCTTCGCCTATCGCGACGTCGCCTACGGTCACCAGCTGTGGTGGCAGTTCGCCGTGTCGGGCGAGGCGCCGCGTTCGCTGCGCGCGATGGTCGCCGTCGCAGTGGTCGCGCTGGTGCTGGCGCTGCGCCAGCTGGTGCGTCCGGGCATGCCGACGCCGCCCTTGCCCGATGCCGCGCAGCTCGCGCAGGCGCAGGCGATCCTGCGCACGCAGTCGCAGGCCGACGCGGGCCTGGTGCTGACCGGCGACAAGCATCTGCTGTTCTCGGAGTCCGGCGATGCGTTTCTGATGTACGGCCGGCAGGGACGTTCGTGGATCGCGCTGTTCGATCCGGTGGGCCCGCGCGGATCCTGGCCGGAACTGGTCTGGCGCTTTCTCGAGCTGGCACGCGATGCCGGCGCGCGCGGCTGCTTCTACCAGGTCGGGCAGGACGCGCTGCCGCTGTATCTCGATGCGGGTCTGCGACTGTTCAAGCTCGGCGAGTACGCCAGCGTGCCGCTGGCCGGCTTCTCGCTGCAGGGCAAACGCCGAGGCAATCTGCGCACCGCGGTGAACCGCGCCGAGCGCGAAGGACTGACCTTCGCGATCATCGACGCCGCCGACGTGCCGGCCGCGGTGCCGGCTTTGCGCATGGTGTCCGATGCCTGGCTCGGCGAGCATCGCGCGGCCGAGAAACGCTTTTCGATCGGCGCGTTCGATCCCGATTACATCGCGCGCAATCCGGTCGCGGTGGTGCGCAATGGCGAGCGGATCGTCGCGTTCGCGAGCCTGCTGGTAGCCGGCGATCCTTCAAATGGCGAAGCCGAGGCCAGCATCGATCTGATGCGGCATCTGCCCGATGCGCCGCCCGGCACGATGGATTTCCTGTTCGCGCGGCTGCTGCAGCATCTCGCCGACGCGGGCTACGTGCGGTTCGGCCTCGGCATGGCGCCCTTGTCGGGCATGGCCGCGCACGCGCTCGCACCGAACTGGCATCGCATGGGCCGGCTGCTGTTCGCGCGCGGCGAGCAGTTCTACAACTTCCGCGGCTTGCGTGCGTTCAAGGACAAGTTCGATCCGCAGTGGGATGCGCGCTACCTCGCCACGCCCGGTGGCGTGGCGCCGTTGCTGGTGCTGGCCGACGCCGCGGCGCTGATCGCCGGTGGCTATCGTGGAGTGCTGTCGAAATGAGACTGCTGTGGATCTGTGTGCTCGCACTGCTGTGCACGTGTCCCGCGGCCGCGCAGGAGCGCGTGAGCCACGGTTTCTTTCACGATGTCGCGCTGACGCGTCCGGCGCAGCCGGCCACGCACACCGTGCTGCTGCTCGGCAGCGGCGACGATGCCGCCACGGCGACCGCGCTCGCGCGCGAGGGTGCGCTGGTCGCGGCGATCGACGTGGCGCGCCTGCAGGCCGCATTCGCAAGGGACGGGGGTCCTTGCGCGTTTCCCGACGGCGATCTCGAGAATCTCTCGCACTGGCTGCAGGGCTACGCCCGGCTGCCCGACTACCGGCCGCCGGTGCTGGTCGGGCAGGGCGACGGTGCTGCGATCGTCTACGCGATGGCCGCGCAGGCCGATCGCGGTGTGTTCGCCGGCGCGATCACGCGTGGCGCGCTGCCGCTGCTCGCGCTCGGCAAGCCGCCGTGCAAAGGAGCGGGCACGCTGTTCAAGGCGTCGACGCCGGTGTCGAAGACAGTAGCGCTGCAGGCGGTGTCGACGTTGGCGACGCCGTGGCTGGCGCTGGGCGATGCGCGCCAGTCGACGGAATTGCAGCCCTTCGCCGGCACCATCGAGGGCGCCGCGGTGCGCGCGCATGGTGATGCGCTGCCGCCGCTGGTCGCCGCCGTAGGCGCGTTCGCCACCGCATCGGCACGCAGGCAGCCTCCGCCCCCGCCGGCCGACGTGCGTGATCTGCCGCTGGTCGAGGTGCCCGCAACCGGCACGGCGCAACCGGTGTTCGCCGTACTGCTCAGCGGCGACGGGGGATGGGCGGGCCTCGATGCCGAAGTCGCCGCCGCGCTCGCCGCGCGCGGCATTCCGGTCGTGGGATTCGATTCGCTGCGCTATTTCTGGTCCGCGCGGACCCCCGACGGGCTCGCCCGCGATCTGGACCGCGTGGTTCGCGCGTATGCCGCGCGATGGCAGCGCCCGCAGGTGCTGCTGATCGGCTATTCGCAGGGCGCGGACGTGCTGCCGTTCGCGGTCAACCGTCTGCCGGCGTCCACGCGCGTGACCGTTGCACACACGGTGCTGATGGGACTGGGCAAGCGCGCGTCGTTCGAGTTCCACGTCGGCAACTGGCTGTCGGCAGGCGACGACGATGCGCTGGAGATCGCACCGGAAGTGCTGCGTCTGTCGGCCGGGCACACGCTGTGCATCGAAGGCGAGGGCGATACGGACGCGACCTGCGCAGCATTGCCGCCGGGCCACGTCACCGTGCGCACGCTGCCCGGCGGTCACCACTTCGGCGGCGACTACGCGCGGCTCGCCGACCTGATCCTGTCCAGCACGGCCGAAGCACCGCGCTGAGCATCAGCGCTGGCGGTGCATCACTTGGCCGCCTGCGACGGCGCCAGCGCGATCAGCAGTCCACGTGCGGCCTGGATGCGCGTCTCGGCGTCCGGCAGGTCCAGGGTGATCCGCAGTTTGTCGGGCCCATCCATCTTGTAGTGCTTGGGCTGTCCCTGGATCAGGCGGATCACCGCCATCGGATCGACCTTCGGCTTCTCGACGAACTGCACGCGGCCGCCCGTGTCGCCGAGATCCAGCTTGCGCAGGCCGAGCGCGGTGGCCTGCAGCTTGAGGTCGGCGATCTGGAACAGGTGCTTCGCGGGATCGGGCAGCAGTCCGAACCGGTCGATCATCTCGACCTGCAGCTCGCGCAGCTTGTCGATGTCGCGCGCACTGCTGATGCGCTTGTAGAGCATCAGGCGCGTGTGCACGTCGGGCAGGTAATCCTCGGGAATCAGCGCGGGCACGTGCAGCTCGATGTCGGCGCCACGCGCGTCCACATCGTCGACATCCGGCAGCTTGCCCTGCTTGATGCTGCGCACCGCGCGTTCCAGCAGCTCGGTGTAGAGGCTGAAACCGACCTCGGCCATCTGTCCGCTCTGGCCTTCGCCCAGCAGCTCGCCGGCGCCGCGGATTTCCAGATCGTGGGTCGACAGGGTGAAGCCGGCGCCGAGTTCGTCCATCGACGCGATCGCTTCCAGTCGCTTCTTCGCATCGCTGCTGATCGAACGCTGGTCGGGAATCACCAGATACGCATAGGCCCGGTGATGCGAGCGACCGACGCGGCCACGCAGCTGGTGCAGCTGGGCGAGGCCGAACTTGTCGGCGCGGTTGATGATGATGGTGTTGGCATTGGGGATGTCGATGCCCGACTCGATGATCGTCGAGCACAGCAGCACATTGAAGCGCTGCTTGTTGAAATCCAGCATCACCTTTTCGAGCTCGCGCTCGGGCATCTGGCCGTGGGCGATGCCGATGCGCGCCTCGGGCACGAGTTCTTCCAGTTCGCGCTGCATGCGGCCGATGCTCTCGACATCGTTGTGCAGGAAATACACCTGGCCGCCGCGGCTGAGCTCGCGCTGGAAGGCTTCGCGCAGCTGCGCGTCGTCCCAGGGCACGACGAAGGTCTGCACCGCGAGGCGATGCGCCGGCGGCGTCGCGATGATCGACAGATCGCGCAGGCCGGCCATCGCCATGTTGAGCGTGCGCGGAATCGGCGTCGCGGTGAGCGTGAGCAGATGCACGTTCGCGCGCAGCGCTTTCAGCGCTTCCTTCTGGCGCACACCGAAACGCTGTTCCTCGTCGACGATGACCAGACCCAGATCCTTGAACTTCACGTCTGGCTGCAGCAGCCGGTGCGTGCCGACGATGACGTCGAGCGTGCCGTCGGTGATCTTGCCGATCTCGGTCTTGATCTCCTTGGTGCTCTTGAAGCGCGACAGCACTTCGACGCGGATCGGCCAGTCGGCGAAGCGGTCGGCCATCGTGCGGTAGTGCTGTTCGGCGAGCAGGGTGGTCGGCACCAGCACCGCGACCTGCTTGCCGGCCGCGGCGGCGACAAAGGCTGCGCGCACCGCGACCTCGGTCTTGCCGAATCCCACGTCGCCGCAGACCACGCGGTCCATCGGCTGGCTGGAGCCGAGGTCGCGGATCATCGCTTCGATCGCCGCGTGCTGGTCGGGCGTTTCCTCGAACGGGAACGCGGCCGCGAACGGCTCGTACATCGTGCGGTCGACTTCCAGCGCGAGGCCGGCGCGCGCCTGGCGCTTGGCCTGGATCTCCAGCAGCTCGGCTGCGACGTCGCGGACCTTGTCGGCGGCCTTCTTGCGCGCCTTGGTCCAGGCCTCGCCACCGAGCGAATGCAGCGGCGCGGTTTCCGGCGATGCGCCCGAATAGCGGTTGACCAGATGCAGCTGCGACACCGGCACATAGAGGCGATCGCCTTTGGCGTACTCGATGTCGAGGTATTCGCCCGGCTGGCCACCGGCTTCGAGCACGACGAGCCCGCGATAGCGACCGACGCCGTGATCCTCGTGGACGATCGGCGAGCCTTCGCTGAGTTCGCCGAGATCGCGGATGATGCTGTCGGGATCGCGCGCGGCCCGCTTGCGGCGACGCGGCTGCGCGGCACGTTCGGGAAACAGCTGGCGCTCGGTGAGCACCGTCAGTTGCGGTGCATCGAGGGCGAAGCCGTTGTCGAGCGGCGCGATCGCGACGGCGAACCTGGTGTCCGTCTCCGCGATGAAACCCGGGAAGTCCTGCAGCACCGAAGGTCGCAGCTTGCCCGCGTGCAGGATTTCCAGCAGTGCTTCGCGGCGACCGGCCGAATCGGCGGCGATCAGCACCCGGCCCGGATAGCTGCCGATAAAGGTCACCAGCGCATCGGCCGGCGTGTGGTCGCGTGCGGCCAGCGGCAGGTCGGGCGCTGGCTGGTCGCCGAGCTCTGACGCCTGCGCGTGGCGCGGATGTTCGGCGTCGCAGACTTCGACGCGCGCGCCCTGGTTGAGCCGCTCGCGCAGCGCGTCCGGGGTGAGCCACAGCTCGGGCGGCGGCAGCAGCGGCCGTTCGATGTCGTGACGGAGCTGGTCGTAGCGGTGCAGGACCTGCTGCGTCCAGAAATGATCGCTGGCCAGCGACGCACCCGTGTCGATGACCGGCAGCGTGTTCGCCGGCAGGTAATCGAACAGCGTTGCCGTCGACAGCGGGGCCTCGCCCTTGTCGACCAGCGCGCGGCGCGGCGCCTCGAAGAACAGCGGCAGGTAGTATTCGATGCCGGCCGGCGCGGCGCCGGCCTTGAGGTCCTGGTACAGACCGCTGCGGCGGGTATCGATGTCGAAGCGCTCGCGCAGCGTATCCATCGCGCGCGCGGTCGCGGCGTCGTCCAGCGGTACTTCGCGGCCGGGCAGCATGCGCAGCGCGGCGATCTTGTCGAGCGAGCGCTGCGATTCGGGATCGAAGGCGCGGATGGTTTCGATCGCATCGTCGAACAGCTCGATGCGATAGGGCTGGTCGGCGCCCATCGGATAGACGTCGAGCAGGCCGCCGCGCACCGCGAAGTCGCCCGGATCGTGGACCTGCGGCACGTGCGCATAGCCGGCGCTTTCGAGCCGGCGCTTCTCGGCGTCGAGATCCAGCCTCTGGCCGACATCCAGATCGAAGCTCGCGCCGGAGACATGCCGGACCGGCGCGAGGCGCTGCATCAGCGTCTGCACCGGCACCACGACGATGCCGCGCTTCAGCGACGGCAGGCGGTGCAGGGCGGCGAGGCGCTGCGAGACGATGTCCGGATGCGGGCTGAAACGGTCGTAGGGCAGGGTTTCCCAGTCGGGGAACGGCACCACCGGCAGATCGTGATCGTCGCCGCCCAGCGTGCGCAGATCGTGTTCGAGCTGCTGCGCGCCGTGATTGTCGCGGGCGACCAGCAGCAACGGTCCGTCGTGCGTCCGCGCCGCCTGCAGCACTGCCCACGCCAGCGCGCTGCGACTGGCGGGCGCCCTCCACCAGGCGCGTGCATGACCGGCGGTGGGCAGGGGAGGCGAAGCGATGACGGCGTGCGGCATGGGAGATCCGGATGGCGGAACACAAAACAACGACAGCGCCGAAAGCCACATGGCCGGCGCGAATCAGGGTGTGAAGTCTAGACGAGCGCGTCGCAGAACCTGCGACGGTGCAGGCGGAACCGCGCCGGAGACCGGCGCGGTGGGGTGTAACCGGTCAGCCCAGGCGCACGTTCGGTGTGGTATCGACGACCTGGCGCTTGAGTTCGAGCGACACCCGGACCATGCCCGGCGCCTCGACGGCCTGCTGCTGGAAGCTGAGCGACTTGGCCAGGGCGAGCATCGGCTCGTTCTCCTCCAGCACGTCGCCGAAGATGCGCTCCAGGCGCTTGCCCTTCGCCCAGCGCACGAGACGACGGAGCATGTGCCGGCCCAGACCCATCCCGGCCACGTAATGGCTCACCAGAATGTGGAACTCGGCCTGGCGCGTGCCTGGCAGCACGGCCGCACGGGCCACCGCACCCACAAGCGCGTCGCCGGGCGTATAGGGCTCGGCGGCGACCAGCACGAACTCCGACTTTGGATTCGGCTGGGTCAGGCGGTTCGCGGTTTCGGGCGACAGTTCCGCCTTCGCATACAGGAAGCGCTGCCTGACCTCATCGGGCTCGAGCAGCGCGAACGACGCACGGAGCGGCTCAGCGTCGGCAGGGCGGATGGGGCGGATCAGCACCTGGCGACCATTGGCGAGGCGGATCTCCTCGTGCCACGGGGGAAGTCGGTTGCGTGCGGTCATCGAAAGTCGTGTGTGAACGGATTTGCTTGACCTTACCCGGACCGTCTATTCACGAACCGTGAAGGGGTCGCGCCGGTTGCGCGAAGTTTCCCCATTCATCAGACAGGTCGACGTGCAGCGTTCAGGCCGGCTCACGCAACCAGTGCAGACGGGTGTCGGCGCCGACCTCGCCAATCGCGCCCTTCAGGGCGTCGAGCGCGGGGGCGAGCGCGGTCGCCAGCTGCCACGGCGGGTCGAGGATCAGCAGGCCGCTGCCGTTCATGCGCAGCGGCGAGTCGTCGGCGCGGACCAGCAGTTCGACCAGCAGCGAGGATTTGGTCTGCAGCTTGGTGGCCGAACGCAGGAAGGGCGTCAGCGTGCGGCGCTGCTTGATCGGATACCACAGCATCTGGATGCCCTGCGGCCAGCGCGTCAGCCCCTCGCGCATCGCCTTGAGGGCGATCTCGAACTCGGCCGCCTGCGCCTCGTAGGGTGGGTCGACCAGCACCAGGCCGCGGTTGAACCGCTGGTCGCCGATCTTCGGCGGCAGCAGCGATTTGAATGCCGCGTAGCCGTCGCCCGAATGGATCGCGACGCGCGGGTCGGCGCCCAGGGCCCGGCGCAGCGCACCCGCGGCCGCCGGTTCGGTCTCGAAGCAGGCGATGCGGTCCTGCTCGCGCAAGGCATGCGCCAGCAGCCAAGGCGAACCGGGATAGGCATCGGCGCCGTGCTCGGCCCGGCAGGCATTGACCGCTGCCAGATAGCGCGCGACCAACGGCTGCTTCGGCGCGGTCGCCAGCAGCAGGCTGATGCCGTCGTCGGCCTCGCCGGTGCGCCGGGCACGCTCCTCGCGCAGGCGATAGACGCCGCCGCCCGCGTGGGTGTCGAGCGCGAAGCAGGGCGCGGGTTTGGCCGTCAGCGCATCGCAGATCGCGAGCACCACGAGGTGCTTGAGGACGTCGGCGTGGTTGCCGGCATGGAAGGCGTGCTGGTAATTCATCGCAACAGTATCGGACGCGGTGCTCCGATATGCGAACCGCGGGAAGGCTCCGGTTCTCACTCGCAGTCGCATCTGCTCTTTCACAACCAGCTTCCCAGTTGCAAAGCTGCGAGCAAGTTGAGGATCATCCGTCTTCTGGGAATCCACGAGGGGAGGGACAGCGATGGAGAACGGAAGGAAAGCGAAGTGGCTGGCAATTTCGACGCTGGCAGGTCTTCTTGGTATGGCGTTTACGGGTGCGGCAGTCGCCGAAAGCGACCGAGCACTCGGCAGTTGCGATGGAATTCGTCTAGGTAGTCTTCTTTCCAAATGGCGCCCCAGCACGCTCAACGATTCCATGCAATCTTGGATAGGCGCGAACTTGCCTGAGGTGGTTGCGAAATGGGGAGCGCCTGCTGCGACGTTCGAAAATCGGGATGGAACCCGAATCGTCTCTTGGAAAGAAGGCGACTCTCTCTTTGGGGAATGCACGAAGACGTTCGAGGCAGATGCGCAGGATGTTCTGACGCGCTGGAACACCAGCGGAGCTTGCGAATGCACCTATCGCAATTCCAGGGAGCTCCGCAGCACGCCGGTTCCGCGCATGACGTTGTGAGGGCGACGTCTCACTATGTTGCGGTCTCTGTCTGTCTTCATCGGCTGGGCACAGAGGCCCGCACTCTCCGCCGCTCCCTCGCTTGCGTGTTGACGCGCAGTCAACGTGGCAATTCCACTAGGGTGGTTTCTTGATGGCTAGCCTTCTGCTGGTCGAGGACGAAATCGCGATCGCCGAGACCGTGGTCTATGCGCTGCAGGCCGACGGCCACACGGTGCGTCATTGCCTCGACGGGCAGCAGGCGCGGGCGGCCGTCGTCGACACCGCATTCGATCTGGCGATCCTCGATGTCGGCCTGCCGGACATCAGCGGCTTCGCGTTGTGCGGTGAACTGCGCCGGCGCGCGCCGCTGCCGGTGATCTTCCTGACCGCGCAGGCGGCGGAATCGGAGCGCGTCCTCGGTTTCGATCTCGGCGCCGACGACTACATCGCCAAACCCTTTTCGCTGCGCGAGCTGGTGGCGCGTGTGCGGGTGGTCCTGCGTCGCGCGCCCGACACGGTGAGCGGCGAGGCGACGCGCAGTGGTGCGTTCGAGCACGACGCGGAAGGCCGGCGCATCCGCTATCACGGCCATGCGCTCGACCTCACGCGCTACGAGTACGGCCTGCTGGCCGCGCTGCTGGCCCGGCCGGGCGCGGTGCTGTCGCGCATGCAGTTGATGGAGCGGGTCTGGGGCGATGCGCTCGACAGCGGGGACCGCACCGTCGACACCCACGTGAAGACCGTGCGCGGCAAATTGCGCGCGGTCGCGCCCGGGTCCGATCCGCTGCGCACGCATCGCGGCATCGGCTATTCGCTGGATCTCGACTGAGGTGCGCATCGGGCTGCGCATCCTGCTGGGCTACTTCCTGATCGTCGCGCTGGCGGCGTTCCTGCTGATGCGCGTCTTCACCCAGGAGATCAAGCCGGGTGTGCGCCAGGCGATGGAAGACACGCTGGCCGACACCGCCAACGTGCTTGCGGAACTGGCGACCGATGACTTTCTCGCCGGGCGCATCGACGACGGTCGGTTCGCCACCCGCGTCCGCGCGCTGCGCGAACGCGACATCGGCGGCAACATCTGGGGCTTCCGCAAGACGCAGGCGGAGTATCGCGTCTACGTCACGAACGCCGACGGCATCGTGGTGTTCGACTCCGCCGGTCGCGACCTGGGCCGCGACTACTCGCGCTGGAACGACGTGCTGCTGACGCTGCGTGGCCAATACGGCGCGCGCTCCACGCGGACCGATCCGGCCGACGACAGCACGTCGGTGATGCACGTCGCCGCGCCGATCCGCGACGGCAACCGCGTCGTCGGCGTCCTGACGGTCGCCAAGCCCAACAGCGCGATCGCCCCCTTCATCGCCCGCAGCGAACGCACGATCCTGCGCTGGGGGTTTCTGCTGCTTGGCACAGCGCTGGCGGTCGGCCTGCTCGCGGCATGGTGGCTGTCGCGCCAGCTCGGGGGGCTGCGCCGGTATGCCGACAAGGTGACCGCCGGCGAACGCGCGACGTTGCCGGATGCCGCCGGCGAGTTTGCCGATCTCGGCCGCGCGCTGGAGACGATGCGCGAGCGGCTGGAGGGCAAGCAATATGTCGAGCGCTACGTGCATGCGCTGACCCACGAACTGAAAGCACCGCTGGCGGCGGTGCGCGGCGCCTCGGAACTGCTTGAATCGCCCTTGCCCGAAGCCGACCGCGCGCGCTTTGCCACCAGCGTGCGCGAACAGAGCGAGCGCATGGCACAGATGATCGACAAGCTGCTGGCGCTGGCTGCAGTCGAGCATCGTCAGCGGATCGAACAGCCGACCGACATCGACGTGCGCACGCTGATCGACGCGGCCGTCGCGCCGTTCGCGGATGGCGGCGTGGAACTTCAGGTGGATAGCGGCGACGCCGTGAACCTGCGCATCCGCGGCGACGCCTTCCTGCTGCGGCAACTGCTGTCGAACCTCGTCGACAATGCCTGCGATTTCTCGCCGGCTGATGGCGTGGTCGACGTCGTTGCACACAGCGATGGCGCGCAGCTGCGGATCGTCGTGGCCGATCGCGGCCCCGGCGTGCCGGACTACGCGCTGCCGCGGGTGTTCGAGCGCTTCTTCTCGCTGCCGCGCCCCGGCGGGCGCAGCCGCAGCAGTGGTCTGGGGCTGGCCTTCGCGGCCGAGGTCGCGGCGCTGCACGGCGGCACCGTACGACTAGAACATCGCGAGGGCGGCGGCACGTGCGCGATCGTCGAGCTGCCGCTGCCGGCTACCGGCTGAGACTTCTTCTCCGCTTCACACAGCCGCCCGCGTGCCCCCACGCAGGCGGCGCAGTCTGCGCGCATCCCAACACGGAGCGTCGCGATGCGACTGATGCTGAAGATCCTGATCATCGCCGGGCTGAGCCTGGCGATCCTGATACCGCTGGTGCTGATTCGCGTCGTGATCCAGGACCGCGAGCAGCACCGCGCCGCCGCGGTCGCGCGCATCGCGTCGAGCGAGGCGGGCGCCCAGACCCTGAGCGCGCCGGTGCTCGTTGTGCCCTATACCGAGCGCGTGGAAGTCGAGCAGACCGATGACCAGGGCCGATCGACCGGCCGCGTCTGGCGTGACCGCAGCGGCGCCTGGACGTTCTTCCCGAAGACCATGGAGATGACCGGCACCATGTCGCCGTACCTGCGCCAGCTCGGCCTGCACGACGTGCGCATGTATGCACTCGGCGGCCAGCTGTCCGCGGACTTCGACGTGCGCATTCCCGAAGACGCCGAGGGCGTGCCGCCGCGGAAGATCGGCACGCCGTGGATCGGCTACACCGTCGCCGACGTGCGCGGCCTGCGCGGTACGCCGCAGTTGCGCGTCGACGGTGCCGGCATCGCGCTGCACCAGGGCGCGGGCGGCGACGGCGGCACCGGCGTGCACGGACTGTTGACGCGCCCCGCACTCGCCGGCGCGCCCTTGCGGCTGCGCACAGTGCTGGACTTCGAGCTCACCGGCGCCGAGACGCTGGCCGTCGTGCCACTGGCCGACGAGAACCGCGTCACGCTGGATTCCGCATGGCCGCATCCACAGTTCAACGGCCGCTTCCTGCCGCGTGCCCGTGAGGTCGGCAACAATGGCTTCCACGCGGAATGGGCGGTGTCCTCGCTGGCCAGCGACGCGCAGCTGCAGTACCGCAACGGCACGCGAGCCGATGCTGATACCGCATCGCTGCTGCGCGGACACGGCGACGCCGGCGTCGACGTACTCGGCATCTCGCTGGTCGACCCGGTGGATGCCTACACGCGCGCTGACCGCGCCAGCAAGTACGGCATCGTGTTCGTGCTGCTGACGTTCACCGCGTTCTTCATGTTCGAGATGCTGCGCGGCCTGCGCATCCACCCGATCCAGTACGGCCTGGTCGGTCTGGCGCTGGCCATCTTCTTCCTGCTGCTGCTCGGTCTGTCGGAGCACATCGCCTTCGACTGGGCTTACCTCGCAGCGAGTGGCGCCTGCATCGGCCTGATCGGCGTGTACCTGAGCGCGGTGCTGCGCAGCCGCGTGCGCGGGCTGGGTTTCGCGGCCGGACTGGGGCTGCTGTATGCCGCTCTGTACGGCCTGCTGGTGTCGGAGGACAACGCGCTGGTGCTGGGCGCGGGCCTGCTGTTCGCGATCCTCGCTGCAATCATGCTGGTGACGCGCCGGGTCGACTGGTACCAGGTTGCCGCCACGCCGACGGCGACACCGCCGCCTTTGCCGCCGCGCTGATCCCTCGATCGCGCGCACGTGGCCGCGGGCATACCTGCGGCCACGCTGCGTTCCACCGCGCATACGAAGCGCCCACTGCACGCGTGCCAGACTTCGCACATGACGTCCTCAGTTCCCACCGTGCGCACGCTGTCGGGCGATGCGATGCACCCCTGGCTCGCTGCGGTCGCGCAGCTGCGCATGACCGTGTTCCACGACTGGCCGTATCTCTACGCTGGCGATGCCGACTACGAACGCGACTATCTGGCCGCGTATGCGCGCTCGCCGCGCAGCGTGTTCGTGCTCGCGTTCGACGGTGACACTGTCGTCGGCGCGTCGACCGGTCTGCCGCTGGCCGATGACACGACCGAGTTCCAGGCGCCGTTCGTCGATCAGGATGTCGCTGTCGACCGCGTGTTCTATTTCGGCGAGTCGGTGCTGCTGCCGCAGTGGCGTGGACACGGCATCGGCCATCAGTTTTTCGATCTGCGCGAAGCCCACGCACGCGCGCTCGGCGGCTTCGACATGACCGCCTTCGCCGCCGTCGATCGCGCCGAGGACGATCCGCGTCGGCCCGCCGATCACCACGACAACGAGGTGTTCTGGCACAAGCGCGGCTACGTGCGGCAGCCCGGCATGACCATGTTGCTGCGCTGGGACGAACGCGATGTCGGCGATGTGGCGCATCCGATGACGTTCTGGACCCGGCCGCTGGAGGCCAGCGCATGAGGGTGGCCGCCGCGCGCTACGCCATCGGCATGCCGCCGGATTTCGACGCCTTCGCCGCGCATCTGCGCCGTCTGCTCGGCGACGCCGCCGCGCAGGGCGCACAGGTCGCCGTGCTGCCCGAATACCTCGCACTGGAACTGGCCGCGACCTTCGACGACAGCGTGCGCAGCGACACGCTTGCCTCGCTGGCGGCAGTGCAGCGCTACCGCGACCACTGGCTCACGCTGTTCGCCGGTCTGGCGCGGGACACCGGCATGCACATCGTCGCCGGCTCCTTCCTCGTCGACATCGGTGGCGGCCGCTACCGCAACCGCAGTGACATCTTCTCGCCCGACGGCGGACATGGCTGGCAGGACAAGCTGCAGCTGACCGGCTTCGAGAAGAAGACCGGTGTGATCGAACCCGGCGACGCGCTGAAGGTCTTCGATCTGGGCGGCGTGCGCGCCGGCATTGCCATCTGCTACGACATCGAGTTCCCGCTGCTCGCCCGCACCCAGTGGGACACCGGTGCACGTCTGCTGCTGGTCCCTAGCTGCACCGACACCGCCGCCGGCGCGACCCGCGTACGTGTCGGCTGCCTCGCGAGAGCGCTCGAGAACCGCTGCTTCGTCGCGCAGTCGGTGACGGCGGGCGACGCGCCGTGGACGCCGATCCTCGACGTCAACACCGGCAGCGCCGGTCTGTTCGCGCCGATGGATGCAGGGTTTCCCACCGATGGCGTATTGGTCGAGACCGGCGACGCGGATGTCTGGGCGATCGCCGATCTCGATGTCGACGCGCTGGAAGCGGCGCGGGTGGATGCGCAGGTCGACAATGATCGGGATTGGGTGGGGCAGGCGCGGCCTGCGTTGGCGAGAGCGGTGTTGTCGTCGTTCGATTCGCCCGCTTAGCTCGCTCCAATGGCAATCGCACGAGAGATCTGCTTCTGACCTCCGATCCGCCGTCGCGGCGTTACTCACCCGGAGGGCGCCGCACAGGACGTGCGGCGTTTTCCGACCGAGGCAGGATGCCGAGTCGGAAAATCCCGGTGAACGCCAAGCTGCGGGCTTCGGACTTGTCGGGGAGACGTTTTTCTTTGGTTCTGTTTCTTTTGGCGTCAACCAAAAGAAATGAACTCGGCCGCGTCAGCGGACGAAAGCGTTTGACTTGGCTGTTTGTTTTCTCGCCCAAGGCGAAAGAAAGAAGATCAAACGCTTCCACTCGCCTTTCGGAGAGCGGGTTCATTTCTTTTGCTGGCCCAAAAGAAACGGAACCAAAGAAAAGGGCCAGCCCCGATCACAGCGTCATGGCGCGTTGTTCGTTCTGGGATTTTCCGACTCGCCATCCTGGCTCGGTCGAAAAACGCCGCACATCCATGTGCGGCGCCCTACGGGTCTGCGGGCTGCATGGCGGCGATCCGGAGAGCGGAAAGCGAAAAGCGACGCGATGCTTCGTCGACATCAATTCGGATCAGATGACACCACCCGCCCAGAGCGAAGTGGCGCCGAGCGCACTGCCGATTGCCGTCGCCGCCAGCACATCACTCGGATAGTGCAATCCCAGCACCACCCGCGACACCGCTACACTGGCCGCGAACGGCACCAGCACGCCGGCGAGCATCGGATACCACGCCACCGCGACGATCGAGAACGACACCGCGTGCAGCGTGTGGCCGGACGGGAAACTGAACTCGTCGAGCGGGGCGACCCAGGCGCGGATTCGGCCGTCGGCGGCGAAGGGGCGGGGACGCTTGGTCCAGCGCTTGAGGGATTTGTAGAGCAGCAGCGCGACCGCGCCGGTGGCGGCCATGTGCGTCGCGGCGACCAGGCCGTCGAAGCCGTCGATCAGCACCAGCGCCGCCATCAGCAGATACCAGAACACGCCGTCGCCGAGCCGGCTGACGGTGGAGAAGTAGCGGCGGATCCACAGCCGCGTGCAGGCCCGATTGGCGCGCAGGCACCAGCCGGTGTCGTGGTGGAGCAGTCGACTACGCGGCGGCGCGTGCATCGGCATCCTCGGCATCGGTCGGAGCGGGAAGCGGTGCGCGCGCGTCGGGCGTGCCGCCGCGCAGGCCCGACAGCAGCGCGTCGAGATCGTCGGCGACGTGCGCAGGCGTCAGTCGTCGCATGGTGTCGCGACCGGCGAGTCCCATCGCGCGGCGCGCCGACGGGTTCTGCGCAAGCGCGACCGCAGCGGCGACGAACGCATCTTCGTCGTCACCTGGGATGCGCGCGCCCTGGAGGCCGTCGCACAGGTGTTCGGTCGCCGCGCCATGGTCGAAGGCGACCTGCGGCACACCGCAGGCCATCGATTCGAGCACCACGTTGCCGAAGGTCTCGCTGCGGCTGGGGAACAGGAACAGGTCGGCGCTGGCGAAGTGCCGGCCGAGATCGTCGCCGCGCTGCGCGCCGCTGAAGATGAAATCGGGATTCGCGGACTGCAGTGCGCTGCGCTCCGGGCCATCGCCGACGAACACCATGCGCGCGTCGGGGCGCTCGACCTGCAGGGCGCGGAACGCGCGCACCGCGAGACCCAGATTCTTCTCGGCGGCGATGCGGCCGACGTGGATCGCGACGAGGCCGTTCTCATCGACGCCCCATTGCGCGCGCAGGTCCGGATCGCGCCGCGCCGGATCGAACTGCGCGCAGTCGACCGCGCGCGACAGCACGACCGGATGGCCGATGCCGGCATCGCGCAGTTCGACGGCGAGTGCCTGCGTGGCGACGAGCGTGGCATCGGCGCGGGCGTGGAAGCGCCGCATCCACGACAGCGCCGCCGGCTGCAGCCACGGCACGCCGTACGCGCCCATGTAGATGTCGAAGCGGGTGTGCAGGGCGGTGACGACCGGAATGTCCAGCGCCTGCGCGGCATTGAGCGCCGACCAGCCCAGCGGGCCTTCGGTGGCGACGTAGATCGCGTCGGGCCGCGCGGCGCGCCAGCGGGTACGCAGGCGTTGTCCGGCGGGCAGCGCGAGGCGCAGCCCAGGATAACGCGGCACCCGCAGACCACGGATGCGCAGCGACTGTGCATCGGCCCCCGGCGGTTCGCCGGCGCGGGCCGGGCGGATCACCTCGACCGCGTGTCCGCGTGCGCGCAAACCGCGGACGTAGGATTGCAGCGTCAGGGCCACGCCGTTGATGTCGGGCGGGTACGTGTCGGTGACGATCGCGTAGCGCATCGTTCGGTCCGGTCGCTGGTTGTGCGCAGCTTGCGGACGGACGATGCCGCTTCGATGACCGGGGTTTGACGCTTCGGTGACAGCGTGACCGGAGTCGTGGGAGCGCGCTTGCGCGCGACAGAACTGACCGGAGGCGCCGCATCGCGCGCGAGCGCGCTCCCACAGGTCGGCAGCGCGAGATCAGTCCGCCGTGAGCGCCAGCGTGATGCCGAGCGCCGCCATGTCGTCGGGTTCGCCTTCGAGATCGGTGCGCAGCAGTGGCCGCGCATCGAGCCACTGGCGCGGCAGGCTCAGGCGCAGCAGCGGCCCGTCGGCGGTCGCCTGCAGGCGCGGAATCTCGTCGGCCTCGTGGCTGCGATGCAGCAGCACCGCGATGCGGAGCAGGGCAGCGGTGCGACGCGCCTGTTGCAGCAGACGATCGGGCAGCGCCTCGAACGTGGACTTGCCGACCTTGCGCCGCTGGCAGCGCACCAGCGTCGCGAGGAACTGCTGTTCCTGGCGCGAGAAGCCGGCGATGTCGGAATGTTCGAGCACGTAGGCGCCGTGCACGTGGTACTGGCTGTGCGCGATCACCAGGCCCAGCTCGTGCACGCGCGCGGCCCAGGCCAGCATGCGCAGATCGTCGCCGTCGAGGCTCCAGCTGCGCGCGACCTGGTCGAACAGGCGCAGCGCCGTCGTCTCCACGCGCGTCGCCTGCGCCTGGTCGATGCCGTAGCGCTGTTCCAGCGCGGCGATCGAGCTTTCGCGCGGATCATCGCTGCCGCCGCGGCCGAGCATGTCGCGCAGCACGCCTTCGCGCATCGCGGCCTTGCTGACCTGCATGCGCTCGATGCCTAGCACCTGGAACGCCGCTTCGAGCACCAGCACGCCGCCGGCAATGATCGGCCTGCGATCATCCGACAGCCCGGGCAGGTTGATCGCATCGATGTGGCCCGCCTGCAGCAGCGTGTCGCGCACGATGGGCAACGCCTGCGCGGTCACCGCGCCCTTGGTCAGCTTCATCGCCGCGCAGATCTCGCCGATGGCCTTGTTGGTGCCCGAGGCGCCGACCACTTCCTGCCAGCCGAGCGCGCGGTAGGTGCTGGCGAACTGCTGGAATTCCGCGGCCACTTCCGCCAGCGCCTCGCGCCAGCGCTTCTTCGACAGCTTGCCGCCGGGAAAGAACCGCCGCGTGCTGGCGACGCAGCCGATCTGCAGGCTTTCGCGCTCCAGCGCGTCGAAGCCGCTGCCGATGATGCATTCGGTCGAACCGCCGCCGATGTCGATGACGAGGCGCCGTTGCCCGGGCTTGGGCGGCTGCGCGTGCGACACGCCGAGATAGATCAGGCGTGCTTCCTCGCGGCCCGAGATCACTTCGATCGCATGGCCCAGCGCCGTCTCCGCCGGTACCAGAAAGGCTTGCGGCGCCGCCAGCCGGCGCACGGTGTTGGTGGCCAGCGCACGCACGCGCTGCGGCGGGATGTCGCGGATGCGCTGGCCGAAACGCGACAGGCATTGCAGCGCACGCTGGCGCACGTCGGCATTGAGTCCGCCGCGTGAATCGAGGCCCTCGGCCATGCGCACGGTCTCGCGCAGGCGGTCGACGACGCGCAGCTGGCCCAGCGTGTAGCGGGCCACCACCATGTGGAAACTGTTGGAGCCCAGGTCGATCGCGGCGAGCATCTCGCCGTCCTCGAGCGGTACCGTCAGTGCCTCGGCGAGCGCGAGCGTGTCATGACCGGTCATGGCATTCCTGGATGCCGCGGCGCAGGTCGCACCGACGGCGTTGGGGGAGCGGGCATGTTAATGCATGCCGCGCCACCCGCTCAGCCGCACAGATGTGCGAGCAGCCAGCCTTGCGCCGAATGCGGCATCGTGTCGCCGTCCGGCACGACCTTGACGTAGGTGCCGTCCTCGCGCAGTTCCCAGGCATTGAGGTTGTCGGCCAGGTAGTTGTCGAGCGACTCGCTGCGCACGCGCACCGCGATCTCCGGATCGAGAATCGGAAAGCCCGTCTCCACGCGGCGCAGCAGATTGCGTTCCAGCCAATCGGCGCTGGCGCAGAACAGGTCGGGTTCGCCGTCATTGGCGAACCAGTACACGCGGTGATGCTCGAGGAAGCGACCGACGATCGAGCGCACGCGGATATTGTCCGACACGCCCGGCACGCCGGGGCGCAGCGCGCAGGCGCCGCGGATGATCAGGTCGATCTGCACGCCGGCCTGAGAGGCGACGTACAGCGCACGCATGACCTGCGGCTCGTTGAGGGCGTTCATCTTGGCGACGATGCGCCCCGGACGCCCGGCCTTCGCGTGCGTGGTTTCGCGTTCGATGCGTGCGATCACCCCGGCATGCAGGGTGAAAGGCGACTGCAGCAGACGCTTGAGCCCGATCGCCGGCGCCAGGCCCGACATCTGCTGGAACAGCAAGTGCACGTCGTTGCCGATGTCGGGATCGGTCGTCAGCAGACCGAAGTCGGTGTACACGCGCGCGGTGCCGGCGTGGTAGTTGCCGGTGCCCAGATGCACGTAGCGGCGCAGCTTGCGGCCTTCGCGGCGCACGACGAGCAGCATCTTGGCGTGGGTCTTGTAGCCGACCACGCCGTAGACCACCTGCACGCCGGCCTCCTGCAGCCGGTCGGCGAGGCCGAGATTGGCTTCCTCGTCGAAGCGCGCGCGCAGCTCGACGACGACGGTCACGTCTTTGCCGTTGCGCGCGGCCTGGATCAGGTGCTCGACGATCCCCGAGTCCTTGCCGGTGCGGTACAGCGTCTGCTTGATCGCCAGTACGTTCGGGTCTTCGGCGGCCTGCTTGATCAGCTCCAGCACCGGCGCGAAGGAATCGAAGGGATGGTGCAGCAGGATGTCGCCGTCGGCGATGAGCTCGAACATCGCATCGGTGCCCTTGGGCAGCCGCTGCTGGAAGGTCGGAAACTTGAGGTCGGGGCGCTGTACCAGATCGAAGATCTGGCTGATGCGGTTGAGGTTCACCGGGCCGTCGATGCGGTAGACCGCGTTCTCGGGCAGATCGAAATTCTGCAGCAGCGTGCGCACGATCGGCTTGGGACACTTGGCCGAGATCTCCAGCCGCATCGCCCGCAGATAGCCGCGGCCGGCGAGTTCGTCGCGCAGCGCGAGGGCGAGATTCTCGACTTCCTCGTCGTCGACGATCAGTTCCGAATTGCGGGTCACGCGGAACTGGTAGGCGCCCTTGACGTCCATGCCGGGGAACAGCTCGTGCACGAACTCCGACAGCACCGACGACAGGAACACGAAGTCGTACTCGCCGCCGGAGATGCTCTCGGGCAACTGGATGATGCGCGGCAGCGAGCGCGGCGCGCGCACGATGGCGAGATTGCCCACGCGTCCGAACGCGTCCTTGCCCTTGAGCACGACGACGATGTTGAGCGACTTGTTGAGGATCTTCGGAAACGGATGCGCGGGATCGAGGCCCAGCGGCGACAGCACCGGCATCACCTCGTCACGGAAGTAGGCGCGCAGCCAGCGCGTCTGCCGCGCGGTCCACTGCTCGCGGCCCAGCACGCGCACGCCGGCCTCGGACATCGCCGGGCGCAGCACCTGGTTCCAGCACGAATACTGCGCCTCGACCAGCTGCGCGGTGCGCTCGTGGATGCGCTTGAGCACGGTCGCTGGGGTCAGCCCGTCGGGCGGCAGCGGCACGCCGAAGTCCTGCGCGTGATGCATCGTCGCGGCGCGGATCTCGAAGAACTCGTCGAGGTTGGTGCAGGCGATGCACAGGTACTTCAGCCGTTCGAGCAGCGGCACCGACTCGTCCTGCGCCTGCGCCAACACACGGAAGTTGAAGTCCAGCTGCGAAAGTTCGCGGTTGAGATACAGCGCCGGATCGCGCAGCGGATCGACCGGTTCGCTCGACGCGTCGACGGGCTCGGGCCCACGGGCGGATTTCGCGGCTTTCTGCACACGGGGACGTGTGGCACTCATGCGGTGGCTCCGAAATACTGGGTGTCGCGAGCGCGGACGCGCTCAGCGGTGAAATGGCAGGCGAAGCGGCTGCCCGCGCCGACTTCGCTCTCGATCTCGAGCCGCGCCTGGTGCAGATGCAGCACGTGTTTGACGATGGCGAGGCCGAGGCCGGTGCCGCCGGATTCGCGCGAGCGACTGGTCGACACGCGATAGAAGCGTTCGGTGATGCGCGGCAGATGCGCGGCCGGAATGCCGTAGCCGGTGTCTTCGACCGAAAGCGCCACGCCGCCGCTCGCCAGCGGGGCGTAGCGGATCGTGATGCGGCCACCGGCCGGCGTGTAGCGCACCGCATTGCTGACGAGGTTGGAGAACGCGCTGTGCAGTTCGCGGGTCGAGCCGACGAGATCGGTCGGCGAGCTGTCCTCGACCGCGATCGTGTGCCGGCCCTGGCTCAGCACTTCGAGTTCGCGCCGCAACGTGGCCAGCATCGAGGCCATCGACACGCTCTCGTCGCCGACGCCTTCCTGCGCTTCGAGGCGCGACAGCGTGAGCAGATCCTCGACCAGCTGGGTCATGCGCTGCGACTGGTTCTGCATCTCGGCCAGCATCGGCGCCCATTCCGGCTGCTCGGCCGGATCGAGCATGTCGAGATAGCCGTGCACCACGGTCAGCGGCGTGCGCAGTTCATGCGAGACGTTGGCCACGAAGTCCCGGCGCATCTGTTCGAGTTTCATGATCCGGGTGACGTCGCGGGCGAGCAGCAGCCACAGATCGTCGGAGTAGGGGATCAGGCGCAGTTCGAGGCGCGTGCCCGAGGAATGCGGCGACGGCACATCGAGCATCGGCTCCGCACGTCGCCCCTGCGCCAGCCAGTGCGCGACCGGCAGCGGCTGCAGCGTGTCGCCGACCGGCTTGCCGACGTCGCGCGGCATCTGCAGACCCAGCAGACTGGTCGCCGCGCGGTTGAACCACTGGATGCGCTGGCTGTTGCGATCGACCACCACCACTGCATCCGGCAACGCCGCCGCCACCGCGCGGTACGCACGCAGCATCGCAATCAACCGCCGCTTGCGCGCGCGCATGTCCTGTTGTCCCCGGTGCAGCATGCGATCCGTCTCCTGCCACACGCCATCTCCCTCCGGCGGTGGCACACGGCTGCGCGAGGTCAGCCGCGTCAGCAGGTCGTAGAGTTTCCAGTAGTGCCAGGCCAGCACCCCGAGTGCCGCGACCGCCAGCGCCATCCAGATATGGCCGGCCAACGCGCCCAATACTGCCGCCACGCCGAGCACGGCCACGAGCTGCAGCAGCGTGCGGGTCCAGGCGGCATGGATGCGGGGTGGCATGTCGTTGAGTCTAGGCAAAGTCAGGTGACAGGTTGGCGTAAGAAATCAGGATGTCGAGGGTGCTTCTGGTTTTGTTGCGCTGTTGCTGTCGCCATTGCCGCTACTTGAGACAAAACGCCTCGCATACAACGCTCACCCGGAGGGCGCCGCCCATGGATGGGCGGCGTTTTCCGACCGAGGCGGGATGCCGAGTCGGAAAATCCCGGTGAGCGAAAAGCAGCAGGCTTCGGACGTGTCGGGGAGACGTTTTTCTTTGGTTCCGTTTCTTTTGGCGTCCACCAAAAGAAATGAACTCGGCCGCGCCAGCGGACGAAAGCGTCTGACGTTGCTCTTCGTTCTTCGCCAACGGCGATACAAGAAAAATCAAACGCTCCCACTCGCCTTGCGGCGAGTCCATGCCCGCCGCCCTCCGGGTGTGCGATGCGCAGTGCGGCGTCGCGAAGATCAAAAGCAGGGCGGGCGTGTCGCGTCAGACCGACGCCGAGAACCGGTACCCCGACCCCCGCACCGTCTGCACCATGCCATCCAGCGCACTCGGCTCCAGCGTCTTGCGCAGACGGCGGATGTGCACGTCGACCGTGCGCTCCTCGACGTAGACGCTGCCGCCCCAGACGTGGTCGAGCAGCTGCGAGCGGCTGTAGACGCGTTCGGGATGGGTCATGAAGAAGTGCAGCAGGCGGTATTCGGTCGGACCGATCGTCACCGGCGCGTCGCTGGCGAAGACCCGGTGCGCGGCGCCGTCGATGCGCAGGGCGCCGACCGTGACGCTGCCGTCCTCGTCGTCGTCGCGGGCGCGGCGCATGACCGCGCGGATGCGGGCCAGCAGCTCGCGGGCCGAGAACGGCTTGACGACGTAATCGTCGACGCCGGCTTCGAGGCCGCCGACACGGTCGTTCTCCTCGCCGCGGGCGGTAAGCATGATGATCGGGATGTCGCGGGTCAGGGCGTCCTTGCGCCAGCGGCGCGCCAGTTCCAGACCGCTGGTCCCGGGCAGCATCCAGTCGAGCAGGATCAGGTCCGGCACACGGTCGACGATCGCCGACTGTGCCTCGCGCGCGTCGCCGGCGTGCATCGGCTCGAACTCGCCCTTGCGCAAGGCGAAGGCGACCATGTCGCGGATCGCCGGTTCGTCATCGACGATGAGGATGCGTTTCTGCATGGATCGGTCCATAGCGCCGGTGGGATGGCGCCATTACACGACAGTTTTGTGACGGTTTGGCGACAGGCGTGGCCCGCTGTCAGGGGGCGCGGTCAGGGGGGCGGCGCGGGACGCCAGCACCCCTTCCTCCGGGAAAAGGTCAGCCCCGGACTTGATCCGGGTCGACTCGCATCGCGCGTCGGGTGACGGCGGGACGTGAATCGATCGTGCCGACCGCCAACAGCCCTCGACTCAGCGCCGCCGCAGATCCTCGTCCCGGATGCCCTGGCGCCGCAGCTCCAGCACCGTCGGGGTGATCGACGCGATCCGCGCATCGATGCGAGTGCGGGCGTAATAATCCAGATCCTCGCGCTTCTTCAGCGTATTGAGCTGGATCAGCGCCTGCTCCGGGCGTCCGCCGAGCACCGCGGCTTCGGCCCAAGCCTCGCCGGCGCGGACCGGATCGCCGGCGGTCTCGCTGGCCCGGGCGAAGGCGCGTTGGAAGGCCGGGTCGCCACCGGACGAATTCAGCAGCGGCCGCAGGATCGCCTGCGCGCGCAGCCCGGCTTCGGGCGTATTCCGCTCGGCCAATGCAGCCGCATAGGTCAACACCACCGCCGGATGGCGCGGCATGCGGTCGATCAGGGTCTCGAAGCGCTGGTCGGCGGCCGCGATCCGGCCGGCGCGCGCGTCGGTCTCGGCCACGCCCAGCGTCAGCCAGACATCGCCCGGGTACTCGGCCAGCAGTTCGCCGAATGTCTTGCTGGCGGCGTCCAGTTCATTGAGCCGCTGGCGGGCGACGGCGAGGCCGTAGCGCTGTGCATCGGTCAACGTGCCGTTGCGGCGCATCGCCTCGTACTCGCGCACCGCCTGCGCGGGCGTGTTGGCGCTGAGCACCCGCAGACGTTCGCGTGCCCAGCCGAAGGCCGTGCCGTCGATGCCGGACAGCGCATTCGCCGGCAGACGCAGGTCCACAGGTAGCATCGGATTGCCGAATCCACGCGCAGGCGCCTCGGCGCCGGCGTTCACCGGCACGCGTTCGGTGCGTGTGCCCTCGGGTGTCGAGGTCGTGACCTGCACGGTGTCGCGGTCCATTCGCTCGGCGCGGTCGCGCGCTTCGCTGATGCGCGTGGTGGTGACCGGATGCGTGCGCAGATAGTCGGGCACCCGCTCGCGATCGCCGCCCTGGTTGGTGCGCGACACCGCCTGCATACGCTCGAACATCGAGGCCATGCTTTCGGGGTCGTAGCCGGCGCGCGACAGCGTGCGGATGCCGAGCCGGTCGGCTTCGGATTCGTTGGAACGCGTGTAGTCGATCTGCCGCTGGATCGCGAGGCCCTGCGCGCCGGCGATGACCGCCATCGCCGCATCGTCGGAAGAATTGCTGCCGCTCTGCGAGGCGACCGCGATCGCGCCGAGCATCGCCAGCAGCATCGGCACCTGGTCGCGTTGCGCGCGCTCGACGCCGCGCAGGACGTGCGACTGGGTGACGTGCGCGACTTCGTGCGCGAGTACTGCGGCCACTTCGTCTTCGGTCTCGGCCGCCAGCACCAGGCCTGCGTTCATGCCGATGTAGCCGCCCAAGGTCGCGAACGCGTTGATGCTGCGGTCGCGCATCATGAAGAACGTGAAGGGCTGCTGCGGCTGGTCGCTCGACGAGGCGAGGCGGTTGCCGGTGGTGCGCAGCCAGCCATCGACCAGCGGATCCTCGAGCACGTAGTTGTAGTGGCGCAGCTGCGCCAGCAGCATCTGGCCGTATTCGGACTGCTTCGCCGGACTGAGCACGGTGCCGGCGGACGAACCGATGTCGGGCAGGCGCGTGTCCTGCGCGGGCGCGCACACCGCGGCCGTCGCCAGCACCAGCGCCGCGATCGGCGGCAGCAGGGCGAAGCGGGCAGGGCGGTGGGGCGTCTGGGTTCGGCGCATCGGCTCGTTCGGGTCAGGCGGCGAAGGTGCAGCATGCCGGTGGCATGCGCGGAGGGCATGAATGCCATGTTAAGGCGACGGTGCGCGGCGCCGCATGGAAAACACGGCGCCGCACCCCCATCTGACCGACAATCGCCCGACAAGTTTCCGGAGACTGCCGTGACCCTCGATTCCCCCACCACCGCATCGCCCGGCGCCGCGCCGGAGATCGTGATGTACACCAGTGCGATCTGCGGCTTCTGCGTCGCCGCCAAGACCTTCCTCAAGAGTCAGGGGCTGGACTGGCGCGAGGTGCGCATCGATCTGGACATCGCCGAGCGCGAACGCATGGTGGCGCTTGCGCGCCGGACCAGCGTGCCGCAGATCTTCGTCGGCGACACCCATGTGGGTGGCTACGACGACATGATGGCGCTGCACCGCAAGGGCGGCTTCCTGCCGCTGATCCAGGGTGCAGGCGCATGAGCGGTGACAACGAGACCGACCGCGTCGCCGAGTTCAGCGCGTTCCGCAAGCGCATGAACGAGCGAATCCTGGCCGAGCCCAACCAGGTCGTGCGCCGTTTCTTCGCGCTCGACACGCAGACCTATCAGGCCGGCGCGCTCGATCTCAAGACCAAGGAACTGCTCGGCCTGGTCGCGTCGATGGTGCTGCGCTGCGACGACTGCATCAGCTATCACGTGGCGCAGTGCAAGGACGCCGGCGCGACGCGCGAGGAACTGTTCGAAACCTTTTCCGTGGGCCTCGTCGTCGGCGGCAGCATCGTGATCCCGCACATGCGTCGCGCAGTCGATTTTCTCGACCGCCTGGAGCAGGGCGACGCCGGCGCGCCCGAAGCGCACGCGCACGACTGAGTGCCTTCGCGAGGCGCGGGGGATGCGTCGCTCGCGATGCCGCGATCGCGCGCCGGTGTGCCTGCGTTTGGGTCGGGGCGGGCGCCTCGGGCATAATGGGCGGGTTTCCCCTTCACCCGACGCCGCGCATCGCGCGTCGTCCCTGCGCACGGAATCCCACCCCACATGACGCACACGATTACGGTCATCCGCGGCGACGGCATCGGCCCGGAGATCATGGACGCGACGCTGCACGTGCTCGACGCGATGCAGCTCGGCCTCACCTACGAAGACGCGGACGCGGGCCTGATGGCGCTCGAGAAGCACGGCGAACTGCTGCCGGCCGCGACGCTCGAATCGATCCGCCGCAACAAGATCGCGCTCAAGAGCCCGCTGACCACGCCGGTCGGTGGCGGCTTCAGCTCGATCAACGTGGAACTGCGTCGCCAGTTCGACCTCTACGCCAACGTGCGTCCGGCGACCTCGTTCCCGAACACGCGCTCGCGTTTCGCCGATGGCGTGAACCTCATCACGATCCGCGAGAACACCGAAGGCTCGTACATCAGCGAAGGCCAGGAAACCTCGGCCGACGGCGAGACCGCGGTCTCGATCACGCGCATCACCCGCAAGGGTTCGGACCGCATCGTGCGCTACGCGTTCGAGCTGGCGCGCAAGACCGGTCGCAAGAAGGTCACGATCGTCCACAAGGCCAACATCCTCAAGAGCACCTCGGGCCTGTTCCTGAAGGTCGCGCGCGAAGTGGCGGCCGAATATCCGGACATCGAAGCCAACGAGATGATCGTCGACAACACCTGCATGCAGCTGGTGATGCGTCCCGAGCAGTTCGACATCATCGTGACGACGAACCTGTTCGGCGACATCATTTCCGACCTGTGCGCCGGCCTCGTCGGCGGTCTGGGCCTGGCCCCGGGCGCGAACATCGGCACCGACGCGGCGATCTTCGAAGCCGTGCACGGCTCGGCGCCGGACATCGCCGGCAAGGGCGTCGCCAACCCCTGCGCGCTGCTGCTCGCCGCGGCGCAGATGCTCGACCATCTGGCGCTGCCCGAGCAGGCCGAGCGCCTGCGCAAGGCGATCGTCGCCACGCTCGATGCCAAGGACGGCGTGACGCCGGACCTCGGCGGCACCGGCAACACGATGGCGTTCGCCAAGGCGATCGCGGCGCGCCTGTAAGGGCTGCTTTCCGCTCCCGCGCGCCGTGCAGCGGCGACGCGGCGATGGAAGAACGGGACGCTTCGGCGTCCCGTTTTTCGTTGCAGGCCATCCTGCCGGTCGTCATGACGGGCCGACGCGTCCTGCGCACAATGTGCACACGCATCGCCCTTCCCGGATTCCACCCGCATGACCGTCCGTCCCAGCGCACTCGCGCTGACGCCGCTGCTGCTGTTCCTCGCGCTGTTCTTCGGTGCCGGGCTGTACTTCACCGCGCAGGGCGAGGCGATGGGGTTCTACCAGCTGCGCGCGCCGGTCGCGATCCTGCCCGCGCTGGCGCTCGCCGCCTGGATCGCGCATCGCCGCGGACTGCAGGCCGGCGACATCCTGCTGCGCGGCATGGGCGATCCCAACATCGTGCTGATGTGCCTGATCTTCCTGCTGGCGGGCGCGTTCGCCTACGTGTCGAGCGCGATCGGCGCGGTGGATGCGGTGGTGTCGATCGGGCTGTCGGCGATTCCCGCACCGCTGATCCTGCCGGGCCTGTTCGTGCTGTCGGCGCTGATCTCGCTGGCGATCGGCACGTCGATGGGTACGATCGCCGCCGTCGTGCCGATCGCACTCGGCGTCGCCGAAGCCTCCGGGCTGGATCGTGCGCTGGTGGTCGGCGCGGTGATCGGCGGCGCGATGTTCGGCGACAACCTGTCGATGATCTCCGACACCACGATCGCCGCCACCCGTACCCAGGGCGCGCAGATGCGCGACAAGTTCCGCGAGAATTTCAAGATTGCGACGCCGGCAGCGCTGGCCACTGTCGTGCTGCTCGGCGTGATGGGTGGCGCCTCGCCGATCGAATCGGAAAGCACCGCGTCCGCGTGGCTGATGCTGCCCTACGTGATCGTGCTGGCGCTCGCGCTGGCGGGCGTGGACGTTCTGATCGTGCTGGGCCTGGGCCTCGTGCTGGCCGGCGGCTTCGGTCTGGTCTTCGCCGACGACTACGGCGTCGTGCCGTTCGTGGGCGACATCTGGACCGGCTTCGAAGGCATGGTCGAAATCCTGCTGCTGTCGCTGCTGATCGGCGGCCTGGGCGCGTTGACCAAGGCCAGCGGCGGACTCGACTGGCTGGCGCAACTGATCGCGAAATTCGCGCGTGGGCGTCGTGGGCGTAGGTCGGGGGAATTCAGCATTGCGGCGCTATCGACCGCGGCCGACGTGTTCACCGCCAACAACACCGTCGCGATTCTGGTCAGCGGCAGCGTCGCACGCGACATCGCCGAGAAGCACGGCATCAGCCCGCGACGCGCGGCCAGCGTGCTCGACATCTTCGCCTGCGTCGCGCAGGGCGTGCTGCCGTACGGCGCGCAGATCCTGCTGGCCGCATCACTCGCATCGGTCTCGCCGCTCGCGCTCGCCGGCAGCGTGCACTACTGCTGGCTGCTGGGCGCGGTGACGATCGGTTTCATGCTCTGGCCGGGCCGCAAGGATGCCGGCGCCGTCGAGGTGCCGACGACGCGGAGCTGATGTCCGTGGGGCCGCATCGCGCATGAAAAAGGCGCCCGATCCGGGCGCCTTCTTCGTTGTGGAGCGGGGTGGCTCAGCGCTGCTGCAGCTTCGACAGCAGACGCAGGAACTCGATGTACAGCCACACCAGCGTGACCATCAGCCCGAACGCGCCGTACCACTCCATGTACTTCGGTGCGCCCTGTTCGACGCCGGTTTCGATGAAGTCGAAGTCCAGCACCAGATTCAGTGCGGCGATGACGATCACGAACAGGCTGAAGCCGATGCCGACCAGGCCCGATTCGTGGATCAGCGGGATCGAGACACCGAAGAAGCCGAGCACGATCGTCGCCAGATACACCAGCGCGATGCCACCGGTCGCGGCCACGACGCCGAGCTTGAAGTTCTCGGTCGCCTTGATCAGGCCGGTGCGGTAGGCGAACAGCAGCGCGAACAGCGTGCCGAAGGTCAGCATCACCGCCTGCAGCACGATGCCTTCGTACATGAAGTTGTACATCGCCGAGATCGCGCCGAGGAAGAAGCCCTCCACCAGCGCATAGGCCGGCGCGGTGACCGGCGCCCATTCCTTCTTGAACACGGTGACCATCGCGAGGATGAAGCCGCCAATCAGGCCGCCCCACATGTAGATGCCGAAGCCGGGCTGCGGACGGCCGTCGGCGCCGAACTCGACCTGCGACCACGCGAAGGCGGCGGTGAGGATCGTCAACAGCAGCAGAAAGCCGGTCTTGTTGACGGTGCCGTTGAGCGTCATCGCCTCGCCGTCGCGTGACACGACGCTGCCGCTGGCGAGATCGAGGAAGGTGGATTCCTTCAGTGCCGGATTGCCGCTGCGCATGAGTTTCGCCCCTGTCTGTCCATGGATTCGGATCGGAAGGGAGGATACACGTGCATCCGTATGCTGCACTGCATTGACAGCACGCGCGGCGGTCGTACAATTGCGCCCTTCGTACGGCCCTGGCCGTAGCGGGGTCAGGTTCGACCGCTTGTTCCGGCGGGGTATAGCGCAGTCTGGTAGCGCGCCTGCTTTGGGAGCAGGATGTCGGGGGTTCGAATCCCTCTACCCCGACCATCGGGTGCCAGCCGCGTTTATCATTCGACGCACTGGCGCCCGTAGCTCAACCGGATAGAGCACCGACCTTCTAAGTCGGGGGTTACAGGTTCGATTCCTGTCGGGCGCGCCACGACCCAGGGTACGAGACACGTTTTTGCTGTGGTGGATGTAGCTCAGTTGGTTAGAGCACCGGATTGTGATTCCGGGGGTCGCGGGTTCAAATCCCGTCTTCCACCCCATTGCTTCATCGGGTGACACACGAAAGGTGTTGCCCAAGCGCGCAAAGTTTTTTACAATGCGCGCCCGCTTCATCGGGCCGTTAGCTCAGTTGGTAGAGCAGTTGACTCTTAATCAATAGGTCCAAGGTTCGAATCCTTGACGGCCCACCAGTTCCACGAAGACGCCCGGCATTGCCGGGCGTTTTTCGTTTCAGGCTTTCGAGGCGGACGGGAGCCTGCGGTTCTCAGGCTGCCCATGCGCTCCGCCGGTCTGGGCGCTGCCAAAACATCCGGGCGATGGACTAACATGCCGCGGCTCGCCAGCGGCGGGCACGAAGCGAAAGTGGCGGAATTGGTAGACGCCCTGGTTTTAGGTACCAGTGCCGCAAGGCGTGGGGGTTCGAGTCCCCCCTTTCGCACCATCTCGGCCCCGGTGGATTCAGGCGGGCGACCTGGGAGGCGGCGTGTGGCGCCGCGCGTTCCGCGAATTGCAGGGGAGTAGGCGCGTACCTTGGGGGCCATCCGGTCGACGCCGGGCTCTAAGGCATCGCACGCGTCGTCGGGCCTTGGCGCCCGCACCGGTGGCGGCCACGCCCCGAATCCGCCAAACTAGTCCGTTCCGTCGCCCGCCTCACTGGAATGGGCGGCCGGCAGAGTTCAGAACCAATTCCCAACAGTCAGATGTCATGCGGCCCCGTCCGCAAGCGCAGGAGTGGATATGCAAGTTTCGGTCGAATCGCTGGGTAGCCTGGAACGCAAGATGACGTTCCGCGTGCCGTCCGAACGCCTGGATACCCAGGTCGGTGGCCGTCTGCGCGAGATCGCGCGGACCACCCGTCTCAAGGGTTTCCGTCCGGGCAAGGTGCCGGCCAAGGTCGTCGAGCAGCGCTTCGGCGAGCAGGTCCGCGCCGAGGAGCTCGACCGTCTGCTGCGCGAAGGCTTCGACCAGGCCGTGCGCGAGAACTCGCTGCAGATCGCCGGTGCTCCGCGCATCGCGCCGGAAGGCGAGGCGGGCGAGGGCGAACTGGCTTTCGTCGCGACCTTCGAGATCGTGCCGGACTTCGGCGACATCGAGCTGGAGAAGCTGGAAGTCGTGCGCCACACCGCCGAAGTGGCGGAAGACGACATCGACCGCATGATCGAGAACCTGCGCCTGCAGCGCCGCAGCTGGAGCGCGGTCACGCGGGGCGCGCAGAAGGGCGACGCGGTCGACGTCGAGACCTGGTCGCAGATCGGCGATGACCGCCTGCCGGCCGAAGGTGCCGAGCGTGGCGTCACCGTGCTCGGTTCGGGCGCAATGTACCCGGAAATCGAAGACGCGCTGGTCGGCCTGGCCAAGGGCGACGAGAAGGCGATCGAAGTCAGCTTCCCCGCCGACTGGCGCGTGCCGCAGCTGGCCGGCAAGCAGGCCACCGTGCACGTCAAGGTCGAGCAGGTCTCCGAGCAGCAGCTGCCGGAAGTCGACCAGGTCTTCATCCGCAGCTTCGGCGTCAAGAGCGGCGAGATGGCGCAGTTCCGCACCGAGATCCGCAGCAACCTGGAGCGCGAGCTCAAGGGCGCGCTGATGAACCGTCTGCGCCGCGAAGTCGGCGAGCAGCTGGTCGCGGCCTTCGCGCACGTCGAACTGCCGCCGAAGCTGGTCGAGTCCGAGGCGAAGTCGCTGCTGCGTCAGACCGTCGAGCAGGCCCGTCGCAACGGCCAGAATCCGAACGTCGCCGACGATGCGCACACCGAGTTCCTCGAGCCGGCGCGCAAGCGCGTGCTCGTCGGCCTGCTGGTCGGCGAGGTGGCCCGTCGCAACCAGCTCAAGCTCGACCCCAAGCGCGTGAACGAGACGATGCGCCTGATCGCCTCGACCTACGAAGAACCGCAGCAGGTCATTGAGATGTACCGCAACGACCCCCAGCTGATGTCGGGTCTGCAGAACCGTGTGATGGAAGAGCAGGTGATCGACTGGATCGCCGAGCGCGCCAAGCACACGGAGCAGGCGCTGAGCTTCCAGGACGCGATCGGCCCGCAGGGCTGAACCTCGCGCACCCCGTCCGGTCCATGTGGGCCGGACGCTCCTCCGACGGGAATTGATTGATGAGCATCGAGACGAAAGCCCTCAACCTGGTGCCGATGGTGGTCGAACAGACCAGCCGCGGCGAGCGCGCGTACGACATCTATTCGCGCCTGTTGAAGGAGCGCGTGATCTTCCTCGTCGGCGGCATCGACGACCACATGGCGAACGTGATCGTCGCCCAGTTGCTGTTTCTCGAGGCGGAGAACCCCGAGAAGGACATCAACCTGTACATCAACTCGCCCGGCGGCATCGTCACCGCGGGCATGGCGATCTACGACACCATGCAGTTCATCAAGCCCGACGTCAGCACGATCTGCATCGGTCAGGCGGCCAGCATGGGTGCGCTGCTGCTGTCGGCGGGCGCTGCGGGCAAGCGGTATGCGCTGCCGAATTCGCGCGTGATGATCCACCAGCCGCTGGGCGGCTTCCAGGGCCAGGCGACGGATATCGACATCCACGCCAAGGAAATCCTGTCGATGAAGCAGCGTCTGAACGAGATCATGGCCCATCACACCGGCCAGCCGCTCGAGACGATCGCCCGCGACACCGAGCGCGACAACTTCAAGAGCGCGCAGGCTGCGCGCGAGTACGGCCTCGTCGACCAGGTGCTCGAGCGTCGTCCCGACGACTCGATCACTGCCGCCTGACGCTGCTAAACGCTTGATTCATCATGCATCTGCGTGACGGCGCCCTCCCGGTGGAGGCGCCGGACGCTGTGCTATTCTCGAAACGAAACCGCAATACAGATTTGGCCAAGGCATGAGCGAAGACCGTCAGGGTCGTTCCGGCGACAGCAACAAAATCCTCTACTGCTCTTTCTGTGGAAAGAGCCAGCATGAGGTGCGCAAGCTGATTGCGGGTCCCAGCGTGTTCATCTGCGATGAATGTGTCGAGCTGTGCAACGACATCATCCGCGAGGAGCTCGAGGAGAAGGCGCAGTCCGCCCGCAGTTCGCTGCCCAAGCCGCGCGAGATTCTCGAAGTGCTCGACCAGTACGTCATCGGCCAGCGACGGGCCAAGAAGACGCTGGCGGTGGCGGTCTACAACCATTACAAGCGCATCGAAAGCCGCAGCAAGAACGACGAAGTCGAGCTCGCGAAGTCCAACATCCTGCTGATCGGTCCGACCGGTTCGGGCAAGACGCTGCTGGCCGAAACGCTGGCGCGACTGCTCAACGTGCCGTTCACGATGGCCGACGCCACGACGCTGACCGAAGCCGGTTACGTCGGCGAGGACGTCGAGAACATCATCCAGAAGCTGCTGCAGAAGTGCGATTACGACGCCGAGAAGGCGCAGCAGGGCATCGTCTACATCGACGAGATCGACAAGATTTCGCGCAAGAGCGAGAACCCGTCGATCACGCGTGACGTGTCGGGCGAAGGCGTGCAGCAGGCGCTGCTCAAGCTGATCGAAGGTACGGTCGCCAGCGTGCCGCCGCAGGGCGGTCGCAAGCACCCGCAGCAGGAGTTCCTGCAGGTCGATACCAAGAACATCCTGTTCATCGTGGGCGGCGCATTCGCGGGCCTCGACAAGGTGATCCAGGCGCGCAGCACCGACGCCAGCGGCATCGGCTTCGGCGCCAAGCTCAAGAGCTCCGAGCGCAAGGCGGAAGTCGGCAAGGTGCTGGCGGACGTGGAGCCGGAAGATCTGATCAAGTTCGGCCTGATTCCCGAGTTCGTCGGCCGTCTGCCGGTCGTGGCGACGCTCGAGGAACTGGACGAGGCCGCGCTGATCCAGATCCTGACCGAACCCAAGAACGCGATCAGCAAGCAGTTCAAGAAGCTGTTCGAGATGGAGGGCGTGGAACTGGAGTTCCGTCAGGACGCGCTCTCGGCGATCGCCAAGAAGGCGATCAAGCGCAAGACCGGTGCCCGTGGCCTGCGGACGATCGTCGAATCGGTGCTGCTCGACACGATGTACGACCTGCCGTCGCTGGAGAACGTCAGCAAGGTGGTTGTCGACGAGTCGGTGATCGAGCACAAGTCCGAGCCGTATCTGATCTACGAGACCCCTGCCACCGAGCAGAAGGTCGCCTCCGGCGACTGAGTCGACCGCCGGAACGAAACGTTCCGGCGACGCATCCGGGCCGCGTTTTCCGACGCAGACCGCTTCACGACGCGCCGCGTGCCTCCGGGTCCGCGGCGCTTTCGTATGTGGCGATTCAAACGCGCTTGCATCCCGGACGGGCGCGCCCCATAAACGGGGGCAGGGCGACCGCACGGCCGCCAGGGCCGTCCCGCCGGACGGCGCCACACCGAGGAACGACGATGCCCCCACGCAGTACTCCCGAAACCCACGAACTGCCGGTCCTGCCGCTGCGCGACGTCGTGGTGTTCCCGCACATGGTCATCCCGCTGTTCGTCGGCCGCGACAAGTCGATCCGTGCGCTCGATCTGGCGATGGAGGCTGACAAGCGCATCCTGCTGGTGGCGCAGAAGTCCGCCGAAACCGATGATCCGGGTGCCGCCGATCTCTACGAGGTCGGCACGCTGGCGACGGTGCTGCAGCTGCTGAAACTGCCCGACGGCACGATCAAGGTGCTCGTCGAAGGGACCGAGCGCGTCAGGTTGCGCGACATCCGCGAGAACGAAGGCGCGCTGGCCGGCAGTGGCGTGGCGATCCCGCCGCTCGAATCACGCGAGCCGCGCGAGGTCGAGGCGATCGCGCGTTCGCTGATGAGCCTGTTCGAGCAGTACGTCAAGACCAATCGCAAGCTGCCGCCGGAACTGCTGCAGACGCTCGCCGGCATCGACGATTCCGCGCGTCTGGCCGACACCATCGCCGCGCATCTGGGCGTGCGTCTGGCCGACAAGCAGCGCCTGCTCGAAGCGACCGACACGGCCGACCGTCTGGAACTGCTGGTCGGCTTCGTCGACGGCGAGATCGACGTGCAGCAGATGGAGAAGCGCATCCGCGGCCGCGTGAAGTCGCAGATGGAGAAGTCGCAGCGCGAGTACTACCTCAACGAACAGATGAAGGCGATCCAGAAGGAGCTTGGCGAGATCGACGACGCGCCGAGCGACATCGACGAGATCGCGCGCAAGATCGCCGAGGCCGGCATGCCGAAGGCGGTCGAGACCAAGGCCAAGGCCGAGTTCAACAAGCTCAAGCAGATGCCGCCGATGTCGGCCGAAGCATCGGTCGTGCGCAACTATCTCGACTGGCTGCTCGGCGTGCCGTGGAAGAAGCGCAGCAAGGTGCGCAAGGACCTGAAGTCCGCGCAGGACGTGCTCGACGCCGATCACTACGGCCTGGAAAAGGTCAAGGAACGCATCCTCGAGTACCTCGCGGTGCAGACGCGCGTGAAGCAGATGAAGGGCGCGATCCTGTGCCTCGTCGGTCCGCCCGGCGTGGGCAAGACCTCGCTCGGCCAGTCGATCGCGAAGGCGACGAACCGCAAGTTCACCCGCATGGCACTGGGCGGCGTGCGCGACGAGGCCGAAATCCGCGGTCACCGCCGCACCTACGTCGGTTCGATGCCCGGCCGCATCGTGCAGAGCATGAACAAGGTCGGGACCAAGAACCCGCTGTTCCTGCTCGACGAGATCGACAAGATGTCGAACGATTTCCGCGGCGATCCCGCGTCGGCGCTGCTGGAAGTGCTCGATCCCGAGCAGAACCACACGTTCAACGACCACTATCTCGAGGTCGATCTCGATCTGTCGGAAGTGATGTTCGTCGCGACCTCGAACTCGCTCAACATCCCCGGCCCGCTGCTCGACCGCATGGAAGTGATCCGGATTCCGGGTTACACCGAAGACGAGAAGCTCAACATCGCCACGCGTTATCTGCTGCCCAAGCAGCTGAAGGCGAATGGCCTGAAAGCGGAAGAGCTGACGGTGTCCGAAGGTGCGGTGCGCGACATCGTGCGCTACTACACGCGCGAATCGGGCGTGCGCAACCTCGAACGCGAGATCGCCAAGATCTGCCGCAAGGTGGTCAAGGAAATCGCACTCGCCGGTCCGGTCGCGACAGGCAAGGGCAAGGCGAAGGGCATCAAGACGGTCAAGGTCACCGAGAAGAATCTCGACAAGTACCTGGGCGTGCAGCGCTTCGATTTCGGTCGCGCCGAGCAGGACAACGAGGTCGGTCTGGTCACCGGTCTGGCCTGGACGGAAGTCGGGGGCGATCTGCTGCAGATCGAAGCGACGCAGGTGCCGGGCAAGGGCCAGCTCATCCTCACCGGCCAGCTGGGCGATGTGATGAAGGAGTCGGCGTCTGCGGCGATGTCGGTCGTGCGTTCGCGCGCCGAGCGTCTCGGCGTCGAGCTCGAGGTGCTGCAGAAGCACGACATCCACGTGCACGTGCCCGATGGCGCGACGCCGAAGGATGGTCCGAGCGCGGGTATCGCGATGGCGACGACGCTGGTGTCGCTGCTGACGAAGATCCCGGTGCGCGCGGACGTGGCGATGACCGGCGAGATCACGCTGCGTGGTCGCGTCACGGCGATCGGTGGACTCAAGGAGAAGCTGCTGGCCGCGCTGCGCGGTGGCATCAAGACCGTGATCATCCCCGAGGAGAACCGCAAGGATCTGGCCGACATCCCGACGAACGTCACCGACGGCATGAAGATCATGCCGGTGAAGTACATCGACGAGGTGCTGGATCTGGCGTTGGAGCGTCCGCTGCCGCCGCCGCCCGGCCAGAAGGTCGAGCGCAAGACCGCTCGCAAGGTCGTGCCGCGCGCGGAAGGCACCAAGCGGACGCGCGTGAAGCACTGAGTCGCGCGTCCTGTTGAAACCGGACGGCCGTCGCTGCGCATGCAGCGGCGGCCGTTCCTCGTTTCCGGGCTGGGCGGTGCGCATGTCTGCGCAGCGCGCAGGTCATCGACGCGAGGCGCCCGGCGTCACGCGGCAGGCGAAATCGTCAGGCGTTCCATCACGATGCTCGCGACGACATGGGCGCCGAGCAGCGCCACGATGCAGGCAGGCATCGCGATCACCGCGAAGCCGATGCGTCTCGCACACGGACGCATGCGCGCAGCGCGATCGGCGCGATGCCACCGCCAGACGCCGAGCATCGACAGCGCGCACGCAGGCAGCAGCGATCCGAACGTCGCGACCATCCAGAGCAGGCCCAGCGATGGCGCACCGGGCGAAAACTGCAGCCACATCCACGCTTGGGCGAGAACGGGGATCAGCCAGGCGAGGACGCCCAGCGCGATCGCGACGAATTTCAGACGGGACGTGCCGCGCGGGATCACGCGTGACGCGCTCAGCGCTGCCGGGGACGCAGCAGCACCAGCACCGCGCCGGCGCCGCCCTGTCCACCAGGCGCGCTGTGGAAGGCGAGCACGTCGGCACGTTGTCGCAGCAGGCGATCGACGAGGTTCTTGAGGATCGGCGCATCGGGCGACGAGTTCAGGCCCTTGCCGTGGATCACGCGCACGCACCCCACACCCGCATCGATCGCATCGCGCAGGAACAGGCGCAGCAATGCGCTCGCCTGGTGCGCATCGCTGTGGTGCAGGTCCAGTTCTTCCTGCGCGGCGTATTCGCCGCGTCCGAGTCGCTTCAGCACGCGCGGTGAGATCTCGTCGCGCCGGTACTGCATCGTGTCACCGCCGCCCAGCAGCGGGCCGTCCAGCAATTGCCTGAACTCGCTGCGTGCTTCCGCGTCGTCGCGGTCGGCCATGCGCGTCGACGGGCGCGGTTTCGGCGCCTGTGGCGGCACCGGCGCGGCCGGCAGTTCGCGGACCGGACCGATCGCGTTGCGGAACAGCGCGGCGTCGTCGTCATCCGGCGGCGCGGCAGGCGGATCGGGGCGGTGGCGTCCTCGTTGCATGCCGCTAGCGTAGCGGCGTGCGTGTCCGCGTGCAGTCTTCCGCGGCATCCGAACTGGGGTGGGGGAGATGCATCCGGTATCATGGCCGCCTTGTCCGACGGCTCGGGGCCTCTAGAACGATCCATGCGCGTACTGGTCAGCAACGACGACGGCGTCGACGCCCCCGGCATCCGGATTCTCGCCCAGGGTCTGCGTGATGCCGGCCACGAGGTGCTCGTCGTCGCACCCGATCGCGATCGTTCCGGCGCGAGCAACTCGCTCACGCTCGACATGCCGCTGCGCACCGTGCAGGTCGATGCCTGCACCTGGCGCGTGCACGGCACGCCGACCGACTGCGTGCATGTCGCGATCACTGGCCTGCTCGAACTTGAGCCGGACATCGTGGTGTCGGGCATCAACAACACCGCGAATCTCGGCGACGACGTGATCTATTCCGGCACCGTGGCCGCCGCGATGGAAGGCCGCTTTCTCGGTCTGCCCGCGGTCGCGATGTCGCTGGTCACGCGCAACCACGACGGCAAGCACTACGAGACCGCCGCGCGCGCGGCGGTCGAGATCGTCGCGCGTCTGAAGGCCGATCCGCTGCCCGCCGACACGATCCTCAACGTCAACGTGCCGGACGTGCCGTGGGACGACCTCGCCGGTTTCGAGGTCACCCGCCTGGGTAATCGCCACCGCGCCGAGCCGTGCACGTCGATCGACGATCCGCGCGGCCGTACCTGGTGGTGGATCGGCGCGGCCGGTCCCGAGCAGGACGCCGGTCCCGGCACCGATTTCCACGCCGTGCGCACGCAGCACATCGCGATCACGCCGATCCATGTCGACCTCACGCGCTACCAGGCGCTCGAGCACGTCGCCAGCTGGGTCGGCGGGCTCGAAGCGGACCTCAAGGCGACCCAGGCGTGACGGCGCGGATGCGCCTGCAGCCCGAAGCGGTCGGCGTCGGGATGACCTCGCAACGCGTGCGCGACCGCCTGATCGAACGTCTGCGCGATGGCGCGCATCCCGGTGGCGGCATTTCCGACGAGCGCGTGCTCAACGCGATCCGCACCGTACCGCGGCATCTGTTCGTCGACGAGGCGCTGGCGACGCGCGCCTACGAAGACACCGCACTGCCGATCGGTCACGGGCAGACGATCTCGCAACCGTGGGTGGTCGCGCGCATGACCGAAGCGCTGCTCGCGAACGGCATGCCGGGCAGGGTGCTCGAAGTCGGCACCGGCTCCGGTTACCAGGCGACGATCCTCGCCGCGCTCGGCATCGAGGTGCACACCGTCGAGCGCATCGGCGAACTGCTGCGCATCGCGCGCAAGCGTTTCCGCTCGCTGGGCCTCAATGTGCGCAGCAAGCACGACGACGGCCGCATCGGCTGGCCGGAGAACGGTCCGTTCGACGGCATCATCGTCACCGCGGCCGGCCCTGCGCTGGTCGAAGCCCTGACCCAGCAGCTCGCCCCCGGCGGCACGCTGGTCGCACCGGTCGGCGCACCGGGTTCGCAACGTCTGCTGGTCCTGCGCAAGCAGGCTGACGGCCGGATCGAGCAGCAGGATGTCGCCGCCGTCGCGTTCGTACCGTTGTTGTCTGGATACGTGGACTGATGCAGTTGTTTGCAAGGATGTACGACACCACGCTCGCGTGGGCCCGCCACCGTCACGCACCGCGTTACCTCACCCTGATGAGCGCCGCCGAATCGGTCGTCTTCCCGATTCCGCCGGATGTCATGCTCGCGCCGATGTCGCTGGCGAAGCCGAAGTCCTGGTGGCGCTATGCGCTGCTGTGCACGCTGGGCTCGGTCGCCGGCGGCCTGCTGGGCTACGTCATCGGTCATTTCGCGCTGGACCTGGTGTGGCCGTGGATCGTGCGCATGGGCTGGCAGCCGGCGTTCGAGAACATCCAGGCGCTGTTCGTCGAACACGGTCTGCTGTTCGTGTTCATCGCGGCATTCACCCCGATTCCCTACAAGGTATTCACGATCGCGTCGGGTTCGCTCGGTGTCGGCCTGCTACCGTTCCTCGTCGGCTCGCTGCTCGGACGCGGCGCCCGGTTCTTCCTCGTCGCCGGCCTGATGGCGTGGGGCGGCCCGAAGTTCGAGCCGATGCTCAAGCGCTACATCGAATGGCTCGGCTGGTTGATGGTGGGTCTGGTGATCGTTGGACTGGTCTGGTTGGAGATGCGTGGATGAGGAAGCTGGCGGTGTTGCTCGCAGTGGGACTGTTGTCGGCCTGCGGCACCAGTACGGTGGTCCGCGAGGGCGGCAGCAGCGCGCCGACCTCGACGCCCCGGCCCGGCCAGTCGGTCACCGTGCAACGTGGCGACACCCTCTACCGGCTCGCGACCAGCAACGGCATCAGCGCGCTCGATCTGGCGACGTGGAACAACATCCGTGCGCCCTACACGATCTATCCCGGCCAGCGCCTGCGCCTGTATCCGGGCAGCGGCAGTGCGCCGCCGGCACGCCCCGCGAGTTCGGGTAGCGCGACTGCGCAGCGTCCTGCCGTCCGACCCACGCAGAGCACGCCCCAGGCGCCCGCCGCCGCGCCGGTGCGCAGCCCGTTCCGCTGGCAGTGGCCGACCGACGGCCAGATCGTCGGTCGCTACGTCGGCAACGATCCGACGAAGCAGGGCGTCGACATCGCCGGCACCTCCGGCCAGGCGGTCAATGCGGCCGCCGACGGCGTGGTGGTGTATTCGGGCGCAGGCCTGGTCGGCTACGGTGAACTGATCATCGTCAAGCACGACGAACAGTGGCTCACCGCCTACGGCCACAACCGCAGCCGCAAGGTCAACGAAGGCGAGCGCGTCCGCGCCGGCCAGCAGATCGCCGAACTCGGTCGCACGGGCGCCGCGCGCGACATGCTGCATTTCGAGATCCGCTACAACGGCAAGCCGGTCGATCCGCTGACCTATCTGCCGGCGCGTTGATCCATCGCGTGAGCTGACGGTCAGACCGCGGAGGTCTTCGACCCGTCGCCCCAGCGGAGGCTGGGGCCCATTCCGGTTCTCGCCGGCCCGCGAAGTCGCGGACGTCAAGATGGGTGAAAAGCCGTACGGCTGTTGAAAAGCGCTTCCAGCATCGCTTGGACGACGGCGGATGCTCTGCTCGGCTGTTTCAGCGCCTCGCGATCAGAACTGCGTGCGGAAGAGCGGGGAGCGACCGTCGCCAAGTCATCGCAGGACGCAGGCCGTGCGCCAGAAGACGCTTAGGCGTCTGCGGATGCCACAGCGCCGGCCAGCACGAATGCCGCCACCACCCGACGCCCTTCACCGGCGAGCACATTGAAGGTGCGCGCCGCCGCGGCGTTGGTCATGGCTTCCAGGCCGATGCCGCGCGACAGACACGCGGCCATTGTCGCCGGCGGCGGAAAGCCCTGGGTTTCACCGGTCCCGAGCAGTACGACTTCCGGCTCCAGTGCCAGCACCGGGGCAAGGGCATCGACGTCGAGCGTGCGGACGTCGGTCACTGGCCAGTCCTCGACGAGGCTGCGGGGGGCGACGATGAAGCTGCGGGTCAGGCGACGGTCGTTGACCAGCGCCAGGCGCCCGTCGGCGCCGCGCAGGACGTAATCGAAATCGGGCGATTCGAGATTGAGCTGCATGCCGCGCCGATCGTGCGGTCAGGACCGCGGCAGGACGATCTGGCGGCGGTCCTTGCTCTGGCGGTACAGGATGGCCACGTGGCCGATGCGCTGCACCAGGGCCGAGTCGGTGCGTCCGGCGATGTCGGCGATCATCGCGTCGCGTTCGTCACGATCGGACGCGCCGACCTTGACCTTGATCAGTTCGTGATGCTCGAGCGCCGCATCGATTTCGGCGATCAGGGCATCGGTGATGCCTTTGCCGCCTACCTGCAACATGGCCTTGATGCCATGGGCCTGGCCGCGCAGAAAACGGGTCTGGGCAGCGGTCAGGGCATTACTCATGGATGAACCGATCGGGGAAATGAAAGCGACCGGCAGGATATCATGGCCACCGGACGCACCTGTCCCGCACTCGAGCCGTTGATGGCCTCCCGCAGCAAAAGCAGCCAGCGCTGGCTGAAAGAACATTTCTCCGATCCCTTCGTGAAGAAGGCCCAGAAGGACGGCCTGCGTTCGCGCGCCGCCTACAAGCTCGAGGAGCTCGTCGAACGCGACCGCCTGCTCAAGCCGGGCATGGTCGTGGTCGATCTGGGCGCCGCGCCCGGTGGCTGGTCGCAGTGGGTGCGTCAGGCGCTGGGCGACTCCGGCCGGGTGATCGCGCTCGACATCCTCGACATGCCGACGCTGGCCGGCGTGGAGTTCCTTCACGGGGATTTTCGTGAGGATGCGGTCCTCTCGTCGCTCGAATCCACGCTGGGCGGGCAGCAGGTGGACCTTGTGTTGTCCGACATGGCCCCCAACAAGAGTGGAATCGATGCGGTGGATCAGCCGCGCGCGATGCACCTGGCGGAACTGGCGATGGACTTCGCCGACAACCACCTGCGCACCGGCGGCACGTTCCTGATCAAGCTGTTCCAGGGCACCGAGTTCGACGATTACGTTCGCGACCTGCGGCGGCGCTACACGAAGCTGTCGATCCGCAAGCCGGCTGCATCGCGGCAACGTTCGCCGGAAGTCTATGCGCTGGCGCAGGGCAAGCTGGCGACGATGAAGTAGCATGACCCCGATTCAAATGCTCCACCGCACTCTTCACGAGAACCCCGAAACATGAACGATCTGGTCAAGAATCTGCTGCTCTGGGTGGTCGTCGCCGTCGTGCTGATGGTGATCTTCCAGAGCTTCAGCCCCAGAACCGGCGCAGGCGGGCAGGACGTCCAGTACTCGCAGTTCATGGAGCAGGTCCGTCGCGACCAGATCGGCTCGGTGAAGATCGCCGAGGACGAGCGCACCATCACGTTCCAGAGCAAGGGCGGCCAGAGCGGCACGGTCATCGCCCCGCGCCGCGACGATCGCATGATCGACGACCTGATGAACCACAACGTCGCGATCGAGCAGGCACCGCCGTCGAGCGGCATCTCGCTGGGTTACATCCTGATCCAACTGCTGCCGGTAGCCCTGATCATCGGCTTCTGGTTCTTCATGATGCGGCAGATGCAGCAGGGCGGCGGCAAGGGCGCGATGTCCTTTGGCAAGTCCCGCGCGAAGCTGCTCAACGAGGAGCAGACCAAGGTCACCTTCGCCGACGTCGCCGGTTGCGACGAGGCCAAGGAAGAAGTGTCGGAGCTGGTCGAGTTCCTGCGCGATCCGTCGCGCTTCCAGAAGCTCGGCGGCAAGATTCCGCGCGGCGTGCTGATGGTCGGCCCCCCCGGTACCGGCAAGACGCTGCTCGCCAAGGCGATCGCCGGCGAGGCCAAGGTGCCGTTCTTCTCGATCTCCGGTTCCGACTTTGTCGAGATGTTCGTCGGTGTCGGCGCGAGCCGCGTGCGCGACATGTTCGAGCAGGCTAAGAAGCAGGCGCCGTGCATCATCTTCATCGACGAGATCGATGCGGTCGGCCGTCATCGCGGCGCCGGTCTCGGCGGCGGGCATGACGAGCGCGAGCAGACGCTCAACCAGCTGCTGGTGGAGATGGACGGCTTCGAGGGCGGCGAGGGCGTGATCGTCGTCGCCGCGACCAACCGTCCCGACGTGCTCGATCCCGCGCTGCTGCGTCCGGGCCGTTTCGACCGCCAGGTCGTCGTAGGCCTGCCGGACGTCAAGGGCCGCGAGCAGATCCTGAAAGTGCACATGCGCAAGGTGCCGCTGGACGAAGACGTGCAGCCGCTCGTCGTCGCCCGCGGTACGCCCGGCTTCTCGGGTGCGGACCTCGCGAATCTGGTCAACGAGGCGGCGCTGTTCGCCGCGCGCGAGAACGGCAAGGAGGTCCGCATGGACCACTTCGACCGTGCCCGCGACAAAATCCTGATGGGCGCCGAGCGCCGTTCGATGGCGATGAGCGAGGACGAGAAGACGCTGACCGCCTACCACGAGGCCGGCCACGCGATCGTCGGCCGCCTCGTGCCCGAGCACGATCCGGTCTACAAGGTCACGATCATTCCGCGCGGTCGCGCCCTCGGCGTCACGATGTATCTGCCCGAAGGCGACCGTTACTCGATGAACCGCGTGGCGATCGAGTCGCAGCTGTGCTCGCTGTACGGCGGGCGCGTGGCCGAGGAACTGATCTTCGGCGGCGACAAGGTCACCACCGGCGCGTCAAACGACATCGAGCGTGCCACCAAGATGGCCCGCAACATGGTCACCAAGTGGGGCCTGTCCGACGAGCTCGGCCCGATCGCGTACGGCGAAGAGGACGACGAGGTGTTCCTCGGCCGTTCGGTCACGCAGCACAAGTCAGTGTCCGACGACACCGCGCGCCGCATCGACGAAGTCGTGCGCACGATCCTCGACAAGGCCTACGAGCGCACCACCGAGCTGCTGACGGCGAACATCGACAAGCTGCATGCGATGTCGAAGCTGCTGCTGGAGTACGAGACCATCGACGTGCCGCAGATCGACGCGATCATGGAAGGCCGCGATCCGCCGCCGCCGATGGGCTGGGGCAAGGCGAATGCGAACAAGAACGACGACAGCGGCGACAAGGGCGGCAACCGCCCGCTGCAGCCGCCGATCGGTGGTCCGGCCGAACAGGCCTGATCGAGTCGCACGTGTTTCCAGAAGGCCGGGCGCAAGTCCGGCCTTCTGCGTTCTCGGCGGCGCCACTTCGCCGTAGCATGGATCGCGTGCAGCGATACCCCGCGCCACCGGCCGGGTTCGCAGCGCGCACGCAACAGTTCGAGGACTGCGCCATGACAGACGCCACAGTGAAAGGTCCCGCGTCCTACTTCCCGTCGATCGAGAAGACATACGGCAAGCCGGTGGCGCACTGGTTCGCGCTGCTCGACGGCGTGGCGGATCGCAAGCACATGGAACAGGTTGCGTTTCTGAAGACCAGCCACGGCATCGGGCACGGCCACGCGAATGCGCTCGTGGCGTTCCATCGCGCATGCGCGCAGGGCTGATGGCGCCGTCGCGCTTGCGGTGCCGGTGACGAATCGCCAGAGTCTGCGCTGACGTATCGCCACCTGGAACCGACGATGTCCGAGCCGAAATCGAAAACCCGCTATCCCTTGCTGCCCATCGGAATCGGCGCCGGCGTGGCGATCGGCGTCGCCATCGGCTCGGCGTTCGACAATCTCGGTCTGGGCATCGCGATCGGAATCGTGCTGGGCATCGCGTTCGGCATGAGCCGCCGCGTGGTGACGATCGAACAGAACGATCGCAAGGGCGAACGCTGATGTTCGACACCGCGCCGCAGCTCGACTGCAACGGCCGCGTGCTGCGGCTCGACCGTCCGCGCGTGATGGGCATCGTCAACGTCACCCCGGATTCCTTCTCCGATGGCGGCGCGCACGACACCACCGACGCGGCGATCGCACACGGCGTGCGGCTGGCAGAGGCGGGCGCCGACATGCTCGATATCGGTGGCGAATCCACGCGTCCCGGTGCGGACGCGGTCTCCGTCGACGAGGAACTGCGACGCGTGTTGCCGGTGATCGAAGGGCTGATCGCACGCACGACGCTGCCGATCAGCATCGACACGTCCAAGCCCGAGGTAATGCGCGCCGCCGTCGCAGCGGGCGCGGGTCTGATCAACGACGTCTATGGCCTGCGACGCGAGGGCGCACTCGACGCGGCGGCCTCGCTCGGCGTGCCGGTCGTGCTGATGCACATGCTCGGCGAACCGCGCTGCATGCAGGATGCGCCGGATTACGACGACGTCGTCGGCGAAGTGCATCGTTTTCTCGCCGAGCGCATCTTCTCCGCCGAGATGGCGGGCATCGCGCGCAAGCACATCGTCGTCGATCCGGGCTTCGGATTCGGCAAGACCACGACGCACAACATGACGCTGCTGGCGCAGCTCGCGCGCTTCGTCGAACTCGGCGTGCCGGTGCTCGCCGGCCTGTCGCGCAAGCGCAGCATCGGCGAGCTGACCGGTCGCGATGTGCCGGCCGATCGCGTGGCCGGTTCCGTCGCCGCGCATCTCGTTGCCGCGCAGAACGGGGCCCGCATCCTGCGCGTGCACGACGTCGCCGAGACGGTCGATGCGCTGAGGATCTGGGCCGCAGTCGATGCGGTGCCGACACCGCGGGCGGCCACGCCGAAGCCGACGATCAGCTGGCCCGACGACGCCTGAGCAACGCGCTGCGCGCCGGATCCGCGGCGCCCGCGACGCGGCTTGATGCCTGCTCGTCTGCGGGCACTTCGACCGGTGAATCCGGATCACAGCGCCCGCGCGATCCTTCGCGCATACATGCGCCCTTCGGTGTCACGACGCGCAATTTCTGCGATTTTTTCCACTCGCCGGCGCGGCCGACACCGATGCGTGCGCCAGCTCCGGATGCCGGTCTGCGTTAGGCTGTCGCACCGCCGCGGCCGTTTCCCCGGCGTTTTTCCGTATCGCGCCAGACCCAAGGAGGCCCCGTGCTCAGATCCAATACGCCGACCGTCGTGATGTTCCTCGTCTACCTGGCGGTGATGGTCGTGATCGGATTCGTGGCCTGGCGCCGGACCAAGAGTTTCGACGACTACATCATCGGTGGACGCAGTCTCGGTCCCGGCGTCACCGCGTTGTCGGCGGGTGCGTCGGACATGAGCGGCTGGCTGATGATGGGTCTGCCGGGTGCGATCTTCCTCAGCGGCGTGTCGGAAGCATGGATCGCCGTGGGCCTGTTGCTCGGCGCGTATCTCAACTGGCGTTTCGTCGCCGGCCCCTTGCGCGTCTACACCGAGCGCACCGGCAACGCGCTGACGTTGCCCGACTTCCTGACCAACCGCTTCGATGACCGCAGCCGCATCCTGCGCGTGTTCACGGCGGTGGTGATCCTGGTGTTCTTCGCGATCTACTGCGCGTCGGGTGTCGTGGCCGGCGCGCGTCTGTTCGAGAGCGTGTTCGGCCTGACCTACGGCCAGGCGATCTGGCTCGGCGCGTCGGTCACCGTGCTCTACACGCTGGTCGGCGGCTTTCTCGCGGTCAGTTGGACCGACGTGGCGCAGGGCATGATGATGCTGTTCGCGCTGCTGCTCGCGCCGATCCTGGTGTTCATGCACACGGGTGGATTCGACGCCAGCATCGATCTGATCCGCGCCAACGATCCGCTGCAGCTCGACTGGTTCCGCGGCGGCAATCTCGGCTTCATCGGCGTCATTTCGCTGCTGGCCTGGGCGCTCGGCTACTTCGGCCAACCGCACATCCTCGTGCGCTTCATGGCGGCGCAGAGCGTGCACACGATTCCCACTGCGCGCCGCATCGGCATGAGCTGGATGCTGCTGTGCATGGTCGGCGCGATGTCGGTCGGCTTCTTCGGCATCGCCTACTTCGAAACCAATGCGTCGTTGGCCGCGCCGGTACTCGAGAATCCGGAGCGCGTCTTCATCACGCTGGTCGAACTGCTGTTCAACCCGTGGGTGGCCGGCATCATCCTCGCCGCGATTCTCGCCGCGGTGATGAGCACGCTGTCGAGCCAGTTGCTGGTGTGTTCCAGCGTGCTGTCGGAGGATCTGTATCGCGGCTTCTTCCGCAAGCAGGCGTCGCAGGGCGAACTGGTGTGGGTGGGTCGCGCCAGCGTGCTGGCGGTGTCGGTCCTCGCGATCTGGATGGCGCGCGATCCGGACAGCCGTGTGCTCGGCCTGGTGTCCTACGCATGGGCTGGATTCGGGTCTGCCTTCGGTCCCGTGCTGCTGCTGGCACTGTTCTGGAAGCGCATGACCCGCAACGGCGCGATCGCCGGCATGGTGACCGGCGCCCTGATGGTGATCTTCTGGAAGGAGATCATGGTCAACCGCATGGGCTCGGCGCTGTACGAGATGATTCCCGGCTTCCTGTCGGCGACCGCGGCGATCATCGGCGTCAGCCTGCTGGGCCGCGCGCCGTCGGCGGACGTGCAGGCCACGCACGAGCAGGTGCGGCTGTCGTTGAAGGAAACGGGATACTGAGGACGCAGTCGGGCGGACCGGCATTGCATCCATGAGCAGACAGCATCCACCGTGATGGACAGCACTCAAGCGAAACCCCGTGCCATCGCCCTGATGGGGCCGACCGCGTCCGGCAAGACCGCGCTCGCGCTCGACTGGGCGCAGCGGTTCGGCGGCGAGATCGTCAGCGTCGATTCGGCGCTGGTGTACCGCGGACTCGAGATCGGTGCGGCCAAGCCCGACGCAGCGGAACGCGCGCGGGCGCCGCACCACATGCTCGACCTGCGCGATCCGTGGCAGGCGTATTCCGCGGCCGAATTCGCAACCGATGCACGCGCGGCGGTCGAGGACATCCTGTCGCGCGGTCGCGTGCCGATTCTCGCCGGTGGCACCGGCCTGTATTTCGCGGCCCTGCTCGACGGACTGTCGCCGATGCCGGAAGCCGATGCCGACACGCGCGCCGCGATCACGGCCGAAGCCGCGGCAATCGGCTGGCCCGCATTGCATGCGCGTCTGGCGACGCTCGATCCGGAAGCCGCTGCGCGCATCAAGCCCGGCGATACGCAGCGCATCCAGCGTGCGCTTGAAGTGCATCGCCTGACCGGGATTCCGATCAGCGCGTGGCAGAGGCGCCCGTCCGAATCGCCACCGTTTCCCGCGCAGGTGCTCGCGCTCGCGCTCGCGCCGCCCGAGCGCGCCGCCCTGCATGCGCGCATCGCCGCCCGGTTCGACGCGATGCTTGCCGCCGGTTTTCTCGACGAGGTGCGAGCGCTGCGCGCATTGCCGCAACTGCAGGCGCATCCGGCGTCGCTGGAGCTGCCGGCGATCCGGGCGGTCGGCTATCGCCAGGCCTGGGAATTTCTCGACGGGCAGGGCACGGCCGACGACTTCCGCGAACGCGGGATCGCCGCGACCCGCCAGCTGGCCAAGCGGCAGTTCACCTGGTTGCGCGGGCGGGGCGGGGCGCGCTGGTTCGATCCGGCGACGCAGCGTGATGCACTGGATAGGGAGGTCGCCGCGTTTCTGGACTGAGCCCGTGCGCCGGCTCGAGTCCACATGCGTGCACGGCCACCGCCGTCACGAATCTCCGATTCCGCACAGCATTCCACCCCTGCGATCCCGCACGGACGGCTTCGCGGTTGTGTAACATCGGCCGGTCGTCATCCGGGGAGCGGGTGGCGACCCGGCCAACAGGTCATCAGAACAACAACTACGCTGGGGAAACACCATGTCCAAGGGGCAATCCTTGCAGGATCCTTTCCTGAACGCACTGCGCCGCGAGCGCGTGCCCGTCTCGATTTACCTCGTCAATGGCATCAAACTGCAGGGCACGATCGAATCGTTCGACCAGTTCGTGGTGCTGCTGCGCAACACCGTGAGCCAGATGGTCTACAAGCACGCGATCTCGACCGTGGTGCCGGCCCGCAACGTGCGCGTGGCGCCGGGTGGCGGGTTCGTCCAGTCCGGTGAGGGCGAAGGCGAAGACGAGACGCCCGAAACGACCGACTGACCCGAGGTGTGAACCCACTTGTTCGAACGCTCCCGCAAGGGTGAAAACGCGCTGCTGATCCAGCCGCATTCGCATGGCCCGGCCGACGAAGGCGCGCTGGAAGAATTTTCGGAACTCGCCCGTTCGGCCGGTGCCCGCGTCGCCGCGGTCATCCCGGCGCGTATCGACAAGCCCAATGCCGCCACGCTGTTCGGCAGCGGCAAGCTCGACGAGGTCAAGGCCGCGGCCGATGCGACCGGCGCCGATCTGGTGCTGGTCAACCATCGGCTCACGCCGGGCCAGGAGCGCAACCTCGAGAAATTCCTCGAGCGCCGCGTCGTCGACCGCACCGGGCTGATCCTCGACATCTTCGCCCAGCGCGCCCGCAGCCACGAAGGCAAGCTGCAGGTCGAGCTGGCGCAGCTGCGCCACATGGCCACGCGCCTGGTCCGCGGCTGGACCCATCTGGAACGGCAGCGCGGTGGTTCGATCGGCCTGCGCGGTCCGGGTGAAACCCAGCTCGAAACCGACCGTCGCCTGTTGCAGAAGCGGCTCGAACAGCTGCAGGCGCGCCTCGACAAGGTGGAAGTGCAGCGCACGCAGATGCGCCGTGCGCGCGTGCGCAGCGAGCTGCCGCGCGTGGCGCTGGTGGGCTACACGAATGCCGGCAAGTCCACGCTGTTCAACTCGCTGACCGGCGCCGATGCCTACGCGGCCGACCAGCTGTTCGCCACGCTCGATCCCACCGTGCGCCGCGTCGATCTGTCCGGCGGCAGCATCGTGCTCGCCGACACCGTCGGTTTCGTGCGCGACCTGCCGCACGAACTCGTCGCCGCGTTCCGCTCCACGTTGAGCGAGGCGCGTGAGGCCGATCTGCTGCTGCACATCATCGATGCCGCCGATCCGCTGCGGAACGAGCGCATCGCCCAGGTCGACGCGGTGCTCGGCGAAATCGGCGCCGGCGATCTGCCGCAGCTGCTGGTGTTCAACAAGATCGACCGCATCGAAGGCGCGACGCCGCGCTACGACCAGGACCCGAACGCGCTGGCCGATGACGCCGTGCGCGAGAGCGTCTGGATTTCGGCGCGCGATGGCCTTGGACTGGATCTGCTATCGCAGGCGCTCGCACGTCGGCTCGGCATCCGTCGCGTGACTGGCGAGGTGCGCCTGCCGCCCGAGTCGGGCCGCCTGCACGCCCGCCTGCATGCGCTGGAAGGCGTGCGCGAGGAAACCGTCGACGAGTCCGGCTGGCTGCTCCAGGTGGACCTCGCCCATGCGGACGCCGCGCGTCTGGCGTCGCAGGCCGACGGCGAGCCGCTGCGCGCGCTCTTGCCTCCGGACGAGGACGACACCATCTGATAGGTCCGGTGGGTGCGTGTCTGCCCGCGATGCGACGTCGAGCGGACGCCCGCTCGCGATCAGGGCCGCGACCACGGGAATCCCGGCATGACCTCCGGTGCGTGGCCTGCGACAGGCGCGAGCCGGTTAGACTATGCGACCCCCGCGCCGCCGCCGACGCAGGCTGCGCGCCCAGAACTGGAGCAGGCATGGCCTGGAACATTCCCGGCAACAACAAGGACAACGATTCTCCGGACCGCAAGGAGTCCGGAGACAAGGGCGAGCGCAATCCGTGGCCGCCACGCCGTACCGGCGGTGGTGGTCGTGGCGGACGCGGTGGTGGTGGCGGTGGTTTCGACCGCATCCTCGATCAGTTCCGCGGGCTCTTCGGCGGTGGATTCGGAGGCAGCAATCCGCTGCGCTGGATCGCGGTCGTCGTGGTCGTCGTGCTGCTGCTCAACTGCTTCGTGCTGGTGGGTGAAACCCAGCGCGGCGTGGTGCTCCGCTTCGGCCAGGTCGCCCGCGTCATGCAGCCGGGTCCGAACTTCAAGCTGCCGTGGCCGGTCGAGCGCGTGACCAAGGTCGATGCGACCACGGTGCAGTCCTTCAGCAACACCGTGCCGGTGCTGACCCGCGACGAGAACATCGTCATCGTGTCGTTCAACGTGCAGTACCGCGTCGGCGACGCCGTGCAGTACCTGTTCGGCACCCGCAACGCCCGCGAAATGCTCGAGCAGACCGCGCTCAGCGCCGTGCGCGAGCAGATCGGCCGCGTGAACCTCGACGCCGCGCTCAATGCGCGTGGTCCGATCTCGACCGCAGCCCAGACCTCGCTGCAGGCGTCGCTCGACAGCTACCGCACCGGCCTGTTCGTCAACGAACTCAACCTGCAGGACGCGCGTCCGCCGGAAGAGGTCAAGGACGCGTTCGACGCCGTCAACAGCGCGCAGCAGATGAACGAGCAGCTGGTCAAGGAAGCCGGCGCGTATGCGGCGAAGATCGTGCCCGAGGCGCGCGGTGAATCCGAGCGTGTCCGCTCGCAGGCCGAAGGCTACAAGACCGCCGAGATCGCACGCGCCACCGGTGACGCGACCCGCTTCTCGTTGCTGGTCGATGCCTACGCCGGCGCGCAGGACGTGACCCGCAAGCGTCTGTGGCTGGAAACCGTGCAGAGCGTGCTGGCCGAGAACCGCGTGGTCGTGGGCGGTGATGGCCGCCAGCTGATCTACGTGCCGATGGCCGGGCAGGGCGCAGGCGGGCAGGCCGCCCCCTCGCTGATTCCGCCCGAGGTGCTGTCGCCGGCCGTCGAGGCCACGCGCAACAGCGGCAACAGCAACAGCAACGCGACTCCGGCGGCGCCTGCGCGCAGCCTGCCGCGTCCGCCGCGTGAAGGAGCCACCCGATGAGACTCAACTTCGTCATTCCGCTGATCATCGTCGTGCTGCTGGGCCTTATGGGCTCGGTGTACGTGGTCCGCGAAGGTCAGGTGGCCCTGGTGCTCAACCTCGGCCGCGTCGCGCGGACCGACATCGGCCCGGGCCTGCACTTCAAGGTGCCGCTGATCGAATCGGCGCGCGTGTTCGACCGCCGCTTCAACGCCAGTGCGTTCTCGCCCGAGCGTTCGCTGACCTCCGAGCGCAAGGACGTCAGCGTCGACTTCGTGGCCATCGTCGCCATCAGCGACGTCGCGGCGTTCTATCGCGCCACGTCCGGCAACGAGGCCGATGCCAACCTGCGCCTCGAGCCGATCATCAAGAACTCGCTGCGTAACGAGATCAACGCCAGCACGCTGACCGAGCTGGTCTCGGGCAACCGCTCGGAGTTCGTCGAGCGCCAGCTGCCGGGCATCAACGAAGCCGCGAAGTCGCTGGGCATGCGCATCATCGACATCCGTCTGAAGCAGATCGATCTGCCGACCGACAGCCAGGTGATCCAGCAGGTCTACAACCGCATGCGCGCCGAGCGCCAGGAAGTGGCCACGCGACTGCGCGCCGAAGGTGAGGAGCGCGCGCGCGCGATCCGCGGCCAGGCCGATCGCGAGCAGACCGTGATCCTCGCCGAAGCCGAACGCGACGCGCAGACCCTGCGCGGTGAAGGCGACGCCGAAGCGGCCCGCATCTACGGCGAAGCGGCGAACCGCGACCCCGCGTTCTATGCGTTTCAGCGCAGTCTCGAGGCCTACCGCGCCGCGTTCGAAAAGGGCGACAGCGTGATCGTGCTCGAGCGCAACGACCCCTTCCTGCAGTACATGCGCAGCGATCGTTGAGGGTCTGCGCCTAATGTCGGATCTGTGGGCGGCGCTGTGCCTGGTGTTCGTCCTCGAAGGCCTGATCCTGTTCGCCGTCCCGGGCTTCTGGAAGCGCAACGCCGAACAGATGCTGACGATGCCGATCTCCACCCTGCGCCGCATCGGCGCAGGGGTACTGGCGGCGGGGTTGATCGCGCTGTACTTCGTGCGGGGTTGATGTCGCCTCACGCATGATGAGCCGGCCATTGCGATTGCCAGACACGTATTGACCCGACGCCGGCCTCCCGGAGAGGGGCTCGGAAGCGCAGGCCGCGCGCGTCCGTGCGCCATCGCCACGAGCCGGCCGTCGAGATCGCCGCGCACATCTCGACCCGGCGCCTCTCTCCCCGCGAGAGGGCGTCGCGCCTCGCGCGTCGGATGAGGGCCTAGGGGGCTCCCGACACCACCCCGATCCCCCATGAACACGCCTCACGAAACTGGTGGCCCCTGCCACCCGTTATCCGGATAATGCGGAAAAGCCGGACGGGCCATCTCGCATGAGTGGACTGCCGGCTTTTTCCGTGTCCGGCCCTGTGTGGCGGTCGTCTCCCCGATGGAGTGACCCATCACCGCGCGCGGCCGGCCGGTCCCTTCCTGCGGCCCCGATGGCCGCAACGCAATACAGGAGTCATCAAGATGGGTCAGTCAGTGGTGGTGATCGGTGCCCAGTGGGGCGACGAAGGCAAGGGCAAGATCGTCGACCTCCTCACGCAGGACATCGGCGCCGTCGTGCGCTTCCAGGGCGGCCACAACGCCGGCCATACGCTGGTGATCGGCGGCAAGAAGACCGTCCTCCACCTCATTCCGTCCGGCATCCTGCGCGACGATGCGCTGTGCCTGATCGGCAACGGCGTGGTGCTGAGCCCGGCAGCGCTGATCAAGGAAATCGGCGAGCTCGAGGCCGCCGGCGTCGAAGTGCGTTCGCGCCTGAAGATCAGTCCGGCCACGCCGCTGATCATGCCGTACCACATCGCCCTCGATCAGGCCCGCGAAAAGGCCGCCGGCGGCAAGGCCATCGGGACCACCGGCCGCGGCATCGGCCCGGCATATGAAGACAAGGTGGCGCGTCGCGGCATCCGCGTCGCCGACCTGCATTACCCCAAGCAGCTCGAAGAACTGCTGCGCACCGCGCTCGACTACCACAACTTCGTGCTGACCAAGTATCTCGGCGTCGAAGCGGTCGACTTCCAGAAGACCTATGACGAAGCACTCGCCTTCGGCGATTACGTCGAGCCGATGAAGTCCGACGTGGCCGGCATCCTTCACGACCTGCGCAAGCAGGGCAAGCGTGTGCTGTTCGAAGGCGCGCAGGGTGCACTGCTCGACATCGACCACGGCACCTATCCCTACGTCACCAGCTCCAACACCACCGTCGGCGGCGCGCTTGCTGGCACCGGCGTGGGTGCGGACGCGATCGACTACGTGCTCGGCATCGCCAAGGCCTACGCCACACGCGTCGGTGGCGGCCCGTTCCCGACCGAACTCGACGACGAGATCGGCCAGGGCATCCGCGACCGCGGCCAGGAATACGGCGCTTCCACCGGTCGCCCGCGTCGCTGCGGCTGGATGGACATCGTCGCGCTCAAGCGCGCCGTCGCCATCAACGGCATCTCGGGCCTGTGCATCACCAAGCTCGACGTGCTGGACGGCATGAAGACGCTGAAGATCTGCATCGCGTACGAGTACCGCGGCAAGCGCACCGAGTACGCGCCGCTCGACGCCGCCGGCTGGGACGAGTGCACGCCGGTCTACCTCGAGTTCCCGGGCTGGGAGGAAACCACCCACGGCATCACCGAGTGGGACAAATTGCCCGCCGCCGCCCGCGCCTACCTGCGTGCGCTGGAAGAGCTGGCCGGCTGCCCGATCAGCATCGTCAGCACCGGCCCGGACCGTGCGCACACGATGGTGCTGCAGGATCCGTTTGCCTGATTGCGTTCCGCTTCCGGTTCCAGAGCAACGGCCCGGTGATCCTGGGCCGTTTTTTTTTGCAGGGAGGAACTCGGGCGGGTGCACAGGCGAGCACCTGTACCGCTACTCAGAATGGCCGCTCTCGTGCCCCTCGGCGATGTAACACCCGGCCGATCGACGTGCCACGGCGGCGCGCACACGCAGCGCGGTCGGTTGCATCGGGGTTCCCCGCATATAGCCATCTGTGTGGTCAGCGCGACATCGAGCGCCGCAGCTTGTCATGCTGGCGGTGTTGGCCAGTGGCCTGCGTGTAGAGGATCTGATCGATGACATGTGTGGGCGTGGATGGCGCCAAATCCGGCTGGATCGGCGTCTGGCGGCAGGGCGAGGCATTCGCCTTCGAGGCCTATCCCGACGCTGTCAGCCTGCAGACGAGCCACGCGGCCGCGGCGGTCATCGCGGTGGATGTGCCGATCGGCCTTGCGGATGCGGGCGGTCGCACTGCGGATCGCGAGGCGCGACGATTCGTGGGCGGACGTCGTGCGTGCAGCGTGTTTTCGGCACCCGTGCGCGGGATTCTGGATGCGGCAAGCCAGCCGGAAGCGTCTAGGCGCCATCGGGAGATTGACGGCCGAGGCTTCGGCGCGCAGGCGTTCGGCATCCTGCCGAAGGTGCGCGAGTGGGATTCGCTTCTTCGATCCAGCGCCCACGCCAGGGCGCAGGTGCGGGAGGTGCATCCGGAAGTCTCGTTCGCCGCGCTCAACGGTGGGTGTGGCGTTGCGGACCGCAAGAAATCGGCGAGCGGACAGGGGACCCGAATGCGGCTGCTGTCGGCCATTTTCGATGAGGCGGCGATCGGTTGTCTGCTCTCGCGCGTGCCACGGCGACGTGCGGCCGCTGACGATGTGTTCGATGCGCTGGTCGCGCTCTGGACGGCCGAACGCATCGCGGCAGGTCACGCCCGTTCGCTTCCGTCACCGCCGGAAACCGATCTCCACGGACTGCAGCGTGCCATCTGGTACTGATCGACGGCGTCCCGTTTCGACGTGCCGTTGATCAGCGCTTGCGCAGATAGATCGCCCAGTACGCGAGTCCGATTCCGCCGCCGCCGATGATGTTCCCCAGCGTCGACCACACCAGATTGGCGCCGGCCGCGCCCCAAGACAGGCCTGCCGGCAGTTCGGCATCCGTCGTCGCCTGCGCCAGCAGGCCCAGCGGGAGCAGCGACATGTTCGCGATCGAATGCTCCAGGCCCAGTGCGACGAAGGCGGCGACGGGCGGCACGATGACGGCGATCTTGTCGACCGCGGATTTCGCGCCGGCAGCCATCCAGACGGCGAGGCATACCAGCATGTTGGCGAGGATGCCGCTGCCGACCAGACTGCCGGCGGATTTAGAAGCCTTGTCCGCGGCGAGTTCGATCGCGGAACTGGCGAATGCACCCTCACCCGCGAGATGCAGGCCGGCGCCGATGGCGAGCAGCACCAGCAGCAGGGCGCCGACGAGATTGGCGAGCCACACGAGACTCCAGGCGCGCAGAAGTTGGCCGGCGCCGATGCGGCGCTGCGCGAGCGGCAGGATCATCAGCGTGTTGCCGGTGAACAGTTCCGCGCCCGCGAGCAGCACGAGGATCAGGCCGAGGGCGAAGCCGAGGCCGACGGCGATCTGGGTCAGGCCGTAAGGCAGGTCGCCAGTACCCGCGCCGATGAGCACGGCGATGAGACTGCCGAAGCCGATGTAGGCGCCGGCGAGCATGGCGAGGCCGATCATCCTGCCTGTGGGCAGGGTCGCTTTCTCGACGCACGCATCGGACATCGCACTGGCGATGTCTTCGGGCGGGTCAATGGCGGGAAAGGCGTCGGCCATGTGGGCGCGTCCGTTCGGGAGAGCGTCCAGCTATACGCAGGCGGCGGTGAAGCATGCGGCCACGGCGCGCGTTCGAACTGGTGATGCGGTGAGGTGCGGCGTCGTCAGGCGATTGCGGCGCGTGTATCCGCGACGGGCGGCCGGCCGAACATGCGGCCGTACTCGCGGGTGAACTGCGGCACGCTCTCGTAGCCCACGGCGTAGGCTGCGCTGCTCGCGGTCATGCCCTGCGACTGCATCAGCCGACGCGCTTCGATCAGGCGCAGGCGCTTCTGGAACTGCAGCGGCGACAGCGAGGTGATCGATTTGAAGTGGCGATGGAACGCAGACGCGCTCATGCCGGCTTCGCTGGCGAGCAGGTCGACGGGCAACGGCCTGGTGTAGTCGCGCCGCAACACGGTCACCGCGCGGGCGATGCGTTGCACGTGGCCGTCGGGCCAGCCGAGGCGCCGGATCGCGTGGCCATGGCTGCCGGCGAGCAGCCAGTAATGCAACTCGCGGATGCGTTGGGCTTGCAGCACGGGCAGGGCGTCCGGCTGCTCGAGCAACTGCAACAGGCGCAGGGCGGCATCGGCCACCTCGGGTTCGGTGGGATGCACACGCACGGGACCGGGATCGCCCGCCGGCGGCGGTCCCATTTGTGCGACGAGATCGGCGATCACCGCAGGGTCGAGCGCCAGCACCAGCGAGTAGTACGGCGATGCGGCACTGGCGCGGGTGATCTGGCTGACGGTGGGAATGTCCGCGGTGATCAGCAGCGAGTGACCGGCCGAAAACTCGAACGCGCGGGTACCGAAGGTGACGCGTTTACTGCCTTGCTGCACCAGGCACAGCAGCGGGCGGTGCACGTCGTGCATCAGGTCGCTGGGCGCGAGCGCGCGCACGGCCATCAGGCCGGGAATGGGGGAGGGCGCGAGCCCGTCGCTGCCGGCGTGGGCGTCGGCGTGGCGGCGGACAGCTTCGGGCAAAGTGGACATGGCAGGATCGTAGCGTCCGCGCGCATCGTGCGGGTGGCGCGCGGCAGGAATGGGCAAGCTTCGTGGAGATTCCGGCAACGCGCCGGGCGGGGCCGGGCGCACGCTGTGCATCGACTTTCCCATCGTCCCAGAGGAGTTCCCATGACCCGGATTGCCCTGATCACCGGCGCCAGCCGCGGCCTCGGCCGCAACACCGCGCTCGCCGTCGCCCACGGTGGCGGCGATGTCGTGTTGACCTACCGCACCAACGCCGAAGAAGCGCAGGCGGTCGTCGCCGAAATCGAAGCGCTGGGCCGCAAGGCCGCGGCGCTGCAGCTCGATACCGGCGAGGTCGAGGCGTTTCCCGTGTTCGTCGAGCAGCTGCGTGCCGCGCTGCACACGACCTGGCAACGCGAGACCTTCGATCACCTCGTCAACAACGCCGGTCACGGCGACACCGCACCGATCGCCGAGACCACCGTCGCCCAGTTCGACCGGCTGGTGGACGTGCACTTCAAGGGCGTGTTCTTCCTGACCCAGGCGCTGCTGCCGCTGATCCATGACGGCGGGCGCATCGTCAACATCTCCACCGGACTCACGCGCTTCGCGTATCCGGGCTACGCGGCGTATGCGGCGACGAAGGCGGCGGTGGAGACCTTGAGCCTCTACATGGCCAAGGAGTTCGGCACGCGCGGCATCGCGGTGAACACGGTCGCGCCGGGTGCGATCGAGACGGACTTCGGCGGTGGCGCGGTGCGCGACAACGCGCAGATCAATGCGCAGCTCGCGGGCATCACCGCGCTCGGCCGCGTAGGCGTGGCGGACGACATCGGGCCGATGATCGCGGCGCTGCTCGGAGATGCGAACCGCTGGGTCAATGCGCAGCGGATCGAGGTGTCGGGCGGGCAGGCGATCTGAGGGGCTTTGGTGACTGCAGTGCCTGTTTCGGACATGGGCGCGAGGGTCTGCCCTCACCCCAGCCCCTCTCCCGGAGGGAGAGGGGCTGGAAGCGAGATGCTGCGCTCTGATTGTTCGTTGATGTCCGGTGTTGCGAAGTGCCGCACCCTGGTTGCGCGCACGTCGTCGAGAGCCCCTCTCACTCCGGGAGAGGGGTAAGGCGCCTGCGAATGGTGCAGCGAAGAAAAAGTGCAGCGCGCTCATCGGAGCGCAGGGATTGATCTCCGGACACTGACGCGTTGCCGCTACCCGGGTCAGCACGGCGCAATCCAACGCCCGTCCTCCAATCCGACGCATTCACTACGCCTTGCGCCCGGATGTACGACTGTCTACGGCGCACCGTGGATCGCCTGGCGTGACGCGGCCCCGCCGACGATGAGACTTCCCATGCAGACACCCCCCGTAGTCGTGACGCAGCCGTACCGGCCGCTCAACCCGTTGCACCTGCTGCTGGTCAGCAGTGCATTCCCTCTTTTCCTCGGCGCCTTGTTCGCCGACATCGCGTATGCGCGGACCTACGAGATCCAGTGGACCAACTTCGCGTCCTGGCTGCTGGTCGGCGCGATGGTGTTCGCGGTCATCGCGCTGGTCTGGGCACTTGTGTCGCTGATCACGCCGACCGCGCGCACGCGCACCCGCTTCATCTACGTCGGCCTGCTGGCATTGACCTGCGTGCTCGGCTTTCTCAATTCGCTGATCCACGCCATGGATGCCTGGCAGAAGATGCCGCAGGCGCTGGTGTGGTCAGTGCTGTGCGTGCTGTCGATCGGGGCGAGCCTGTGGTTCGCGCTCGGCGGCACTCTGCGTCGCCGGGAGGTGCTGCCATGAACCGTCTTCACTCGAAGCGCTCGACGTCCGCGCTGCTGACGAGCGCTCTGGTGCCTGCGCTGGCACTCGCGCTCGTGGCCTGCGGCGGTACGCCGGACGAGACCTATGTCGGCCCGTCGCCGGAGTTGCCGAAGCCGCAGCGTGGTCTGTTCCCGACGCTGAAGATCTCGCTGCCGGCCGAGTGGGGCGATCAGCTGCCGACCGTGCCCGAGGGCTACGAGATCGCGCCGATCGCCGACAACCTGCTGATCCCGCGCCAGATGCTGGTGCTGCCCAACGGCGACATCCTCGTTGCCGAAGGCCGCGGCGGCCGCGCGCCGAAGCTGACGCCGAAGGACATCATCGCCGGCATGATCAAGGCCCGCGGCAATACGCAGGTCGACAGCGGCAACCGTCTGACCCTGCTGCGTGACACCGACGGCGACGGCACCTACGAGAACCGTTCGGTATTCGCCGACAATCTCGACGCGCCGTATGGCCTGGCGTTCGGCAACGACTCGATCTACGTCGCCACGCAGGATGCGCTGCTGCGCTTCCCGTACACGGCGGGCGCGGTCAATGCAGCCGGTGCGCCGGAAGAGATCACTAAACTGCCGGCGGCGATCAACCACCACTGGACGAAGGCGCTGACGATCAGTGCCGACGGTCGTTACCTGTTCGTCGGTATCGGCTCGGACAGCAACATCACCGAGCGTGGCCTGGCGGTCGAAGAAAACCGCGCGATGGTCTGGCAGGTGGAAGCGGCGACCGGCTTCCATCGCGTGTTCGCGACCGGCCTGCGCAATCCGACCGCGCTGGCGATGCAGCCGGGCATGGACCAGCTGTGGGCGGTGGTCAACGAGCGCGACGAAATCGGCGACGAGCTGGTGCCCGATTACCTGACCAGCGTGCGTCCGGGCGGGTTCTACGGCTGGCCCTACAGCTACTGGGGCCAGAACGTCGACGAACGCGTACGTCCGCAGAAGCCGGAGAAGGTCGCCTCCGCGATCGCGCCGGACTTCGCGCTGGGTTCGCACGTCGCCGCACTCGGCGTCGCGTTCTCGACGCCGACGATGGGCGCGCAGTTCGCCAACGGCGTGTTCGTCGGGCAGCACGGCAGCTGGAACCGCAATCCACCCGTGGGCTACAAGGTCTCGTTCGTGCCGTTCCGTGACGGCAAGCCGTCGGGCGATATGATCGATTTCGCGACCGGCTTCCTCGGTGATGACGGCAAGGCGCGTGGCCGCCCGGTCGGCGTGACCGTCGATCCGCGGGGCGCATTGCTGGTGGCTGATGATCTGGCCAACACCATCTGGCGCATCACCCCGACGGGGGGCGCGCCGGGCATGCCCGCTGCGGCTGCACAACCGCCTGCACAACCGGCCGCAACGCCGGACGCTGCACCGGCGCCTGCAGCCGCGCCGGCTCAGACGGGTGCGACGCCGCCTGCGGGCTGAGTGCACTCGTCACTGGTGGATGACAAAGGGCCCGAGAGGGCCCTTTGTTGTTTCGACGTGCGACGCGGAGCGCACGACGCGTTGCGCATGCCCGTCTTCGGGCTTCGCCAGGACGAACGACGTGGGTGACGGCGACCCAGGCGGGGCCTCCGTACCCTCACGCCCCTCAGCCAGCAGCACGCTCCGGCAACTTCGCAATCACCTTGATCTCGAAGTCGAAGCCCGCCAGCCAAGTCACGCCCACCACCGTCGCGGTCGGAAACGGTGCCTGTCCCCAGTACTCGGGCACGATCTCCCACGCGCGCTCGAAACGGTTCGCGGGATCGACGATGAAGAACGTCACGTCGACGACGTCGTCGAACGTGGCGCCGGCCGCAGCGAGCACGGCGTTGAGGTTCTCGAACGCGCGGCGCACCTGCTGAGCGAACTCCGGCTCCGGCGAGCCGTCTTCGCGACTGCCGACCTGGCCGGCGACGAACAGAAATCCATCGGAACGGATGGCCGGCGAATAGCGGTGCTTGTCGTACAGGGCATGGCGGCCGGCGGGAAAAACAGCGTCACGCGTTGTCATGGAACTCTCCTGAGAGTGCGATGCCCCCAGTCTGCGGACGCGGCTCGACGCGATAAACACGCAAAGTTCGCCAGCACTGTTCGTAGAATCCGGACAATCTCCGCAGCTGGACAGGCGATGGACCGTTTCGATGCGATGCAGGCGTTCGCACGCGTGGTGGAGGCGGGCAGCTTCACCAAGGCGGCCGACACGCTGCACATGAGCCGGACCACGGTGACGCAGCTGGTGCAGCAGCTGGAGGCGCGGCTGCGGGTCAAGCTGCTCAACCGCACGACGCGACAGGTCAACGTGACCGCCGATGGCGCGGCGTACTACGAACGTGTGGTGCGGCTGCTGGCCGACATGGACGATGCCGAGACCAGCCTGTCGAATGCGACGAGCGCGCCACGCGGACGTCTGCGGGTCGACGTGCCCAGCCCGTTCGCGCGGATGATCCTGGCGCCGGCCTTGCCGGCGTTCCACGCGCGCTATCCCGAGATCCAGCTGGATCTGGGCGTCAGCGACCGGCGCGTGGACCTGATCGGCGAGAACGTGGACTGCGTGGTGCGCGGCGGCACGATCACCGACCAGTCGCTGGTCGCGCGGCACGTGGGTGATCTGCAACTGGGCGTGCATGCATCGCCCGCGTACATCGAGCGCATGGGCGCGCCGTCGCATCCGCGCGAGCTGGAGGATTCGCATCACCGCGTCGTCGGCTTCCTGTGGGCGCGTACCGGCAAGCCGTTGCCCTACGCGATGCGTCGCGGCGACGAGCGTGTGCAGGCGCAGGGGCGTTACGTCGTGGCGCTGGATGACGGCAACGCCTATCTCGCGGCCGGGCTCGCGGGCATGGGCGTGCTGTGGCTGCCGGCGTACATGGCCGGCCAGCACGTGGCGAGCGGCGAACTGGTGACGCTGTTCGAGGACTGGACGCTCGATCCGATGCCGATGCACGTCGCGTTTCCGCCGAACCGGCACGTCAGCGCCAAACTGCGGGTGTTCATCGACTGGATCGTCGAACTGATGGACGTCCACGCGCCGGTGAACCGGCCGCCGCCCCGGTAGACACGCCCGTGCGACGCGCTGCCGCATTGCGGGTGCATGATGCAGGCACCTCTCACGGACCCCGCCCATGGCGCTTGCCGACGATCGTCGTCACCAGATGTTCCCGGTGCTGGATGCCGCCCAGATCGCAACCGCGCGCCGCTTCGCCAGCGGCCCGCCGCGGACCTGCGTGGCCGGCGAAGTGCTGTTCGACGTGGGCGACTGCGATGCGCCGGTGTGGCTGGTGCTCGACGGCGCGATCGACGTCGTGCGTCGAGACGGACTGGGCCACGAAGAACCGATCACCACACAGGGCGCCGGCCAGTTCACCGGTGAAGTGAGCCAGCTCGCCGGACGCGCGTCGCTCGCTGCAGGGCAGGCGGCGGAGAACGGCTGCACGGTGGTACCGATCGATGCCGCGCATCTGCGGGCCCTGGTGGTGGGCGCGGCGGAACTGGGCGAGATCGTGATGCGGGCACTGATCCTGCGCCGCGTCGGCCTGATCGAAGGCGGTGCGTCGGGCTCGGTACTGGTCGGGCTGGCGGGCGACGCGCATCTGACCGGGCTGCAGGGCTTCCTCACCCGCAACGGCTACCCGAACACGCTGATCGATGCCGACAGCGACGAGGGTCGGGAGATCGTCGAACGGCTCGGCATCCAGCCCGGCGATCTGCCGTTGATGATCTGCCCGAACGGCACCGTGCTCAAACGCCCCGGCAACGCGGAGGCCGCGACCTGCCTGGGGATGACGCCGGAACTCGATCCCGACGCGCTGCACGACGTCGCGATCGTCGGCGCCGGCCCGGCGGGGCTCGCGGCTGCGGTGTATGCGGCCTCGGAAGGGCTGTCGGTGATCGTGCTCGACCAGCGCGCGATCGGCGGGCAGGCCGGTGCATCGGCGCGGATCGAGAACTACCTCGGCTTTCCGACCGGCATCTCCGGTCAGGCGCTCGCCGGTCGTGCCTACAACCAGGCGCTGAAGTTCGGCGCCGAACTCGCGATTCCGCTGGAAGTCGCGACGCTGGCCTGCGGCGGCGATCCGGACACGGGCAGCGGGCCGGCGCCGCACGCGCTGCATCTGACCTCGGGCGACGTCGTGCGCGCACGGACCGTGGTCATCGCGTCCGGTGCGCGCTACCGGCGACCGGACATCGAGAACCTGTCGCTGTTCGAAGGCGGTGGTGTGTCGTACTGGGCCTCGCCGGTCGAAGCGCGGCTGTGTGAAGGCGAGGAGGTCGCGCTGATCGGCGGCGGCAATTCCGCCGGGCAGGCGGTCGTGTTCCTCGCGCCGAAGGTGAAGACCCTGCACCTCGTCGTCCGCGGCGCCGGACTCGAAGCTTCGATGTCGCGCTATCTGATCGACCGCATCAAGGCATTGCCGAACGTGGTGCTGCACACGCGCACCGAGCTGGTCACGCTGGAAGGCGACGCCGAACGCGGACTGGTCGGCGCGACCTATCGCGACCGCGATTCCGGCTACACCCACCACTGCGATCTGCGTCATGTGTTCCTGTTCGTCGGCGCCGATCCCAACACCGGTTGGCTGACCGATTGCATCGCACTGGACCATGCGGGCTTCGTGACCACCGGCGCCGATGGCGCGGGGCCGGGACGCTCGACCTCGCTGCAGACCGATCGCCCCGGCGTGTTCGCAATCGGCGACGTGCGCGCGGGATCGGTGAAGCGTGTGGCGGCGGCGGTGGGCGAAGGCGCCGCCGTGGTCTCGCAGATCCACCAGTACCTGGCCGCGGCCGACGAGGCCGCACGTTCCGACACCCGAGAGAAGGCGACCGCCTGATGGCCGACACCTGCACCCACCTCGACACCATCGCGACCGTCGTGCCCAGCGCACGCGGCTGCGAAGACTGCCTTGCGATCGACAGCCCCTGGGTGCATCTGCGCCTGTGCCGCAGCTGCGGCCATGTCGGGTGCTGCGACGATTCGCCCCATCGGCATGCCACCGCGCATTACCACGCGACCGGCCACCCGATCATCGAAGGCTACGACCCGCCCGAAGGCTGGGGCTGGTGCTTCGTGGACGACGTGGAAGTGGAGCTGCCGGACCAGACGCCACAGCGAGGGCCGATTCCGCGCTACGTGTGAGGGCGGGCGCCCTGCGTCGCCGGGGGGGCGTGCGGCTACGGCGTCGTGGCCGGTCCCGGACGCGCATTCCGTTCTCACGGGATCGCACGTACGGTCTTTTCGCCATCAACGAGGACACGGGAATGACGCCACAGGAAGACGTGTCGCAGCACGACGCCCCGCAGAATCCGGACTCGCCCCCGCGCGCTCCGACGCCGAATCCCAAGACGGGCATCGCCAGCGAAGTCGACGCCTTCGATGATCCGGATTCGCACGACGAGAATGCGTTGCCGGGACATGCGGGCGGTGGATTGGCGGGCGCGTGAGTCCGGGACGGACGCGCGTGCTCCGGGCGTGCCCGTCGCGCATCGTGATTCCCGACCTTGCGTTCTTTGAAGCTGCTGATTCGGTCTTCGCGATGAAGTGGGCGCCGCCGTTCGCGGCGGGGCAGGTACGCGACCACCGCGTGCGCTGGGTATTGCGCGAGGTCGGCTGGCCCTACGAGGTGCGCCTGCTCGATGCGCCGGGCATGAAATCTGCCGGTTACCGGCGCGCACAACCCTTCGGTCAGGTGCCTGTGCTCGAAGAAGACGGCAGGCCGCCCTTGTTCGAATCCGGCGCGGTCGTGCTGGATGTGGCGACGCGTGCCGGTCAGCTGTTGCCGGCCGATCCCGGCGAGCGTGCGCTCGTGACCTGTTGGGTCATCGCGGCGTTGAACTCGATCGAGCCCTCTCTGATGAACGTCGCCGAGGTCGCGTATTTCACGAAGGACCCGGCGCAGAAAGCAGCACGTCGCCCGGTCGTCGAGGACGCCGCGCGCCCGCGCCTGCGCGAACTGCAGGACGCGCTGGGCACGCGGACGTGGATCGTCGGCGACGACTTCTCGGTCGCCGATCTGATGCTGTCCTCGGTGCTGAAGATCGCGCATCGGCTGGAACTGCTCGATGGCCTCGAGGCGCTACAGGCCTACACCGCGCGCTGCTGGGAGCGGCCGGCGCATCGCGAGGCGATCGCCGAACAATGCGCGACGATCGATGCGCACCAGCTGCAGGACATGCATTACGAGGCGCTGAAACAGAAGCAGACCTGATCTGAAGATCGGGCCGGTTCTCGCCGCAGTCAAAGCCCGGCCGCGTCCAGGCCCATCTGCCAGAAATCGGCTTCCAGCCGCGATGCCTTGCCGAACAGCGCGGCGAGTTCGTCGAAGCGGCCCGGACCGAGATAGCGCGCACCGAGATCGTCGAGATGGCGCGAGGCATTCGCCGCGACCTGCTGGTAGGCGTCTCCGGCGTACTCGCCGATCCATTCACGATACGGATGTCCGGCGAGCGCATCGACACCGGCCGGTGCCAGCGCACGGCCGATCTCGGCATAGCCGAGCACGCACGGCGCGAGTGCGACATGCAGATCGAGCAGATCGCCGGACATGCCGCAATCGAGCACGAAGCGCGTGTAGGCGACCGTGGCCTGATGCTCCGGCGCGGCTTCGATGTCGGCCGGCGACAGGCCCCAGCGCTCGCACAACCGCACGTGCAGATCGAGCTCGACGTCGACGATCGCCGACAGCCCATCCTTCGCGGCGCGCAGATCGGCGAGGGTGCGGCTCTTGTAGGCGGCCAGCGCATTGGCGCGCGCGAACTGGATCAGGAACAGGTAGTCCTGCACTAGATACGTGCGGAACGCGGCTTCGGGCAGCGTGCCATCGCCCATGCCGCGCACGAACGCGTGATCGACATAGCAAGCCCACTCGCCGGGCGCTGCAGCCTTGAGTCGTTCGAACAGCGCCATCAGGCGGTGCGTTCCGCATAGGCGGCATCGAAGAACGCGAGTTCGAGATCGACCGCGCGCTGGAAGAAATCCTGCGCGAGCGCCGCATCGTCGGGGCCGACGCGGTCGAGCTCGGCCCGCAGGAACGCGACGAACTCCACGAACATCGGATTGTCGTGCAGCGTGACCCACTCGGCGTGGACGAAGTTCGTCGGCAGCGGGCGCGGCACGCGCTGCGCCCAGTCGAGATACAGGCCTTCGGCGACGTTGAGTACGGCGAGCGTCGCGGCGTAGGAACGGGTGGCCGCGGCTTCGCGCATGAGCGCCTTGAAGCCCGCGGTCGGCGCGGTATCGGGTGCGCGGGTCCGCGTCTCGGTGTCGACGCCCAGTGCTTCGAAGGCGCGCAGGAAGTAGGTGTTCTCCTCGCCGCAGACCATGCCGGTGAAACGACCGAGCACGAGCCGCGATTCGAAGCGGTCGCTGCTGGCGATCGCTGCGCCCAGCAGCACCAGAAAACTGTCGAGGAAGCGATGGTCCTGGATCAGATAGGCGGCCATCACATCGTCGGCGATGGTGCCGTCGCCGAGTTCGGTCACGAAGCGGTGTTCGATGGCGCGGGTCCACGTGGCTTCGCAGGACTGGCGCAGGGATTCGCTGAAACGCAGGGTCATGACAACTCCAGGGCAGGGCGCGCAGGCGAGGAAGGCGGCGCGCGTTGCAGCGTGCCGCGTCTCGCTGGCGAGGCGTGATTGTGGTGCAGCGCGGCGTGTGCGTCCAAGTCGACGCAACGCATCGGACGTGGTTGCCGCCCTCAGGACGCGGCGGGCGTCGCCGGTCGCGCAGCAGCCGAGCGGCGGGCGCGCCGGATCAGGCCGTGGATGTAGGCCATCTTCTCGACCACCGGCGGCGCGATCACGAACGGATAGATGTCCGGGTGGCCCATCGTGCGATTGAGACTGTTGATCGCCCAGGTCAGAGGCAACCAGGCATCGACGAGGCGCTGGATGTCGGCGACACGATGCGGGTCGAACGACAGGTCGGTCTCCATCGACGGATCGTCGGCCACGTCCGGCGCGATGCGGATGCCGAATGCCGACGCCATCTCCAGTGTGTCGACGATGTGCAGGTAGTGCGCCCAGGTTTCGGCCCAGTCTTCCCAGGGATGCATCGTCGCGTACGGGCTGACGTGCGCGGCCTGCCAGTCGTTGGGCGCGCCGTGGTCGTAGTAGAGCTGCAGGGCATCGCTGTAGCTGCGGCGGTCGTCGCCGAACAACGCACGGCAACGCGCGAGTTCGTCTTCGCCGGCGTCGCGCACCAGCCGGTCCCAGTAGTAGTGGCCGATCTCGTGCCGAAAATGGCCGAGCAGGGTGCGATAGAGCTCGCCCATCGCGATGCGCGTGGCCTCGCGCGCGGCGTCGTCTGCCTCGGCCAGCGCGATCGTGATGTGGCCGTTGTCGTGGCCGGTCATCACCTTGGGGCCGGTTTTCGGATCGGCCAGAAAATCGAAGGACAGCGGCTGCGGATCTCCGCTGCCCGGCGCGGGCGTCGGCAGCTGCAGGCGCAGCAGCGTGTAGAACAGACGCCGCTTGGCGACCTCGATCTTCTGCCAGTCGGCGAGGCGCTCGGCCTCGCCGAGATTCGGAATCGTGCGGTTGTGCCGGCAGGCGCGGCAATAGCCGTGCGGATCGCTAGTCGGCAGCAACCAGTTGCAGGCCGAATGCGTGGCGTTGCGGCAGAACTTGAAACGCGCACCCGGCCGCGCGGGCGTGACCCACTCGCCGGCGTCGAGATCCAGCGCCTCGAGCGTCAACGTCTGCGGCAGAAAGCCCAGCGTCTTGCCGCAACGCAGGCATGCGGTGTTCTCGAAGTACAGCACCTGCTCGCAATGCGAGCACTTGAACAGTTGCATGGTGGGGTCGCTCCGGGATCAGGCCGCGTGGCCGAGATCGTCGTCGAACGTGCGAGCGGCAGGAGCTTCCAGATCGGCCCAGACGCGCAGCGACAACGTGCGCAGCGGACGATAGCTGGTCAGGAACGCCACGTCGGCGGCGTCGCGTCCATGCGCGATCACCACGCGTCCGCCGCGCGGGGCGGACTGGGTGGCGTCGAAGGTGTACCAGGCGCCGCCGAGGTAGGCCTCGAACCAGGCATGCATGTCCATCGGCTTGAGGTCGTGCAGCCAGCCGACGACCATGCGCGCCGGAATGTCGAGCGCGCGGCACAGGGTGATGCCGACGTGCGCGAAATCGCGGCAGACACCGGCGCCGTGCGCCAGGGTGTCCTGCGCATCGGTGCTGGCGTTGCTGACGCCGTAGCGGTACTCGAGATGCGCGGCGATCCAGCGGCGGATCGCCTCGGCCTGGGCATAGCCCGGCGCGGCATCGCCGACGACGCTGCGCGCCTGCTCCCACATCGCGCCGCGGTCGGACGGGCAATAACGGCTGGGCAGCAGGAACTGCAGGGTGTCGGCCGGCAGCGCGCCGGGATCGATCGCAGGCGCGTCGGGCGCGACCCGGATGTCCGGCGTGGTCTCGACGGTGGTGTCGATCCGCACGCGGGTCAGCCCCTTGGGCACGACGAAGCGCTGGCAGCGGTTGCCGAAGCTGTCGACGTGCTCGTCGAATCCGTGGCTGCGCTCGAAACCCGACCGATCGTTGATGCGCCACTTCGCGACGCCATCGCGCGGGCGCAGCATGGCGATGACCGGGCTGGCGGTATCGGTTTCGATCGAGAGTTCGCAGCCGGCCTGGACACGCATCGCGGGGGGATCTTCCTTGGAGGTGCGCCAAATTAGGCGCGGGGTCGTGCAGCGGACGTGGAGGATGCCGGTTCAACCGGCTCACGCACGGAGCGGAACACAGGGATATGACCGTCGATCGCGGACGGCGAGGGGAGCGCGCAGTGCTGGAACGCGCGCGTACGAAAAAGCCGGCGCTCGGGCCGGCTTTCTCGCACACGCGTGGTGTCTGGTGGGCGGTACAGGGATTGAACCTGTGACCCTTGCCGTGTGAAGGCAATGCTCTACCGCTGAGCTAACCGCCCGGATCGTTCGGAGGGGCGGGCAAACTGCCTGGGCCGTCTCCGCAGCGCTGGACCCGCAAGGGGTGGCGCGATCGGGACGCGAATTCTACGGGTGATTCGAGTTGGCGACAAGCGGGTGTTGCGGGGGGATTGCGGGACGACGCGTCACGCATGCGGCGGCATCACGAAAACCGGAACCCGCCATCCCGGCGCACGCCGGGATCCAGCGTCTGTACGCGGTCGGAAACCAGTCGCGTCCGTGGCCGGCGTCGCTGGGCCGTGGCCTGCGCCGGGGCGACGGACCGGTGGATAGCGCGACCTTGCGCCGTCGAACGCGCAGACGCTCTGCCCAGACCACGCGATTCATCACTCGATCTGCTCCGCCGCATACGCCGCGTCGAGCGCCTCCATCGCATCGGCCGGCTTCAGCGCGGCCGCTTTCTCGTAGGCAGACGCCGCAGCCGCTTCCTTCCTGGCGCCGTGCAGCAGCATCAGCACGTTGCCGTGCTCGATATGGGCGATCGGGGATTGTGGGGTGAGCTTGAGTGCGGTCGCGATGTGCGACTCGGCTTCGGCCGCCTTCGCGCCGTAGGTCAGGCCGCCGATCATCGCGCCGATCTTGTCGATGATCTCGGCGTGGTAGAGCGCGAGCGCGGTATGCGCTTCGGCGTGCCTGGGCGCGAGTTCGAGCGCGGTGTGCAGCGAGTCGCGGACCTTGCCGGCGATGCCTTGCTTGAGCGCCTTGGCGATGCTCAGGCCCTGGCTGTAGCGGCCCAGCGCGTAGGCGCGGCGGTAGTGGCTGTTGGCGTCGTCGGGCAACGCGGCGATCGCGGTCTCGGCGATCGCGGCTGCCTGTTCGTAGCGCTTGAGCTGTTCGACCTCGGAGCTCACCAGGTGCGTGGCATGGATGCCCAGCGCCTTGACCGCCACCGAAGCGCCGACAGGCCCGAGCGCACTGCCCGCATCGAATGCGGTCTTGAAATCGCCGGCATGGAACGTGCGCCAGGCATCCTGCAACGCGGTCGCGAGCGCAGCGGCGTCGAGGCCTTTGGGCGCGACCTTGCCGGCGGCGTCGATCAACACCTGTGCGCGCTTCGTATCGGGGAAGGGTTCGGCATCACCGGCGTGCAGCCGCGGCCAGGCTTTCTTCAAGGCGTCGCCGGGATACTCGAATGCGTCGGACGGGTGGGGAAAGGGCCCCCATGCGGACTTGGCCATCGTGGTCTCTCGAAGTGGCGCGGTCGCGCCGTCAGTGGGTGTAGGCCTTGACCAGCGCGTTGAGGTGCACGCGCTCGGCATCGCGCAGTGCGGGCGAGAGCAGCATCATCACCTGCACGATGCCCTCGCGGATCGCGACCTGTTCGTCGCGGTCGCCGCGCGTGGCGCTGTAGTTGAGCCAGAACGTGGCGACGACGATGAGGTTGGTCGCCGCCGCATCGATCTCGGCCGGTGATGCGCGCAGGATGCCGGCGCGCGCCAGGCCGGCGATCACCACGTGCGCGCGTTCGCTGGCGCGGCGCAGGATGCGCGAGAAACGCATGCGCATACGGCGATTGCGGCTGAGAATCTCCAGCAGATCGCGATAGAGGAAGCGGTAGTCCCAGATGCACTCGAACACCAGGTGCAGCTGCAGCCAGATGTCTTCCAGTTCCGGCAGACGTCCGTCGGGCACCACGAGCGCATCGTCCATGCGGGCGTCAAAGCCCCCGAACAGCTGCTCGATGATGTCGTCCTTGTTGCGGAAGTGGTAGTAGAGATTGCCCGGACTGATGTCGAGCTCGTCGGCGATGTGGTTCGTCGTCACCCGCGGCTCGCCCTGGGCGTTGAACATCGCGAGTGCGCAGTCGAGGATCCGTTGCCGGGTGTCGCGTGCCATCGAGGCGCCGGTCAGCCGGCGAGCGAGTCGACCAGCGCGATGTACTGCTGCATAGCAGCATCCCGCTGCGTGCCGGCGAGCTTGCTCCAGGCCTCGTACTTGGCGGTGCCGACGAAGTCTAAGAAGCCCGGCTTCGGTCCACGCACGTCGCCTTCGGCGCCCTGCTTGTACAGCGCATAGAGCCGCAGCAGCGTGTCGTTGTCGGGTCGTGCGTCGAGTGCCTGTACGCGTTGCGCGGCCGCTTCGAACGCCTGCGTCACATCGGACATCGTGGAGCCTCCCGGGAGCCGGTCGCCATCACAGCATCGTCGCCGCGGGGAATCAACCGCAGTCGATTGTGGGCCGTCGTCGGCTCTGGCACCGTAGCCACGGGAACGGCGCCCGGCACCGCGGCGGCGTGGAGGGATGCGATGGCTTACTTCGTGACCGGTGCGACCGGCTTCATCGGGCGTCACCTCGTGGGCAACCTGCTCAAGCGCAAGGGCGCGATCCACGTGCTGATCCGCAAGGACTCGCGCAAAAAATTCGACGCACTCGCGCGTGATCTCGGCTGGGACGCCAAGCGCTTCGTCGTGGTCGAAGGCGACATGACCGCCGAACGTTGCGGCGTTTCCACCGCGCAGCTGCGGGCGCTCAAAGGCAAGGTGAAGCATTTCTTCCATCTCGCCGCGCTGTACGACCTGGCCGCATCGCTCGAGGCGCAGCGCACCGCCAACATCGACGGCACCCAGCACGCGCTCGATCTCGCGGCCGCGCTCGAGGCGGGGTGTTTCCACCACACGAGTTCGATCGCGGCCGCCGGCCTGTACCCGGGCATCTTCCGCGAGGACATGTACGCCGAGGCCGAAGGCCTGGACGATCCCTATCTGCGCACCAAGCACGAGTCGGAAGGACTCGTGCGGCGCGAGACACGGATCAAGTGGCGCATCTACCGGCCGGCGATGGTGGTCGGCCATTCGCAGACCGGCGCGATCGACAAGATCGACGGGCCGTACTACTTCTTCACCCTGATCAAGAAGCTGCGCGACGTGTTTCCGCCGTGGATGCCGATGCTCGGCATCGAGGGCGGGCGCATCAACATCGTGCCGGTGGATTTCGTCGCCGATGCGATGGATCACATCGCGCACAAGCCACGGCTCGACGGCCACACCTTCCACCTCACCGATCCCGAACCGCTGCGCGTGGGCGAGGTGCTGAACCTGTTCTGCCGCGCCGGCCACGCGCCGGAAATGACGATGCGTCTCGACGCGCGGATGTTCGCCTTCGTGCCGCCTTCGATCCGCGGCGCGGTGGGCGCGTTGCCGCCGGTGCGTCGCTTCGTCGGCATGCTGCTGCGCGATTTCCGCATCCCGAAGCAGGTGATGAAGTTCATCACCTATCCAACGCGCTTCGACAACCGCGAGGCCGAACGCGCACTGCGTGGCAGCGGCATCGAAGTGCCGAAGCTCGAGGAGTACGCCTGGCGCCTGTGGGATTACTGGGAGCGCCACCTCGATCCGGATCTCTTCATCGACCGCACGCTCAAGGGCAAGGTGCGCAACAAGGTCGTGGTGATCACGGGTGGCTCGTCCGGCATCGGTCTGGCGACCGCGCAACGCGTGGCCGAAGCCGGCGCGGTGACGGTGATCGTCGCGCGACGCGAGGACGAACTGTTCGCCGCGCGCGATGCGATGAAAGCGGCCGGCGGCAAGGTGTTCGCCTACACGGCCGATCTCGCCGATCTGGCCGACTGCGACCGGCTGGTGCAGCAGGTGCTGACCGAGCACGGCCATGTCGACATCCTGATCAACAACGCCGGCCGTTCGATCCGGCGTTCGATCGAGCTGAGCTACGACCGTTTCCACGATTTCGAGCGCACGATGCAGCTCAACTACTTCGGCAGCCTGCGTCTGATCATGGGGTTCATGCCGTCGATGACCAAGCGTCGCAAGGGCCACATCATCAACATCAGCTCCATAGGCGTGCTGGCAAATTCGCCGCGTTTTTCGGCGTACGTAGCGTCGAAGGCGGCGCTGGATGCGTTCAGCCGCTGCGCGCAGGGCGAGCTGTCGGGCAAGGGCATCAGCTTCACGACGATCAACATGCCGCTCGTCGCCACGCCGATGATCGCACCGACCAAGATGTACGACAGCGTGCCGACGCTCACCCCGGACGAGGCGGCGGGATTGCTGGTCAAGGCGATCATCGAAAAGCCCAGTCGCATCACGACGCGCCTGGGCGTGTTCGCCGCGCTGGTCAACGCGGTTGCGCCGAAGGCCTACGAGATCGTCATGAGCACGGCGTTCGAACTGTTCCCGGATTCGGCTGCGTCGAAGGGCGACCGCTCGGCGCTGCGCGACGAAACGCCGAGCCAGGAACAGATCGCGTTCGCCGCGATGATGCGCGGCGTGCACTGGTAACGCCGCAGGCAGTGCCGGCGCTTCAGAAGCTCCGGCACTGCAGGAAGCGGGTCTGCTGCCCGCTGTCGGCTGGCGGCGTGAGCTGCAGGCGCGACGAGGTCAGGTCGGGATGGCGCAGCACCAGGGCGCAGATCGCGTCGACGCTGGCCTGATCGTCCACGCGGGCGACGAAGATCTGCAACGTCGAACCGGTGGCCCAGATCGCACGGTCGACATCGGGCAGGGTGCCGAGCGCGCGTGACAGATCGCTGCGCTGGGTTTCGACCGGCGCATGCGGCGGCGCTTCGATGCGGACCGGCGCGGCGGGTGCGGTGTCGGCGTATGGCGTCGCAGCGGCCGCGTTCGCAGCAGGCGCGTCGTCGGGCATGGCCAGAAATACCGCCACGCCGGCCAGCAGCGCGAACAGCCAGCTGAGCAGCACGCGCTGGCGGGCCACGGCGCCGGTCTTCGCGCGGATCGCGTCGAGTTCGCCGGCCGGCATCAGATCGCGCAGTTCCGGCCACAGAGTGGCGCCGTCGAGCAGTTCGATGCGTTGCTTGCCAGCCGCGCCGCGGGCCTCGGCGTCGATCCTGCCCTGCGTCACCAGCAGGCCGCCGGCGGCGCTCTTGAGCAGCACTTCGCTCGACAGCGCCTGCACCGCATTGCGGCCCAGCACGTAGGTCGACGCGTGCTTGCACGACAGCAGCCAGCGCGCGCCTTCGCGTTCGAGCATGTAGTCGCGGTCGCCGGACACATCTTCCAGATCCACCACCTGCACGTAGCCGCGACGGCGCAGCGCCTGCAGCACCATGCCGATGAAGCCCCGCCAGGAGATCGCCGACAGCGCAACGATGCCCGCCGCGGCCTCGTCGCGACGACGCTGGAAAGTCAGGAAATAGAACGAGGCCGCACATCCGATGGCGATCGCCACTCCGATTGCGGCGATCCACTGCGTGGTCATGCCGGTGTCCGTGTCCGCTTGCAGGGCGGCAGGATACCCGAGCGCGACGCCCGATCCGCGTCAGATCGGAGTGGACCGTCGCTCGAAGCCCTCCCCCCGCAAGCGGGGGAGGGTTAGGTCGGGGCACACCATCAGAACTGGGGCAACCGGTCAGCCGACACACGGCGCCGCTCTCCGGAGCCAAACTACCGAGCGATCAGCCCGCGTTCGCAGCCTTCTTCGTCGCGCGCTTGGCCGGCGTCTTCGCCGTCTTCGTGGCTGCCTTGCGCGGTGCCGCCTTCTTCGCAGGGGCCTTCTTGGCGGTCGCTGTCTTCGCGGCAGCCTGTGTCGCCTTGCGCGCCGGCGCCGACTTCCTGGCCTGCAGCGCCGCGGTCAACGCATCGACGCGCCTGCTGAGCGACTGCACATCGTCACGGCCCGGCACGCCGAGCTTGACCAGAGCACGCTGCACGCGGTCCTCGAACACCTTTTCGAGACGATCCCAGGTGTCGGCCGCGCGATCGCGGGTCTGGCCGACGCCGGTCTCCACCGCGTTGCGCACCGTGCCCGCACGCGTATTCGCGTAGGCGCGCGCGGTCTTCTCCAGACCCGCACCTTCCTTCATCAGGCCGTCAAACAGGCGCGTGCCTTCGGCCTGCGCGCGGCCGAACGCGCCGACGCCGGCCAGCCAGATCTGCTGTGCGGACTCGCTGATCGACTTCGACAGTGCTTCGCCGCTGGCGGCATCGCCCGTGGCGGGCCTGGAACGCGGGGCGGACTTCTTGGTGGCTTTCTTCGCGGTCTTCTTGAACGTGGCCATCGGTGTCTCCGGACGTGGTGGACAGGACGATCGCAGCCTCATGCGGCGATCTGGAGGTTTCACACCAGCGCTCAGCGCGGTGGCATGTCGATCAGGCGTTCGACATCGTCGAGCGCGCGGTGCAGGCGTGCGGTGGTTTCGGTGCGCCGCGTGCGCCGCGGCGGCAGGCCGTCGAGCAAGGTGCGGTCGACGTCGGCGAGGATCTCCAGACGCAGGCCGATGCCGTGCGCGCCGAGGACCGGTTCGAGTTCGGCCGCGCGGTTGCACAGATCGTCCAGCGTCTGCCGGTACCCGAGTGCGCACACGCGATGGCGCGTGGAGAAGCTGAAGGCGTTGAGGAAGAACAGTTCCGAGGCGCCGTCGCCGGGCTCGAACACCAGCTGGTCGACATCCGGATACTGCTGCGCGTACTTCGCCAGTCCGACCTGCATGCGCGACTGCAGCAGGGTGCGGAAGGTCTGCGACAGCACCGCCGGCAGGCCGCCATCGGTCAACGGCCGGCTGCGGCGCTTGCGCCGCGCAGTACCCGTCGGGCGATCGGTGTAGGGCACCAGCGGGTTGAGACCCAGCATCAGATCGATGTCGCGCTCCAGCAGCACGGACGCATGCATCGTGCGGCGCAGTGCGCCATCGACGTAGTCGCGGCCGCCGATGCGCACCGGCGGATACAGGCCGGGCAGGGCGGCGCTGGCCTGCACGGCGCGCGAGATCGGTACCGCTGCCAGATCGCCGCTGCCGAACAGCGCGGCTTCGCCGCTGTCGAGATCGACGGCGACCACGTGCAACGCCGCTTCCAGCGCACGGAAATCGTTGCTGCGGCCGCGACGCGAGAACACTTCGGCGAGGAAACGCTCGACGCCGCGATTGTCGAACACACCGGTGGGCACCGCACCGCCGAACAGCGCAGCCCGCGTGGCGCCGGGCAGCAGGCTGCGGCTCCAGTCCATCGCCAGCCGCGGCAGGCCGGCGATGCGACGCGCGTACTCGCCAAACGCCGGGCGAAGGAAGTCTTCGGCGCGGAATTCCAGATCGTCGCTGTCGCCGGTGATGAAGGCGCGGCACATCTCCTCGATATCGAGCCGGTTGGCCAAACCCGCAGCGAGAAACGCGCCGCTGCTGATGCCCACGTAGCTGTCGAGCCGGGTCAGGTCGAGACCGTCGAGCGCCTCGTCGAGCGCACGCAGCGCGCCGAGTTCGTACATGCCGCCGATCGGGCCGCCGCCGGCGATGGCCAGGCCGATCTTCGGCGCGCGGGTCGAGGCGCGGGTGCGACGGTGCCGGGCGGGATGCAACGACAGCATGGCGAGGCCTGCAGGAGGGTCCGACCGAGTCTAGCCAGCCGGTGTTGAAGGATTGCTCCAGACGCCGCCAGCGTCGAAGATGCGCCGATGACGGCATCCGACATTTCCGCCCGCCTCGCGCGACGGCTGGCGTGGCACCAGGCCCTGCATGATCCGGATTACGATCCGCGCGCCCGCTCGCACTGGCTGGCCGAACTGCGGCGCTGGCAGGCCGCGCGCCTGCGCGTGAGCTTCGCGCATTTCCTCGAAGACCCGACGCGCGCACCGGCCGCCACCTTTTTCCTCGGCGACGTTTACGGCGATCGCGACTTCACCCGGCGCGATGCCGACATCGCCCGCATCCTGCCGACGATGCGCCGGTTGCTGCCTGCGCGCCTGCTGGAGACGGTGGCCGATGCGATCGAACTCGGCGCGTTGAGCCAGGCGCTGGATCTGCACATGGTCGAGGCCCTGCAGCGCCTGGCACCGCGGCGACGCAGGCTTGATGACGCGCTGTACGCGCAGGCCTACCGGGACGTCGGCCGCGCGGGGCTGCGCAAGCGTCAGGTGCGGTTGATCGGCCGCGTGGGCCGCGGCTTCGGAAAGGCCTTGAAGATGCGCGGCGTGTCCGCGCTGCTGGCGTTCTCGCGCGGCCCGGCCCGGCTCGCGGGACTCACCGAACTGCAGGGCTTTCTGGAACGCGGCTACGGCGCGTTCGAGGCGCTGGGCGATCCGGACGCGTTCGTCGCCGAGATCGAGCGCGACGAAGGCGAGGTGTCGCGGCGTCTGTTCGCCGGACACCCCGCGCCGTACGCGCTCGACGACTAGCTCAGAACTTCTCAGACAGCACCCGGCGGATCTCGGCCTCGATCGGGCCCTGCATCGCCGACAGCAGGAATCCGAGCTTCGCGGTCACGTGCAGGCTCTGCGGCAGCAGCGCGATCGCGCCGTCGACGCCCGAGCGGCTGAAGTTCAGCGTGTCGCCGTCCCAGCCGTACTTCATGTCGAAGCGCTCGGAGAGCTTCTTGGCGACCGCTTCGACCGCGGTGCGGGCCTTGGCCGGCGACAGCGAGTGGGGATGGGTGATGTCGATACCAGCCATGCGAGGCTCCGCGGGTTGTCGTGGAGGCGCATTGTGCGTCGATGGGGCGCCGTGACCAAGTGACGGCGCGTGCAGCCGCGCGGCCTCGTGCTAGATTGCCGCCGCATGACTGCGCTCAAGCTGCGATTCCCCACACCCGACGAACCCGAACTGCCGCTCGACATCGGCGTGCACGGCATCGGCCGTGGGCGCGCCGGCGCATTGGCGCCGGTGTCCGACGGCAATGAGCCGAGCGTGCGCTTCTGCGTCGATCGGCGCGGCGTCTGGCTCACGGTCACGGAAGGCGTACAGAGCGTGCACGTCAACGGCCGCCAGGTGCGGCGCATGGCGATGCTGCGCACGGGTGACGCGATCTTCGTCGACGGCCACGAGCTGCGGCTGGTGTCGACGGCGCCCGTCTCGGCGATCGCGCCGGCGCACGATCCCGACGATGCGGACGGCGGCGATGCCGATCCCCGCATCGTGTTGCGCGGCGTCGGTGGTCGCTATCACGGCCGCAGTTTCACGCTCGACCGGCCGCGTCTGGTCGGCCGTCATGCCGAAGCCGACATCCGCATCGACGAACCGGGGTTCGCCGATCGCCATGCGCGCCTGGAACGCGTCGGTGGCTTCGTGCGGTTGACCGATCTGGGGTCCGCCGACGGCAGCGTGGTCAATGGCGAACCGACGCGCGACGCGGTGCTGCAGGCCGGTGACCAGGTCGTCTTCGACGCGCACCATCGTTTCGTCGTCGAAGCGCCCGCGCGCGCCGGCCACAGCGCCGGTTACGACCGTGCCCCCGAACCGCAGGCGCTCGTGGACGATTCACCGCAGCGGCGTGGCGGCGGCCTGCCGTTGCCATGGTTGCTGCTCGCGGCAGTCGTACTGGCGGGCTTGCTCAGTGCACTGCTGCTGTTCGGCGCGGCTTGATTCCAGAGCCACGGAGAACCGGTATGGGCAGTTTCAGCATCTGGCACTGGATGATCATCCTCGGCGTACTGGCGGTGCCGGTCTTCGTGGTCGGTGTCATCGTCTGGGCGTTGCGACGCGGGCGCCGGCAGCGCTAGCCAAGCGCCGCTTCTGCACCGCCTTCCACACCCGCCAGCCCAGCAGCACCGCGAGAATGCCCGCGTACAGCGCCGGCTCGCGCCAGTCCGATTTCACGATCCACCAGAAATGCAGCACGGCAAGCGCGGCGATCGGATAGATCGCCTTGTGCAACTGGCCCCACTTGCGGCCCAGACGCCGCATCCAGCCCTTGGTCGAGGTGACCGCGAGGGGCACCAGCAGCAGCCACGCGAGGAAACCCACGGTGATGAACGGCCGCCGCGCGATCTCGGTCGCGACCTGCGACAGATCGCCGACCAGATCCAGCGCCAGCCACACGCCGAAGTGCAGGCTGGCGTAGACGAATGCGTACAGCCCGAGCATGCGCCGGAACCGCAACGCCGCGGTCCAGCCGGTGATCTGGCGCAGCGGCGTGATCGCCAGCGTAATCAGCAGCAGGCGCAGCGCGCCGATGCCGAGCTCGTGTTCGATCGCGACCACCGGTTCGGCGCCGAGCACATCGACGTTCGCGCCGCCCAGCACTTGCCACACGCGCCAGCCCAGCCACGCGAGCGGCGCCAGACACATCAGATGCAACAGCGTCTTGGCGGCGATGATCGCCGGCGGTGTCGCCGGTCGGGCCGGGCGAACCGCCGGTGCGGCCTTCAGTACCACTTGCGCAGATCCATGCCCGAGTAGAGCGATGCCACCTGGTCGGCATAGCCATTGAACGGCCGCGTGTCGATGCGGTTGGCAAGCAGGCGGTTGCCGCTGCCGGCGATACGCCGCTCGGTCTTCTGGCTCCAGCGCGGGTGGTCGACGGCCGGATTGACGTTGCTGAAGAAGCCGTATTCCGACGGCTGCAGATCGTTCCACGCGGTGCTGGGCATACGCTCGACGAAGCGGATGCCGACGATCGACTTGATGCTCTTGAAGCCGTACTTCCACGGCACGACCAGTCGCAGCGGCGCGCCGTTCTGCTGCGGTAGCGCCTTGCCGTAGAGGCCGGTGGCGAGGAAGGCGAGCGGGTTCATGGCCTCGTCGATGCGCAGACCTTCGCGGTAGGGCCAGTTGATCGAGCGGAAACGCAGGCCGGGCATCTGTTCGCGATCGGCGAGCGTGGTGAACGCCACGTACTTCGCATTGGCGTTGGGCTCGAACTTGCGCAGCACCGAGGCCAGCGGCACGCCGCTCCACGGGATCACCATCGACCAGCCCTCGACGCAGCGCAGCCGGTAGATGCGTTCCTCGTTGGCGACGCCGCGCAGCAGGTCCTCGAACGACACGCGTCCGGGCTTGGCGCACTCGCCGCCGACCTCGACCGTCCACGGCGAGGTGCGCAACGTCTTCGCCGCGCTCGATGGATCGCCCTTGCCGGTGCCGAACTCGTAGAAGTTGTTGTAGCTGGTGATGTCCTCGACGCGCGTCAGCGGCTCGTCGGTGCGGAAACCGCTGCGTGCCTGTGCGGGCGTGACCCGCGTGGTCGACGCCGGCGGCGGCTCGGCTTCGGCGCAGCCGGCGAGGGTGAGCGCAGGCGCGGCGGCCATTAGTGCCAGCAGGCGTCGCCGGTCGCGATAGACGGTTTCGTCGGTGACTTCGGACTCCCGGATCCGCAACGCATCGCGCAATGACATGTGGGACTCCTCGGCGCGGCGCGCCTGTTGTGGACCAGTGACATACGTTGCCAGCGCAACCATCGGATGCACGTCAAACTGTTGCGCTGCGGCATACTTGCCGGCCCCGAAATCCGTTCCGTGGAGTGTTCAATGGCGCGTGCGTACAACTTTGCCCCGGGACCGGCGGCCCTGCCTGAAAGCGTGCTGAAACAGGCGCAGGCGGACATGCTGGAGTGGGGTGATGCCGGCGCGTCGATCGTCGAGATGAGCCACCGCGGACCGGAGTTCATGGAGGTCGCCACGCGCGCCGAAGCCGATCTTCGCACGCTGCTCGGTGTACCCGATGACTACGCGGTGCTGTTCCTCCCGGGCGGTGCGACGACGGCCCAGGCGCTGCTACCGCTGAACTTCGCGAACCAGGGCGACACGGTCGATTACGTCGTCACCGGCCACTGGGGCAAGACCGCGCTCAAGCAGCTCACGCCAGCGGTGTCGGTGAACATCGCCGCCAGCGGCGAGGCCGACGGCTACCGCACGATTCCTGCGCGCGAGTCCTGGCGGCTGACGCCGGGCGCGGCCTACGTGCACATCACCGCGAACGAAACCATCCACGGCGTCGAGTACCGCCCGGCCTGGGGCGAGCCCGCGCCCGATACCGGCAATGTGCCGCTGTTCGCCGATTTCAGTTCCAGCATCGCGTCCGAGCCGATCGACATCTCGCGCTACGGCGTGATCTACGCCGGCGCGCAGAAGAATCTCGGGCCGGTCGGCATCTCGGTGGTCATCGTGCGTCGCGAGCTTCTCGAGCGTGCCGGCCAGCCGCGCGCCGACATCTTCAATTACAGCGCGCAGCTCGCCAACGACTCGATGCTCAACACGCCGCCGACCTGGAACTGGTACGTAGCCGGTCTCGTGTTCCGCTGGATGCTCGGCGAGGGCGGCACCGTGGAATTCAACCGCCGCAGCGACGAGAAAGCGGCGCTGCTCTATGGCGCGATCGACGGCTCGGGCGGCTTCTATCGCAACGACATCGATGCCGCCGTGCGCTCGCGCATGAACGTGCCGTTCTTCCTCGCCGACGAAGCGCGCAATGCCGCCTTCCTCGACGGCGCGCGCGAGGCCGGACTGATCGGCCTCAAGGGCCACCGCGTGCTCGGCGGCATGCGCGCGTCCATCTACAACGCGATGCCGGTCGACGGCGTCCGCAGCCTCGTTGCCTACATGCAGGATTTCCAGAAGACCCATGGCTGATTCGAAGAAGAAGACCCCGGTGGCCGCACAGGCGAAGAAGCCGGTGTCTGCGAAGGTCGACGCGGTGAAGGCCGCTGCCACCGCAGGCGTCGCCAAGCCCGATCTCGACGCGGTGCGCGCACAGATCGACGGCATCGACCGCCAGATCCAGACCCTCATCGCCGAGCGCGCGCAGTTCGCGCGCCAGGTCGGCAAAGCCAAGGGCAAGCTCGCCGCGGCCGTCGACTATTACCGGCCCGAGCGCGAAGCGCAGGTGCTGCGCCGTGTCGTGGACCGCAACGACGGGCCGCTGTCGGATACCGAACTCGTGCGCCTGTTCCGCGAGATCATGTCCGCGTGCCTCGCCCAGCAGGAACCGCTGAAGATCGGCTACCTCGGGCCTGAAGGCACGTTCTCGCAGCAGGCCGTGCACAAGCAGTTCGGCCATTCGGCCAAGGGCCTGCCGCTGGCCAGCATCGAGGAAGTGTTCGACGAGGTCGCTGCCGGCAATGCCGATTTCGGCGTGGTGCCGGTCGAGAATTCGGGGCAGGGCACGATCCAGTCGACGCTCGACATGTTCCTGACCTCGCCGCTGAAGATCTGCGGCGAAGTGGAACTGCGCGTGCACCAGTACCTGCTGTCGCGCACCGGTCGCATCGAGGACATCGAGCGCGTGTATTCGCACGGCCTGTCGCTGGCGCAGTGCAAGCAGTGGCTGCGCGAGAACCTGCCGGGCGTCGAAAAGCACGCGGTGGTCAGCAATGCAGAGGCCGTGCGGCGGGCGAAGAAATCCGACGACGCGGCGGCGATCGCCGGCGAGAACGCCGCGCACGTCTACGGCATGCAGGTACTCGCCGGTCCGATCGAGGATCGCAGCGACAACACCACGCGCTTTCTGGTGATCGGTCGCGGCGCGTTCCCGACCTCGGGCAACGACCGCACCTCGCTGATGGTCTTCATCCGCGACCAGCCCGGTGCGCTCTACCGCATCCTCGAACCGCTGGCGCGTCGCGACATCAGCATGAACCGCATCGAATCGCGCCCCGCACACGGTGCGCTGTGGCAGTACGCGTTCTTCATCGAGGTCAACGGCCACGTCGACGAATCGCCGCTCAAGGACGCGCTGGGCGAGATCGACGCGTTCGCCGGCGAGGTCCGCGTACTCGGTTCCTACCCGGTCGCCGTGCCGTGAGCGAGGCGTCGTGGATCGCGGCGCCGGGTGCGCCGCTGCGTGGTGAAGTGCGGGTGCCGGGCGACAAATCGGTCTCGCATCGCGCGATCATGCTGGCCGCACTCGCCGACGGCACGTCGCGCATCGAAGGTTTTCTCGAAGGCGAGGACGCGCGCGCGACCGAAGCGATCTTCCGCAGCCTGGGTGTCGCGATCGACACGCCGGCGCCGGGTGTGCGCGTCGTCCACGGCGTCGGCATCGACGGCCTGCGCGCGGCTGAAGGTCCGCTCGACTGTGGCAACGCGGGCACCGGCATGCGTCTGATCGCCGGTCTGCTCGCGGGCCAGGCCTTCGACAGCACGCTGGTCGGTGATGCCTCGCTGTCGAAGCGCCCGATGCGCCGCGTCACCGAGCCGCTGGCGCAGATGGGCGCGCGGATCGATACCGGCGACGGCGGCGTGCCGCCGCTGCGCGTGCACGGCGGCACCCCGCTGACTGGCATCGAATTCGACAACGTGCTCGCCAGCGCGCAGGTGAAATCCTGCCTGCTGCTCGCGGGTCTCTACGCCGATAGCGAGACTGTCGTGCGCGAACCGCGGCCGACGCGCGATTACACCGAGCGCATGCTCGCTGCGTTTGGCTGGCCGATCGAATTCGCGCCGGGCATCGCGCGTCTGCGCGGCGGGCATCGCCTGCGCGCGACGGACGTGCGCGTGCCGGCGGATTTCTCGTCGGCCGCCTTCTTCCTCGTCGCCGCGTCGATCGTCCCCGGTTCCGATCTGCTGCTGCGCCGTGTCGGCATGAATCCGCGTCGTACCGGTCTGCTGCACGTGCTGCGCCTGATGGGTGCGGACATCGTCGAATCCGATGCGGGCGAAGAGGGTGGCGAGCCGGTGGCCGATCTGCGCGTGCGTCATGCACCGCTGCACGGCATCGACGTGCCCGAGGCCCACGTGCCGGACATGATCGACGAGTTCCCGGCGCTGTTCATCGCCGCGGCCTGTGCCTCGGGCGTGACGCGGGTGACCGGCGCGCACGAACTGCGGGTCAAGGAATCGGACCGCATCGCGACGATGGCTGCAGGCCTGCGCGCGCTCGACGTCGAGATCGAAGAAGCGCCCGATGGCGCGACGATCACCGGCCGCGCGGATGGCGTCGGTGGCGGGCGCGTCGACAGCCATGGCGACCACCGCATCGCGATGTCGTTCGCGATCGCCGGCCAGCGCTCGCGCGGCGAGGTCGTCATCGGCGACACCGCGAATGTCGCGACCTCATTTCCGGGGTTTCTGGAGCTGGCGCAGCGTGCCGGCTTCTCGATGCGCAGCGGCTGAAGCCGGAATCAAGCAGGCTTTTTTGGGAGTGCGCTTGCGCGCGATGGGCGGCTCCGAGTCACCAGTCGCGCGCACGCGTGCTTCCACAGGTTCCGGATCGTCCAAAGAAAAACGCCCGCATCCGGAAGATGCAGGCGTTGCGTTTTCAGCGCGTGTCGGACTGCGTGCTCAGCCTGCATCCTGCAGCGTGAACTCGATCGGCACGCGGACCGCGCTCGCGGTGGGCTTGCCGCCCTTGATCGCCGGCTCGAACTTCCAGTCGCGCACCGCCTGCTGCGCGGCGCGATCGAGATCACGCGAACCGCTGCGCTTCTCGACGGTCACGTCGGTTGCATTGCCGTTCGCGTCCACCTGCACCAGCAGAATCAGCGACCCTTCTTCGCGGCTGCGCGCGGCGGCAGGCGGATACGGAATTTCCGGTTGGGCGAGCGGACGTGCTTCGCGATCGGCGGGGCGGGCAGGCGTCGTGTCGGCGCGTGGCGTGGTGCGGGTCGCAGGCTCGCGTTCGGCGGGCGGCGCGGCCGGGTCATCGATGACCGGCGTCGGCGGCAACTCGGGCGTGTCAGTGGTACCGCGCTGGGTCAGCGCATACCAGCCGAGGGCGACGAGCACGACGAGCAACAGGATCCACACGAGCGGACTGGAGCCCTTGCGCGGCGGGCCCTGCGGCGGCGGATCGATGGGACGCTGCACCGGCTCGTTCATGGCCGCACCTCCTTACCTGAATGGGTGCGGCGAGCGTCCCACGCAGGATGTGGACGCGATGTGCAGTGCGAAAGCGTCAGGGTGCAGTGCGAAAGCGCCAGGTCAGCCGCCTTCCGGCGCGAACGAGAACGGAATCCGTAGCTCGCCGGCGACCGGCTGGCCGTCGCGCATCGCCGGTTCGAAACGCCAGCGACGCACTGCGGTAACCGCCGCACGGTCGAGGCGGCGATGCTGGCTGCTGCTGACGACGTCGACACCCTCGACGCGACCATCCGCGCCGACCTTGACCAGCAGCAGCACGTCGCCACGCTCGCCACGCCGCATCGATGCCCGCGGGTACTCGGGCTGCTGGGTGGAGACCGGGCGCGGCACGCTGCTCGGCAGATCGGCGGCCGCGGTCGTGACCGGCGACGCGGGCGCCTGGTCCACGGGCGCTGCGACAGGCGCGGGCGGCGGCGCGGTCTGCGGGACGTGCGCATCGATGCGCACCGGCGTGCGCGTGTCCTGCGGACTGGCGTAATCGAAACCCCGATCCGTGCTGCCGGCGGCGGGCAACGGCGCGGGCAGGGGCGTCATCGCGCGGTCGCCGGCGACTGCCGGAATGTCTGCGCCATCGCCACCTGCATCCGTCGACGGTCGCGCCAGCCACAGCAGCGCGAACAGCAGCAGACCTGCGATGCAGCCACCAGCCACGAACCACCACGCGCGCCCGCTCGGCATCACGTCGCGCAGGGTGCGGCGCAGGCGGACGGACAAGGGCGGGGACGAAGCGGACATGGCGGGCTCCTCGACGTGGCGCCGCATTCTTGCACACGCTTTCGCGCCGACTGTTCGGCGCGCGGACGCAGCGGGCGCGTGCTGCGGGAATCCGGGCGATAATGCGGATTCCGTTATCGATAAGCCGAAGCCCCGCCATGCTCGATCCCAGCCTTCTGCGCCAGCACGTCACCGATACCGCCGCGCGCCTGCGCGAGACCCGCGGGTTCGAACTGCCGGTATCGCGGATCGAATCGCTGGAAGCCGAACGTAAGCAGATCCAGGTGCGCACCCAGGAACTGCAGAACCTGCGCAACACGCGCAGCAAGGCGATCGGCCAGGCCAAGGCAAAGGGCGAGGATGTCGCGCCGCTACTGGCCGAGGTTGCGGGGTTCGGTGATGAATTGAAGGCCAGCGAAGCACGTCTGGTCGAAATCCAGGCCGACATCGAAGCGATCGTGCTCGGGGTGCCGAACCTGCCCGATGCAGGCGTGCCGGTGGGCCGCGACGAATCCGACAACGTCGAAGCTTCGCGCTGGGGCAGCCCGCGCGCGTTCGATTTCGAAGTCCGCGACCACGTCGCGCTCGGCGAACGCCACGGCTGGCTCGATGCTGAGACGGCAGCCAAGCTCAGCGGTGCGCGTTTCACCGTTCTGCGCGGCAAGCTCGCGCGCCTGCATCGCGCGCTCGCGCAGTTCATGCTCGATCTGCACACCAACGAGCATGGCTACGAAGAAACCAGCGTGCCGCTGATCGTCAACGCCGACACGATGCGCGGCACCGGCCAGCTGCCGAAGTTCGAGGACGACCTGTTCGCGACGCCGTTCGGCGACGAGACGCGGTATCTGATTCCGACCGCCGAAGTGCCGCTGACCAACATCGTGCGCGACACGATCGTCGAAGCCGATCGCTTGCCGCTGCGCATGAGCGCGCATTCGCTGTGCTTCCGCTCCGAGGCCGGCAGCCACGGCCGTGACACGCGCGGCATGATCCGCCAGCACCAGTTCGAGAAGGTCGAGATGGTGTCGATCGTGCGCCCCGATGACAGCGACGCCGAGCTCGAGCGCATGACGCGCTGCGCCGAAACCGTGCTCGAGCGGCTCGGCCTGCCGTACCGCAAGCTGCTGCTGTGCACCGGCGACATGGGCTTCGCCGCGCGCCGTACTTACGATCTCGAAGTCTGGCTGCCGTCGCAGGAGACCTATCGCGAGATCTCGTCCTGCTCGAACACCGGCGACTTCCAGGCGCGGCGCATGCAGGCGCGCTGGCGCAATCCCGAGACCGGCAAGCCGGAACCCGTGCACACGCTCAACGGGTCGGGCCTCGCGGTCGGTCGCACGCTGATCGCGGTGATGGAGAACTACCAGCAGGCGGACGGTTCGATCGAGGTCCCCGAGGCGCTGCGGTCGTACATGGGCGGCCTGTCGCGGATCGACTGATGCCGCTATGCCTGCGCCTGCGTCTGCATCCTATCTGGAACGAATGGCAGCGATAGACGCCGTCTGTTGCGATATTGGAATAAAGGTGGTGGAATATCGCGGATTGTTCTGATAGCGAGATTCCCCCACATGCAGGATCTCAACGATCTGTACTACTTCGCGATGGTCGTCGAGCACGGTGGCTTCGCGGCTGCCGAACGTGCGCTCGGCATTCCGAAATCGCGTCTGAGCCGCCGCATCAGCCAGCTCGAAACCGAGCTCGGCGTGCGTCTGTTGCAGCGTTCCACGCGCCGGTTTGCGGTCACCGATGTCGGCCAGAGCGTCTTCCGGCACGCGCAGTCGATGCTCGCCGAGGCGACCGCCGCGCGTGAGGTGGTCGACCGTCTCAGCGCCGAGCCGCGCGGACTCGTGCGCGTCAGCGTGCCCGTGAGCATCGCCCAGCAGTCGATTCCGCAGATGCTACCGGAGTTCCTCGCGCGCTATCCGCAGGTGCGCGTGCAACTGCACGTCAGCAACCGCCGCGTCGACGTCATCAACGAGGGTTTCGACGTCGCGGTACGCGTGCGTTCCAAGCTCGACGATGACGGCAGCCTGGTGATGCGCAGCTTCGGACAGATCCAGGAACTGCTGGTCGCCAGCCCGGTTTATCTCGACCGCATGGGCCGCCCGAAGGATCCCGACGAACTCGACCAGCACACCACGATGAGCATGGGCGAGGACGAGGTGAAGCAGCGCTGGGACCTGCAGGCCAACGATGGCACCACGCGCCGCGTGGAGCTCAAGCCGCGCGTCGCCGGCTTCGATTTCCCGATGCTGATGGCGCTGGCCAAGCAGGGCCTCGGCATCACGATGCTGCCCGAAACCCTGTGCGCCGAGGCCGTGCGCAACGGCGAACTCGAAGTCGTACTGCCCGACTGGCACCTGCCGCAGGGCATCGCCCACGCCGTGTTCGCCTCGCGTCGCGGCCTGCTGCCGGCGGTGCGCGTCTTCATCGATTTCCTCGCCGAGAAGTTGCCGCCCCTGATCGAGGCCTCCAGCCTCGATTGTCGCAACTGCGAGAAGAAGCCGATGCCCGGCGCCATCCCGCCCCCGCGTATCTCCACCGCCGCGGTGCGTGCGACAATGGCGTAATCGCGCCACGCCACGCGATCACGCGTGGCGTTTGCTTCGACGTTTGACGGCCCGCCGCAATCGCGTCAGCGGCGCAGGTGATGAAGCGAGACACATCGGAGAGATGGCCGAGTGGTTTAAGGCAGCGGTCTTGAAAACCGCCGAAGGGTCAAACCTTCCGTGGGTTCGAATCCCACTCTCTCCGCCAATCTCGTCCCGCGCTGCATACGCGACGTTGCTGCAGCTGCATCTCGCGACCCGTCTGGCCTCTTCCCATGTCCCGTTTGTTGCCGCCACGCGGTGACGGTGGCTGCGGTTTCGCCCATCGGCGCTCGTGTTCTGCCGCCGCTGGAATGCGCACAGGACAATCTGCAGCTCGGGAGGAGCGACATGAAGCGCACGAAATCAGTGTGGATCGCGATCGCCGTGATGGGTGCGATTGGAGCAGGTGTCGCCTGGAACGAGGTGCGCCGTGGATACGATGCCGCGCGCGCATCGCATGCATCGCCGGTCGCGGCGCCATCCAGCCCGCCGGCCGGGTCATCCGCGTCGACGATCGCATCGCCACCCACCCTGAATTCGCAGCCGCCCCTTACAGGCGTCGATCAAAGGCAGAATGTGTCAGCAGAGCAGGGCGCCTCTCCCGCGAACACGAAGCGCCTGCTCGCACGCGCACTGGTGCTCGACCATCTGCGCAATCCCGCCACGGCCGAGTTTCGACACGAGCGGGTCCTGCAGAACGGCGAAATCGTCTGCATGGAGGTCAATTCGAAGGATGGCTTCGGCGGTGATGTCGGCTACACGCAGGCCGTGGTGATTGCGCGGCCCGGCGTCGCGCCGGTCGTCTGGGTCGACGACGCGCGCCAGCACGTCGCGCGCGCTGCGTGCGAAACGGCGTAGTCACAGCTGGATCCGAAGGGCTCGCCGAAGCTGGCTGCCGTGTCGATCGCTGCGCTCAGCTCATCGCAGCCGGGTCGCCGTACGGCAAATGCAGCGCGCCCGCGTCGCGCAATGCGGCCTCGGCACCTGCCAGCGTGTCGCCCTCGCCATCGATCACCACCAGCACGCGACCCGCTTCAATCTCGCCTTCGAATTTCTGGCGGATCGGATGGGGCAGGGAGGCGCCGACCAGTGACGATGCCCAGGTGCCGACTGCCGCGCCGCCCAGGGTCGTCAACGCGACGCCCGCGAGTGTCAGCCCGAGCGGCGGCACTGCGACCGCGACCAGTCCTGCGAGCAGACCCGTCGCGCCACCGATGCCGGCACCGCGCACGGCGGCGTGCTTGAAGTCGGTCGGTGCTTCCTTCTGATGTTCGGGCATTGCGTCGAGTTCGACATCACCGCGCGCGATGAGCGAGATGTCGTTTTCGGCGATGCCCGCTTCACGTGCGGCACGGACCGCTGTTTCGGCAGCTTGCAGGGACGGCGTGCTGTAGACGCGACGGACTTTCATGGTCGGCTCCGTGCCTGGCTGGCGTGGCGCGAGCATCGGTCCGTGCGCGTCAGGCGACCGTGAATCGGTTGCAGTCAGCCGATCCCGATACCGCCCGCCTTGCCGGACAGGTGCTCGTACAGGATCACGCTGCCGATGACGATCAGGATCAGGCCGCCGACGATTTCCGCGCGTTTGCCGACGATCGCGCCGAGTGCGCGGCCGAGCATGATCCCCGTCGTCACCATGACCAGCGTGCAGACGCCGATGACGGTCGCGACCAGCAGGATGTTGACGTCGAGAAATGCGAGGCCCACGCCGACCGCCATCGCGTCGATACTGGTGGCGAAGCCGGTCGCGGCGAGATTCCAGAACCCGTGTGGGCGTGCGTCGCCTTCGGCATCGTCGGGCGCGTCCTTGCGGAGGCCGGCGAGCACCATGCGGATGCCGAGCGCGCCGAGCAGCACGAATGCGATCCAGTGGTCCCACGCGGTGACATAGGACGCCGCAGCGAGGCCGAGCGCCCAGCCGATCAGCGGCGTCACGCCTTCGATGACGCCGAAGATCGCGCCGGCGCGCAGCGCTTCGGGAAACCGCGGCTGCTGCATCGCCGCGCCCTTGCCGACGGCGGCCGCGAATGCATCGGTGGACATGGCGAAGCCGATCAGGACGATCGATAGAAAGGACATGCGGGAACTGCTTCGGGTCGGGCGGAGACGATGCACGGCACGCCGGCGCGCCCAACCTCCGTAGCGCCGATGCACCGCTGGTCTCGCCTACCTGGACTGGTTGCCTGCACCACGATCATGCGGATCGAGTGTGTTGATGCAGGCGCTTCCGCGATGCGGAAGCCGGCTACTCCCCAAGGGGACGCGCATGCTATCAGCGCGCTTGGAACAACGCACACGTATAGCCGATGACATGATCGCGAGGGTCGCCGGACGTGCGTTGCACGCAGAGATCACGTCGCGCAAGGCGCAGGTGAACCGGAAGCGCGCCGCACCATGTCCGTGCTTGAGATACGCCGCATCGGCCCTATACTGGCCGGGTCAGAGCGACTTCTGACTCCCGGGGGTGCCCAGGCTTCGACGGGGGTTGCGAAATTGCCTGGTGCATGCCGAGGGGGCGACTTTCCTCGTTAATCCAGTAGCAAACTTTTAGTTGCCAACGACGACAACTACGCTCTCGCCGCTTAAGGCGTAAGCCCCGAACCTACTTGTGCCCGTGCTCGTAGATGTAGGGTCATTATCACGGAACCGGCTGTGATGGCTGCCTGTCAGTCACGGCTTAACCAAAGCAGGCTGGTCCTGGGGTGCGCTTCGCACACCGTGCTGCCACAGGGCGAGATCCAACGGTGAGCTAAGCATGTAGTACCGGGGATGGAGTGCCTTCGGACGCGGGTTCGATTCCCGCCACCTCCACCATATGTCTAAAAACCGGGCCTTCGGGCCCGGTTTTTTTTTTGGTCGATGCGCGTGCGCTCGTTATGCTGTCGTGATGGCCGCGTCCACGCCACATCCGCCCGTCCCGCCCACACGTGTGCAGTCCGCCTGGCGGCTGCGCCGGAGTCATGTGCTCGCCGGTCTCGTATTGCTGGGCTCGCTGTTGATGGTGGCGCTGTATGCGCGAGGCGCCGGGGAGCGCGAGCGCCGACTGGCGGAGGCGAGTTTCATCGCCGATGCCGACCAGCTGGCCGAAACCGTGCGCCAGCGACTGCTGCAGTACGAGCTCAGCATCCGCGGCGGCGTGGCGCTGCACAGCGCAGCGGTGGAAACGCCGACCGCACGGCAGTGGCGCGGCTATGTCGAAGGCCTGGATATCCGCCGCCAGCTGCCCGGCATGATGGGGATCGGCTACGTCGCCTATCTCGATCCGCGCTCGCTGGCCGAACTGCAGTTGCGTCAGCGTGCGGCGGGCGAGGGCCTGTTCTCGGTGACGCCGCGTGGCGTGCGACCGCATTACGGCGCGATCCTCTATTTTGAGCCCGAGATCGACTCCAGTCGACTCGCCATTGGCTACGACCAGTACAGCGATCCGACCCGCCGCGCCCCGCAGGGCGCGGCGCGCGCCCCCGGGGCAGTGGGGGTTGGTGGGCCCGGGGGCCGGCGGCCCGACTTGCGCGAGGGGCAGGCGGGTGTACTGCTGTTCGCGGCGGTGTATCGCACCGCGCGGCTGCCGGTGTCGCAGGCCGGTCGCGAGAACGCACTGGTGGGCTGGGTATACGCGCCGTTCCGCACCGCGGAGTTCATCGACCGCTCGATGATCGCCGTGGACCGCAATCTGGCGTTCCGCATCGTCGACGTCAGCAATGGCGCGGAGACGCCGCTGCTGGCCTCCAAGGGCTGGGTCGACGACCCGTCGGGCGATACCCGCGTGCTGCACACCGTGACCCAGCAGCTTTACGGCCGCAGCTGGCGCTACGACTTCCAGCACGTCGGCCCGCTCACGTCCGCCGGCATGCGCGAACTACAGGCCACGCTCATCGCAGGCGTGGTCGCATCGCTGTTGCTGTTCGCGGTGGTGATGACGCTGGCGCAGACCCAGTCCCGCGCCGAGACGCTCGCGCACCGACTCAGCGATTCCTACCGGCGCAGCGAACAACGCTTCCGCAATGCGATGCAGTACTCGGCGATCGGCATGGTGCTGCTCGATCGCAACGGGGCGATTCTCGAAAGCAATCCGGCGATGGCCGAGATCGCCGGCGTCAGCCAGGCGACGTTGAACGGCACGCTGTTCAGGAGTTACTTCGCCGATGCGCACGACGACGTCACGCGCACGCAGGAGATGCAGGCCCTGCGCGAAGGCGTGCATCGCAGCACGCGCAGGCTGCGACGCCACGATGGCGACATCCGCGAGGTGCATCTGGCCTCGACCCTCATGCCCGGCGACGACGGCAGCGACGTCGCGCGGCTGGTGCAGGTCGACGACGTGACCGAGCGCCTGCGCGCGGAGGCGCAGGTGCACGCGCTCAACCGCACGCTGGAGTCACGCGTCGAACAGCGCACGCGCGAACTCACCCAGGCCAATCACGAGCTCGAATCCTTCGCCTATATCGTCTCGCACGATCTGCGTGCGCCGCTGCGCAGCATCGACGGGTTCGGTCGCATCCTCGCCGAGCGCTACCACGCGGTCATCGATGCACAGGGGCAGGATTACCTGGCGCGCGTGCGCAACGCGGCTTCGCGCATGGATGAGCTGATCGATGCGCTGCTGAAGATGTCGCGCATCAGTCGCGGCGAGTTCAAGCGTGCGCCGCTCGACCTCACGCGCATGGCGGGTGATGTGCTGTCGGAACTGCGGCAGACCGAACCCGGCCGCGAGGTCGCGGTGCGCATCGCGCCGGACCTGCAGGCCGACGGCGATCCCGCGCTGGTGCGCAACCTGCTCGAGAACCTGCTGGGCAACGCCTGGAAGTTCACCGCGAACACCGCGCGCGCGACGATCGAGTTCGGCGTCGAGCCGGGTGGCGTGTTCTACGTCGCCGACAACGGCGCCGGGTTCAACGCCGACTACGCGGGCAAGCTGTTCCGCCCGTTCCAGCGTCTGCATCGCGACGACGAGTTCAAGGGCCACGGCGTGGGGCTGGCCTCGGTGCGGCGCATCGTCGAGCGCCACGGCGGCGCGATCGACGCCACCGGGCGACCCGATGGCGGTGCGACGTTCCGCTTCACGCTGGCCTCGACCCTGCAGCGACGCTGATCGAAGGCCGCGCGCCCTTGGCGGCGCGAGCCAAGTCGATCAGGCGTTCTTGTTGTACGCGCGCATCGCGCGCTGCTTGTCGCGCGCCCAGTCGCGATCGCGCGCGACGTCGCGCTTGTCGTGGCTCTGCTTGCCCTTCGCCAGCACCACCTCGGCCTTGACCTTGTTGCCCTTCCAGTACAGCGCGGTGGGCACCACGGTGTAGCCGTCGCGCTGCACGCGTCCGATCAGCGTGTCGATCTCGCGCCGGTGCAGCAGCAGCTTGCGCGTGCGATGCGGATCGGCGATCACGTGCGACGAGGCCTGGCTGAGCGGCGTGATCTGCGCGCCGATCAGGAACAGCTCGTTGTGCAGCACCATCGCGTAGCTCTCGCCGATGAGGGCGCGGCCCGCGCGGATCGCCTTCAGCTCCCAGCCCTGCAGCGCCAGGCCCGCTTCGAAGCGGTCTTCGAAGTAGTACTCGTGGCGCGCGCGCTTGTTGAGCGCGATGGTGCCCGTGCTGTTTGCCTTATCCTTGTCCTTGCCGCTCTTCTTGCTCATCCGTCCATTGTCCCTGAAGCAGGTCCCCCAGGCGAGTCATGCCCAAGATCGAACGTAGTGCCCTCGTCGGGCAGCCCGCCGAGCGCATGTACGCGCTGGTCAACGATGTCGCCGCCTATCCCCGCCGCTTCGCTTGGTGCGACGCCGCGGAAATCCAGGAGGCGACCGAATCGCGCATGGTCGCGCGTCTGGATCTGGGCCTCGGTGCACTGCGCACCTGGTTCACGACCGAGAATACGTTGTCGCCGCCCGACACCATCGACATGCAGCTGCGCGACGGTCCATTCAAGTCGCTGCACGGCCGCTGGACCTTCCGGACGCTCGGCGACGGCGCCTGCAAGGTTACGCTGCTGCTCGAATTCGAGCCCAAGAGCCGCTTGATGCTGCCCGCGCTCACGCTCGGGTTCAAAGGCCTCGCCGACCGCATGGTCGACGATTTCGTGCGGGTGGCCGAACACGAGACCGCTGCGTGAAAGCGGTACGCGTGGTCCGGGCCCGGCCCGGGCACCACGATGACTGGACGCTGCAGTTGGAGGACACGGCGACCGTCGCCGATGCGATCGATGTCATGCGCCGGACCGCACCGACCGCGCTCGATGCGGTCGCCGGCTATGCGGTGTTCGGTGTCAGGGTGCAGCCATCGACGCTGCTGCGAGACGGCGATCGGCTGGAATTGCTCGAAGCGCTGCAGATCGATCCGAAGGATGCGCGCCGACGCCGAGCGGCAGCGAGTCGCGGCGAAGGCTGAACCTGCGGACCAGCGACCGCTCAGCGGCGCTGGTTGCCCTTCTCGCGCGGCAGGTTGCCGAACTTGCGCATCTCCGCGGCCAGTTCCTCGTCGCGCTTCGGGAAGTATTCGCCTTCCCAGCGTGCGAGCTGGTCGTTCTCGAAGAACAGGGTGAAGTTCTTCACTTCGGTCCGGCCACGACGGTCCACGCGCTGCGAGGCGGTGTAGTCCCAACGCTGGTGGTGGAAGGGGTCGGCGATCGACGGCGTGCCCAGCAGCGCCTCGACCTGCGCCTTGCCCATGCCGACCTGCAGCTGCTCGACCGCAGCGCCGTCGATCAGGTTGCCCTGGTAGATCGGCTGCTTGTACAGCAGGCCGCAACCACTGGTGGCGAGGGCAAGAACCGGAACGAGAAGAAGCTTGTGCATGTCGTGGGTGACGGCCTGGAATGACCGGCCGATGATACACTGCGGGCCACGCCGCAACCGCGATCCAGGCAGCTGGCGTTCAACCGCCAGTGGTATGCCGGCCCGTTTTTCGTCGGCCCGTCCGGAGACACTCATGGAATCGCTCGACCTGCGCAAGGCCGGCCTGAAAGTCACCCATCCGCGGATGCGGATCCTGCAGTTGCTCGAGCAGCGCACGCCGCGCCAGCACCTGACCGCCGAAGCCATCTACCGCCAGCTGCTGGAGCAGGGCGACGAGATCGGCCTGGCTACCGTCTACCGCGTCCTGACCCAGTTCGAGGCCGCCGGCCTCGTGCTCAAGCACAACTTCGAAGGCGGCCACGCCGTCTATGAACTCGACCGCGGCGGCCACCACGATCACATGGTCGACGTGGACAGCGGCAAGATCATCGAGTTCGAGAGCGCCGAGATCGAGGAACTGCAGCGGCAGATCGCCGACCAGTACGGCTACATCCTCGAAGAACACTCGCTGGTGCTCTACGTCCGCAAGAAGCGCTGACGCATCCCGGGCCGGCCGCCGCTCCGCGTGCGGTGGTCAGTGTTCGTGGCGCATGTCGTCGCCGAGCGTCAGCCAGGCGTGCATGCGTTCTTCGTAATACGAGACGTCCGGCGCGGGAAATGCGGGATCGGCGAACGCGCCGACCGGAATCGCGACCAGGTCGGGCATCGCGTCCACGACGTAGAACACCGTGGATCCGCACTGCGGGCAGAACGATGCGCGCATGCGGCCGCCGCTGTCACCGGTACGTATGTATTCGCCGTGCGTGCCGTGCACCTGCGTGGCCGCAGCCGGGAACCGTGCCTGCACGCCGAACGCGCTGCCGGTGCGACGCTGGCAGTCCAAGCAATGGCAGACGGATACGCGCACCGGCGCGCCGGACACGTCGATCCGCAACTGACCGCAGGCGCAACGGGCCGTGCGCGCCTCCATCGCGTCAGACCATGCCCTGCAGCAGCTTGCGGGCCGCGGCGCGCGCTTCCTTGCTGACGTCGACGCCGCCGAGCATCCGCGCGAGTTCCTCGGTGCGCTCGCCGGTGTCGAGCAGGCTGACCCGGCTTTCGGTCGCGCCCTCGGCGCTGGATTTGTGCACCCGGTAATGCGTGCGGCCCTTCGACGCCACCTGCGGCAGATGGGTCACGCACAGCACCTGACGACTTTCGCCGAGTGCACGCAACTTGCGGCCGACGATGTCGGCCACAGCCCCGCCGATGCCCGAATCCACCTCGTCGAACACCATCGTCGGCACGGCGTCGTGGCCGAGCGCGGCGACTTCGATCGCCAGCGAGATGCGTGACAGTTCGCCGCCCGATGCGACTTTTCGCAGCGCGCGCGGCGGCTGGCCGGCGTTGGCCGACACCATGAACTCCACGCGCTCGGCGCCCTGCGGATCGGGCCGCGTGGTCTCGACCGGTTCGATCGCGACCTCGAACACGCCGCCGCCCATGCCCAGCTCGTGGATCAATGCAGTGGTCGCGCTCGACAGCGCCTTGGCCGCCTTGCGGCGCGCTGCGCCGAGACGATCGGCGGCGGTGCGCCAGCGGCCCATCGCGGCTTCGATCTCGCCGTCGAGTTGCTTGAGGCGTTCGCCGGCGCCGTCGAGCTGATCGCGTTCGCCGGCGAGGCGGGTCTGCACGTCGATAAGTTCTTCCGGCGTCACCCGATGCTTGCGCGCGAGCTCATGCAGGCGGCCGAGGCGCTGTTCCAGCGTCTCCAGCTGCTCGGGATCGATATCCAGATCGTCGCGGACCTGGCCCAGCAGCAGCGTGGCTTCGTCGAGCTGGATCGCGGCGGCGTCGAGCATCGCGTCGACCTCGCCCAGTCGCGGTTCGTGCGCGCGCATCCGCGCCAGATCGTGCCGCAGCGCCTGCAGCGCCTGCGGCAGGCCGAGATCATCGTCGCCGCGCATACGCTCGAGCGCCGCATCGCAGGTCTGGATCAGGCCGGCGGCGTTCGCGTGCCGGCGATGGCTGGCGAACAGATCGGCCACCGCGTCGGCGGCGAGCGCTTCGCCCTCGAGTTCGTCGAGCTGGTGCTGCAGCCAGTCGCGGCGCTCGGCGACATCGCCGATGCCGACCAGCGCGTCGCGTTCGTCGTGCAGTGCGCGCCAGGTCTGCGCGGTCGCACGCACTTCGGCGAGCAGCGCACCATTGCCGGCCTGCGCATCGAGCAGCGCGAGCTGGCTGCCGCGGGCGAGCAGGGCCTGGTGTTCGTGCTGGCCGTGGATCTCCACCAGATGCCCGGCCAGTTCGCCGAGCTGGGTGATCGTGGCCGGCCGGCCGTTGATCCAGGCACGCGAGCCGCCATCGGCGCGCAATGTGCGGCGCAGCTGGCAGGTGTCACCATCATCGAGTTCATGTTCGCGCAGCCAGCGCAGCGCGGGCGCGGCATCGTCGAGCGTGAACTCGGCATGCAGTTCGGCGCGTTCGGCGCCATGGCGCACGATGCCGCTGTCGGCGCGTTGGCCCGACAGGAAGCCCAGCGCATCGACCAGCAGGGATTTGCCGGCGCCGGTTTCGCCGGAGATGACGGTCAGGCCGGCGCCGAACTCCAGATCCGACTGGCTGGCGACGGCGAAATTGCGGATGGCGAGATGGGTCAGCATGGGTGCGGATTGTGCCTTGAGGCGTTGCGGGCGAGTAGATCGGCGAGAGGATCTGCATTCGACGGTGCGCTGAATACCGCGCGTCCGTCTCACGGCCGGAGAATGCGGCGCTTGCATCGCCCACAGGTGCACCGTATACCGCCCGCATGTCATCCGATCCCCGCCATCCGCTCGATCCGCGCGCCAGGCAGCTGTTGCGCACGCTGATCTCGCGGCACATCCAGGACGGCGGTCCGGTCGGATCGCAGACCCTGGCCCGCCATGCGGGCCTCGACGTGAGCGCGGCGACGATCCGCAACATCCTGTCCGATCTGGAAGACGCCGGTTTGCTGGCCTCGCCGCACACCTCTGCAGGCCGGGTGCCGACCGCGCAGGGCTACCGCGTCTTCGTCGATTCACTGCTGCAGGTCAAGCCGTTGCGCGCGCAGGAGATGGAGCGGCTGCGGGGGGAACTGGGCGGCGGCGGGCAGCAGTCGCTGCTCGGCAGCGCGTCGGAACTGGTGTCGGCGATGACCCACTTCGTCGGCGTCGTGTCCGTGCCGCGACGCGAGCAACTGGCCTTCCGGCACATCGACTTCGTGGCGCTCGATGGCCAGCGGGTCATGGCGATCATCATCTTCGCCGACCATGAAGTGCAGAACCGCATCCTCCAGACCCGCCGCAGCTTCGAGCCCGCGGAGCTGGAACGCGTAGCCAACTATCTCAACCAGCAGTTCGCCGGGCGCCCGCTGGGCGACATCCGCGCGGCGCTGGTGGAGGAGTTGCGCAACGCCCGCGACGAGATGGAGGCGCTGCTGTCGCAGACCATGGAACTCGCCGAACAGGCGCTGGTGCCCGGCGACGACGACATGCTGCTGGCCGGGCAGAACCGGCTGATCGGCGTGCAGGACCTGTCCGATCTCGACCGCCTGCGCGAACTGTTCGAGGCCTTCGCCCGCAAGCGCGAGATCCTGCAGCTGCTCGAACGCACGATCCGCGCGCCGGGCGTGCGCATCTTCATCGGTGAAGAAACCGGCCTGGCGCCGCTGGAAGGCATGTCGCTGGTGACCGCGCCCTATGGCGCCGGGGGCCGCACGCTGGGCGTGCTGGGCGTGATCGGGCCGACGCGCATGGCCTACGAGCGGGTGATCCCGGTGGTGCAGGCGACCGCGGCCGTGCTCGGCGCCGCGCTGCAGCCTGAACCTTGAATCGCCGAGGGGCGGCCCCATAGCTGGTGCCGTCGGCGGCCAGACGACCGCCCCGGAACCCGACATGACCCAGCAGCACGATTCGCAGTCCCCCGATTTCCACGAGACCGACGGCCCGGACGCGGCCTCGGTCGAGCAGCAACTGGCCGACCAGGTCGAGCGCCTGACCGGCGAGCTCGAACAGCTCCGCGCGCAGGTCCTGCTCGAACGCGCCGATCTCGAGAACCAGCGCAAGCGTCTGGCCCGTGAGGTCGAGAGCGCGCGCCGCTTCGCCAACGAGCGTCTGCTGGCCGCGCTGGTGCCGGTGTTCGATGCGCTGGAGGCCGGCCTCGCCAATGCCTCGGAGACCGATCCGCTGCGCAGCGGCGTCGAGCTCACGCTGCGCGAGCTGACCAAGGCGACCGAGTCCAACGGTCTGGCCACGCTGGCACCGGCGCCGGGCGACGTGTTCAACCCCGAACACCACCAGGCGATGAGCATCGTCGACGTGCCGGGCGTGGCGCCGGGCGCGGTCGCCCAGGTCTTCCAGAAGGGCTACCTGCTCAACGAGCGCCTTTTGCGGCCGGCCATGGTCGTCGTCGCCAAGGCTGACTGAACGCCCCGGGCCCCGGCCCGACCCCGGATTCCGATACGTCGCACCGCTTGAACGCTGTGTTGCGTGTCCCCAGATCACGGTCATCGACGGCCCCGGCCGTCACCCAGACACACATCTTTCAGAGGAAGCAGCAATGGCAAAGATCATCGGCATCGACCTCGGCACGACGAACTCGTGCGTGGCGATCATGGACGGCGGCAAGGCCAAGGTCATCGAGAACAGCGAGGGCGATCGCACCACGCCGTCGATCGTCGCCTACACCAAGGACGGCGAAGTGCTGGTGGGCGCGTCGGCCAAGCGTCAGGCCGTGACCAATCCCAACAACACCTTTTTCGCGGTCAAGCGTCTGATCGGCCGCAAGTTCAAGGATGCCGAGGTCCAGAAGGACATCGGCCTGGTGCCGTACAAGATCCTCGAGCACGACAATGGTGATGCCTGGGTGTCGACCAGCGACGGCAAGCGCCTGTCCGCGCAGGAAGTTTCCGCGCGCATTCTCGAGAAGATGAAGAAGACCGCTGAGGATTACCTGGGCGAGAAGGTCACCGAAGCCGTGATCACGGTGCCGGCCTACTTCAACGACAGCCAACGTCAGGCGACCAAGGACGCCGGCCGCATCGCCGGTCTGGATGTGAAGCGCATCATCAACGAGCCGACCGCGGCCGCACTGGCCTATGGCCTCGACAAGTCCGGCGGCGACCGCAAGATCGCCGTGTACGACCTCGGCGGCGGCACCTTCGACGTGTCGATCATCGAGATCGCCGAAGTCGACGGCGAGAAGCAGTTCGAAGTGCTGGCCACCAACGGCGACACCTTCCTCGGCGGCGAAGACTTCGACGCGCGCGTCATCGATTACCTCGTCGAAGAGTTCAACAAGGACCAGGGCATCGACCTGCGCAAGGATCCGTTGGCGCTGCAGCGTCTGAAGGATGCGGCCGAGCGCGCGAAGATCGAGCTCTCGTCCTCGCAGCAGACCGAAGTGAACCTGCCGTACGTCACGGCCGATGCGTCGGGCCCGAAGCACCTCAACATCAAGCTGACCCGCGCCAAGCTCGAGTCGCTGGTCGAGGAGCTGGTGCGCAAGACGATCGAGCCCTGCCGCACCGCGCTCAACGACGCCGGCCTGCGCGCGTCCGACATCAACGAGGTGATCCTCGTCGGTGGCCAGACCCGCATGCCCAAGGTGCAGGCGGCGGTCGCCGAGTTCTTCGGCAAGGAACCGCGCAAGGACGTGAACCCCGACGAGGCCGTGGCGATCGGCGCGGCGGTGCAGGGCGGCGTGCTGGCCGGTGACGTCAAGGACGTGCTGCTGCTCGACGTGACCCCGCTGAGCCTCGGCATCGAGACCCTGGGCGGTGTGTTCACCAAGATCATCGAGAAGAACACCACGATCCCGACCAAGGCCTCGCAAACGTTCTCCACCGCCGACGACAACCAGTCGGCCGTGACCGTGCATGTGCTGCAGGGCGAGCGCGAGCAGGCCCGCTTCAACAAGTCGCTGGCCCGCTTCGATCTCACCGGTATCGATGCCGCGCCGCGCGGCATGCCGCAGGTCGAGGTGTCGTTCGACATCGATGCCAACGGCATCCTGCACGTGTCGGCCAAGGACAAGAAGACCAACAAGGAACAGAAGGTCGAGATCAAGGCCGGTTCGGGCCTGTCGGACGACGAGATCGCCCGGATGGTCGCCGACGCCGAAGCGCACCGCGAAGACGACAAGAAGTTCCAGGAGCTCGTCGGTGCACGCAACCAGGCCGATGCGCTGGTGCACGCCACGCGCAGCGCGATCAAGGACAACGGCGACAAGGTGCCGGGCGACGTGATCGGCAACGCGGAAGCCGCGATCGCCGAAGTCGAGACCGCGATGAAGGGCGACGACAAGGCGCAGATCGAAGCCAAGTCCAAGCACCTCGAAGAAGTCGCGCAGCAGCTGTTCGCAGCCGCCGGCGCGGCCGGGCAGGGCGACGCCGGCGCGGCTTCGGGCGATGCGCCGAAGTCCGACGATGTCGTCGATGCCGAGTTCACCGAGGTCAAGGACGACGAGAAGAAGTAAGTCGGTACCGCCGCGGTCCCGCCGCGGCGTTTCGGCCGGAACCCCGGCATCGCGCGCGCTTTGGGCGCGGCGGTGTCGGGCGACCGGCTTCCGTTTTTAACGAGACCGTCGCTGCGACGGTCCCTGCGACCGGTTTTCCATGAGCAAACGCGATTACTACGAAGTGCTGGGCGTCACCCGCAGCGCGACCGAAGACGAACTGAAGAAGGCCTATCGCCGTTGCGCGATGAAGTATCACCCTGACCGCAATCCCGGCGACGCGAGTGCCGAGGCTGCGTTCAAGGAGTGCAAGGAGGCCTACGAGGTCCTGTCGGACGGCGGCAAGCGGCGCATGTACGACCAGCATGGACATGCCGCGTTCGAGCACGGCATGGGCGGCGGCAATGCCGGCCCGGGCTTTGGCGGCGGCGCCGACATGGGCGACATCTTCGGTGACATCTTCGGCAACATCTTCGGCGGGGGCGGCGGTCGCGGCGGTCCGCGTCGTGGCGCCGACATCGGTTACGTGATGGAGCTCGACCTCGAAGACGCAGTGGCCGGTGTCGAGAAGCGGGTCGAACTGCCGACGCTCGCCGGTTGCGACGACTGCGACGGCAGCGGCTCGGAAGACGGCAAGCGCGAGACCTGTTCGACCTGCGCCGGTCGCGGTCAGGTGCGGATGCAGCGCGGCATCTTCACGATGCAGCAGGCGTGCCCGCATTGCGGCGGCCAGGGGCAGATCATCGCCAACCCGTGCAAGACCTGCCACGGCGCCGGTCGCGTGGAGGAAGAGAAGGTGTTGTCGGTGAAGGTGCCTGCGGGCGTCGACACCGGCGACCGCATCCGTCTCGCCGGCGAGGGCGAAGCCGGTCCCGCCGGTTCGCCGCCGGGCGATTTGTACGTCGAAGTGCGCGTGCGTCCGCATGCGATCTTCCAGCGCGACGGCGACGATCTGCATTGCGAAGTCCCGGTGCGCATCTCGCAGGCCGCGCTGGGCGACATCGTGCGCGTGCCCACGCTCGGCGGTGAAGCGGAGATCCGCGTGCCCGCCGAGACGCAGACCGGCAAGGTGTTCCGCCTGCGCGACAAGGGCGTCAAGTCTGTGCGCAGCCGCAGCCCTGGCGATCTGTACTGCAAGGTCGTCGTCGAGACGCCGGTGAATCTGACCAAGGAGCAGCGCGAGTTGCTGGCGCAGTTCGAGACCACCTTCACCGGTGAGAACGCACACCGGCATTCGCCGAAGTCCAGCACCTTCATGGACGGGGTGAAGGGCTTCTGGGATCGCATGACATCCTGAGTCCTGCGATTGTTCGATCGACACGCCCGGCCCCGCGCCGGGCGTTTTCGTTTCTGCGGTCGACACAGGGTTTCCGGTCGCGAACGCAGCTTCCCGGGTGTGCCGCGCGACCCGCCGCGGTGTTCCACAGAAGGTGTGGATCAACTGTCGACAAAGCTGTGGATAAGCAGTCCAAGTGCGCGTTTGCATTGGGCGACGGCACGCTGGTCACGTCGTCGCCACTGTGACGTCGCGCACATGGACCGGGCGCGGTGGCCGATCCGCTCGATCCCCGCCGTGGCGGGCTTCGTGGCACAGGACCGCGCGAAAACGCTTGACGTCAGCGCCGGATGCGCCTAGTCGGCCTGCTGTCCACATCCGGTGTGGATGGACTGTGGGTCAAGGTGTGGATAAGCGTGTCGAACGGCGTCGTCTCCGGGCACCGACATCGTGGTGATTTTCTGCTCAGGCGCGCGGTGCGGGCCTGTTTGCGGCCTTGACCTGCGCACGCGGTGGTGCAGTCGCGCGCGGTTGGCACCCTGCCGGTGGGGCGACAGACTCCAGCGCGTGGCGCACGGGCGGAACGGCGCGCTGGAATCGGGTCGGCCGACATCGATGGCGGTCGCCAATCATCGCTGCGTGCAGGCCCGTCGAAGGGATTGACCCGCGTGCATCCGTCGCGTAGCGACGCGGTTCTCCACAGCGCATGTGGACCGTCTGACGACAAAGTTGTGGATAAACATCACGCGCCGCGCTGCGACGGCCCTCGAAACACGTGGTGATTTGTTCGCCACCTGCCTGCACGTGTGCGGACACGGCGCTTGACCCGCGCATGCGCTTCGTCATCGCGGCGCGCGGTGCCCGATCTCACGCATGGTTCGACCGCATGCGAGGTGCAGTCGCGCTTGACCGGGCCGCGACAACCGCCTAGCCGGCCGGTCATCCACAGTGCTTGTGGATGATTCGATGACAAGTCTGTGGGTAAGCGTCATGAAGCCGGCCGTGTCGCGGCGCCCACGACGCTGGTCATTGTTTGACCAGTGCAGCGAAGGGCGTTCGAGACGCCGCTTGACCCGCGCAGCGTGATCCGCATGCGCAACGTGCGCGAGCCAAGCGCCGGTTCGAGCTCGTCGCGGATGGAACACTCAGTCGCGTACGAGCCCGCCGTCGACCACCAGGTTCTGTCCGGTCACCGCGCGCGACCACGGCGAAGCGAAGAACAGCGCCGCGTCGGCGAACTCCGTCGGCGTGGTCACGCTGCGCAGCGGTGTGTTCGCGGCGATGTAGTCGAACACCGCTTCGGGCGTCGCGGCGCTCGCATCAGTGGTGCGCAGCAGACCACCGGACAGCATGTTGACGGTGATGCCGTCCGGGCCGAGATCGCCGGCGAGCGTGCGGGTCAACGAGAGCAGCGCAGCCTTCGCGGCCGTGTATTCGTGATACGGCACCACCGGGTTCTGGAACAGGTTGGTGCCGATGTTGATGACGCGTCCGAAGGCGTGGGCACGCATGCCCGGCAGTGCGGCCTGCACGGTGTTCAAGGCACCGCGCACGCTGCCTTCGAACTGCGTGGCAAATGCGGGCCAGTCGATCGTGTCGGCTTTCGCGCGTGCATCGCCGTCGAACGCGAAATCGACCAGCGCATTGTTGACGACGGTGGTGATGTCGGCACCGAAGTGTGCGCGCGCTTGCGCATCGAGCGCGTCGACCTGTACGCGGTCGGTGACGTCGGCCCGGAGCGCGATCGCACGCGTCCCGATCTGCGCGGCCAGCGCCTCGGCCGCCTCGCGGCTGCGCCGGTAGTTGACGATCACACGCGCACCTTCGCGGGCGAACGCAAGGGCGATCTCGCGGCCGAGGCCTCGGCCTGCGCCGGTGACGAGGACGATCTGTTCGGACAACTGCATGACGGGGCTCGCGGCACGGGGGCCGTCAGCGTAGCGCCCGCCTGCGCGGACCGCCGAAGTCTTGCGCGCGACCGCTTCCCGTCGACGGACGCGCCGCTAGAATGCGGACATGAGAATCCTTGGCCCGCAGTCCACTCCGTCCATCGTCGCGCAACGCGGGCGCCGCACCCGCGCCATGGAAACGCAGGCATGAGCACGCGACCGCGGATTCTCGTGCACGGCGCGTCGGGTCGCATGGGCCAGGCGTTGCTGCGGCTGGCGGCGGGGCGCGAGGATCTCGACATCGTCGCCGCGGTGTCGGGGCGCCCGCCGAAACAGCGGGTCATCGACGGCGTGCCGTATTTCGGTGCGTCCGAGCTCGGCGGCGCGCCCACCTTCGACGTCGCCATCGATTTCAGCCTGCCGGGCGGGTTCGATCCGCTGCTCGCGCTGTGCCTCAAACGCGGCGCGGCGCTGGTCTCGGGCACCACCGGCCTCGATGGCGCGCAACGCGCCGCGCTCGATGCGGCCGCGGCGACGATTCCGGTGCTCTGGGCATCGAACTTCAGTCTGGGTGTCGCGGTGCTCGAAGATCTGGTTGCGCGCGCGGCGGCTGTGCTGCCGGGCTGGGACTGCGACATCGTCGAGTCGCACCATACGCGCAAGCTCGATGCGCCATCGGGCACCGCACTGACGCTGGGCGAAGCCGCGGCCGGGCAGGGCGCGACGCCGCACTATGCCTCGATCCGCGCGGGTGACATCGTCGGCGAGCATCTGGTGCAGTTCACCAGCGTGGGCGAGCGCATCGAGCTGGTGCACCGGGCGACGAACCGCGACATTTTCGCCAGTGGCGCGCTGCACGTGGCGGCGCGTCTGGCCGGCCGTGCGCCGCGCCGTTACGCCATTGCCGACCTGCTGGGCGACGCTGCGGCCTGATTTCCGCGCCCGTATCACTGAACGCATCCGTCACGTCGCTGGCGCGGGACGGGGTGCATCGGTACAATTCTCGCTCGCCTGAACCCCAAACCTCCGGACCGGTTTCCACCGCTCTGGCGGTTTCCTGCAACCTGACGTAGGCGAAGACCTCGTGACAGATTCCGCAATTCTCGTCCTTGAAGACGGCACCGTATTCGAGGGCGTTTCCGTGGGCGCCCCCGGGCTTTCCGTCGGCGAAGTGGTGTTCAACACCGCGATGACCGGCTACCAGGAAGTGCTGAGCGATCCCTCGTACGCGCGCCAGCTGGTGACGCTGACCTATCCGCACATCGGCAATACCGGCTGCACCGACCAGGACGACGAAGCGTCGCAGGTCTGGGCGTCGGGTCTCATCGTGCGCAACGTGCCGCGCCGTCCGAGCAGCTGGCGCAGCCAGGTGTCGCTGCCGCAGTGGCTGCGCGCACGCGGCATCGTCGCGATCTCCGAAATCGACACCCGCAAGCTGACGCGCCTGCTGCGCGACCACGGTTCGATGAACGGTGCGGTGATGGCGGGCGACGTGAACGTCGAACAGGCGCTCGAGGCCGCACGCAAGTTCCCGGGCCTCAAGGGCATGGATCTGGCGAAGGTCGTCAGCACCACCGAACGCTACGGCTGGACCGACGGTCAGCTCGATCTCGACAGCAACGCCTTCGTCACCGCGCCCGCGAAGTTCAAGGTCGTGGCTTACGACTACGGCGTGAAGACCAACATCCTGCGCATGCTGGCCGAGCGGGGCTGCGAACTGACGGTGGTGCCGGCGCAGACGCCCGCTGCCGACGTGCTCGCGCTGAAGCCTGATGGCGTGTTCCTGTCGAACGGCCCCGGCGATCCGGAACCCTGCGGCTACGCGATCGACGCGATCCGCAGTTTCATCGACGCGAAGGTGCCGACCTTCGGCATCTGCCTCGGCCACCAGCTGCTGGCGCTCGCCGCCGGCGCGAAGACGCTGAAGATGCCGCACGGCCATCACGGTGCGAACCACCCGGTGCAGGATCTGGATTCGGGCAAGGTGCTGATCACCTCGCAGAACCACGGCTTCGCCGTCGACGAGGCCTCGCTGCCGGCCAACGTGCGCGTGACCCACCGTTCGCTGTTCGATGGCACCAACCAGGGCATCGCGCTCACCGATGCGCCTGCCTTCAGCTTCCAGGGTCATCCGGAAGCCTCGCCCGGTCCCCACGATGTCGCGCCGCTGTTCGATCGGTTCGTCGCGTCGATGCACAACAAGAACGCCGAGAGCCGCTGACATGCCAAAGCGCACTGATATCCAGACCATCCTCATCATCGGCGCCGGCCCGATCGTCATCGGCCAGGCCTGCGAGTTCGATTACTCCGGCGCGCAGGCGTGCAAGGCGCTGCGCGACGAGGGCTATCGCGTGGTGTTGGTCAACAGCAATCCCGCGACGATCATGACCGACCCGGAAATGGCCGACGCGGTCTACATCGAGCCGATCAACTGGCAGACGGTCGAGAAGATCATCGCCAAGGAAAAGCCCGACGCGCTGCTGCCGACGATGGGCGGCCAGACCGCGCTCAACTGCGCACTCGATCTCGCCGACCACGGCGTGCTCGAGAAGTACGGCGTCGAGCTGATCGGCGCCAAGCGCGAAGCGATCCGCATGGCCGAAGACCGCGAGCTGTTCCGCGTGGCGATGGGCGAGATCGGTCTCGAATGCCCGCGCGCCGAAGTGGCGCACACGCTCGAGGAAGCGATCGACATCCAGACGCGCGTCGGCTACCCGACGATCATCCGCCCGAGCTTCACGCTCGGCGGTTCGGGCGGCGGCATCGCCTACAACCGCGAGGAACTGGTCGACATCGTGACCCGCGGTCTCGAGCTGTCGCCGACCACCGAAGTGCTGGTCGAGGAATCGGTGCTGGGCTGGAAGGAATTCGAGATGGAGGTGGTCCGCGACACCGCGGACAACTGCATCATCGTCTGCTCGATCGAGAACCTCGATCCGATGGGCGTGCACACGGGTGACTCGATCACCGTCGCGCCGGCGCAGACGCTGACCGACAAGGAATACCAGCGCCTGCGCAATGCGTCGGTCGCGGTGCTGCGCAAGATCGGCGTCGACACCGGCGGCTCGAACGTGCAGTTCGGCATCAACCCGAAGGACGGCCGCGTGGTCGTCATCGAGATGAATCCGCGCGTGTCGCGCTCGTCGGCGTTGGCGTCGAAGGCGACCGGTTTCCCGATCGCCAAGGTCGCGGCCAAGCTCGCCGTTGGTTACACGCTCGACGAACTCAAGAACGAGATCACCGGTGGCAAGACCCCGGCCTCGTTCGAGCCGTCGATCGATTACGTGGTCACCAAGATTCCGCGCTTCGCCTTCGAGAAGTTCCCGCAGGCCGATGCCCGCCTGACCACGCAGATGAAGTCGGTCGGCGAAGTCATGGCGATGGGCCGCACGTTCCAGGAATCGATGCAGAAGGCGCTGCGCGGTCTGGAAACGGGCAAGGTCGGTTTCGATCCCACCGGCCTGGATCTGACCAGTGATGACGACATGGCGACGCTGCGCCGCGAAGTGCGCGAGCCGGGTCCCGAGCGTCTGTTCTATCTGGCCGATGCGTTCCGCGCCGGCCTGTCGGTCGAGGACGTCTACGCGCTGTCCTACGTCGACCACTGGTTCCTCGACCAGATCGAAGAGCTGATCTCGACCGAAGCCGAAGTCGCCGCTGCCGGGATCGACGCACTCGACAAGGCGCGCGTGCGTGCGCTCAAGCGCATGGGCTTCTCCGATGCGCGTCTGTCGCAGCTGCTGGGCACCGACGAGCAGGCGATCCGTGCGCTGCGCCGCGCGTTCGGCGTGCGCCCGGTCTACAAGCGCGTCGACTCCTGCGCGGCCGAGTTTGCCACCGATACCGCGTACCTGTATTCGACCTACGAGGACGAGTGCGAGGCGCAGCCGACCGGTCGCGACAAGATCATGGTGCTCGGCGGCGGTCCCAACCGCATCGGCCAGGGCATCGAGTTCGACTACTGCTGCGTGCACGCGGCGCTCGCGCTGCGCGAGGACGGGTACGAGACCATCATGGTCAACTGCAACCCGGAAACCGTGTCGACCGACTACGACACTTCCGACCGCCTGTACTTCGAACCGCTCACCCTCGAAGACGTGCTGGAAATCGTCGAGGTCGAGAAGCCCAAGGGCGTGATCGTGCAGTACGGCGGCCAGACCCCGCTCAAGCTGGCGCGTGCGCTCGAAGCCAACGGCGTGCCGATCATCGGCACCTCGCCGGACTCGATCGATCTGGCCGAGGACCGCGAGCGCTTCCAGAAGCTGGTCGACGAGCTGGGCCTCAAGCAGCCGCCGAACCGCACCGCGCGCAACCCCGAGGAAGCGCTGGTGCTGGCGCGCGAGATCGGCTATCCGCTGGTCGTGCGCCCGAGCTACGTGCTCGGTGGCCGCGCGATGGAAGTGGTGCACGCCGACAGCGACCTCACGCGCTACATGCGCGACGCGGTCAAGGTCTCGAACGATTCGCCGGTGCTGCTCGACCGCTTCCTCGACAACGCGGTCGAGGTCGACATCGACGTCATCGCCGACCGCGAAGGCAACGTGCTGATCGGTGGCGTCATGGAACACATCGAGGAAGCCGGCGTGCATTCGGGCGATTCCTCGTGTTCGCTGCCGCCGTATTCGCTGTCGGCGGACGTGCAGGCGCGCCTGCGCGAGCAGGTCGTGGCCCTGGCGCGCAAGCTCAAGGTGATCGGGCTGATGAACACCCAGTTCGCGGTGCAGACCGACGACGACGGCGTTGATACGATCTTCCTGCTGGAAGTGAATCCGCGTGCCTCGCGCACGGTGCCGTTCGTGTCCAAGGCGATCGGCATGCCGCTGGCCAAGATCTCGGCGCGTTGCATGGCGGGCAAGACGCTGGCCGAGCAGGGCGCGACCACCGAAATCGTGCCCGAGTACTTCTCGGTCAAGGAAGCGATCTTTCCGTTCGCGAAGTTCCAGGGCGTCGACCCGATCCTCGGCCCGGAGATGCGCTCGACCGGTGAGGTCATGGGCGTGGGCGAGAGCTTCGGCGCGGCGTTCGCACGCGCGCAGGAAGCGGCGAGCATCAAGACGCCGCCGACCAGCGGCAAGGTGTTCGTGTCCGTGCGCGATCCCGACAAGAAGCGCGTGCTGCCCGTCGCCCGCGACATCATCGCGCGCGGCTATACAATCGTTGCGACCGCCGGCACCGCCAAATGGCTGCGCGAACACGACATCGCCTGCGAACAGATCAACAAGGTCGTCGAAGGCCGTCCGCACGTCGTCGATCTGATCAAGAACGGCGAGATCGCGTACATCGTCAACACGACCGAGGGCAAGCAGGCGATCTCCGACTCGTTCTCGATCCGTCGCGAGGCCCTGCAGCACCGGGTGACGTATTCGACCACCGTTGCCGGCGCCAAGGCCCTGCTGCATTCTCTGGAATTCCGCGGCAGCGGCCCGGTCTGGGCGCTGCAGGAACTGCACGCGCGCCTCGAGGGCAGCGCGGCAGCCACTTCAACGAACTGACGGAGGCACGCCCATGCGCGCACCCATGACCCTGCGCGGCGCCCAGCGCCTGCGCGAAGAGCTCGAAGAACTGAAGTCGGTCAAGCGACCGGCGGTGATCGAGGCGATCTCCGAAGCGCGTGCACACGGCGATCTCAAGGAGAATGCCGAGTACCACGCCGCGCGCGAGCAGCAGAGCTTCATCGAAGGTCGCATCAAGCAGCTCGAAGGCGAGCTGTCGCATGCGGATCTGATCGACGTGGCCAAGCTCAACGCCGGTGACAAGGTGGTGTTCGGCGCGACCGTCGTCATCGCCGATACCGAGACCGACGAAGAGAAGCGCTACCAGATCGTCGGCGACCTCGAAGCCGATATCAAGAAGGGCCTGATCGCGATCTCCTCGCCGGTCGCCCGCGCGATGATCGGCAAGCACGAGGGCGACAGCGTCAGTATCGATGCGCCCGGCGGCTCGCGCGAATACGACATCATCAGCGTCGAGTATCTCGGCTGAGCCGATGACGTCAGCCACCTTCCTGTTGCCCGCAGCCGCACGCTTCGGCGCGCAGCGCTGGCAGCAGGATGTGTCGCGGGCGCTGGGACGCGCGGACGTCGCGTCGCTGGCGTCCGGCCGGCGTGCGCAACTGGCCCGGCACATCGAACTGCCGGGCGGCACGTGGCCGCTCGCGGCCCTGTCGCGGCAGGTCGACGTCGGCGATGCCGACGCGTCCGGCAGCGCGTGGCTGCGCGCCGATCCCGCGTGGTTGCGTCCCGACATCAACGGTGTGCGTCTGATGGCGCATGGCGACACGCTGGGCCTGACCCGCGAAGACTGCGATGCATTGCTGCCGGCGCTGCAGCCGGTGTTCGGCGATGCCGGCTTCGCGCTCGACGCGCCCGATCCGGCGCGCTGGTATCTAAGTGTGCCGCGCGCGAGTCCGCTGCCAGAGTTTCTGGATCCGTCGGAAGCGCTGGGCACCGATCTCGCCGATCACGACGACGACAGCGCTCCCGCGCGTCGCTGGCGTGCGCTCGCAACGGAAGCGCAGATCATCCTGCACAACCATCCCTGGAATGCGCGCCGCGTCGCGGCCGGGAGGACGCCGGTCAATGCCTTGTGGTTCTGGGGCGGCGGGCCGTTGCCCGATGCGCGCGTGCACACGCGCAGCGCACATGCGCAGGTCCACACCGACGATCCCACGCTGCACGCACTCGCCGCGAGCGCGACCACGGTCGCGTCCTTGCCGCAGACGTTCCCGGAACCGTCTGAGGCGGCGCTGTTCGATCTGGTCGGCGAACGCGATCTGCGCCGCCTGCAGACGGACTGGTTGCAGCCGGCGCTCGCCGCGCTGGGGCGCGGCCAGTTGCGCACACTGACGATCGACGATGAAGACGGCCATGTGCTGACGCTGCGCCGCTGGCATCGTTTGCGCGTCTGGCGTCGTCCGCGGGTCGCATCGCCGGCGGCGACGTCTTGAGCGCGCAGGCACCGACGATCCGCCGCCGCGAGGCCGCGGTCGGCGAAGACTGGCCGTCGACCGTGCCGTCGCTGCTGCGGCGCGTCTATGCCGCGCGCGGCGCGCATGATCTCGATGCCGCGCAGCCCAAACTCGCCGGCCTGCTGCCGCCCGATGCGCTGTCGAACATCGACGCCGCGACGGAATTGCTCGCCGACGCCATCCGCAAAGGCGAGCGCATCCTTGTCGTCGGCGATTTCGACTGCGACGGTGCGACGGCGTGCGCGGTCGCGGTGCGCGGGCTGCGCATGCTCGGCGCGCGTGACATCGTGCACGCGGTGCCCAATCGCATCACCCACGGCTACGGCCTGTCGCCGGCGCTGGTCGACTCACTGGCGCCACTCGCGCCGTCGCTGCTGGTCACCGTCGATCACGGCATCGCCTGCCATGCCGGCATCGCCGCGGCGAAAGCGCTCGGCTGGCGCGTGCTGGTGACCGATCATCATCTGCCGGGCACCGGACTCCCGCCGGCTGACGCGATCGTCAATCCGAACCTGCCGGGCGACACCTTCCCGAGCAAGATGCTGGCCGGTGTCGGCGTGATCTTCTACGTGCTGATGGCGCTGCGCGCGCGGCTGCGCGGGCAGGGCGATGCGGGCGCCGCGGAGGCGGATCTGGGCAGCCTGCTCGATCTCGTCGCGGTGGGCACCGTCGCCGATCTGGTGCCGTTGGACGCGAACAACCGCGCGCTCGTGTCGGCGGGCCTGCGCCGCCTGCGCGCACGCCGCGGCTGCGCCGGGCTCAATGCCTTGATCGAGGTCGCCGGTCGCGATGCCGCGCGCCTGACCGCGGCCGACATCGGGTTCGCGGTCGGCCCGCGGATCAATGCCGCCGGCCGGCTCGAAGACATGGCGATCGGCATCGAATGCCTGCTCAGCGACGACGGCGCGCATGCGCGCGATCTCGCCGACACGCTGCACCAGATCAATGCCGAGCGCCGCGCAGTGCAGCAGTCGATGCTCGACGACGCCGAAGCCGCCGTCGCCGGGCAGCCGCCGGTCGATCCGGCCAGCGCGGGTGTGTGCCTGTTCGACGCCGACTGGCATCCGGGTGTCGTCGGTCTGGTCGCGTCGAAGATGAAGGACGCGCTGCATCGACCAGTGATCGCCTTCGCGCCCGCGGAACCCGACAGCGACCAGCTGCGCGGTTCAGCGCGCTCGATCCCGGGGCTGCACATCCGCGACGTGCTCGCGGCGGTCGACGTCGCGCATCCGGGCCTCATCGAACGCTTCGGCGGGCATGCGATGGCGGCTGGACTCACGCTGCAGCGCGACCGCCTCGACGCGTTCACCGAAGCGTTCCGCGCGACGGTCGAACAGATGCTCGACCCGGCATTGCTGCGCGCCGAGATCCTCACCGACGGCGCCTTGCGCGGCGAGGAGTTCGACATCGTCCATGCCGCGCATCTGCGCGATGCCGGGCCGTGGGGGCAGGGCTTTCCCGAACCGCAGTTCGACGGGGAGTTCGCCGTCGTGGACTGGCGCGTCGTGGGGACTCGGCATCTGAAGCTGACGCTGCGCCTGGACGGACACTCGAAACCGCTGTCGGCAATCCATTTCGGCGGCTGGCGCGAGATCGCGCCGTCCGCGCGCGAGCGGATCGTCTACCGGCTCGCACCCGACGATTACCGCGGCGGCGATGCGGTGCAGCTGGTCGTCGAACATCGCGAACCGCTCGGCGCCGTCTGACGCGATCGGTCCGTCACGTGCGGAATCGTGAATGCGGGTGCAGAATGGGCCGCCGCGCATGCGGCAAGCCCGCGGCCGTTGCCCCCGCAACGCCGCCCACTTCTGTACAGGGAGACGTTCTTGAAGACTGTCCACACGCTGGCCCTCGCCGTTGCGCTGGCCCTCGCATCGCCCCTCGTCGTGCATGCCGCGCCGGGTGATGCCGCCGAATCCGTGACCCTGGGCGCCGAGCGCCGGGGCGAGATCACCAGCCGGTCCAGCCTCAACCACCAGGACGGCTCGCGCAGCCAGCTCTACCGCGTCGACCTGCGCGAAGGGCAGGTGGCGTCGTTCAAGCTCGAAGGCGCATTGCGCGGCAAGCTCACCGCGTTCCACGGCGGCGATCTGGTCGCGAGCTCGAACCCGAACAACGAGTCCCCCTCGCTGGTCGTGCGCGCCAAACGCGCCGGCAGCTACACGATCGCCGTGAGCGGCGCCGACGCCAGCGCATATGGTCCGTTCACGCTGCAGGCGTCGGCGATCGAGGCCTACAACGGCGAGACCCTGCGCGTGGGCGCGGCGATCAGCGACTGGACCGATGCCAAGCGCCAGCTGCCGCTGCGGATCGACGAGGCCGGCTTCTACACGATCGACATGATGTCCGACGATTTCGATTCCGTGCTCAAGCTCGACGGCCCGGGCGTGGCGCTGAGCAACGACGACGGCGGCGACGGCAGCAATGCGCGCATCAGCGCACGTCTCGCGCCGGGCACCTACACGCTGACGGCCGAAGGCTACGGCAGCGAGCGCATCAACGGCATGTACCAGATCCGCGTCGCCGCGCGTCCGCTGCCGGAAGGCGGCCTGCGCGAAGGTGGCGAACTGGCCGTCGGCAGCACCGTGACCGGTCTGTACGAAGGCACCGCGCATGCCTACACGTTCTCGTTGCCGGCGCGCCGCGTCGTGCGCATCGACATGCGCAGCGACGAGATCGATCCGTTGATGCATCTGGCCGGCAACGGCGTGGAGAAGACCGACGACGACGGCGGCGACGGGCTCAATTCGCGCATCTCGATGCTGCTGGAGCCCGGCACCTACACGCTGCGCGCCGATGCGGCGTCGGCCGGCGCCGGCCTGTATACGCTGGCATTCGCCGCGAGCGAGGCGCCGGACAATGTCGGTGGCGGCACGCTGGCGGCGGGTCGACCGACCGAGGCCACGTTGCTGCCCGGCATGACCGACCGCTGGACGATCAACATCCGCAGTGCCGGTGAGTACGCGATCGCGATGAACTCCGACGACGTCGACAGCTATCTGCGTCTGAGCCGCGACGGCCAGGAAGTGGCGACCGACGACGACGGCGGCGGTGCGCTCAACGCGCGCATCGCGCAGCGGCTCGAGTCGGGCACCTATGTCGTCGAAGCCTCGTCGATCGACGGCGACACCGGCGGCGACTACCGCATCTCGCTCGAGCGTCGCTGAAGGCTCGCCACCGGTGCCGCTCAGCGCGGCGCCGGTGGCTCGCGTCCGCCGTCCGCGGCGGTGCCGCGGGGCTGCCAGCCGGGCGCGGCGCTGTCCGGCTCGCTGCTGCGCCACTGGATCGGTGTGCGGCTGCTGACCGCGGTGATGTCACCGGCGGCGATCGCGCCTTCCGGATCGCGCAGCACCGCTTTGACGTCCAGCACGTCGCCATCGCACCACAGTCCCGTCCACGCGTCGCGTCCGCCACGCTTGGATGCATAGAGCGCGCGGTCGGCGAGATCTACCGCCTCGCGCCAACGCTCCTTTCTGGCGACGCCGGCGACGGCCGCCGTCGGCCAGCACGCGAATCCGATCGATACCGACAGCGCGGCCTGGCCGCCGTCGAAGGCGAAGGGCGTGTTCGCGACCACTGCGCGCAGGCGTTCGGCGACATCGCTGGCGCCGCGCAGATCGAGGGCCGGGCAGGCGACCAGGAATTCCTCGCCGCCCCAACGCGCGACCAGGTCGCCCGGTCGACAGCAGGTGCCGAGCCGCGCCGCGATCTCGGCGAGGATCGCATCGCCGGTGCTGTGGCCGTGCTGGTCGTTGCTGTGCTTGAAGTAGTCGACGTCGAGCAGGAACACGACCTGCCGCGCAGTGCCGCCGGCGGCGTTCGACATGTTGCGCAGTGCATGCGTGGCGGCGCCGCGGTTGAGCAGCCGGGTGAGGCTGTCGACCGAACTCAGGCGATACAGGCGACGGTTCACCCGGCGCTGGTACCAGGCGAAGGCCAGCATCAGCACGACGAGGATCCCGAGCCCGGCGATCGCCGCGCTGCGCAGCTTGCGGGCGTGCTGCTGTGTCAGCGCATCGACGCGGCGCTGTTCGTGCAACCGCGCGAGCTCGCTCGCACTGTGACGGTCTTCGAGCCGCGCCTGCAGTCCGGCGAGCGTGCCGAGGTTCTGGCTGCGCAGCGCGCGCACTTCGACATCGCGCAGCGTCTGCTGCACGTCGAGCGCGGCCTCGTATTGTCCGAGCGCCCGCAGCGCGGCGACTTCGGCGCGCATCGCGTCGCGATACTCGATGCGGAACGCCCCGCCGCGCGCGATTCCGACGGCGTCGCGCGCATGCGTCAGTGCCTGCGCGGCCTGGCCGGCGTCGAGCGCCAGGCGCGACATGCGCATCAGGGTGATCGCAGCGCCCGACGGATCGTCGCTGCGCTGCGCATCGGCGATGCGCACCAGCGCCGGCAACGCCTCGATGCCGGTGGCATCCAGCGCGGCCAGTTCGGCGCGTGCACGCTGCTCGACCACACCCAACGCGATCGCCTCCGCCTGCGGCAGCGCCACGGCGAATGCATCGCGCGCATCGGCCGTACGTCCGGCGCGCAGATGGTTCAGGCCCTGGTTGTAGCTCAGGATCGGCTCCGACAGGCCGGCCTTGTCGGCGATCGCCTGCGCCCGCGCGAAGATCCGGACCGCGTCGTCGAACGCTTCCAGCTCTTCGCTGTGAATGTTGCCCACGTTGTTGAGCATCTTGATCTGGGCGATGTCGGAATCGCCGGCCTCGGCGGCCTCGAACGCGCGCGTGTACAGCGCCAGTGCGCGCGGCACGTCGCCCGCCAGTTGGAGCGCCGCGCCGGCATTGGACAGCGCCCGCAGCGCGAACTCGGGCGATTGCGGTGATGCGGTGAGCAGGCTTTCGACGCGGTCCACCGCATCGATCGCGGTCAGTGCATCGCCGGTCAGCGCGGACGCGCGCGCCAGACAGGTCTGCAGTTTGATCTCTTCGGGCACTGGGAGATCCGTGCCCGACAACGCGGCGTGGGCGATCGCGATGGCTTCGGCCGGGCGACTCTCGCGGAGCTCGAAACAGCGCTCGACCTGTGCCGCCAGCGGGTGACCGGGCTCGGCATCGGGCGCCGCCGCCACTGCAGGCGTGCACCCGAACATCGTCATCGCGCCGGCCAGCAGCCAGCCGCGCGCGTCGCGCATCGTCATTCCGGTCGATCCCCTCGCCAGTGCCCCCAATGGCAAGCGGAATTCTAGCGGCAAAGCGGGTGGTCGGGGTGCCGCCCGCGGGGACGCGGCGGGGCGGACTTGCTAGAATCGCGGGTTTCCCCGGACGTCATCGGCCATGCTTGAACTCAATCCCGTTCGCCAGCGCATCGTCGACCTTCGCGGTCGGCTGGATGCGCTCAGGGGGTTTCTTTGACTACGACGCCCGTCGCGAGCGTCTAGAGGAAGTCGAGCGCGAGCTCGAAGACCCGACCATCTGGAACGATCCCGAGCGCGCACAGGCGCTAGGACGTGAGCGTTCGACGCTCGACAAGACCGTCAACGGCATCCGCAATCTGACCGAAGGTCTGGAAGGCGCGAACGAGCTGCTGGAACTGGCCGAATCCGAACAGGACGAGGACACCGCGCAGGCGGTCGTCGACGACGTCGAGGGGTTCGCGGCCGAGGTCGACAAGCTGGAATTCCAGCGCATGTTCTCCGGCGAACTCGATTCGGCGAACTGCTTCGTCGACATCCAGGCCGGCGCCGGCGGCACCGAGGCCCAGGACTGGGCCGAGATGATGCTGCGCATGTATCTGCGCTGGGCCGAAGCCCGTGGCTGGAAGACCGAGCTGATGGAAGTGTCCGGCGGCGAAGTCGCGGGCATCAAGTCGGCGACCGTGCGCGTCGAGGGCGAGTTCGCCTACGGCTGGCTGAAGACCGAGATCGGCGTGCACCGCCTGGTGCGCAAGTCGCCGTTCGACTCCGACAACCGCCGGCATACGAGCTTCACCTCGGTGTTCGTGTCCCCGGAAGTCGATGACAACATCGAGATCGACATCAACCCGGCCGACCTGCGCACCGACGTGTACCGCTCCTCCGGCGCCGGTGGCCAGCACGTCAACAAGACCGAATCGGCGGTGCGCATCACGCACATTCCGACCAACACCGTCGTCGCCTGCCAGACCGGCCGCAGCCAGCACCAGAACCGCGACACCGCGATGAAGATGCTGGCCGCCAAGCTCTACGAGCTGGAAGTGCAGAAGCGCAACGTCGAGAAGGACGCGCTGGAAGCCACCAAGTCCGACATCGGCTGGGGCAGCCAGATCCGCAATTACGTGCTCGACCAGAGCCGGATCAAGGATCTGCGCACCGGCGTGGAGCGCAGCGACACGCAGAAGGTGCTCGACGGCGATCTCGACGAATTCGTCGAGGCCAGCCTCAAGTCGGGTCTGGCGGCGGGTTCCAAACGGACCGACGCCGTCTGATCGATCCATCCGCCGACGCGCCGCGTCGGCACCGCGCGCCCCGCCCCGCCCGGGGGGCGGGGTTTTCCCCCCGCCGGCCCACCCAGCCCCCCCCAGGCCCCCCC
>JASCOC010000019.1 GCA_029959605.1 Lysobacteraceae bacterium PS02340 | reverse complement strand
TTCGCACCGGCGAAGCCCCCGCGCGGGGGGCCGGGGCGTGGCCCTGGCCGGGACGCCGCGTGCCGAATCAGCGCCCGCGTGCGCGGGCGAACGCGTCGGCCAGTGCGTTGTTGCCCGGTGCGGCCGCGGTCTGCGGCTTGCCTGCAGGGCGTCCGCCACGCGGACCGCCGGGACCGCGCGATGCAGTGCGATCTTCGCGCGACTCACGCGCCGGCTTCTCGCCGGGCACATCATCGAGTCGACGCGTCAGCGCGATGCGCTTGCGCAGCACATCGACCTCCAGCACCTTCACCTTGACGATGTCGCCGGCCTTGACCACGTCGCGCGGGTCCTTGACGAAGGTGTCCGACAGCGCCGAGATGTGCACGAGGCCGTCCTGGTGCACGCCGATGTCGACGAACGCGCCGAACGCGGCGACATTGCTGACCACGCCTTCGAGGATCATGCCGACCTGCAGATCCTTGATGTCCTCGACACCCTCGGCGAACACCGCGGCCTTGAACTCCGGGCGCGGATCGCGGCCCGGCTTCTCGAGTTCCTTCAGGATGTCGCGCACCGTCGGCACACCGAACTTCTCGTCGGTGAACTGTTCGGCCTTGAGTCCGCGCACGAACGCGCCATCGCCGATGATCTGCTTCACGTCGCGGCCGCTGCTGCCGGCGATGCGCTCGACGACCGGATAAGCTTCCGGGTGCACGGACGAGGCATCCAGCGGCTCGTCGCCGTCGGCGATGCGCAGGAAGCCCGCGCACTGCTCGAAGGTCTTCTCGCCCAGGCGCGGCACCTTCAACAGATCCTTGCGGCGCTTGAACGGTCCGTTCGCATCGCGATGCAGGACGATGTTCTCGGCGACGCCGCTCGACAGGCCGGCGACGCGCGCGAGCAGGGCGCCGGACGCGGTGTTGACGTGCACGCCGACCGCGTTGACGCAGTCCTCGACCCGCGCATCCAATGCACGCGCCAGACGGTACTGGTCGACATCGTGCTGGTACTGGCCGACGCCGATCGCTTTCGGTTCGATCTTGACCAGTTCCGCCAGCGGATCCTGCAGGCGCCGCGCGATCGACACCGCGCCGCGGATCGACACGTCGAGGTTCGGAAATTCCTTGGCCGCGGTTTCCGACGCCGAATACACCGACGCGCCGGCTTCGCTGACCACGATCTTCTGCAGCTTGAGCTCCGGCGCGAGCTTGATGACCTCGGCGGCGAGACGATCGGTCTCGCGCGAGGCCGTGCCGTTGCCGATCGCGATCAGCTGCACGCCATGTTCGGCGCACAGCTTGCGCAGCGTGTGCACCGACTGGTCCCACTGCTTGCGCGGTTCGTGCGGATAGATCGTGTCGGTTGCGACCAGCTTGCCGGTCGCATCGACCACCGCGATCTTGCAGCCTGTTCGGATGCCCGGATCAAGACCGAGCACGGTCTTCGGGCCGGCAGGCGCAGCCAGCAGCAGATCTTTCAGGTTGTCGCCGAACACGTTGATCGCCTCGGCTTCGGCCTTCTCGCGCGCCTTGCCGAACAGATCGATCATCAGATGCAGATGAATCTTCGCGCGCCATGCGAGGCGGCAGGCATTGAGCAGCCAGGCATCGGCGGCGCGCGACTGCGCGGCGATGCCGGCGTGGCGCGCGATACGGCCTTCGGCGTAGGCGTTGCCCTGCTCGGGATCGTTACCGGGTTCGAGTTCGAGGGTCAGGAACTCTTCACGCCGGCCGCGGAACAGCGCGAGCAGGCGGTGCGAGGGAATCTTCGCCAGCGCTTCGGCGTGGTCGAAGTAATCGCGGAACTTCTCGCCCGCGCTTTCCTTGCCGGGGCTGACCCTGGCGCGGATCACGCCGTTGGCTTCGAGCCAGGTGCGCAGCTCGCCGAGCAGCGTCGCGTCCTCGCCCCAGCGCTCCATCAGGATCGCGCGTGCGCCTTCGAGCGCGGCCTTGGCATCGGCGACGCCCTTGTCGGCATCGACGAAGCCGGCAGCGAAGGTCTCGGGCACCAATGTGGGATCGGCCAGCAGGCCGTCGGCCAGCGGCTCCAGTCCAGCCTCGCGGGCGATCTGCGCGCGCGTGCGGCGCTTCTGCTTGTAGGGGAGATACAGATCTTCGAGGCGCGCCTTGCTGTCGGCGGCTTCGATGTCGGCGCGCAGTTCCGGCGTCAACTTGCCCTGTTCGTCGATGCTGGAGAGGATCGCCGCGCGGCGGTCTTCGAGTTCGCGCAGGTAGGACAGGCGCACTTCGAGATCGCGCAGCTGGGTGTCGTCCAGTCCGCCGGTGACTTCCTTGCGGTAGCGCGCGATGAACGGCACGGTTGCGCCTTCGTCGAGCAGCGCGATCGCGGCGATCGCCTGCGCGGGCTGGGCGCCGATCTCGGCGGCGATGGTGTCGGCGATTCGACGGGCGAGGGCGGCATCAGGCTTGGACATCGGTTCCACATCGGGTCGCGGCAGCAGCGCCGCGCGGCGATTGTGGCAACCCGGTCCTGTCGGCGGTACCCGTTGACAAGCGGGTCCAGTCAGCGTGCGACTCAGTCGCGGCGACGGCGCCAGGGCAACGGAATCTGGAACAGCATCAGCGCGATCCACGCCAGGCGACTGGAACCGCTCTCGCGCGTGACCGGCAGCGGTGCGTCCGCTTCGGGATCGTCTTCGGCGCCGAGCTGGAATTCGCCGGCGTCAAGGCGCCGGATGAGGTCCTGCGCCTGTTCGAACTGGTCGTCGCGCACGTGCAGCTTCACGCCGCCGATCGCCAGCCGCCATTCCCAGTTCGCCAGCGCCATGTTCGCGTCGCCCAGATGCACGTCGATGCCCTCGGCCTGCAGCAGACCGCAGGCGATCTGCGCCTCGATCGGGTCCGCGTAGCGGGCGACGATGACGCTCATGGGCGGGTGTGTGGACGCGCGTACATGCGTGGGAGGGTACCCTTGCGCACTGAATCCGACGCTCACGTGGAGCCTGGTGCATGTCTGCTTTCGATCGCCCCGCACGCCCCTCGACCCTGCGCACCACGCTCGCTGCGCTGACCGCTTCGCTGCTGCTCGCGGCCTGTGGCAGCGATGCGCCCGAGCAGGCGACCGCGCGCACGGCGACCACCGATGTCACCGCGCCCAGCGAGGTCGTCGACTGGGCCTTGCCGGAGACCGGCGCCGGGTCCGCGTCGCCCGATCTCGTCGCCGGACCCGACGGCGTGCTGATGCTGAGCTGGGTGAATTCGCGCGAAGGCCGCCGCCACGTGTTCCAGTTCTCGCGCTTCGATCCCGCGCAGCAGCGCTGGCGCAATGCGCCGACGACGATCGCGATCGGCAACCGCATGTTCGTCAACTGGGCCGACACGCCGCACGTGCAGGCCACCGCCGATGGCGCGCTGTGGGCGCACTGGCTGCAGAAGAACGGCGAGGCGCCGTATGCCTACGACATCGCGCTGGTGCGTTCGCGCGACGGCGGCGCGAACTGGGGCGCCTACACCGTGCCGCACGACGACGGCACCCAGACCGAACACGGCTTCGTGTCGATGTGGCCGCAGGGCGACGGCATCGGCATCGCCTGGCTCGATGGTCGCAACACCGTCGGCGCGAGCCACGAGGGCCGCGACTCGCCGGAAGGGCATGCCTCGCCCGGCGAGGGCCGGCCGATGACGCTGCGCGCCGCGAACTTCGACGCGGCGCTGCGCAAGACCGGCGAGGTGGAAATCGACGCCAGCGTCTGCGACTGCTGCCAGACCGCCGCGGCGGTCACCGCGCAGGGACCGCTGCTGGTCTATCGCGGACGCAGCGACGGCGAAGTGCGCGACATCATGGTCACGCGTCGCGAGGGCGACGCCTGGACGACGCCGACGGCCGTGCACGCCGACAACTGGGTGATGCCGGCCTGTCCGGTCAACGGCCCGGACGTGGCAGCGGTGGACACCGGCGTGGTCGTGGGCTGGTACAGCGCGCAGACCGGCACACCGCAGGTGCAGATCGCGCGCAGCGACGATGCCGGCACGACGTTCGCGGCGCCGGTCGTGCTCGACAGCGATGCGGCGGTGCAGGGCCGCGTTGCCGTCGCACTCGACGGCCAGCAGGCGTGGGCACTGTGGCTGCGCGAGGACGCCGTTGGGGCGCAGTCGTTGTGGCTGTCGCGCCGCAGCCCGGATCTGGCGACCGAGTACGAGCGCATCGAAGTCGCGCGTCCGCAGGGCCGCGGTCGCGGCACCGGCTTCCCGCAGCTGCAGGCGGTCGGTGGACAGGCCTACGTCGTGTGGACCGATGTCGTCGACGGCGCGCCGACCTTGCGCGGCGTACGCGTCCAGCGCTGAGCTGACGGCTCGCGATCGCGCGGACACCCGCGGTAGGTGACGCGCGCTGTGTGCGTTCGCGCACATTGCGCGCACGACGCCATGAACGCGACCGACTCGCGCGGCTGTCACCTCGGCCGGCGCACCGTGGCGGCAAGACCTCTTCTGGATCTTCCGTGTCTCCTGCCTCTCCACCGCCGCCGAGCGCGGCGTCGACTGCGTGCGCGCCTGCACTGCCCGCATTCGTCCGCGACGCGATGGCGCGTCATTCCACGCTGCCGCTGCCCGGCCATGGCGACACGTTGACGCGCTGGCGCCAGCTGTCGGACATCGCCGCCGAAGACGTCTGCGGCATCAAGGTGCTCGAAGCGCATTACGACGCGCTGGCGATTCTCAGCGAACTCGGCGCGCCGGAACGCGCGCTCGACGGCGCGCTGCTGCATGCGGTCTGGGCTGCCGAGCCACCGGACGCGCGTCTCGAATTCACCCCGGGCGTGGACGGGATCGGCACCTTGAACGGCGTCAAGGCGTGGTGCTCCGGCGCGGATCTGGTCGATGCGGCGCTGGTCACCGCGCACATCGGCGAGGCGCGCGTGCTGGTGCAGGTGATGCGCGGTGCGCCGGGGGTCGACGTGCTGCCAGGACACTGGCAGGCGGTCGGCATGTCGCGCGTCGAAAGCGGACGCCTGCAGTTCCGCGACGTCGCCGCGGTGCAGATCGGCGCGGCAGGCGACTATCTGGCGCGGCCCGGTTTCTGGCATGGCGGTGGCGGCATAGCCGCGTGCTGGTTCGGTGCCGCGACCGCGATCGCCGAGACGCTGCGTCGCCATCCGCGCGCTGCGCACAATCCGCACGCGATGGCCCACCTCGGCGCGATCGACATGGCGCTGTCCGCAGCCGCCAGTCTGCTGCGCGAAACCGCGGCCGCCATCGATCACGATCCCGATGCACCGCACGCCACCGCGATCACCCGCGTGCGCAGCGTGGTGGAACGTGCGGCGACCGAGGTCATCGACCGCGTGGGACGCGCGCTGGGTCCCGGCCCGCTGTGCGAAGACGGCGCGCATGCGCTGCGCTGCGCGGACCTGACGACCTTCCTGCGCCAGAGTCATGCCGAGCGCGACTGGGCGGAACTCGGCGCCGCCGCGCAGGCGCGGGATGTCACATGGCAGCTGTGAGCATGGAGGCGGTCGAGGACGCACCACGGATCGCAGGTGCAGGCATCGCGGAATCCGCATGGCGGCGCTCGCGCTGGCTGGCTGCATTGCCCTCCATCAGCGCACAGGACTGGCTCGACGGTGTCGCACGACTGGTCGTCGTGTCGCCGCATCCCGATGACGAAGCGCTGGGCTGTGGCGGATTGATCGCCACCGCGCGCGCGATCGGCCTGCCGGTGCGCGTGGTTTCGGTCACCGATGGCGAGGCCTGTTATCCCGACACACCTGCTTGGCCGCCGGCGCATCTGCGCGCAGTGCGGCGGCGGGAACTCGAACGCGCCCTGGCCCTGCTCGGCGTCGACGCCGACGCGATCGATACGCTCGACATCGGCGACGGCCGCGTGACCGAACGCGAGGAAGCGCTCGTCTCGGCGCTGGCGCCGCTGCTGCACCGGGGCGACCGCGTGCTGACGACCTGGCGCGGCGACGCGCATCCCGATCACGAAGCCACGGCGCGCGCGGTCGAACGTGCCGCCGCGCACTGCGGCGCGGAGGTCGCACAGTTTCCGGTCTGGGCCTGGCATTGGCTGTCGCCGGATGCGCCGGCATCGCCATTGCCGGGCGCGCAGCGTCTCGTGCTGACCGCGGCTGCCCGCCGCGCCAAGGCCGCGGCGCTCGCGTGCTTCGCGTCGCAGCTGCAGGACGATGCGCCCGGCATGCCGGCGCCGATCCTGCCGCCACATGTGCTCGAACGTTTCGATCGCGACTTCGAAGTCGTGCTGCCATGAGCGCCGCGACGCCCAGCGAATACTTCGACGCGATTTACGCGCAGGACGATCCCTTCGGCTATCGCGAACGCTGGTACGAGGCGCGCAAGCGCGCGCTGCTGCTCGCGAGTCTGCCGGCGCAGCACTTCGGTCGCGTCTGGGAAATCGGCTGCTCGAACGGTGAACTCACGGCCGACCTCGCGACGCGCTGCGACAGCCTGATCGCCACCGATCTCAGCGCGCGCGCCGTCGCGCTCGCCACCGAGCGGACGCAATCGCACGCGCACGTCGACGTGCGCCAGGCGCGGCATCCCGACACCTGGCCCGATGGCCTGTTCGATCTGATCGTCTTCAGCGAGGTGGGCTACTACCTCGATGCAGACACGCTGACCCGTATGGCGTACCAGCTGAAGTCCAGCCTGCGCGGCGATGGCGTGCTGGTCGCCTGCCACTGGCTCGCGCCATTTGCGCAGGCACCGCAGTCGGGTCGCGACGTGCATCGCCTGCTGCGCCGCGAACTCGGCATGCAACGCGTGTTCGGCTATGGCGACGCCGATGTGCGACTCGACGGCTGGGCGTTGAACGCCGCCTCGGTGGCGCAACGGGCGGGCCTGCGATGATCGGCGTCGTCATTCCCGCGCACAACGAAGAGGCCTGCATCGCCGCGTGCCTGGCGTCGGTGCAGATCGCCGCAGACAGTGACGCGCTCGGCGGCGAGGAGGTGGTCATCGTCGTGGCACTGGACCGTTGCAGTGATCGCACGGCCGCGATCGTCGCCGCGTGCGGCGTGCGCAGTGTCATCGTGCACGACGGCAATGTCGGCCTCGCCCGCGCGGCCGGCGCGGCGTTCGTGATCGGTCTGGGCGCGCGCTGGGTGGCGTGTACCGACGCCGATTCGCGCGTGCCGCGCGACTGGCTGGCCTGCCAACTCGCCTGCGCCGCCGATGCGTTCTGCGGCATCGTCACCGTCGACGACTGGCTCGACTACGACGACACCGTGCGCATGCATTTCGGCACTGCCGAAGAACAGCGCGACGGCCATCCGCACGTGCACGGCGCGAACATGGGCTTCAGTGCAGCGATATATCTGCGCTGCGGCGGATTTCCGCCCCTGTCCGCGCACGAGGATGTGGCCATGGTCGATGCGCTGCATCGCGCTGGCGCGCACATCGCCCGGCGTGCGACACCCGTCGTAATCACCAGCGCACGGCGCGTCGCGCGCGCGCAGGGCGGATTTGCCGATTATCTGCTCGCGCTGGAGGCGCGCACGCGTCTGCTCGCCGCACCGGTGCTCGAAGCAGCTGCGGTCGACTTCGGCGCCGCGCCGGATGCCCATGCCGCCTGAGGTCATCGGCTGGGCCGCCTCCGCGGTGCTGCTGGCGACGCTGATCCGTCAGATCGCGACGCAGCTCCGTGATGGCAGCGCGCAAGGCGTGTCCCACTGGTTGTTCGTCGGCCAGATCACCGCCTCCGTCGGCTTCGTGACCTACAGCGCACTGGTCGACGACCGGGTCTTCATCGTTACCAACGCCTTCATTCTGCTGACCGCGATCGTCGGCCAGGTGCTGACGTCACGACGCAGGCGCGCGGCACCCGCGCACTGACGCATCGCGACGCCGGGCGTTTCGATGAACGACCTGCGCAATCGCATGTGGCGTGCGCATTCGATCGCAGATGACCCCGGCGGATTCACGCCCGATCGATCCCGTGCATCCGAAGATCGACGCTGATGATGATCGCGGAGACACGGATGAGTACCTACACGCTGCAATACGACATGGGTCTGCGCTTCTGGGTGCTCACCGACACGCAGGGCCAGACACTGGCGACGTATCTGAGTCGCGCCACCGCGCTGCGCGACGAGGTGGTCCGCGGCGTGATCGAACGCGGCTGCATCCTGCGGGTCCGCAATGCGGACGGCAGTTACGAGCCTGTCGATCCGCCGACGGCGCCGACGCCCGAGGCAGTCGCGGCTGCGACCGGACCCGCACTGGTGACGGGCGCTGCGGCCGCCTGATCGCACGACCACCGGTCTCCAACGAAGAAGGGTGCCGCAAGGCACCCTTTTTTGTGTCTCGTATCGAGTAGTTGGGGCGCGCCGCTCGGCGACGCCCCGCCCGACACGCCCGCTCAGGCCAGCATGCGCACCTTCTTCTCGCGATCCCACTGACGCGTCTTCGCCTGCGTGATGAAGCCTTTGGTGTCCGCCGCGTCGAGCACGCCTGCATCCTTGGCGATGCCACCGGCCTTGAGCACGGCCTGCGCGCCGGCATCGGCGGCAATCGCCTTCAGATGTCCGAATGCATCGCGTGCCCAGTCGACCGCGGCGGCTTCGCGCGACAGCTGCTTGCCGGCTTCGGCCGAGAGCACCAGTGCGACGGCATCGAACACCGTCGATGGCGTGCCCGCGAGCTGACCATCGGCCGGCAGACGCTTACCGTCGGAGAGCTTGGCGCCGCCGAGCTTGGGCGCGACGATCTTGACCATCGCGCCTGCACCTTCAGCGGCTTTGCGCAGCGCCTTGACCGTGGCGGCATCCGAGCCGTCGTGGACCAGGATGCCGACGCAGCGGCCCTGCAGCGTGTCGCGCATGCGATCGATGATGCGCAGCGCGGGCGAGACCGCCATGTCCTGCGGCTGCACGCGCGCTTCGGGGGCCGGCGGCAGCGCATCCATGCCGAGGCCGTCGGCCACGCGCTGGGCGAGCGTCGGATCGACATGACGCAGATGGCCGACGATGGCCTCGCGCACGTGCGCCGTCTCGACCTTCGACAGTTCGAACACCAGTGCGCTCGCCATGTGCGCCTGCTCGATCGCGCTCTGGCTGCGGAAGAACAGGCGCGCCTGGCTGTAGTGGTCGGCGAAGCTGTCCGGCCGCACGCGACCCTTGACGCCGTCATCGACGGTCGCGTGATGGCGGTAGCCAGCCTCGCGCGAGGCACGCGGGCTGTCGGCCTGCAGCGAACTCGGCTCGTAGTTCACCCGGCCCTTGGGCACCTGCATCTGCATGTGGCCGTCGCGCTGGTTGTTGGCGAACGGACACTTCGGCGCATTGACCGGAATCTGGTGGAAATTCGGTCCGCCCAGGCGCGAGAGCTGCGTGTCGAGATACGAGAACAGGCGGCCCTGCAGCAGCGGATCATTGCTGAAGTCGATGCCGGGCACGATGTTCGCCGGGCAGTACGCCACCTGTTCGGTCTCGGCGAAGAAGTTGTCCGGCCAGCGGTCGAGGGTCATGCGGCCGATGACCTGCAGCGGCACCAGTTCCTCGGGAATCAGCTTGGTGGCGTCGAGATGGTCGAACGGAAAGGCGTCAGCCTCTTCCTCGGTGAACAGCTGCACCGCGAGATCCCAGGCGGGGAAATCGCCGGCCTGGATCGCCTCGAACAGATCACGGCGGTGGAAGTCGTTGTCGGCCGCCTGCAGCTTCAATGCCTCGTCCCACACCGTCGACTGGATGCCCAGCGTCGGGCGCCAGTGGAACTTCACGAAGGTGCTGTTGCCGTCCGCGTCGAGCAGACGGAAGGAATGCACGCCGAAGCCTTCGATCGTGCGCAGCGAGCGCGGGATCGTGCGGTCGCTCATCGCCCACATGATCATGTGCATCGATTCGGGGGTCAGCGAGATGAAGTCCCAGAAGGTGTCGTGCGCACTGGCGGCCTGCGGGAAACCGCGGTCGGGCTCCATCTTCACCGAGTGCACCACGTCCGGAAACTTCATCGCGTCCTGGATGAAGAACACCGGGATGTTGTTGCCGACCAGGTCCCAGTTGCCTTCCTGGGTGTAGAACTTCACCGAAAAACCGCGCACGTCGCGCGGCGTGTCGACCGAACCGGCGCCACCGGCCACTGTGGAGAAGCGCGTGAACACCGGCGTCTTCGTGCCGACCTCGGTGAGGATGCGCGCGGTGGTGTACTGCGACAGCGACTTCGTCAGCTCGAAGGTGCCGTGTGCCGCCGTGCCGCGGGCATGCACGATGCGCTCGGGAATGCGCTCGTGATCGAAGTGGGTGATCTTCTCTCGGAGGATGAAATCCTCCAGCAGCGTCGGGCCGCGCGGACCCCCGGACTTGAGCGAATTCTGGTTGTCGGCGACCGGGATGCCCTGGTTCGTCGTCAGCTGCGGATGCGTGCCGCCGGCCTGCTGCTGCAGTTCGTCGCCTTCGCCGCGCAGATCGGTGGCCTCGCGCGCGGGCACTTTGCCGCTGGCGGGCGGATTGCGGGACGAGGTGGGGGCTGGCGTCTTGCTGGCCATGGGGTGGGCTCCGGGGGATGAAATGCGAGGGTGGGCGCGCCGTCGTGAGCGCACTGTGCAGTGCGCCCATTCGGAATCGACGACAGTCACGCAACGCGCGCCGCGGATAATCGTCGCCATGACTGCCAAGACTCCCGATCCCGTCGCACACGCCATCGCCGACTGCGTGCGCGTGCGCGGCGCGCGCGAACACAATCTCAAGGACGTCGATGTCGACATCCCGCGCGATGCGCTGGTGGTGTTCACCGGCGTGTCCGGCTCGGGCAAGTCCTCGCTGGCCTTCGGCACGCTGTTCGCCGAGGCGCAGCGGCGCTATCTCGATTCGATTTCGCCCTATGCGCGTCGGCTGATCGACCAGGCCGGCGTGCCGCAGGTCGATTCGATCGAAGGTCTGCCGCCTGCGGTCGCGTTGCAGCAGGCGCGCGGCACGCCGACCGCACGCTCGTCGGTGGGCAGCTTGACGACGATCTCGAACTCGCTGCGCATGTTGTACTCGCGCGCCGGCGACTATCCGCGCGGGCAGGCGATCATCTATGCCGACGGCTTCTCGCCGAACACGCCGGCAGGCGCCTGCCCGACCTGCCATGGCCTGGGCCGCATCTACGACGCCACCGAAGCCTCGATGGTCCCCGACCGTTCGCTGACCATCCGCGAGCGCGCCGTCGCCGCGTGGCCGGGGGCGTGGCACGGCCAGAACCAGCGCGACATCCTGACCACGCGCGGCATCGACGTCGACGTGCCGTGGTCGAAATTGCCGAAGAAGACCCGCGACTGGATCCTGTTCACCGACGAGCAGCCGGTGGAGCCGGTGTATCCCGGTTTCGATCTCGACGAGATCAAGGACGCACTCAAGCGCAAGACCGAACCGGCCTACATGGGCACGTTCACCAGTGCGCGCCGGCATGTGCTGCACACCTTCGCCAATACCCAGAGCCCGCAGCAGAAGAAGCGCGCCGCGCAGTATCTGGTCAGCGCCGCGTGCCCGGAGTGCGACGGCAAGCGGCTGCGGCGCGAGGCGCTGTCGGTGACCTTCGCCGGTCTGGACATCGCCGCGTTCTCGCAGCGTCCGCTCGACGAACTCGCCGACCTGCTGGCGCCGGCTGCGGCCGGGAAAACGCATGCGAAAGCGCACCCCGAGCAGGCACTGGCCGCGCAGCGCATCGCACAGGATCTGCTCGCGCGACTCAAGGTGCTGCAGGATCTCGGCCTCGGCTATCTGACATTGGCGCGCGCGACGCCGACGCTGTCACCCGGCGAACTGCAGCGCCTGCGTCTGGGCACGCAGATCCGTTCGCAGCTGTTCGGCGTGGTCTACGTCATGGACGAACCGTCCGCCGGCCTCCATCCGGCCGACACCCAGGCGCTGCTGCGCGCGCTCGACCAGTTGCGCGCGGCCGGCAACTCGCTGTTCGTCGTCGAGCACGAGATCGAAGTGATCCGCCATGCGGACTGGATCGTCGATGTCGGGCCGGCTGCCGGCCAGCACGGCGGGCAGGTGCTCTACAGCGGCCCGCTCGCCGGGCTGTCGAAGATCGAAGCGTCGTCGACGCGTCGTTATCTGGACGATGATGCCGCTTCGATCGCACACACCACGCGCACGCCGGAGGGCTGGCTGCAGCTGCGCGGCATCCGCCGCCACAACGTGCGCGATCTCGACGTGGACATTCCGCTCGGTGTGTTCACCACCGTCACCGGTGTCAGCGGCTCGGGCAAATCCTCGCTGGTCAGCCAGGCGCTGGTCGAACTGCTGGGGGCGCATCTGGGTCAGGGCGGTGGCGACGAAGACGCGCCACTGGATCCGCTGGAACGCGGTGTCGAGGTGCCGCTGGACGGGCGCATCGCAGGTGGCGCGGAGGCAATCAAGCGACTGGTGCGCGTGGACCAGAAACCGATCGGCCGCACGCCGCGTTCGAATCTCGCGACCTACACCGGCCTGTTCGACCACGTGCGCAAACGCTTCGCCGATACCCCGGCCGCGAAACGCCGTCGCTACGACGCCGGGCGTTTCTCGTTCAACGTCGCCAAGGGCCGCTGCGCGACCTGCGATGGCGAAGGCTTCGTCAGCGTGGAACTGTTGTTCATGCCGAGCGTCTACGCGCCGTGTCCGACCTGCCATGGCAGCCGCTACGACGCGAAGACGCTCGACATCACGCTGCGCGGCAAGCACATCGCCGACGTGCTTGCGATGACCGTGGCCGAGGCCGCCGAGTTCTTCGCCGACGATGCCGCGATCGTGCGTCCGCTGCAGGTGCTGCTGGAAGTCGGACTCGGTTATCTGCGGCTCGGCCAGCCGGCCACCGAACTGTCGGGCGGTGAAGCGCAACGCATCAAACTCGCCAGCGAACTGCAACGCGCACAGCGCCGCGGCACGGTCTACGTGCTCGACGAGCCGACGACCGGCCTGCATCCTCAGGATGTCGACACGTTGATGCGGCAGTTGAGTGGGCTGGTGGACGCGGGCAGCACGGTGGTCGTCGTCGAACACGACATGCGCGTGGCCGCGGCCAGCGACTGGCTGATCGACATGGGCCCGGGCGCGGGCGACGCCGGTGGGCACGTCGTGGCGGCAGGCGTGCCGGCGGAGGTGGCGAAGTCGAAGAAGAGCAGGACTGCGCCGTTCCTGAAACAGGCGCTGGGCGCCTGAGCCGTCATCCCGGCGAAAGCCGGGATCCAGTGGTTTGGCGGTCAGGCGCAGATCACAGCCGGGTGGGCTCGCCAGTCGCGGTCGAATGCATCGCGCGAAAGCCGCTGGATCCCGGCTTTCGCCGGGATGACGGTCAGATTCCGGATGCGAGATGCGAGGCCGCGATCAGCGCGTCTCCGAACCCCCGAACTTGTGCGTGTACTGCACGTAGAACGTCCGGCCCTCGGTGTCGAACCACGCGATGTCGTAGTACGGATATCCGGTCGACGTCGGATCGTAGGGCGGCTTCTTGTCGAACAGGTTCACCACGGTGAGCGACAGCTGCGCGGCGTCCGTGACGTTGAACTGCACGTTCGCGTTGTAACGGTAGGTCGCGCCGATCCACGGATCGTTGCCCGAGTCCGCATCCCAGATTTCGAAGTAGGAATCGTCGTTGGGCAGGCGGCCCAGACGGCGCCCCTGGATCGACGCCTGCCACGCGTCGCGTTCCCACGACAGCCGCAGCGTCGCCTTGGTGCGCGGGATGTCGTAGCCGCTGTTGATCGCGAACATGTCGACGACCGGCTCGTCCGGATACTGCTGGATGTCGTGCGTGCGCACCCAGGTGTAACCGCCGTTGAGCCGGAACAGGCCGATGCCGGTTTCGAAGCGCAGGTTGCCGCTGACGTCGAGACCGCTGGTGCGTTCGCGGGCGATGTTGATCGGATTGACGAACACGCTGTAGAGGCTGTCGTCGGACAGGCGGGTGATCCGCGAGAGCGTGTCCACGCACAGCGGCGAGCCGATCGGCTGTACGCCGAGGCGGCAGTCGGCCTCGTTGCGCAGCACGGTGTTCACGCGCAGGTCCTGCACCTGGTCGCGCATGTCGATGTCGAACCAGTCCACCGACAGGTCCGCGTTCGACAGCGGCGACCACACGAAACCCGCCGTCCACGAGGTGCTGGTTTCGGGTCTGAGGTCGGGGCTGCCGCTGCGGCCGCGGATGATGCCTTCGTCGGAATAGCTGCAGTCGTCGCTGGGATCGGTGTCCGGCTCCTCGACCGCGCAGCGCCAGAAATCCACGCCCGAGGTTTCGTCGTTGCCGGGACCGGCGAACACGTAGTGCAGGTCGGGCGCGCGGAACGCGGTGCCGTAGGACGCGCGCGCCAGCAGGCTGTCGATCGGGCGCCATTCCAGACCGGTGCTCCAGGTGAACTTGCCCGGGTCGCGCCCGGCGAACCGGTACTGGTCGTAGCGGCCGGCGACGCTGAGATTCAGGCGTTCGAAGACCGGCATGCGCAGCTCGCCGGCCAGCGCCCAGCGGTTGCGACTGCCGGCGCCATCGGAGTCCTTCCAGCTGTAGTAGTAGTACTGCGTCGCCAGCGGATCGGGCTTGAGATCGTAGGACTGGCGGCCGATTTCCGCGGTCGCAGCGAAGCCGGCCGCGCCGCCGGGCAGGGTGAACAGCTCGCCCTGGGTCAGCGTCATCGCCAGCGTCTGGCTTTCCGATTCCGGGTGATAGGTCGTGCGCGCGAAGATGCTGTCGTACTCGGCGCGCGTCAGCGGCTGGTACATGCGCGCATGGTCGGCGTCGTAGATCGGATAGTCATCCTCGTCGTAGCCCAGCAGCGGGCCGAGGAACAGCGCGTTCGCACGTTCGGCGACGATCTGCGGCCAGCTGATGCGTGCGGTGTACTGCGAATGCGACAGCGCGAGCTCGTAGTCCCAGTCGCCGGGCCAGCTGCCGCGCAGGCCGGTGGTCACGCCGAGCGTCTTCTGCGTCGTCTCGACCATGCCGGTGCGCAGTCCGCCCATTTCCTCGAGCGTGAACTGGCGCTGCCAGTACTCCAGCTGCTCCGTGTTCTGGTTGTAGAAGTAATCGTGCTCCACGCCGTCGGGCGTCATCAGCGCCCAGCTGCGCGGCGCGCGGAACAGCGAGACTTCATGGCGGCCCGCCTGCAGATCGGCGAACCATTCGCTGCCGTTCTCGAACGCGTAGGTGAGCGACGCGTAGCCGTTGATGCCGTCGCGCTTGCTGAGGACGGTGCGGTAGGCGACGGAGCGGTCGCTGCCGCAGTAGTAGCCGTAGCGCGGACGGAAGGCGTACTGCACCGTGCCCTCGTTGAGGTTCGACAACGCGTCGCAGGTGTCCTCGCCCGGATCGAGGTAGTCGTCGTAGTAATCGGTGATCAGGAACGTGCGCTGCGGCAGACGCGAGCTTTCGGTCGGGCCGTCGAAGGTCGAATCCTGCTGCGCGCGGTCGAAGCCCCACAGCGGTTCCTGTCTGCGGTATTCGAAGCCGGCGACGACATCGAGCGCGCCGCGCGAGAAGCCGCCCGACAGGTTGAGACGATGCGATTCCGCATCGCCGCGTTCGGTCTGGCCATAGCGGTAGTCGAGCGTGGTGCCATCGACCTTGCGCTTGAGAATGAAATTGACGACACCGGAAATCGCATCCGAGCCGTAGATCGCCGACGCGCTGCCGGTCAGCACTTCGATGCGTTCGATCATGCCCAGCGGCAGGCTGGAGACATCGGTGAAGTTGCTGCGGCCGCCGAACGGCAACGGGAAGTCGGCGATGCGGCGTCCGTTGACCAGCACCAGGGTGTGGTTGGGACCGAGGCCGCGCAGGTCGACCTGCTGCGCGCCGGGCGCGAAGTCCGCGCCGCCGGCCGACTGCTGGCTCTGCGTCTGCCCACCGTTCTGGGTCAGCGCCTGCATCACGTCGGGCACGGACGTGAAACCACCGGCGGCGATGTCGTCGGCGGTGATGACGGTAATCGGCGCCGGGCCTTCGATCTCGGCGCGGGGAATGCGCGAACCGGTGACCTGCAAGGTCTGCAGCTCGGTGACCGGCGCGGGGGCGGTCGGCGTCGGCGGTGGCGGTGCGGCCGCAGGGCGCGGCGGCGCTGCGCGTCCGGTCTGCGCGAGCAGCGGCTGCGGCACGACCAGCACCGCGCCGTCGGCATCACGTTGCGCGACGAATCCGCTGCCCTGGAGCAGCCGATCGAGCGCCTGTTGCGGCGAGAGGCCGGCTTCGATACCGCGCGTGCGCGCACCGCGCAACTGATCGGCGCGATAGACGAGCTGCACGCCGGACTGTCGCGCGAAGGCGTCGAGGGCCGTGGCGAGATCACCGGCCGGTACGGCGGTAACCGGAGCGGTCTGGGCCTGCGCCGACAGCGCGGTGGCGCAGGCAAGCGCGAGCAGGACCGCGCGCAATGGACGTGAGCGATGCAAGACCTTCCCCTTCGTGGCGCCCGGACGGCGCCTCCCCACTCCCACTCGACGAACGAGGCGGGGAAATCCCCCCGCGGTGTTTCAGTGGCAAGCAGGTAACACGTCTCCCCCGGGAGAGCGCCTGCCCCGGACTCGATCCGGGGACGGCGCGCGCAGCGCGTCGGGTGAGGCTCACTCGCAGGCGCGTTGCTTTCTCTCGGGACTAGGTGGCCGCGACCTTCCGCCCTCACCCCAACCCCCGCTCCGCGCCCCGGCCCTCGCGTTGCCGCAAGGGCGTTCATCGGCACGCGAGCCAGTGGCTCGCAAGCGTGCCGCTTCACCCCAGAGGGAGAGGGGCTCTGGACTATCCGCGCGCTATGGAAGTGCGCCGCCCTTGGCCCAGCACCTCTCCCTCTGGGAGAGGTCGACGCGCACAGCGCGTCGGGTGAGGGAAGTGCCCCTCGCGCATATCACGACCCATTCTGAATTCGCTGCACCGTTTCCGCTCGAAACGCGTGTACTGCAACTCCATTTCTCCACCCAAACTTTCTTTCGAAAGGGAGCTCGCTCGGGAAGAGAGGGCTTCAAACGCACGTCCTCACGCCCTCAAGGCGCCCGCAACACGATCCGCTCCCGCCCGTACTCCGCCTCCACCGGAAACCCGCGTTCGAGCAGCCGCACGAAGCCTTCCGCGTTTTCCCAGCGGAAACTCCCGCCGATGCGCAGCGCGCCGACGGTGGCGTCGGCGATCACGATCTGGCGTGTGTTGAAGCGGTTGAACTCGGCCACGGCGTCGGTGAGTGCGGTATCGCGGAACACGAGCCGCCCGCTGCGCCAGTCCACCAGTTCCTCCACTTCCGCCAGCGACAGGCTGCGCACCAGCACGGCGTCGCGGCGCACGGTGGCGACGCTGCCGGCGGGCAGCAGGGTCGTCGGCTGACGGATGGCGTCGCCCAGCGGTTCCAGCCGGACCGTGCCTTCGGTGACGACGACACGCAGGGCGTCGGCATCGCGCCGGACGGAGAAACGCGTGCCGACCGCGACCACGCGACGGTCGCCGGCCTCGACGACGAAGGGTCGCTGCACATCCTTGGCCGCCTCGAAGAACGCTTCGCCTGCGGTCAAGGCGATGTGGCGCTCGCGCCGCGACATGCGCACCTCGATCGCCGTGTCGCTGGCCAGTGTGGTGCTGGAGCCATCCGCCAGTGCGACGGTGCGGGTGATGCCGGTCGCCGTGCGGACATCCACCGGATCGATCGGCACCGAGACGAACCACGCGCCGCCGGCGACGAGTGCCAGGCACGCGGCGAGCGCCGCGCCGATCCACACGCCATGTCGACGCGGCGGCGAAGACGTGCGCGGTGCGAAGGTCAGCGAGGCGAGGTCGGTGAACGCATCCCCGGGTTCGCCACGTACCACGCGCAACGGCATGCCCGCACCGACGTGTCCGGCGCCCAGCGCCTGCAGCCGCGCGGTCTCCGCCCACACCGCCTGCAGCCGCAGGAATGCGACGCGGTGCGCGACGTCCGCGTCCAGCCACGCCGTCAGCACCGCATCGTCGTCGGCCGTCCACGCGCCGCCATCGCGACGGGCGAGCCAGTCGGCGGCGGTGGCTTCGATCACGACGGCGTCAGTCGGCCTGGCGTGCGTCATCGTCCGCATCCCTGTGATGGACACCGGCGTCCCTGCGCATGCGCGCGGCGTCGTCGCTGCCGAGGAACCGGTCGGCGAGCAGCCGCATGCCCTTGGCGATGTGTTTTTCCACGGTCTTCTCCGTGATGCCCAGCCGTTCGGCCACTTCGCGCTGCGACAGCTCTTCGACCCGTCGCAGCCACACGACCTCGCGACAGCGGGCGGGCAGGCGGTCGAACGCATCCGACAGACGCGCCAGCACCTGTCGCCCGCCGCACCAGCGTTCCGGCGAGACCTCGTCTACCAGGACGTGCAAGGGCTCCAGATCACCCATCGGTTCGATCGACACCACCCGCCCGCGCCGCGCACGGTCGACGACCAGATGCCGCGCAGTGGTCAGCAGGAAGGCCTTGGGATGTCGCGGCAGCTCGTTCGCGGCGGACTGGTAGACGCGCGTGTAGACCTCCTGGCGCAGATCGTGACGTTCCTCCACGTTCGGCCAGTGGCGCGCGAGATAATGACGCAGCGCGCCCTCGTGGACGAGGATCTCTTCGACGAACCAGGCATCGAGGGCGGCGGTCATGTAGCGGCAACATAGCCGAACAGATGGCATCAACGCAGCGGGGGGATCGCACGCCTCCGTTCGTCATGGAATCGGACACGCGTGGCGATCGCTGCGCCGGACAGACGGGGAGCAGGGCAATGCGCAAGACGGGGATGAAGTGGACGCTGGCCTTGTGGCTCGGCATCGCGGGCGTCGCATCGGCGGCCGGCGTGGAGCGCCACGTGATCGGCGACACCGCGCTGCCCACGCCGTCGGCGCCGACGCCGGGGCTGCTGCTGATGGGCGGCGGCGACCGCAACTACGAGGCGATCCGCTGGTTCCTCGGCAAGGCCGGACACGGCCACGTCGTCGTACTGCGCGCGTCCTATGCCGGCGAGATCGGCGAGGAGTTCCACAACGATGTCGGCGGCGTCGCGTCGGTGGAGACCTTCGTGTTCTCCAACCGCGAGGCGTCGACCGATCCGGCCGTGCTCGCGAGTCTGGCCAAGGCGGACGGCATCTTCATCGCCGGCGGCGACCAGTCCAACTACGTGAATTTCTGGAAGGGCACGCCGGTCGAGGACGCGCTCAACGCGCACATCGCGGCCGGCAAGCCGATCGGCGGCACCAGCGCGGGCCTGGCGATCCTCGGCGAGTTCCTCTACGGCGCGATGGACGGTGGCAGCCTGCGCAGCCCGCAGGCGCTGTCGAATCCGCTCGGCGATGCCAACACCATCGAGCGCGATTTCCTGCGCGTTCCGCTGCTGCGCGGCGTGGTCACCGACACGCACTTCCGCGAGCGCGACCGGCTCGGCCGGTTGCTCGCCTTCATCGCCAAGGCCGAAACGCTGAGCGACGGACGCGTGGTGATCGGTCTGGGCGTCGACGAGGACGCGGCCGTTGCGGTCGAGGGCGACGGCACCTCGCGCATCTTCGCGACCACGCCGCAGAGCGGCGCCCTCGTGGTGCGTGGCGGCTTCACCGACGTGCAGCAGCGCGGCAAGCCGCTGCGCATCGCGCGCGTGGACACCGTGGGCGCCGGCACCGGGTCGGTGCTGCATCTGCCGACGGGCCGGGTCGAACACGCGGTCTCGCGCCAGAGCTACGCCGTCGAGCGCGGCCGCCTGCGCGAACTGCCGGCCAGCGAAGGCGTGCCGGTGGTGCTGGCGATCCACGGCGGCGCCGGTGTCGAACGCGGTGACCTCGACGCAGCGGGTCTGGCCGAAGCGCGCGCTGCGCTGGAAACCGCACTGCGCGCGGGCCACGCGAAGCTGCAGGCGGGTGCACCGGCGATGGATGCGGTCAAGGCGGCGATCACCGTGCTCGAGGACGCGCCGATGTTCAACGCGGGCAAGGGCGCGGTGTTCACCCACGACGGCCGCAACGAACTCGACGCCGCGGTGATGGACGGCGCGAGCGGCCAGGCCGGCGCGATCGCCGGCGTGTCGCGCGTGCGCAATCCGATCCTGCTCGCCGATGCGGTGATGACGTCCTCGCCGCACGTGATGATGGTGGGCGAGGGCGCCGAGGCGTTCGCGAAGACGCAGGACATCGCACTCGTCGATCCGGCGTATTTCCGCACCGAGCGTCGCTGGCAGCAGCTGCAGCGCGCACTGGAGGCCGAACGCAAGGCGCAGCCGCAGGCGTCGGTGCTGACCGGTGATGCGCGGCCATACTTCGGCACCGTCGGCGCGGTCGCGCTCGACGTCGACGGCCTGCTGGCCGCGGGCACCTCGACCGGCGGCATGACCAACAAGCGCTACGGCCGTGTCGGCGATGCACCGATCATCGGCGCCGGCACCTGGGCCGACGCGCGCTGCGCGGTGTCGGGCACCGGCTGGGGCGAGTACTACATCCGCACCGCCGCCGCGCACGAGATCTGCGCCCGCGTGCGCCTGCGCGGCGACGACATCCGCGTGGCATCGGACGCGGTCATCGACCAGCTGATTCCGGGTGCCGGCGGCGACGGCGGCGCGATCGCCCTCGACGCCGATGGCCGCGTCGCGTTTCCGTTCAACACGCCGGGCATGTACCGCGGCTGGATCGGCGCCGACGGCGTGCCGCATGTCGCGGTGTTCCGTGAGGACACGATCGCGTTGCCGGATGGGCGTTGATGCTTCGAGTTGCAAGGATCCGTTGCAGTCGCCTTGACGGACACCCGAGCAAGTCCCCGTCATTCCGGCGAAAGCCGGAATCCAGCGTCTTCAGCGTTTCGTCGAAGCCCCAAGTCTCTGGATTCCGGCCTTCGCCGGAATGACGGGGTTGAGGAGCGTTAACGCAGCCTGGCGGCGTTCGGGGTGGTCGAAGAATCGATGTCGGACGACTTTCGACCGTCGCCCCAGCTTCAGCTGGGACGACGCGCCAAGCGGAGTGGTTCGCTAGATTCTTACCGCTCGTGCCGCCAGTTCACCGAACCGCGGTTCTCCAGCGTGCTCGATTCGATCTCCACGTCGAAGCCTGCGCGCAGCAGGTACTTCAGTGTCAGCACCTGACCGGTGCCGAGCAGCGACACGCCGAAGCCCACGTAGAGTTTCGGCGAAAGCTGCTTGCCGAAGCCCAGCACGCTGCCGCCCAGTGCACGCGACTGGCTGATGCCGGCGTTGTCGAGGCCAATCTTGCTGCCGAGCTGGCCGGCGACGAGGTTGCCGCCGGCGTTGAGCGCGGCCGCGGCGGCGTCGATCTGCTGGCCTTCGTCGCTGGTCAGGCTGGACGCCGAACGGCCCAGCGCGAGATACGACAGCGCCTGCGAATCGTCGCTCGACGGGTTGGTCCACACGTTGACCTGCGGCGCCGACGCGCGGCCGCTGACGTCGATGCCGGCGGTGATGTCCTCGGCATCGATCCGGCGCTCGGCGCGCACGTCGAGCATCGGGTCCGACACCGGGCCGTTGTTGAAGACCAGATTGCCGCGCGTGACCCGCAGTTCCTGGCCGTAGGCCTTGTAGCGGCCGTCGACCGCGAGGCGGCCGTTGCCGGTCATCTCGCGTCCCGGCGCCGCGCGTACGCGCAACTGGCCCTTCATGCGGCCGTCGAAGCCGAAGCCGCGCAGGCCGACGTTGTCGCCGACTGTGAGCGTCAGATCGAGTTCCAGCGCCGACGCGGTGCTGCTCTCTTCCGGGTCGACCGGATCGAGCACGACCACGTCGGGCGACACCGACACGCCTTCGCTCAGACGTTCGAGATCGAGCAGCGCGACATCGACGAACACCTTGCCGGTGACGTTGAGCGGCTGCAGTGCGGTGTAGCGCACGGTGATGTCCGGGGACGCGATGATGTGCATGTCGCTGGTGTCGGCCACCAGCACGTCGGTGCCGCTGACGGTCAGCACGACCGGCGTGCCTTCACCCTGCCAGCCGATGCCGCCGCCGATGTTCAGTGTGCCGGTGCCCGAACGCACGCTGCCGGCGATGCGCGCGGTGCCGTCGGGCAGCGCGTCGAGATTGATGTTGCCGTCCTCGAGCGCGATCGCCAGCGAAGGGATCTCGGTCGAGAAATCCGCCAGACGCGCCTGGCCCCCGATCGTCGGCTGCGAACGCGTGCCGCCGATCGTGACGTCCGCGGTGAGGCGGCCGGTGGGTTCGACGATGTCGGGCGAGAACAGTTCGACGAAGGTCAGGTCTTCGACGTTGGCGACCAGCGAGCCCGACAGCGGCGCATACGCATCCCAGCCGTTGGTCACCTGCGCCTGTACGCGGCCGACTTCGTTGAGCGTCGTCGACAGCGTCGCGCTGAGGCGGTTGGCGTCGAACTCTGCGTCGAGGCGGAAATCGTCGTAGGTCACCACGTCGTTGCGCGCGCGCTCCGACGTGCGGACGCCGCCGCTGGCCGAGCGGATGCTCGCGCTGCCGACGAAGCCGTTGCCGACCGGACGCGCGCTGCCTTCGAGTGCGATCTCGCCGCGCAGCACGAACGGACGGCCGCCGTCCTGCTCGGGTAGATACGGCGTGGCAAGCGCAAGCGGCAGGCCGGAGCCGGTGATCGACACGCCCTGGCGCGGCCAGTCCGCGCTCGCGCACAGCGAGCCGCCGCCGCTGGAGGCGAAGCAGCTTTCGGTCAAGGTGTAGCGCGTGCCGATTTGCTGGAACTGCGCCGGCGACTGCAGTGCCCAGCTCGCGCCGGTCGCCGGGGCGAGGCGCAGATTGGCGAGCGTGCCCTGCCAGTTGCCGTTGCGGCTTTCGGCGTTGCCCGACAGGTCCACCGTGCCGATTTCGCCGCGCGCACTGGCCTCGAGCTGGAGCTTCTCGATCGCACCGCGCGCCGCGAGCCGCACTTCGTCGAGGGCGATGCCGGCATTGACGCCGGTCGCGACGACGTCCAGCGAGCCGCTATCGCCACGCCACGGCAGGCGGCCCTGGATGCGCGCGCTGGTCGCCGCGTAGTCGCCGTATCGCAGTGCGCTGCCGGTGAGATCGGCGGCGATGTCGGGCGCGGTGCGCGCGCCGGTCACGCGCACGGTGCCGCGCAGTACGCCGCCGGTATCGGGCAGGAAATCGGCGAGCTGCAGCGGTGCCAGCGTCGCGTCGATGTCGAGGCGATCGGTCACGGTCGCGGTCGCATCGACGCGGCTGCCGCCGAGCGACAGCGCGACCTCGCCTTCGAAATCGGTGCGTCCGGCGTCGCCGGCAGCGGTGGCCGGGCCGTGCATCGCGAACGTCGCACGGCCATCGAGCCGGCGCCCGCGCAACGTGCCGCCCAGATCACTGGCGTCCACCGCCACTTCCAGGCCGCCGTCGTCGCGGGTGTTACCGGTCGTGGCGAACGTGCCGTTGACCGCACCCTTCCAGTCGCGCGCGAAGTAGCCGGGATCGAAGCCGGCCAGCGTCGCGTCGAGGTCCCATTGCAGCGCCGGCGCCCAGGCGACGTCGCCGCTGGCATCGAGGGTGCCGGTCGGCATGGTCACGCGCGCGGTCTGCAGGCGCATGCGTTCCGCGTCGCCGCGGCCGTCGAAATCGACGTTCGCGCGCAGACCGTCGCGCTCGACGGTGGCCTTGCCGATCGCCGCCCAGGCCGCGGTGCTGCCGGCGATGCCCAGATCGGCGTCGGCCATGATCGGCGGCGCGGGTTCGGCGGCGTCCGGATCGGCGCCGAACTGCAGCCCGCGCGCATTGGTCGCGAAGCGGAAGCGCACGTCGCCCGGCTCGGTGACGTCGGCGAAGCCGCGCAGCTTGACCCGGCCGTCGAAGAGATCGACGACCAGCGGATCGAGATCCAGGCGCTGGTCTTCCAGCTTCACCTTCGAGGGCTGCAGCACGACGCGGATCGGGTTCGCGTCGGCTTCGCCGTACGTGGCAGTGCCCTGCAGTTCGGCGGCGCCGCCCTGGCCATCGGCGCGGATGTCGAACGCCAGCGGCGTGCCGGGTTCGCCGCCACCCATCAGCAATGCGGGATCGAGGCGCGTGCTGTCGGCGCGCAGCGCCCAGCCGGGATTCTCGCGGCCGCGCAGGGTCACCACGGCCTTCAGCGGCGCCGGCACATGACCGACCACGGCGATATCCAGGCGCGACAGATCGCCACGCGCGACCAGACCGATGCGCGGACGCGTGCGCGCCGGCGGCGCGGGAATCAGTGCGCTGGCGGTGACGTCCATGCGGTAGTCGTCGTCGGGTGCGTAGACGCCGTTCGCGGTGAACAGGCCGCGGTCGCTGTCGACGACGACGTTCGCGAGGTTGAGTTCGCCCTGCTGCGCGTCGAGGCCACCGCGCACGCTGCGGATGTCGATCAGCGACTCGCCCGCCTGCTCGACGCGAAAGCCGTCGATGCGGATCGTATCGGCCTGCAGCGACAGCGGCAGATCGATGCGCGGCAGCGAATCGGGCCAGCGCGGCAGCTCGAACGGCGTGTCGACCGGCGGCGGCATCGACAGCACCGCGTTGTCGATGTCGAGCACGTCGAGCCGCAGGCGACGACCCACCAGCGGCATCACCGCCGGATCCACCGTCACGCGCTCGGCTTCGAACACCAGCACGCGCGGTTCGTCGCATTCGCCGTAGGGGACCGGCTGTTCTTCGACATCCGGGCAGCTGCGCTGCACGTAGCGCACGTCGTACATCGTCAGCGGGCCGGAGGCCGGGCCTTCGGCCGCGCGCCAGGTCAGTTCGGTGCCGGCGGGCAGGCGCGAGGCGACCTGGTTGAGCAGGAAATCGCGGCCGCCGAACGTGGTCAGCAGCCACCACACGACGATGATCAGCAGCACGATCAGTGCGGCAATGCCGATCGCGCTGCGGATCGCGAGCTTGCGCGCCCGCGCGCGGCGGCGCGCACGCAGTTCGGCGATGCGCGCCTCGCGCTCTTCTGGGGTCAGATCGTTGGGCAGACGGTGACGACCAAAAGCCATGTCAGAACTCCGCGCCGATCGACAGGCCGATCGTGAACGACGAATCGGGGTTGTCGAGACCACGCGCGATGTCGAGTTTCAGCGGTCCCACCGGCGATTTGTAGCGTGCGCCGATGCCGACGCCGGTGCGCCATTCCGGCGAGGTGCCGTCGAAGGCGTCGCCGCTGTCGACGAACACCGCCGCGCCGATCGTGTCGGTGAAATAGCGTTCGAACTCAACGCTCGCGGTGACCACGTTCTTGGCGCCGATCGCGAATGCGCGACGGCCATCGCGCGCCGGAATCCGCGGGCCGACCTCGCGCCAGTCGTACCCGCGGATGCTGCGGTCACCGCCGGCGTAGAAACGCAGGCTCGGCGGAATGCCGACCAGCACGTCGGTGAAGGTATGACCAAGCTCGCCGCGCACGATCAGGCGGTTGCGCTCGCCGATGCCCTTGAACCAGCTCGCGCGCACGTGGACCTGTCCGAACGAAGCGTCCGAGCCCACGCCTTCGAGTCCGCCGCGCAGCATCACCGAACCGCCGATGCCGCTGGTCGGGAACAGGCGATCGTCGACGTCGATGTATTCGGCGCGCAGCGAGGGATAGGCGAAGGTGGCGTAGCGGTACAGCGCGCCGGCGAACTCGTCGTCGACGTCGATCGGGTTGTCCGGATCTTCTTCCGGCGCATAGGCCCAGCGCTCGCGCAGCACGTGCAGCGAGGCGACGAGATTGAGGAACTCGTTGTACTGGCCATTGCGGCTGCCCACGAATTCGACGCGCCGCGAATCGATGTAGTCGGTCTGTTCGTCGGCCGCCTGCAGACTGGCGGTGTACCAGCCGTCGAGCCAGGCGAACGCCGGCACGCGGTACTGCAGGGTGAGCGTCTTGCGACGCTGCGCGTAGTCGATCTGCGCCAGCGCCTTGTGGCCGCGCATGTTGACGTAGCGGCGCTCCACGCCGAGGCGGATACCGGCGCCGCTGTCGGTGCCGTAGCTCACGCCCGAGGTGTAGATGCTGCGCTTGGCCGGGGTGAGCGTGACCTTGACCGGCACTTCGCGGCGTTCGTTGGCCTGGTCGACCTGCGGCTCGATGTCGATGTCGGAGAAGTAGTCCAGCCGGCCGAGCGACGACCGCAGGCGGTCGATACGGCCCTGATGGTAGTAACTGCCTTCTTCCCAGTAGACGAGGCGCTCGAGCAGATCGTCGTTGATGATCTGCTCGGGCGTCTGCTCGAACGTGGTCGCGCCCATGTTGTAGCGATCGCCACTGTTCCAGACCACGTCGATGTCCGCGGCGAAATCCGCGCGCGTGACTTCGACGCGGCGCGAGGCGAACTCGGCGTCGAAGTACCCACGCTCGGTGAGGCGGCGGCTGAGCTGGTTGCGGCTCGCGTCGTATTCGGGATGGTTGAACACCGCGCCTTCGCTCGGCACGAAGCGGGCGATGTCGCGGGCCAGGTACCGGTCCTGCCCGCCCTCGCCGATGATCGCGATGTCGCTGTTGCGCACGCGCACCGGCTGGCCCGGATCGACGACCACGCGCACCGAGAGCACGTCGCCTTCGCGGCTGCGCTGCACGTCGATGGTGGGCGAGTAATACCCGAACGGTTCGAGCGCCTTGCGCGTCTCGCGCTCGGCCTCGCGCAGCAGATAGCCCATGCGCCGGCCGGAAATGTCGCGGCCCACGGCATCCTGCAGACCGAGCGAGACGCGGACGTTCTCGGTCATCTCCTCGTCGAGGCCCACGATGTCGACGCGTTCGACACGCGCAGCGTGCGCCGCGGCCGACGAACACAGGAGAAGGACGGCGGCGAGACACGCATGAACACGAGGCATCGCGCGAGGATACCGGAGGCGCGTCAAGAGACGATTAACGGGCAAGCTCGATATCCCGTGGGAGCGTGCTTGCGCGCGATCGAATCCGGTGCAAAATCCCCGCGCGCAAGCGCGCTCCCACGACGGCCCCTGTCAGCTCGACAGATGCTCGATCGCAGCCACGCTGCCCAGGCGCTCGGACAGGCGCTTGAGCAGGGCGAGACGATTGGCGCGCAGCGCGGCATCGTCCGCATTGACCATCACGCTGTCGAAGAACGCATCGACCTGCGGCCGCAGTCGCGCCAGATGCGTCAGAACCGACACGTAATCGCCATGCGCGAGCGCGTGCCCCGTTTCGCCATGCACCGCTTCCACGGCTTCCGCCAGCGCGGCCTCGGCCGGCTCGCGCAGCAGCGCGGGATCGACGTCGGCCGGAATCGCGATGTCCGCCTTGCGCAGGATGTTGCGGATGCGCTTGTCGGCCGCGGCCAGTGCGGCGGCTTCGGGCAATGCGGCGAAGGTGCCGATCGCATCGATGCGACGGTCGAGGTCGTAGAGCGACTTCGGCTGCAGCGCGGCGACCGCGTTGAACTGCTGCACGGTGGCGCCCTTGTCGGCGTAGTAGCCCTTCAGGCGGTCGAGGATGAAGTCGTAGAGTTCGCCGCGATCGGCGAGTGCGCTCGCGCCGTCCTTGCCGGTGGGCAACGCGCCGACACGCTCGATCGCGCTGCGCAGCAGCGCTTGAAGATCGAGATCGAACCCGCTCTCGATCAAGGTCCGCGCCAACCCCAGCGCATTGCGCCGCAGCGCGAATGCATCCTTGTTGCCGGTCGGCTTGAGACCCGCCGCGAAACCACCGGCCAAGGTGTCGAGACGCTCGGCGATCGCCAGCACCTTGCCCAGCGGCGACAGCGCGATGTCATCGCCGGCGAAGCGCGGCTGCCAGGCCTCGTCGAGGGCGTTCGCCAGCGACGCGCGATCGTCATCGGACAGGCCGGCGAGTGCCGAATCCTGCTTGGCGTAATAGCGCCCCGCGATGCCCTGCAGTTCCGGGAACTCGTTGACCATGCGCGACTGCAGATCGGCCTTCGACAGCAATGCGGCCTGCTTCGCGAGGGCGGCATCCAAATCGACCTGCGGCGCGATGACTTCGGCCAGCGCGGCGACGCGCAGGGTCTTGTCGGCCACGCTGCCCAGCTTGGCCTGGTAGGTCACGGTGCTCAGGCCGTCGTTCATCGCCGACAGGCCCTGCTTGAGGTCTTCGTCGAAGAAGAACTTGGCGTCGGCGAAGCGCGGACGGATCACGCGTTCGTAGCCCTTGGCGACTTCGATCGGATCGCGCGATTCGATGTTCGCGATGCCGATGAAATGTTCGGTCAGACGCCCGTCCTGCAGCACCGGGAAGAACTTCTGGTTCGCTTCCATCGTCGCGATCAAGGCTTCCTGCGGCACGGCGAGAAACTCGTGCTCGAACGTGCAGGCGATGGCCTTCGGCCATTCGACCAGGCAGTTCACCTGCTCGAGATTGTCGGCCTCGATGCGCGCGTCGCCACCGAGCGCGCGGGCGACGCCCTCGACTTCCTGGACGATCCGGCTGCGACGCGCATCGGCGTCCACGAGCACCTTCGCGCTGCGCATCGCCTCGACGTAGTCGTCGGGCGCCGCGATCTCGACCGCGGCGTCGTGCATGAAGCGATGGCCGCGGCTCGTGCGACCGCTGCGCACGCCGAACAGTTCGGCATCGATGATCGTTCCGCCATGCAGCAGCACCAGCCAGTGCACCGGCCGCGCGAAGGCATACGCGTGCGCGCCCCAGCGCATCGGCTTGGGAATCGGCATCGCCGCGATCGCGTCGTGCAGCACGTCCGGCAGCAGCGCCGCCGTCGCGGCGCCCGGCGTCACCGCGCGATGCACGAAACGCTCGCCCTTGGCGTCGCTGGTCTTCTCGAGCGCCGTCCAGTCGAGACCGGTCTTCGCCGCGAAACCCTGCAGCGCCTTGGTCGGCTGGCCATCGGCATCGAGCGCGATGCTCAGATACGGCCCCAGCACTTCGGAGCGCTGCTCGGGCTGCTCGCGCGCGACACCCGACAGCAGCACCGCGAGACGACGCGGCGTGTACAGCGGCTTCGCATCGCCGCGATCGACCGCGACGCCGCGCTTGTCCAGCGCCGCGATCACGCCGTCGAAGAACGCCTGCGCAAGGCCGGGCAGGGCCTTGACCGGCAGTTCTTCGGTGCCGAGTTCGATGAGGAGGGGATGCATGTCAGTCATGGCGACAACCTGTTCCAGTGCTGTAGCCCCGCTCCCATCGGGAAAGGGGTTGGGGTGAGGGCGATTTCGGGCGGCCTCATCCGGAGAATCGAGTGGTGTGACGCGCGCGGCTCAGGCAGCGTCCTGCGGGCGCTTCAGCCCCGGAAATCCCAGTGCTTCGCGCTGTGCGTAGTAGGCCTTGGCCACGCCCTGCGCCAGCGTGCGCACGCGCAGGATGTAGCGCTGGCGTTCGGTCACGCTGATCGCGCGGCGCGCATCGAGCAGGTTGAAGCTGTGGCTGGCCTTGGTGACCTGCTCGTAGGCCGGCAGCGGCAGGCCCAGCTCGACCAGTTTCAGCGCCTCGGCCTCGCATTCGTCGAAGCGGCGGAACAGGACTTCCACGTTCGCATGTTCGAAGTTGTAGGCGCTCTGCTCGACTTCGTTCTGGTGATACACGTCGCCGTAGGTGACCGGCGTGCCGTCGGGGCCGTGCGTCCACACCAGGTCGTAGACGTTGTCGCAGTTCTGCAGATACATGCACAGGCGCTCGAGACCGTAGGTGATCTCGCCCAGGACCGGCTTGCACTCGATGCCGCCGGCCTGCTGGAAATACGTGAACTGCGTGACTTCCATGCCGTTGAGCCAGACTTCCCAGCCCAGACCCCAGGCGCCGAGCGTCGGCGATTCCCAGTTGTCCTCGACCAGGCGCAGGTCGTGCACCTGCGGATCGATGCCCAGCGCCTTCAACGAATCGAAATACAGCTCGACGATGTTGTCCGGATTCGGCTTCATCGCCACCTGGTACTGGTAGTAACGCTGCAGGCGGTTCGGGTTGTCGCCGTAGCGGCCGTCGGTTGGGCGGCGGCTCGGCTGCACGTAGGCGGCGTTCCACGGCTCGGGGCCGAGCGCGCGCAGGAACGTGGCCGGATGGAAGGTGCCCGCGCCGACCTCGAGGTCCAGCGGCTGGATCAGCACGCAGCCCTGCTTGGCCCAGTAGGTGTTGAGCGTGAGGATCAGCTCCTGGAACGTCGGTCCGGTCATCGGGAAAATCGCGTCTGCGGCGGCGCGCTAGTATAGCGGGCCGCATCAAAGCGCCCGACGCACCGTGCGCCATGGAGGACCCGGCTTGAACGATCCGCGCGCTCCGCAGCATTCGACCGGCACCCGTGCGCCCGCCGTCTTCGGTGGCCGCCTGCCGCCGGGCCGCCTGACCCTCGACCCCGTGATCGACGCGCTGCTGGCCGACGGCCTGCTGACGCCGGCCGATGCCGATCGCGCACGCGCGAGCGGTCGCAACACGCGCGGACTCGACACCGTGCATCCGCTGGTGCTGCTGGCCAATCTCAAGCTGCCGTCGGCGCGCCGGCCCGGCACCGAGCTCGGCCTCGAAGCGCTGACCGAATGGCTGGCGCAGGCGACCGGCCACATCTACCTGCGCATCGACCCGACCAAGATCGCGGTCGGCGACGTCACCGATCTGTTCTCGCACGCCTACGCCAAGCGCCACCGCATCCTGCCGGTCGAGGTCACGCCCGATCGCGCGCGCATCGCCACCAGCGAACCGCTGGCGCTCGACTGGCTGACCGACATCCAGCGCCTGCTGCGGCGCGAGATCGATCTGGTCGTCGCCAATCCGCTGGACCTGCACCGCTACACGATGGAGTTCTTCGGCGTTACGCGTTCGATACGCGGCGCCAAGGACGGACGCGAGACCAGCAGCAATGCGCCGACGTTCGAGCAACTGGTCGAACTCGGCCGCTCGGGCGACGTCAACGCCGACGACCACCACATCGTCCACATCGTCGACTGGCTGCTGCAGTACGCCTACGAGCAGCGCGCCTCCGACATCCATCTCGAACCGCGCCGGGACGTGGGCCGCGTGCGGTTCCGCATCGACGGCGTGCTGCACAAGGTGTTCGAGATGCCGCCGCCGGTGATGACCGCGGCCGTGAGCCGCATCAAGGTGCTGGGCCGCATGGATCTCGCCGAGCGCCGGCGACCGCAGGACGGCCGCATCAAGACGCGTTCGCCCGGCGGGCGCGAGGTCGAGATGCGTCTGTCGACGATGCCGACCGCCTTCGGCGAGAAGGTCGTGATGCGCATCTTCGATCCCGACACTGCGTTCAAGCCGATCGAACACCTCGGCTTCGACGCCGGCGAGGCGGCGGCGTGGAACGATCTCGTCGCACGTCCGCACGGCATCGTGCTGGTCACCGGTCCGACCGGTTCGGGCAAGACGACGACGCTGTACTCGACGCTGAAGAAACTGGCCTCCGACGACGTCAACGTCTGCACGGTGGAGGACCCGATCGAAATGGTCTCGGTCGAGCTCAACCAGATGCAGGTCCACAACGCGATCGACCTGACCTTCGCGCAGGGCGTGCGCACCCTGCTGCGCCAGGACCCCGACATCATCATGATCGGCGAGATCCGCGATCTCGACACCGCGCAGATGGCGGTGCAGGCCTCGCTGACCGGCCACCTGGTGCTGTCGACGCTGCACACCAACGACGCGCCGTCGGCGATCACCCGCCTGCTCGATCTCGGCCTGCCGCATTACCTGATCGCCTCCACGCTCAACGGCGTGCTCGCCCAGCGCCTGGTGCGCACACTGTGCCGCCACTGCAAGGCGCCGCAGCCGGTCGATCCCGAAGGCTGGCGCGCGCTGCTCGGCCCCGACAGCGACGTGCCGCCGCCGGAGACCGCCTGCGGACCGGTCGGGTGTCTGGAATGCCGCAACACCGGTTACTTCGGCCGCGTGGGCATCTACGAACTGATGCCAATCACGCCCGCGCTGCGCGCGAAGATCCAGCCGGACATGGCGCTGTCGGGCTTCAGCCGGACCGCCGTCGGCGAAGGCCTGCGCACGCTGCGCATGGCCGGCGCGGAGAAGGTCGCGCAGGGCGTGACCACGGTGGAAGAAGTGATGACGGTGCTGCCGCCGCGGGAGTGAGGGGGCGCGTGCCTCGTGGCGCGGACGTGTTGCGAGCGCGATACGCGACGGTCTGCGCACCTCTCCCTCCGGGAGAGGTCGCCGCGCAAAGCGCGTCGGGTGAGGGCCGGGGCCTCGAGGCGCCCTCCCCCAACGCCCCACCCTCCCGATCCGCTACGCTGCGCCGTCTCCCTGTTCCGGCTGCCTCCCGATGTCGTCCGACCGCCGCTTCCTGATCGTCGAAACCGGCCAGCCCGTAGCCTCGATGCGCCGCTATGGCGGCTTTCCGCACTGGATCCGAGTCGCTGCCGGCCTGTCGGAACGTGACGCAGTGGTGGTCGACGTCGAACACGGCGCTGCGCTGCCCGATGCGCACGACTTCGCCGGCGTCATCGTCACCGGTTCCGGCGCGATGGTCACCGACCGCGCCGACTGGAGCGAGCGCAGCGCCACCTGGCTGCGCGACGCGGCGCATGCCGGCGTCCCGCTGTTCGGCATCTGCTACGGCCACCAGCTGATCGCCCATGCGCTCGGCGGCGAAGTCGGCCCCAACCCGCGCGGTCGCGAGATGGGTACGCTCGATATTGACACGCACGCGGCGGCGTCCGACGACCCGCTGTTCGCCGCCGCCGGCCCATGGTTCCTCGCCCAGACCACGCACCTGCAGAGCGTATTACGCCTGCCCGACGGCGCGACCCTGCTCGCCCATTCCGCACTCGAACCGCACCACGCCTTCCGCTGGGGCGAGCGCGTCTGGGGCGTGCAGTTCCATCCGGAGTTCAGCGCCACCCATATGCGCGGCTACATCCGCGCGCGCTCGGGGCCGCTGTACCAGGAAGGCCTCGATCCGGTCGCACTGGTCGCGGGTGTGCGGGCGGCGCCGGCGGCGCGGGCGGTACTGCAGCGGTTCGTACGCTTTGCGGGCGCGCTTTCGCGCGACTGATTCCTTCTGTTCCGTCATGCCCGCGTCGGCGGGGTTGTCAACGGACGTATGTCCGGTCATCCATGGACGTTGCTCTGCGTTGCGGTTGCTCTGCGTTGCGGTTGCTCTGCGTGGCCGTTGCGGTTGCTTTTTGCTTTTGCTCCGCCGTTGATTTCAATCGAGCCGTAAAGCGAGCCGAGCATCGCAGGGCGTCGGGGTCGAAGAGCAGCCCATGTCTGAGCGCGGCGAGTTTGGGCTGCGTGCCCCGACGTCCGAGAAGCGCAAGGGACCGCCGCGGCTGTATCGCGGCGGATCGCGTCCGGCGAAGACGGTTTTGCTTACTTTTGCCAAGACAAAAGTAAGCCGCGCGACAGCGCGGAAGCCCTGTTTTTTATCTTCGCTCTTGCTATTGATCTTTTGCTTCAAACATCAAGGCCGCAAAGCGACAAGCGAAGAAGCGCGAGCAAGTGCAGGGCTTTCGCCCGCTGCGCGTGCGAGTTCCTTTTGGATGGACCCAAAAGGAACCAAAAGGTCCCTTCGCCGGACGCGAGCCGGCACGGCTACGCCGAGCCGGTTCCCTCCGCTCCTCGCCTGACGCGGCACGCAGCCCAAACTCGCTGCGCTCAGACATGGGCTGCTCTTCGGCCACGCCAAGCTCCGGTGCTCGGCTCGCTCTACGGCTCGATTCAGAGCGGGAGCAGAAGCCAAAGCCAAAGCCAAAGCCAAAGCCAAAGCCAAAGCCAAAGCCAAAGCCGAAGCCGGGCCCGGAGCCAAGGGCAAGAGCCAGATCAAGATGGATTACCGGACATGCGTCCGTTGAAAGCCCCGCCTTCGCGGGAATGACGGCGCGGACGCGGAAGCTGCGAGCCTCGCTGCCTGCTGCCTGCTGCCTGCTGCTCGCTGCGCACTGAACGCTGTTGTCGGAAGCGAGCGGGGTCCACCGAAGCAAACCGCCGCCATTGCGGCTGAACACACAGCGCATCCCAGCGGCGTCTCCGATGCATGCGATACGATGACGCCCTTCGTGGCGCGTCCACGCGACAGACACCTGGAATACGGCGGAAATGACGACTCGGACGGTAGGGGCCGGCCACGGCTGGAAGTGGATCGTGCAGGGCGTCAATGTGGGTCGGTCCAATCCGCGCGCGGTGTACGGCGCGACGGCGATCGTGGCGCTGTTGGCGCTGGTGCCGAACGTGTTCCAGGCGATCGCCCAGCTCGCGTTCGGGCTCGATGCCAGTACCCAGGTCATGCTGATCGGCGCCACGTCGCTGGTGTCGATCATCGTCTATCCACTGCTGATCGCCGGCGTGCTGCACGTCATCGACGCGGCCGAGCACGGGCGTCCCGCGCAGCCGACGGACCTGTTCGCGGTGTTCACCGGCGGCAATGCCGGGCGCCTGATCGGCTTCGGCGTGCTGATGGGCGCGCTCTACATCGCCACGTTCTACGCGCTGGTCAGTGCGTTCGGCGACGGCGTCATCGACTGGTACATGCAGGTGCTGACCATCAGCCAGGAAATGAGCGCGCAGACCGGGCCGGCCACGCCGCCGGATCTGCCGCTGCCGCCCGCCGGCATCGGTCCGCTGATGGCGCTGGCGATCTTCTTCGGCGTCTACTACGCGACCGTCTACGCGATCGGCCTGGGCCAGGTCGCGCTCGGCGGGCGTCCGGTGCTGCAGGCGTTCACCGACGGCCTCGGCGGTGCGCTGCGGAACGTGCTGCCGGTGGTTGTGGCCGCTGCGATCGCGATGGCCGGTGGCTTCGCGCTGATGCTCGCGTTCGCGATGGTCGTGACCATCATCAGCGTCGTCGCCAGCCTCGTGCATCCGGGCCTCGCCGCGCTGCTCGTGCTGCCGCTGTATCTGATCCTGCTGCTGATCCTCTACATCGTGATGTTCGGCGCGATGTACGCGATGTGGCGCGATGTCTGCGGCCCGCAGGACGACGCGTCGACCGGTGGTCCGACGCCGGGCGCCGGCAGCCCCGACAACAGCCGCATCGAACTCTGACGACGCATCAGAACCCGAGCGTCGCGTCCAGCGCGGCGGCGACGCTCCGGTTGAGCTGCTGCATCAGCAGCGCCAGCAGCAGGCAAAACACCGGTGGCTGCAGCACCAGCCACAGACGGGCCGGCATCGGCATCGGGGCATCGGTCAGCCGCACCACGTGGGTGCCGGCGATCCGGTCGTGCAGCGCCTGGTAGCGCGGCGCGCGTGCGGCCATCAGATGGCCGATGTTGAGGCTCACCCACGACAGCAGACCGGCCGCCGTGCGCAGGCCGGCGCGCACGTAGCCCGGCGGCAGTCCGTCGTCGTCGACCACCTGCAGGCCGAGCAGGCGCTTGCCCGGCGTGGCCTGCCAGCGCGAGCCCTCGAAGGCGGTGAACCACACCAGCGCGAGCAGCGCGAACAGCGCCATCGTCGGCAGGGTCAGCGAGGTGATCGCCAGCGCCAGCGCGGTGATCGCGACCTGCAGCGCAGGATCCGCCATCCACGCCTGCCACAGTGCGGCCGGCGACGCGGCGAGGTCGAGTGTCTGCTGCATCAGTGCGGCCATCGCCTGCGCCAGTGCATCGATCGCGCGCATACAGGTCTCGAGTGCTTCGCACAGGCGCCGATGCATCAGCGCGACGACCAGCACACCGATCGCCGCCGCATCCAGCGACCACGCCGTGTAGCGGCGCAGCAACGGCGTGGGCGCGGCGACCGGCGGACTCATGCCTCGTCGCGCACCGCGTCGGCTCTGGGCGCGAGCAGGCGCGCGGCGATGATGCCGGCCTCGTAGAGCAGGCACATCGGAATCGCCAGCATCAGCTGCGAGACGACATCGGGCGGGGTGATGACCGCGGCCAGCACGAACACGCCGACCACCGCATAGCCGCGCGCCTCGCGCAGCTGGTCGGTGGTCACCCAGCCCAGCAGCACCAGGATCACCAGCGCGACCGGCAGCTCGAAGCTCAGGCCGAACGCGAGGAAGATCACCAGGACGAAATTCAGATAGGCGTTGATGTCGGTCATCATCGACACGCCATCGGGCGTCACCAGCGTCAGGAACTTGAACACCGACGGCAGCACGAGGAAGAACGCGAACGCGCAGCCGATGTAGAACAGCGCGACCGCCGACGCCAGCAGCGGCATCGCGAGCCGCTTCTCGCGCTTGTACAGGCCCGGTGCGACGAAGGCCCAAGCCTGGTAGAGCAGCCACGGCATGGTCACGACCAGCGCGGTGAAGAACGCGAGCTTCAGCGGCGCGAAGAACGGCGACGCGACCTCGATCGCGATCAGGTGCGCGCCTTCGGGCAGCTTGTCGAGCAGTGGCTGGGCGAGCAGGCCGTAAAGCTTGTTGGCGAACGGCAGGAGGCACAGCAGCACGATGCCGGTGCCGGCCAAGCCGCGCATCAGGCGCATGCGCAGTTCGATCAGATGGTCGATCAGGCTGCCTTCGCCGCCGTCTTCGTCAGCGTGCAGCGCCACGATCGGTCTCCTCGTCGGCGATGGCCGTCGCCGGGACCGGCGGGCGGGTGGGATCGCCGGCGATCGCTTCGGGCGGCAACGGTGGTTCCACAGGCGGCGCCGGTTCGGGCAAGGCGTCGAGGCTGCGATGCGTCGCCGGCGGCTCGCTGGACATGCGACGCGCCTGGGCGACGAGATCGCCGGCTTCCTTGCGGACTTCGTCCAGACTGCTTCGCGCGTGCTGCTCGGCGTCGCGCACTTGAGTGCCGACGTCTGCGATGGACCGCTGCGCATCGCGCACGCTGCGCTTGAGATCCTCGGCGGCGAGTTCGCGTTCCAGTTCCGACTTCACCGAATACCACTGCGCACGCGCACGGCGCACCCACAAGCCTGCGAAACGTGCCGCCTTGGGCAGCCGCTCGGGACCGAGAATGATCAGCGCGACCAGCGCGATGATCATCAGTTCGCCGGTACCGATTCCGAACATCGACCGCTACCCGCGTCAGCGCGGCGGCAGGTCGTCGTGGCGCGTCCTGTCGGCCTCGCGGGCCGCGGCGTCCTGCTGCGAACGGTCGTCGAGACGCTCGGGGGTCTCGTCGTCGTGCATGCCTTTCTTGAAGCCCTTCACCGCTTCGCCGAGATCACGGCCGGCGCCGCGCAGCTTCTTGGTGCCGAAGACCAGCAGGACGACAACGAGGACGATGGCCCAATGCCAGATGCTGAAACTGCCCATGGCGGGATTCCGGGAGCTGCGGGTGGTCTCGAAGGATAACGCACCGCACCCGCACGCAGCGTGCGGGTGCGCGCTGCACTTCAGTATTCGGGCAGCGGTTCGACGGTCGCCGGCTGGTCGTCGACGTTCTGGAAACCCTGCGTCGACGGCTGGCCCTGCTGCGGCTGCACAGGCGCGGTGGTGGTCTCGGGTACGTTCTGGATCGCCGGCGTGTACGCAGGCTGCGGCGCGCTGCGTGCGACCGGCACCGCGGTGCCGCCCCGCGAGACGCGCGCGGTGGCGCTGGCTTCTTCCAGACGGTCGCGGAAATCGACGACCGCGCTCGACGGCGCGGTGCCCGGGCGGTTCTCGAGAATCGCGCGCGGCGTGGTGGTGCGACCGTAGACGGCGATGTTCGCGTCGTCGTCGATCTGCAGCACCGCGCCATCGAGTGCGACGCCGGCGAACAGGCCGCGCGCGCGCGACCACGACCAGATCTCCGCCTTGAGCTGGCCATCGGTCAGTGCGGCCGCGTTGCGACCCACCGGACCCGCGGCCACGCCGGCATCGGCGCCGAGGGTGAACTTGCCGTTGACGATCGATTCCAGGCTGCGCTCGTTGCGGAACACCAGCACCACATCCGAGGATTGCACGCCGGCCTGGAAGCCGATGCTGCCGCCGGTGATCTTGACGAAGGCCGGGCTGGACCAGGTGCCTTCGGGCGTCTTGACCGACATCAGGCCGTGGCCGCGGCGGCCGCCGATGATCAGGCCCGCCTTGATGGTGTCGGGAATGACGACGATCGCCCGCGCTTCGTCGAGCAGCTTGTCGGGGATGCCCGATTCAGGAATCGCCTGGATCTCGTTGAGCACGCGCACCGCGTTCTGCGCCCGGGCGTCTTCGGTCGGGCCGGCGACGGCAGGCCCTGCGACGAACGCGGTGGCGAGGGCGGCAACCAGCACGGTGTGGCGGAACGGACGGGTCATGGTGGCTCCGGGGCAAGGGCGCGAATCGGACGCGCGCTGACATGCGCACGCAGAACGGATTCAGGCTAGTGACGGTGCAATGAATCGCACATGAGTTTTTCCGTCGCACCCGGGCGCTGCCATTGCGCCGGTGCGCCTGCCATTCTATGGGGATGTCCGAATCCCCCTCTCCGAACGCCGCACGCGACGCCGTCGTGCTCGTCAATCTCGGCACGCCCGACGCGCCGACGCCCAAGGCGGTGCGCCGCTATCTCGCAGAATTCCTGCACGACCATCGCGTGGTCGCGCTGACCCGCTGGCTGTGGTGCCCGATCCTGCACTTCGTGATCCTGCCGTTCCGCTCCCCACGTGTGGCGAAACTCTATGCCGGCGTGTGGATGCAGGACGGTTCGCCGCTCGCCGTCCACACCGCGCGGCTCACGAACGCGGTGCAGACTGAAATGCCCGATGCCGAGGTGGTCTACGCCATGCGCTACGGCAATCCGTCGCTGCGCGGCGTGCTGACGCGTCTGCGCGATGCGGGGCGCGCGCGCGTGCAGGTGCTGCCGCTGTATCCACAGTACTCGACGACGACGACGGCATCGGTGCGTGACGTGGTGGACGATATCTTCGGCGCCACCGGCGTCGCGCAGATGCGCGATGACTATCACCTGGATCCGGATTGGATCGAGGCCGTGGCCGGCTCGATCCGCGCGCACTGGGACGTCCATGGCCGCGGCGAGCGCCTGCTGTTCTCCTTCCACGGCATTCCACAGCGGCTGGCCGATGCCGGCGATCCGTATCCGCTGCAGTGCCGCGCGAGCGTCGATGCGATCGTGCAGGCGCTGGGCCTCGCGCCGGACGCGGCGATGCTGACCTTCCAGTCGCGCTTCGGTCGCGAGCCGTGGCTGCAGCCCTATACGGACGAGACGCTCAAGGCGCTGGGCGGCGACGGCATCCGCGTGATCGACGTCGTGTGTCCGGGCTTCGCGGTGGATTGCCTGGAAACGCTGGAGGAGATCGCGCTTCAGAACGCCGAAATTTTCCATGAGCATGGCGGCAAGGCTCTGCGCTACATCCCCTGTCTCAACGACGCGCCGTCGCATGCGCGCGCGCTGGCCACGCTGACGCGTCGCGATCTGGCGGTGCGCGCATGAGCGGCGTCGCGCAGGCGCAGCCGTTCGAGGTCGAGATCGGCATCGGCACCGTGCGCGGCCTGCGCTTCGGCACCGTCGGCGCACGTCGCGTGCTCGCGCTGCACGGCTGGCTCGACAACGCCGCGAGCTTCGTGCCGCTGTCCGCGTATTTCGACGGCCTGGACGTGGTCGCGCCGGATCTGCCCGGCCACGGCCGCAGCGTGCACATGCCGGTCGGCACCGATTACACCTTCGTCGGCGCGGTCCACCAGGTGCTCGACATCGCCGACGCGCTGGGCTGGGACCGGTTCGCGCTGCTCGGGCATTCGATGGGCGCGGGCATCGCCAGCCTCGTGGCCGCGGCGGTCCCCGAGCGCATCGAACGGCTGGTCGCGATCGAAGCGCTGGGCGCGCTGCCGGAGACCGAAGCGGACACCGTGCCGCGGCTGCGCGAAGCGGTGATGTCCTCGCGCAGCCTGGGCACGCGTCCACTGCGCGTGTTTCCCGATCTCGAAGCGCCGATCCGCGCGCGCATGCGGGTCAATGCGCTCAGTGAACCCGTCGCGCGCCTGCTGGTCGAACGTGGCGTGCAGCCGGTCGAGGGCGGCCACGTCTGGTGCAGCGATCCACGGCTGACAATTCCCACCGCCGTGCGCATGACGCCCGGCCAAGTCGACGCGCTGATCGCCGGCATCGAATGTCCCACGCGCGTGATCTACGCCGACCCGCCGCAGGTCTATCTGCCCGAACCCGACCGCTCCCGCCGCGCGCGCCTGCTGCCCGATGGCGACCTCACCGTCATCACCGGCGGCCACCACCTGCACATGGAACAACCGGCGGACGTCGCCACCGCGATCGGGGATTTCCTGCAGCGCTGAGCGCCCGCGTCGTCGGACGGCCTTCGACTGCGTCCTTCAGAGCCGCGCGGTGCCGTCCTGCAGCTGGAGGCTCACGATCACGCCCGGATCCTCCGACGGCTGCGCCGGCTGGTTGCGGTCGAACGCGAACAGCGCGCTGCGACCGTCCTTCTCGAACGCGAGGACTGCACTGTCCTCGCCGTGATGCGTGACGAGCAGACGCTGCCAGCCGTCGTGCTCCATGGCCCGCCGGGTTTCCTGCGACAGCGCCACCACCTCGCCGTCGGCGAGCAGGTTGATGATCTGCGTGCCCGGCATGTCGGTCAGCGTGTCGATCGCGTAGCGCGCGGGCAGGTGCACGTCGCGCGGGAAATCCGCAGGCAGTGCCAGCGACGTCGCCCGCGGCGGCACCGGCGTCGCCGCGACGCGGTCGCCCCGCGCATCGAAGCGGATCGTCGTGCCCAGCGCATCGCCGGGCTGGCGGCAGCCGGGCAGCAGGGCGACGAGCAGCAAGGCCAGGCACAGGCGGACCATCGGGTTCTCCGGCGGCACTGGCCGCTCATTCCGGTCAACGCGAGCGCGTCAGGGAAGCGGCCATCGGCCGCTCGCCCGGCTTTCGCTCAAGCCAGCAGGGCGTGCAGGTCGGCCTTGAGCCGGCGTCCGTGATCGCGGAAGTAGTCGCGCGCGTCGCGCCACGCCGGGCAGCGCGCTTCGACCTCGCTCCAGAACCGGCGCGAATGGTCGGCATGGATCAGGTGGCAGAGCTCGTGCACCAGCACATATTCGAACGCCGAGGGCGCGCCGAGCACCAGCGACAGGTCCAGATTGAGCGTGCCGTCCGGCGCCAGTGAGCCCCACTGCGATGACATCACTTTCAGGCAGATGCGCCGGGGCGTGCGCGGCAGGCCCGGCAGATAGGCCGGCAGCCAGCGGCCGATGTCGGCACGTGCCTGCGCTTCGTAGAACTCGCGCAACGCGCGCTGCAGCGCCGCGGGGCCGGCGTGCTCGGGCGACACGAACGTCAGCGCGCCGTCCTCGTCCACGCGCACATGACTGAACCGCCCGCTGTCCCAGCGCAGCGGATGCAACGCGCCGCGCAGCGGCAGCTGCGTGGTCACGCCACGCTGCAGCGGCGCCGCTTCGCCATGCGCCGCGATCTGCGCGGCAAGCCACGCCCGGTGCTGCTGCAGGAAAGCATCGCCGGAGACGAGACTCGCGCGCAGCGGCAGGGTCAGACGCGCGCCGCGTTCGCTGACGCTGAGCCGGATGCGCCGCGCGCGCGGGTCGCGCACGCGCAGCACCTCGATCTCGCGCCCGTCCTCGAGCGTCAGACGGAGCGAGTCGCGCTGGATCGAAGCGGACTTCGCGGAACGCGACAACAGGCGCGACAGGGACGGCATGCACGGATTGTATGCGCTGCATGCGACGCGACCGGTGTCGACGTCGCACGTGCGCCTGCGATCACTCCGCCTTCGACAGCTTCAGCGCGCCTTCGAGCACCGTGAACAGGCGCTTGAACTCGCCGCGCATCAGCGCGAAGCGGGCATCGAGTTCGGCGCGCATGTCGTCGTTCTCGGTGTGCTCGAGCGAATCCAGCGCGCCGTCGAGCAGCTTGAACTTGCGCACGATCAGATCCTCGCCGAGCACAAACGACACGTGGTCGTCGAGATTGAGCGCGATCTTGGTGACCTGCTTGCCGGCATCGAGATGGCGGGTGATCTCCTCGCACTGCAGATCCTGACGCTGGCAGCGCACGATCGCGCCCTGGTCGGACGGATCCTTGAGTTCGCATTCCTCGCCCAGCGTCAGGCCGTCGGGCAGCGGCTCGCCAGCGATCCAGCCGGTCATCACGCCACGCGGCGAGACTTCGGCATTGAGCGGCAGTGCAGGAAAACTGCCCAGCGCGGTCCGGATCTGCGACACCAGGTTTTCCGCACTCTTGCGGCTGGAGGAATTCACCGCGACCACGCCGTGCTGGAGGTCGATCAGCGCGTCGCTGCGCACCGGCTTCACGAACGCGCGCGGCATCAGTTCCTGCAGCAGGTCGTCCTTCATCTGCTTGCGCATCTTGCCGCCGGGCTTGCGGCCCTGCTTCTCCTCGAACTCCTCGATGCGCCGCGACAGCAGTTCATTGACCACCGGGCCGGGCAGGATCTTTTCCTCGCCGCCGACGGTCACCCAGATGGTGTCCTCGATGCGGTGCGCCATCACCTCGGCCTCGCGGCCCAGCGGCGAGACGAAACCGTGCGAGGACATCTCTAGCGGACCGACCGGCTTGAGCGGGAATTCCGCCAGGCGCGCGTCGAGCTCGGACAGGTCGAGATTGGTGGGGAAACGGAACAGGGTCAGATTGCGAAAGAACATGGGGCTGATGAGTCCATTGGAAGTGGAGAAGGACGCCGCACGGAAGCGGTGGGCGTCAGAACTTGCGTGATACGGGCCTGCGCCGCGCGTGGGCAGGCGTGGCCGACCGGCGCTGCGTCGACGTCGCGCGGATGGCGGTGGTCATGCCTCCCGCATCGCGATGTCGATCGGCGCGTGCGGCGCGTCGGGCAACCAGTCGTCGATCGCGGCAGGCGCCGTGCCGGGACCGGGCATGCGGAAATCGAACAGCGCCGGATCGCTGAGCTGCGACGGGCTGACATTGCCCAGCGCCCGCGCGATCGTCTCGATGCGGCCGGGCGTCTCGCGTTCCCAGGCCTCCAGCATCTTCTGGACCTGCTTGCGCTGCAGGTTCTCCTGCGAGCCGCACAGGGTGCAGGGGATGATCGGGAACGCCATGGCCTGCGCATACGCGGCGATGTCGGCTTCGGCCGCGTAGGCCAGCGGGCGGATCACGACGTGCTGGCCGTCATCGCTGCGCAGCTTCGGCGGCATGCCGCCGAGTTTCGCGTGGAAGAACATGTTGAGGAAGAACGTCGCGACCAGATCATCGCGATGGTGGCCGAGCGCGATCTTCGTGAAGCCGTGCTGCGCCGCGTGGTGGTACAGCGCGCCGCGACGCAGGCGCGAGCACAGCGCACACATCGTCTTGCCTTCCGGGATCACCCGGCTGACGACCGAATACGTGTCCTGTTCGATGATGTGGAAGTCGACGCCGCGCGACGTCAGATAGTCCGGCAGCACCTGCGCGGGGAATCCGGGCTGCTTCTGGTCGAGGTTGACCGCGGTGATCGAGAACGCCACCGGCGCCTTCGACTGCAGCTGCAGCAGGATGTCGAGCAGGGTGTAGCTGTCCTTGCCGCCCGACAGGCACACCATCACGCGGTCGCCGGCCTCGATCATGCCGAAGTCGGCGATCGCGCGGCCCATCTGATGGCGCAGCCGCTTGCCCAGCCTGTGCACCGCCGGCACGCCACGGCGCGGATCGTGCGCGCGCGGCAGCGGTTCGTGCAGGGGCAGGACGGTACGCATCGCGCCAGTTTACCGGGCGCTCCAATCGGCCGTACGGCAACATCCCCGCGACCGCGCGCCAACACGCGCCATGCCAGGCTGCGACGCCATTCCTGTTGAACGGAGAGCGCACATGTCGCGCATCGTCATCATCGGCGGCCATGGCCGCGTCGCCCTGCAGCTGGCCCGGCGCCTCACCGGAAGCGGACACGCCGTGACCGCGCTGTTCCGCAACGCGGCCCACCGCGACGCGGTCGCCGACACCGGCGCGACGCCGGTCGTTTTCGACATCGAGCACGCGCAGACCGATGCCATCGCCGCGCAGCTCGCAGGCCACGACGCGGTGATCTGGTCGGCCGGCGCAGGCGGTGGCGATGCCGCGCGCACCTATGCGGTCGATCGCGATGCGGCGATCCGCTCGATCGACGCCGCGGCCAGCGCCGGCGTGCGGCGCTACGTGATGGTGTCCTACATCGGCGCCGGCTTCGACCACGGCATCGCACCGGACGACGGCTTTTTCGCCTATGCGCAAGCGAAAGCCGCCGCCGATGCGCATCTGCGCGACAGCGCGCTGGACTGGACGATTCTCGGCCCGGGTCGGTTGACCGATGACGCCGGCAACGGCCGTGTCGCCGACGGGACGGAGGCCGACAGCGGCACGCCGGTCTCGCGCGCCAATGTGGCGGCGGTCGCCGCTGCCGCGCTGGCCGCGCCGGGCACCGTGGGCCGCACGCTGGATTTCGTCGATGGCGACGTGCCGATCGGGACCTTCGTACGCGGCGACTGATCGCCGGCACGTGCGGATGGCCGGGCATCCGTTCGCCTGCGCCGTCCGCACTGCGCGTTAATGCGGCGGTGCGGCGCGCGGTCGTAGACTGCACGCCGATCGCGTGGCCGCCCGTTGCGGCACGTGGCGTGCAACGAATTCTCCAGGAGCGCAATGACGTGAAGCACTGAGCCGACATCGAGCCCGACGACCCGACCGGGTCGCGTCCCCATGTCCGCGAGGTCTTCCATGTCCGTGCCCGTCTCCCCGACGCGATCCGCGTCGCTGTCTGTCTCTCCTGCCGTCGTGCCCGCGCTGCGCGCCCGTGTCCTGTCCGCCGCGCGCGATGACGGCAGCCTGCTCTACGACGCTCTCTCGCTGGTGCTGCACGACGGCCCCAGCGCGCTGGTTGGTGCCAATGGCACCGGCAAGTCCACGCTGCTCCGGCAGCTGGCCGAGGGCGCACGCGCCGGCACGGTCGAAGTGGCCGGCGGTCTGCAGCTGCTGACGCAGCATCCGGGTCCACTGCCGCCGCGCGTCGTCGATCTGCTGGGTCTGGGCGCGCGTTTCGATGCGCTGCATCGGCTGCTGGCGGGTCATGGGGACGCGGACGATGCAGCATGCGTCGACGACGACTGGTCGCTCGAAACGCGATTGGAGGATGCGTTCGCAGCGCTGGGCCTCTCCGGTCTCGCGCCGACAGCCGATCCGTCGCAGCTGTCGGGTGGGCAGTGCCAGCAGCTGCGTCTGCTCGCGGCGTCGTGGTGCCCTGCGCGCGTGCTGCTGCTCGACGAGCCCAGCACCTTCCTCGATGGCGACGCGTCCGCGTCCTGGTGCCGGCAGTTCCTGCAACGCGCAGGGGCCGTACTGATCGTGACCCACGATCCCGTGTGGCTGCGCGCGATGCCGCGGCTGGCGGAGTTGCGTGGCGACGGGCTGCAATGGATCGACGGCGGACTCGACGCGTGGCGCGCCGCGCGCGATACCACGTGTCGTCAGGCCGAGGATGCACTCGCACAGGCGCGGTGCGACCGCGCGCGGACGCAACGCGCGGTCGGACGCGAACGCCAGCGGCTCGACCAGCGCCAGGCCCGCGGCCAGCGGATGCGCGAGGACAGCAACCAGTCGCCGCTGCTGCTGGACCACGCCAAGGGCAATGCCGAACGCCATGCCGGACGCACGCGCGGTGCACTGGCGCAGCGTCTCGCCGACGGCGATACCGCGGTGCGTGACGCGTTCGCCGCGACCGATGCGATGCCGCCACCCGAGTTCGTCGATGCCGAGGTCATCCTGCCGGTCGCGCGGCGGGTGTTGCGATTCGACGGCGCGCATCCCGTCGCCGCCGCGCCGGTGCAGGCGCTGACATGGGATGCGTTCGGCCCCGTGCGGATCGGCCTGGAGGGGCGCAACGGCAGCGGCAAGACCACGCTGCTGCGCGCGCTGCGCGGCGAGACGACGCTCGCCAGCGGCACCGTCGAGGCCTGCGTGCCGGCGCAGTCGCTCGACCAGATGCTCGCGACCCTGCCCGAGACGATGCCGGCGCTCGACTGGCTGGCCGCGCAGATGCAGGCCGATGCGATGGACGTGCCCGCGACGCGGCTCGCCCTGCTCGGCCTGGCCGGCGCTCGGGCGCGCCAACCGCTGGGCCGGTTGTCGGGCGGCGAACGCATGCGTGTCGCGATCGCGGCCGCCGCATGGGCGCAGCCGGCCGCGCCGTTGCTGCTGCTCGACGAACCCGCCAGCCATCTCGATCTCGACAGCGTGGACGCGCTGGTCGCGCTGCTGCGTGGCTGGCCCGGTGCACTCGTCGTGGTCAGCCACGATCCTGCCGTGCTCGATGCGCTGGCGCTGACCCACCGTTTGCACCTCGATGCAAACCGCCTCCATTTGCAACCCGTCGATCCCTGAGCGACAAGCTGCATCCGTAGGACGGGTAGAGCGCAGCGAAACCCATCAAGTTGGCCTTGTACGTCGAGCGTCAGTCGCGTCACCTCAACGAAAACAGGCGCCTTCCGGCGCCTGTCTCGTTCCACGCTCAATCCGATGCGGCTTGCCTCAGGGCACCCACACCAGATTCCGCGTATTGGGATCGGTGGTGATCTCGCGCACGCGGCCGCTGCCGTCGAACTGCACCTGGAACTCGGCGAAGCTGCTCATCCAGTAACGCCACAGTTCCGCGTCCAGATCCGGGTTCTCGCTGCTGATCGGATAACCCAGCGACATCAGCACCTGTTCGCGGGTCATGCCGGGCGTGATCTTCGCGCGCTTGATCGCATCCTGGATCTTGGCCGGATACGTGGCGATCTTCGCCGCCGGATCCTCGGTCACCACGTAGCGCTTCGCGAAGTCGGGCAGGGCGATGTCACGGCTGTAGTCGTTGCCGATCGACTGGCGCGCGCCATCGATGCGCACGTTGACGCGGTGGCGGCCGTAGCCGGTCACGCTGGTCGGCGTGCCGACCGGGATCACGCGCTTGCCGTTCTCGGCGTAGTTGCTGTCGCTGATCCAGCTGCCGTCGCTGCGCAAATTGCAGCACAGATAACCGTCGTACTTCTCCTGTGCGGAGAGCTGGGCGGTGGCCGCGAGCGCGGCGAGGGTGAGCAGGGGCGCAGCGAGACGCGCGGACGCGCGACGGTTTGATCGGAGGGACATCCTGGTTCCTTGGCGAAGCGGCCGGGGCTGCCGCAGGTGGGCACCACGCGGCACGCGCCGACGTCGCGCCGGCCCCCTGCACGGCGCACCGCATTGTCTCAGCGGCGCCGCACGCCGCCAAGACGCCGGACCGGCACGGTGTTGCGATAAGCTGCACCGCATGTCGACCGACACCCCCGACATCGACCAGAGCCGGAGCGCGCTGCTGTTGCGGCTGCGCACCGAGCATCGCGATCTCGACCGCACCATCGCCGAACTGCAGGCCACGCCGGCGCCCGAAGCGCTGGCGATGCAGCGCATGAAGAAACGCAAGCTGCAGCTCAAGGACTGCATCGCCCGGCTGGAGTCGGACATGATTCCGGACGAGCCGGCCTGAGGCGGAACGCCGGCATCTGCGGACACAGAGCAGGTGCCGGTTGCGCTATCTCGAGGCAGCGGCGACATCGGTCGAGACACGTGTGTGTGCGCTCAGTCCCGCGTCTCCGGCGGCACTGGATCCGGATAGACATCGAGTGGGCGAAGCAGTGCTTCACGTGGAAAGTCGACCGGCACTGCACCGCCGTCGACGATGCGCCTGACGATATCGACCGCAGGCGATCGCCTGGTGGCCTCGTGGTAGAAGTCGAGCGAGAGATCCAGGATCGCCTGGTCCGTTCCCCATAGCGCCAGAAGCGGTCCCTCTTGCGACGTCGCTGCCAGATAGATCTGGCCGACGCTCATGCGTGTCGAACCGCAGTCGCGAAAGCTGTAGGTGATCATCTTGAAAGCGTCCGCATTGCCCTTGAGGGCATCGAGCACCTTGATATGGCCGACTGCATGATGGGTGCGCGCGGCGCCTCCCAATGACCTCTCGACTTCGAACGCACTCGTCAGCTGGAACACGAAGACCGTCGGCGCGGTCGCCACGATCTCCCGGAAGACTGCCTTGGGCGGATCCGCGCATGCCACCGCACGGGTGGCCGGCAGGCACGCGAGCAGCAGGAGCAGGACACCAGCGAAATGCGAGCGGCTGATACGAGAAGCAGCGGAGCGCTTCAACATCGGCGGCAACCTTCAAGGCGGACGGGCGGACGGGCGGACGGGCGGACGGGTCGAGAGGACGCGGGTCAGTCAGGAATGACATGCCCGATCCGCCAGAGCACACCGGTCGGATCGATCAGTGTGAAGTCCCGGATTCCCCAGGGCCGATCGTCCGGCGGACTCAGACGAAACGAGAATTTCGTGACCACACCCGACGTCTCGACATTGCGGTGCCAGTCGTCTGCATTCGAGACGAGCATGTGCATGACGAAGTTGTTCGCGTGTTCCGGGTTGTAGAACTGCGACAGCAGGAATGATGTCGCGCCGAAACGGACGTATGCGAGATCGTCCGATTCCAACGTCGTCTCGAATCCAAGCGCCTCGTAGAACGCCATGGACTCGGCGAGTTCGCGCGCCGGCACGAACGCCTTGATTTCGATCGTTTCCAGATTCATGTGTCTCGCCTCCGGGATTGCGTTGATCCAGCCATAGGCCGGCGTTGGCTCGCGCGGGTTTCAAGGATCACCGTAGCCGGTCACCGAGAGCGGGTCGGGAAGTCCGGACGCCTCGTAGTCGATGATTTCCAGGCCCGCGATCGCATCGCCTTGTGACCAGACGATCACGGCAACGGAGGCGCCATCGATGGAGGCAGACGCCTCGGCAAGCAAGTGGCCGACGGTGGCGTCACCATCCGGACCAAACCAGATGGTGGCGCAGCCACAGCTGCAGGTAGCGGTCACGCGCAGCGCAGGGATGGACGCGATCAGCGCGGGGTCGGGCGGTAACTTGGCGCCGACGGCCAAGACCCGCGCAACGAGTCTCGCTTCTTGATGGGAGATCGGGCGCGACATGTGGTCTGTTCGATGCACCTTCGGGCCGAGCGTGCGAAGTGGGTCGGAGACACCCGGTCAGAAATCGTCCTGCGTACCGGCACTGCGTCCGAAGAGGGTGCCTGCTGCAGTGCCAATCAGCAATGCGCAAATGAGGACCAGCCACTCCAAGACGGCGAAGGGGTGTTCGACAGGCTCGAGGATGACGCGAAACACCTGCGACACCACGACGGCGGCAACCACCTGAAGCATCAGCGCGGCCCAGGCGTGGACAAAAGGCCTGGATGTCTGCTTCGCGGACAGGTGGGCAAAAATTCCGCTGCACACAACCAGGGAGGCAAGACTACCGGCCAGAGCGGTGTTCCAATCGGCTGGCAGGTAGTACCCCTCGAAGAACCCGAGTAGGAACTGGGCGACAAACAACAACGCTGCATATGTGGCGATGCGTTTCCAGTTCACGACGTGCGCCTCGACTGCCAGTTCCCCGGATCAGATCGAACCGGGATTCGACTGTACTTGACCGGTTTCAGCTTGCTTGGCCCTTGCGACTGACGGGCAGCGTGTATGTGAAGCGCATCGGCCCGGGATGCGCATCGCGGGCAGCGATGAAGCTGGCCGCACCGGGGGCAAAGATCATTGCCTGCGTCAGCATTGCCCAAGACATGCCGACGATCTCGACGGTATTGCCGGTCATACAGCCTGCGTCCGCAACGGCGACCCGGCGCATCGCGAAGAACGGGATGGCCCCCTCCAGCCCGTTCGCTGGAATGAGGTTGCGGGACATCGGTCGCGCCGTCGGCACGCCGCGCGGACGAAGCGGCCACGTCACTCGGCGACGACGACTGCTGCCTCCGCAGGCTTCACCGCCTCCGGACTCACCTTCTCGATCGAGTGCCGCAGTTCGCGGCCGAGGATGACCTTGGCGTCCTTGGCCCAATTGGCGAGGCGGTCGTCGAAGACGAGTTTGCTGTTGCCGTCGAGTTTGACGAGGCCGAGTTCGCGGAGCTTCTGGATGAAGCCGCGGAACAGGGACTTGTCGAAGAATTCCGGTGCGGCTGGCGCGTAGAGCAGCGACAGGCGCTGGGCGGCGAGCTGGCATAGGCTTTCGAGCTCGCCGGCGCCGAGCGTGCCCGGCCCGTTCTTGGCGAGCACGGAAATCGCGATGTAGTAACGCTCGAACGCCTGCTGCAGCGGGTGGCTCAGCGCGCGCAGGCGGAAGACCTCGTCGGTCTGGCCGGCGTTGCGGGCGTAGATGCCGTCGTCGTCGTCGCTGACGCGCTCGAGTAGCGCTTCGCGCTCGAAGGTCTCCAGCGTCAGTGCGATGCGTTCGGCGAACGTGTCCTCGTCCCACGGCAGGTACAGCTCGGCCTGCAGGAACGGATACATCGTGCGGCCCAGGCGCAGCAGCGTGTGCCGGCTCATGCGCCGGTTGTGCAGGAAGCAGCATGCGATCCAGGCCGAGGCGGTGAACAGGTGCAGCACGTTGTTGCGGAAGTAGGTCAGCAGCACTGACTTCTCGTCGTCGACGCGGAACACGTCGCCCAGCGGATGCGCGACACGTTCGAGCACGTTGATCTCTTCGCCGTGCGCGACGATTTCCTGCGGCGTATGCGGGGTCACCGTGACGCGATCCGAATACGGCACGTCGACCAGCAGCTGCTTGGACAGCGCGATCTGCGCGAGCAGATCGGCCTCGCCCATCGCGTGCTTCGGCGTCGACAGCAGCGCCAGCGCCAGCAGGTTGATCGGATTGACGTCGGCAGCGCGGTTGATGTTGACGTTGATCTTCTGCGCGATGACGTCGACCGTGCGCGACAGCCACTCGGGACGCTCGCTGTCGGCGACCGCGTTGCCGTCCCAGCCGGTGGCGTGTTCGGCGAGCACATCGGCCAGCGCGATCGGCTCGCCGAAGTTGACCACCACCTGGCCATAGTTGGAGCGGAGCACCTGCGGAATGCTCCACAGCAGCTGCCAGATCGATTCCTTTTTCTTGCTCTTGCCCGACAGCTCGTCGAGATAGCTGCTGCCTTCCATCAGCTTCTCGTAGCCGACGTAGATCGGCTGGAACAGCACCGGTCGGCTGGGCTGGCGCAGGAACGCGCGCAGCGTCATCGACACCATGCCGCCCTTGGGCGCGAGCAGGCGTCCGGTGCGCGAACGGCCGCCTTCGACGAAGTACTCGATCGAATAGCCGCCGGCGACGAGCTGGGCGACGTACTCTGCCAGCACGGTCGAATACAGCGCGTTGCCGCGGATCGAGCGGCGGATGAAGAACGCGCCACCCTTGCGCAGGATCGTGCCGATGACCGGCAGGTTGAGGTTGATGCCGGCCACGATGTGCGGCGGCACGATGCCGCGGTTGTAGAGCAGATAGCTCAACAACAGGTAATCCATGTGGCTGCGGTGGCTGGGCACGTAGACGATTTCGTGTCCGGGCGCGGCGGCCTTGAGCGTGTCGATGTGGTGCACCAGCACGCCACGGAAGATGCGGTTCCACACCGTGGTCAGCAGGTAGCTCGCCGAGCGCACGACGGGGTGCGAGTAGTCGGCGGCGATCTCGTAGGCGTAGGCGTGGGCCTTCTTCCACGCGTCCTCGGGCTTGCTATTGTCGCGGCGCGCCTGGTCGGCGATCGCGTCCTTGACCGCGGGCGAAGCCAGCACCTTGTCGACCAGCAGGCGGCGGGTCGAGAGGTCGGGGCCGATGATCGCCTCGCGCACGCGGTTGAAATGGGTGCGCAGCACGCGCGAGAGCTTGCGCACCGTGCGCTCGGCGTCGAGACCTTCGGCGAGCAGCGGGCGCACGTCGACCGGCTCGGCGAAGCGCACCAGGGTGTCGCGGCCGTTGAGCAGGATCGCCAGCAGGCGCCGGAAGCGGCCGACGATGGTCCAGTTCTCGGAGAACAGCACCGCGAACCAGCCGTTGTTCTTGTCCGGCGAGCGGCCGACGAAGATCGAGACCGGCACCACCTGCACGTCTAGCGCCGGGTCGCGGCGATGCGCTTCGAGCAGGCGCGCCAGCGATTCGGAATGCGTCGCCTTGGATTGCGGCTGGCCGGTGGCCATCGCCAAGGCGCCGCCGGCATTGCGCCGCGACAGCGCGACGTACGCGCGCTTGCGGCCGAGCGGATCGCCGGGCAGCGGCTGCAGCGGTGACGGCAGGCCGGCCTCGCGACACGCGCGCTCGAGGATCAGCGCATTCGACAGGCCGTAGTCCTCGAGCACGTAGCAGACCGGGCGATGGTCGACCAGCGTCTCGGGCGTCTGCGGCTCCACCTTCAGGCCGATCCATGGGCCCATCAGCCAGCCCAGCAGACCGGCCCACCACGGACGGCGCACCGCGCGGCGCGGCGCGGCCAGCGGCACCGGCAATGTGCTCGGCGCGACGGGGGCGGTTGCCGGGGCGTCGTCGGCAGGGGCCGCGTCACGTGCGGGCGCCGCGGCATCGTCCGCAGGCGCGACATCCGCCGCAGGCCCGGAGGCCGCGGGCGGAGACGCGGCGTCGTCCGGGCGGTGGTTGGTGCGCCCGGTGGCGTCGCCGTCCGGGAACTCGAGGGTCGGTTGATCAGGCATCGTCGGCATTATGCCCAAGCGGCCCGTCCGGGCCGCACCTGCGGCGCCCCACTCAGGGTTCCGCCGGCGCAGCGGCGGGCGCGGCTGCCGCAGGCGCCGCCGCGGCCGCGCGGGCATGGGCCAGGAAGTCGCTGACGTACCAGCGGCCGTCATGGCGTTCGACGGCGATCACCGCGTCGACCGGGCGACCGGCCAGCTGATACCGCACGCGCACGCGCGCGGCGTCGCCGGTCTGGCTCTCGAGCGTGGCCTCCACGCTGTCGAAGGTCTGGTCCAGATCCAGTCCATAGGCGGCCAGCCGCAGCTTGCCTGCGGTGAACAGCGGCGACAGCCCGGTCAGCCCGGCCTGCATGCCTGCGGCACCGAGCGCGGCATCGCTGGCGATACCGCCGGCCCGCGCGGCGGCGACCAGCGCCGAGATCGTCTCCTGCGCGCGCACGCGGTCGGCCAGTGGCGCGGCGCCGGCCCACGCGCTGGCGGCGGCGATCAGCTGGGTGTAATGCGCGCGTTCGTCCTCGCTGAAATCGCCGCCCTGCTCCAGATACTGGATGGCGAACCCGCCCAGTCCGACCGCAGCCGAACGCATCTCGCGCTCGGCGCCGGCGAACTGCCGGTTGAAGGTCTGCAGCAGCACGCGTTCGGCCTGCGGCGCGCTCAACGCTGCGAGGACCGACGGCAACTGCGCCGACAGCGGCAGTTCGTCGAGCGGCCAGCGGGTGCGCCCGGCGCGCCAGGCGGCGTCGAGTTCGGGCCGCAGTTCGGGCGTGGCCGCATCCCGTGCGAAGGCCGCCAGATCGCCGGCACGCAGATGCGCCGTGAGCAGCGTCACCGCTTCCACCGGCGTCGCCGCCCCGACGGTCGGCGCGGCCTCGGCCGTCTCGTCGCGCTGGCAGGCCGCCAGCCACAGCATCAGCGGCAGCAGCACCGTGACGGCACCTGCGCGGCGGCGTCGACGACGCGCGTCGGGCGAGCGGGCGGAGAGGGACATGCACTGGATTCCTGCGAAGCCGGACATCCCATCTTGCAAGCCGGTCGATGACCGGACAAGCGCGACCGCTACAGGTCGCGCAGCACCCAGCCGTGCGGCGTGTCGGTGGCGCGGGCATCGAGCGCGGCCTGGGCGATTTCGTCCGGGCTGCGGCCGGCCTTCCAGGCGGTCGCGATCGCCGCCAGGCGCTCGCGGGTCGCGCGGGTGTAGGCGCCTTCGAGCTCGTTCTGCGCGTCGACGGCCAGCTTCTGCGGATACAGCGTGCGGGCGTCTTCCGACTGGTTCAGCAGCGCGATCATCCGCGACAGGCTGGTATGGAAGGTCTCGGCCGACAGCGCGGTGCGCTGGGTGCGCTGCAGGTGCCAGACGGTGAGGTATTCGACCGGGCCGAGCATGCGGCGCGGTGTGCCGCCGAAGAACTGGCCGGAGAAATCGCTGGCCGAGACCGGCGCGGCGCTGTCGGGCAGGCGGGTCGCGCCCCAGGAACTCAGCGCACCGCCGGGCAGATCCATGCGCCGCAGCGCGGTGCCGATCGTGTCGGCGAGCAGGCGCTGCGCGCGGGTGTCGTCGCTTTCCGCCACCACGCCCAGCAGACGCAGGAACACCGGATACCGGTCCTCGCCGAGCCGCCGCACCAGCCGCTTGAGCACGGTCAGGCGGTACTCGGGATCGGCATGCGCCGCCAGCGCCGACACCATGCGATCAGCGGCGACGCGCAGCGACTGCGCGGAGGGAACGGCATTCATGGACGGAGCACCAGCGTCAGGCACGGAAGTCGAGGCGCCCGGACTTTAACCCAGCCGCTGGCCGGGCCTGCGCAGGAAACTCAGACGAGTGCGTCGAGAATCGCGTCGGCGCCCTGGTCGGCCGCCTGCGACAGATCGATCGCCGAAAGGCGCGCTTCGAACGCCAGGTCGCCAGGCAACTGACGGTTGCCGGCAGCAACGCCATCCCAGGCTGCAACGTTGAGCACATCCTCGCCCGGGTCAGCCTGCGGGCCGCGCGGGGTATCCGCATAGCCACCATCGGCCGGTGCGAGATCGGCACCCGGCTGCTGGCGCAGATCGTCGAACGCGACATGCCCACCCAGCCGGTCGAGGCTGGCGGCATTGAAGCTGACGTCGGAAGGCATGCTGCTCATCGGAACGGAGGCCTGGAAACCCTTGGGGGACTGGACCGCTTCTGCGGCGATGGCGGGACTGTAACGCTGGTGCCATGGAACGGCTATCTCGGGCTGTCCCTAGGGTGTCGGCCAACCCGCATGGGCCGGGCCCTGCGGCTGAATCCCGGTTGGACAGCGCCGCTCGCGACTACCCCGTCTTCACCCGCGCGTCGCAGTTCCCAAGCCGAACGGATGCGTCACCCGTGCATGCTAGCCTCCGCTCGAACCGCGCGAACCCGCGCGCATTCGATCGATCGGAGTGCGGATGGCCGAAGAGAACGAGGGCGCCGACAAAACCGAAAAACCGACCAGCAAGAAGCTCAAGGACGCGCGCAAGGACGCCAACGTCGCCAAGAGCCGGGAGCTGACTAGCACCGTGCTCATCATGGGCTGGCTGGCCGGTGGCTGGATGCTGATGGGGTACATGTTCCGGCGCATCAGCGGGCTGTTCGATCAGAGCCTGAACGTCATGAACCAGCCGTTCGACATCGCGCTGCGGACGATCGGTCCGCTTGCGGCGCAGACCCTGCTGGCGGTCACGCTGCCGCTGCTGCTGCTCGCGGTGCTGCTGGCCCTGGTCGTCGAGTTCCTGCAGGTCGGCCCGGTCCTGTCGATGAAGAAGGTGACGCCCGACCTGTCCAAGATGAACCCGGTCAGCGGCGTCAAGAAAATGTTCTCGATGGACAATCTGGTCGAGCTCATCAAGAGCGTCCTCAAGAGCGCGGCGCTGCTGACCATCGGCGGCTTCGTGCTGTGGGGCATGTTGCCGAACCTGCTGCAGCTGCCGTTCGCACAACCCGCCGCGATCGGCAGCGCCATCTGGCACGCACTCAAGTGGATCGGCATCTGGACGATCTTCGTGTTCTTCTTCGTGTCCGCGGTCGACGCCTCGTACCAGAAGTACTCCTACATGAAGAAGCTGCGCATGAGCCGCCGCGACATCAAGCAGGAGGTCAAGGAGAACGAAGGCGACCCCTACGTTAAACAGCGCCGCAAGCAGTTGCACCAGGAATGGTCGCAACAGAACATGCTCAATGCCGTCCGAGGATCGAATGTCATCGTGACCAACCCCACCCACATCGCCGTCGCCCTGCAGTACGAACAGGGCGACGATCTGCCGCTGGTCGTCGCCAAGGGCGAAGGCCACGTCGCCGAAGAGATCAAGCGTGTCGCCGAGGAAGCCGGCGTGCCGATCCTCGAGAATGTGCCGCTGGCCCGCGGTCTCAATGCGCGCGTCGAGATCGACGACTACATCAGCGACGATTTCTTCGAAGCCGTCGCGCAGGTGCTGTACTGGGCCGAGGGCGTGCGCATGGGCGAGCATCGTCCCGAGCCGCCGGAATTCAATCCGCCGCCGGACATGCGCGAGGAGATCGGGCTGGCCGAACCCGAGGCGTTGCCGCCGCCGCTGGCGGATGATCCGTCGGTCGTGGAGCGGCTCGAGGATCCGCGGGATCCAATGCGATAGGAATGGATTGCGGCGCCGAGGCGCCGCTTTTTCTTTTCGGTGCTTTCTGCGCGTGCCCGGCGCGCGCTGCTGCGGGATTTTCGCGTTTCGCGTTTCGAGCTTGCTTCGTCCTTTGCCTTCGCCTTTGTTTTGGCTGTGGTTTCGGCTTTAGCTTTCAGCCTTTGACTTGAATCGAGCCGTAAAGCGAGCCGAGCATCGCAGGGCGGCGGGGTCGAAGAGCAGCCCATGTCTGAGCGCAGCGAGTTTGGGCTGCGTGCCCCGTCGACCGAGAAGCGCAGGGGACCGCCGCGGCTGTATCGCGGCGGATCG
>JASCOC010000018.1 GCA_029959605.1 Lysobacteraceae bacterium PS02340 | reverse complement strand
GGCTTCGGCTTTGGCTTTGGCTTTGGCTCTGGCTCTGGCTCTGGCTCTGGCTCTGGCTCTGGCTCTGGCTCTGGCTCTGGCTTCCAGCTTTTGACTTGAATCGAGCCGTAAAGCGAGCCGAGCACCGGAGCCTGACGTGGCCGAAGAGCAGCCCGTGTCTGAGCGCAGCGAGTTTGGGCTGCGTGCCGCGTCAGGCGAGGAGCACAGGGGACCGATGCGGCTTCATCGCATCGGCTCGCGTCCGGCGAAGGGACCTTTTGGTTCCTTTTGGGTCCATCCAAAAGGGACTCGCACGCGCAGCGGGCGAAAGCTCTGCACTTGCTTGCGCTTCGTCGCTCGTCGCTTTGCGACCTTGATATTCGAAGCAGCAGATTTAATCGCAGAAGCGAAGATCAAGTACAGGGCTTCCGCGCTGTCGCGCGGCTTACTTTTGTCTTGGCAAAAGTAAGCAAAACCGTCTTCGCCGGACGCAATCCGCCGCGATACAGCCGCGGCGGTCCCCTGCGCTTCTCGGGCGACGGGGCACGCAGCCCAAACTCGCTGCGCTCAGACATGGGCTGCTCTTCGACCCCGCCGCCCTGCGATGCTCGGCTCGCTTTACGGCTCGGTTGACGTCAAGGGCGAACGGCAACAGCCAAAACCGGAGCCGGAGCCGGAGCAAAAGCAAGAGCCGGAGCGAAGAGAAAAATCGAAATGGATGACAGGACATGCGTTCGTTGAAAGCCCGGCGTTCGCTGGAATGACGGGATTGCGGCTCAATGCGCAATTGGCTGCGAGCAACAAGCAGTGCGGGCGGTGCGCGAAGCACAACGTCGAAAACCTGATCACCCATAAAAGCAGAAGGCCCGCTTTCGCGGGCCTTCAAAAAAATCAGAGCACAGCGCGCCTCACACAACCGCCAGCTGCCGTGCCTGCGCGCGGGTGCCGGTGTAGCCGTTCGCGCCGTAGGTGCCGGTCGATTCCGTGCGGCCCATGTGCCGCAGCGCCCAGTCGACTTCGCGGCGACGGCGCGACAGCAGAACGCTGTTGGCCTGGTTGAGGATGCGCAGGGCGGCGATGCGGTCGGCGACGGAGAGATCCGGCGGGGCGGCTTCGGCCTGGCGCAGCGCGCGGACCTTGGCTTCGGTGGAGGCCAGCAGCGCGACGACGTCGTTGTCGAGCAGCGCCTGGCGTTCGGCCTGCAGCGCGCCTTCGAGGGCGTCGAGGGCGCCGGACTGGATGACGGCGCTCATCGCGCGCCCTCCAGCTGGCGTTCCAGGCCCAGCATGCGGGTGGCGATGGTCGGGGCGTCGATGGCGTAGCTGCCGTCGGCGATCGCGGCCTTCAGTGCGTTCACGCGGGCCATGTCGATGCCCGCCGGTGCGGTGCCCAGTTCGCGTCCCATGGCCTGCAGTCCTTCGGCGTCGCCGGTCAGGATGACGCGGTCGACCGCCGGGGTCGCCGCGACGGGTTCGTTGCGCGGGGCGCCGCTGCGGCCGACAGACGACAGTGCGGTGGCTTCCGCCGCGCGGACCGCCGGGGGCGGTGCGTCGATCCTGTGGGTCATCGGGAGGCTCCTCGTTCTCGGTACGAACACGATAACGGCCACCCGCGGCGGAACTTGAGGCCCCGCGCGATGCGAAGTTGTGATGACACGTTCAGCTTCCGGAGACGGCGCTCAGAGGACGACCTCGACCACGCCGCTCTCCGGGGTCAGCCGGCCGCGGATCACCTTGTTCGAGCCGCTGTTCTGTACGGCGACCCGCTCGCCGACCCGCGCCGAGCCCAGTGCGACGCCGGGCACGCGCACTTCCACGCCACCTGCACGCGAGACCAGCACGACCGGATCGCCGCGCTTGACCGGCTGCCCGGCCTGCACGTCGTTGCCGGTCAGCACGCTGCCGGCACCGAGACCGCGGGCCGGGATGCGGCCGGCGAGTTCGGCGGGATCGCTGAAGACTGCGCCGTCGAGATGGCCGACCTCGCGGCGCTGCACGCTGAGCTTCGACGGATCGATCGGCTCGCCGGCGCGGACCGGGCCGGTGACGACGACCACATCGGCCTCGCGGCGCAGCGTGACCGGGACATACAGACGCCAGCCGGGCGCATCGCCGCAACGGACCTGGGCGATGCGTGAGCTGGTGGCGACGGCTTCGAGCGGCTGGCTGCAGGCGGCCAGGCGCAGGCGCGAATCGAGGCGGGCCTCACCGGTCGCCTCGGGGCCACCGATGGCCTGCAGCGCAGCGGCGCGGATGGCGTCGAGCGGCTGCGTGGCGGATTCGGCGGAAGCGGGTGACGCGCAGGCCAGCCACAGGGCTGCGGGCAGGCAGACGGTTCGGAATCGGGCGCGCGGAGTGTCCATGCGCGGGAGCGGTGCAAGGGATGTGCCTGGCCGGCAAGGCGAGGCCTCGACCGCCGCCTCGCGCTCCGCTCGTCGTCCCAGCGGCGTCTAACAGACGTATGTCTGTTCACGCTGGGACCCATTTTCTCGGCAAAGCCCAAGTCAAGATGGGCCCCAGCTTTTGCTGGGGCGACGGGTCTGGCTGCGCGCGCTCTCGACCCAACGCCATCCGGGAACGCCGATTGCAAGCCGCTTTCAGCCTCCCCCGTCTGCGGGGGAAGGCGCTGAGGCCCGGCGCGTACTGGCCGCGACAGAAACCCGACACCGCCGGCCCGGGCATCGAAACGCCCGCCCATTCCGATCCGCCACGCCCCGGCAAGCCCGTCGCACCGCCTCTGGCACGCGGCTTGCCTGATCGGAACGACACCCCGCCCATCGGAGGGCAGCATGGCCGACTTCCTAGGCATCCACGGCACCGCGCTCGCAGTCCGCGAGCAGCGTCTGCAGTTGCTGGCCGCCAACATCGCCAACGCCGACACGCCGCATTACAAGGCGCAGGACCTCGATTTCAACGGGGCCCTCAATGCCGCCCTGGCGGCGCAGCGCGGCGGGCCGCTGGAACAGGGCAATGCGATCTCCACCGCGGCGACGAATGCGCATTTCCTCCGGCCGAGCAGCCAGCCCAGCCTCGACGGCAACACCGTCGACGGCGACCGGGAGAACGCGGCGTTCGCGCAGGCCTCGCTCGAGTACCGCGCCTCGCTGTCGTTCGTCGAGGCCAAGGTGCGCGGCATGTTGACCGCGATCACCGGCCAGTAAGGACCGTATCCATGAGCAATCTGCCGATCTTCGACGTCGCCGGTTCGGCGATGAACGCCCAGTCGGTGCGACTGAGCACCGTCGCCTCGAACATGGCCAACGCCGATTCGGTGTCGGGCGATCCCAACGCCGTCTACCGCGCCAAGCAGCCGGTCTTCACCACCGAGCAGGTCGGAAACAATCCGGCGCTGCAGGGCGTGCGCGCCACGCAGGTGCTCGACAGCCAGGCGCAGCCAATCAAACGCTACGAGCCGGGCCATCCGCTGGCCGACGGCAACGGCTACGTCTACGCGCCGGACATCGATCCGGTGGCGCAGATGGTCGACCTCATTTCCGCCTCGCGCAGCTATCAGGCGAACGTCGAGGTCTTCAACAGCGCGAAGGAAACCGCGCTGGCCACGTTGAACATGGGCCGCTGACGGCCCGCCCCTCAGAGACCGCCACCATGGCCACCGTCGACACCAGTACCCTCGCAGGCCTCGGCCTCACGAAACAGCAGAAGCCGGCCGAGACCTCGACCGGCGCGCTGGGGCAAGCGAACTTCCTGCGCCTGATGACCGAGCAGCTGAAGAACCAGGATCCGCTCAAGCCGCTCGACAGCCAGCAGTTCCTCGGCCAGCTGGCGCAGTTCTCCACCGTGCAGGGCATCGACCAGATGCAGACGGCGATGGGTTCGATGGCGAGCGTCATGGAGTCCGACCAGACTCTGCGCGCGGCGAGCCTCGTCGGCCACGACGCGCTGGTGGAAACCTCGAAGGTGCAGCTGGCGGCCGGTGCGCCGCTCAGCGGCGAAATCCAGGCGACCCGCGCCGGCGCGCAGACGATCGAGATCGTCGATTCGGGCGGCACCACCGTGCGGCGCATGACCGTGCAGGCCGCGGCCGCCGGTGCGACCGCGTTCGACTGGGACGGACTGACCGACACCGGCGTGCCGGCCTCGGGCGGCACCTACACGATCAAGGCGGTCGCGGGCAGCGCCGCCGACGGTGCCGGCACGGGCGAAGCCCTGTCGGTGCGCGTGAAGGCGAAGGTGGAGAGCGTCTCCATCGAGGCCAGCGGCCTGACGTTGAACATGGCCGGCATCGGCAGCCACTCGCTCGCCGCCGTCCGCCGCATCGGCTGACCGCCGCTCCCGTCTCTTCCTCCTTACCCGTACCCGACTCCTCCGGAGAATCCCGATGAGCTTCCGTATTTCCCTGAGCGGCATGAACACCGCCTCGTCCGATCTGAGCGTCACCTCGCACAACATCGCCAACGCCAACACCATCGGCTTCAAGCAGAGCCGCGCCGAGTTCGGCGACGTCTTCGCGGTCTCGCCCTACGGCCTGGCCAAGAACGCCGTCGGCGCCGGTTCGCGCCTGCAGCGCGTGGCCCAGCAGTTCAACCAGGGCAACATCGACTTCACCGGCCAGGCGCTGGACATGGGCGTGTCGGGCCAAGGCTTCTTCACCCTGTCCAACAACGGCCAGACGGTCTACTCGCGCGCCGGCAACTTCACCACCGACAACAACGGCTTCGTGGTGAACCCATCGGGCCAGCGCCTGCAGGTCTACGCGCCCACGGGCGACGGCCGCAGCTTCAACACCGGCAAGCTCAACGACCTGCAGCTGGCGACCGGCGATGCCCCGCCGAAGGTCAGCACCAAGGTCAACGTGGGCGTAACCCTGCCGGGCAACGCGACCGCGCCGACCAACACCCCGTTCGACGCGACCGACCCGACCACCTACACCCACACCACGTCGGTGACGGTCTACGACTCGCTGGGCGCCTCGCACTCGCAGTCGCTGTACTTCACCAAGACCGCCAACGACAACGAGTGGACGGTGCAGACCCAGATCGACGGCGTGAACGTCGGCGGTCCGCAGACCCTGCAGTACTCCGACACCGGTGCGCTGATCTCGCCGGCCGGCGGCAACATCGCCCTGCCCGCCCACACCCCGCCGGGCGGCGCCGGCCCGATGACGCTGTCGCTGGAACTGGGCAACTCCGTGCAGTACGGCCAGAAGTTCGCCGTGTCGGAGCTGACCCAGGACGGCTACGCCACCGGCAGCCTGTCGGGCATCACGGTCTCGGCCGAGGGCGTGGTCCAGGCGAGCTACAGCAACGGCGTCTCCAAGCCGCTCGGCCAGGTCGCGCTGACGATGTTCGCCAACCCGCAGGGTTTGCAGCAGGCCGGCGACAACGCGTTCTCCGAAACCTTCGAATCCGGCCAGCCGCTGCGCGGCGCCGCCGGCACCTCGCAGTTCGGCCTGGTCCAGGGCGGCGCGCTGGAAGCGTCCAACGTCGACCTGACCGAACAGCTGGTCAGCATGATCACTGCCCAGCGCAACTTCCAGGCGAACGCGCAGATGATCCAGACGCAGGACCAGATCACGCAGACGGTGATCAATCTGCGTTGATGAAGGGCTGACACCTCGTCTCGACCGAGCGAGACGGCTGCAAGGCCATCGATCTGCCCCTTCCCCCGCCTGGGGGGAAGGCCGGGATGGGGGCGAAGGTCCAGATCGCGGGACGGACGTCTCGCGCGCCGAATCATGCGCGCTCACCGGCTTTTACCGACGGCCCACCGTCCGCTCCTACCCACCCCTCCCCACGCAAGCGGGGGGAGGGCTCAGCGCATGCGCACGTCGCGACTCTCCAGCCAGGCATCGATCACCCGGCAGACGCCGTCCGGGTTCTGCAGAACATCGTGATTCCAGAACCGGAACACGTGGAATCCCCGCCGTCGCAGGTACGCATCTCGAACAGCGTCGGTTCGCGAGCCGCAGTGTTGACCCCCGTCCACTTCGATCACCAATGCGGGCACCAGGCAGGCGAAGTCGACCACGAACGGACCGATCGGATGCTGCCGCCGGAAGCGGACGCCGCAGCGTTGCCGGCCTCGCAGATGACGCCACAGCGCCTGCTCGGCAGGCGTGAGCGCTCGGCGCAGGCGTCGGGCGAGGTGCTGGCGTTGGCCGGTGCGCATGTCCTTCTGATCCCGATGGTCCGGGCTGAAGTTCGCTCGGGCCGTCTCGTCCCGCCAGCAGACCAGCGATCGCGCGCGCGTGGGGTTTGCCCCCACCCAACCCTCCCCCGCGCGCGGGGGAGGGCTTTGAACCGCCTCGCGGCACAGCCCTTGCACGTCCACTTCCATGGACAAAGCCCTCTACATCGCGATGACCGGCGCCAGCGCCTCGCTGCGCGCGCAGGCGAACGTCGCCCATAACCTCGCCAATGTCGACACCGTCGGCTTCCGCGCCACCCTGAGCGCCACGACTGCGATGCCGGTCACAGGCGACGGTTTGTCGTCGCGGGTGGCCACGGCCGAGCGCGTGGTCGGGGTGAGCAATGCAACCGGTGCACTCAGCACGACGGGCAGCCCGCTGGATGTCGCGCTCAATGCCGATCGCTGGTTCGCGGTGCAGGATCCGACCGGCGGCACGGCCTACACCCGCGCGGGCGATCTGCGGGTCAGCCAGAACGGTCTGCTGACCACCGGTACCGGACTGCAACTGCTCGATGCGGGCGGCCAGCCGATGGCGATTCCGCCCAATGACGGGATGGAGATCGGCGCAGACGGCACGGTGTCGGTGATTCCGCAGGGTTCGCCGCGTTCGTCGATGACCCAGGTCGGCCGGCTGCAGGTGGTCGAGACCACGACCGCCGATCTTGTGCGCGGCGAGGACGGCCTGCTGCGCGCGAGCGCGGCCCGTCCGGCGCCGGTGCCGGCCGCGGGCGCGGTGCTGCAGAACGGTGTGCTGGAGAGCAGCAACGTGGATGCGACGGGTGCGCTGGTGTCGATGATCCAGCTCTCGCGCCAGTTCGAGATGCAGGTACGCGTCTTGCAGGCCGGTGACGAGTCCGCGCGTTCGTCCAATTCACTGCTGTCCTCGCGCTGATCCCACTTTCAGGAATAGACCGCCATGACCACACAGGCACTCTGGATCGCCAAGACCGGCCTCGACGCGCAGCAGACGCGCATGGCGGTCATTTCCAACAACCTCGCCAACGTCAACACCACCGGCTTCAAGCGCGACCGCGCGAACTTCGAAGACCTGCTGTACCAGGTGCAGCGCCAGCCCGGCGGCGCGTCCTCGGAACAGACCACGCTGCCCAGCGGCATGGCGACCGGTACCGGCGTGCGCGTGGCGACGACGGCCAAGTCCTTCGTGCAGGGCAACCTGTCGCAGACCGGCAATGCGCTGGACGTGGCGATCAACGGCCGCGGCTTCTTCGAGGTGCTGATGCCCGACGGCAGCAGCGCCTACACCCGCGACGGCGCGTTCCAGATGAACGCCGAAGGCGAGATGGTCACCAACGAGGGCTACCCGGTGCAGCCGGGCATCCAGATTCCGGAAGGCACGCAGAGCATCACCGTTGCCTCCGACGGCACCATCAGCGTCAAGCAGGCCGGCTCGAACGAATCGACCCAGATCGGCGCGCTGACCCTGACCGACTTCGTCAATCCGACCGGCCTGCAGTCGCTGGGCGGCAATCTCTACACCGAAACCACGGCCTCGGGCCCGGCCCAGACCGGCGCGCCGGGCGAGAGCGGCGCGGGCCTGCTGATCCAGGGCTCGCTGGAAAGCTCCAACGTCAACACCGTCGAGGAACTGGTGTCGATGATCGAGACGCAGCGCGCGTACGAGACCAACGCCAAGGCGATCTCGACCGTCGACCAGATGCTCGGCTACCTCAACAACAACCTGTGATCGCGACCATGCGCCTGCTGCTTCCCACTCTCGTGCTCGCCGCGCTGCCGTTGTCGGGCTGCGCGAGTTTCGTCGGCGACGTGGTGCCGTTCCCGCAGCATCCGGCCGCGGCGACTGCAGCCTACGGGCCGCGTGCGGCGTACGTGCAGCCGGTATCGGGCGATGGCGGCGGTTCGATCTTCGCCGGCGCCACCGACGGCAGCGGCAATCCGGGCATCCGCCTGTTCCAGGACAACAAGGCACGCGAGGTCGGCGACCTGCTGACCGTTGTGCTGGTCGAGAGCACCAGCGCGCGCAGCAATGCGCAGACCGGCATCAGCAAGAATTCGACGATCGGCATGGGCGCGCCCACGCTGTTCGGCCAGAACGTCACGCTCAACGGCCGCAACGTGCTGGAAGCCGAAGTGGAAGCCAAGCGCGGCTTCAACGGCCAGGGCAACTCGACGCAGAGCAATGCGCTGGCCGGCAACATCACCGTGACCGTTATCGAACGTCTGCCCAACGGCAACCTGCGCATCGCCGGCGAGAAGCAGGTGCGCCTCAACCAGGGCGACGAACTGGTGCAGGTGCAGGGCATCGTGCGTCCGTCCGATGTCGGTCCCGACAACCGCGTGACCTCCGACCGCGTCGGCGACGCCCGCATCGTCTACGGCGGCCGCGGCGCGATGGCGCGCTCGAACGCGATGGGCTGGCTCGGTCGCTTCTTCAATTCCGCCGCTGCGCCCTATTGAGGCCTGCCGACATGTCTTCCGTTTCCCCGACTTTCATCTCGCGCGCCATCACGTTCAGCGCCGCACTGCTGGGCACTCTGGTGCTCGCACTGCCCGCCGCGCCGGTGCACGCCGAACGCGTCAAGGACCTGGCGCAGGTCGCCGGCGTGCGTGGCAATCCACTGGTCGGCTACGGCCTCGTCGTCGGTCTCGACGGCAGCGGTGACCGCACCTCGCAGACCCCGTTCACCGTGCAGAGTCTCAAGACGATGCTCGACCAGCTGGGCGTGACGATTCCGCCGGGCGTGAACCCGCAGCTCAAGAACGTCGCCGCGGTCGCGATCCAGGCGGAGCTGCCGCCGTACGCGAAGCCGGGCCAGACGATCGACGTCACCGTGTCGTCGATCGGCAACGCCGGTTCGCTGCGTGGTGGCGCGTTGCTGATGGCACCGCTGCGCGGTGCCGACGGTCAGATCTACGCGATCGCGCAGGGCACGCTGGTCGTCAGCGGTTTCGGCGCGGCAGGCCGCGACGGTTCACGCATCTCGGTCAACGCACCGAACGGCGGCAGCATTCCCAACGGCGCGATCGTCGAACGCGCGGTGCCGGGCAACGCCCAGAGCGCCGACGGCACGGTGACGCTCAACCTGCACCAGTTCGACTACACCACGGCCTCGCGCATCGTCGAAGCGGTGAACCGCAACTTCGGCATCGGTACCGCGCAGGCGATCGACGGCGTGACCATCGAGATCACCCCGCCGGCGATGGATCGCATCGGCTTTCTCGCCCAGCTCGAATCGCTGGATGTGAGCCCGGGCACGGCCGCGGCCAAGGTCGTCGTCAATGCGCGCACCGGCACCGTCGTCATGGGCGGCATGGTCGCCGTGCTGCCGGCCGCCGTGTCGCACGGCTCGTTGACGGTGTCGGTCGTTGAGGGCGCAGCGATCAGCCAGCCCGAAGCGTTCTCGCGCGGCGGCCAGACGGTCGTGGTGCCGCAGTCGACCGTCAGCGCGACCGCCGACGGCGGCAAGATGTTCATGTTCCAGGGCGGCACGTCGCTGGAATCGATCGTCCGCGCCGTCAACGCCGTGGGCGCGGCGCCGGGCGATCTGGTCGCCATCCTCGAAGCGCTCAAGCGCGCCGGCGCCCTGCGCGCCGAGCTCGAGATCATCTGACGCCACCGCCATGCGCATCGCTGCCGCCACCGCCATGCCGCTCGATGCCGCTGCGACACCGTCGCAGCCGCGCATCCGCGAGGCCGCGCGCGAACTGGAAACCCAGTTCGCGCACATGCTGGTGAAGTCGATGCGCAGCACCACGTCGGGCGATCCGCTCGGCGGCGACAACAGCACCTACCGCGACATGTACGACCAGCAGCTCGCGCGCGAGATCACCAAGGGCAAGGGCCTCGGCCTGGCCTCGCAGATCGAGCGCCAGCTGCAGCGCAGCACCGGCGAAGCCGTTGAAGAAGTGCCGCTGGATACGCGTCTGCCCGGCACGATCGGCGCCCCTGCACTGCCATTGGCGCAACCGCCTGCAGGCATGACGCTGGGCCTGCGTCCGGCCGGTGCACTGTCGAACCCCGGCGGCGGCGCGATGCCGACTGCCGCGCCCGGTGGCACGCTGTCGCTCGCGTCCACGCGCAGTGGCGTGTCGCTGCAGGCGCTGCCGATGCCGGCGATGCCCGCACCGCCCTCCGACGCCGGCTTCGATACCGGCATCACGCTCGATGCGAGCAGCCCCGAAGCCTTCGTGCAATCGATCTGGCCGCACGCGCAGAAGGCCGCCGCCGAACTCGGCGTGCCGGCGAAGGCGCTGGTCGCGCAGGCCGCGCTCGAGACCGGCTGGGGCCGGCGCCTGGCCGGCGAGAAGGGCGTGAACTCGAACAACCTGTTCGGCATCAAGGCCGGCAGCCGCTGGTCGGGCGACAGTGTCAAAACCGGCACCCACGAATACGTCAACGGCGTGCGCCAGACCGAACAGGCGCGCTTCCGCGCCTACGGCTCGCCCGCCGAAAGCTTCGCCGACTACACGCGCCTGATCGGCAACGACCGCTACGCCGCCGCGCGCGGCACCGGCGAGGACGTGCATCGTTTCGCGACCGCGCTGCAGCGCGCCGGTTACGCCACCGATCCGCGCTACGCCGCCAAGCTCACCGCGATCGCCAACGGCCCGACGATCACCAACGCGATTGCCGGCATGGAACAGCGCGGCCTGCCCGCCTACGACACCGGCGTGCGCTACGCCGGTGCGATGCCCGCGCCCGGCACACGTCTTGCAGCGCAGTCGATGGGCGAACCCGATGTCGCCCTGCTCGCCTCGCTCGGCAACCGCAGGTCGACCGGCCCGCGGTTCTAAGGAACGTCCATGACCGGCATGCTCTCCACTGGCAGTTCCGCCCTCCTCGCGTTCCAGCGCGCGCTGGGCACGATCAGCCACAACGTCGCGAACTCCACCACCGAGGGCTACAGCCGCCAGCGTGTGGACATGGCCGCGCGCGCGGGCACGCCGCAGGCCGGTGGCGGCTACATCGGCCAGGGCGTCGACGTCGCACGCCTCCAGCGCCTGGCCGATGGCCTGGTGTTCGGCCGCCAGATCGACAGCAGCGGCGAGGTCGGTCGACTGGCCAGCCTGTCGTCGATGGCGACGCGCGTGGACAGTCTGCTCTCCGACGGCTCGACCGGTCTGTCGCAGCCGTTCAATGCATTCTTCAATGCCAGTCGCGGCGTTGCTGCCGATCCCACATCCACGACGGCGCGTAGCGCGCTGCTGGCTGCGGCGCAGGCGCTGACCACGCGCTGGAATTCGCTCGACACGCAGCTCTCGACGATCGAAGCCGAAACCAATGCCAGCCTGACCGGCAAGATCGGCGATGCGAACCAGCTGATGCGCGAGATCGCCGATCTCAACAAGGCGATCGCCGCGAGCGGCCCGTCGGCCACGCCGGACATGCTCGATGCGCGCGACCTGCGCGTGGGCAAACTCGCCAACATCACCGGTGCCAGCGTCATCAAGGCCGACGACGGCTCGCTCAACGTGTTCACCCTCGGCGGCCAGCCGCTGGTGCTCGGCGCCCGGGCATCGACGCTGACCACGCTGCAGGATCCGTATCAGCCCGACCGCATGCAGCTGGGCCTCGACACCGGCAATGGCACGCCGGTGCGACTGGCCGACAGCAACGTCTCCGGATCGCTGGGCGGCCTGCTCGAGTTCCGCGGCCGCGTGCTCGACCCGGCGCGCAACGAGCTGGGCCGTCTCGCCACCGTCTTCGCCACCGAGTTCAACGCCGCGCAGCGCGCGGGCGTGGACTACAACGGCGATGTCGGCGCCGACCTCTTCATCTTCGCGCCGCCGCGCATCGCCGGCAACGCGGCGAACACCGGCTCGGCCGCGTTCCAGACCGGCATCGCCGATGCGGGCGCACTGAAAGGCCAGGACCTCACGCTGCGTTTCGACGGCAGCAGCTGGGCCGCGCAGCGCAGCGATGGCGCTCCGGTCGCGATGACCGGCAGCGGCACCGCGGCCGATCCCTTCGTGGTCGAGGGCGTGTCGCTGGTGATGAGTGGCAGCGCAGCCGCCGGCGATCGTTTCGCGTTGCGCCCGACCGCCGACGCGGCCGGTAGTCTGAAACTCGCGTTCAACGATCCGGCGAAGATCGCCGCCGCCGGCGCGATGACCTCGACCAGCGATCTCGGCAACCTCGGCAACGCGCGCGTCGCTTCGACCAGCGTGACCAATGCCTTTGCCTTCGCCAGCTTCAACGGCGCGAGCATCGAATTCCTCGACAGCACCCAGTACACGGTCGACGGCGCCGGTCCGTTCACGTGGACGCCTGGCAGCCCGATCAATGACCCCGACGGCGCGTGGTCGATCACGCTCGCCGGTACACCGTCGCCCGGCGACGGCTTCACGCTCGGCCGCACGCCGGCGCGTTCGTCGAGCAACGCCAATGCACTCGCATTCTCCGGCCTCGATACCGCCGGCACGCTCAACGGCGGCACGGTCTCGCTGACCGTCGGCCTGAGCGAACTCGTCGCCAAGGCCGGTGTCGAAGCGCGTCATGCGTCGCTCGGTCTCGAAGCACAGCAGGCGATCGACGCGCAGGTCACCGCCGAGCGCGAATCGGTCAGCGGCGTCAACCTCGACGAGGAAGCCACCAATCTCATGAAGTACCAGCAGGCCTACCAGGCGGCGGCGCAGGTCCTCAAGACCGCCGACACGCTATTCCAGACCCTGCTGGTCTCGGTCAGTCGATAAGGGCCTGCCATGACACTCCGCCTGTCCACCGCCGGCATCCACCAGCAGGGCCTGTCGGCGCTGCTGCGCCAGCAGTCGAACGTCGCACGCGCGCAGCTCGAGCTGACGACGCAGCAGAAACTCATCAACGGCGCCGACGATCCGTCGGGCATGGCGAATGCCAAGCGGCTCGAACACGCGCTGTCGACGCTCGAACAGCAGGACAAGGATTCGGCCCTGGTCGAACACCGCCTGCGCACGCAGGAGCAGGCGCTGACCGATGTCGGCACGCAGCTCGATCGTGCGCGGCAGCTGACGGTGCAGGCCGGCAACGGCGCGCTGTCGGATGCCGACCGCGCCTCGATCGCTGGCGAACTGCGGCAGATCAAGGAGGCGATCACCGCGATCGGCAATCGCGACGACGGCACCGGCAATCGCCTGTTCGCGGGCTCGCGCGACGGCGTGTCGCCGTTCGTCGTCGATGCCAACGGCGGTGTCAGCTACATCGGCGACGACGGCCGCAACCAGGTCGAAGTCGCGCCGGGTCTGCACGTCGGCGATACCGATCCCGGCAGCGACCTGTTCCTGCGCATCCGCACCGGCGATGGCCTGAGCCGCACGACCGCGGGCGCCGGCAACACCGGGAGCGGCGTGATCGGCAGTGGCGCGGTCAACAACACCGCGACCTGGGCCGGCCGCAGTCTGACCGTGCACTTCACCGCGCCCGATGCCTATGAGCTCCGCGACGACGCCGGTGGCGTGGTCGCCAGCGGGCCATATGTCGCGGGCACATCGATCGCTGCCGGCGGCATCCAGATGACACTTAGCGGCGCGCCCGCGGCGGGCGACACCTTCACGATCGCGAAGGCGCCGACGCAGGATGTGTTCGCGACGATCGACACCTTGGCCGCTGCGCTCGATGCGCCGGCGATCACGGCTGCCGAGAAAGCCACACGCCAGAACGCGATCCAGGCCGCGCTCGGCGACATCAGCAGCGCGCAGGATCACTTCCTGTCCGCACGCAGCGACACCGGCACGCGTCTGGCCGCACTCGACGACGCGAAAGACGGCCGCGGTGCCTACGGCCTGGGCCTAGAAACGATGCTGTCGAACCTGCGCGACGTCGATCCGACGGAAGCCGCGAGTCGTCTCGCATTGCAGTCGACCGCACTCGAAGCCGCACAACGCACGCTGATCAAGGTGCAGCAGATGTCGATCTTCGATCTGCTGTAACGCGACGTCTACCCTCACCCCAACCCCTCTCCCAGAGGGAGAGGGGCTCGGATATCGCGAGCGCTTGCTTCGTAGCCCCTCTCCCTTTGGGAGAGGGGTTCGGATATCGCGAGCATTTGCTTCGTAGCCCCTCTCCCTCTGGGAGAGGGGTTGGGGTGAGGGCTGACGCTCGAGCGAATCCCAACTTCCCACCCCAAGTCGTCGCGAGCCACACGCATCGCCACGATGGGTTTCGCTGCGCTCTACCCATCTTACGCAGCGTCATCACGCGCGACGCACGTCTGCGTCCAATCGAACACGCGCGCATCAGCTGCAACGACGTCCGCCTAGCACCTTCCCCGCCCCGACAACACCCTTTTCAGCGCATCGCCCAAAAATATTTCGCGATCCGCCCTAAAGGATCCCCCGGGGGTGCCGTTATCCATGTCAGCAGCGGCGAGGGCCAATCCCGGCCAACACCCTGCGGAACCGGCAAAGGCCCACTCGTCGCCGCCGGACCTACCCTCCAGGAGAGCTTCCATGTCCCAAGTCATCAACACCAACGTGATGTCGCTCAACGCCCAGCGCAACCTGAGCGCGTCCGGTGCCGACCTCGCCACCTCGCTGCAGCGCCTGTCCTCGGGCCTGCGCATCAACAGCGCCAAGGACGACGCCGCCGGCCTCGCCATCTCGCAGCGCTTCACCACGCAGATCCGCGGCCTCGACCAGGCAGCCCGCAACGCCAACGACGGCATCTCGCTGGCCCAGACCGCCGAAGGCGCGCTGAGCTCGATCGGCGACAACCTCCAGCGCATCCGCGAGCTGGCCGTGCAGAGCCGCAACGCGACCAACTCGACCAGCGACCGCGCCGCGCTCGACGCCGAAGCCCAGCAGCTGAAGGCCGAGATCAACCGCGTCTCCGAGCAGACCAACTTCAACGGCGTGAAGCTGCTCGACGGTTCGTTCCAGGCCCAGTCCTTCCAGGTCGGCGCGAACCAGGGCGAGACGATCGACATCTCGTCGATCGCCAATGCCTCGACCGCCGCGCTCGGCAGCTGGACCGGTGTCGGCACCACGACCTACACCCAGACGCAGACCGCTGCGATCACCGCGGGTGCGGATGCTGCTTCCGTCAGCATCAACGGTGTCAACATCAGCATCCCCGCGGAAGCGAGCCGCACCGGCGGCGATGCACTCACCGAGTTCGCAGCTGCGTTCGACGCCGCCAAGGCGCTTCCGGCCAACGCGACCGCGCTGGCCAATGTGACCTTCAGCGGCGCCGGCGCGGTCGTGTCGACCGATCAGACGCTGACGATCGCCGGCGCGACCAACCTGACCGGTCTGGCCACGGCCAACGGCACCGGCACCACCGTTCCTGGCGCTGCCGCCACCGGTTTTGCTTCGCTGACGCTGACGACCGTCGAAGGCGCCGACAACGCGATGCTGGCGATGGATGCGGCGCTCGACGCCGTCAACACCGCCCGCGCCGAGCTGGGTGCGATCCAGAACCGCTTCACCTCGGTCGTGTCGAACCTGTCGGTCAACTCCGAAAACCTGTCGGCCGCCCGCAGCCGCATCCAGGACGCGGATTTCGCCAAGGAATCGGCGCAGCTGACGCGTAACCAGATCCTGCAGCAGGCCGGTACCGCGATGCTGGCCCAGGCCAACCAGAGCTCGCAGAACGTCCTCAGCCTGATCCGCTGATGCAATACCGGGGCGTGGCACCTGCCACGCCCCGTTCCAGTGCGGCTTCGCAGGCGAGGCCGTACTGGAACGGGCACATACCGTCGATCGAACCCACCTGCCACTTGCCACTACAGGGCCCGACATGACCGCAGACTTCCCCATCGCCACGCAGCAGTCCGGTCGTCCGGCGTGCGCAGGCATGGCGCAGTTCAGGGCGGTGCACTGATGGCACTGGGCGTCGTGGGCTCGGGCATCGACCCGACGACGACCGCGAAGCAACTCGTGGCGTCGGAACGCGCACCGGCCGATGCGCGGTTCGCGAAGACCGAGACCAAGATCAAGGCCGAAGTGTCGGCGATCGGTTCGCTGCGCTCGGCGATGTCGAACCTGCAGTCCGCACTGCGCACGCTGTCGGGCACGCAAACCTCGATGGCCCGTACCGTCGGCCTGTCGGCGAACACGGCGTTCGCGGCAACCGCCTCCGGCGGCGCGCCGACCGGGCAGCACCAGGTCGAGGTGCTAGCGCTGGCGAGCGCACAGAAGCAATCCTCCGCAGCATTTCCCGGTGGTCCGGCCACTGCGGTCGGCAGCGGCACGCTGGCGATCACGGCAGGCGAGCATCGCTTGTCGATCGAGATCGTCGACGGCAAGAACACGCTCGCCGACATCCGCGATGCAATCAACAACGCGGCTGCCGGCAAGGGCCTGCAGGCTGCGATCATCACCGGCGACGACGGTGCGCATCTGGTGCTGACCGCGTTAGACAGCGGCCAGTCGAAGGCGATCACGCTCGACGCAAGCGGCGGGGACTCCGGACTGCAGGGACTGGTGTCCGGCATGTCGGTGATCGCGCCCGCACAGGACGCGCTGATCAAGGTCGACGGCATCGAGCGCACCAGCGCGTCGAACACCATCACCGATCTGGTGCCCGGCGTCAGCCTGACGCTCAAGGACGCCGCGCCCGGCAAGCCGGTGACGATGACGGTCGCCAACGACACCGCCGCCCAGCTGTCCGGCGTCAAGGGTTTCGTCGAGAAATTCAATGCCGCGCTGTATGCGGTCGCGTCGGCGACCAACTACAACGCGACGACCAAGGTCGCCGCGGCGCTCAACGGCGACGCGATGGTGCGTGGCATGTCGCGCGAGCTGCGCGACATGATCGGCGGCGACGTGATCGCGCTGAAGGAACTCGGCATCACCATCGGCAAGGACGGCACGTTGACCCTCAACGATGCCGACTTCAATGCCGGCGTCGCCAAGGATCCCACTGCGGTCGGCACGATCTTCGGCGCCGGAGACGCGTCGCTGGGCACCCGAATGGGCACCAGCATGACCGCGATCCTCGACAGCAATGGCCCGCTCAAGACGCGCGACGAAAGCCTGACCCAACGCACCAAGGTATTGACCCAGCAGCGTGACGCGCTCGACCGGCGCATGTCGCTGGCCGAGGCGCGCTACAAGGCGCAGTTCATCGCGCTGGACACGCTGGTGACCAAGCTCCAGAGCAGCAGCAACTTCCTGTCCCAGCAACTCTCGTCCTCGACGAGTGCCTCGTGAGAATGAACATGCATGCGCGCAATCTCGCCAACCAGTACAAGCAGACCGGCGCCGCCAGTGCGGCGCTCGACGCCAGCCCGCACCAGCTGATCGCGATCATGCTGTCGACCGCGCGCGAGCGCATCCGTCTGGCGCTGGCCTGCCTGGAACGTGGCGACGTGCCGCGCAAGGCGCATGCGATCACCGATGCCTGCGCGATCATCGGCGGCCTCAACAGTTCCCTGAATCTCGAAGCCGGCGGCGAGATCGCTGATGGCCTGTCGGCGCTCTACGACTACTGCCAACGCCGCCTGCTCGAGGCCAACCTCAACAACGACGCCTCGCCGTTGCGCGAGATCGATGACATCCTCGGCGACATCGAAGGCGCCTGGCGCCAGATCGCACCCAAGGACTGAACGATGGCCGCCCAGTTGCCCGCGCTCGACCGTGTACCCGACCTGCCGGTCGATGCCGTACGCGCGGCGATCGCCGCAGAGGACTGGGACACCGCCGCGACGCTGCTCGACGCGCATCACGGCGAGATCGTGTTCGCGCTGGCCAAGGTCGATCTGAAGGTCGTCGCGCGCCAGCCCTGGCTGGATCTGCTGGCCGCGCACGGGGTGCTGATCGAGGAACTGCGCGTCGCCCGCGATGCGGCCTCGGCAGAACTCGCACGACTGGGCCACGGCCGCCGCGGCGCCAACGCCTGGCTGCGGGCGCTCGCATGAGCGCCGTCGACCTGCCGACGCTGTCGCCGACCCAGGCGCACGACGCGCTGTTCGGCGACATCCTCACATTGCACGAAACGCGCTCGGCGACGTTCCTGCCCGGCGCGCTGGACGACGCCTCCCGCGAACGTCTGGCCCTGCAGGGGGAAGCCCTGCTCCGCGGCCTCGCGGTCATCGACGACGGCGCGCCGCGGGTCGACGATCCCGAACAACCGGCCGATCCGGCCCTGTTGCGGCTCGAAGCCAAGCTCGACGTGCTGACCCTGCTGATGACCGGCTTCGCCGCCGCGCAGGGCGCACTCGACGCGCCGGTCGGCCTGGTGTGGTCGGCGCGAGGTGCCGAGGTGCAGGTGCGCGGCGCGTTCGCGGTCGGCACCGAAGGCACGTTCCGCATGTCGGCCAGCGACTGGTTGCCGACGCCGCTGATGGTGCCGGCGACGGTCATCGCCAGCACCGCCAGCGACGGCGAGGTCACGCGCGTCTGGTTGCGCTTCGGACCGCTGTCGCCCTCGCTGTCGGACGCGCTCGAACGCCACGTGTTCCGCATCCATCGCCGCGAGGTTGCGGAGATTCGCCGACGTTGATCGCACTCCGCACGTGATGTCCAGCCTGTCGCACGGTCTTGATCTTCGTTAAGGTACAGATCGGGGGACACAAGGAGTGGGGTCACGGACGTGATTCGGGTACTGATTTGCGACGACCATGCGCTGGTGCGCGCGGGCGTACGCCGTCTGCTCGAGGCAATGGACGGCGTCGAAGTGGTGGGAGAGTCCGGCAATGCCGACGACGCGGTCATGCGCGCGCGTCAGACGTTGCCCGACATCGTGGTCCTCGATCTCTCGTTGAAGGGCCGCAGCGGCTTCGATGCGCTGGCCGAACTGCGGCTGGCCGTGCCCGAGAGCCAGGTCGTGATCCTGTCGATGCACGAAGACGTGCTGCACGTCCGCGAGGCGCTGTCGCGCGGCGCGCTTTGCTACGTGGTCAAGGATGCGCCGCCGGCGGAGCTGGAAATCGCCCTGCGCGCCGCGTCCGCCGGCCGCACCTTCCTCAGTCCGCAGGTCTCCGCGCCACAGCTGCGCAGCTATCGCGCCGAGCGGGCGCCGGGCGATGTCGAAAATCTGCCGCGACGGCAGCGCGAGATCCTCAACGCCCTCGGCGCCGGCCGCAGCACCAAGCAGATCGCCGCCGATCTGGCGATCAGCATTAAGACGGTGGAAACCCACCGCTCGCGGATGATGGAAGCGCTCGGGTGCCGGAATGCCGGCGAACTGCTGCGCATCGCGATGCGGCACCACGATCGGCCCTGAGGGGCACGAAGCGCGTTTGCAGGACGGCAGAGCGCAGCGAAACCCGTCGCGCAGCGCCTGCAGATCGATGGCGTCGGAAACGCGTCGTTACGACAGGTGTTTCCCGCCTGCCCGGGCCGAGTTTCCAAGCGTCAGCACCGGCGTTTCGCCGGGCTTCGCTGCGCTAAACCCATCCTCCGGGCGGGTTGCAGGCGAGCCACCCCTACATGGAGTCCCGCGGCACGCGTCTTGCCAGATGCGCCCGTCGATTCGAACTGCACGCGAAAAGCGCCGAAAACCCGACTTGTGATCGCCATCACACGTGACGCGCCGCGTCATTCCGCGTCACTTCACATGGTTTTCACGTCATTTTCACGACACAAAGTCAGGGCCGCCCCTACACACCTACAGGTACGCCCTGAATAGGCGCCGGGTTTGCCCCGATTCGTGCGCCGACATCCCGACTTCACGATATCTCCACTGGCTGACGGGGTGTCGGCCGAGGGGATTCGAAGTGATGAAGGGCACTCTTCGCGCCGGGATGGCGCAAGGCGTCAATCTGACGCCGCAACTCCTCCAGTCCATCCGCCTGCTGCAGCTGACCTCGCAGCAGTTGGCCACCGAACTCCAGCAGACGCTCGAGCGCAATCCGCTGCTCGAGCAGGACGAGCCGGAGCTGGACACCGAGACCCCCGAATCCGATATCGCCGGCTTCGAAGCCGCGGCTTGGGACGAACTGCCCGAGCCGGCCTTCCTGTCGGGCCTGGGCAGCAACGGCAGCGCCGGCGGTTTCGATGACGACGCCACCGCGCGCATCGCCGACGGCGAGTCCACCGACATGCGCCAGCGCCTGCTCGCGCGCCTCGCGCTGGACTGGGCCGCCAAGGATCTGCCGCTGGCCGCGTTCTGGCTCGATCGCTGCGATGACAACGGCTACCTCGAGCAGTCGCTCGTCGAGCTGCTGGCCGAAGGCGAAACCGAATTCCCGGGCCGTGGCGACGATCTGAACATCGCGCGCCAGCGGCTGCTGCACGGCGAATGGCCGGGCATGGCCGCGAGCGATCCGACCGAATGCCTGTCCGCGCAGCTGCGCGTGCTCGCCCCCTCCGACGCCCGTTCGCTGGCGCTGCGCATCCTCGCCGATCACGTTGGCCTGCTGGCTGCGCACGACGATGCCGCGCTCGCCGCCGCGCTGTCGGTGGATGTCACCGCGGTGCGCGATGCCGTCGCCCTGATCCTGTCGCTGCGCGCGCATCCGGTCGAAGCACCGGCGTCGGTCGAGGACAGCCACATCATTCCCGACGTCGTCACCTGGCACGCCGGTGGCGCCTGGCGTGTCGCGCTGGGTCGTCACACCACGCCGCGCGTGCGCATCAGCGCGCATTGCGAGCGCGCGCTCGCCGGCAGCGACCACAGCGTGCTGCGCGGTCTGCTCGACGAGGCCCGCTGGCTGGTCCGTGGTCTGGCGATGCGCAACGACACCCTGTTCCGCACCGCGCAGCTGCTGGTCGAGCGTCAGCGCGGTTTTCTCGAACAGGGCGACGAGGCGATCCTGCCGCTGACCCTGCGCGAAGTCGCCGATGCGATCGGCGTGCACGAATCCACCGTCTCGCGCATCGTCGCCGGCAAGTACATCCAGACCCCGCGCGGCACGATCGAGCTCAAGCGCCTGTTCGCGGTGCGCCTGGAAGGCGCCGACGTGTCGGGCAGCGCGGTCCGCGCGATGGTCAAGCGCCTGATCGACGACGAGCCGCGCCATGCGCCGCTGGCCGACGACGTCATCGCCGGAATCCTCGCCCGCCAGGGCGTGCGCATCGCCCGCCGCACCGTCGCCAAGTATCGCGACCAGCTGTCGATCGGTCCCGCCAAGGCCCGCCATTCCAACCGTCCCGTCGTCGCCCTGCAGGTCGCTGCCTGATGAACACCGCCCGCATCCTCGTGATCGAACAGGACATGGAGCGCGCCGAGCGCGTCGCCACGCTGCTCGAGTTCATGGAGTACACGCCGCGCATCGTCGCCGGCCTCGAGGACCTGGACCTGACCCGTGCGCGCGCCGAGGACTGGCTGGCCGTGGTCGTGGGCGACATCGACGAGGCCGAGCTCGCCGGCTTCGCCGCGTGGCTGTCGAAGCAGTCGCTGCATCCGCCGGTGCTGGAATTGCCGGGCCATGCGCCCGACGCCGCGTGGCGTTCGCGCCTGCACCGCCAGTCGGTGTGGTCGCTCGATTTTCCGCTGCGCCGCAGCCAGCTGCAGGACTGCCTGCAGCGCGCGGCGATCAACCATGCCGAAGCGCAGGCACGCGCCGCGCGCCCGCAGAGCGGCCCGACCGGCCACAGCGCCGGCGTCGTCGCGCTCAACCGCATGATCGACCAGGTTGCCCCGCACGACACCACCGTGCTGATCCTCGGTGAGTCCGGCACCGGCAAGGAAGTCGCCGCGCGCGCCGTGCACGAGCGTTCCGCCCGTCGCGAGAAGCCCTTCGTCGCCGTCAATTGCGGCGCCATTCCCGCCGACCTGCTCGAGAGCGAACTGTTCGGACACGAGAAGGGCGCGTTCACCGGTGCGCTCACCCAGCGCAAGGGCCGTTTCGAAATGGCCGAGGGCGGCACGCTGCTGCTCGACGAAATCGGCGACATGAGCCTGCCGATGCAGGTCAAGCTGCTGCGCGTGCTGCAGGAGCGCTGCTTCGAGCGCGTCGGCGGCACCGGCACCATCAAGTGCAACGTGCGCGTGATCGCCGCGACCCATCGCGATCTGGAATCGCGCATCGAGAACGGCCAGTTCCGCGAAGACCTGTTCTACCGCCTCAACGTGTTTCCGATCGAACTGCCGGCGCTGCGCGAGCGCACCGAGGATCTGCCGGCGCTGATCGCGGCGATCTCGCGCCAGCAGGCCGAACAGGGCCGCGGCCAGGTCACGCTGTCGGCCGATGCCGTCGCCACGCTGCAGAAGCACCGCTGGCCGGGCAACGTGCGCGAGCTGTCCAACCTGCTCGAGCGTCTGGCCGTGCTGCATCCGGCCGGCACCGTGCGCGCCATGGACCTGCCGCCGCGCTACCGCGCCGCGCTGCCGACCGGCGAGCTGCTCGACGACGCACCGGTGCTGCGCCAGATCGCCGAACCGCAGACGCCGATCGCCCGTCTCGTCGCCGCGCCGTCGCCGGCACTGCCGACCGCGGGCGACGACCTGCCGAGCGCGTCGTTCGATGCGCTGCCCAGCGAAGGCTTCGACCTGCGTGATCACATCGCCGCCATCGAACTGCAGCTGATCCGCGCCGCACTCGCGCAGGCCAACGGCGTCGTCGCACACGCCGCGCCGTTGCTGGGCCTGCGTCGCACGACGCTGGTCGAAAAGCTGCGCAAGTACGGCATCGATCGCGAAGCCGACACCACCACGGCGGCTGCGGCAGGTTTCTGACGAGCCGCTGGCACGGGAATTGCCTGAACAGCGCAGAGCCGCTGCGAAGCCACCCCGATGACCGACGCCATCTCCTCGATCCTCAGCCAGATCCGTGCGCACGAAACCCGCGCGCGTGGCGATGTCGGCAACAGCAATGCGATCGACACCGGTCTCGGCAACGCCCAGCTGGGCCGCGTCGACAGCGGGACCAAGGCGCCGGGATTCGGTGAGCTGCTGTCGGGCGCGATCGACAAGGTCAGCCAGACCCAGGCCCACAGCAGTGCGATGCAGACCGCGTTCGAACTCGGCGATCCGCGCGCGGATCTCGCCCGCACGATGGTCGCGATGCAGCAGTCGTCGGTCGCGTTCCGCGCCACGGTCGAGGTCCGCAACCGCCTCGTCCAGTCCTACCAGGACGTCATGAACATGCCGGTGTAAGTGCGACACGCCTGACCGCTCCGCCCCGCTCTTCCACCTTCGTTTCCGACTGCCGAATCCTCGCCCATGAGCGCCGTCCCCGTTCCCAACTCAGGACTTCCGAAGGCCGCTGCCGCGCTGCGCGACCTCGGCCGTTTCCAGGACATTCCGGTCGTGCGCCAGGCGGGTCTGTTCCTGCTGGTCGCGGCGACGATCGCGCTGGGCCTGTGGCTGTTCGTCTGGACCCAGAAGCCGGACTTCGTGATGGTCTCCGCCGGCCTCGACGCCAAGTCGACCAGCCAGGCCGCCGACACGCTGCGCAGCGCGCAGATTCCGGTGCGTCTCGACGCGGCGACCGGCGGCCTGTCGGTGCCCGCCGACCAGGCCGGTGCCGCACGCATGGCGCTGGCCTCGGCCGGTCTGACGGCTGCCGGTCCGGCCGGTTTCGAATCGCTGCAGGGCGACCAGGGCTTCGGCACCAGCCAGTTCGTCGAGAACGCGCGCTACCAGCACGCGATGGAGATCGAACTCGCACGCACCATTTCCAACCTGCGCCCGGTGCGCGAAGCGCGCGTGCATCTCGCGATTCCCAAGCCGTCCGCCTTCACCCGACAGAACGAGCCGGCCAGCGCGTCGGTCGTGCTGCAGCTGCATTCGGGCCAGGCGCTGGAGCAGAGCCAGATCGACGCGGTCGAGCGCCTGGTCGCGTCCAGCGTGCCGGACCTCTCGCCCGAGCGCGTGACCGTCGTCGACCAGTTCGGCCGGCTGCTCTCGAGCCCGGATCCCGACAGCGCCGAGGCGATCACCGGCAAGCAGTTCGAACAGCAGCGCCGCCAGGAAGCGCTGTACGTGCAGCGCATCGAGGAACTGCTGGCGCCGATGACCGGCCCGGGCCGCGTCAGCGCCAAGGTCAGTGTGGACATGGACTTCGCGACCACCGAGCAGGCCAGCGAAACCTACGGCCCGCAGGCGGCGATTGTGCGCAGCGAGCAGCTGTCGGAAAGCGGCAACCTCGGCGCGGCCGCGCCCGCGCAGGGCGTTCCGGGCGCCGTCGCCAATACGCCCAACGCCGCCAACACCACCGATCCGGCGAACCCGCAGGCGCAGACCGCCCAGGCGACGGCCACCGGTCCGGGCAGCCGCAGCTCGACGCGCAACTACGAGATCGACCGCACGCTCACCCATACCCGCCAGGCCGTGCCGCGCATCCGTCGCGTCACCGCCGCGGTGCTGGTCGACAACGTCGCCGGCGCACCCGGCGCCGACGGTGCGGCCGGCGAAGCGCGTCCGCTCAACGAAGCCGAGATCACCCGCATCGAAACCCTGGTGCAGCAGGCGATCGGCTTCGATGCGCAGCGCGGCGACGCGGTGTCGGTGGTCAACGCACCGTTCGCCCGCGAGACGATCGAAACGCCGGCCGGCCCGCCGATCTGGCAGGACCCGCAGATGCTGCAGATCGCGCGCATGGTGCTCGGCGGCCTCGCCGTGCTGCTGGTGATCGTGTTCGTGCTGCGTCCCGCCTTCCGCCAGCTGATCGGCACGCGGCAACGCGCGGCCGGCAACGAACTCGTGCCCGCGGGCGCAGTCGCCGGCAGCAACAACCTCGGCACCGTGACCGCCGAAGTCGTCGACGACGACGACGTGCCGGTCAAGCTCTCGCCCGCCTATTCCCCGAAGCCGGCCCTGCCGCCGGCGCCGGGCTTCGACCAGAACCTGCAGACCGCGCGCGACGCGGCGAGCGCCGATCCCAAGCGCGTGGCCCAGGTCGTGCGCGAGATGGTGGCTTCCGATGGCTGATGCACCCGACTCCCTGAGCGGCACCCAGCGCGCCGCCGTCGTGCTGCTCTCGCTCGGCGAGGCGCAGGCCGCCGAAGTCCTGCGCCACATGGACGCCAAGGACGTGCAGAAACTCGGCGTGGCGATGGCGACCGTCGGCGACATCTCGCACCGCACCGTCGAGCGCGTGATCGGCGAGTTCGCCGACGTCATCACCCAACCGGCCAAGATCGGCGACGGCGCCGACGAGTACGTGCGCGCGGTGCTGATGCAGGCGCTCGGCGAAGAACGCGCCAGCGGCGTCATCGACCGCATCCTGACCGGCCAGAACACGCCCGGCCTCGACGCGCTGAAGTGGATGGAGCCCAAGGCGATCGCCGATCTCGTGCGTCACGAGCATCCGCAGATCATCGCGATCGTGCTCGCGCATCTCGACGGCGACCAGGGCGCCGAAGTGCTCAAGTGCCTGCCCGAATCGCTGCGCGGCGACGTGCTGATGCGCGTGGCCACGCTCGACACCATTCCCGCGCACGCGCTCACCGAACTCAACGACGTGATGGCGCGCCAGTTCTCCGGCACCCAGACCGCGAAGCCCGCGGTCGTCGGCGGCGCCAAGGTCGCGGCCAGCATTCTCAACTTCATGGACGCGGGCAGCGACGAAGCGCTGCTGCAGTCGATCAGCGAGGCCGACGGCGCGCTGGGCGACGAGATCCGCGATCTGATGTTCACCTTCGACAATCTGGCGACGATGGAAGACCGCACGATGCAGGCGATCCTGCGCGAGGTGTCCTCCGACACGCTGGCGCTCGCGCTGCGCGGCGCCGATCCGCGCGTGCGCACCAAGGTCACCGGGAACATGTCGCAGCGCGCGGCCGAGATCCTGATCGACGACATGGAATCGCGCGGCCCGGTGCGCCTGGCCGAAGTGGAAGCCGCGCAGAAGGAAATCCTCGCGCAGGTGCGCAAGATGGCCGAGTCCGGTGACATCACGCTGCAGACCCGTTCGGAGGACTTCGTCTGAACGCCGTCGCGATCAACATGGACAACGCCGAGCGCTGGATCGCACCGGGTTTCGGCGAAGCGCCGCGCGCCGTGCCGCGCGTCGCCGACGTGCCGCGCCCGCCGACCGCCGCCGAGATCGAAGCGCTGCGCGAAGCCGCGCAGCAGGACGGCCACGCGGCCGGTTTTGCCACCGGTCTCGCTGCGGGCGAAGCCGAAATCCAGCGCCGCATCGCGCAGCTGCAGGGCGTGCTCGACGGCTTCACCCGTCCGCTCGCGCGGCTGGACGGCGAAGTCACCGATGCGCTGTCGGACCTCGCCGTGCGCATCGCCGGCGCGCTGGTCGGTCGCGCCTATGCCGCCGATCCCACCCTGCTCGCCGATCTGGTGCGCGAAGCGCTCGACGCGGTCGGCAGCGCCACGCGCGAGATCGAACTGCGTCTGCAGCCCGATGACTTCAACGTGCTCGCGCCGCATCTGTCCGGTCTCGCCGGCGTGCGCGTGACACCCGATCCGTCGCTCGGCCGCGGCGAACTGCGTCTGCACAGCGAAGGCGTGCGCATCGACGGCACCGTCGCCGCGCGCATGCAGGCGGTGCTCGACACGCTGCAGGCCGACGAAGGCGACGCGCCATGATGATGAGCCCGGCGATGCAGGCGACGGCGATCGCCGCGCACGACGACACGCTCGCCGGCTGGCACGGCGCGCGCAGTCTGCGCCTGGCCGAACGGCTGCGCGGCGCAGCGCCCGATGTCGAACATCGCGGCCTGGTGCGCGAAGGCGTGCTGCGTCGCGCGGTCGGGCTGACGCTCGAAGCCTCCGGTTGCACGGCGCCGCTGGGTTCGCGCTGCCGCGTCGCCACGTCCGGCGACCGCTGGGTCGATACCGAAGTCGTCGGTTTCTCCGGCGACCGCACCTTCCTGATGCCCACCGGCGATCTGCAGGGCCTGCTGCCGAACGCGCGCGTGCTCAGCACGCGGCGCAAGGGCGAGGTCGCGGTCGGCGAAGGCCTGCTCGGCCGTGTTATCGACAACGATGGCGAACCACTGGACGGCAAGGGTCAGATCCGCGCCGAGAGCTACGTGCCGCTCGCCGGCACGCCGATTAATCCGCTGTCGCGCCAGCCGATCGAGGAATCGCTCGACGTCGGCGTGCGCGCGATCAACGCGATGCTGCCGATCGGTCGCGGCCAGCGCGTCGGCCTGTTCGCCGGCTCCGGCGTCGGTAAATCCACGCTGCTCGGCATGATGACCCGCTTCACCCAGGCCGACGTCATCGTCGTCGGCCTGATCGGCGAACGAGGCCGCGAAGTGCGCGATTTCGTCGAGGCCACACTCGGCGAAGAAGGCCTGCGCCGCGCCGTCGTCGTCGCCGCACCCGCCGACCGGCCGCCGCTCGCGCGCCTGCACGGTGCGTTGCGGGCGACCGCGATCGCCGAGTGGTATCGCGACCAGGGTCTCGACGTGCTGCTGCTGATGGATTCGCTGACGCGATTCGCCCAGGCGCAGCGCGAGATCGGCCTGTCGGTCGGCGAGCCGCCGACCACGCGCGGTTATCCGCCGAGCGTGTTCGCCAAATTGCCTGCCCTCGTCGAACGCGCCGGCATGGGCGCCGACGGGCACGGCTCGATCACCGCTTTCTACACCGTGCTCACCGAAGGCGACGACCAGCAGGAGCCGATCGCCGACGCCTCGCGCGCGATCCTCGACGGCCACATCGTGCTGACGCGTCGCATCGCCGAGTCCGGCCAGTATCCGGCGATCGACATCGAACAGTCGGTCAGCCGCGTGATGCAGGACATCACCGACGCACCGTGGCGCGAGCGCATCCGCAAGCTCAAGCGCCTGATGGCGGCGCACGGCGCGCAGCGCGATCTGATCGCGATCGGTGCCTACCAGCGCGGCAGCGATCCGGTCGTCGACGAAGCCCTGCAGCGCTGGCCCGCGATCCAGCACTTCCTCGGCCAGGACGTGCGCGAATCCGCCGACGTGCCGGCCAGCCGCGACGCACTCGCGCGCCTGCTCGACGACGCCGCCGGTCAACCCTTCCCGCTCAACCCGACCCACGGGACCTGATCACCATGCGTTCGCAACGACTCGACCCGCTGATCAAGGTGGTGCAACAGCGCCAGGACGAGGCCGCGCGCCGCGTCGCCGAGCGCGAGAAAGTGGTGCGCGAGCAACAGGATCGCCTCGAAGCGCTGCGCCGCTACGCCGACGAGTACGCCGCGTCGCCGGGTTCAGTCAGCATCTCGCCGGCGCTGCTGGTCAATCGCATGGCGTTCCGCGAGCGCCTCAATGCCGCGGTCGTGCAGCAGGCCGGCATCGTCGATCACAGCCGCCAGGTCAGTGACGTCGAACGCGCGCGCCTGATGCTCGCCAGCCGCGAAACGCTGGTGCTGGAAAAGCTCGCCGACAGTTACCGCGCGCAGGAAGCCAAGGTCGAGCAGGCCAAGGCCCAGCGCGAGCTCGACGAGATCGGCGGCCGCCGCCCGCGCAACGCCGCGACCGCGGAGGACGTGGCATGAGCGGCTCGTCGCCCCTGCATCTCTTCGCCGCGACGCCAGCGGCCGCCGCGACTGCAACGCCCGCACGTACCGGCGTCGCGCCGGACGCGATCGGCACCGATTTCGCACGCGTCGCGGCCGATCTCGCAGCCGCCCTGCAGATGGGCGGTGATGCGCCGACCACGCGCCCCGTTCCCGTCGACCCGAATGCCCCCATGAACCCGATGCTGACCGCCGGCGGCCCGTCGCCGCTCATGCAACCCGGTGTGCCGACGACGCGACACGCGACGCCGATCGAGGCGCGGCTCGATGCGCATCTGGTCGTGCCGGCGGAGGGCGCCGCGATCGATCCCGCGCTGCGCACGTTGCCCGCCGACGCCGCCGCGCTGCTGCCGACACTGCCGGCCGCCGGCGAGCGCGACACCGCCGTCACCACATCGCCCGACGACGCGCTGTCGCAGCAGATGTTCGCGCTGCTGTCGGGGCTCGCGCCGCCGACCGCGCCCGCCGCGCCGACGCCTGCAACCGACGCCGCCGATCTGCTCGCCGGTATGCGCGCGCCTGCAGCGCCGGCGCTGGTTTCGCTGCCCGCGCAGGCAATGCCGGGCACGAGCGCAGCGCCCGGCGCGATGCACGACGCGGGCGCAGGCGCAGCTGCGATCGACCTGTCGTCGCTGTTGTCCGAACTGCCTGCGATGCCGCGCTCGGGCGAGACTGCGGCCGTCGCCGCGCCGATCGCAGCCGCCACCGCGGCGCAGATCGCGCTGGCCGCACCACAGGAGGTCGAACGCGACGACGGCGCCGTGATCGATGGCCTCGAATCGCTGCCGCCGGGTATGCCGCTCGCCGTGCACGGCGCCACCCGCGGCCCGAGCGCACCGTCGACAGTGATGCCGCCGGTGCAGATGCCCGCCGACCTCGAAGCCGGCTTCGATGACGACTTTGGCGCGCGCGTGGCCTGGGCCGCGGAGCACAAACTCGGTCATGCCGAGATCCGCCTCAATCCCGAACACCTCGGCCGCATCGACCTCAAGATCCAGCTCGACGGCACCCGCGTGTCAGCCGAATTCGCCAGTGCCAACGCCGACGTGCGCCAGGCGCTGGAAGCGACGTTGCCGAAACTGCGCGAGATGCTCGGTCAGCACGGCCTGCAACTCGGCCAGGCCGATGTCGGCCAGCGGCAGCAGAACGCCCCGCAGTCGCAGGGGCAGAGCGCATCCGGCGTCAGCGGTACCGGCTTCGGCGACGAGGGCGCGAGCGCGAACGTCGCTGCGTCGACGCCCGCGCCGGTGCTGCGCAATCGCGGGTTGCTGGACGAGTACGCCTGAGTCTCCGCGCGCGGTCCTTGATCGCGTGGACTGACGGTTTGCCCCCATCCCAGCCTTCCCCCGCGAGCGGGGGAAGTGTCTGATCCAGAGGGCTCGCACATTCCTGACCCTCCCCCGCGTGCGGAGGAGGGCTGGGTGGGGGCAAACCGTCGGATCGCGAGAACTCGAGCCGGGCGATCCACAGCCATACACGCCCGCGCCGATTTTCCGGCACCGGTCGCCTCGACCCCATCGCGAACACCCCGGCACACGCCTTGCATCCGGTAGACATCCATCTCCGGAGTCGTCCCGTGTCCGCTGCCCCTGCCCAACCGTCCGCCCCCAAGAAGAAGAGCAAGCTGCCGTTGATCATCGGCGCGGTGGTGCTGCTGGCCGGTGGTGCCGGCGGTGGCTGGTGGTGGACCCAGCACAACGCGCCAGCGCATGCGCCCGAAGGCGAAGCGGCTGCTGCGGCGACGCCTGCCAAGGCCGCGGCGACCTACTTCGCGCTCGATCCCTCCTTCGTCGTCAATCTCGCCGACACCGACGCGACCCGCTTTCTGCAGGCCGACGTGCAGGTAATGACGCGCGATGCCAAGACGCATGCGGCCATCGAGGCGCAGGCGCCGGCGATCCGCAACCGTCTGCTGCTGCTGTTCGGTCAGCAGACCGCCGCGCAGCTCGGCCAGCGCAGCGGCAAGGAACGCCTGCAGGAGCAGGGCCTGGCTGAAGTGCGCAAGCTGCTGCGCGAGGAAGGCCAGCCGGACAAGGCCGAGGCCGTCATCTTCACCAGTCTGGTCGTGCAGTGATGAGCAACGAGCTGCTGTCGCAGGACGAGATCGACGCGCTGCTGCACGGCGTCGACAGCGGCGCGGTGGGCACCGATGCGCCGGCAGCGCCGGGCGAAGTGCGTCCCTACGATTTCGCCCGCCAGGGCCGCGTGGTGCGGGGCCGCCTGCCGGGTCTGGACGCGGTCAACGAACGCTTCGCGCTGGCCTTCAAGGTCGGTCTGTTCAACCTGCTGCGGCGCTCGTGCGAACTCACGATCCGCGGCGTCGACGTGGTGCGTTTCGACGAGTACATGCACTCGCTGCCGCAGCCGGCGAACCTCAACGTGATCCAGACGCGGCCGCTGCGCGGCAACGCGCTGGTGGTGTTCGAGCCGCGGCTGGTGTTCACCGTGGTCGACAACTTCTTCGGCGGCGGCGGGCGCTTCCCGGCCAAGGTCGCCGAGCGCGAGTTCACCCCGACCGAGCAGCGCATCGTGCAGCTGATGCTGCGCCAGGTGTTCGCCGACATGACGACCGCCTGGCTGCCCGTGCAGGCGCTGGAATTCGCCCACACCGCCACCGAGAGCAATCCGCTGCAGGTCGAACTGATCGATCCGCGCGACCACATCGTCATCAGCCGTTTCAGCATCGCGCTCGACGGCGGTGGTGGTGATCTGCACGTCGCCCTGCCCTACAAGATGCTCGAACCGCTGCGCGACCACCTCGAGGCCACCGGCCCGCGCCGCCAGCGCAGCGATTCCGACGAAACCTGGGCGCGGCACCTGCGCGCGGGCGTCGAAGCCGCGGCGCTGGAGTGCAGCGTGTCGCTGGCGCATCGCCAGATCAGCCTGCGTGAACTGTCGCGACTGAAAGTCGGCGACGTGATCCCGATCGAGCTGGCACGCCCCGTGCAGATGGAGGTCGAGTCGACGCCGATGTTCGAAGGCGAATTCGGCACCCACAACGGCTTCAACGCATTGAAGGTCACCCAGCTGAAGTTTCCGCAGGTGATCCCGTCCAACGATTCCCACGAGTTCCAGGCCGCGACCCCATGAGCACCGACACCGCCACCACCGCCGCGTTCGATCCGCTGACCGCCGAGGCCGCTGCCGCGCCCGCGGGCGATCTGAATCTCGACGTCATCCTCGACGTGCCGGTGCAGCTTTCGCTCGAGGTCGGCCGCACCCGCATGCCGATCCGCAACCTGCTGCAGCTCACCCCGGGCGCCGTGGTCGAACTGGAACGTGCGGCCGGTGAGCCGCTGGATGTCTACGTCAACGGCACGCTGATCGCGCACGGCGAAGTCGTCGTCGTCAACGACCGCTTCGGCGTGCGCCTGACCGACGTGGTCAGTCCGGCCGAGCGCATCAAGCGCCTGAAGTGACCGCGATGACCAGCGCCCTCGCCGCCCACGCCACGCTCGCCGCGGCGCAGGCACCGGTCGCGATCGGCGGTGCGTCCGCAGCCGACGCGGCCGTCGAAACGCCCGCAGCACCCGCGACCGCATTCGGCGTCGATGCCTTCGTCGTCGACATGCCCGCTCCTGCCGCGCCGGCGACCGCGATCGGCGCGCAGGCGATCACCGCCGCGCCCGCCGTCGCGCAGCCGCTCGGCCGTCCGTCGACCGAGAAGACCGCGCAGGTCGCGCTGCCCGGCAGCGCCACGACGGCCGCACCGGCCAGCAGCGCCGGCAGCATCGGTGGCGCGGTCCTTGCACTGGTCCTCGTCGTGGGCCTGATCGTGGCGCTGGGCTGGTTCGCCCGGCGCATGCCGGGCATCGGCGGCGCCAGCAATCCGGCGCTCCGCGTGCTCGGTTCGCTGTCGCTCGGCCCGCGCGAACGCGTGGTGGTGGTCGCCGTCGGCGACACCCAGCTGCTCGTGGGCACCGGCGCGACCGGCACCCGCGTGCTGCACACGCTCGACACGCCCCTGCCGGTGCCCGAAGCGAAGCCGACGCCGGTCTTCGCCCAGGTGCTCGCCCAACAGTTCGGAAAGAAGAAGCCGTGACCAGCTGCTCCATGTTCCGCGCCCGCATCGCCACGCTCCTGCTCGCCGCGCTGCTGCCGTTCGCCGGCGGTGCGCTCGCGCAGACCGCGCCGTCGCCTACGCCGGCACCGATCGCCGCGCCCGCGATTCCCGACAGCGGCGCGCCCGGCTTCGCCGATCTCGCCACGCAGCCGATGCCGGCGGTGACCGTCGGCCAGGTCGGCGGCGAGACCGTCAGCATGCCGCTGCAGGTGCTGGCGCTGATGACCGGCATCACCCTGTTGCCGGCCGCGCTGCTGGGCATGACCGCCTTCACCCGCATCATCATCGTGCTGGGCCTGCTGCGGCAGGCGCTGGGCACCGGCCAGACGCCGAGCAACCAGGTGCTGCTGGCGCTGGCGCTGTTCCTCACTTTCATGGTGATGACGCCGGTGTTCGACGCCGCGTGGAGCGCGGGCATCGCGCCCTATCTCGACGGCACCCTGGATTTCCGCAGCGCCTGGGCCGCGGCCAGCGACCCGTTCCGCGGCTTCATGCTGGCGCAGGTGCGCGAAACCGATCTGATGACCTTCGCCGGCCTGTCCAACAGCGGCCCCTACAACAGCGCCGAAGACGTGCCGTTCGGCGTGCTCGCCGCGTCGTTCCTGACCAGCGAACTGAAGACGGCGTTCGAGATCGCGTTCCTGATCTTCATTCCGTTCGTGATCATCGATCTCGTCGTCGCCAGCGTGCTGATGTCGATGGGCATGATGATGATGTCGCCGATGCTGATCTCCGCCCCGTTCAAGATCCTGCTATTCGTGCTGGTCGACGGCTGGGTGCTGGTCGTCGGCTCGCTCGCCGCCAGCTTCAACGCGGTCTGATGCCATGACCCCGGAAACCGCCCTCACCGAAATCTCCCGCGGCATGCAGATGGCCCTGGTCCTCGGCGGCCCGCCGCTGGTCGCGGTGCTGGCGATCGGCGTGATCGTCGGCATCCTGCAGGCGGCCACGCAGATCAACGAGCCGACCATCGCCTTCGTGGTCAAGGCGATCACGCTGGTCGCGACCTTCGCGCTGGTGGGACATTTCCTACTGGGGCGGATGGTGGCGTTCACCACCGAGCTGTTTCATCGGATTCCGCATCTGATCGGGTGAAGCGCTGATCTGCGATTGATGGTTCGAAGATCAAACGCACGGGCGCGAGCCTGGTGTCATGTGCTGCAACCAGAGCCCACGCCCACTTCGCAGTGAAGCCGCTTCTGCTTCTCCATGGACACAGACGTCCAGCTACGCGAGCACACCCGGAGGGCGCTGCCCATGGATGGGCGGCGTTTTCCGACCGAGGCAGGATGCCGAGTCGGAAAATCCCGGTGCGCTACAAGCCGCGGGCTGTGGACGTGTCGGGGAGGCGCTTTTCTTTGGTTCCGTTTCTTTTGGGGCCAACCAAAAGAAATGAACTCGGCCGCGTCAGCGGACGAAAGCGTTTGATCTTGCAGGTCTGCTGCACGCGCGCCGAGCGTGGAACGCTGATCAGGTCAGCAACATGCCTGCGAGCACTTCCCCTCACCCGACGCGCTGTGCGCGTCGACCTCTCCCAGAGGGAGAGGTGCTGAAGCTCACAGCCCCCAGCCCACCGCGCACGCCAACGCCCACGCCCACGCCAACGCCCCGCGTAACAGCGTGAAGCCGGCACGCCCCCGGCACAAATCCTGCATCCCGCCGTCACGGCCCTCCCGCCGCGATCGCCCGGACCGCAGCTCCCCGCAATGGACACCGTCACCCTCACCACCTCGACCGGCGTCGACATGTTCGCGATGCTCGCGGCCGTGCTGTGGCATGCGATCCGCATCGGCGCGGCGTTGCAGGTGTTGCCGGCGATCGGCGGTCGGACGATGCCGGTGCGGGCGCGGCTGATCCTGGTGATCGCGCTGGCGGCGACGATGAGCACGGTGCTGCCGGCGCCGCCGCCGATGGCGGTGGATTCGGCGACGGTGCTCGGCGTGCTGCGCGAGTTCACGGTCGGCATCGCGATCGGGCTGGTGCTGCGCATGGCCTTCGAGGCCGGGCAGCTCGCCGGTGAACTGGTGTCGCAGGGCATGGGCCTGTCGTTCGCGACCATGGCCGATCCGCTCAGCGGTGCGTCGTCGCCGGTGCTGTCGCAGTGGTTCTTTCTCGTCTTCTCGCTGCTGTTCTTCACCCTCGACGGGCATCTGGCGCTGATCGGGCTGCTGCACGACAGCTACGCCAGCCTGCCGATCGGCCAGGCGCTGCCGGATCTGCAGGCGCTGCTGTCGGCGGTGCCCGCGTTCTTCGCGACCGCGCTGCGCGCAGGTGTGCTGCTGGCCCTGCCGGTGGTGATGGCGCTGCTGTCGGTCAACATCGCGTTCGGCGTGCTGTCGCGCGCGGCGGCGCAGCTCAATCCGATGGCGATCGGTCTGCCGGTCTCGCTGCTCACCGGTCTGATCCTGCTGATGCTCCTGATGCGCCAGCTGCTGGCGCCGGTGCAGGCGCTGTTCGACCAGGCCTTCCTCGCCGCGCGCGGCCTGATCGGTTGAGGCCCGGGCGATGAGCGAGACGGACCAGGAGGACAAGACCGAACTTCCCACCGAAAAACGGCTTCGGGAAGCGCGGGAAAAAGGCAACGTGCCGCGCTCGCGCGAGCTGGCCAACGTGGCCGTGCTCGGCTGCGCGGTGCTGGCGCTCAAGGCGACCGCCGGCAGCATCGGCGCGACCAGCATGGACTGGATGCGCGGCGCGTTGACCATCGATGCGTCGATGCTGGGCACCCAGGACCGTCTGCTGCCGCATGCCGCCGGCTTGTTCGGACGGCTGCTGCTGGCGATGACGCCGCTGTTCGTCGCCGCGCTGCTGGCCTGCGCGATCGCGCCAGCGGCGATGGGCAGCCTGCGTTTCGCCGGGCAGTCGCTGCAGCCCGATTTCAAGCGCCTCAATCCCAAGACCGGCCTGGGCCGCATCTACGGCAAGGAAGGCGCGGCCGAACTCGTGCGCTCGCTGCTGCGCGTGATCCTGATCGGCGGCGTCGGCATGCTGATGGTCTACCACGCGTTTTCATCGTTGCTGTCGATGCCGCTGGCGTCGCTGGAGCAGTCGGTCGCCGGCGGCATCGACACCGCGATGAACGCCCTGCTGGCGATGGTCGGTGCGCTGGGCGTGCTGGCGCTGATCGACGTGCCCTGGCAGCACATCCAGTACCGCAACAAGTTGAAGATGACCAAGCAGGAAATCCGCGACGAGTACAAGGAAAGCGAAGGCAATCCCGAACTCAAGGCGCGCGTGCGCCAGGTGCAGGCGCAGATGTCGCGCGGGCGGATGATGGACGCCGTGCCGCAGGCCGACGTGATCCTGGTCAACCCGACCCACTACGCGGTCGCGCTGAAGTACAAGGCCGACGGCGACATGCGCGCGCCGGTCGTCGTGGCCAAGGGCGTCGACGAACTGGCGCTGGCGATCCGCGCGATCGCCGACCAGCACCGCATCGCGATCGTCGAGGCACCGCCGCTGGCACGGTCCTTGTACAGGCAGGCACAGGTCGATCAGGAAATCCCGGTGAAGCTCTACGCCGCCGTCGCACAAGTGCTGTCCTACGTGTACCAGCTCCGCGCCTGGGCGCCCGGCCGTGGGCCGATGCCGTCGCTGGCCGAGCTCGACGCCGGTCCCGAAGGCGCGGTCGATTACAACCCGACGGCCGGCAACGGCGTCAACGGACCGGCGCGATGAGCGCACAACCGGGACGGGTCTCCGTCGGCGGCGCGTTCGGCGCGATCAAGTCCGGTGCCGCGGCGCCGGTCGTCGTGCTGGCGCTGCTGGCGATGATCATCATTCCGCTGGCGCCGCCGGTGCTGGACGCACTGTTCACCATCAACATCGCGCTGTCGCTGGTGGTGATGCTGGCCGTGGTCTACGTGCGCAAGCCGCTGGACTTCTCGATCTTTCCCAGCGTGCTGCTGCTGGTCACGCTGCTGCGGCTGGCGCTCAACGTCGCCTCCACCCGCGTGGTGCTGCTGCACGGCCACGAAGGCCCGGGCGCGGCCGGCAAGGTGATCGAGTCCTTCGCCCACTTCGTCATCGGCGGCAGCTTCGCGGTCGGCATCATCGTGTTCGCGATCCTGACCATCGTGAACTTCGTCGTCGTCACCAAGGGCGCAGGCCGCATCTCGGAAGTCTCGGCGCGCTTCATCCTCGACGCGTTGCCCGGCAAGCAGATGGCGATCGACGCCGACCTCAACGCCGGCGTGCTGACCCGCGAGGAAGCCAAGCTGCGCCGTCAGGAAGTCCGCGACGAAGCCGACTTCTACGGCTCGATGGACGGCGCCTCGAAGTTCGTCCGCGGCGATGCCATCGCCGGCATCCTGATCCTGGTCATCAACATGGTCGGCGGCGTGCTGATCGGCGTGCTCTCGCACGACATGAGCTTCGGCGAAGCCATGCGCACCTACACGCTGCTCACCATCGGCGACGGCCTGGTCGCGCAGCTGCCGGCGCTGCTGGTCGCCACCGCAGTCGCGATGCTCGTCACCCGCTCGACCGGCGAGCAGGAGATGGGCGAGGCGGTGTCGAAGCAGGTCTTCGGCCACCAGCGCGCGCTCACCGTCGCGGCCGTGCTGATGGGCCTGATCGGCATCATCCCGGGCATGCCGAACCTGCCGTTCCTGATCCTGGCCGGCATTCTCGGATTCGTCGCGTGGAAGCTCCGGGGCGCGCCCGAAGCCGAAGCGCAGGCCAAGCGCGAGGCCGAGGCCGTCGCCGCGACCACCGCCGCGTCGCCGCTGGCCGAACTGAGCTGGGACGAGATCCGCCCGGTCGAGCCGCTGGCGCTGGAAGTCGGCTACAAACTGATCGCCCTGGTCGACAAGGCGCAGGGCGGCGAGCTGCTGGCGCGCCTCAAAGGCGTGCGCCGCAAGCTCACCCAGGACATCGGTTTCCTGATTCCCGCCGTGCACGTGCGCGACAACCTCGAACTGGCACCCGGCGCGTACCGGGTGATGGTGCACGGCGTGCCGGTGGCCGGCGGCGAGGTCCATCCCGACCGCGAACTCGCGCTCGATCCGGGCCGCGTGTTCGGCCCGCTCGACGGCATTCCCGGCAAGGACCCGGCCTTCGGTCTCGACGCGACGTGGATCCTGCCGAGCCAGCGCGCGCATGCCGAATCGCTCGGCTACACCGTCGTCGACGCGGCCACGGTCGTCGCGACCCACCTGTCGCATCTGGTACGCGAGCGCAGCGCCGAACTGTTGGGCCACGACGAAGTGCAGCAGCTGCTGTCCACGCTGTCGAAGGCGACGCCGAAGCTCGTCGAAGACCTGACGCCGAAGCTGCTGCCGCTGTCGGTGGTGGTGAAGGTGCTGCAGTCGCTGCTGGCCGATCGCGTGCCGGTGCGGCAGATCCGCCAGATCGTGGAAACCCTGCTCGAGCACGGCGTGCACACGCAGGATCCGGCGCAGCTCACCGCCGCAGTGCGCGTCGCGCTGGGCCGCTTCATCGTGCAGGAACTCAACGGCATGGCCGAGGAGTTCCCCGTCTACACCCTGGCGCCGCAGCTGGAACGGGTATTGCAGGACTCGGTCAACGGCCAGGGCGCAGCGCTCGAACCGGGACTCGCCGAGCGCCTGCATCAGAACTTGAGCGAGTGCGTCACCCGCCAGGAGAGCCGCGGAGAACCCGCCGTGCTGCTCGTTCCCGGTGGAGTCCGCGCCTCGGTGGCGCGGCTGGTGCGGCACAGCGTTCCGTCGCTGTCCGTACTCGCCTACGCCGAGGTTCCCGAAGACAAGCGTCTGCGTCTGGTCGGCGCCGTGGGATGACCCGCGGTTCCATTGCCCGCCACTGACACGGTCGGCGCGCCGGACATCCGGCAGCCGCGGAGAGGACCATGAAGATCAAGAGTTTCATCGCCCCGGACATGCGCACCGCGCTGCGGAAGATCCGCGAAGCGCTGGGCCCCGATGCGGTGATCCTGTCGACCCGCGGCGTCGCCGAGGGCATCGAGGTGGTCGCCTCCCTGGGCTACGACGAAGCCGCGCTGGCCCGCGTGCTGCGCGCCGCCGAAGCCGACGAAACGCCGGCCGCCGATGCCGGAATCCCGACGCCTGCAGCGCCCGTCGTGGCACCCGCGCCGGTCGCGCCTGCGCGCACCGTGTTCGAACGCACCATCGTCGATCCCGCCGCCGCGTTCGCCGCCGCGCTGGGACACAACCGTCAGCCTGCCGCTGTCGAAGCGCCGATTGCCGCGCCCGTCGCCGCACCCGCCGACACCGCCGCATTGCGCGACCGTGCACGCGCCCGCCTCAAGGACAGCGACGGCCCCACGCTGGCCGAACTCACCTCGGCGATCCGCCCGGCCGCCGCCGTGGCGCAGGTCGCGCGCAGCCTGCCGCTGCGGCCGGCCTCGCCGACGCGCGCGACCTTCGCCGCCGCCAATGCCGAACTGCGCGCCGACGACACCCATGCGCTCGATGCGCTCATCGCCGACGAGGCGCCGTCGTTCGCCGCGATGCTGACCACGCGCATGCCGCAGACGCCGCAGCCGATGGCGATCGAAGAATCTGTTCCGGTCGAAGCGTCTTTCGAAGCCGCACGCCCCGCGGTCGCCGCCGCACCGGCGCTGTCGCTGGTGCCGCCGCCGGAACCCGAAGCCCCGGCGATCGTCGCGATGCGCGACGAGATGGCGCGCATGCGCCAGCTGATGGAAACCCAGATGGCGCAGTTCGAGCGCGAGCGTCTGCGCGGTTCGCCCGCGCGCGCCGCCGCGTTCGATGCACTGCGTGCGTTCGGCTGCGAAGACGCGCTGGCGCAGTCGGTCGCCGCCCAGCTCGATCCGGCGCTGCCGGTCGATGCGATCCAGGGCCCGATGCTCGACGCACTCGCACGCACGCTCGAAGTCAGCGCCTGCGAGCCGATCGACGACGGCGGCGTGATCGCCCTCGTCGGCCCGACCGGTGCCGGCAAGACCACCACCGCCGCCAAGCTGGCCGCGCGTTTCGCCGCCCGCCACCGGGCGCGCGACGTCGCCCTGATCACCACCGATTGCGAACGTCCCGGCGCGCACGAGCAGCTGCAGGCGCACGGCCGCAAGCTCGGCATCACCGTCTGCGAAGCGCGCGGCATGTCCGGCCTGCAGCAGGCGCTGACCCAGCTGGCCGACTATCCGCTGGTGCTGGTCGACACGACCGGCTACGCGCCCAACGACCGCGCCCTGTTCAACCAGATCCTGTGGCTGCGCACCGCGCGCAAGGTCCGCAGCCTGCTGGTGCTGCCGGCCAACGGCAATCCGCAGGACATGCACGAGGTCATCCGCCGCTACCGGCCGTGTTCGCCGGAAGGCCTGATCCTGACCAAGCTCGACGAGACCGGCTATCTGGGTTCGGCGCTGTCGGTCACCGTGCGCAACGGTCTGCCGATCGCCTACACCGCCGACGGCCAGAACGCCGATGCCGACATCGAATCGGGCAACCGCCTGCGCATCGCCCAGGCGATGACCGCCGGCCGCCACGCGCCCGTCGCCGACACCGCCGCCACCGATGCGTTCGAGACCCGTCATGCTGTCTGATGCCGCACCCGCCACCGCCGCGCCCCGCGTGATCGCCGTCGCCAGCGGCAAGGGCGGCGTCGGCAAGACCACGACCTCGGTGAACCTCGCCGCGGCGATGGTCAACGCCGGCCAGCGCACGCTGCTGCTCGATACCGATCTGGGCCTGGCCAACGTCGACGTGATGCTGGGCCTGTCGCCGCGCTTCACCCTGGCCGACGTATTCGCCGGCCGCTGCGATCTCGCCGACACCATCCTCGAAGGTCCGAACGGGCTGATGGTGGTGCCGGCCGCGTCCGGCAAGCAGCACATGGCGCAGCTCAGCCCGCAGGAACACGTGGGCCTGGTGCACGCGTTCTCCGAGCTCGACCGTTCGATCGACACGATGATCGTCGACAACGCCGCCGGCATCGCCGATGGCGTGCTGACGTTCTGCCAGGCCGCGCAGGACGTGATCGTCGTGGTCTGCGACGAACCCGCGTCGATCACCGATGCCTACGCGCTGATCAAGGTGCTCAACCGCGACCGCGGCGTGCAGCGCGTGCAGGTGCTGTGCAACCAGGTGCAGGACGCGAGCGAGGGCCCGGCGCTGTTCGAGAAGCTGCAGCGGGTGACCGCGCGTTTCCTCGACGTCACCCTCAACCATCTGGGTTCGATCCCGCGCGACGAATGGCTGCGCCGCGCCGTGCAGCGCCAGGAAGCCGTCGTCGACGCGTTCCCGTCGGCGCCGTCGGCAGTCGCCTATCGCGGGATCGCCCGTCGCGCACGCAGCTGGCAGTCGCCGGCGGTCGCGCGCGGCCATGTCGAATTCTTCGTCGACCGGCTGGTCGCCTCCGGCGCCCAGTCCACCGGAGGCCTGCCCGCATGAACGCCACCGCCACCGCCTGCTACCGCGCGACCCAGACCGGCTCGCCGGCGGACATCGTCGAGCGTCATGGCGAGCTGGTGCGCCGCATCGCCCACCACCTCGCCGCGCGGCTGCCGCCCAGCGTCGAAATCGAGGACCTCGTGCAGGCCGGCATGCTGGGCCTGATCGACGCGGCGCGGAACTACCAGTCCGATCCCGGCGCGACCTTCGAGACCTATGCATCGATCCGCATCCGCGGCGCGATGATCGACGAGATGCGGCGCGGCGACTGGACGCCGCGTTCGGTGCACCGCGGCTATCGCGACATGATCGCCGCCGTGCGCAGCGTCGAGCAGGAGACCGGCCGCAGCGCGGTGCCGGCACAGATCGCCGCGCACATGGAGATCACCCTCGACGAGTACCACCGTCTGGTCGAGGACGCCGCCCGCGGCCAGCTGACCAGCTTCGACGCGCATCTGGAAGAACACGACGGCGAGGCCCGCCTCGCGGTCCGCGATTCGGCCAGCCCCGCACGCGCGTTCGAGGACGACGCCTTCCGCGTCTCCCTGGTCGAGGCCATCGAAGGCCTGCCCGAACGCGAAGCGCTGGTGCTGTCGCTGTACTACGAGCAGGAACTGAACCTGCGCGAGATCGGCGCCGTGCTGTCGGTCAGCGAATCCCGCGTCTCGCAGATCCACGGCCAGGCCATGGTCCGCCTGCGCGCCCGCATGTCGGACTGGAAGCGGGATCCGGACGGGTTCGACGACGGGCGGGATTGAGGGCGTTCGTCAGTGGGTGAGGGGCGTGGGGGCGTCAGTTGGTGAAGGCGTGAGGACGTAAGGCGTGAGCGCCTCGGCCTCTGCAACGGCTGCAGACCTGCTGTTCCTGATCTGCATCGAGCCGTAGAGCGAGCCGAGCATCGCAGGGCGGCGGGGTCGAAGAGCAGCCCATGTCTGAGCGCAGCGAGTTTGGGCTGCGGAACCGTGACGGTCCCAATGCGCCCCGTTGACCGAGAAGCGCAGGGGACCGCCGCGGCTGTATCGCGGCGGATCGCGTCCGGCGAAGACGGTTCTGTTTATTTTGCCAAGACAGAAGTGAGCCGCGCGCGGAGCGCGTGGAAGCGCTGCACTTGCCTGACCGGCCCCCCTCACCCGACGCGCTTCGCACGTCGCCCCCGGATCAGGTCCGGGGCAGGCTCTCTCCCGGAGGGAGAGGTGTTGTCCTCAAGACCGGTCACCTACCCGGCTCGATCGGTTCAGCCGCCTACCGCCCGCAACACCCCGCGGCCCACCTCTTGCATCCCCTCTCCCCGTGACCCCCGCCGACGGAAATCCGTCGCCGCGGTGGCCCGATGCCGGGGCGTGCCCGTGTGCACATCCCCTCTTCAGAAATCTCCAACGCGACCGTTAACGACTCCATGGACAAGCTCAGCGTCATCGGTGTGATCCTCGCGCTCGTCGCGCTGCTGATCGGCAGCGTGCTGAAAGGTGCGGGCCTGTCCAGCCTGTGGTCGCCGGCCGCGTTCGTCATCGTGATCTGCGGCACCATCGCCTCGATCCTGCTGCAGACCAGCCTGGTGACCTTCAAGCGGGCGATGAAAATCACCAAATGGGTGTTCAAGCCGCCGTCCCAGGACCGCGCCGCGATCCTCGCCAGCCTCGTCGAGTGGGCCAACACCGCGCGCAAGCAGGGTCTGCTGGGCCTGGAGTCGCAGGTTGCCGAGCAGCAGGACGCGTTCACCAAGAAGGGCCTGCAGATGGTCGTCGACGGCATCGCGCCGGATTCGATCCGCGCCGTGCTCGAAACCGACATGCACCACCAGAGCCAGGGCGATCTGGCCGCGGCCAAGGTGTTCGAAGGCATGGGCATCTACGCGCCGACGCTCGGCATCATCGGCGCGGTGCTGGGCCTGATCGCGGTGATGAAGAACCTCGCCGACCCGAGCAAGCTCGGCGGCGGTATCGCCGCGGCGTTCACCGCGACGATTTACGGCATCGGCGCGGCCAACCTGTTCCTGCTGCCGATGGCCAACAAGCTCAAGGCGCTGATCAATGCGCAGACCGAAGAGCGCGAGATGATCGTCGAGGGGCTGATCGCGATCGCCCAGGGCGAGAACCCGCGCAACATCGAGTCGCGCCTGGCCGGCTACGTGCACTGACCCATGGCCAGGAAGCACGTCCACGAAGAACACGCCAACCACGAAGCCTGGGCCATCCCCTACGGCGACCTGGTGACGCTGCTGCTCGCGTTCTTCGTGGTCATGTACGCGATCTCCTCGGTCAACGAAGGCAAGTACCGCGCGGTGTCCGACTCGCTCAACGCGGCCTTCGGTGGACCGCCGCGTTCGATGAGTCCGCTGCAGCTGGGCAAGACCCAGCGCCTGGGCTCGTCCTACGACCGGCCCTCGCTGATGACCGCCGCCGCCAAGAACGGACCGGCGCCGGCGAGTTCGATGATCCAGCAGCGTCTGCAGCAGGCCATCGACATGCCGCGCTACGCGACCGGCCCCGAATCGCAGGCCCAGGGCGGCCAGTTCGACGGCACCGGCCGCGGCGCGCGCGAGGGCGAAGGCGAGCTGGTCTCGCTGGGCCGCGACCTGCAGGCCGCGCTGTCGGACCTGGTGCAGAAGAATCTGGTCACGCTGCGCCGCGGGCACAACTATCTGGAAGTCGAGATCCAGAGCGACATCCTGTTCTCCAGCGGCGTCGCCGCGCCCAGCACCACCGCGAGCGCCACGATCCGCAAGGTCGCCGCGGTGCTGCGCGACGTGCCCAACGCGATGCGCGTCGAGGGCTACACCGACGACCAACCGATCCGCACCGCCGCGTTCCCGTCGAACTGGGAGCTGTCGACCGCGCGCGCGGCCAGCGTCGTCCACATCCTCGCGGCCGAGGGCATCGCCCAGTCGCGACTGGGCGTCGTGGGCTATGGCGAATTCCAGCCGATCGCGGACAATGCGACCGTGGAAGGTCGCAATGCCAATCGCCGCGTCATGCTCGTGATCCTCGCCGCGCCGCAGGGGCCCGACGCCGTGCCGCAGTCCGCGGCAACGGTCGCGGTGGCGGCCGCGCCGACGGACACGGCCGATCCCGCGGCAGGGGCGCACTGACGTGCGGGTGTGGGCGATCGCGAACCAGAAGGGTGGCGTCGGCAAGACGACGACCACGCTGTGCCTGGCGCGCAACCTCGCCGACGACGCGCGCGTGCTGGTGGTCGATCTCGATCCGCATGCATCGCTGACCCGCGCCTTCGGCGTGCCGCGACAGCCGCCGCCGATCGGCACGCACGAAGTGTTCGTCGCGCAGACGCCGTCGCTCGACGGCCTGTCGCGCACCACCGCGATCGAGCGCCTGCGTCTGGTCGCCGCGCAGCCGGCACTGGCCACGCTGGAACGCCGCAGTGCGACGCAACCCGGTCTGGGCATGGCGCTGCAGCGCGCGCTCGGCGGCGTGTCCGAGCTCTACGACCACGTGCTGCTGGACTGTCCGCCGACGCTGAGTCTGCTGATGGTCAATGCACTGGCCGCGGCCGACTGCCTCGTCGTGCCGACCCAGACCGATCCGCTGGCGCTGCACGGCCTGGCCGACATGCTGCGCACCGCCGACATGGTCGAGCGTTCGCGCAAGCGGCCGCTGGTGCGCGCGATCCTGCCGACGCTCTACGACGGCCGCACCGGCAGCGGCCGCCAGAGTCTCGAGCATCTGTACGCGGGGTATGAAGGCCTGGTGTGGTCGGACGCGATTCCGGTCGACACCCGCTTGCGCGATGCGCGCAGCATCGCCGGCAACGGCCCGCTCACCGGCCGCGGCGCCGAGGGCTATCGCAACGCGCTTGCGTGGCTGCACACGCGCATCGCCGCGGCGGTGCCCGACGTGGTCGTCGAAGCGGCATGAGTACACCGCCCAGCGACGAAGCGATGTCCGACTACGTCGAGGCCCTGCTCGACGCGACCCGTGCCGAAGAAGACCCGCTGACCGGCCTGCCGAACCGCGCCGGCCTGCTGCGTGCGCTGGATACGCGCCGCGCCCAGCAGGTGCCCACCGCTGTCGCGGTGCTCGGCCTCGACAACTTCCGCTCGATCAGCGTGACGCTGGGCCCGGGCATGGCCGACACCATGCTGCAGGTCGTCGCCGCGCGCCTGCTCGCACGCCTGCCGGTCGACGCGTTCCTCGCGCGTCTCGACGGCGACGAGTTCGCGATCGCGCTGTCGGTCAACGGGCAGAAGCCGCGCGCGACCGAGGCGTTGCTCAACGCGATCCTGCTCGACCTCGCCCAGCCCTGCGAAGTCGACATGCACCGCGTGCATCTCGACGCCTGCGTCGGCGTGCTGCTCGATGCGGCCGACGACGACGCCAGTCCCGAACCGCTGATTCCCGGCACGCCCGACGACGACGGCGCGACCGACAGTCTCGAACTCGTCGCGCGCGCGCAGCTGGCGATGCACTACGCCAAGCGCAGCCGCGGGCAGCAGTTGCGCCGCTTCGAGCCGAGCATGCGCACCGAGGCGATCGACCGCCGCCGGCTCGATCTCGAACTGCGCCGCGCGGCCAGCGAGCAGGAATTCGAACTGCACTACCAGCCGCAGATCGATCTGGAGACCGGCCGCCCGACCGGCGCCGAAGCGCTGCTGCGCTGGCGCCATCCCGAGCGCGGCCTGCTGATGCCGGTGAGCTTCATCGAAGCACTGGCGATGAGCGGCATCGCCGCGACCGTGGGCTGGTGGATTCTCGACCGCGCCTGTCGCGACGCGGCCACGTGGCCGAAGGTCGACGGCCATGCGATGACGGTCAGCGTGAACCTGTTTCCGTCGCAGTTCGGCCACGAGGATTTCCTGCACGAGGTCGATTCGGCGCTGCGCGGCAGCGGCCTGCCGCCGTCGTCGCTGGAACTCGAACTTACCGAGACCATCGCGTTGCGCGACGACGGCGCCGCCGCGGCCACGCTGCAGGCGCTGCGCCAGCGCGGCGTCAAGGCCGCCTACGACGACTTCGGCACCGGCTACGCGTCGCTGTCGATGCTGCATCACCTCGCTGTCGACCGGGTCAAGATCGACCGCAGTTTCGTCCGCGATGTGATGGAAGACCGCGGCGACGCGGCGATCGTGCGTTCGATCCTGCTGATCGCGCGCAACTTCGACATGCAGGTCACCGCGGAGGGCGTGGAGTCCGCGCCGCAGGCGGATTTCCTGCGCAAGCTCGGCTGCGACGAAGTGCAGGGCTTCTACTACTCGCAGGCGCTGCCGCTGGCCGATTTCGGCCACTGGCTCAGCGGCTACGAACGCCGCCGCGCGAGCATCGCGGCGATCGAATGACACCCGCATGAGCACGCGCGCGCCCGACTGGATGGACCGCATCGACGCCGAACGGCGCGCGCTCGCCCGCGATCTGCACGACGACCTCGGCCAGATTCTCAGCGCGCTGCGAATGAGCGCACGCACGTTGTCGCAGGCGCTGGGCGAAGACCCGCGCGAAACCCTCGCCGACGACGTCGTCGTGCTCGCCGAGGCGGCACTGGCGCGCGTGCGCGCGGTATCGCACGGCCTGCATCCACCGGCGCTCGCGAGTCACGGCCTGCCGGCCGCGCTGCAGGGACTCGCCGACGGCGTGCCGCGCGGCGAAGTGGACGTGCGCTTCGACGCCGATGTCGCGCTGCCACGCGCGATGCCGGGCGCCGAGATCGCCGCCTACCGCATCGCGCAGGAAGCACTGGCCAACGCGCTGCGCCATGCCGGTGCGCGCTGCGTGCGGCTCGATCTGTTCCGGCAGGACGACGTGCTCGTGCTGTCGATCGCCGACGACGGCCGCGGCCACGATCTCGCCGCCGCGCCGGGCTTCGGTCGCACGGCGATGCGCGAGCGCGCGGCGCTGGCGCGACTGCGGTTCGACGAAACGTCCTCGCCCTCGGGCACGCGCATCGTGCTGCAGCTGCCGCTGGATGCCGCATCCGGCTGAGCGCGGACGCGACGCGTTGCTATCATCCCGCCTCTTCCCATCGCGCAAGGAGTCACCGTGCATCTGGTCGTAGCGTGGGAGCGCGGTGACGAGGTCGAACGCCTGCAGGCGGAGATCGCCACGCGCGGTCTGGACTGGCGGGTCAGCTGGTTGCCGCTCGGCGACGGCGCGACCGGTTCGGCCGCCGATCTCGATCCCGATGCCCTGGTGTGCACCGCGGACAGCGGCTGGAGCCGCTGCCGCCTGCTGCTCGACGAAGTGCGCGTGCGCCATCCGCATGCGGTGCGCATCGTGCTGATGGAAGCCGGCGACAACGCGCGCGCGGTCGATGCGCTCGAGCATGCGCATCGCGTGCTGCCCGAACCGCTGGACGCGCAGACCGTCATCGATGCGGTCAAGGGCGTGCTCGACCTGCAGCACCTGCTCGACGACGCACAGCTCAAGCGCGCGATCGAACGCATCGGCGCATTGCCGTCGGCGCCGAAGCAGTACCTCGCGCTGACCCGCCTGCTGCGCGATCCCGATGCCGGCACGCATGCGATCACCGCGATCATCGCCCAGGATCCGGCACTGGCCGCGCGCGTGCTGCGCCTGAGCAATTCCGCGTACTACGCGATCGGCCGCGAGATCGGCGACCTGCGCACCGCGGTCGTGCGCCTAGGCCAGGACGCGCTGCGCCGGCTGGTGCTGGCCAGCGAAGTCTTCGCCTCCGGTCCGGACATGGACAGCATGCGCGAGCGCGCATTGCGCACGTCGTGGCTGGCCGGCCAGATCCTGCCCGGCAGCGGCGCCGGCGTGGCCGCGACCGCGGGCCTGCTCGCCGACGTCGGCCGTCTGCTGCCGCCCGACAGTCTCGGCGACGTGCCGCCCAGCATCGCCGGCGCGTATCTGCTGGGCCTGTGGGGATTGCCGACACCGATCGTCGAAGCCGTCGCCTATCACCAGCATCCGACCCGCATGTCGGGCGCGTTCTGGATCACCGGCGCGGTGCACGTCGCCTCGGCGCTGGTCAACGGCACCGAAGTCGATCACGACTATCTGCAGCGCGTCGGTGCCCTGCACCTGATGCCGCAATGGCGTGCGCTGGCGGCGGCGTCGCCGGCGGATGGGGGCGCGCTCGACTGAGCGCAGGCGTCGTCCATCACCTCGTCATCCTGGCGAAAGCCGGAAGAGATCTTTCAACAGCCGTCCGGCTGGTCATCCAGTGGCTTGCTCCTGGACGGCAGCAAAGTCGGTCGAAGACAACGCATCTGCGCGCGCGTTAGTAGAGGCGGCTCGCTCGTACCCGGATGTAACGCGCGATCAGAAGCTCGAGTCGCTGGATCCCGGCGTCCGCCGGGATGACGGGCAACGAGGTCGCGCGACCTCAGGCCTTGTAGCCGTCGTGGATCGCGACGATGCCGCCGCTGAGATTGCGGTACTTGCAGCGCGCGAAACCGGCCGATTCCATCATGCCCTTGAGCGCGTCCTGCGGCGGATGCTTGCGGATCGATTCCGACAGGTACTGGTAGCTGTCGCTGTCGCGCGCGAACAGCTTGCCCAGCCGCGGCATGATCTGGAAGGAATGGAAGTCGTAGATCGGCTTGAACCAGTCCGCCTTCACTTCCGAGAATTCCAGCACGCGCGCCTGGCCGCCGACTTTCAGCACGCGCAGCATTTCGCGCAGCGCGGCGTCCTTGTCGGTCACGTTGCGCAGGCCGAAGGCGATCGTCACCAGATCGAAGCTGGCATCCGGGAACGGCAGCGTCTCGGCATTGCACTGCACGTACTCGAAGCCGCGCACGTTGCCGCGGTCGGTCATGCGGTCGCGGCCGACGCGCAGCATCGAGGCGTTGATGTCGCCGAGCACCAGCTCGCCGGAGTCGCCGACACGCGGCTTGAGCAGCGCGGCGATGTCGCCGGTGCCGCCGGCCAGATCGAGCACGCGGTCGCCGGTGCGCACCTGCGCGGTCGCGGCGAAGTAGCGCTTCCACACCCGGTGGATGCCGAGGCTCATCAGGTCGTTCATCAGGTCGTAGTTGCCCGCGACCGAGGAGAACACCTCGCCGACCAGCTTCTGCTTCTCCCCGGTGGGGACGTCGCGGAAACCGAAATGGGTGGTGCCGGGCTTGCTGGATTCGTCGCTCATGGACCGATTATCCCTCATCCGCGACCGGCGCGATCCGCAGCTTGCCCACGCGGCGCCGTTCCAGCGATTCGACCTGCAGCTGCCAGGCGCCGACGGTCACCGTATCGCCCTCGACCGGCATGCGGTCGAGCAGATGCAGCACCAGGCCCGACAGGGTGACGTAGGTCGCCTCGCGCGGCAGCACGATGCCGGTCGTCTGTTCCAGATCCTGCAGCGACATCGAGCCGTCGACCAGCCAGATGCCGTCGTCACCGCGGCTCGCCGCGTAGTCGGCGTCTTGGGTGTCGACCAGATCGCCTGCGATCGTCGCCAGCAGATCGTTCGCGGTGACCATGCCTTCCAGGCTGCCGTATTCGTCGACGACCACCGCCAGCGGAATCGGATGCGCGCGGATCTGCTCCAGCACGCGCAGCGTCGACGTGCCCTCCGGCACGACCAGCGGTTCGCGCACGAAATCGGTGACGTTCAGCGCGCGACCCTGCAGCACGCTCGACAGCAGATCACCGCTCTGCACGATGCCCAGCATCTGGTCGAGTTCGCCGTCGCAGACCAGCAGGCGCGTATGCGGCGATTCGATCAGGCGCGCAGTCGCGTGCTCGATGCCGCGCGTCGCGTCGATCCACTCGATGTCGCTGCGCACGGTCATCACGCTCGACACCGGGCGCTCGGCAAGGGTGAGCACGCTGCGGATCATGTCGTGTTCGGCGGCTTCGAGCCGTTCCTCGCCCTCGCCTTGCGGCACCTCGATCGCACCGTCCTCGACGTGCGCGGTCGGGCGCGTGCCGAGCAGTCGCAACACCGCATCGGCGGTGCGCTGGCGGAACGGCAGCTGCTGCGCGTGCCGCTCGCGATTGAAACGCGACCACTGGTTGAAGGCTTCCACCAGGATCGAGAACGCGATCGCCGCGTACAGATAGCCCTTCGGAATCTTGAAGCCCAGGCCTTCGGCGACCAGGCTGAAACCGATCATCAGCAGGAAGCCCAGGCACAGCACGACGACGGTCGGATGCTTGTTGACGAAGTTCGTCAGCGGCTTGCTGGCCAGCAGCATCACCGCCATCGCGATGGTGACCGCCGCGTACATCACGCCGAGGTGCTCGACCATGCCGACCGCGGTGATCACCGAGTCGAGCGAGAACACCGCGTCGAGCACGACGATCTGGGTCAGCACGACGCCGAACGAGGCGTAGACGCGCTTGGTGCTCGTCTGGCTCTGCTGGCCCTCGAGCCGCTCGTGCAGCTCCATCGTCGCCTTGAACAGCAGGAACACGCCGCCGACCAGCAGGATCAGATCGCGCCCGGAGAAGTCGTTGCCCCAGACCGTGAACAATGGCGTGATCAGGCCCGCGATCCACGCCACCAGCGCCAGCAGCACCAGCCGCATCAGCAATGCCAGCGACAGGCCGATCACACGGGCCTTGTCGCGCTGCTCCGGCGGCAGCTTGTCGGCGAGAATCGCGATGAACACCAGGTTGTCGATGCCGAGAATGATCTCGAGGACTACCAGGGTCGCCAGCCCCATCCAGATCGTGGGGTCGGACAGCCATTCCATAGGTGTTCTTGCATCGCGCTTTTGGGGGCCACGGATTCTGCCACGCGCTCGTTAAGAAGTTGCCGCGGCGTCTCACGCTCGACCGCGACGAGCGCGACAGGCAGACTCGCGGGCCCGATGTTCCGATGACCGCCTGCATGATCGCCACGCCCGACTACCGCGCCCTGCTCGACACCGCCATCGCCGAAGCCCGGCAGGGCCTCGCGGAAGGCGGCATCCCGATCGGTGCCGCGCTGTATCACCAGGACGGCCGCCTGCTCGGCTGCGGCCACAACCGGCGCGTGCAGGAAAGCGATCCGTCGATCCACGGCGAAACCGATGCCTTCCGCAAGGCCGGACGCCAGCGTTCCTACCGCGACACGATCATGGTCACGACCCTGGCGCCGTGCTGGTACTGCAGCGGCCTGGTGCGCCAGTTCGGCATCGGCACCGTGGTCGTCGGCGAATCGGTGACCTTCCAGGGCGGCATCGAGTGGCTGCGCGAAGCCGGGGTCAAAGTGATCGACATGCAGAGCCAGGCATGCGTGGACCTGCTCGGCGGTTTCATCGCCGCGCATCCCGAGGTCTGGAACGAAGACATCGGCGAGGACTGAGCGCCGCCACCGCCTGCGCTAGACTGCGCGCCCTTGCGTCACCCGCCCTGCCTCCGATGACGACCACGCCACCATAGCCGCCGCTTCCGCGCCGCCCACCGGGCGACGCCGCGCTATGCCAACGACCGTCATTCCGCCGGACACCTGCGTGTGTCCGGCCACGCCAGGGCTTTCCCATGCATCCCAAGATTCCGCTGCGCCAGCAATGGTTCGGCAATGTCCGCGGCGACGTGCTCGCCGGACTCGTCGTTGCGCTCGCACTGATTCCCGAAGCGATCGCGTTCTCGATCATCGCCGGCGTCGATCCGCGCGTCGGCCTCTACGCCTCGTTCTCGATGGCGGTGGTCACCGCGATCGTCGGCGGCCGCCCCGCCATGATTTCCGCCGCCACCGGCGCGATGGCGCTGGTGATGGTGACCCTGGTGCGCGATCACGGCCTGCAGTACCTGCTGGTCGCGACCCTGCTCGCTGGCGCATTCCAGATCCTCGCCGGCGTGCTGAAGCTGGCATCGCTGATGCGTTTCGTCTCGCGTTCGGTGATCACCGGATTCGTGAACGCGCTGGCGATCCTGATCTTCGCCGCGCAGCTGCCGGAACTGGTCGGCATGCCGTGGACGGTCTACGCGCTGTGCGCGGCGGCGCTGGCGATCATCTACGGACTGCCACGCATCACCCGCGCGGTCCCGTCGCCGCTGGTGGCGATCGTCGCGATGACGGTGCTCGTCGCCGCAATGGGGATCGACGTGCGCACGGTGTCCGACATGGGCGCGCTGCCGGACAGCCTGCCGGTGTTCCTGCTGCCCGACGTGCCGTGGACGCTGGAGACCTTGCGCATCGTGCTGCCGGTGTCGGCAACGCTCGCGGTGGTCGGCCTGCTGGAATCGCTGCTGACCGCGCGCATCGTCGACGACATGACCGACACGCCCAGCGACAAGCATCGCGAATGCGTGGGCCAGGGCGCGGCCAACATCGCCACCGGTTTCCTGGGCGGCATGGCGGGCTGCGCGATGATCGGCCAGTCGGTGATCAACGTGAAATCAGGCGGCCGGGGGCGGTTGGCGTCGATGGTCGCCGGCACCGTGCTGCTGGCGCTGGTGGTGTTCGCCGGACCGTGGGTCGGCATGATTCCGATGGCTGCGCTGGTCGCGGTGATGATCATGGTCTCGATCGGCACCTTCAGCTGGCAGTCGCTGCTGGATCTGCGTCGGCATCCGCCCGGATCGAGCGCAGTGATGCTCAGCACCGTCGTCGTCACCGTGGCCACGCACGATCTCGCCAAGGGCGTGCTGACCGGCGTACTGCTGTCGGCGCTGTTCTTCGCCCGGCGGGTCGGCCGCCTGCTCGATATCGAGGATTCGCTCGACGCCGACGGCACGCGGCGTTACCGGGTGCGCGGCCAGGTGTTCTTCGCGTCGGCCAATGCGTTCGGCGATGCCTTCGATCTGCTGGAACCGGTCCCGCGCGTCGTGATCGATCTGACACACGCGCACTTCTGGGATCTCAGCGCGATCGGCGCTCTCGATACCGTGGTGATGAAGCTGCGCGCACGCGGCGTCGACGTCGAGGTGCTCGGCCTCAATGCCGCGAGCGCGACACTGGTCGAACGGCTCGGCGTGCACGACAAGCCGGGCGCGCGTCCTGCTGCCGGGCACTGAGCCCGATGCGGTCCCTTAGCATCGCCGGATGCGTCCGGCGATGCTGCGGTCACCTCAGACGCCGCGCCCGCCGTCCACGTTCATCACCAGTCCGGTGACCTGCTTCGACAGCGACGAGGCGAGATAGAGCGCCGCTTCGGCGATGTCGTCGGGCTGGATCAGCGAGCCCATCGGGATGTTCCCGGCGAACAGCTTCTTGGCATCTTCCAGCGTGGTCTTGGCCGGATCCAGAAAGCCGCCGAGCATCGGCGTTTCCGCCGCGCCCGGGTTGATGACGTTGACCCGGATGTGGCTCGACGCCAGCTCCAGCGCGAGCGACTGGCTCAGCGCGATCGTCGCGGCCTTGGACGCGCAATAGGCGTTCTGGCCCGGCTTGGGACGCACGCCGACGATGGAACCGATGTTGACGATCGTGCCGCCGCCCGCCTGTTTCATGTGCGGCACGACGTGCTTGCAGGCCAGGAAGATCGACTTCGCATTGACGCCGAGGATGCGGTCCCAGTGGCGCTCGTCCAAATCCTCGATCGCGGTGTAGACCTGCGGCACGCCGGCGCAGTTCACCAGCACATCGATCGCACCGAAGCGCGACACCGTGGCGTCCACCAGCGCGCGGATGCTGGCTTCCGAGGCGACATCGGCCTGCACCGCATGCGCATCCCCGCCGAGCGTCGCGGCCACTGCCTCCGCAGCCTCGCCGTTGAGATCGGCGAGGATCACGCGCGCGCCCTGGTCATGGAACAGCGCGGCGATGGCGTGGCCCAGCCCCGACGCGGCGCCGGTCACGATGGCGGTCTTGCCCTGCAGCAGTTGATGACGACTCACGGCGTGCTCCTCGCGACGCATCGCACCCGAATCACCGCCTCCCGGGGCGGTCTCGATCACGGGACGGGTCAGCTGGTTCATGTGTGGAAGTTGATCGCGTGGTACTCGACGTAATCGGCCAGGCCGAGTTCGCCGTTCTCCGTGCCGATGCCGCTCTGCTTCACGCCGCCGAACGGCATGTAGCGACGCCCGAGGCGCGACTGTGCGTTCTTGTTGATGTAGGTCATGCCAGCCTCGATGCGCCGCGCCATGCCGACCGCACGTTCGAAATTCGTGCTCCAGATGCTGGAGCCCAGGCCGTACTCGCTGTCGTTGGCCATCGCGATGACGTCATCCTCGCTGTCGTACGGAATCACAGGCACCACGGGGCCGAACTGTTCACAGGTGACGATCTCCTGATCCGGCGTCGGATGCTTCACCAGCACCGGACGCAGGTAGTAGCCGTCCTGCCAGGTGTCGGGATCGACCGGCTCGCCGAGCTCCACGACCGTCGCACTGCTGTCCTTCACCCGGGCCACGAGGTCCTGCACGTAGCGGTACTGCGCCGCGTTGTTGACCGGACCGAACGTGGTGCGCGGATCGAGCGGATGGCCGATGCGGAACTTCGCGACCTGCGCGCTGAACTTCTCGAAGAAGGTGTCGTAGATGGCGCGCGGGACGTAGATGCGCTTGACCGCGAAGCAGAACTGACCCGAACGATGGAAGGTACCGGCGACCAGCGTCGGTATCTGCGCATCGAGATCCATGTCGTCGAGCACGATCGCCGGATCGTTGCCGCCCAGCTCGAACTGCACGCCCTTGATGGTATCGGCGGCACTTTTCATGATCGCCGTTGCCGCCTTGCCGCCGCCGGTGAACGAGATCTTGCGCACCAGCGGATGCGCGACCAGCGCCGAGCCGGTGTCGCTGCCACCGTGCAGCACGTTGATGACGCCCGGCGGGAACAGTGCGGCCGCGCGCTTGAGCAGCGTGCCCACGCCGAGCGGCGTCGTCGGCGGTGTCTTGATGACGATGGTGTTGCCGCAGACCAGTGCGGGCGCGAGCTTGCGGATCATCAGCACGATCGGCGCGTTCCACGGCACGAAGCCCGCGATCACGCCGACCGGCTTCTTCTCGACCGTCACCCAGCTGGTGTCGTCCTCGACGCGTTTGACCTGCAGGAACACGCGGGCGGCATCGACATTGTCGCGGGTGGCGAATGCGGAGCCGGCGATCTCCATGCGGATTTCCTGCGGCAGCAGGCCGGACTCGGCGACGACGATCGGCACCAGTTCGTCGACTATCGATTCGAGCAGATCGGCGACCGCGAGCACGCGCTCGATGCGCGATTCCAACGGGGTCGCCGCCCAACCCGGAAACGCGCGATGCGCGGCCTGAACCGCGAGATCGACGTGGCTCGCGTCGGCCTGCGCAGCGCGACCGACGACATCGGCGAAGCGGCCCGGATCGCGGACCTCGAGATAGTCGCTGGTCTCGACATCCTGGTTGTCGATCAGCAGTTGAAGCGTGGGGATATGCATGCGTGTGTCTCCTGCGACCGGTCCGCTCACTTGTGGAAGTTGATGGCGTGGTACTCCACGTACTCGGACAGGCCGACTTCCGAACTCTCGCGGCCGATGCCGCTCTGCTTCACGCCACCGAACGGGCTGTTCTTCTGGCCGATGCGCGACGTGCCGGCATTGTTGATGAAGGTCATGCCGGCCTCGATGCGACTGGCGATCGCGACGGCCTGATCCGCATCGCGCGACCAGACACTGGACGCCAGACCCAGCTCGCTGTCGTTGGCGAGACGGATGGCCTCTTCCACATCGTCGAAGGCGACGATCGGGATGATCGGACCGAACTGCTCGTTGACCACGACCTCCAGATCCGGCGCCGCGTGCTTCACCACGGCCGGCAGCAGGTAGTAGCCGTCGTCCCAGGTGCTGGCGTCGAGCTTGCTGCCCAGTTCGATCACCTCGGCGCCGGCGGCGCGGGTGCGCTCGGCCAGACCCTGCAGATACTCGAACTGCGCGCGGTTGTTGACCGGGCCGAAGGTCGCGCCCTCGGCGAGCGGGTGCCCGACCTTGAACCTGTCGACCTCGGCGATGAACTTCTCGAAGAACGCGTCGTAGATCGGCCGCTGCACGTAGATCCGCTTGACCGCGAAGCAGAACTGGCCCGAGCGCCGGAATACGCCGCCGACGATCTTCGGGATCACGTCGTCGAGGTCCGCATCGGCCAGCACGATCGCCGGATCGTTGCCGCCGAGTTCGAACTGCACGCCCTTGATGCTGTCCGCTGCGGCTTTCATGATCGCCTTCGCGACCGTGCCGCCACCGGTGAACGACACCTTGCGCACCAGCGGATGCGTGGTCAGCGCCGTGCCGACCTCGGCGCCGCCGTGCACCACGTTGATGACGCCGGGCGGGAACAGCGCGGCGATCTTCTTCAGCAGCGCCGACAGGCCGAGGGCTGCCGTCGGCGCGGGCTTGAGGACCAGCGTGTTGCCGCAGACCAGCGCGGGCGCGAGCTTGCGCATGGTCAGGATGATCGGGGCGTTCCAAGGAATGATGCCGGCGATCACGCCGATCGAGCGCTTCTCGACGCTGACCCAGCTGGCCTCGTCCTCGACCTGCAACGTCTTCAGGAATTCCGTGGCGAGATCGACGTTGTCGCGGATGATCGCGGCCGACATGCCGGCTTCGGCCTTGTTGGTCGGCACCAGCATGCCGGACTCGCGCGCCATCAGTTCGGCCACGCCCGGGCCTTCGGCCGCGAGCAGATCGGCGGCCTGCGTCAGCAGCGCCTGACGCTGCGTCAGCGGCGTGTCGCGCCAGCCCGCGTACGCGCGATGCGCAGCCTGCACGGCCTGGTCGACATGCGCAGCGGTGCCCTGTGCGAGCAGGCCGACGATGTCGGCGGTGCGGCCGGGATCGCGGACTTCGAGATAGTCGTCGGTCGCGACGTCCTGGTTGTCGATGAGCAGGTGGGTCTTGTGCATGGGAACTCCTTCAGAGCGGTACGGCGTCGCCGGCGGACCGGCGAAGGGGGGGAGGAACGCCGGGTCAGTCGACGGTGCGTTCGGTGCCGACATCGGGCACGAACGAAAGATCGGAGATCTGCTGGCGCAGCTCGGGCGTCAGGTCGATATCCAGCGCGCCGAGATAGCCGTCGAGCTGTTCGACGGTTTCGGCGCCGATGATCGGCGCAGTCACGGCTGGGTGCGACATCGCCCAGGCCACTGCCAGCGAAGGCGGATGGACGCCGTGCTCGGCCGCGAACGCGGTGAAGCGGTCGGCCACTTCGTAGTTCATGCGGTCGGCATAGCGCTGCGAGTAACGCGCCTCGTTAAGGCGGCCGGTTTCGGGCTTGCGATCCACGCCGTACAGGCCGGCCAGCAGGCCGCTGGCGAGCGGGCTGTAGACGATCACGCCCAGTTGCTCCGACTCGGCCAGCGGAAACAGCTCCGCTTCGGCCTGGCGCTTGACCAGGTTGTACATCGGCTGGACCAGCTCGAAGCGCGCCAGTGATTCGCGCTCCGAGATGCCGAGCGCCTTGGCGATGCGCCAGGCGGCCCAGTTGCTGACCGCCGGGTAGAGAATCTTCCCCTGCCGCTGCAGATCGTCGAACGCGCGCAGCGATTCTTCGACCGGCGTCAGCGGGTCGTAGTGGTGCATGAAGTAGAAATCGATGCGGTCGGTCTGCAGCCGGCGCAGGCTCTGTTCCACCTCGCGCATGATGTGATGGCGCGAGAGGCCTCGATCGTTCACGCCCGGCCCCATCGGCCGGCAGACCTTCGACACCAGCACGATGTCGTCGCGCGACTTCGATTCGGCGATGCAGGCGCCGAGGATCGCTTCCGACCGGCCGCCTGCGTAGGAGTTCGCGCAGTCGAAGAAATTGATGCCGGCCTCGCGGCAGCGCGCGAACATGGCCTTCGATGCGTCGGCGTCGGAATAGGAGCCGAACGACATCGTGCCGAAGCACAGCTGCGAAACGCGGACACCGGTGCGGCCGATCGTGCGGTGGTTCATGACATTGGATCCAGATTGCGGATGGGGTACGGCACGCATGTCATCGGACACGCTCGATCGCCAGGGCCACGCCCTGGCCGACACCGACGCACATCGTGGCCAGGGCCCGATCGCCCTGCTGCACTTCGAGCTGATGCAACGCGGTCAGCACCAGGCGCGCGCCGCTCATGCCGAGCGGATGGCCGAGTGCGATCGCGCCGCCGTTCGGATTGACCTGGGGCGCATCGTCGGCGAGTCCGAGTGTGCGCAGTACCGCCAGGCTCTGACTGGCGAAGGCCTCGTTGAGTTCCACGACATCGAAGTCCGCCACGGACATCTGCAGACGCGCGCAGAGCCTGCGGACGGCAGGCACCGGCCCGATGCCCATGACACGCGGGGCGACGCCGGCGCTGGTCATGCCCAGCACGCGACCGCGCGGCGTCAGGCCATGAGCCCGCACCGCACCCGCCGAGGCGAGGATCATCGCGGCTGCGCCGTCGTTGATGCCCGATGCGTTGCCGGCGGTCACGCTGCGGTCGGGGCCGTTGACCGGCTTGAGCTTCTGCAAGGCCTCGAGCGTGGTGTCGGCCCGCGGATGCTCGTCGCGATCGACGATCGTCGTGCCCTTGCGCGTGCCGACCTCCACCGGAACGATCTCGTCGGCGAAGAATCCGGCCGCCTGCGCACGCGCGGCGCGCTGCTGGCTGCGCAGCGCGAATGCATCCTGGTCCGCGCGCGACACGCCATGATCGGCGGCCACGTTGTCGCCGGTCTGCGGCATCGTTTCAGTGCCATACAAAGCGGTGAGCGCCGGATTCACGAACCGCCAGCCCATCGTCGTGTCTTCCAGCACCTGGGTGCGCCCGAACGCGGTCTCGGCCTTGCCCATGACGAACGGGGCACGCGACATCGATTCCACGCCGCCGGCGATCGCCAATTCGAGTTCGCCGCTGGCGATCGCGCGGAACGCGGCGCCCACGGCGTCCATGCCCGACGCGCAGAGACGATTGACGGTCACGCCCGGCACTTCGACCGGCAGGCCGGCCAGCAGCGCGGCCATTCGTGCGACGTTGCGGTTGTCCTCGCCGGACTGGTTCGCGCAGCCGAGGAACACCTCATCGAGCCGCGACCAGTCGACCTGCGGGTTGCGCTGCATCAGGGCCCGCAGCGGCAGCGCGGCCAGGTCGTCGGCACGCACCGGCGCCAGGCCACCGCCGTAGCGACCTATCGGCGTGCGCACCGCATCGCAGATGAAAACCTCATGCATCACGTGCGTACCTCGTTCGGGTTGGGATCGCGCCGACGTGCATCACAGCGTCCGGACCCAGCGCACGACTTCCTCGACGACGCGTTCCGGTTGCTCGGGGATCAATGCGTGGCTCGCGCGCTCGATGCATGCGATCGAGACACGCGGGCCGAGTTCGTCACGCAATTCCTCCCGCTTGTCGGCGGGCTTGAACGGATCGTCCGCGGCCTGCAGGTCGAGCAACGGCACGTCACCCGCGGCCCACCAGTCGCCCTGCGGCGTGGCCTTGTGCGCGGCGAACTGGCTGTCGCGCACGTATTCGTGCCAGCCGGTCAGCCAGACGGTCGCATCGTTGCCCGGCGCGAAGAACGTCGACTCCAGATGCTGCAGACGCTCCGCATCGCCGACTGTCGGGTCGACGATGCGTTGGATGCTGGCCGTCAGCTGCGCTGGATAGCGCTTGGCCGCTGCAGCGGCGATCACCACCCCGCGCACCTGCTTCGGATGCACGCTGGCGGTCATGCGCGCGACCCAGTTGCCGAAGGCATGGCCGACGATCACGGCCGGTCCCTGCGACAGCTCGGCGATCACGAAGGCGATGTCGTCGGCGTAGTCGCGCAACGTCAGATCGAGCATCGGCCCATGGCTGCGCCCCAGCCCGCGCGGTTGTGGTCGCAGGACCGAAAACCCGTGTCCGGCGAGCCCGGCGGCCACGGTGTCGTAATCCTCTGAATCGCGCCCGAGTGAGGGCAGCAGCACGATCGAGGGACCGGCACCTTCGACGATCACGTCGAGCTGGACGTCGCCGCGCACCAGCAGGCGGCGGTGTCGGGCGCCGGGCGCGCCACGGAAGGCAGGGTGGTTCATCGACACGTGGATTCCATTGAACGGCAGGGCTTGCAGAACGCCATGCGCCCGGCACCCGGGCGCATGGTTCGGTGGGGGGGCGCCCCGCGCCCCCCCCCCCCGGTACCCCCGCGGGTGGGTTGGGTTTATTTGGGGAAA
>JASCOC010000017.1 GCA_029959605.1 Lysobacteraceae bacterium PS02340 | reverse complement strand
GTCCCCCACCCCCGCCGCGGGGGGTGCCCCCCCCCCCCCCCCGCGGCGGCGCGCCCCCACCGCGCGACCGGCCGCTCCGGTCGCGCGTGATTTCCCCCTCGCATCCGAACGAAGCACACCCATGACCGACGCCCCCGCACCGCAGACGCCCGCCGACGAGAACGCCTTGATCGCCGAGCGTCGCGCCAAACTGGCCGCGCTGCGCGGGCAGGGCGTGGCGTTCCCGAACGACTTCCGTCGCCGCGACGAGGCCGGTGCGCTGCAGAGCTCGCACGGCGATGCCGAGCGCTGGACCGGCGAAGCGCTGGAGGCAGAGGGCGTGCAGGTCGCCGTCGCCGGCCGCCTGATGGCCAAGCGGATCATGGGCAAGGCCGCGTTCGCGACGGTCCAGGACGTCAGCGGCCGCATCCAGCTGTTCCTGCAGTCGGCGACGCTCGGCGAGCGCTACGACGCGTTCAAGGGCTGGGACGTCGGCGACATCGGCGCCGCCGAAGGCACGCTGATGCGCACGAAGACCGGCGAACTGTCGGTCAAGGCCGTGTCGCTGCGCCTGCTGACCAAGTCGCTGCGCCCGCTGCCGGACAAGTGGCATGGCCTGAGCGACGTGGAGCAGCGCTATCGCCAGCGCTACGTCGATCTGATCGTCTCGCCCGATGCGCGCGCGGTGTTCGTCAAGCGCTCGCGCATCGTCGGCGCGATCCGGCAGTGGCTCGACACCCGCGACTTCCTCGAGGTCGAGACGCCGATGATGCATTACATCGCCGGCGGCGCTGCGGCCAAGCCGTTCACCACGCACCACAACGCGCTGGATCTCGACCTGTTCCTGCGCGTCGCGCCCGAGCTCTACCTCAAGCGTCTGGTCGTCGGCGGCTTCGAGCGCGTCTACGAGATCAACCGCAACTTCCGCAACGAGGGCGTGTCGACCCGGCACAACCCCGAGTTCACGATGCTCGAACTCTACGAGGCTTACGTGGCCTACGAAGAGGTCATGGATCTGACCGAGACCCTGATCCGCGATGTCGCGGTGCAGGCGGTCGGCACCACGGCGCTGGAATGGGACGGCAATGCGATCGATGTCGGTCCGGCGTTCCGCCGCTGGAAGCTCGAAGAGGCGGTGCGCGAACTCAACCCGGAGATTTCCGTCGCCGACTGCCGCGACCGCGAAGCGCTGGCCGCGCATTGCGCGCGTCTGGGCGTGCACGTGAAGGCCGGCTACGGCTGGGGCAAGCTGCTGCTGGAGATCTTCGAGAAGACCGTCGAAACCGGTCTGATCCAGCCGACCTTCATCACCCATTACCCGGTCGAGGTCTCGCCGCTGGCGCGCGAGTCCGACAACGAGGCGGGGATCACCGACCGCTTCGAGCTGTTCATCGGCGGCAAGGAAATCGCCAACGGCTTCTCCGAGCTCAACGATCCTGAAGACCAGGCCGCGCGTTTCCGTGCCCAGGTCGACGCCCGCGATGGCGGCGACGACGAGGCGATGCACTACGACGCCGACTACATCCGTGCGCTCGAGGTCGGCCTGCCGCCGACGGGTGGCCTGGGCATCGGCATCGACCGTCTGGTGATGCTGCTCACCGGCTCCTCGTCGATCCGCGACGTGCTGCTGTTCCCCTACATGCGCCCGCAGGTCGACGCCTGAGGTCAGTTGCTGCCGTCCGGCGGCAGCTGCTCCGGTCGTTCACCATCGGGCGAGCCTCGCCAGACGTGTCAGGTTTCTACCCGACGCTGGCGCGGGACTTGCTTCTGAGGGAGATGGCCCGCGATGATGCGGGTCAGGGGAAACCGTGAGGAGGCCAACAGCATGAACATCGTCATCGTCGATGATCAGACGTCCGCGCGGACGATGCTGCGCCACATCCTGGAAGACATCAGCCCGGAGCTCGAGGTCTTCGACTTCGGCGATCCCGAACATGCCCTGCGCTGGTGCGACGACCACCGTCCGGACCTGCTGCTGCTCGACTACCGCATGCCGGTCGTCGACGGTCTGGAGTTCGCGCGCCGCTTCCGCCGTCCGCTGATGCACCGCGACGTGCCGATCGTGCTGGTCACCGTGGTCGGTGACGAGCCGATCCGCCAGGCCGCACTGGAAGCCGGGGTCATCGATTTCCTGGTCAAGCCGGTGCGTCCGCGCGAACTGCGCGCACGCTGCCGCAATCTCCTGCAGCTGCGCCAGCAGTCCGAGTCGGTCAAGCAGCGGGCACTGTCGCTGGAGCAGCGCCTGCTCAAGAGCATGCACGAGGTCGAGGAACGCGAACGCGAGACCCTGACCCGGCTGGCGCGCGCGATCGCGTATCGCGATGCCAGCACCAGTGCCAATCTCGAACGTGTCGCCGCGGTGGCCGGCATGGTCGCCGAAGCGATGGGCCTGTTCGAAGACGAGGTGCGGATGATCGAACTCGCCGCGCCGCTGCACGACATCGGAAAGATCGCCATTCCCGACGCCATCCTGATGAAGCCCGGCCCGCTGACGGCCGAGGAAACGCTGGAGATGCGCCAGCATCCGCAGATCGGCTACGAACTGCTGAGTAACAGCCAGAACCGCTTCATCCAGCTCAGCGCCTTGATCGCGCTGCGCCACCAGGAACGCTTCGACGGCACCGGCTATCCCGACGGTCTGGCCGGCGAACAGATTCCGCTCGAAGCGCGGATCGTCGCGATCGCCGACGTGTTCGACGCGCTGATGTCCAAGCGTCCTTACAAGCGCGCCTGGTCGATCGAGGAAGCGCTGGCCTACATCGGCGAGAACAGCGGCCGTCACTTCGACCCGCGCTGCGTCGAGGCGATGCTGTCGAACGTGCCGCGCCTGCAGCACATCTGCGCCCAGTTCGGCGGACGGCCCGTCGGGCCGTTGCAGTAAGTTGTCCGCGATGAACGCCGCCTTCGGCTGGTTGCGCGCGCGTCTGTCCGACCGCCACGACAGCGAACACGGCCAGGCCACCGTGCGCCTGGTGATGCTGGTGGTCATCTACGCCTATCTGCAACTGTTCGTCGGCGGCAAGCCCGAAGTCGCGCGCGCGCTGTGGCTGTCGGAAGCCTATCTCGCGATCGAATATGCGGTTGCGCTCGGCATCTTCGTGTGGCTGCTGTGGCGTCCGGGCGTTTCGCATCCGCGCCGCGTCCTGGGCATGGTGGCCGACTACAGCCTGATGGGCGTGGGCCTGTTCCTGCTCGGCGATCTGCTGGCATGGCTGTACGTGGTGATCATGTGGGTCACCGTCGGCAACGGCCTGCGCTTCGGTCCGCGTTATCTATATGCGGCGATCGGCTTCGCGGTCGTCACCTTCGGCACCGCGATCGCAATCACGCCGTACTGGCAGCAGAACATGTCGCTGGCGCTCGGCCTGCTGGTCGGTCTGGTCGCGGTGCCGCTGTATCTGAGTTCGCTGCTGCGGGCGCTCACCGAGGCCACGCGCGCGGCCAAGGCCGCCAGTGAGGCCAAGAGCCGCTTCCTGGCCAATATGAGCCACGAGTTCCGCACGCCGCTCAACGGCATCATCGGCATGTCCGATCTGCTGGTGACTACGCCGCTCACCGCCGAGCAGCGCGACAGCGCGTACGTGATCCAGACTTCGGCCAAGGCGCTGCAGGTGCTGGTCGACGACGTGCTCGACATCTTCAAGATCGAGGCCGGCAAGTTCCGCAGCAGCCACGCCGACTTCTCGCTGCCCGAACTGGTGCGCGGCATCCAGGTCATGCTGATGCCGAGCGCGCACGCCAAGGGCCTGCAGTTCGAGGCCAAGGTGGCCGACGGTGTGCCCACCCTGCTGCACGGCGACAGCAACCAGCTGCGCCAGGTGCTGGTGAACCTGCTGTCGAACGCGATCAAGTTCACCGAGCAGGGCAAGGTCACGCTGTCGATCGACACGGTGGCCGGCGAGCAGGCACCGGCGCGCGCGCAGCTGCGGTTCTCGGTGCGCGACACCGGCATCGGCATGCCGCCCGAGGCGCTGACCGGCATCTTCGATGCGTTCGAACAGGTCGAAACCGGTCTGGGCCGTCGCTTCGGCGGCACCGGCCTCGGCACGACGATCGCCAAGGGTCTGACCGAGCAGATGGGCGGGCAGATCCACGTGGAGAGCCGTCTCGGCGAAGGCTCGCATTTCTGGATCGAGATTCCGCTGGGCGTGGTCGAACGCGACGATGCGGCCCCGGCCTCGGTCAGCAACGTCATTCCGTTCGACGATCCGTTCGTGCGGCATCGCGCACGCGTCGAGCCGATGCGCATCCTCGTCGCCGACGACCAGCCGGCCAACCGCATGGTGCTGCGTCGCCTGCTCGAGAAGGCCGGCCACCGCCCGCACATCGTCGACGATGGCGACGACGTGCTGATGGCGCTCGAAGCGCAGACCTTCGATGCGGTGATCACCGATCTGCACATGCCCGGCGCCGACGGCCTGGACATCATCCGGCAGACGCGTTTCATGGAGGCGGGCAGCGGACGCCGCACACCCTTCATCGTGCTCACCGCCGATGCGACCGCCGAAGCGCGCGAGGCCTGCATGCGCGCCGGCGCGATGGCCTATCTGACCAAGCCGATCGTCATCGAGCGCATGCTCGAGAAGCTGGCCGAGATCGCACTGGGCACCACGGCCGCGCCGGTGGCAGCGGCAGCGCCGAAGGTCGTCGCACGCGAGGCCGACGGCAGCGTGATCTCGCAACACATCCTCGACGAGCTGCGCGAGATGGGGCTGGGCGAACAGTTCGTGCAGCGGTTCCTCGGCGAGTGCTCCCGCGACGCGCGCAAGTGCCTCGTCGATTTCGAGGAAGCAGCGCGTGTGGTCAACTGGGATGCGGCGCGCGATGCCTGCCACGCACTGAAAGGCGCGGCCGGCAACATGGGCGCGGTGCGCCTGGCCGACACCGCGTCGACCGGCATGGGCATGCGTTCGGAGCAGTTGCTCAAGGAATGGAGCGGCCTGCTGCAGACGCTGGGCCAGCAGCTCGACCAGGCACTCGTCGCGTTGCGCGACCGCGGCGATTTGCCGCGGGCCGGCATGCACGGGTCCGAGAAAGCCTGACCCGGGCCTCGCGTCAGACCATCAGCCGACGTCGGCGGTCTGGTCTTCGTTCACCGCGTCCGGCCGGCGGAGCTGCGCGCGCACCAGGCGTTCCATCGTGCGCAGCTGGCGATCACCGAGCTGCAGCGCGGTGTCCACCCAGATCCGGGTGATGCGCATCAGCTCCTCATGGGTCACTGGATGCGCGCCTTCGCGGACTTCGTGCAATGCCAGACGCGCGGCGGCGATGCGGCGGTTCTGACGGATCACCTCGTGCACCGCGCGCGTGCCTTCGCCCTTGGGCACCAGCACGTCGACGATGCCCATCTTGTGGAGTTCGTCGCTGCTGTACATCACGCCGTTGAGCATCATCTCCTCGGCGACCTTCGGGCTGACCTTCTGCGCCAGCAGCGAATACGCGCCCATGCCCGGGAACAGGCCGAACAGCACTTCGGGAAAGCCCATCTGCACGCCGCTCTCGGCGACGATCGTCTGGCAGGCCAGCGCCAGTTCGAAGCCGCCGCCCAGTGCGTCGCCTTCGACCAGCGCCACGGTGTGCGCATTGCGGTGCAGGCGCGTATGCAGCAGGTGGATGTTGTCGACGCATTCGGTCGCGTAGCGCAGCAGGCCGTCGCGGTTGCGATCGCGGATCAGCGAAGCGAAGAGCTTGAGATCGCCGCCGAGATTGAACACGTGGCTGTCGGCGCCGAGCACGATGTGCGAGACGTGCGCCGGTTCGGCCTGCGCGCGGCTCGAGATGCGGTCGATCGTCTGCTGTGCGAACAGACGCAGTTCGCGCAGCAGCGCGGGAGAGAAGCAGGCCCGATAGGTGGGATCGGAGAACGCCTGCTGCGCATGCATGAAGCACCAATGCGAATCATTGGACGCGTCATGTTCGATACGAATGGTGGACAGTGCGGCGGTTGCGTCACCGTGCAGCAGCTCGACGTTGTGCATTGAAAATCCCCTGAAGCGGACTTCCCGCCGGTCGGGCGCCCGGCAGGCGGTCCCGATAAAAGTTTTCGCCCGATGCGCGCTTCTATGCGCGCATCGGGCGAAAAGGGCAAGGATTTCAATGATCTAAATGCTGAATGCCAAATCCGTCACCCGGATTTGGGAACTGTGTCACGCTTTTGGCGCCTCGTCCCGCAGCTCGCGGCGCAGGATCTTGCCGACATTCGTCTTGGGCAGCTCGGTGCGGAACTCGACGATGCGCGGATGCTTGTAGCCGGTCAGGTGTTCGCGCGCGTGCGCCTTGACCTGCTCGGCAGTCAGCGACGGATCCTTGCGCACGACGACCACCTTCACCGCTTCGCCCGACTTGTCATCCGGCACGCCGATCGCCGCGACTTCGAGCACGCCCGGCATCATCGCGATGACGTCTTCGACTTCGTTCGGATACACGTTGAAGCCGGAGACCAGGATCATGTCCTTCTTGCGATCGACGATGTAGAAGAAACCCTTCTCGTCCATCTTCGCCATGTCGCCGGTGTGCAGCCAGCCGTCGGCGTCTATCGCCTCGGCGGTGTCCGTGGCGCGCTGCCAGTATCCCTTCATGACCTGCGGGCCGCGGATGCACAGCTCGCCGACTTCGCCGACCGGCAGCTGCGCACCGTTCTCGTCCTTGATGCAGGCTTCGGTCGACGGCACCGGCAGGCCGATCGCGCCGTTGTACTCGGCGAGATCCATCGGATTGATGCAGGCGGCGGGCGAGGTCTCGGTCAGACCGTAGGCCTCGACGAGCGTCACGCCGGTGGTCTGCTTCCAGCGCTCGGCGACCGAGCGTTGCACCGCCATACCGCCACCGAGGGTGAGCCGCAACGGGCTGAAATCGATGTCGGAAAAGCCGGGGGTATTGAGGAGGCCGTTGAACAGCGTGTTGACGCCGGTGATCGCAGTGAAGGGCTCGCGCTTGAGTTCCTTGACGAAGCCGGGCATGTCGCGCGGGTTGGTGATCAGGATGTTCTTCGCGCCCAGGCGCATGAAGACCAGCCCATTCGCCGTCAACGCGAAGATGTGATACAGCGGCAGCGCCGTGATGATCGTTTCCTGGCCTTCGCGCGCCAGCGGTCCGATCCAGGCCGAGGCCTGCTGCATGTTCGCGACGAGGTTGCGGTGCGTCAGCATCGCGCCCTTGGCCACGCCGGTGGTGCCGCCGGTGTACTGCAGGAACGCGATGTCGTCGTGGGTGATCGAGACCTGCGGCAGTTCGTGCTTCGCACCGGCCGCGATCGCATCGCGGAAGCGCACGGCGCCGCGGATCGCGTAATCGGGCACCATCTTCTTGACGTGCTTGAGCACGAAGTTGACGATCGCGCCCTTCGGGAAACCGAGCAGATCGCCGAGCCCCGTGGTGATGACCTGCTTGACCTGGGTATCGGCCAGCACGTCCTGCACGGTCTTGCCGAAGTTGTCCATCACCAGCACGGCGGCGGCGCCGGAGTCGACCAGCTGATGGCGCAGCTCGCGCGGCGTGTACATCGGGTTGGTGTTCACCACCGTCAGGCCCGCGCGCAGGATGCCGAACGTCGCGATCGGATACTGCAGGCAGTTGGGCATCATGATCGCGACGCGATCACCCTTCTTGAGCTTGAGCTCACCGAGCAGATAGGCGGCGAAGTCGCGGCTGCGCGCATCGAGTTCGCCGTAGGTGATCGTCTGTCCCATGTTCGAGAACGCGGGCCGGTCGCGGAACTTCGCGATGGCTTCGTCCAGAACCGCCGGCACCGAGCGGTACTGCCCGGGATCGATTTCCGCAGGCACGCCTGCGGGATAGTTCGCCAGCCACGGACGTTGATCGGTCATGCAATCCTCTCCCTGATTGAAGGCCGTCACTCGAACTGGTGACCGTACCTGTGCAATTCGCTCGATTGGAGCATAGGCTCTAGGGGGAGGCAAGGCGCGGCGCGGCGTAAATCGCGCAGGTTGCGTGCCGATCGAAGCGCATTCCTTGGACGAAGCACGGGGTTTGAAACATGCGGGATACGCGCGGCAGGGCAGGGTGGACGCGTTGGGCATACGCACTGGCGTTGACGTGCGCATTGGCGCTCACCGCCTGCAGTCGTGAGGCGCCCGAAGACGCGATCCGTGCGCAGGTCGTGGCGCTGCAGGCGGCGATCGAACACCGCAGCGCGTCGGATGTCGCGGACGTGCTCGACGAGGATTTCATCGGCCCGCAGAACATGGACCGGCGCGCCGCGCGGCAGATGGCGGCGGTGCTGATGCTGCGGCACCAGCGCATCGGCGTCCTGACCGGACCGGTGGACGTGACCTTGCAGGGCGAGGATCGCGCGACGGTGCGCACGCGCGCCGCGCTGACCGGTGGTGAAGGCAGTGCGCTGCTGCCCGACAGCGCGCAGGCGTGGCGGATCGAAAGCGTCTGGCGGCTGCGCGACGGCGTCTGGCGGATCACCAGCCTGACGTGGACGCCGGTTCTGCAGTGAGTTGCGGCGCCCGGCGGCGCCGCGTGCGCATCACTCGAAGTCGTACTGCATGACCGGACTGGCGGCGGCCAGGAAGTTGCCCTGCACGTAGTCGATGTCGGCGCCGAACAGGATCGACATGCTGGCGGCGTCCTGCACGAACTCGGCGATCGTGCGGATGCCGACCTGGCGCGCACGCCGCGCGATCTCGCCGATCCGCGCCTGGTTCTCGCTGTTGTTCGGCAGATCGTCGGTGAAACTGCGGTCGAGCTTGAGCAGATGCGGCTGCAGATGGCTCAGCAGCTGGAACGAGTCGAGACCCACGCCAAACTGCTCGAGCGCGAAACGGCCGTCGAAGCGGGCGATGCGGGCGGCGAAGGCCTGAGTCGCCTTGAGATGCGTGAACACCTTGGCCTCGGGCAGTTGCAGCACGAGGTATTCGCCGGGCACCTGATGTTCCGCGAGGCGTTCGCCGACGAAATCCGCGAACGCGTCGCCGTCGAGCGAGGCCTGGCTGACCTTGACCAGCAGCGTCGTCGGATGGCCGGCGCGCAGGCGCTGGCCGATCGCGGCGATCGCGCGTTCGGCCACGTGGCGGTCGATCTCGCCGAGCATGCCGTTGTCTTCGGCGATCTGCAGGAAGGTGCCAGGCGCGATCAGTTCCCCGTCGCCGCCGTCCAGACGCAGCAGCACGTCGTAGACGGCCGCGTTGTCGCCCTGCAGGTTGATGACCGGCTGGTAATGCAGCACGAAGCCTTCACTGTCGAGTGCGCCGCGCAGGCGCGCCACCCAGGCCTGGATGCGCTCTTCCTCGACGCGATCGACCGCGCTCGGGTCGAACACTTCGCAGCGGTTGCCGCCGGTGCCGGACGCCGACTCCAGCGCCGCCGTCGCACGCGCGAGCACTTGGGCGACATTGGCGATCTTCTCGCCCACCTGCACGCCGCCGATGCTGACTGTGATGACGCTGGAGCGTTCACCGACCTCGAACACGTGATCGGCGAAGCCGGCGCGGATGCGTTCGGCGGTCGCCGAAGTGGCGTGGTAATCGTGGCCGCGCAGCAGGATCGCGAGCGTGTGGCCGGCATAGCGGGCCACCGTCGCGTCGTCGCCGACCAGCGTCTGCAGATGTTCGGCCACGGCGGCCAGCAGGTCGTCGGCGTGATCGAGACCGATGTCGGCCAGCAGTTGCTGGTGGTGATCGGGCTCGAGCATCAGGAAGCCGTACTGGCCGTCGGACTGCGCGGCGTCGTCGACCGCGTCTTCGATCGCGCGCAGGAAGGTCGGGCGGTTCAGCAGGCCGGTGACCTGGTCGCGGTGACGCAGTTCCTCGAGTTCGAGCACGAGGTCGGCGTCGAGCTCCTCGCGGCGGCGGAACACCACCTGCAGGCAGGGCTCGCCTTCGTACTGCGCGGTGGCGAACTCCATCGATGCGGGGAACGCATTGCCGTCGACGTCGCGCGCTTCGATCTCGTGGCGCGGCGGTGGCGGTTCGCCCTTGCTCAGCGATTTCAGCAACGCCTTGAACGCTTCCACATGCTGCGGCGCGACCATGTCCAGCAGCGAGATGCCCTCGATGTCGTCGAAGCTCTCGTAGCCGAACATCTCCAGATACGCCGCATTGGCGCGGATGTGCATGCCCTCGTGGATGTAGGCGATCGGGTCGCGCGAGGAATCGATCAGCGCGTCGCAGCGGCGCTCGGTCTCGCGCACGCGCGCTTCCAGGCGGCGCAGGCCGCGACGTGCGTCGCGATCGGCCCAGGCTTCGCGCACGCAGGCCAGCAGCTGCTGCGGTGCATGCCGCAGGGCGACGGCACGGGCGCCGGACTGGATCGCGTCGATGTAGTCCGCCTCGACCAGCGTGTCGACCAGGGCGATGACCGGCAGGTCACGGCCGCTGTCGGCGATGCGCTGCAGGACCTGCGCGAACGGCAGCACGGTCGAATCGCGCGCGGCGATGACCACGTCGGGCGACTGGCTGCCGATGATGCGGCCCAGGTCGTCGTCGGATTCGGGCCGCAGGGGACGCACCGCGATGCCGGCATTGCGCAATCCGCTGGCGAGCGCCTCGGCATCCTCGACGCGGTCGTCGACGATCAGAAGGCGCAGGGCAGTGTCGGCTCGTGTCGACATTCGGGTCTCCAGGGCAGACCGCCTTATGCCACGGAGGGGGGGATCCGTCCATCGCCGTGACCGGTCATCGGACGCTTGGACGCGTCACCTGCGACCTCGCGCACAAGACGCGGGACCAGATAGCCGGACTGGCGGGCGACGAGCGCCGCGTGCAGGGCGAGCGCGGTGGCGTCGTCGACCTCGAAATGCGCCGCACCGGCCACCCGATCGAGCTGGTGCAGGTAATAGGGCAGCACGCCGGCGGCGAATCCGCGTTCGCCGAGCGCGGCGAGCGCGTCGACATCGTCGTTGACGCCGCGCAGCAGCACCGCCTGGTTCATCAGCACCGCGCCGGTATCGCGCAGGACGCGCATCGCCGTGTCGACGTCGGCATCGAACTCGTTCGCGTGGTTCGCATGAACGACGATCGCGACCGGCCACGGCAACGACGCCAGCCAGTCGCACAGCTCGGCGTCGACGCGTTCGGGCAGCACGATCGGCAGGCGGGTGTGGATGCGCAGGCGGCGCACATGCGGGATCGCGCGCAGGGCATCGGTGAGTTCGACGAGCTTGGCCGTGGCCAGCGACAGCGGATCGCCACCCGACAGCAGGACTTCCTCGATGCTCGGGTCGGCCCGGACCGCCGCGATCGCCTCGCGCCAGCCGTTCGCCGCCGCGGTTTCCTCCGCGTACGGAAAATGCCGGCGGAAGCAGTAGCGGCAATGCACCGCGCAACTGCCGGTGGTGACCAGCAGGGCGCGGCCTTCGTACTTGTGGATCACCCCGTGGCCGGCTTTGGCGGCGCCGTCGCCGACCGCGTCCAGATCGAAGCCGGGGACCGGACGCAGCTCCGCGTCGAGCGGCAGCACCTGGCGCAGCAGCGGGTCGTGCGGATCGCCATGGCGCATGCGCGCGACGAAGCTGCGCGGCACCCGCAACGGGAACTGCGCCGCGGCCGCGTCGGACACGCCCAGCGCGACCTCGCCCAAGCCGAGCAGGGCGAGCAGTTCGCGGGGCTCCCGCACGGCCTCGCGCCAGGCCTGCTGCCAGCGCCGCGGCTGCATCGTGAGGGGGGCTGCGGGTATCATGTGCGATTGAATCCGTAGAGCCGTCCGCGCGAGTCGCGGCCCGGTAACCCAACATTGTAGCCGCCGGCGCACCCGGCCCAGCAGGAGCGAAAGATGGCCAGTTATGGCATGAACGACGTCAAGAACGGCCAGAAGATCCTGGTCAATGGTGAGCCTTGCGTCATCATCGACACCGAATATGTGAAGCCGGGGAAGGGCCAGGCGTTCACGCGCATGAAGTACCGCAACATCAAGTCCGGCCGCGTCGTCGAACTGACGATGAAGGCGACCGACTCGGTGGAAGTGGCCGACGTCATGGATACCGACATGCAGTACCTCTACAGCGACGGCGAGTACTGGCACTTCATGAACCCCGAGTCCTTCGAGCAGGTGCAGGCCGACAAGTCCGGCATGGGCGGCGCCGAGAAGTGGCTCAAGGGCGAGGAAGAATGCGTGGTGACGCTGTGGAACGGCACCCCGATCGCCGTGCAGCCGCCGAACTTCGTCGAACTGCAGATCACCGAGACCGATCCCGGCGTGCGCGGCGACACCTCGGGTGGCGGCGGCAAGCCGGCGACGCTGGAAACCGGCGCCGTGGTCCGCGTGCCGCTGTTCGTCGGCCAGGAGGAAGTCATCAAGGTCGACACCCGTTCGGGCGAGTACGTCAGCCGGGTGAAGTGATTGATCCGCAGCGACATTGCCAAGCGATTCGCGTCGCGGGTGCCGCGTCTCCGCACAGGCGGGGATCCGGTGCCCGTACGCATCGTTGAAGGTGCTTCGACGCGGATGCGCCGGCGCCTCGCGGCCGGCGCGTTGCTGCTCGCGGCCGCAGTCGCGTCGGGGGTGGCGTCCGCCAAGGACGCCTGTCCGCTGCAGACCCTCTATGCATTGACCCAGGCATCACTGCTGCCGGCGGGCGACGACGTACCGCTGGTGGCCGAGGCCTGCAAGGTGTGGCCTTACGACGAATCGCTCGCACTTGCGGCGGTGGCCTATCCCTTGCCCGCATCTGACGCCGACGGGCGCGTGCTGCGTCTGGTGATCGCGGTGCTCGGTGCGCAGGAGGCCGACATCCGCGCCGTGCACGAGACCGATCTCACCGAGGACGCGGCGTTCGCGTTGATCGAGGACGGACTGATGCTCGACACCGCGCGCTACGATCTGGCCAGGGGCGTGCGCGCGTTCGGCGTGAAGGTGCGCAGCTCGGCGCCGGGCCCCAGCTGTCCAGATGGCCGCGTCAACGACGCACTCACGCTGTACGTGCGCGAAGGTGACGTGCTCAGGCCGGTGTTCAATTCCTACACCGACTTCTGGGCGCGCGTGGAAGGCGAGCCCTGCAGCTGGGCCCAGGGCCAGCGCCTGGTGACCGAGGAAGCGGCGTTCACCATCGGCGTGGAGCGGAGCGCGCACCACGGGTTCGCGGATCTGCGCGTGACCGCCAATGTGGCGCGGATCGAAAGCGCCGCCACCACCGCTGCGGAACAGACCGTGCGCCGTCGCGACAGCCGCGTCGTGCGTTACGACGGCACGCGCTACGACACCAGCGTGCTGCAGAACGGGTTCTTCTGGACCCAGGCCCCCGAGGACGAATGAGCATGCACGACGCGATCCCGCAATCCATCGACCTGCTGATCGAAGCCGCGCACGTGGTGCCCGTCGAACCGCACGCGGTGGTGCTCGACGACCACGCGGTCGCGGTGGATCGCGGCGTGATCGTCGCGGTGTTGCCGATCGCCGAAGCGCGGCAGCGTTTCGCGCCGGCCGAGACAGTATCGCGGCCGCATTCGGCGCTGCTGCCCGGCCTGGTCAACGCGCACACCCACAACCCGATGACGCTGCTGCGCGGCATTGCCGACGATCTGCCGCTGAAAGTCTGGCTGCAGGAGCACATCTGGCCGATCGAAGGCGCCGTGATCGGTCCGGAGTTCGTCGCCGACGGCGTGGCGCTGGCGCTGGCCGAGATGATTCGCGGCGGCACCACCTGCGTCAACGAGAACTATTTCTTCCCCGATGTGCAGGCCGCTGTCTACAAGCGCCACGGGTTCCGTGCGCGTGTCGGCCTGCCGGTCATCGATTTCCCGACCGCGTGGGCCTCGAGCGACGACGAGTATTTCGAGCGCGCCGGCGAAGTCCACGACCAGTGGCGCGACGATCCGTTGATCTCGATGGCGTTCGCGCCGCATGCGCCGTACACGGTCAACGACGCGAACTTCGAGCGTGTGCGCATGCTCGCCGACCAGCTCGATCTGCCGGTGCATCTGCATCTGCACGAGACCGCGCAGGAAGTGCAGCAGTCGATCGACCAGCACGGCCAGCGGCCGATCGCGCGCCTCGATCGCCTCGGTCTGGTCAACGACCGCCTGATCGCGGTGCACATGACCCAGCTGACCGAGGCCGAGATCCACCTGTGCGCCGAGCGCGGTGTCAGCGTGGTGCATTGCCCCGAATCCAATCTCAAGCTGGCCTCTGGCTTCTGCCCGGCGTGTGCGCTGGAACGCGCCGGCGTGAATCTCGCGATCGGCACCGACGGCGTGGCCAGTAACAACGATCTCGACATGTTCGGCGAAACCCGCACCGCGGCGATCCTCGCCAAGGCGGTCGCCAACGACGCGGCGGGCTTCGATGCGTTCACCGCGCTGCGCGCGGCGACGCTGGGTGGCGCGAAGGCGGTCGGCTTCGGCGATCGCATCGGATCGATCGAGCCGGGCAAGCAGGCCGACCTGATCTGCGTCGATCTGTCGCCGATCGAGACCCAGCCGCTGCATCACGTGGTCTCGCAACTGGTCTACGCGACCGGTCGCCACCAGGTTGGCGACGTGTGGATCGCCGGACAGCCCAAGCTGCAGTCGCGCACCCTGGTCGGGTTCGATCTCGACGCCATCACCGCGAACGCGCGTCAATGGCGCGGGCGCATCGCCACGCTGCGCAACGGCGCATGAGGACACTGCAATGACGGCAGCACGCGACAACTTCCATCAGGCCGAACTCGACAAGTTCGGTGCGCTCGCCAACCGCTGGTGGGATGCCGACGGTCCGCAGAAGGCGCTGCATGCGCTCAATCCGGTGCGGCTGGATTACGTGCGCGAGCGCACCCGCCTCGACGACGCCCGCATTCTCGACGTCGGCTGCGGCGGCGGCCTGCTCAGCGAGGCGCTGGCGCAGCGCAGTGCGCGCGTGACCGCGATCGATCTGGCCGAGGATCTGGTCAAGGTCGCGAAGCTGCACGGCCTCGAAAGCGGCGTGCAGGTCGATTACCGCGTGCAGTCGGTCGAGGCGCTCGCCGCCGAACAGCCGGGCAGCTTCGATGCGGTGACCTGCATGGAAATGCTCGAGCACGTGCCGGACCCGGCCGCGATCCTGAAAGCCTGCGCCACGCTGCTCAAGCCGGGCGGCTCGCTGTTCGTGTCCACGCTCAACCGCACGCCGGCCGCGTTCGCGCTGGCGATCGTCGGCGCCGAATACGTGGCGCGCCTGCTCCCGCGCGGTACCCACCAGTACGCGGCTTTCATCAAGCCGTCCGAACTCGGTGGCTGGCTGCGCGAAGCCGGTCTGGAACTGCAGGACGTCACCGGTCTGATGTACGAGCCCTGGCGCAACGGTGCGCGCCTGATCCCGCGTACCGACGTGAACTACCTGGCCTGGGCGCGGAAACCGCAGTGAGCGATTCCAGTCCTGCTCCCCGGTTCCCGGCCGGCGCATTGTTCGATCTCGACGGCACGCTGCTCGACAGCGCGCCCGACATGCTCGCGACCGTCAACCGGATGCGCGCCAGCCGCGATCGTCCGCCGTTGGCGCTGTCCGAGATCCGGCCCGTCGTGTCGCGCGGCGCACGGGCGATGGCCTCGGTCGCGTTTCCCGAACTCGATACGGATGGCGTGACCGCGCTCGTGCCCGAGTTTCTCGCGGTCTACGCCGAAGAACTCGGTCGCCACAGCGTGCTGTTCGACGGCGTCGAAGCGATGCTGGCCGCACTCGAAGCCGCCGGCACGCCCTGGGGCATCGTCACCAACAAGCCGGAATATCTGGCGGCGCAGATCCTGCCGCAGCTCGGCTGGCAGGATCGCTGCGCGGTGCTGATTGGCGGCGACACGCTGGCCGAACGCAAGCCGCATCCGCTGCCGCTGCTGCACGCGGCGGACGCGATCGGCATCGCGGCGGCGGACTGCGTCTATGTCGGAGACGACGCGCGCGACATCGCTGCTGCACGTGCCGCGGGGATGGGATCTGTCGTTGCCTTGTGGGGCTATCGCGTCGATGACGACGATCCACGCACCTGGCAGGGCGACGTGATGCTGGACGCGGTGCAGGCGCTGGTCGAGCCTGCCGGCTGGCCGCAGCGATGAGCGCGGCGATGCAGTCGGGTGACGAGGATTTCGTCGGCAAGTGGCAGGCGCGGTGGCCGGAGTGGCGCATCGGCATGGCCTTCGTCGCATCGGAGCAGCGTGAGCGCGCGGCGCCGTGGTTTTCGCTGATCGACGAGTTGTGCGATGCGGCCTGGGCCGGCACCGACGCGACGCCGGGTCTGGCGAAACTCGCGTGGTGGCAGGACGAGCTGCAGGGCTGGGGCAAGGGCGCGCGCCGGCATCCGCTCGGGTCGCAGCTGCAGCGGGTGGATGCGCCGTGGCAGACGCTCGCGCTGGCGCTGCGCCTGTTGCCCGCGACCCGCGAACATCCCGCCGATACAGTGCGCAATCTCGCCCAGCTGCAGGATCTCGCGCTGGCGATCGCCGCCTGCGAATCGCGTCTGTTCGGCGACGGCAGCCGCGACAGTGGCGACGTTCGTATCGATGCCACGCCGCTGCTGGCGATGCAGGCCTTCGTCCGCACTGACCAGCCGCTCGCTGCGCATCTGCTGGCCGGCTGGCCCGCACCCGGTGCCGGCACGCGGCCGCGCCGGATCGCGAACGCGATCCTCGGCGCGCGTCTGCGCGTGCTCGCGCGTGAGGGCGTGAGCCGTCCGGGGCCGGGTCCACGCGTGCTGTGGTCGAGCTGGCGGGCCGCGCGTCCGCGCTGAACATCGCCCGCGCGAACGGGCGCGGAAACGCAGCGTTGCGGGGGTCGATGCGGACGAGCCGGTAGACTGAGGCCCCACGACGGGCGCCGCATACCGGCGCCCGTTGCGTCATTCCCGCCCAACGCCACGAGTCCCGTCTTGAGCACCGCATCTTCCACCGACCGCCTTCCCGACGTCGCCGGCGACCAGGCCCAGGCCGCGCGCCTGCTGGACTGGGTGGGCATGGGCAACATCGCCTTGCCGCTGCGCATCGAGGATGCCGACGGCAGCGCGGTCACGGTGCCGGCGTCGGCCGACATCGGCGTGAACCTGATCGACCCCGACGCGCGCGGCATCCACATGTCGCGCCTGTACCTGCATCTGCAGGACGCGCTGTCGAGCCAGGTGCTGGATCGCGACACGCTGGCGCGCGTGCTGCGTGACTGCATCGACTCGCAGCGCGGTCTCGCCGATCGCGTGCAGCTCACGCTGCGCTACGGCCAGCTGCTGCGCCGGCCCGCACTGGCCAGCGCGCACAGTGGCTGGAAAACCTATCCGGTCGAGATCGACGCCGTACTCGGCCCGGACGGGCTGGCGCTGACGCTGTCGCTGTCGGTCGAATATTCGAGCACCTGTCCGGCATCGGCCGCGCTGTCGCGCCAGCTCAATGCCGCGCGTTTCGCCGGCGATTTCACGCCCGAGACGAGCGGGTACGACGCAGTGCGCGACTGGCTGGAATCCCCGCGCGGTCTTGCAGCGACGCCGCACGCCCAGCGCAGCCGCGCCGACGTGCGTCTGACGCTGGGCGCGGACGTCGACACGTTTCCGATCCTCGCGATCGTCGATGCGCTGGAGCACGCGCTCGGCACGCCGGTGCAGACAGCGGTCAAACGCGAAGACGAGCAGGCCTTCGCCAGCCTCAATGCCGAGAACCTGATGTTCTGCGAGGACGCGGCCCGTCGCGTCGCCGCGGCGCTGTCGGCCGACCCGCGCGTGTCGCGTTTCGAGGCCAAGGTCTCGCACTTCGAAAGCCTGCACGCGCACGACGCGGTGGCGCGGGTGAGCGGGCCGTAATGCTTCCCTGAGGAATGAGGCGCGTGATCGTGCTGATGACGCCGTCACCCTGACGACCCTCGGGCCGTCATTCCGGCGAACGCCGGAATCCAGTGGCTTGCCGTTGCGATGTGCTCGATCCACGCGTCGCTGGATGACCAGCCAGCCGGCTGTTGAGGAGCGCTTTCGGCGTTCGCCGGAATGACGAGCTGGACGAACGCGCGCGAAATCGCGTGGCCAGTGCGCGTGATCAGGAATCGGCTACGGCCGCTCCAGCACCAGTTGCGGATCCACCCGCACATCCAGCCAGTTCATGCCCCAGTGCAGATGCGGCCCGGTCGCGCGCCCCGTTGCGCCGACCGCGCCGATCACCTGACCCTGTTCGACGCGATCGCCCACCTTCGCGTCGATGCGCGAGAGGTGCAGGAAGTTCGAACTCACGCCGTGTCCGTGATCGAGCAGCAGCGTGCCGCCGGTCAGATAAAGATCGGGTCTCGCGAACGTGACGATGCCCGCAGCCGGCGCCTTGACCGGCGTGCCGGTGGGCGCGGCGATGTCCATGCCCGAATGCGGTGAGCCGGGCTGGCCGTTGTAGGCGCGGGCACGACCGAAGCGTCCGCTGATGCGGCCTTCGACCGGACGGATGAAACCGTTGCCGAAATCCACGCGGTCGTCGTCGCGCACGCGCGCTTCGGTGACCTGCGCCTGCTCGCGACGGATGCGTTCGGCGATCGCCGCCGGCGGATTCACCGTGGCCGGGGGCACACCGTTGACGCGCTCGACCGGCCAGTCACGCGGAGTGATCGCGATCGATGCCGACTGGCGGCTGCCGTCGGCGCGTGTGACCTCGACCTGCACGGGGCCGGCCTCGTCACGCCCGACGCCGAGCACCACGGTGCCGTAGCCACTCACGCGCAGCGCGCGGTCCCGATACCGGACCTGGCTGCCGGCGGGCACCTTGCCGATCACGAGGCTGCCCTGTTGCACCTGCGCCGGGAACCGCACATCCCCCGCGTCCTGCGCTGCCAGCGGAGCCGCGGACACGAACAGTACGAGGATCAGACAACAGACGAATGGCAGACGGCGGAGCAGGGACATGCGGGGGTCCGGCAGGAAAGAAATGCGCCGGGCACGCTACGCACCCGACGATGAAGACGCAGTGTCGCGAGGGCGTCAGCGGGCGAACGCGAGACGCTGGCCGGCCGCCTCGCCGACGAGCTGCGCGCCGTCCCAAGCCAGACGCCCGTTGACCCAGGTCGAGGCGATGCGCGAGCGGAACGTCGTGCCTTCGAACGGCGACCAGCCACACTTCGACAGCACCTGCTCGCGCGTCACGGTGAACGGCGTGTCCTCCACCATCACCAGATCCGCGAAATAGCCTTCGCGCAGGAAGCCGCGCTCGGCGACGTCGAACAGCTGCGCCGGTGCGTGCGCGAACTTCTGCACCACGCGGGTGATGTCGAAGTGGCCTTCGTGCACGCATTCGAGCGCGGCGTTGAGCGCGAACTGCACCAGCGGCAGGCCGCTCGGCGCGCGCGTGTAGGGATTCTCTTTCTCGCTCAACAGATGCGGCGCGTGATCGGTCGCCAGCACGTCGATGACGTCGTTGGCCAGCGCGCGCAGCAGTGCCTCGCGGTCGGCGGCGTCCTTGATCGCCGGGTTGCACTTGATCAGGTGCCCCAGGCGCGCGTAGTCGGCGCGGTCGAAACGCAGGAAGTGGACGCAGGTCTCGGCAGTGATGCGCTTGCGCAGCTTGCCGGCGGCATCGACCAGCGGCCCGCGTTCGAACAGCGCCAGTTCGTCGGCGGTCGAGATGTGCAGCACGTGCAGGCGGGTGTCGTGATGGCGCGCCAGCGACAGCGCCAGCTGCGTCGACTTCATGCACGCCTCGCGCGAGCGGATGTCGGGATGGCATTCGGCCGGAATGTCGTCACCGTACTTCGCAACGTACTCGCGCTGGATCGCGTCGATCGTCGGCGTGTCCTCGCAGTGCGTGATGATCGGCACCGGAGTCTCGCGGAAGATGCCGTCGAGCGTTTCGGGGTTGTCGACCAGCATGTTGCCGGTCGAGGCGCCCATGAACACCTTGACGCCCGGCGTGGTCAGCGGATCGATGCGGCGCACGTGGTCGAGGTTGTCGTTGCTCGCGCCCATGTAGAAGCCGTAGTTCGCGCGCGCGCGACCCGCGGCGCGGTCATACTTGTCCTGCAGCACGTCGGCGCTGAGCGTCGGCGGGCTGGTGTTGGGCATGTCCATGAAGCTGGTCAGGCCACCAGCGACCGCGGCGGCCGACTCGGTCGCCATGTCGGCCTTGTGCTCCATCCCCGGCTCGCGGAAGTGCACCTGGTCGTCGATCATGCCGGGCAGCAGCCAACGGCCGGCAGCGTCGACGATCGTGTCGCCATCGCGGGCGGCGAGGTCACCGCCGATTGCGGCGATGCGGCCGTCGGCGCCGACGCGCAGGTCGCCGTCGAAGATGCGGCCTTCGTTGACGAGGCGTGCATTGCGGATCAGGGTCGAGGTCATGGCTTGGGGTCCAGGTTCGGCATCGGCACGGGATCGTTTCCGCCCGGATGCAGGGGATGGCAGCGCGACAGACGGCGCAGGGCGAGCCAGCCGCCACGCAGCACGCCGAAGCGGGCGATGGCGACCATCGCGTACGACGAGCAGCTGGGATGGAAGCGGCAGCGCGGGCCGAGCAGAGGGCTGATAAAGCGCTTGTAGCCGCGCAGCAGGAAGATGAGCAGGCGCGCGATCACGGCATCTCGGCGGGGGCGATGAACACGGTGGTCGGGACGGTTGCTGCTGCAGGGGCATGCAGGGTATAACACGCCGCTTCCCCGCCCAAGGGAATGACAAGGATCGCAGCACGTGGCAGTCAAGAAACCCGCAAAGAAGGCCGTCAAGAAGGCCGCAAAGCCCGCCGCGAAGGCAGCCGTCGGGAAGAAGGCTGCCCCCGTCACCAAGCCGCCCGCCAAGAAGGCACCGGCTCCGAAGAAGGCCGTCGCCAAGGCCGCACCCGCCAAGCCGGCTGCGAAGAAGGCGCCGGTCAAGGCACCCGCGAAGAAGCCGGCAGCGCCCAAGCCTGCCGCCAAGGCAGCGCCGACGAAGACGGCCGCCAAGAGCGCGCCTGTGAAGAACGCGCCCGCGAAGAAAACGGCGAAAGCAGCCCCGGCGAAAGCCGCGGCCACTCCGCCTGCGACGAAGCCGAAGGCCGCTGCTTCCGCAGCGGTGACCAAGCCCGTCGCGAAGAAGGCGGCACCGGCCAAGTCGATCGCCGACAAGTCCGCTGCCGCCCCGAAGACGGAGGCCCCGAAGAAGGCTCCCGCTCCGGCGAAAGCCGCCGCGCCGAAGCCGGTGCCGGCATCCACTCCCACGAAGCGTCCACGTCCGGTCGGCAAAGTCGCCGTCGCGGGCGTTGCGCGCCAGCAAGAGCCGGCGCCAAGAACAAAGGTGAAGGTCGTGCAGTACAAGACCGATGCAGAAACAGGTCGTCCCATTCTTCCGCAGGGCTACAAGCCCGGCGCCGACGAGGAGTACATGAGCGCGTTGCAGCTCGAGTACTTCCGCCAGCGCCTGCAGAACTGGCGTGCGGATCTGGTCGAAGAATCCAAGCAGACGATCGAGAATCTCAAGGACGAAGTGCGTGACGTCGGCGACGAAGCCGAACGCGCCACCCGCGAAACCGAGAACTCGCTCGAACTGCGTACCCGTGACCGCTACCGCAAGCTGATCGGCAAGATCGACAGCACGCTCAAGCGCGTCGACTCGGGCGAGTACGGCTACAGCGTCGATTCGGGCGAGGAGATCGGTCTCGACCGTCTCGAAGCGCGTCTGACCGCCGAGCGTACGATCGACGAGCAGGAGCGTTGGGAACATCTGCAGAAGCAGATGGGCGACTGATCGTCGTCGTTCCGGTGTCAGAAGAAGCCCGCGCAAGCGGGCTTCTTCGTATCCGCGCCCGTGCGCGGCAGCGGATCACTGCAGGTCGCGCAGATCCAGACGGCGCAGCTTCGGTGCCTTGATCGCGGTCGTCGCGACCACGCCCATCGTCATGAAGCCGCCGATCACCACCGCCGGCACCAGACCGAGCAGGCGCGCCATCGAACCCATGTAGAACGCGCCGATCTCGTTCGACGAGCCGACGAACAGGCCGTTGATCGACGACACCCGGCCGCGCATGTGGTCGGGCGTCGACAACTGCATGATCGTCGAGCGCATCACCACCGACACGCCGTCGCACATGCCCGACAGCAGCAGGAAGAACGCCGACAGCCAGAACGCCGTCGACAGGCCGAAGCCGATCATGCACAGGCCGAAACCGGCGACCGCGAACAGCAGGAAACGGCCCGCGTTGCGCTGGATCGGATTGCGCGCCAGCCAGATGCCCATCGCGACCGACCCCAGCGCAGGCGCGCTGCGCAGGATGCCCAGGCCTTCCGGCCCGTAGGCCAGGATATCGTGGATGAAGGCCGGTGCCAGCGAGATCGCGCCGCCGAACAGCACCGCGAACATGTCCAGCGCCAAGGCCGCGAGCAGGATCTGGTGGCCGAACACGAAGCGCGCGCCCTCGGCGATGCTGGCGAACACCGGTTCGCGCTGCAGCAGCTGCGGCGGCTCGGTGACACCCATGCGCCCGAGGACCACGATCACCACCAGCGCGAGGATCGACGCCAGCAGGAACACGCCGGGAATGCCGAGCGGCTTGATCAGCAGACCGCCGATCGCCGGGCCGAGCACCATTGCGCTCTGGAACACGATGCTGCCCGAGCTCGCGCCGCGCACGAACTGGTCGCGCGGCAGAACCCGGGCGAACAGCGCGTTGTACACCGGCCCGAGAAACGCGCGGACCATGCCGGTCAGCATGATCGGCAGATACAGCAGCCAGATGCTGCCGGCGATCAGACCCGAGGTCAGCAGCGCCAGCAGCAGCGGCGTGATCGCCAGACCCGCGGCGGCCGCCATACCGAGCTTGCGTCGTGGCAGATGGTCGACCAGATAGCCCGCGAACGGGGCGACGCAAAAGTAGGGCAGCACCTCCGCCAGGCCGATCAGGCCGAGCATCCACGGATTGCCGGTCTCGGCGTAGATGTGCCAGCCGGCCGTGACCGCGACGATCTGGTAGGACAGGATCGTGAAGATGCGGTAGCCCAGCAGGGCGCGGAAGTTGCGGTTGCGCAGCGGCGCCGCGCGGCTGCTATCGGTGACGCCGGGTTCGTCGGGTTCCGGCGGCGGCGCGGTGCTCACGCCAACGCGCGCTGCGCGCGGTCGCGGATGAAGGCGAGCAGGGCGGCCAGACCGTTGTTGCGGCTCGGCGACAGGTGCTTCGCCAGCCCGATGTCGCCGATGTAATCGGCATCGGTATCGACGATCTCACGCGCGCTGCGGCCACTGTAGACGCGCAAGGCGAGATAGATCAGGCCGGAAACGATCGCCGAATCGCTGGCGGCGGCGAAGTCGAGACGCTCGGCGTCACCGGAGGCGACGATCCAGACCATCGACTGGCAGCCGTGCAGACGGTGTTCTTCGGTCTTCAATGCATCGGGAAACTCGGGCAGCTTGCGGCCCAGATCGATCAGGTACTGGTAGCGCTCGGACCAGTCGCCGAAGAAGGCGAACTCTTCGGCGATCGCGCGCTGGGCATCGGCGGGGCTGGCTTCGAGGGGGAACTTGTTGGCAGTCACAGGGGAATCGGCTCTCAGACGCGGACACGCGTTCGCAAGCCCGACATTGTGACCGATCCGCTTCGAAGACACCGGCCGCGCTGGCCGGTGTTCGCCTGCTTCCACGTTCGCCGAGGTTTACAAGACACCGGTTTCTCACGATCCTCACGCCTATTCAGAGAATGTCCGCCGCGGTTCGGCGCAAGGGGAGAGGCGCTTTGGCAAACGCGATCGTCTGGTTCCGGAACGACCTGCGACTCGATGACAATCCAGCCCTGCGCGCCGCACTGGATGCGGGCCTCGCGCCGGTCTGCGTGTACATCCACGCGCCCGACGAAGAGGGCGACTGGGCCCCGGGCGCGGCCTCGAACGCCTGGCGCCACCGCTCGCTGGCCGCGTTGGACGCCGAGTTGCGCAAGCGCGGCAGCCGGCTGCGCCTGTTCCATGGCCCCAGCCATGCGACGCTCGAGACGCTGGTCGACACCTGCGAGGCCGAGGCCGTGTTCTGGAACCGGCGCTACGATCCCGCGATCGAAACGCGTGACACCGGGATCAAGCGCGATCTGCGCGAATCCGGCGTGCGCGCCGAAAGCCACAACGGCGCACTGATGCTCGAGCCCTGGTCGCTGCAGACCGGGCAGGGCGGGCCCTACAAAGTATTCACCCCGTTCTGGCGCAAGGCGCTGACCGAGCTGAATCTGCCCGACACCTGGGATGCGCCGCGCACCCTGCCCGCCGTGGACACCGGGCCGTCGGGCGTCGCACTCGACGACCTGCAGCTGGCGCCGACGCTGGACTGGGACGCCGGCTTCTGGACGTTCTGGGAGCCAGGCGAGGCCGGCGCGCACGAGGCGCTGGAGGTCTTCATCGACGGCGCGCTGCGCGGCTATCGCGCGAGTCGCGATCGTCCCGACCAGGCCGGCACCTCGCGCCTGTCGCCGCATCTGCATTTCGGCGAGATCGCGCCCTGGCGCGTCGTCGCCGCGCTCGAAGCCGAACGGACCGCATCCACCGCGCCCGATATCGATGCCTACGTGCGCGAGCTGGGCTGGCGCGAGTTCGCCCATCATCTGCTGCACCATTTTCCGAAGACGCCGGAGCAGAACTTCAATCCGCGCTTCGAGCGGTTCCCGTGGGCGCGTGTCGAGCCGGCCGCGCTCGACGCCTGGAAGCACGGACGTACCGGTGTGCCGATCGTCGACGCCGGCCTGCGCGAGCTCTGGCACGTCGGCTGGATGCACAACCGCGTGCGCATGATCGTCGGCAGCTGGCTGTGCAAGCACATGCGCATCCACTGGCGCGAAGGCGCGCGCTGGTTCTGGGACACGCTGGTCGATGCGGATCTCGCCAACAACACCCTGGGCTGGCAGTGGATCGGCGGCACCGGCGCGGACGCCTCGCCGTATTTCCGCGTGTTCAATCCGGTCACGCAGGCGCAGAAGTTCGATCCCGACGGCAGCTACATTGCGCGCTGGGTGCCCGAGCTCGCCGGCCTGCCGGTGCCGCTGCGCTTCAGTCCGTGGACCGATCCCGATCTGCTGAAGTCGGTCGCGCCCGATTACCCTGCCGAGCCGATCGTCGATCTCGCCGCCGGCCGCGAAGCCGCGCTGGCTGCCTACCAGGCCTCGCGCTGACGCGCGTTGACCCTGCCGCGGTCGCATGATCCACTCGGCCGGCTGACTTCTTGGGAGGGGAGATGGCCGAGACCGCCGCACCACCACGCCGCAGGCGCCTGCGCCGCCAGCCGATGACGCGGGTCGACACCGCATGGCTGCGCATGGAGCGGCCGACCAATCCGATGATGATCACCGCCGTGCTGGTGTTCACCGAGCGGATGCCGGTGGACGCCCTGCGCGCGCTGGTCGACGAACGCTTCCTCGCCTACGCGCGGTTCCGGCAGAAGGCCGTCGACGCCGCGACCGGCGCGACCTGGATCGAGGATGCGCATTTCGACCTCGACTGGCACGTGCGGCGCGCAGCCTTGCCGGGCCGCGTCGCCGGTAGCAGCGCGCTCGAGGAAAAACGCGCACTCGAAGCGTTCACCGGCGAACTCGCCTCGACGCCGCTCGATCCCGGCAAACCGCGATGGCAGTTCCATCTGGTCGAGGATTACGCCGGCGGTTCGGCGATGGTCGCGCGCATCCATCACTGCTATGCCGACGGCATTGCGCTGGTACAGGTGCTGCTGTCGCTGACCGATACCGAGCGCCATCCGCAGCCTGCGCAGACCCTGCCGCAGGCCTGGCTCAAGACGGACGGCGCCGGTGTGGAGCGACGCGTCGGCGCGGTGGCGCGCTACAGGAAGCTCGGTGGGCAGGTGCTCGATCGCGGCATGGCGATGTACCGCGATCCGACACTGGCCAACATGCTGGCGCGCGAGGGTGGCGAGATCGCGCGCGAACTGCTGTACGCGCTGTCGCTGTCCGACGATCCGCCGTCGCTGCTGCGCGGCGAGCTCGGTGTCAGCAAGCGCGTCGCGTGGGCCGAACCGCTGTGCCTGGACGAAGTCAAAGCGGTGGGCCGCGCGTTCGACTGCACCGTCAACGACGTGCTGATGGCTGCGGCCGCCGGCGCGCTGCGCGGTTACATGCGCGAACGCGGGGCTGATCCGGACGGCATGACCCTGCGCGCGACGGTGCCGGTGAATCTGCGTCCGCTGGAACACGCGAAGAAGCTCGGCAACCACTTCGGTCTCGTGTTCCTCGACCTGCCGGTCGGCGAAGCCAATCCCGCGCGCCGGCTCGAACGCGTGGCGAACTGCATGCGCGAGCTCAAGGATTCGCGCCAGGCGATCGTCGCCTACGGTCTGCTGGCCGCGCTGGGCATGGCGCCGCAATCGGCGCAGGGCATCGCGCTGGATCTTTTCAGCCGCAAGGCCTCGGCGGTCGCGACCAACGTGCCCGGCCCGCAGCAACCGCTGTACCTTGCCGGCTGCGCGCTGCGCGAGATGATGTTCTGGGTGCCGCAGACGGGGTCGATCGGTATCGGCCTGTCGATCCTGAGCTACGACAACCGCGTGCATTTCGGCCTCGTCGCCGATGCGCGTCTGGTGCCCGATCCCGATGCCGCGATCGCCCACTTCCGGCGCGAGTTCGACACGCTGCTGTATCTGGCGATGATGGGCGACTGGTCGCGGGCACTCGACGCACAGGCTGCAGAAGCGATGCTCGATTGACGGTGCGCTGCACGGACATTCGTGCTGAACGATGTCCGTCCGGACGCACACCCCGTCACCCCGCGTGCATTCTGAACACGCTAAGTTCGGCTCCGATTTCAACGTTCCGGGCACCTTCGCCCGCACCGGACACCAGGAGACCGACACCATGCGCAGACTCACCACTGCAGGCCTCACCACCGCGCTCGCCAGCACCCTGCTGCTGTCCAGCTGCGCCACGTACACCGGCCAGACCAATGCACCGGACGATCCGAATCGCACCCGCAACAACGCGCTGATCGGCGCGGGCATCGGGGCGGTTGCCGGCCTGCTCAGCGGTGGCGATGCGACCGAGCGCCGTCAGCGCGCGATGGTCGGCGCGGGTGTCGGCGGCCTCGCCGGCGGTGCGGTGGGTGTCTACCAGGATCGTCAGGAAGCCGAGCTGCGTCGTCAGACCCAGGGCACCGGCATCCAGGTCGATCGCGATGGCGATGTCATCAAGCTCAACCTGCCTGACGGCGTGACCTTCGACTTCGGCAAGGCCGATCTCAAGTCGCAGTTCTACCCCGCGCTCAACAACGTCGCGCGCACGCTGGCCGAGTACGACCAGACGATCGTGGAGATCTCGGGCCACACCGACAGCGTCGGCACCGACGCGGTCAATCAGCGTCTTTCGCAGCAGCGTGCGGATTCGGTGGGCAATTACCTGATCGGTCAGGGCCTGCTGCGCCAGCGCTTCGAGATCGTGGGCTTCGGCAAGACCCGCCCGGTGGCCGACAACAGCACCGAGCAGGGCCGCGCGCTGAACCGCCGCGTCGAGATCCGCGTGATCCCGCTGCAGTCGTAACCGGCTGCGCGTTGCACAAAGAAAGCCCCGGCAATGCCGGGGCTTTTTCTTTGGCTTCGATCGCGTTCTAAACGTAAGGTCAATATGGACCCCGGCTTGACCAGACGTTCGTCTGTTGAAGGCCGCTAGGGCGACGGGTGCCGAATACCACGTGTCGTCATCCCAGCGGAGACTGGGATCCATGTTGATCTAGTGCTTTCTCTACCAGGCCCTCAAAGCGCCTCGATCACACCCGCCGCGCCCATGCCCGTGCCGATGCACATCGTCACCAGGCCATAGCGCTTCTTGCGACGACGCATGCCGTGGACGATCGTCGCGGTGCGGATCGCACCGGTCGCGCCCAGCGGATGGCCCAGCGCGATCGCGCCGCCCAGCGGATTGACCTTCGACGGGTCGAGCTTGCTGTCGCGGATCACCGCCAGCGCCTGCGCGGCGAAGGCTTCGTTGAGTTCGATCCAGTCGATGTCGTCGAGCGTGAGTCCGGCCTGCGCCAGTGCCTTCGGAATCGCCGCGATCGGGCCGATGCCCATGACTTCCGGGCGCACGCCGGCGACGGCGAAGCTGACGAAACGCGCCAGCGGCTTCAGGCCGTAGTCCTGCACCGCGCGGCTCGAGGCGAGCAGGATGCCCGCGGCACCGTCGCTCATCTGCGAGCTGTTGCCGGCCGTCACCGAGCCGCCGAACTGGCCGTTGCGGAACACCGGGCGCAGCTTGGCCAGACCTTCGATCGACGAGTCCTGGCGCGGACCTTCATCGGTGTCGACCATCAGCGTCTTCAGACGCACGGCATTGCCGGCGAGGTCGGGCTGGTGGGAAACGATTTCGTAGGGACTGATCTCGTCCTTGAACTCGCCGGCCTGGATCGCGGCCATGGCCTTCTGGTGCGAGGCGAGGGCGAACGCGTCCTGGTCCTCGCGCGAGACCTTCCATTCCTCGGCAACCTTCTCGGCGGTGATGCCCATGCCGTAGGCGATCGCGACGTGGTCGTCCTTGAACACGCTCGGGCTCAGCGCAACCTTGTTGCCCATCATCGGCACCATCGACATCGATTCGGTGCCGCCGGCGAGCATCAGATCGGCGTTGCCGAGGCGGATCTCGTTCGCCGCCAGCGCGACGGCCTGCAGGCCGGACGAGCAGAAGCGGTTGATGGTCTGCGCGGCGACGGTATCGGGCAGGCCGGCCAGCAGCACGCCGATGCGCGCCACGTTCATGCCTTGCTCGCCCTCGGGCATCGCACAGCCGATCACGGCGTCATCGATGCGGTTGACGTCGATGCCCGGCGCCTGCGCGACGACGGCTTTGAGCACGTGCGCGAGCATGTCGTCGGGACGGGTGTTACGGAACACGCCCTTCGGCGCCTTGCCCACCGGGGTGCGGGTGGCGGCGACGATGTAGGCGTCCTGGATCTGCTTGCTCATGGAATGGTCTCGTAAGTGAGTGAGGGGGTGAGGGCGTCAGCCGGTTTGCTTCGACTGACGCTTCGCGCGCACTGCGCGCCTGACGTCCTCACTAGTTCCTAAGCGGCTTGCCGGTCTTGAGCATGTGGCCGATGCGCGCCTGGGTTTTCTCCTGCTGGGCGAGCTCGACGAAGTGCGTGCGCTCCAGACGGATCAGCCAGTCCTCGTCGACGACCGCGTTGCGGTCCACGTCGCCGCCGCACAGCACGGTGGCGATGCGCTCGGCGATCTCGTAGTCGTACTCGCTGACGAAACGGCCTTCGAGCATGTTGACCAGCAGCATCTTGAACGTGGCGATGCCGACGTCGCCGGCGACGCGGATCGCGCGGGCGGGCAGCGGCGGGCGATAGCCGGCTTCGGCCAGCGCCGATGCCTGTTGGCGCGCCACGTGCAGCAGCTCGAACGCATTGAAGGTGACGATGTCGTCGGCGCGCAGCAAGCCGAGCTCCTTGGCGTTGACCGCCGAGTTCGACACCTTGGCCATCGCGATCGTCTCGAAGGTCTTCTTGAGTTCGGCGAACACGTCGCCGTTAGGACCCGCGGCCTCGGACGCACGCACCGCCAGTTCCTTCAGGCCGCCACCGGCCGGCAGCAGGCCGACGCCGGCCTCGACCAGACCGATGTAGCTTTCGAGATGCGCGACGGTGCGCGCGCTGTGCATCTGGAATTCACAGCCGCCGCCCAGCGCCAGGCCGCGTACGGCTGCGACGACCGGCACCAGCGAGTACTTGATGCGCTGGCTGGTCTTCTGGAAGTTCTCGACCATCGCCTCGAACGCGTCGACCTTCCCGGCCTGCAGCAGACCCAGCGCGCCGGCGAGATCGGCACCGGCCGAGAACGGCTCCTTCGGCTGCCAGATGACCACGCCCTTGAACTTGCGCTCGGCGATGCCGATCGCTTCCTGGATGCCGTCGAGCACGTGGTCGGAGACCGTGTGCATCTTGGTCTTGAAGCTGATCACGCCGATGTCGTCGCCGTCCGTCCACAGACGGATGCCGTCGTTCTCGTACACCGTCTCGCCCTGCTCGAAGCGCTCGCCCAGCAGCGGATCGGGGAAGCGCTGGCGGCGATACACCGGCAGCGCCGAGCGCGGCAACTTGGCGTTCTTGGACGGGCTGTAGCTGCCTTCGGCGGCGTGCACACCCTCGCGGCCGTCGAACACCCAGTCGGGCAGCGGCGCGCTGCTCATGGTCTTGCCGGCGACGATGTCCTCGGCGATCCAGTCGGCGACCTGCTTCCAGCCGGCGGCCTGCCACAGTTCGAACGGACCCTGCTGCCAGCCGTAGCCCCAGCGGATCGCCAGATCCACGTCGCGCGCGGTCTCGGCGATGTCTTCCAGATGCACGGCGCTGTAGTGGAACAGGTCGCGCAGGATCGCCCAGACGAACTGGGCCTGCGGGTGGTCGCTGGCGCGCAGCTGGGCCATGCGCTCGGCCGGGTCCTTGGTCTTGAGGATCGCGACGACCTCGTCGGCGGCCTTGCGGTCGGAGGCGCGGTAGTCCTGCTTTTCAAGATCGAGGACCAGGATGTCCTTGCCCGCCTTGCGGAAGATGCCGGCGCCGGTCTTCTGGCCCAGCGCGCCCTTGTCGATCAGCGCGGTCAGCCACTTGGGCGAGGAGAAGTATTCGTGCCACGGGTCCTCGGGCAGCGTGTCGGCCATCGTCTTGATGACGTGCGACATCGTGTCCAGACCGACGACGTCGGAGGTGCGGTAGGTCGCCGACTTCGGACGGCCGAGCAGGGGCCCGGTCAGCGCATCGACCTCGTCGAAACCGAGCTTCGATTCCTGGGTGTGGTGGATCGTCGACAGGATCGAGAACACGCCGATCCGGTTGCCGATGAAGTTCGGGGTGTCCTTGGCATAGACCACGCCCTTGCCGAGCTGCGTGGTCAGGAAGGTTTCGAGGCCTTCGAGTACCGACTGGTCGGTGGTCTTGGCCGGAATCAGTTCGGCCAGATGCATGTAGCGCGGCGGGTTGAAGAAATGCACGCCGCAGAAGCGGTGGCGCAGTTCTTCGGGAAGAACATCCGCCAAGGCATTGATTCCAAGGCCCGAGGTGTTGCTGGCCAGCACCGCATGCGCCGGCACGTGCGGGGCGATCTTGCGGTAGAGGTCCTGCTTCCAGTCCATCTTCTCGGCAATCGCCTCGATGATCAGGTCGCAGCTTTCGAGTTCGGCCAAGCCGGTCTCGTAGTTCGCCGGGACGATGGCCTCGGCGAGCGACTTGCTGCTCAGCGGCGCCGGGCTCAGCTTGGCCAGGTTCGCGAGCGCCTTGCGCACCACGCCGTCCTTGTCGCCTTCCTTGGCCGGCAGGTCGAACAGGACCGTGTCGATCCCGGCGTTGGTCAGGTGCGCGGCGATCTGCGCGCCCATGACACCCGCGCCGAGGACCGCGGCACGACGTACAAGCAATTTCTCAGACATTTGCTCCATCCCTTTGTTTCGAAAGAAGCCCGGCGTGCGCCGGGCTGGTGGTCAGGCGCGGAACCCGGCCGCGGCGAAGCGGATCAGCTCGCCGGCGATCCGGGTGCGGTGCGCATGTTCGGTGGTGCCCGGTGGGCGTTTGATCAGGCCGAAATCGGCCATCGCATAGGTCAGCGCGCCGGCGAGGAAATCGAGGCGGCCGTAGAGCTCGGCCTTGCCGAGATCCGGCAGGCAGCCGGCGAGGGCACTGGCGAACTCGCGCGGCACATGGCCGTACTGTTCGGAGAGGAACTTGCGCAGGGCATCGTTCTTCTCCACGTAGGCCCGCGCGATCACCCGCACGAAGGCGCCGCTGCCGGCGCGGCCACTGGCCATGTCCAGGGCGGGCTCGACGAAGGCGGCGATGATCGGCTCGATCTCGCCGGGCTGTTCGGCCAGTGCGCGCTTGAGCTGGGCGAGGCGCTGCGCGCTCATCTGGTCCATCCGGCGGCGGAAGACCTCGTTGACGAGGTTTTCCTTGCTGCCGAAGTGGTAGTTGACCGCGGCGATGTTCACATCCGCCCGGCTGGTCACCTGCCGCAGCGAGGTGCCCGCGAACCCGTGGGTCGCGAACAGTTCTTCGGCGGCGCCGAGGATCTTGTCCTTGGTGGAGAACTGGGCGGTGCTGGCCATGACACGGATGCCTCGATCAAACGCTTGTTTGGATTCTGCGGGCCGAGCGCCTGACGCGTCAATGACCGCCGATGCGGCCCGGGCCGACGCAGTTGCAGCAGATACGTTAGAATTGCCGCAGCCATGTTGGCTAAACCCGCGTTTCGGCGCGGGTTTTTCCATGTAGACTCGGCCGTTCCGGAGTGGACGGCCCCATTCCAGACCGGAGAACACCCGATGGCGCTCGAGCGCACTCTTTCCATCGTCAAGCCCGATGCCGTTGCCAAGAACGTCATTGGCGAAATCTATTCCCGCTTCGAAAAGGCCGGCCTGAAGATCGTGGCCGCCAAGTACAAGCAGCTGACCCGCGAGGAAGCCGAAGGCTTCTACGCCGTGCACAAGGAGCGTCCGTTCTTCGGCGCGCTGGTCGAGTTCATGACCTCCGGCCCGGTGATGATCCAGGCGCTGGAAGGCGAGAACGCCGTGGCCGCGCACCGCGACCTGCTGGGCGCCACCAATCCGAAGGACGCCGCGCCGGGCACGATCCGCGCCGACTTCGCCGACTCCATCGACGCCAACGCCGCCCACGGCTCGGATTCGGTCGAGAACGCGCAGACCGAGATCGCATACTTCTTCAAGAACGACGAAGTCGTTTCCCGCTGAGGGATGCCATCGTGACCGAGGTCGCCATCGACGCCAGCGTCGCCAAGCAGAACCTGCTCGACCTCGACCGCGAGGGTATGGAGCGCTTTTTCGCCGAGACCCTCGGCGAAAAGCGCTTCCGTGCCCACCAGATCATGAAGTGGATCCACCACCGGTACGTCACCGACTTCAACGAGATGACCGACCTGGGCAAGGCGCTGCGCGCCAAGCTCGAGGCGCATGCCGAAGTTCGCGTGCCGCAGGTCCAGTTCGAGAAGCCCTCCACCGACGGCACCCACAAGTGGCTGCTGGCGATGGACGGCAAGAACGCGATCGAGACCGTCTACATCCCCGACAAGTCGCGCGGCACGCTGTGCGTGTCCTCGCAGGTCGGCTGTGCGCTCAATTGCCAGTTCTGTTCCACCGCGACCCAGGGCTTCAACCGCAACCTGTCGACCGCCGAGATCATCGGCCAGGTCTGGGTGGCCGCGAAGCATCTGGGCAACGTGCCGCACAAACAGCGCCGCCTGACCAATGTCGTGATGATGGGCATGGGCGAGCCGCTGATGAATTTCGACAACGTCGTCCGCGCGATGAGCATCATGCGCGACGATCTTGGCTACGGCCTGGCGAACAAGCGCGTCACGCTGTCGACCGCCGGCATGGTGCCGATGATCGACAAGCTGGGCGAAGTCAGCGACGTGTCGCTGGCGGTCTCGCTGCATGCGGCCAACGACGCGCTGCGCACCGAGCTGGTGCCGCTGAACAAGAAGTACCCGATCGCCGAGCTGATGGAAGCTTGCGCGCGCTATGCGCAGCGCAAGCGCGGCGAGTCGATCACCTTCGAATACACGCTGATGAAGGACGTCAACGACCAGCCGCAGCATGCGCGCGAGCTGGCCCGTCTGATGCGCGATTTCGACAATCGCCTGCAGATGAAGGACGCGGCGAAGGTGAATCTGATCCCGTTCAACCCGTTCCCGGGCACGCGCTACGAGCGTCCGGACGATGCGACGATCCGCCGGTTCCAGAAGCTGCTCAACGAATCGGGCCGCATCGCGCCGGTGCGCCGCACCCGCGGAGACGACATCGACGCGGCCTGCGGTCAGCTCAAGGGCCAGGTTGCCGATCGCACGCGTCGCCAGGCCGAACACCTCAAGCGTCTCGAGACGCAGGGCGGTCCAGGTGTCGATGCGGCTGCCTGAGGCTGCCGGTCTCGTCGTCCTCCTGCTGGCGATGGCTGGCTGTTCACGCCTGACGTTCATCAAGCCGAGCGCCAAAAGCGATTTCCGGCCGGAGCCACCGACCTACAATATCGGAGGTAACGCCGAGTCACGTCGAAATGAGGCCGCGCGCCGTCAACTGGGGCTCGCGGGTCGCGAGCTCGAAGCCGGCAACGTTGACGCCGCCGCCAAGGCTGCGCGCGATGCGCTGAAAGGCGAGGGCACGGCGGCCGACGCCAATACGTTGCTCGCGGTGATCGAGGACCGCCGCGGCCGCAGCGCCCAGGCCGGCGCCTACTACAAGGCCGCGGCCGAACGCGCGCCCGACCAGGGCGCCTATCTCAACAATTACGGCACCTGGTTGTGCCGCAACGGCCGCGCGACCGACGCGCTGGCGTATTTCGACGCCGCGGTGCGCGATCCGGCCTATGGCGATCCGTCCGGCGCGCTGGCCAATGCCGGCGCCTGCGCGATGAGCGCGGGCGACATGGCGCGCGTCGAACGCGACCTGCGTGCGTCGCTGGAGCTCGATCCGGAGAACGTCGTCGCCCTCGATGCGATGTCGCGCTACCTCGTCTCCGAGCAGCGTTACTTCGATGCGCGGGCTTTTTCGCAACGACGGCTTGCCGCCGGCCCCGCAACTACGGCAGCATTGCAACTTGCGGTGCAGATCGAAACCGCGCTCGGCGACACAGGGGCCGCCGACCGATACCAGCGACGCTTGCGGGCGGAGTTTCCGTCTGCACCGAACCTACAGCCAAGGGAAACGAGTCCACCATGAGTTCTTCGAACCAGACCATGCCAGCGTCTTCGCCTGGGGTCGGAGAACGTCTGCGCGATGCGCGCATGGAGGCCGGGCTGACGGTCGCCGATGTGGCCGCCCGGCTGCGCATGCAGCTGCGGGTCGTCGACGCGCTCGAAGCCGAAGACTGGGCCCGCCTCGGCGCGCCGGTGTTCATCCGCGGCCAGCTGCGCAGCTACCTGCGCCTGCTCAAACTCCCCGAATCGCTGGCCGACGGCGTATCCGACGCCAACGTGCGTCCGCCGGAGCTCACCCCGCGCACCTACACCCCGCCGATGCAGCGCATGCTCGACAAGGCCATGGGCCGCGCGGTGTACGTGGTGATCACCGCGCTGATCGCGGTGCCGGTGTGGGTGGCGACGCGTTCGCACGTCGACAACAGCCGTCCTGTCGAGACCGCCTCGCTGGGTCTCGACGGCAACCTCCAGACGCCCGCCGAAGCCGCGCGTCCCGCACGTCCGACGCCGGTGACCGCTTCGCTCGGCGCGTTGCCCAAGCGCGCCCCGGTGGTGCCGGCCGCGCCCGAATCCGTCGCTGACGCAGGCGCGGACCTCGTGATGCGCTTCAGCGGCGACAGCTGGATCGAGGTGATCGGTCCCGATGGCGCGCAGGTCGAGCAGGCACTCGTGCAGGCCGGCCAGGAGCGCCGCTTCGACGCGGGCACCGTCAGCCGCGTCAAGCTCGGCAATGCGACCGCCGTCGAAGTGTCGAGCGGCGGCGACGTTCAGGATCTGTCCCGGTTCCAGCGGGCCAACGTGGCACGCTTTACGGTATCCTCCGACGGCGCGCTGACGCCGGCTTCCGAGTAATTCCGGGCGACCGCGCCGGGTTCCGGACCACCGCATCGTTGCGGGGTCCCGCGATCCTTCTTTCATCCGTTTGACCCGCCTTCGACAGCGGGCGTAGAGACCATATGGCGATTGACGAGTTGCTGGACGAACGCGAGCAGGGGGAGCGGGTCAAGGCCTGGCTTCGCGACAACGCTCTGGGACTGGTGGGTGGCGTGGTGGTCGGCGCCGCGCTGATCGGTGGCTGGCAGTACTGGAAGAACCGCACGCACACGCAGGCGGTCGAACAGCACTCCGCCTACCAGACCGCGCTGCTGGACATCCGCTCGGGCGAATTCGACAAGGCCTCCCAGGCCGTGGCCGGCCTGCCGGATACCGCGTACAGCGAACTGGCCGCGCTGCAGCTGGCCAAGGCGCAGGTCGACAAGGGCGATCGCGACGCCGCGATCGCGACGCTCGAAGCCGTCAAGGGCGCCGAGCCGGGCGTGGCAGCCGTGGTGAAGCAGCGTCTCGCGCGCCTGCTGACCGATGCCGGTCGCGGCGAAGATGCGGTCAAGCTGCTTGCCGATGCCGACGATGCGGTCTCGCTCGAAGCACGCGGTGACGCGCATTTCGCACTCAAGCAGAACGAACAGGCCCGCGCGGATTACGCGCAGGCCCTGCGCCAGCTCGACAGCGCCGCGCAACAGCGTGGTCTGGTCGAACTCAAGCTTTCCGAAGTCGGCGGCACGCCGGACGAACCCGAGGTTGAATCCTGATGACCGACCAGACCGCGCGTGGCGCGTCTTCCCATGCGCCGAACCGCCTCGTGCGCATCGCGGCGATCGCGCTCTGCGTGATGACCGTCACCGGCTGCAGCACCGTGCGCGGCTGGTTCGGCAACAGCGAGAAGGCCAACGCCAAGGCGCTGTCCGAGCCCGCGCCGCTGACCGACATCACCGAGACGCTGAGCGTGTCGCGTCTGTGGTCTGCGAATGCCGGCAAGGGCGAAGGCCGTCTCGGCGTGCGCCAGTCGCCGGCCGTCGCCGATGGCCGCGTCTACGTCGCCGCGATCAAGGGCGGCGTGCGTGCATTCGATCTGCAGACCGGTGCCTCGCTGTGGCGTTACGACTCGGACCGGCGTCTGAGCGGCGGCCCCGGCGTCGGTGAGGGTCTGGTCGTGGCCGGCAGCCTCGACGGCGAAGTGGTCGCACTCGACGCCGCCACCGGCGCGGAGCGCTGGACCGCCAAGGTCTCCAACGAAGTCATCGCCGCGCCCGCGATCGGGCAGGGCGTCGTGCTGGTGCGGTCCAACGACGGCCGCGTGACCGCGTTCGACGTCGCCAGCGGCGAGCGTCGCTGGTTCTGGGTGCGCGAGCTGCCGTCGTTGACCGTGCGCGGCAACGATGCGCCGGTGCTCGGCCCGGGCTTCGTGTTCGTCGGCAACGACGACGGCACCATCGCCGCGTTGTCGCTGTCCGACGGTCGCACGCTGTGGGAACAGGCCGTGGCCCAGCCCGATGGCCGCACCGAACTCGAGCGCATGTCCGATGTCGACGGCACCCCGGTGCTCGACGAGGCCGTGCTGTTCGCCAGCAGCTACCGTCACCGCACGATGGCGCTGGAAGGCCCGAGCGGCCGTCCGCTGTGGGTCAGCGAGCACGGCGGCGCGAACCGTCCGGGCCTGTCGCCGCAGCGCGTGGTCGTGACCGATGCCAACGGCACCGTGTGGGCGCTCGACAAGTTCAGCGGCACCGCCGCGTGGCAGCAGCCGGCGCTCGCGCGCCGCAACCTGACCGGCGCGGCGATCCAGGGCGATTACGCCGTGGTCGGCGATCTCGACGGTTACCTGCACTGGATGCGTCTCGACGACGGCGAATTCGTCGCCCGCGAGCGCGCCGGCCGTGATCCGATCCGCGGCGCGCTGGTCGTCGCCGACGGCGTGCTGGTGGTCCAGAACGTCGACGGCAACGTGACCGCCTGGCGCCTGGCGCAGTAGGGCGTGTCATCAATCCCCGCACACGTCGCGCCGCTTCTGCGCGTGTCCGGGGCAAGGAAGCGCGAGGAAGTGGACGTCCGTCCACGCCCGAGCGATGAAGCCGGCCCGGGCGCGCGCAGGCGCGGCCCTCCGGGTTGGGCCTGGAGCGGCGCCAGCCGGCGTCGCGCGTCTTGACCTGACGGCCAGTCAGGCACTGCGCCGCGCGACACCACCTGACGCCGCTCCAGACCCCACGCGACATGCGCGGGATCGATGACACGCCCTGTCCCGCCGCAAGTGCGACAATGACGGCCCTGGGCAGCCATCTGCCCGGGGCCGTGTGCTTCCGGGCCATGCCCGCGCGACACGCAAGACCCATTCGAACGGAATCCGTCCCATGCTTCCCCTCGTCGCCCTCGTGGGCCGCCCCAACGTCGGCAAATCGACGCTGTTCAACGCGCTGACCCGCACCCGCGACGCGCTCGTCCACGACGAGCCGGGCGTCACCCGCGACCGCCATTACGGCGTGTGCCGGCTCAATCCCGACGTGCCGTTCGCGCTCGTCGACACCGGTGGCATCGCCGGCGAGAACATCCATCTTGAGCACGAAGGCCTGGCCGGCCCGACCGCGAAGCAGTCGCGCGCCGCCGCCGCCGAAGCCGATCTCGTGCTGTTCGTCGTCGATGGCCGCGAAGGTGCTTCCGCGCTCGACGACGAGATCCTGCGCTGGCTGCGCAAGATCGACAAACCCACCTTCCTGGTCATCAACAAGACCGACGGCCTCGACGCGCGCGCGGCCGAGGCCGACTTCTCGCGCTACGGCTTCTCCGACACGCACGCGATCTCGTCGGCGCATCGCCACGGCATCGACGAGCTGGTCGACGAAATCCTCGAGAAGCTGCCGGAAGTGGGCCAGTCCGAGCAGCTCGACAGCGATCCCGATCGCGTCCGCGTGACCTTCGTCGGCCGCCCGAACGTGGGCAAGTCGACGCTGGTCAACCGCATCCTCGGCGAGGAGCGGATGATCGCCTCGGAAGTCGCCGGCACCACGCGCGATTCGATCGAGGTCGATCTGGAACGCGACGGCCGCAAATACCGTCTGGTCGACACCGCCGGCATCCGCCGCAAGTCGAAGGTCGACGAGGCGGTCGAGACGTTCTCCATCATCAAAACGCTGCAGGCGATCGAGCATTCGCAGGTCTCGGTGGTGATGATCGACGCCAGCGAAGGCGTGACCGACCAGGACGCCAGCGTGCTCGGCGCGGTGCTCGATTCGGGCCGTGCGCTCGTCGTCGCGGTGAACAAGTGGGACGGCCTGACCGACTACCAGCGCGAGCAGACCGAAGCGCTGCTGTCGCGCAAGCTGGCCTTCGTGCCGTGGGCGGAAGCGGTGCGCATCAGCGCCAAGCACGGCTCGGGCTTGCGCGAGCTGTTCCACGCGATCCACCGCGCGCATGCGTCGGCCAATTACAAGTTCGGCACTTCGGAAGTCACCCGCGCGCTCGAGATCGCCTACGAGACCAATCCGCCGCCGGTCGTGCGCGGCCACGCGCCGAAGCTGCGTTACGCGCATCCGGGCGGCGAGAATCCGCCGACGATCATCGTGCACGGCAACCGCCTGCGGACGTTGCCTGACAGCTACAAGCGCTATCTGGAGAACTTCTTCCGTAAGCGCTTCAAGCTGGTCGGCACGCCGGTGCGCTTCCTGTTCCGCGAGGGCGACAACCCCTACAAGGACAAGAAGAACGTGCTCAACGAACGCCAGCTGGCGAAGAAGAAGCGGCTGATCCGGCACGTCAAGCGCAAGTGATTCCGCGGCCGTCCCGCGACACGCTGACCGTCGGCCTGCTGGCCGGCGGCCGCGCGACGCGGCTGGGCGGTCTGGACAAGGCCTGGCTGCTGCGCGATGGCGTGGCGCAGGTCGAACGCCTCTGTAACCGTTTCGCCGCACAGGCGTCGTGCGTGCTGGTCAGTGCCAATCGCGATCTGCCGCGGTATGCAGACGCAGGCATCGACGCGATCCCTGATCGCCATCCCGACACCGGCCCGCTGTCGGGCCTCGACGCGCTGGCAGTCGCCACCACCACACCGTGGCTGTTCACGCTGCCGGTGGACGCGCTGCATGTCGATGCATCCGTGCTGTCCCGATTGATCGATGCGGCCGGCGATACCGGCGCGAGCGCCGAAGACGACGACGGCCTGCAGCCGCTGGTGGCGCTGTGGCCGGTTGCCGCACTGCGCGTGGCCGCTGCCGACGCGCTGCGCGGCGACGATTTCTCCGTGCGCGGCCTGCAGCGCGCACTCGGCATGCGGACGGTGCGCTTCGCGCAGATCCGCTTCGGCAACCTCAACACGCCCGACGATCTGGTCCGGGCCGGAGTCACCCATGACTGAGCCCACGTTCCCGTTCCGCGTGCCGTTCGACGAGGCCTGCGCGATCGTCGATGCCGTCGCCGCCGAGCGTCGCCTGCAGCCGCAGACCGTCTCGCTGTCGCGCGCGCACGGCCACGTGCTGGCGCGCGACGTCGTCGCGACGCTGCCGCAGCCGCCGTTCGACAACTCGGCGATGGACGGCTTCGCACTGCGTCATGCCGATCTCGCGACCGACGGCGCGCCGACGCGCCTGCGTCTGACCGGCGAGCAGTTCGCGGGCCCCGATGCGTCATTGACGGTGGAGGCGGGCAGCTGCGTGCGCATCACCACCGGCGCGCCGCTGCCGGCCGGCGCCGACACGGTGGTGATGAAGGAGAACACCGATCTCGATGGCACGGACGTCGTCGTGCGGATCGCACCGCGCCTCGGCCAGCACGTGCGCCGCGCCGGCGAGGATTCGAATATCGGCGATCTGTTGCTGCATGCGGGTGACACGCTGACGCCGGCGCGCATCGGTCTCGCGGCCTCGCAGGGGCTCGCGCAGCTCGACGTCGTGCGCCGTCCGACGGTCGCGGTGTTCGCCACCGGCGACGAACTCGTCGAGCCCGGCATGTCGCTCGGTCCCGGGCAGATCTACAACTCCAACCGCGACCAGCTGATGGCGTTGCTGCGCGCCGAAGGTCTGGAGCCGGTCGCGTTTCCGACGCTGCCCGACGACGCCGCGCAGGTGACATCCGCGCTGCGCCATGCCGGCGAAGCCTTCGACCTCGTGCTGACCTGCGGCGGCGTGTCCGCCGGCGAGAAGGACCTGCTGCCCGATCTGCTGCAGCGCCGCGGCCGCGTGCGGGTGTGGAAGGTCATGATGAAACCCGGCATGCCGCTGCTGCTGGCCGAAGGCGACACGCTCGGTCCGGCGCTGTTCCTGTGCCTGCCCGGCAATCCGGTGTCGGTACTCGCAACCTGGCTCGCGCTCGGGCGTCGCCTCGTCGACGGTCTGCAGGGCAGGGCGCCGCGGGCATTGCGCCGCGCGCGGCTGGCGTCGGACTGGACCAAGACCCACGAACGCCTCGAACTGCTGCGCGGGCGCTGGTGGATCGACGATGACGGGATCTCGTGGGTCGAACCGAATCCCGCGGACGGTTCGCACCGCATGCAAGCCGCTGCGGATTCGGACGCGCTGATCGTGCTCGATGCGGGACCGCGCGACTACGCGCGCGGCACGCCTGTGGATGTGTTGCCGTACTGACAGCTGCGCTGTCGGGGCCGCGGGACTCGCGGGCGCCCGGACGCCCTGATGCATGAGGCCAGTCGGGCGTCTGCGGGCTGCAGAACCTGGGCACCTCTCCCTCCGGGAGAGGTCGACGCGCAACGCGCGTCGGGTGAGGGTTGGGGCTTTACAGAAAAGCGTCCAAAAGCGCCCTCATCCGCCCTCCGGGCACCTTCCCCCAGAGGGGGAAGGGAAGCACACAGGCCGCCGACGTCGGCCAGAGGCTGCTGATCGAACCGCAGCGTTCCCCGCGCATCGCCCGCGTCCGCGCGATAATCGCGTCATGGCCATCCAGGAACTCACGCCGGCGCAGGCCCGGCAACGCCAGCAGCAGGGCGTGCGCCTGATCGACGTGCGCGATGCGCACGAGCGTGTGACCGGCATGGCCGAAGGCGCGGACGGCATTGATCGCGCGACGCTCGAAGCCGCGCCGCTGGCCCATGCGCCGGACCTGCGGGCGCCGCTGCTGCTGATCTGCCAGAGCGGTCGACGCTCGATGCAGGCGGCCGAAACGCTGGCCGCGCTCGGCTACACGGACATCGCATCCGTCGCCGGTGGCACCAGTGCCTGGCAGGCCGACGGACTGCCGACGGTGCTGCCGGACGGCGACATCGATCTCGATTTCCACGAGCGCTATTCGCGGCATCTCAAGCTTCCGGAGATCGGCCTCGCCGGCCAGCAGCGGCTCGCGAAGGCGACGGTGCTGGTGATCGGTGCAGGCGGCCTCGGGTCCCCGGCCGCGTACTATCTCGCCGCCGCCGGCGTCGGCACGCTGCGCATCGCGGACGACGACGTCGTCGACCGCAGCAATCTGCAGCGGCAGATCCTCCATGCCGAGGACCGCATCGGTCAGTCGAAGGTCCAGTCGGCGGCGACGACGCTCGGCGCGCTCAATCCGCGTACGCGCATCGAGGCGATCGCCGAACGCGTGACCAGTGACAACGTCGACCGTCTGCTCAACGGCGTCGATCTCGTGCTCGACGGCGCCGACAATTTCCCGGTGCGCTATCTGCTCAACGACGCCTGCGTGCTGCACGGCGTGCCGCTGGTCTACGGCGCGGTGCATCGCTTCGACGGACAGGTCAGCGTCTTCGATGCCGGCCGCCGGCGCGGCGCATGTCCCTGCTATCGCTGCCTGTTTCCCGAACCGCCGCCGGCCGAAGCCGCGCCGAACTGTTCGGAAGTTGGCGTGCTCGGCGTGCTGCCGGGTGTGGTCGGCCTGTTGCAGGCGACCGAGGCTTTGAAGCTGCTGCTCGGCATCGGTGCGCCACTGGCCGGGCGTCTGTTGCAGTTCGACGCGCTGCGCATGCAGTTCCGCGAGACGCGGCTGGCGCCCGATCCTGATTGCCCGGTCTGCGCACCGGGCCGCGCGTTCCCCGGCTACATCGATTACGCGGCGTTCTGCGCGGGCTGACCGCGCGAGCGGACCTGCTCTTCACGTGCCGCTGGGGCACGATGGCGGCGACCGCGTGTCCCGCGCGGAATGGACGTCCCGATGCGATCGACGCGCTACCTGTTGCTGCTCGCCTGCCTGCTGCTGTCTGCGCCGTTTGCCGCGCTGGCAGCCGATCCCTGTCCACTGCTGCGCGCGCAGGTCGCATCGCCGGATCCGGCGACCCGACTCGCCGCCGCCGCGTGCGAGGAACATCTCCTCTGGCACCGGCCTTTCATCGATGTCGAAGGCCGTTATGCCGGCTCGACCGTGCGCGAGGCCGAGACCGCGCTGCTGACCAATGGCGAACAGGTCTGGCGTCGCGTCGCCGGTTACTGGCGCGGCGCCGACCAGCTGTCGCAGCTCCAGCATCGCCCGGGCGCCTGGGACTGCATGTTCGCGCCGACCAGCAGCCAACCGTCGCCGGCCTGCCGCAGCTTTCTCGTCGACGTGCCGTGGTCGGCGGCGTTCCTGTCCTGGGTCGCGCGACGCGCGACGCTGCCGGGCTTCAGCGGATCGCCGAGCCATGTCGACTACGTGCGCAATGCCTATCGCAGCCCGGAGACCAACGCCTATCGCGTCGCCGATCCGATGACCTCGCGCCCTGCGCGCGGCGACATGTTGTGCTACGTGCGCGCAGCGACTCGCGTGTTCGGTTTCGCCGGTCTCGCCACGTTGCTCAGCAGCGAGGACGGCGGGCTCGGCATGCATTGCGACATCGTCGTCGGCGCCGAGAGCGGGCAGGCGCAACTGGTCGGCGGCAACGTGCTCGACGGCGTGACGATGCGGCTGATGCCGCTGACTGCGGGCGGCCAGTTCGCCGCACTGGCGCAGCGCGGCCTGGATGATCCGCCGTGCAGCCCGGATGCCCCGCAGGCCTGCAACGCGAACCGTCAGGATTGGGCGGTGTTGCTGCAGCTGCGGCCGGCCAACGAGCTTGCCGTGCTGTCGCCGTCGCCCGGGCTATATGCCGCGCCGCCGCCGATGCCGGCCGCGCCGGAGGTCCTACAGCCGGGCCAGTCGACGCCGCGTCCGCAGACCGCGCCGTGCTGCGTCGAGTGCAGCGTGGGCGATGGCTTGCCGCGGTGTCCGGGGGTGTGAGACGAGGTTGAACGCGCGCGTCGCGCCATCGCTCTAAGCCCTCCTCCGCGTGCGGGAGAGGGTTGGGAGGGGGCGAACCGGCAATTCGGGGCGTTCTGGAATCGCCGGCTTATTCGTTCTGGTCCTCCGAAACTTCGAGTGACCTGACCGTTTGCCCCCATCCCAGCCTTCCCCCGCTCGCGGGGGAAGGGGCGGGTCATGCGAAACCCTAATGCGCTGGCTTCCGCCCGCTCCGGCGTCAGGCCGCCTTCTTCGCGGCCAACTGACGCAGTACGTAGTGCAACAGGCCGCCATGACGGAAGTACTCGACTTCCTTCGGCGTCAGCAGCAGCACGTCGACTTCGAAACGGATTTCGGTGCCGTCCGCGCGCTTGGCGACGATCTGCGCGGTCTTCGACTTGCCGTTGGCGAGGCCGGTGAGTTCCACCGTCTCCGACCCGTCGAGACCCAGGCTCTGCGCGTTCTCGCCGTTGCGGAAGCTGCACGGCAGCACGCCCATGCCGACGAGGTTGGAGCGGTGGATGCGCTCGAAGCTCTCGGCGATCACGGCTTTCACGCCGAGCAGGTTGGTGCCCTTGGCCGCCCAGTCGCGCGACGAACCCGTGCCGTACTCCTTGCCCGCGAACACCACCAGCGGTACGCCTGCGGCCTTGTACTTCTGCGCCGCGTCGTAGATCGACAGCTTCTCCGGCTCGCCATCACCGAAGTACAGCGTGTTGCCGCCTTCCTCGCCGCCGAAGAACAGGTTCTTGATGCGGATGTTGGCGAAGGTGCCGCGCACCATGACGTCGTCGTTGCCGCGGCGCGAGCCGTAGCTGTTGAAGTCTGTCGGCTGCACGCCGCGTTCCTGCAGGAAACGGCCCGCCGGGGAATCGCCCTTGATGTTGCCGGCCGGCGAGATGTGGTCGGTGGTGATCGAGTCGCCGAACAGGCCCATGATCCGCGCGCCGTGGATGTCGTCGATGCTGCCGACATCCATCGTCATGCCGTCGAAGTAGGGCGGGTTCTTGATGTAGGTCGACGCTTCGTCCCACGCATAGAGATCGCCGTCGGGCGATTCGATCGTGTTCCAGCGCGTGTCGCCCTTGAACACGTCGGCGTAGTTCTTGGCGAACATCTCCGGCCCGATGGTCTTGGCGATGAAGTCGCCGATTTCCTTGTTGGTCGGCCAGATGTCGCGCAGATAGACCGGGTTGCCGTCCTGGTCCTTGCCCAGCGGATCGTCGGTCAGATCGATGTCGACCGTGCCGGCGATCGCATAGGCGACGACCAGCGGCGGCGAGGCGAGATAGTTCATCTTCACTTCGCCGTGGATGCGGCCTTCGAAATTGCGGTTGCCCGACAGCACGGCCGCGACTGCGAGATCGTTCTCGGCGATGCCCTTCGACACCGCGTCCGGCAGCGGGCCGGAGTTGCCGATGCAGGTGGTGCAGCCGTAGCCGACGACGTAGAAGCCGAGCTTCTCCAGATCGTCGAGCACGCCGGCCTTTTCCAGGTAATCGGTGACCACCAGCGAGCCCGGCCCGAGCGAGGTCTTGACCCACGGCGCGGCCTTGAGGCCCTTGGCTGCGGCGTTGCGCGCGAGCAGGCCGGCGCCGAGCATCACGGCCGGGTTGGATGTGTTGGTGCAGGACGTGATCGCGGCGATGACCACCGAGCCGTCGGTGAGCTCGTGCTCCCCGTCGTCGAGGGTGATCTTCGACACCGGACGCGCGGCGAGGCGCTCGGCCTGCGGCTGCCCGCCGCCTTCCTTTTCGAACCGGTCGACCTGCGGATCCTCGCTGCCGGCCTTGCTGCGCTTGGCGATCAGCGGGCCCACGTTGTCGCGGAAATTCTGCTGCACCTTCTCCAGCAGCACGCGGTCCTGCGGACGCTTCGGGCCGGCCAGCGACGGACGCACGTCGGCCATGTCGAGTTCCAGCACGCTGCTGTACTCGGCCTCCGGGGAACCGGGTTCGTGCCACAGCTGCTGCGCCTTCGCGTACGCCTCGACGAGGGCGATCTGCTCTTCGCTGCGGCCCGACAGGCGCAGGTAGTTCAGCGATTCCTGGTCGATCGGGAAGATGCCGCAGGTCGCGCCGTACTCGGGCGCCATGTTGCCGATCGTCGCGCGGTCGGCCAGCGGCAGGTGCTGCAGGCCTTCGCCGAAGAACTCGACGAACTTGCCGACGACGCCATGCTTGCGCAGCGTCTCGGTGACAGTCAGCACGAGATCGGTCGCGGTCGCGCCTTCCGGCATGCAGCCGGTGAGCTTGAAGCCGACGACCTGCGGAATCAGCATCGACGACGGCTGGCCGAGCATCGCGGCCTCGGCCTCGATACCGCCGACGCCCCAACCGAGCACGCCGATGCCGTTGATCATCGTGGTGTGCGAGTCGGTACCGAACACGGTGTCCGGATACGCCCACTGCACGCCGTCCTCGCGCTCGGCGGTCATCACCACGCGGGCGAGATGCTCGAGGTTCACCTGGTGGACGATGCCGGTGTTGGGCGGCACCACCTTGAAGTTGTCGAAGGCCTTCTGGCCCCAGCGCAGGAAGCCGTAGCGTTCCTTGTTGCGCTGGAATTCGATCTTGCCGTTGAGGTCCAGCGCATCCGGACGGCCGAACACGTCGACCTGCACGGAGTGATCGATCACCAGTTCCGACGGGATCAGCGGATTGATCTGCTCTGGGCGACCGCCCAGGCGCACCACGGCGTCACGCATCGCGGCGAGATCGACGACGCAGGGCACGCCGGTGAAATCCTGCAGCACCACGCGCGCCGGCATGAAGGCGATCTCGGTGTCCGGTTCGGCCTTCGGGTCCCACTTCGCCACCGCCTCAATGTGGTGCGCGGCGACGGTCTCGCCGTCCTCGTGGCGCAGCAGGTTCTCCAGCAGGATCTTCATCGAGTAGGGCAGGCGGGCGATGTCGAACCGCTTGCCCAGCGCCGGCAGGCTGGAATAGGCGTAACGGCGGCCGCCGACGTCGAGGTCGGCGCGCGTGGAAAAGGTATCGGTCATGCGGAAGCTCCTGTCGCGAGTTGCTGGCGGTGACGCGGTCGGACCGGTCGTGGCGGGCATGTGTGGATGCGCGGGCATCCGGGTTGCTGCGGGGTGATGCGGCGCGACGCCCGGTCGATGCGCGTCACCGCGTCGAGGCGGCCAGTGTAGGCAGGCCGGCGTGGCGGACATGTCATCGGTCGGGCGCGCCTCACGGCTTCTGCCAGGTGCTCTTGAGCATCTGCAGGAACCGCTCGGCGGCGGGCGAGAGCATCGCGCCCCGCCTGCGCACGATGCCGATCGTACGTGACACCACGGGGGGCGCGATCTCGCGGGTCACCAGAATGGAGTGTTCCTGCTGCGGCGTGGCCATCCGTGGCAGCACCGAAATGCCGACGCCCGCTTCGACCAGGCCGAGCGAGGTCGACAGATGCGTCACTTCGTAGAACCAGCTGAGCTTGAGATTCTCGCGGGCGAGCGCGCCGTCGAGCAGGGTGCGGTTGCCGCTGGTGCGATGCACGGTGATCAGCGGGTGCTGGGCGATGTCGCTCCAGGTCACGCGGCGCTTGGTCGCCAGCGGATGGTCGCGGCGGCAGGCGAGCACGAAGGGATCTTCGACCAGCGAGTCGAATTCCAGCTCGGGATCGGACGCGCCCATGAAGTTGATGCCGAATTCCACCTCACCGCGCTCGACCGCCTGCAGGCCTTCGGTGGCCGGAATGTCGAGGATGCGGAAGCGGACGCTGGGATGGTCCTCGTGGAAGCGCGCGATGACGCTCGGCAGGAAGTAGAACGCCGCCGTCGGCAAGCAGGCGATCGTGACCTGGCTGCCGCGGCCGTCGTCGACGCCGCGCGAGGCGAACAGCGAGCCGTCGAACTCTTCGATCATCCGGCGCACCAGCGGCAGCAGGTTCTGCCCGACGGCCGTCGGCGCGACGCTGCGCGTGGTGCGTTCGAGCAGGGGTGCCCCGACCGCGCTCTCCAGTTTCTGGATGCGCCGGCTCAGCGCCGGTTGCGAGACGTGCAGGGCTTCGGCGGCGCGATGGAAGCTGCGGGTCTCGGCCACGAGCAGGAAGGCACGCAGGTCGAGGATTTCGCAATTGATGCTCATAACGTATCAATTCTCCTGAAATCAGCATTTCACAGATCAATTACGGCCATGCCAGTATCGCAACGAATCGATCAATTGATTCGATATTCATATCAATCTGCGACCCTCATGTCCAACGATCTCTACAGCGTTCCCTGTGTCCTGATGCGTGGCGGCAGCTCGAAAGGGCCGTTCTTCCGCGCGTCGGACCTGCCGGCGGATCCTGCCGAGCGGGATCGCCTGCTGCTGGAGGTCATGGGCGCCGGGCATCCGCTGCAGATCGACGGCATCGGCGGTGGCAATGCGCTGTCGAGCAAGGTCGCCATCGTCGGTCCGCCGACCCGGGCCGATGCCGACATCGACTACCTGTTCGCCCAGGTGCGCCTCGACCGCCAGCTGGTCGACACCACGCCCAACTGCGGCAACATGCTGGCTGCAGTGGGCCCGTTCGCGATCGAGTCGGGCATGGTCGCCGCCGGCGACCCCCGGACCGAGGTGCGTATCCACAACGTCAATACCGGCAAGGTGATCCTGGCCACCGTGGAGACCCCGCAGGGCCGTGTGCACTACCGCGGCGAGACCGCGATCGCCGGTGCGCCCGGCACCGCGGCGCCGATCTCGCTGGCCTTCCTCGACGCCGCCGGCGCCCGGACTGGCAAACTGTTGCCCACCGGCGAGGCCAGCGAATGGATCGATGGCGTCGAGGTGAGCTGCATCGACTGCGCGATGCCGATGGTGATGCTCGAGGGTGCGGCCCTGGGCGTGACCGGTGCGGAAAGCGTGGCCGAACTCAATGCGAACACGGCGATGCTGGCCCGTCTGGAACGGATCCGCATCGAGGCCGGGCGCAGGATGGGCATCGCCGATGCGGGCGATCGCGTCATTCCCAAGCCCGTGCTGCTGCTACCGCCCCGGGCGGGTGGCGCGCTGCAGGTGCGCTATTTCATGCCCCACCAGTGCCACAGCGCGCTGGCGATCACCGGCGCGGTCGGCATCTCGACCGCGTGCGTCACCGACGGGACGGTGGCGCAGCGCATGGCCGGCAGCCTCCCGCTGCCCGGCAGCGTGCGGCTGGAACACCCGAGCGGTTGCCTGGACGTGGCACTGCACAGACCCGCAATGGATGCCCCGATCGTCGCCAGCGTCGTGCGGACCGCACGGCGACTGTTCGAGGGCCGCGTCTTCGCCAGCACGGACCCGCGGCGCAACGCAGCAGCGCCATGGAGTTCGGCTGCGTGAACTGAACAACACCGGGCATCCGCCCGGTCCAAGCCATCACCATCCTGGGAGGGATCGATGTACAAGCGTCTCATCACCGCCGTGCTCGCGGCGGCCATGGTCTGTGTTGCCGGTTGCAGCGGCAGCCGCGGCTCTGCCGAAGGCGAGTCGGTACGCATCAGCGTCGGCTCGTACAACCTCAACAACCTGCCGTTCTTCATCGCCGACGCCAACGGCTACTTCGAAGACGTGGGCCTGAACGTCCAGACCGAGAACTTCGCCCAGGGCGGTTCCAAGGTGCTGCAGGCGCTGGTCGCCGGCTCCACCGACGTCGCGGTCGGCTTCTACGACCACACCATCCAGATGCAGGCCAAGCAGAAGGACGTCGTCGCGTTCGTGTTGCTGTCGCGCAATTCCGGCCTGGTGCTCGCCGGTCGTCCCGACAGCACCTTCGATCCGGCCAACCCGGCGTCGATCCGCGGCATGAAGGTCGGCATCACCGCGCCTGGCTCGTCGTCGGACTTCTTCGTCCGGCATTACCTGGCCCGCAACAACATTCCCGTCGACGACATCTCGATCATCGGCGTGGGCTCGGGCGCGGCCGCGGTCGCGGCGCTGCAGCAGGACAAGATCGACCTGCTGGTGAACTACGACCCGGCCGGCACGCTGCTCGTCGAGCGCGGCGTCGGCAAGATCCTGATCGATGCGCGCAGCGACGAAGGTGCACGCGAGGTCTACGGCGGCATCTATCCGACGTCGGTCATGTACGCCCAGCAGTCCTTCCTCGACAAGCGCCCCGAGGCGGTCGAGAAGATCGTCCGCGCCGAACGCATGGCGCTGGAGTTCATCGCCGATCACACGTCGGCCGAAGTCGTGGCCGCGCTGCCGGACAAGTACGTCTCCGGCGACCGCGAAACCTATGCCAAGGCGGTCGAGCAGGCGCGCGCGATCTTCACCCGCGACGGCCGTTTCGAGCCGAAGGATCTGGAAACGCCGTTGCTCGTGCTGCGCGAGTTCAACACCGATGTCGCCAATGCCGACATCGATCTCGAGAAGACCTACACCAACGTATTCGTCGACCGCGTCGCCGCGGACGCGAAGCAGTAAGGAGGTTCCATGGCTGTCGCCAGTGTTGCCCGCATCCGGGATGAAGTCCCGATGCCGATGCCGTCGCGTTCGATGGTGTCGGTCGACAACGTCACGATGTCCTTCGGTGATTTCACCGCGGTGCGCGACGTCAACATCGAAGTCGCCGACGGCGAGTTCGTCGCCATCGTCGGACCGACCGGCTGTGGCAAGAGCACCATTCTCAATGCCGTCGCCGGCCTGCTGAATCCGACCAAGGGCGGCATCCGCATCGACGACGCGCCGGTCAACGGCGTGCAGGAATCGGTGGGTTACCTGTTCCAGCAGGACGCGCTGCTGCCGTGGAAGACGGCGTTCCAGAACGTCGAACTCGGCCTGCGCTTCCGCGGTGTCGACGCGAAGGACCGCGAGCAGCGGGCGAACGCCTGGCTGGCGAAGGTCGGCCTCAAGGGATTCGAGCACCGCTATCCGCACCAGCTCTCGGGCGGCCAGCGCAAGCGCGTGCAGATGGCGCAGGCGCTGATCGTCGAACCGAAGGTGATGCTGATGGACGAGCCGTTCTCCGCGCTCGACATCCACACCCGGCATCTGATGCAGAACGAGCTGCTGCGGCTGTGGCAGGAAGACCGCCGCGCGGTGATCCTGATCACCCACGATCTCGAGGAAGCGATCGCGCTCGGCGACCGTGTCGTCGTGCTGTCCTCCGGCCCGTCGAGCCGGGTGGTCGAAAGCTTCCACGTGGATCTCGAGCGGCCGCGCAATGTGGCGGAAATCAAGCTCGACCAGCGGTTCACCGACCTCTATCGCGACATCTGGGCCTGCCTGCGCGGCGAAGTGGAGAAGAGCTATGCACGCCAAGACTGACCGTGCCATCCAGATCATGCTCGTCGTCGGTGTCTTCGGCGGCTGGCAGGCCGGTGTCTCGGCCGGCCTCATCGATCCGTTCTTCTTCCCGGCGCCGTGGGACATCGTCCGGCAGATGCTCACCTGGCTGATGGACACGAGCTTCTACAGCCACGTCTACATCACCCTGACCGAAACGGTGCTGGGTTACGTGATCGGTACCGTGCTCGGCGTCACCGGCGGTGTCTGGCTGGGCCTGAGCCCGCGCTCGGCGCGCATCCTCGATCCCTTCATCAAGGGGTTCAACGCGATTCCGCGCGTCGTGCTGGCACCGATCTTCGTGCTCTGGCTGGGTCTGGGCCTGTGGTCGAAGGTGGCGCTCGCCGTGACGCTGGTGTTCTTCATCACCTTCTTCAACGCGATGCAGGGCGTGCGCGAGGTGAATCCGGTGGTGCTGGCGAACGCACGCATCCTCGGCGCCAACCGTCGTGACCTGCTGCGGCATGTGTACTTCCCGGCGGCCGCGAGCTGGATCCTGTCCTCGCTGCGCACCTCGGTGGGCTTCGCGGTGGTCGGCGCGATCATCGGCGAATACCTCGGCGCGTCCGCGGGCCTGGGCTATCTGATCGCGCAGGCGGAAGGCAACTTCAATGCGGTCGGTGTGTTCGCCGGCATCATCATCCTGGCGGGCTTCGTGCTGATCATCGATTTCTTTCTCGACATCGCCGAGAACCGCCTGATCACCTGGCGTCCCAACGCCTCGCGCGAAGCCACGAGCTGACCGCCGACGTCCCGGCGCGCGCTGCGCCGGGACGGTCTGGACACCCGTTCCCCACGTCCGGGTGCGCCTCCGCGCCGGTGCCCCCTCGTCGGCACCGGCGCCTTCCTTCCGAATGTTCGCCCGTCGCCCCCGGCGGGCCTGTCTGCGGCCGCCTGTACCGAGGGCGTGCCGTGTCCGGAGATCGCACGATGCGCATGTCGTTCCGCCCCCGTCCCACCGCACTGGCCGTCGGCCTGCTGCTGGCCTCGTCCACCGCGCTCGCGCAGACCGCGCCAAGCGAACTGGAAACGCTGGTCCGCCAGCAGGCCGAACAGATCCGCCAGCTCGAAGCGCGCCTGTCCGTACTCGAAACCGGCACGCCGCCAGTCGCCGCCCAGGCGCCAGCCGCGCCCGTCGCCGATCCCGCGCTCGTCGAGCGCATCGCCAAGGTCGAAGCCGCGCAGGCGAAGGCGCCGGCGGTGAGCTGGTCCAAGGGCGCGCCGCAGTTCACCAGCAGCGACGGCCAGACCACGTTCCGGCCGCGCGGCCGTGTCTTCGTCGACACCTCCATCACCCGCGGCTCGGACTTCGACGCCCGCAACATCACCGGCACCGAGATCCGCTCGGTGCGCCTCGGCTTCGAAGGCAGCTACGGCAATCTTGGGTATGCGGTCGAAGGCGATTTCGCTGACAACGGCGTGGCCTGGAAGTCGGCCTATGTGACCCTTGGCCACACGCTGTTCGGGCGCGAGGCGGAACTCACCGTCGGCAACCGGCTCAACGACCGCGGCATCGACGGCTCCAGCGGCACCGGCAATACGCCTTTCCAGGACCGCAACGTGGTCGGCACTCTGATCGTGCCGCAGCGCGGCCTGTTCGGCGTCGGCCTGACCCAGCGCGTCTACGGGGACAGCTGGCACGGCAGCCTGTCGGTGGCCGGCAACGACCTCAACAACGTCGGCGACAGCAACGACTCGATGACCGTCGCCGGCCGCGCGCACTGGAACCCGGTGAAGGGCGAGGGCGGTCTGCTGCATCTCGGCGCCTGGGGTTTCTACGAGGACATCGCGCCCAACAGCACCGGCGTGTTCCGCAGTTCGGCGATTTCCGGTCATCTCAACGATCTGGTGAAGATCGCGCCCGGCACGCTCAACGGCGCCACCCACGGCCACGGCTACGGTGTCGAACTGCTCGGCGTGCGCGGTCCGTTCTGGGGCTATGGCGAATGGGGCACGCGCGAAGTCTCGGGACTGGGCGGCGCCGGCCGCTACGCGGTCACCCACGACGCCTGGGCGCTCTCGGCCGGCTGGTTCCTGTCCGGCGCCAGCCCCTCGTTCGCGACGAAGACCGGCACCTGGAGCCGGGTCAAGATCGCGCGGCCGGTCACCGCCGGCGGACCGGGCGCCTGGGAACTCAAGGCGCGGTACGAGAACGCCGATTACGCCGAACTGCCCACTGGCGGCACCGGCGATGCGCTGACCGTCGGCGTGAACTGGTATCTCAACGATTTCAGCCGGGTCATGCTGGATGCGATCCGCTGGGAAACCGACAACCGCAGCGGCGCCTACCAGGGCGAGGACCGGGGCACCACGCTCAACGCACGGTTCCAGCTGGCGTTCTGACGGACGCCACCAGCGTCGATGTGTTCGGGACGGGCCGGGTTCGCAACGAATCCGGCCCGTTGCGTTCCCGTTGCCCGGCTTGGGTATGCGGGTTCAGGTATGTATAATGCGCGCATACTTTCCGGAGGCCGCCATGGAAGCCACCGTCGCCGAACGCGGCCAGATCACCCTGCCCAAGGCCGTGCGCGATGCGCTGGGTCTGAGCAAGGGCACGATCCTGAAGGTCGAACTGGAAGGCAGCCGCATCGTGCTGCGCAAGAGTGTCGACGACGCCGTCTCGCGCGCCCGCGGCCGTTTCAGGCTGGAAGGTTTCGACAACACCGATGCCGCGATGCGCGCGGTGCGCGGCCAGCCGGCTGGTGAGGTCGAGGTCGAGGTTGGAACGGACGGAGACGCCGACCGGTGATCGCCGTCGACGCGCCCGTGCTGGTGGATCTGCTGGCCGACGGCCCGCAGGCCGACGCCGCCGAGGCCTGTTTGCGCCAGTACCTGAGCGCCGGTCCGGTCGTCGTCTGCGACGTTGCGCTGGCCGAGATTTGCGGTGCGCTGCACGACGGCGCCGACACCATGTCCGTGCTCGAGGACATGGGCGTGCGCTTCTCGGCGATCGAGGCGAAGTCCGCGCTTCGCGCGGGCGAGATGCAGCGCCGGTCCTGGCAGCGCGGCGACATCGCCGGCCGCCCGTCGCGCGATTTCCTGGTCGGGGCGCACGCGCTGCTGCAGTGCAATGGCCTGATCACCCGCGACGACGCGTTCTTCCGCACCTATTTCAAGGGTCTCAAGCTGATCGTACCGTCGGCCTGAGACCGGTTTTCCCGGTACTACACGAACAAGACACTGGAGTTGCCCGCATGTTGGAAGCCTACCGCCACCACGTTGCCGAGCGCGAAGCGCTGGGCATCCCGCCGCTGCCGCTCGATGCGCAGCAGACCGCCGACGTCATCGAACTGCTGAAGAATCCGCCGGCCGGTGAAGCGGAGTTCCTGCTCGACCTGCTGACCCACCGCGTGCCGGCCGGCGTCGACGACGCCGCCAAGGTCAAGGCCTCGTACCTCGCCGCGATCGCGTTCGGCACCGAGCGCAGCGCGCTGATCACCCGCGCGCGCGCCACCGAACTGCTGGGCACGATGCTCGGCGGCTACAACGTGCAGCCGCTGGTCGATCTGCTCGACGACGCCGAAGTCGGCGGGATCGCCGCCGAAGGCCTCAAGCACACGCTGCTGGTGTTCGACGCGTTCCACGACGTCGAAGAAAAATCCAAGGCCGGCAACGCGAATGCCAAGGCCGTGATCCAGAGCTGGGCCGACGCCGAGTGGTTCACCAGCAAGCCGGAAGTGCCGCAGTCGATGACGCTGACGGTGTTCAAGGTGCCGGGCGAGACCAACACCGACGACCTGTCGCCGGCGCCCGATGCGACCACGCGTCCCGACATCCCGATGCACGCGCTGGCGATGCTGAAGAACGCGCGCGAAGGCGCGGCCTTCGTGCCGGAAGAGGACGGCAAGCGTGGTCCGATCCAGGCCATCCGCGATCTGAAGGAGAAGGGCCATCTGGTCGCCTACGTCGGCGACGTGGTCGGCACCGGTTCGAGCCGCAAGTCGGCGACCAACAGCGTGCTCTGGTGGACCGGCGAGGACATTCCGTTCATTCCGAACAAGCGCTTCGGCGGCGTGTGCCTGGGTTCGAAGATCGCGCCGATCTTCTACAACACGATGGAAGACGCCGGCGCGCTGCCGATCGAACTCGACGTGTCGCAGATGGAGCAGGGCGACGTCATCGAGCTGCGCCCCTACGACGGCAAGGCGCTGAAGAACGGCACCGTGATCGCCGAATTCCAGGTCAAGTCCGAGGTGCTGTTCGACGAAGTGCGCGCTGGTGGCCGCATTCCGCTGATCGTCGGTCGCGGCCTGACCGCCAAGGCGCGCGAGTCGCTGGGCCTGCCGACGCTGGACCTGTTCCGCCTGCCGCAGCAGCCGGCCAACACCGGCAAGGGTTTCTCGCTGGCGCAGAAGATGGTCGGCCGTGCGATCGGTCTGCCGGAAGGCCAGGGCGTGCGTCCGGGCACCTACTGCGAACCGAAGATGACCTCCGTGGGCTCGCAGGACACCACCGGTCCGATGACCCGCGACGAGCTCAAGGATCTCGCGTGCCTGGGCTTCTCGTCGGATCTGGTGATGCAGTCGTTCTGCCACACCGCGGCGTATCCCAAGCCGGTCGACGTCAAGACGCACCACACGCTGCCGGAGTTCATCTCCACGCGCGGCGGCATTTCGCTGCGTCCCGGCGACGGCATCATCCACAGCTGGCTCAACCGCATGCTGCTGCCCGACACCGTCGGCACCGGCGGCGACTCGCACACGCGCTTCCCGATCGGCATCTCGTTCCCGGCCGGTTCGGGTCTGGTCGCGTTCGCGGCGGCGACCGGCGTCATGCCGCTCGACATGCCCGAATCGGTGCTGGTGCGCTTCAAGGGCAAGATGCAGCCCGGCGTGACCCTGCGCGATCTGGTCAACGCGATTCCGCTGTACGCGATCAAGGCCGGTCTGCTGACCGTCGCCAAGCAGGGCAAGAAGAACATTTTCTCCGGCCGCATCCTCGAGATCGAAGGTCTGCCGGATCTCAAGGTCGAGCAGGCGTTCGAACTGTCCGATGCCTCGGCCGAGCGTTCCGCGGCGGGCTGCACGGTGCACCTCGACAAGGCGCCGATCATCGAATACATCACGTCGAACATCGTGATGCTGAAGTGGATGATCAGCGAAGGCTACGCCGACGCGCGTTCGATCCAGCGCCGCATCGAGAAGATGGAAGCCTGGCTCGCCGATCCGCAGTTGCTCAAGGGCGACGATGACGCCGAGTACGCCGCGGTCATCGAGATCGACCTGGCCGACGTGCACGAACCGATCCTGGCCTGCCCGAACGATCCGGACGACGTGAAGACGCTGTCCGAAGTCGCCGGCGTCGAGATCGACGAAGTGTTCATCGGGTCATGCATGACCAACATCGGCCACTTCCGCGCCGCGTCCAAGCTGCTCGAAGGCAAGCGCGACATCCCGACCAAGCTGTGGGTCGCGCCGCCGACGAAGATGGACGCCGCCGAGCTGACCAAGGAAGGCCATTACGGCACCTTCGGCGCGGCCGGTGCGCGCATGGAGATGCCGGGCTGCTCGCTGTGCATGGGCAACCAGGCGCAGGTGCGCGAAGGCGCGACGGTGTTCTCGACCTCGACGCGCAACTTCCCGAACCGTCTGGGCCGCAACTCCAATGTGTATCTGGGGTCGGCGGAACTCGCCGCGATCTGCTCGCGTCTGGGCCGCATCCCGACCAAGGCCGAGTACATGGCCGATGTCGGCGTGCTGGACGCCTCGGCGAGCGACATCTACCGCTACATGAACTTCGACCAGATTCCGGAGTACGTGGACGCGGGCGAGAAGACCGCGGCCTGACGGCAGCGGTCCTCGGACAAGAAAAACCCGGCCTTGCGCCGGGTTTTTTTTTAAGCCTTCTACGTGCGTAGATCGTGGTCCTCACGATCCAAGCTTCGGCGTGTTGCGTGCCGAATCCGGATCGGACGCGGGACAGCCGCGCTCTCCAATGGAGACGTGGCAGATGCCCGCCGATCGCGTGCGGCCGTGCCGCGGGCGCCAACTGCGTACGGGTTCTACAGCGCGGCGATGCCGCGCGCGAGGTCGGCGCGGTAGTGCAGATGCCAGTGCCGACCGCTGCCGGTCAGTTCGTACACCGCGCAATTGGGCATCGGCAGCGCGACCTGGAACTGGCGGAAGGCGCGCATGTCGTCGGCTGTGTCGGCCGCGAACCCCATCAGGCGCCACGCCAGCAGGCCGAACCAGATGCCGTGCCCGAACAGCACGCTGTCGTCGTCCAGCGTCGGCATCGCATCGAGGAAGTCGTCGATGCGCGCGACGAACTCGGCGAACGTGTCCGCTGCGTCGCCCATGCGGGCATCGCGGTCGCCGCGTGCCCAGTAGGCCTCGGTCAGGGGGCGTCGCTGTTCACCGGTCAGGCCCGCGATGCGCAAGGGATCGATCGCCGAGAATTCGTGCAGCAGCGGATGCACCTGCGCGTCACGCCCGGTCAGCGCGCAGAACGCCTGCGCGGTCGCGCGGGCACGATCGAAATGCGAGACGAGCACCGGGCCGGCGATCGCGCCCGCGAGTTGCGCCGCCAGCCAGTCGGCCTGCGCATGTCCACGCGCGGACAGCGGAATGGTGGCGTGCGGCAGGGTCTGCCCGCCGGCATTGGCCACGCTCTCGCCGTGACGGACGAAGGTCAGCCGCGCCATGCGGTGTCAGATCGCTTTGAGCATCTGCTGCCGGCGCAGCAGGAAATCCCACAGGCTGCCACCCATCTGCCGCCACAACACCGCCGAACGCAGCGAGGCCAGCAGCACCGCGCGGATTTCGGCGACGACGTTGGCCTGGCCGAGGTAGTGCGGATTGCCCTGGACCATCACCTTCGGCCGCAGGTGGCTGACGGTGTCGGCATACAGCGCGCCGAGCGCGGCCAGCACTTCGGGATGCGTGTGGCCCAGTTCTTCGGCCTTGGGCTTGATCTCGAGGATGCCGTGGTGGACCTCGCCGCTGACGGCGCTGTCCTGGATGAAGCGGCGCTCCAGCTGCACGACCGCGAGGCCGAGCTTGGGCAGCAGCGGGTCGCTGCCCTGGTTGCCGAAATAGTCACGCAGCAGCATCAGGCCGGGCACAACCGCGTCGCGGCCGCCGTAGACCTCGGCCGGCGAGCTGGCGTCGATGCGGAACACGCTGTCGAGCGCGGTCGACAACACGGCGGCGTCGGCCTGGCCGGTCTCGGCGATGCGGCGGACCTGCTTGAGCGCCTGGGCCATGCCGGCGAGGGCGAGGACACGTTGCTCCATCATGCCGCCACCTCGCGTGCGCGCAGTTCCAGCGGCGCGTCGGTGCGCGCGATGACCGCGCCGCCGAGGCAGACGTCGCCGTCGTAGAGCACCACGGACTGTCCGGGCGTGACCGCACGCTGGGGGCGGTCGAACCGCACGTCGAGCTGGCCGGTGTTCGCGTCGATGGTCACTTCGCAGTATTCCTCGTGTTGCCGGTAACGGGTCTGGGCGGTGCAGCGGAAACGCTGCGCCGGCGGCTCGCCGGCGATCCAGTGGGCGGGTTCGCTCGTCAGATGCGACGACAGCAGATACGGCGTGTCGGCGCCCTGGGCGACGAAGAGCACATTGTCGCCCACATCCTTGCCGACCACATACCAGGGCGCCGCGTCGAAGCCGCGCACACCGCCGATCTGCAGGCCTTCGCGCTGGCCGAGCGTGAAATAGAAGACGCCGGTATGCGTGCCGACGCGATGTCCGTCGGGCGTGCGCATCTCGCCCTGGCGCGCCGGCAGGTACTGGCCCAGGAACGTGCGGAAGTCGCGTTCGCCGATGAAACAGATGCCGGTCGAATCCTTCTTCTCCGCCGTCGGCAGGCCCGCCGCGCGGGCGAGATCGCGCACATCGGTCTTGGGCAGTTCGCCGAGCGGGAACAGTGTCGCGGCGAGTTGCGCCTGGCCGAGCTGGTGCAGGAAGTAGCTCTGGTCCTTGTTGCGATCACGCGCGCGCAGCAGGCGCCAGCGGCCGTCCTCGACATCGACGCGTGCGTAGTGCCCGGTCGCGATCTTCGCCGCGCCCAGATCGCGCGCCGCGTCGAGGAAGTGCTTGAACTTGATCTCGCGGTTGCACAGCACGTCGGGATTCGGCGTGCGGCCGGCCGCGTACTCGGCGATGAAGTGTTCGAACACGCCGGCCCAGTACTCGCCGGAGAAGTCGCGGAAATGGATCGGCAGGCCGAGCCGGCCGGAAACGGCCACTGCGTCGCGGCGATCGTCCTCGGCGCGGCAGTCGCCGCTGCCGTCCTCGGCCCAGTTCTGCATGAACAGACCGGCCAGCGGCGTGCCCGCATCGCGCAGCAGCAGTGCGGCGACCGAGGAATCCACGCCGCCGGACATGCCGACGATGACCTCCGGCGCGCTCACGGAATCTGACGCACGGCCGACAACGGGAAGCGCTGGCCGGCGAGGCAATCGGCGACGACCTGCCACACCAGCGGACTGCGATGTCGCGCCGCTTCTGCCTGCAGCTGCGCCGGGGTGAACCAGGTGGCCTGCTCGATGCCGTCGTCGAGCGCGCGCGCCGGATCGTGCGACAGCGGGCGCGCGGCAAAGGCGAAGCGCAGGAAATGCCGTCCGTCCGCTTCGCCGGGGCGCGGCGCGGACTTCCACAGATAACTGCCGATGAAACCGGTCAGCTCGACCGTCCAGCCCGATTCCTCGAGCGTCTCGCGCACGGCCGCATGCAGCAGCGATTCGTCCGGTTCCAGATGGCCCGCCGGCTGGTTGATCACCAGGCGCCCGTCGACGCGCTCCTCGATGCAGAGCACGCGGCCGCCGTCCATGACCACGGTCGCGACAGTCACATCCGGCTGCCAGAAGCGCGGATCGGCCGACACCGCCATCACAGGGCGTCCTCGCCGGTGAGCTGCAGCTCCATGTCGTCGGCCAGCTCGGCGGCGATTTCGAGTGCCTGCTCGAAACGCGCACCGTCGGCGTCGTCGTGGAGCTTGATCACATAGAACAGTGTGTCGCCGGCGATCTCCCAACCGCCCAGCACATTGCGCTGGCTGTCGCGCAGCAGCATGTCGGCCTGCTCCGCGCTGAAGCCGCCTGCGGGCACCGGCGCGGCCGGCGAGAACACCTCGCGGACCGCGCTGTCGCCGAGCACGTGGGCGCTGCCGGCTACGAACGCCAGCTGGCTGCGGTTCTCCTGCTGCCAGGCGAAGACGACGCGGTAATCGCCGTCCTCATCGCGCTCGTAGCGCACACCGTGGGCGTCGAGCCGCTGCGCGAGCGTGTCTTCGGCGCTGGGGACGAGGCCCGCTGCGGGCGGTGGCCGGTCGGCTGCGCCCGGACCGGCAGCGACGATCGGCGACAGGACGAGGAGGCAGGCGAGTTG
>JASCOC010000016.1 GCA_029959605.1 Lysobacteraceae bacterium PS02340 | reverse complement strand
GGTCGGAGGTTTTTTTTGTTTATACGCCCCGGCCACGGGGCCGCCCGGGTCACCGCGTGAGCCGCCCGCCCTCCCCTTTCCACCCGCAGATCGGACACCACTACCCATGAGCAATGCCAACCCCACCATCGCCATCGTCGGCTACGGCAGCCAAGGCCGCGCGCACGCGCTGAACCTGCGCGATTCCGGCTTCGACGTCGTCGTCGGCCTGCGTGCCGGCGGCCCGACCGAACAGAAGGCAAAGGCCGACGGCTTCACCGTCAAGACGCCTGCCGACGCGGTCGCCGACGCCGACCTGGTCGCCGTGCTGACGCCCGACATGGTGCAGAAGCAGCTGTACGCCGACGTGCTGGCGCCGCACATGAAACAGGGCGCCTGCCTGCTGTTCGCGCACGGCCTCAACGTGCACTTCGACATGATCGCGCCGCGCGCTGATCTGGACGTGGTGCTGGTCGCGCCGAAGGGCCCGGGCGCGCTGGTGCGTCGCGAGTACGAGATCGGTCGCGGCGTGCCCTGCATCTACGCCGTGCACCAGGACCCAACCGGCAAGGCCGAGCAGCTGGCACTGACCTACGCCGCGGGCCTGGGCGGCGCGCGCGCCAACATCATCAAAACGACGTTCAAGGAAGAAACCGAGACCGATCTGTTCGGCGAGCAGGCGGTGCTGTGCGGCGGCGCGTCGTCGCTGGTGCAGGCCGGCTTCGAGACGCTGGTCGAAGCGGGTTACCAGCCCGAGATCGCGTACTACGAAGTGCTGCACGAGCTGAAGCTGATCGTCGACCTGTTCTACGAGGGCGGCATCACCCGGATGCTGGAATTCATCTCCGAGACCGCGCAGTACGGTGACTTCGTCAGCGGCCCGCGGGTCATCGATGCCAGTGTCAAGGCGCGCATGAAGGATGTGCTGACCGACATCCAGAACGGCACCTTCACCCGCAACTGGCAGGCCGAATACGACGCCGGCCTGCCGAACTACAGGAAGTTCCAGCAGGCCGACAAGGACCACCCGATCGAGCAGGTCGGCAAGCAGCTGCGCGCCAAGATGACCTGGCTGGGCGAGCAGACCGGCGCGCCGGCAAAACCGCAGAGCGAGGCCGCCTGATGAACGGCGCCCGCTGGCTGGTGCAGGCGCTGGAAGCCGAGGGGGTCGACACGATCTTCGGCTATCCGGGCGGCGCGATCATGCCGTTCTACGACGCGCTGCACGGCGCGGCGTTGAAGCACGTGCTGGTGCGTCACGAACAGGGCGCGGCATTCGCCGCGAACGGGTTCGCGCGGGCCAGCGGGCGCGTCGGTGTCTGCGTGGCCACGTCCGGCCCGGGCGCTTCCAATCTGGTGACCGGCATCGCCGACGCGATGCTGGACTCGGTGCCGATGGTCATCATCACCGGCCAGGTGGCGACACCGCTGATGGGCACCGATGCATTCCAGGAACTGGACGTGTTCGGCATGACGCTGCCGATCGTCAAGCACAGCTTTCTGCTGCGCAGCGTGGACGAACTGCCCAACGTTGTCGCAGAAGCATTCCGCATCGCGCGTTCCGGCCGTCCGGGCCCGGTGCTGATCGATCTGCCGAAGGACGTGCAGATCGGCGATGCCGCGCACCTGGGCGCACACATTCCCTCGACGGCCGACGTCATGCCGGCCTGCGCCGATCACGCGCTGCACGAAGCGGCCGCGCTGATCTCGCAGGCCGAGCGCCCGGTGGTCTACGGCGGCGGCGGCATCATCCTGGGCGATGCGCTGGAGGCGTTCCGCGAGTTCGCCGATCTGACGCAGATCCCGACGGTGCTGACGCTGCGCGCACTGGGCGCGCTGCCGCCGGCGCATCCGGCGAATCTGGGCATGCTGGGCATGCACGGTTCGCGCGCGGCGAATCTGGCGGTGCAGGAATCGGATCTGCTGATCGTCGTCGGTGCGCGCTTCGACGATCGTGCGACCGGCAAGCTGGCCGAGTTCGCGCCGCTGGCGCGCATCGTGCATCTGGATGGCGACAGCTGCGAAGTCGGCAAGCTGCGCGCGGCGGACGTGTCGGTGTGCGGCGATGTCGCCACCAGCCTGTCGCGCCTGGGCGCGCCGTGCGCGGCGCAGATGCGGGGCCGGCATGCGGCGGCGCGCACCGCGTGGCGTGATCTGTGCGCGCAGCGCCGCGAGAAATTCGCCGCGCGCTACGACGCACCCGGCGACAAGGTCTTCGCGCCCGCGCTGCTGAAGCGCATGAGCGAACTGGCGCCCGATGCGACCGTCGCCTGCGACGTCGGCCAGCACCAGATGTGGGTCGCGCAGCACTGGCGCTTCGACCATCCGCGCAAGCACCTGACCAGCGGCGCGCTGGGTGCGATGGGCTTCGGCCTGCCGGCCGCGATCGGCGCGCAGATGGAAGACCCGTCGCGGCGCGTGGTCTGCGTCAGCGGTGACGGCTCTTTCATGATGAACGTGCAGGAGCTGGCGACGCTCAAGCGCTACCGCGTGCCGGTGAAGATCATCCTGCTCGACAACTCGGCGCTGGGCATGGTGCGCCAGTGGCAGGAGCTGTTCTTCGAGCGCCGCTATTCCGAGATCGACCTGTCCGACAACCCGGATTTCGCGCAGGTCGCGCGCGCGTTCGGCATCCAGGCGTTGTCGGTCGACAAGGCCGCCGATGTCGAAGCCGCGCTGGCCGCCCTGCTGGCGGCCGACGGCCCCGCGCTGCTGCACGTCGCCATCGATACCGCCGCCAACGTCTGGCCGCTGGTGCCGCCCAACCACAACAACGCGCAGATGCTCGATGCCGACGAGGCCACCTCGCTCGATGTCGGCGACGCCTTCGCGCCTGTCACCGAATCCGCTGCCGCCACGTCCGCCAAGGAATCGAGCCATGCGTTACCAGTTTGAAATGACCCTGCGCCGCGCCGAGGGCGCGCTGGTGCGCGTGCTGGGCACGACCGAACGCCGCGGCTTCCGTCCGGTGTCGTTCGAAGGCGACGCACACGAGGACAGCGATCACTGGAACCTGCGGATGACCGTCGAGGGCGACCGCGCCGCGATCGCCCTGCAGGGCCAGCTGGCCAAGCTCTATGACTGCCTGTCGGTGGAGGTGTCGCCGTGTCGTTGAACGTCACCGCCGAAGCGGCACCGGCGCAGGCACCGTCGATCGCGGAGACCGCAACGTCCGCGCGTCCGCAGGCCTGGTTTGACGGCGCGCTGTGCGACATCGACGCGCTGCAGGCCGGCCTGACCACGCACGCGATGCACTACGGCAGCGGCGTGTTCGAAGGCATCCGCAGCTACGCGACCGCCGATGGCGCCGCGGTCTTCCGCCTGCCCGAACACATGGCGCGCATGCGCGAAGGTGCGGCGCTGCTGGGCATGCGCTTCGATCCCGCGCAGGCTACCGAGGCAGTGCTGGCGACGCTGCGCGCGAATGGCCATCGCGATGCCTACATCCGCCCGCTGGCCTGGTTCGGCGAAGGCGGCTTCGGCCTGGACGTCGAGGGCCACACCGAACATCTGATGGTCGCGACCACCGCGACCCAGGTGCACCTCAACGGCACCCGCGCGCGATTGGGCATCAGCAAGTGGCGGCGCAATCCCGCCGATTCGCTGCCGCCGCTGAAACTGTGCGGCGCCTACGTCAATTCCATTCTGGCGAAGCGCGAGAGTAAGTCGCGCGGTTTCGACGAAGCGCTGTTCACCGATGCCGACGGCTATGTCGTCGAATGCACGGGCGCCAATGTCTTCATCGTCAAGGCGGGCCGCGTCACCGCGGTCCAGCACCGCGACGCGCTGCCGGGCATCACCCGCGACACTCTGGTGACGCTGAGCGGTGCCGAGTCGCGCGCCGTCAGCGTCGACGAGCTGTACGACGCCGACGAAGTCTTCGCTTGCGGCACCGCGGCCGAGGTGGCGCCGGTGCACGGCGTCGAGGACCGCAGCTACGGCGACAATCCGGTGACCCGCGAACTGGCCGCGCTGTATGCGCGTGTCGTGCGCGGTGATGCCGAGCGCCAGCGCGGCTGGCTGACGGCAGTCTGAGCATGTCCGAGCCCGACGTAGGCCACGCCCCACGCGCGACTGCCAGTGATGTGCTGGCGGCGCAGGCGCGGCTGCGTCGGCATCTCGACGTGACGCCGATGCATTACGCCGAACGCTTCGGCTGCTGGCTGAAGCTCGAGAACCTGCAGCGCACCGGGTCCTACAAGGTGCGCGGCGCCTTGAACGCATTGATGGCCGCGCGCGAGCGTGGCGACGACCGCACGGTGATCACCGCCTCGGCCGGCAACCACGCGCAGGGTATGGCGTGGGCGGCGTATCGTCTGGGCGTGCCGGCGATCACGGTGATGCCCAAGAACGCACCCGCGACCAAGGTTGCCGGCGTCGCCCACTGGGGCGCGACCGTGCGCCTGCACGGCGAGACCTACGACGAAGCCAAGGCCTTCGCCGCCGAGCTGGCCGCGCAGAACGGCTTCCGCCTGCTGTCCGCGTTCGACGATGTCGACGTGATCGCCGGCCAGGGCACGGTCGGGCTGGAGATCGCCTCGGTGCTGATGCCAGACGTGGTCATCGTACCGATCGGTGGCGGTGGCCTGGCATCAGGCGTCGCGCTGGCGCTGAAATCGCAGGGCGTGCGCATCGTCGGCGCACAGGTCGAAGGCGTGGATGCGATGGCGCGCGTGCTGCGCGGCGATCATTCGCCGTTCTCGCCCGTCGCGACGCTGGCCGATGGCGTGCGGGTCAAGGATCCCGGCCTGCTGACGCGCGCGCTGCTGGCCGATCTGCTCGACGACGTGGTCATCGTGCGTGAGGCCGAACTGCGCGAGACGCTGGTGCGTCTGGCACTGGAAGAACATGTGATCGCCGAAGGTGCGGGCGCGCTGGCACTGGCTGCCGGCCGCCGCGTTGCCGGCAAGCGCAAGGTGGCCGTGGTGTCGGGCGGCAACGTCGATGCCGGCGTGCTGGCGCAACTGCTGTCGGACGTGCGTCCGCGCCCGCCGCGCAAGCCGCGCCGTCGCATTCGCGAAACCTCGACCGAGGTGCCGGCCATTGCGGCCGTCGCACCCGCCGCGCACATGGCGACGCCGCGTCGCCGCAACGACCTCGCCGCATCCACGCCGTCCGGGGGCGGCGAACCGCGACTTCGACGCGCGACCGCCGTCCGCATCGAACGCACGCCACACGCAATTGCCGAGGAACTCCCCGCATGACCGCTTCCGACACCATCCGGATTTTCGACACCACCCTGCGCGACGGCGAACAGTCGCCCGGCTGCAGCATGACCCCGCAGCAGAAGCTGGTGATGGCGCGCGCGCTCGATGCGCTGGGCGTCGACATCATCGAGACCGGCTTTCCGGCCAGCTCCGAATCCGACCGAGAAGCCGCACGGCTGATCGCGCGCGAGGTGCGCCGGCCGACGCTGGCGGTGCTGTCGCGCTGCCTGCCTGCCGACATCGAAGCCTCGGCGCGCGCCTTGGACGGCACCGCGAATCCGCGCCTGCACGTCTTCATCTCGACCAGTCCGCTGCACCGCGAACACAAGCTGCGCATGAGCCGGCAGCAGGTGCTGGACATGACCGCGACCAGCGTCGCGCATGCGCGCCGGCTGATCGGCGACGTCGAGTTCTCGGCCGAAGACGCGACCCGCACCGAGGACGATTTCCTGGCCGAGGTGATCGCGGTCGCGATCGCCAACGGCGCGACCACGATCAACGTGCCCGACACGCTGGGCTACGCGACGCCGGAGGAAACCCGCGCGCTGTTCCAGCGTCTGATCGGCACGATTCCCGGCGCGCGTGACGTGATCTTCAGCGCGCACTGCCACAACGATCTGGGCCTGGCGGTCGCCAATTCGCTGGCCGCGATCGAAGGCGGCGCACGCCAGGTCGAGTGCACCATCAACGGCATCGGCGAGCGCGCCGGCAACTGCGCGGTCGAAGAACTGGCGATGGCGCTGAAGGTCCGCAACGCGTTCTACACCCTGGACACGCAGATCGACACGCGCCGTCTGGTCCCGACCTCGCAATTGCTGCGTCGCCTGACCGGCATGGCCGTGCAGCGCAACAAGGCCATCGTCGGCGAGAACGCATTCGCGCACGAATCCGGCATTCATCAGCACGGCATGCTGCGCCACCGCGGCACCTACGAAATCATGAATCCATCCGACGTCGGTTGGCCCGATTCGAAGCTGGTGCTGGGCCGCCACAGTGGCCGCGCCGCGGTTGGCCATCGCCTGCGCGCGCTGGGGTACACGCTGGAAGAAGCACAGCTGGAACAGGTCTTCGCTGCGTTCAAGGATCTGTGCGAGCGTCAGCGCGTGGTCGAGGACGACGATCTGGAAGCGCTGATGCACGGCGACGTCGATGGCCAGGGCTGGCGTCTGGCCTCGATGACCGTCAGCGATCGCGGCCAGCGCGCGAGCGCGCATATCGAGCTGTCCGATCCCGATGGCGGCAAGGTCAGTGAGAGCGCGCTGGGCGATGGCCCCGTCGACGCGCTGTTCGCTGCGCTGGCCACCGCGACCGGCGTCGAGCTGGCGCTGGAGAGCTACCAGGTCCACAGCGTCGGCATGGGCCGCGATGCGCGCGGCGAAGCCAGCGTCAGCGTGCGCCACGGCGACGAGATCCACGAAGGCACCGGCACCAGCCGCGACATCATCGAGGCCAGCGCGCTCGCGTGGCTGGATGTCGCGAACCGTATCCTGCGTAGCGCACGCGCCGCGCCGGCGCCGCAGGCCGCGCACGCCTGATGCGTCACGCATTCCCTTTCGCATTCCGGACACACCGCCAGCAATGACTGCCAGACCGCCACGCACCCTGTTCGACAAGCTGTGGGACGCGCACATCGTGACCCCCGAGTCCGACGCCGCGCCCGCCGTGCTGTACATCGATCTGCACCTGATCCACGAGGTCACCTCGCCGCAGGCCTTCACCGAACTCCGCGCGCGTGGCCTCGTCCCGCGCCGCCCGGACCGCACCAAGGCGACGATGGACCACTCCACGCCGACGCTGCCGGCCGGCCCCGACGGCCGCCTGCCCTATGCCAGCGACGCGTCGGAAAAACAGGTCGACACCCTGGCGCGGAACTGCGCGCAGTTCGGCATCGAACTGTTCGACATGTCATCCGACCAGCGCGGCATCGTCCACGTGATCGCGCCCGAACAGGGCTTCACCCTGCCCGGCATGACCATCGTCTGCGGCGACAGCCACACCTCCACGCACGGCGCGTTCGGCGCGCTGGCGTTCGGCATCGGCACCAGCGAAGTCGGCAATGTGCTGGCGACGCAGTGCCTGCTGCAGCGGCGGCCGAAGACGATGTCGATCACCGTCGACGGCCCGCTGGCGCCCGGCGTCGGCGCCAAGGACGTGACCCTGCACGCGATCGGCGTCATCGGCGTCAACGGCGGCACCGGTCACGTCATCGAATACCGCGGCTCCACCATCGAGGCGATGGACATGGAGCAGCGCATGACCCTGTGCAACATGTCGATCGAAGCCGGCGCGCGCGCCGGCATGGTCGCGCCGGATGACACCACGTTCGCCTGGATCGCGCGCACGCCGCGTGGCCCCAAGGGCGCCGAGTTCGATGCCGCGGTCGCGCGCTGGCGCGAACTGCGCACGGACGACGGCGCGCGTTTCGACACCGAAGTCCGCATCGATGCCGCCGACATCCGTCCGACGCTGACCTGGGGCACGCACCCGGGCACCGCGATCGGCGTCGACGTGCCGGTGCCGGCCGCGACCGATGCGGCAGAGCAGAAGGGACAGGACTACATGCGCGTCGTCGCCGGACAGTCGCTGACCGGCATGCCGGTCGACGTGGTGTTCGTCGGCTCGTGCACCAACGGCCGCCTGCGCGACATGCGCGAGGTCGCCGAGGTCCTACGCGGCCGCCACGTGTCGGCGGGAGTACGCATGCTGGTCGTACCGGGTTCGGAGATCGTCAAGCGCGAAGCCGAGGCCGAAGGCATCGACGTGATCGTCCGTGAAGCCGGCGCCGAATGGCGTGAGCCGGGGTGTTCGATGTGCATCGCGATGAACGGCGATCTGGTCGCGTCCGGCCAGCTGGCCGTGAGCACCAGCAACCGCAATTTCGAAGGCCGTCAGGGCCCGGGTGCGCGCACGCTGCTGGCCTCGCCGACGACGGCGGCCTGGGCTGCGGTGCGCGGCGTCGTGGCCGATCCACGCGAACTGTTCGACGACCGCCGGGAGGTGGCCTGATGTCCGCCGCTCATATCCCGGAGTTTCCGGTGCGCTCGGCCAGCGTGGTGCTGGCCCAGAGCAATATCGACACCGACCAGATCATTCCCGCGCGCTTCCTGTCGACGACCGAGCGCAAGGGGCTCGGCCGTTTCGCGTTCAACGACTGGCGCTGGCGCGACGACGGCAGTGCGAATCCGGATTTCGCCTTCAACCAGGCCCACAACAATGGGCGCGCGGTGCTGCTGGCCGGGCGCAACTTCGGCTGCGGGTCCTCGCGCGAACACGCGCCCTGGGCGCTGCGCGATCTCGGCCTGCAGGTCGTGGTCAGCAGCGAGATCGCCGACATCTTCCGCAACAACGCCTTGAAGAACGGCGTGCTGCCGGTCGTGCTGCCCGAGGCCGTGGTGCAGGATCTGATGACGCGTCCCGACGACGTGCTGACGTTCGACATCGTCGCGCGCGAATTGCGCACACCCGACGGCACCGTCCACGCGTTCCCGCTCGAGGCGTTCGCACGCACCTGCCTGCTCGAAGGCGTCGACGAAATGGGCTTTCTGCTGGCGCGCGGCGCCGACATCCAGACTTACGAGGACACGCACCATGCACGCTGACATCGTCGTTCTGCCCGGAGACGGCATCGGCCCCGAAGTGACCGCAGCCGCGGTCGACGTGCTGCAGGCTGTCGCCCAGCGTTTCGGCCATCGCTTCTCTCTGCACGAACACCTGATCGGTGGCGCCGCGATCGATGCCACCGGCAAGCCGCTGCCCGACGACACGCTGGCCGCCGCGCGCGACGCGGATGCGGTGCTGCTGGGCGCGGTGGGCGGTCCTAAATGGTCCGATCCCAACGCGAGCGTGCGCCCCGAACAGGGTCTGCTGGCGATCCGCAAGGCGCTGGGCCTGTACGCGAACCTGCGTCCCACCAGGCCGCATCCGGCCGCGATGGGCGCCTCGCCGATCAAACCGCATCTGCTGGCCGGCGTGGATCTGCTGGTGGTGCGCGAACTGACCGGCGGCATCTATTTCGGCGAGCGCACACGCACTGCCGAATCCGCCAGCGATCTGTGCACCTACACCGTGGCGGAGATCGAACGCGTCGTGCGCCGTGCGTGTTTGCTGGCACGCGGCCGCCGCAGTCACGTGACGTCCGTCGACAAGGCCAACGTGCTCGAGACCTCGCGACTGTGGCGCGATGTCGCCAGCCGCATCGCGCGCGACGAATTTCCCGACATCACGATCGAACACCAGCTGGTCGATTCGATGGCGATGCACCTGCTGTCGAAGCCGCGCGCCTACGACGTGATCGTGACCGAGAACATGTTCGGCGACATCCTGACCGACGAGGCCTCGATGCTGGCCGGCTCGCTGGGCCTGCTGCCGTCGGCATCGCTGGGCGAAGGCTGCGTCGGCATGTACGAGCCGATCCACGGTTCGGCGCCGGACATCGCCGGCAAGGGCATCGCCAATCCCTATGGCACGATCCTCAGCGCGGCGCTGCTGCTGCGCTATTCGCTGGGCCTGTCGCAGGAAGCCGCGTGCATCGAGCAGGCCGTGGACGACGCGCTGGACGCCGGCGTGTTCACCGCCGACCTGGCATCCGATGGCACCGCGGTGTCGACGCGCGAGGCCGCCGCCGCGGTGCTCGCACGCATCGCGGCGCCCGCACAGATCGCCGGATAGCGCGCCGCGCTCGATCGCGTACACCCCCACACACACGCCGCCAGCCCCGCGCCCGCCGCACCTGCGAGTCATCGATGCCCGAGTACCGTTCCAGAACCTCCACCCATGGCCGCAACATGGCCGGCGCTCGTGCGCTGTGGCGCGCAACCGGCATGCAGGACGACGACTTCCACAAGCCGATCGTCGCGGTCGCGAATTCGTTCACCCAGTTCGTACCGGGCCACGTGCATCTCAAGGACATCGGCCAGCTGGTGGCGCGCGAGATCGAACGCGTCGGCGGCGTGGCGAAGGAATTCAACACCATCGCCGTCGACGACGGCATCGCGATGGGCCACGACGGCATGCTGTACTCGCTGCCGAGCCGCGAGATCATCGCCGACTCCGTCGAGTACATGGTCAACGCGCACTGCGCCGATGCGCTGGTGTGCATCTCCAACTGCGACAAGATCACGCCCGGCATGCTGATGGCCGCGATGCGCCTGAACATTCCGGTGGTGTTCGTATCCGGTGGGCCGATGGAGGCCGGCAAGACGAAGCTCGCCGAGCACGGCCTGGATCTGGTCGATGCGATGGTCGTGGCAGCGGATCCGGAGGCGTCGGATGAGAAGGTCGCCGCCTACGAGCGCAGCGCGTGCCCGACCTGCGGGTCCTGCAGCGGCATGTTCACCGCCAACTCGATGAACTGCCTGACCGAAGCGCTGGGCCTCGCGCTGCCCGGCAACGGCTCGATGCTGGCGACGCATGCCGATCGCGAACAATTGTTCCTGCAGGCCGCGCGCACCGTCGTCGAGCTGTGCCATCGCTGGTACGGGGCCGAGGATCCGACCGCGTTGCCGCGTGGCATCGCGACCTTCGAGGCGTTCGAGAACGCGATGACCCTCGACATCGCGATGGGCGGCTCCACCAACACCATCCTGCATCTGCTCGCCGCCGCGCAGGAGGCCGAAGTCGCCTTCGATCTGCACGACATCGACCGCCTGTCGCGTCGCGTGCCGCAGCTGTGCAAGGTCGCGCCGAACATCCAGATCTATCACATGGAAGACGTGCACCGTGCCGGCGGCATCGTCTCGATCCTGGGGGAGCTCGCGCGTGGCGGACTGCTGCATGTCGACCAGCCGACGGTGCACAGCCGCACACTGCGCGATGCCATCGCACGCTGGGACATCACCGTCACCGGTGACGACGCGGTGCGCACGTTCTTCAAGGCCGGCCCTGCCGGCATTCCGACCCAGACCGCCTTCAGCCAGGCCACGCGCTGGGACACGCTCGACGACGATCGCGCCGGTGGCTGCATCCGCGACGTCGCGCACGCGTACTCGCAGGAAGGCGGCCTCGCCGTGCTGCGCGGCAACCTCGCGCCCGATGGTTGCGTGGTCAAGACCGCGGGCGTAGATGCGTCGATCCACGTGTTCGAAGGCACGGCCAAAGTGTTCGAAAGCCAAGACGCCGCGGTGAAGGGCATTCTTGCCGACGAGGTGCATGCGGGCGACGTCGTGGTGATCCGCTACGAAGGCCCGAAGGGCGGGCCGGGCATGCAGGAGATGCTGTATCCGACGAGCTACCTGAAGTCGAAAGGCCTCGGCACGCAATGCGCGCTGCTGACCGACGGACGCTTCTCCGGCGGCACCTCGGGCCTGTCGATCGGACACGCATCACCGGAAGCCGCGGCCGGCGGCACGATCGGACTGGTGCGCGATGGCGACCGCATCCGGATCGACATTCCACAACGGCGCATCGAGCTGCTGGTCGACGACGCCGAACTGGCCGCGCGCCGCGACACGCAGGACGCGCTCGGCTGGAAACCAATGCAGGCGCGTCCACGCAAGGTCACCGCCGCGTTGAAGGCGTATGCGTTGCTCGCGACCAGCGCCGACAAGGGCGCGGTGCGCAATCTGGCGATGCTCGGCGACTGAAAAACGCATCCCTAACGGGTCCTTGCCTACCATCCTGCAACCCGCAGGCGCGGATGCAGGATCGACACGGATGCAGGCATTTCGGACCGGAATGATGTGGTGTGTGGTGGGCGTGGCATTCGCAGGCTGCGCGAGAAGTCCGACGCCCGTGCCGGCGCAGGACGACGCGCCGGTTACGGATGCAGTCACGGGCCTTCCCGATGAGGCGCAGGACGCCTCCAACGCGCCCGATCCTGCAGTGCCAGACATGCCGGTGATTCCGCCGATCGTCGTGCCCGAGATCGTCGGCGTCACACCGGCCCAGCGCGCGCTGGAAGGTTCGATGGCCGCGATCCTCGACCCGGTCGCCGGCATCCGCGTCCGGCCCGCGCGCTGCGACGCGGATGGCGCGCTGATCGACCGCAGCGGCATCACCCGGATCGACGACACCGGCGCCCTCGTGCGCAACAGCGATGCCGGCATTTTCAGGCTCGCTCCCGACGGCAGCGGCACCGCGAACTTCGAAGGCGGACTCTTCACCGTCAATGCCGATGGCAGCGGCACGATCAACGGCATCGCGGAGCCGGACGGCAGCGAGGCGATCGTGCGCGTCGAAGCCGACGGCTCGGGCACCTACAACGGGAAATCCGGTCTGATCCGTCTCGACGGCAAAGGCGGCGGCACCTGGAATGGCGAGAGCGGCCTGATCACATCGAACGGTGACGGCAGCGGCAGCTGGAACGGTCCCGACGGCCTGGTGCGTATCGAAGCCGACGGGTCCGGCACGTGGAACGGCCCGCATGGCCTGATCACCAACCACGGCGATGGCACCGGCACCATCGGCCCGCCCGCGCGGCCGGTAAAGATGCCGCCGATGCCGCGCGTCGCGCCGGCCGGCCGCTTTCCGCCGCTGCAGACGTTCGCACCGCCCGGTGCGCCCTGCGGCTACGTGGTCACGCTCGACGAACGCGTGCTGTTCGACTTCGACAAGTCCGACATCCGCGCCGATGCCGCGCAGACGCTCGACGTATTCGCCACCGCGCTGCAGGCGGTCGAACACCGCGGCATGGAAGTGCGTGGCCACACCGATGCCAAGGGCGACGACGCCTATAACCAGTCGCTGTCGGAACGCCGCGCCGCCGCGGTACGCACTGCGCTGCAGACGCGCGGCGTCGCAGGCGACATCGGTGCGCGTGGCTTCGGCGAATCGCAACCGCTGGCGCCCAACACGCTCGACGGGCAGGACAATCCCGGCGGCCGTCAGCTCAACCGGCGCGTCGAGGTGTTCATCCGCGCCTGACCCGCGCGTCGCGTCACCGCTGTCCGTTCCGTCACGAGGAGGCTGTCCATGAAGCACGTGTGCCTGATCGCCCTGCTCTCCGCTGCCGCGCTCGCGCCGTCAGCATCTGCAGCCGCGGATGATTTCAGCCTGGGCTATGACGTCGACCGGTTTCCGGCGACGCAACTGAGCGTCAAGGCCTGCCATGCCGCGCTCGCACGCGGCGCGGCCGCGGTCGGCTACGTCACCCGCAACCAGACCGACCAAGGTACGCTCGCGACGCATGTCTCCGGCCCCGCGGGTGGCGGCCGCGCGCTGGTGTCGTACTGCCTGAGCGCCGGCGACCACACCGCGTTCGTGATCCAGGCCTTCGACTACAGCGGCCCCGACAGCCGCGCCACCGATCCGATCAAGGCGCGCGTCGCGGCGGAAGTGCGCAAAGCCGCCGGCGCGCGCTGATCTGCAGGCGCGCGCCGGTCAGGCGCGTGCGTCGTCTTCCCGCTTCACCTTGAACCACGCCGCGTACAGCGCCGGCAGGAACGTCAGTGTCAGCAGTGTGGCCACGGTGAGGCCGCCCATGATGGCGACGGCCATCGGGCCGAAGAACACGCTGCGCGACAGCGGAATCATCGCCAGGATCGCCGCGAGCGCGGTCAGCACGATCGGGCGGAAGCGTCGCACCGTCGCGTCGATCACCGCATCCCAGCGCGCGTGGCCGGCGGCGATGTCCTGCTCGATCTGGTCCACGAGGATGATCGAGTTGCGCATGATCATGCCGGCCAGCGCGATGGTGCCGAGCATCGCGACGAAGCCGAACGGCACGCGGAACACCAGCAGGAACAGGGTCACGCCGATCATGCCCAGCGGCGCGGTCAGCAGCACCAGCGCGGTGCGCGAAAAGCTGCGCAGCTGCAGCATCAGCAGCGAGACAACGACGAACAGGAACAGCGGCAGGCCGGCCTTGATCGAATCCTGGCCCTTGCCCGAATCCTCGACCGTGCCGCCGGTTTCGAGCCGGTAACCGTCCGGCATCGACGCGCGGATGCCGTCGAGCGTCGGCAGGATCTGCGCGACGACCGTCGGCGCCGTCACGTCGCCGCGGATGTCGGCGCGCACGGTGATCGTCGGCAGCCGGTCGCGGTGCCAGATGATGCCGTCCTCGAACGTCGGCTCCAGCCGCGCGATCTGGCCGAGCGGCACCGACTGCCCGTTCGACGTCGGTATCGCCAGGCTTTCGAGCATGTCGAGCTGGCCGCGTTCGTCGTCCGGACCGCGCATGACGATGCCGATCAGTTCGTTGCCTTCGCGATAGGTGCTGACCTGCAGGCCCGACAGCGAGCTCGACAGGAACTGCGCGAGGTGCTGCGAACTCACGCCGAGCACGCGCGCGCGTTCCTGGTCGACCACCAGGCGCACGATACGGCTGGGTTCGTCCCAGTCCAGATTGACGTTGGCGACGTTCGGATTCGTGCGCACGCGCTCGGCGATTGCATCGGCGATGCCGCGCACACGCTCGACATGCTCGCCCGACACACGCAGCTGCACCGGGTAGCCGACCGGCGGCCCGGTCTCGAGCCGCGTCACGCGTAATTGCAGTGCGGGGAACTGCGGCGCGACCTCGTCGGTGAGCCAGACGCGGACCTGCTCGCGCGCCGCGACATCGGTCGTCGTGACGACGAACTGCGCGAAGTTCGCCTGCGGCAGTTTCTGGTCCAGCGGGAGATAGAAACGCGGCGAGCCGCTGCCGACATAGGACACGCGGGATTCGATGCCCGCGCGCGCCTCGAGCAGCGCGTCGAGCCGCGCGGCGGCGGCTTCGGTCGCGCGCAGCGAACTGCCTTCGGCAAGTTCCACGTCGACCATCAGCTCCAGCCGCGTCGAATCCGGAAAGAACTGCTGCGGCACGAAGCGGAACAGCAACAGCGAGGCGACGAACAACGCCACCGTCGCGCCGATGACGATCCAGCGATGGGTCAGCGACCAGTCCAGCAACCCGCGGAAGCGCCGATAGAACGGACGCTGGTAGGGATCGTGGTCGTGCGCCTGCGGATCCTTCGGCGCCAGTGCGAATGCGAACCGCGGCCAGCGCGTGGCCATGCGGCTGCGCGTGTCGCGCCAGCGCGCGGGCAGCGAACCGGGGCGCGGCGGCTGTGGATTGGCGAGATCGGGCAGCATCTTCTCGCCGAGCAGCGGAATGAACAGCACCGCCGCGATCCACGACACCACCAGCGCGATCGTCACCACTTCGAATAGCGAGCGCGTGTACTCGCCGGTACTCGACGCGGCGGTCGCGATCGGCAGGAAGCCGGCCGCGGTGATCAGGGTGCCGGTCAGCATCGGGAACGCGGTGTGCGTCCATGCGTAGCTCGCCGCCGCGAGCCGGCTGTCACCCTGCTCCATGCGCACGGCCATCATCTCCACCGCGATGATCGCGTCGTCCACCATCAGTCCCAGCGCGAGCACCAGCGCGCCGAGCGAGATCTTGTGCAGGCCGATGTCGAACTGGTCCATCGCGATGAAGGTCATCGCCAGCACCAGCGGAATCGACACCGCGACCACCAGACCGGTGCGCAGGCCCAGCGACACGAAGCTCACCAGCAACACGATGATCACCGCTTCGGCCAGCACCTTGACGAACTCGCCGACGGAATCGCGCACCGCGCGTGGCTGGTCGGACACCTTGCGCAGCGCCATGCCGGTCGGCAGCGTCTCCTGCAGGTGCGCGAACTCGGTTTCCAGACGCTTACCGAGTTCGAGGATGTCGCCGCCCTCGTGCATCGCGACCGCGATGCCGATCGCGTCCTGGCCCATGAAGCGCATGCGCGGCGCGGCCGGATCGGCGAACCCGCGCTCGACGGTCGCAATATCGCCCAGGCGCACGGTGCGATCACCCGCGCGGATCGGAAAATCGCGGATCGCATCGACCGAATCGAAGGGGCCATCGACGCGCAACTGCACGCGCACACTGTCGGTTTCGAAGAAGCCCGCCGACGCCAGCGCATTCTGTTCCGCCAATGACTGCTGCACCGCCGCCATCGGAATGCCGAGCGTCGCCAGGCGTGTATTGCTGACCTCGATCCAGACCTTCTCGTCCTGCAGCCCGACCAGTTCGACCTTGCCGACATCGTCGACCAGTTGCAGCTCGCGCTGGATGCGGTCGGCGTAGTCCTTCTTGATCGCGTAGTCGAAGCCCTCGCCGGTCAGCGCGTAGATGTTGCCGAAGGTGTCGCCGAACTCGTCGTTGAAGAACGGGCCGACGATGTCCTGCGGCAGCGACGGACGCAGATCGGCGACCTTCTTGCGCACCTGGTACCAGAGATCGGGAATGTCGGCCGAGCGCATGTCGTCGCGCGCATGAAACACGATCTGCGATTCGCCCGGGCGCGAATAGGAGCTCACGAACTCGTAGTCGCCGGTCTCCATCAGCTTGCGCTCGATGCGCTCGGTGACCTGCTGCGAGACCTGCTCGGCGGTCGCGCCCGGCCACTGGGTCTGGATGACCATCGCCTTGAAGGTGAAAGGCGGATCCTCGGACTGGCCCAAGCGGCCGTACGAGAAGATGCCGGCCACCGCGACGACCAGCATCATGTAAAGCACCAGCGTGCGGTTGCCGAGCGCCCATTCGGAGAGGTTGAAACGGCTCATTGCCGCACCGCCCGCATGCGCGACGCGCGCTCTGCGAATGCAAGGCGGTTCATTCGGCTGCCGCCGGCTGCGCCGCCTGCACCTGCACAGGTCGGTTCTCGCGATCCACCGGCGTCACCCGCTGGCCCTCACGCAGCAGATGGCCGCCGGCCGCAACCACGAGTGCATCGGCCGCGAGACCCGACAGCACCGGCACGCTGCGTGCGCCGTAGGGACCGGTTTCGACCGGCACCGAGCGCACGACGCCCTCCGCGCGATCGACCACCCAGACCGCCTTGCCGCCATCCGCGCCCGGCTGGATCGCGGTCAGCGGCACCTGCAGATCCGTGTCCGATGTCGCGGCGGCGAGATACACGCGGGCGCTCTGTCCGAGTTCGAGGCCTTCAACCGCATCGTCGGCGATCGCGACGCGCGCGGCGTAGGTGCGCGCCTGCGGATCCGCAGCCGCGGCGATCTCGCGGATCGTGCCCGGCACGCGCACGCCCGGCCGGTTCCATAGTTCGATCTGCGCCGGCTGGCCGATCGCGAAGCCGGCGATGCGTGATTCCGGCAACGCGATCGCGACTTCGCGGCCGCCGTCGCCGGCGAGCATGAAGATCGCCTGGCCCGCGGCGACCACCTGTCCGGCTTCGGCGTCACGGCTGGCGATGACGCCATCGCGCGGTGCGCGCAGTTGTGTGTAGCCCGCCTGGTTGCCGGCGACATCCGCCTGCGCGCGGGCGGCGCGCAGCTGTGCCTGCGCCGCGGTGTAGGCCGCGTCCTGCGCGTCCATCTGCGAGCGGCTGATCAGCTGCTGGTCCACGAGCGCGGCGTAGCGCGCGCGATCGGTGCGGGTACGCGCGTACTCCGCCTCGGCCGAGGCGACCTGCGCCTGCGCGGACTGCTGCTGCAGCCGCAGATCACCGGGATCGATCTCCGCCAGCACCTGGCCGCGCCGCACGTGCGCGCCGGCGTCGACATCGCGTCGCAGCAGTTGCCCGCCGACCTGGAACGCCAGCGCGCTTTCCTCGCGGGCGCGGATCTCGCCAGGGAACGCGGACGCGCCGCTGTCGGCGGCCGATGCCGGCGTGACCACGAGCACCGGACGCGCCGCCGGCTCGGGCGCCGTGCTGTCACCGCAGGCAGCCAGGACCAGCGTGCAGACGGCGAGCACCGGCAGCGCGAGGCGGGAGGGGCGGATCGGGGTCAGGCGGCGCATGGCGACCGTCCAGCAGTGGGGATACGGAGCCGTATCGTATATTTTCAGAACTGATTGGTATAGTATTCCCCGCCATGTCGACGCGTCCGTCCTCGCTGCCCCCTGCCCCGACGCCCGAAAAGGCACCGGCGGGTCCCGGCCGGCCGAAGGATCTGGCCAAGCGCGCGGCGATCCTCGAAGCCGCGGAGCGCATGTTCCTGCAGCAGGGCTTCGAAGGCGTCAGCATGGACCAGATCGCGGCCGAGGCCGGCGTGTCCAAACTGACCGTCTACAGTCATTTCGGCGACAAGGACACGCTGTTCACCGAAGCCGCGGCGCGCTACTGCGAGCAGCAGATGCCCGATTCGGTGTTCGAGCCCGCGCCGGCCACGCCGCTGCGCCAGCGCCTGCTGGAAGTCGCCGAGGCGTTCTTCGCGATGGTGTCCTCGCCCGAGGCCGTCGCCGGCCACCGCCTGCTGTGCACCCCGCAGATGGTCGAGAAGCGCCTGCCGCAGCGGTTCTGGAAGGGCGGTCCCGAGCGTGTGCAGTCGTCGTTCGCGGCGATGCTCCGGCGCCGGATCGAAACCGGCAATCTCGATCTCGACGAGGCCCTCGTGCCGACGGCGGCGGCGCAGTTCTTCGTGCTGCTCAAGGGCGACCTCCACCAGCGCATGGTGTTCGACTGCGACGACGCCGGCCAGTGCGCCGGCCAACGGCGCGCACACCTGGAAGCCTCGGTGGACATGTTCCTGCGCGCCTACGGGCGTCGCTGAACGCGGTCACACGTGCCCGCTGCATGCCGTCTGGGCCGATGACTTCCGGCACTGCGTCCACTGCAACACCCCCGCGATGATGAACCCGCCCCCGCACCGCTAGAATTGCGGGCTGGCGAACGAAGGAACCCGCAACAATGACGATCGACTACGCCAAGGCCCGTGCGGCGATGGTGGAACAACAGGTCCGGCCCTGGGACGTGCTCGATGCGCGCGTGCTCGAAACGATTTCGCGCGTGCCGCGCGAATCCTTCGTGGCCGAGTCGCGCCGCGCCCTGGCCTATGCCGACCTCGAGCTCCCGCTCGGCCACGGCGAGCTGATGCTCAAGCCCGTGGTCGAAGGCCGTGCGCTGCAGGCGCTGAAGCTCGAACAGGGCGATGAAGTGCTGCAGATCGGCACCGGCAGCGGCTATCTCGCCGCGTGCATCGGCTATCTGGCCCGTGACGTCGTCAGCCTCGAGCGCCACGACGACCTCGCCGACGCCGCCCGCGGCCGTCTGCAGGCGCAGGGCATCGCGAACGTCGAGGTGATCACCGCCGACGCCTTCACCTGGAACACGGACCGCCGCTTCGACGCGATCTGCGTGTGCGGCGCGGTCGACGTGATCCCGGAGCGTTTCGTGCAGTGGCTGCGTCCCGGCGGCCGCATGTTCGTCGTCCGCGGTCGCGCGCCCGCGATGGAAGCCGTGCTGGTGCGCCGCGAAGGCGAGGCTGTCAACGCGACGCGCATCGAATCGTTGTTCGAGACCGGACTCACCTACCTCGCAGGCGCCGCGCCGGTGCCGCAGTTCTCTCTCTGATCGTCCAAGGATCCTCCATGTTCCGCCGCCCCCTGTTCCTGTCGCTCGCACTCGCGCTGACGTCCAGCCCGCTGCTGGCCGCCGATCTCGTCCAGACCTACGAGCTGGCCCGTACCAATGACCCGACGCTGTCGATCGCCGAATCGCAGCGCCTGTCGACCAAGGAAGGCGCGGTCCAGGCGCGCGGCGCACTGCTGCCGCAGATCAACGGCAGCGCCTCGCTGACCGACAGCCGTGTTGCCGGTGTGTCGGGCCGCGCTCGTACGCGCAGCTACGGCGTCAATGCCGGCCAGGTGCTGTTCGACTGGGGCCAGATCTCGACGCTGCGTTCGCAGCGCGCGCTGAGCACGGCGGCCGACTTCCAGCTCGACGCCGACAACGACTCGCTGATCACGCGCACCGCCGCGGCCTATTTCGACGTGCTGGTCGCGAACGAAACGCTGGCCGCTGCCGAAGCCGCCGAGACCGCGTTCAAGCGCCAGTTCGACTTCGCCGACAAGCGCCTCGAAGTGGGCCTGGCCCCGATCACCGACGTGCACGAAGCCCGTGCCCAGTACGACAGCGCGCGCGCGAACACGATCGTCCAGCGCAACGCGCTGCAGGATGCCTACCAGGCGCTGGCCGAGATCACCGGCTCGGAAATCCGCGACCTGCGCGGCCTGCCCGACGATTTCACCCCGCAACTGCCGGAAGGCCGAGACGCGGAAGCCTGGGTCGCCACCGCGATCGACCAGAACCCGCAATTGCAGGCGCTGCGCTATCAGGTGACAGCCTCCGAATACAACGTGACCGCGGCGAAGTCGGCCCACCTGCCAACGCTCGATCTGGGCGCCAGCTACGGCAACAGCGATACCTGGGGCCGGGACAATGTTGACTCGCTGACCCGCCAGGGCGAGACCAACAGCATCGGCCTGACGCTGACCGTGCCGATCTTCAGCGGTGGCATCACCCAGTCGCGCGTGCGCCAGTCGATCGCCCAGCGCGACATCGCCGGCGACCAGTACGAAGCGCAGCGTCGCGCGATCGAACGCAATACCCGCAGCGCCTACCAGAACCTCGTCGCCGGCATCACCGAGGTCGAGGCGCGCCGTCTCGCCCTGGTCTCGGCCAACAGCGCCTACGAGGCCTCGCAGGTCGGCCTGGAAGTCGGTACGCGTACCGTCATCGACGTGTTGATCAACCAGCAGAACCTGTTCTCGGCGCGTCAGGCCTACGCCTTCGCGAAGTACAACTTCCTGCAGAGCCGTCTGCTGCTCGAGCAGGCCGCGGGCACGCTGGACATCGGCAACCTGCAGGACGTGAACCGCCAGCTGACCGTCGACGTCAACAGCGTCGGTGCGTCCACCGGCGCCGGCGCGGCGACTCCGCCGCCGCAGTAAGCGGTCCGATCAGATCGACGACGGCGCGGATCGCAGGATCCGCGCCGTTTTCGTATCCGGCACCGGCAGATCGGACTCGATCAGCGCCAGCGTGCGCGCCAGTGCGCCGCGGCCATTGGCAACGAGCGCACGGCCGGCCGCGGCCATCGCCTCGCGCGCGTGCGCATCGGCCAGCAACGCGGCGATGTGATCGTGCACCGCGTCGGCATCCGCGCCGATGCGCAGCGCCTCCGCGCGGCCGAGCTGCTTCGCGATGTCGGCGAAGTTCTGCAGATGCGGACCGGTGACCACGGGCGTACCCACCGCGGCCGGCTCGAGCAGGTTGTGGCCGCCGATGTCCTGCAGGCTGCCGCCGACGAAGGCGACATCGGCGCAGGCGAAGAACAGGCCGAGTTCGCCGAGCGTGTCGAGCACGAAGACATCGTCGCCGGCATCGGGCCAGGTGGTCAGCGCGCGCGTGGCCACGCGCCAGCCCGCGTCGACGCCGAGCTGCATGGCGCTGCGGAAACGCTCGGGATGGCGCGGCGCCCAGATCAGCAGCAGATCAGGCCAGCGCGTGCGCAGGCGGCGGTGGATGTCGATGACCGCGGCTTCCTCTTCGGGATGCGTGCTCGCCGCGATCCACACCGGCCGCGCGCCCGCACGGCCACGGAAATCCGCGACCAGCGTCGCGATCTTCGCCTCGTCGAGGGTGATGTCGAATTTCAGGTTGCCGGTATCGATCACCGCCTCGCGCAGCGCACCGAGCTTCACGAAGCGCCTGCCGTCGTCGGCCGATTGCGTGGCGACGCGTCGCACCGTGCGCAGCGCACGCCCGACCAGCGGGCGCAGCACGCGATAACCGCGCAGCGAACGCGCCGACAGCCGCGCGTTGACGATCACCGTCGGCACGCCGGCATCGCGGCAGCAGAACAGGAGGTTCGGCCACAGCTCCGTCTCGACGATCAGGCCGATCTGCGGGCGGAAATGGCGCAGGAAACGCCGCACCGCGCCCGACAGGTCATACGGCAGATACACGTGCTCGACGCGATCGCCCCACAGCGCGCGTACGCGCTCCGAACCGGTCGGCGTGATCGTCGTGACCAGCAGGCGACGCGCGGGATCGCGCGCGAGCAGTGCATTGATCAGCGGCGCGGCCGCGTTGACCTCGCCGACCGAGACCGCGTGCACCCACACCGGCGCGGTCAGCGGCGGCGTGCGATAGATGCCGTAACGCTCGTCCCAGCGCAGCAGATACGCCGACTGCCGGAAGCCGCGCCAGATCAGGTGATAGACCGTGATCGGCGCGAGCACGATGAGCAGGGCCGAGTAGAGGCCGCGCAGCAGTCGTTCTGTGGTGTCGGCCCGCATCCGCACAGGATAGCGGATGCCTGCACGGCGCCACCTTCTACAATGGACCGATGTCGACGACGCCCCTGCCCCGCCCGCCGCTCGCGCCCCGCCATTGGCCGGCGTGGATCGGCATCGGCCTGATGGCGCTCGCGGCGCGGATTCCGTGGCCGCTGCAGCGCGCGCTCGGTCGCGGTCTCGGCAATACGTTGCGCGTTGCGCTGGCGAGCCGCCGCCGCGTGGCCGCGCGCAATCTCGAACTGTGTTTTCCGGATCTCGATGCGTCTGCGCGCGAGGCGCTGCTGCGTCGCCATTTCCATGCGCTGGGCATCGGCCTGTTCGAATTCGCGCGTGCCTGGTGGGGCTCGATCGCACCATTGCAACGCGGGCTGATCGTCGAAGGCGTCGAGCACGTCGAAGCCGCGCGCGCAGCGGGACGCGGCGTGATCGTCGTGTCCGGTCACTTCACCACGCTGGAAGTCTGCGGCCGTCTGATGTGCGACTACGTGCCGCTGGCCGGCATGTATCGCCCGCACACGGCGCCGGCGATGGAGTGGGCGGTGCGCCGTGGCCGCGCGCGGTACGCCGCGGCGATGTTCCCCAAGCGCGACGTACGCGGCGTGGTGCGGCATCTCAAGCGCGGCGGCCTGCTGTGGTACGCGCCCGACCAGGATCCCAGCGGTGGCGATGCGGTCTACGTGCCGTTCTTCGGCCGCCCGGCGCACAGCCTGACCTCGACCCATTCGCTCGCGCGCCTGTCCGGCGCGGCGGTGGTGTTCTACCAACACGTGCGCCGCGACGATGGCGGCTACACGCTGACGCTGTCGCCGGCGCCCGAGCCGTATCCGACCGCGGACGCGACCGCGGACACCGCGACGGTGATGGCCGGCATCGAAGACATGGCCCGTGCCGCGCCCGACCAGTACTTGTGGATCCACCGGCGCTTCAAGCGGCAGCCGGATGGTGAAGCGCTGTACTGAGGCGAAGGCTTCACCACTGGGAAGACGGGTTGCGCGCAGCGACACCCATCGTCACGAACCGACAGGCCATCGCCTGCAGATGCGCGCATCCGCTTCGACGACTGTGGTCGCGAGCGCGCGCATCACCGTGATGGGGTTCACTGCGCTCTACCCGTCCTACGGCTCTCGCTCAGCGCAGCACGCCGTCTTCCGGCCGCACCGGTTCCACGCGTGCCAGCAGACTGCCGGCGTAGAGGGCCGACAGCAGCAGCGTGAAGCCGCCCCAGAACGTCGAATAGAACGCGAGATGGGTGTTGAGCGGGAACACGGTGACCACCAGCGCGAGCATCGCCGGGCGTGCCTGTTCGCGCGCCTCGGGCGTGGCGAAGCGCCAGGCGCGCCAGGCCATCGCGACGCCGGCCAGCCACATCAGCAGACCGATGAGTCCGGTCTCGCTGCCGATCTCGAGCACGATCTGGTGGGCGTGGAACGCGGGCCCGTCGCCCCAGGCGGCCATCTCGTCGGGACGTGGATCGCATCCGGGGAACGCTTCGCGGAAGCCGCGTGCGCCGACACCGTTGATCGGGTTCTCGCGAATCATGCACAGCGACGCGTCCCAGATACGGGCGCGGCCCGCGAGTGCGTCGTCGACGGCGGAGGCATCGGTCGAGAGGCCCATCGCGGTGCGCTCGACACGCTCGCGGACCTGCGGCGAAACGAGTGACGCCACCACGGCGACGACGACACCGGCTGCGAACACCGCCAGCAGGCGGCGCCAGCCGAGCAGGCGCCAGCCCGACAGCAGCAGCACCAGCGCATAGGTCAGCCACGACGCGCGTGATCCGGCGAACAGCAACACGATGCCGATCGCCGCACTCGCGATCACCCAGCCACTGGCGCCGAAGCGGCGACCGGCCCAGTACAGACCGAATGGCGACAGGCTCGCCAGCACCACGCCGAGTTTCAGGTTGCAGGGGCCGAGCACGCCGCCGAGCCGATCCGCGGCGGCGACCTGTTCGAGCGTGCACATCGGCCGGTTGCTGATCAGCTGCTTGAGCTGGTCGATGCCGAAGAACAGCGGGCTGGTGCCGAACACGACTTCGGCCAGGCCGTCGAGCGTCCACACCGCGACGATCACGGCGAGCCCACCGAGCGTGATGCGCCGACCACGACGCGTCGCGACCGCGGAGGCCACCAGCCACAGGAACGGCAGATAACGCAGATCGACCAGCGCCTCACGCAGCGCGCGTCCGACATCGACCGAGTCCACCGCCGAGATCAGCTGCGGCAGCCAGTAGGCGAAGAACAGCACGCTGGTCAGGGCCCACGCCGGCGCGCTCAGCAGTGCCGCGCCGCCACGGAACCGGGCGGCGAGCAGATGGATGATCGCGGCCAGCGCGCCCAGCACCATCACGCCCTCGGCGTAACCGGGCGCAGGCCACAGGATCACGAAGGCCAGCACCCAGTGCGGCGCCCAGCGCCAGCCGACGGGCCGCGGTGCGCGCACGCCGCTTGCCGGCTCAGTTGTCGTCGTCGAACTCGTCATAGACCGCGAGGGTCGCCTCCTGCATCGCACGCAGCGTGTCGGGCATCGTACCGGCTCGCGCCGGCGCTCGCGTGACCAGCGCGCGTGCGGCCTGCGCCAGCGCGGCGCGATCGAACGGTGGCACCGCGCCTTCGGGCTGCAGCTGCGCGAGCAGTTCGCCGACGCCGCCATGCGCCCAGCCCACTACCGGCCGCGCGCACGACAGCGCCTCGAGCACGGTGCGGCCGAAGGCTTCGGGCTTGCACGAGAGTTGCAGCACCAGATCGCTGGACGCGTAGGCGTGCGCGATCGCATCGGTGGGCGGGGTCATCGCCAGCGCGTCGTCGCAGCCCAGCGCCTGCGCTTCGCGTTCGAGCTCGGCGATGTAGGTTTCGCGTCCCGCCTCGCGTGCGCCGGGCATCCACAACCGCGCATCGAGACCGCCGGCGCGCAGGTCGGCGAGCAGCGCGATCGCATCGTGATGGCCCTTCAGACGCGTGCCGCGCCCGGGCAACAGCAACAGCGGGCCGTCACCGCCGAGCTGCGGCCAGCGCGCGGCGACGTCGGCCCGCGCCGCCGCATCAGGGTGCGGCGCGGGCGGAAACTGCGCGGGGTCGATGCCACGCGGGATCACCCGCAGGCGCTCGCGCGGCGTCGCCGGGTAATGCTGCAGCAGGTAATCGCGCACGGTGTCCGACACGCAGATCACCCGTTCGCCGCGCGCCATGATCGCGCTGTAACGCGACGGCGAATTGAGGCCGTGCATGGTGGTGACGAAATGCGGACGGCGCGCCGCGGGCATGCCGCGCAACGCCCACCAGCCAATCCAGGCCGGCAGGCGCGAGCGGGCGTGCACGATGTCGGCGCCGGTCTCGGCGAACAGGCGGCGCAGGCGTCGCACGTGCCGCAGCACCCGGAGCGATTTCGCGCCGATGTCGAGCGTGACGTGGGTCGCGCCGGTCGCCTCCAGCGCAGGCACGAGGCGACCGCCGGCGGAGACGACGATCGCGCGGTGCCCAGCCGCGACCAGCGCCTGCGCGATCTCGATCGTGGAGCGCTCGACGCCGCCCGACGACAGCGCGGGCAGCAATTGGATGACGGTCAGCGGTCGACGCATGCGGGCGCCTGACGCGCCGGGATCAGTCGACGAGGACGAAGTGCGCGCCGCAGTACGGGCAGTCGGACTCGCCGTTCTCGGCTTCGATCGGCAGGTAGACGCGCGGATGCGAGTTCCACAGCGCCATCGACGGCAGCGGGCAGCTCAGCGGCAGATCGGCGCGGCGCACTTCGTAGCGCTGGGCGGCGTTGGCTTGCGTCGGGGCTGCGGTCATGACGGCGGGTTTCATCAACGTGGAGGCCGCCATTCTACCGCGCGGCCGTGCAGGACGGGCTCAGCCCGGCAGGGTGATCAGCAGCGCTTCGGCGCCCGCGGCCGTGGCGATGAGGTTGGCGTGGATGCCGGCCACGTAGACGCCGAGCGCATCGCCGGCCGCCAGCGCGTGGCCGTCGACGGTCACGCCACCGCGCAGGATCTGCAGCCAGTGCCGCTGCGTGACGTCGAGCGTCAGGTCCAGATGCGCGCCGGGCGCGAGACGCGCAAGGCGCAGCCAGGCCTGCTGGCGGATCGGCAGGCCGTTTCCTTCAGCTTCGGGCGCGGCCAGCAGTGTCCAGCCCTCGGCGCCGGCGGCGCGGATGATGCCGGTTGCGGGCGGCAGATTGACCCGGTCGGGCTGGATCGCGATGCGCAGCACGCGTGCCCCGTCCACGCCGGCGGTCTCCATCGGCGTGTCGCTGGCGTGGCCGGCGCCGGTCCAGGCCAGCGCACCGGGTTCGAGCGCGACGTCCTCGCGGACCAGCGTGCCTTCGAGCATCAGGGTGAGCAGCTCCATGTTCGCCACGCGCTGCGACGGCACGGTCGCGCCGGGCGGCAGGTGCTCCTCGTTGAGCTGGCGCAGCGCACCGAACCCCAGCCACTCGGGATCGTGGAAATCGCCGCTGGAGAACGTGCACAGGCGCGTGCGGGCGCCGAGCGTGGTGCGGCCGCGCTGGTCGGCGGGACGATGGACTTTCATGACGGTGGATCCGGAACGCGGAAACGAAAACGCCGGCGCACAGGAGACCCGTGCGCCGGCGTCGTGACGCGGAATCTTACTGTGCGGCAGGCGCGGCCGGGGCGGCGCCCTCGGCGACGACGGCTTCGGTGGTGATGCGCAGTTCGACTTCGTCGCTGACGTTCGGCGCGTACGCACCGACGCCGAAATCGCTGCGCTTGATCGTCGCCACGGCATCGAAACCGGCGGCGGCGCGCTTGGCCATCGGCTGCTCGCCGAACTTGTTGATCGTGACGTCCAGCACCACCGGCTTGGTGATGTCCTTGATCGTCAGGTCACCGGTGACCTTGAGCTTGTTGGTGCCGGCGCTCTCGACCGCGGTGCTCTTGAACGTGGCGTTCGGGAACTTGGCCGCGTCGAAGAAGTCGGCGCTGCGCAGGTGGTCGTCGAAATCACCGACGTGCGAGTTCAAACCCGACAGCGGCAGCGTGACTTCGACCGACGACGCGCCGACGTTCTCGGCGTTGTAGACAATCTGGCCGGAGACCTCGCCGAAATGCGCGATCGGGTTGGAGAAGCCGAAATGGCTCCACTGCGCGATCACGTCGGTGTGCTTGGGATCGAGCACGTAGGTGCCCGAGACGCCGGTGATGGCGTCGGCGGCCGGCGCGGTGTCGGCCGGTGCAGCGGTCGCCGGCTGCGCGGGCGCGGAGGCGGCGGGCGGGGTCGCGTCGGCCGGCGCCGCGTCCTGCTGGGCGCAGGCGGCGAGGGCAAGGGCGGCGGCAAGCGGGAGCAGCAGGTGGGCGGTACGCATGGACGGATCCTCGAGCGGGTGGTGGGTGGTACGGACGGATTCGAAGCCCGCGGGGCCGGCTGGCGACCGCGCGGGATGACACTCAGACGATGCGCGCGGCTTCGTCGAACGGCAGGCGCGGCGAACGCGGGAAGATCGTCGACGGATCGCCGATGCCGAGATTGATGATGAAATTCGACTTGATCGCGGTGCCGGCGAAGAACGCCTCGTCGACCTTGGCATTGTCGAAGCCCGACATCGGGCCGGCATCCAGACCCAGCGCGCGCGCGGCCAGGATCAGATACGCGCCCTGCAGGCTGCCATTGCGGAACGCCGGCACCTCGCGGTTCTCGCGAGGACCGTCGAACCAGCTCTTGGCATCGGTGTGCGGAAACAGGAACGGCAGCTTCTCGTGGAAGTCCTCGTCGTGGGCGACGATCACGACGACCGGCGCGGCCATCGTCTTCTCGTAGTTGCCTTCCGAGAGCGCTGGCCCGAGCTTCGCCTTGCCTTCTGCCGACTTCACGAACACGAAGCGCGCCGGCGACGAATTGGCCGATGTCGGTGCGAACTTCAGTAGATCGTAGAGCTGGCGCAGCGTGTCGTCGCTGATCTGCCCGCTGAAGCCGTTGTAGGTGCGGGCGGTGCGGAACAGCTGGTCGAGCGCGGCATCGGGCAGAACATCGGTCATCAGGCAACCTCGATCGGGTGGGGCCAGGCAGGGCCGCAGTGTAGAGTCCTGCGGCGGCGCGACGCGTGCGTCGGCCGGAACGGATGATCACATACGTGGAACGTCGACCAGGCGAAGAACGGGATTACGGACGGATCTGGGCGCTCAGCGATGGGCGCGCCGGCAACGCGCGTCAGGCCGAGGCGCTCGCGGCCGCGCTGTCGCCGCAGGCCGAGGCGCTGCATCTCGATCCGCATGCGCCCTGGCGCTGGGCCGCGCCGCGCCTGCTGCCGTTCGCGGCACACGCCTTCGGAAAGACATATGCATCGCGTCTGCCCGCTGGGCCCGACATCGCCATCGGTTGCGGCCGCCAGGCTGCGCTCGCAACGCGACTGGCCGCGCAGCGTGGCGCGCGCACGGTGCAGATCCTCGATCCACGCATCGATCCGCGGCATTGGGATCTCGTCGTCGTGCCCGAGCACGATGCGCTGCGCGGCGACAACGTACTGGTCGCGCGCGGAAGCCTGCATCCGGTCGACGACGCCTGGCTGGCCGCCGCGCGCGATGCACATCCTGCGATCGGCGCCCTGCCCGGCCCGCGCATCGCCGTGCTGCTGGGTGGCGATTCGCGGCATGGGCGTTTCGACGTCGCCGCATTCGCTGCGCTGGCCGACCGGCTCGATGCGATCGTTGCGCGTGGGGACGGCAGCCTGTTGCTGACCGGGTCGCGGCGCACATCACCGGCCGTGCGTGCGGCGCTGCGGGCGCGTTACGCCGGACGCGCCGGCTGCGTCTGGGCGGACGATGGCGACGGCGCGAATCCGTATGCGGGCCTGTTGGGCTGGGCGGACCGCATCGTCTGTTCGTCGGACTCGGTGAACATGCTGTCGGAAGCCTGCGCGACGCGTGCGCCGGTGTTCGTGTTCGCGCCCGGGCCGCTCGACGGCGCGCCGCAGCGCTTCGTCGATGGCCTGATCGCCGATGGCCGCGCCCGTCCGTTCGGGGATGCGCTGCCGGCGTTCGATGTCACGCCGCTGCGCGAGACCGCGCGCATCGCGGCCGAGGTGCGTGCGCGGTTGGTCGCGATGCGTTGAGGGCGTGCAGCGCTTCGTAGGATGGGTAGAGCGCAGCGAAGCCCATCTCACACCAGACCGCGTCAGCGCAGTTCGAGCAGCTCCTCGAACCGGTCGATCACCGCGAGCGCGCCGCAACCATGCAGATCGAAGTCGCGCCGGTAGCCGTAGCCGACCAGCACCAGCGGCGCACCGGCCGCGATCGCCGCGCCGGCATCGGCTGCCGAATCGCCGACCATCAGACACTGCGTGATGTCGACGCCGAAACCCTGCGCCAGATGCAGCAGCGGCAACGGATGCGGCTTGCGCTCGGGCAGGTCGCCGGCGCCGAGCACCGCGTCGAAACAGCCGTCGATGCCCAATGCCGCGAGCAGCGGCGGCACGAACTGCGCCGGCTTGTTGGTGCACACCGCCATGCGCACCCCGGCGGCCTGTAGTGCCTGCAGCGTCGACGCCACGCCGGGATACAGGCGCGGTTCGAGCAGCAGGCAGTCCTCGTAGTGACGCATGAAGCGCGGCATCACCGCGTCGGCCGTCCGCGTGTCGCCGGCGTGCTGCAGCGCCGATGTGATCAGCTGGCGCGCGCCGTCGCCGATCCAGCTGCGCACCGTGGCCTCGTCAACCTGCGCGTGGCCGAGCTCGGCCAGCAGGCGGTTGACCGCCGCAGCGATGTCGGACGCGCTGTCGACGAGGGTGCCGTCGAGATCGAACAGCACCACGGGCCAGGGAAATGCGTGCGGAGCGGCAGCTTCGGCCATGGAACACCTGCAGGGAACGGGGCCGCACAGTGTGCGGCATCGGCATTGCAACGCTGCGTTGGCCACCGGGGGTTCACCGCGCCATCGCCTTGGGCCTATGCTCGCGGCCGCGGCGACGCGCCGCTCGCAGGAGTCCACGATGTCGATCACCACCACCGCGACCACCGCGTCCAACGATGCCCCGCGCCTGTTGCGCTCCCTGTGCAACCACTGGCGGCACAAGTTCGAGATCACCCGCGACGACGAGGGGGGCCACGCCTTCATTCCGTTCCAGGGCGAGGACAACGGCGCCGACTTCTTCGTCGAAGACGACACGCTGCGCATCGTGCTGACCCAGCCCACCGCCGAAGACAGCGAGCGCTACCAGACGGTCATCGAGAACCACCTGCAGCGCTTCGCGCGCGACGAGACGCTGGCGTTCGACTGGCAGCCGGGCTGAGTGTGCTTTGAAGCCTCCCCCGCACACGGGGGGAAGGCTTGAGGTCACCGGTACCGCGCTTCCATCAGATCCAGATCGCGCACCAGCTTGCGTGCGACCTCATCGGAGATCTCGCGATGCCGCGCGAGCGCGTAGATGCGTTCGCGCTCGGCGTGCACGCCGGCCAGGCGCAGCGCACGCTCGGCATCGTCGGCGCGTCGCAGTTCGGCTGCGTCCACACCCAGCGTGCCGTCGCGACGCAGCCGCTCCTCGTACAAGGCCATGACCCGCACCGCCGCGCTGGCATAGAGGTCGGGATTGGCCTGCGCGGCAGGTAACGCGTGCTGCGCGCGCTCTACCGCGGCCACGGCAGCAATCGCGGCCTCGTGGCGGGCGCGATCGAGTTCGCGGTCGTCCTCGTCCTCCTCCGGCACTTCGAGACCGCGCAGCAGGCGCGGCAGCACGAAACTGCCGAGCAGCAGCGACAGGATGATCACCGCGGCGGCGAGGAAGATCGCCAGATCACGGGTCGGGAACGGCGTGCCGTCGTCGAGCAGCAGCGGCAGGGTCAGCACACCGGCGAGGGTGATCGCGCCGCGCACGCCGGCCAGCGATATCGCCGCGACCAGGCGCACACGCGGCCGGGTGTCGTGGCGACCGCTGCGGTACAGACCGATCCGCAGCGAGACCCAGACCCATGCGAAGCGCAGCGCGAACAGGCCGCCGTAGATCGCGAACACGTAGACCGCCAGCCACCACGGATCGACGTGGCCGGCCTCGCGCACCGAGCTCACCGCACGTTCGACGATCCACGGCAGCTGCTCGCCCAGCAGCACGAAGATGATGCCGTTGAGCGAGAACTGCACCGTGTCCCACACCGCGGCGCGCTGCACGCGCGTGGTCGCCAGCGCGCGGCCGCTGAGTTCGACGTAGCTCATCGTCACGCCGGCGGCGACCGCGGCGAGAATCCCCGAGGCGCCCACCTGCTCGGCCAGCAGATACGCACCGAACGGGGTGAGCAGGCTGATCAGGATCGGCGTGCCGGCCTCCTCGCCGAACACGCGCGAGACCATCGCATGGCCGCGGTTGATGCCGATCGTCAGCAGCACGCCCACCGCGACGCCCGCCAGCGCCAGCCACAGGAAGGTCAGCGACGCCGACATCAGCGAGAACGTCCCGGTCAGCGCCGCGGCGACGGCGAAGCGGAAACACACCAGGCCGGACGCGTCGTTGAGCAGCGATTCGCCTTCGAGGATGTGCATCACGCGCTTCGGAATAGGCGCGCGCGCGGCGATCGACGACACCGCCACCGGATCGGTCGGCGACAGGATCGCGGCGAGCGCGAACGCAACCGCCAGCGGCATCACCGGAATCATCCAGTGGATCAGCAGGCCCGCGCCGATGACCGTGAACACCACCAGGCCCAGCGCCAGCTGCAGGATCAGCCCGCGGTCGCGGAACAGGCCGCTCTTGGGAATCCGCCAACCGTCAAGAAACAGCAGCGGCGGCAGGAACAGCACGAAGAACAGGTGCGGATCGAGGGTGACGCCCTGGCCGAACACGCCGGCGATCGTCGCGCCCAGCGCGATCTGCACCAGCGGCAACGGCAGCGGCAGCCAGCGCGGCAACACGCGGGTCAGGTAACCGCTGGCGACCACGGCCAGCAGCATTACCAAGACGACTTCGATCGAATGCATTACGGACGCGGCGCGGGACGAGGCCGCCACCATAGCGCCGAAGCCGCCACGCGGTGCGCACACACGGGCCGTGCATCCGGGCGTGCCTAGAATCGGGCTCCCTCCTCCGCTCGATGGCCGCACGATGGACAACCCGCTGCTCGATCAGACCGGCCTGCCGCGCTTCGACGAGATCGAACCGGCGCACGTGCAGCCCGCGATCGACGCGCTGGTCGCCGAGGCCGAAGCCGCGCTGGCGCTCGCCGGGCGTGCGCAGCCGGTGACCTGGGACAGCGTGGTCGCGCCGCTGGAGGACGCCACCGAGCGTCTGGGCCGGGCCTGGAACCAGGTCGGCCACCTCAATGCGGTGGTCAACACGCCCGCGATGCGCGAGGCCTACAACGCCGCGCTGCCGAAGGTGACGCGCTTCTTCAGTGCGCTGGGGCAGGACCAGGCCCTGTTCGCGGCCTACCAGGCGCTGTCGGACCAGGCCGACGCATTGGGCCTGGACGATCTGCAGCGACGCGTGCTCGCGCATGCACTGCGCGATTTCCGGCTCGGCGGCGCTGCGCTCGACGATGCCGCGCGCACGCGCTTTTCCGACATCCAGCAGGCACTGGCGACCCTGTCGTCCGAGTTCTCCGAGCACGTGCTGGACGCGACGGACGCCTTCGCGGTGTACGTCGAAGACCTCGCCGAACTCGACGGCCTGCCCGAGGAAACGCTCGCCGCCGCACGCGCCGCGGCCGAACGCGACGGGCGCGAAGGCTGGAAGCTGACGCTGCAGATGCCGTCCTATCTGCCGATCCAGACCTATGCGACCAATCGCGCACTGCGCGAGCGTTTCTATCGCGCCTATGGCCTGCGCGCCTCCGAGTCCGGCCCCGAGGCGCTCGACAACGGACCGCTGATCGCCCGCATCCTTGCGCTGCGCGAGGAAAAAGCCCGTCTGCTCGGCCACGCGAACTATGCCGAACTGTCGCTTGCGACCAAGATGGCGACCGCGCCCGACGCGGTGCTGGACTTCCTGCGCGATCTCGCCGCGCGAGCACGCCCGCACGCCGAGCAGGACCGCGAACAACTGGCGGACTTCGCGCGCGAGCAGCTCGGCATTCCGTCGCTCGAACCCTGGGACATGTCGTTCGCCAGCGACCGCCTGCGCCAGGCGCGCTACGACTACTCGGCGCAGACGGTGAAGCGCTACTTCACCGAGGACCGCGTGCTGGCCGGCCTGTTCGACGTCATCCGGTCGCTGTACGGCCTGCGCGTCGAACGCGACGACGCACCGGTGTGGCACGAGGATGCGCGCTTCTATCGCCTGGTCGATACCGACGGCGCCCTGGTCGGGCAGTTCTATCTCGATCTCTATGCCCGCGAGGGCAAGCGCGGCGGCGCGTGGATGGACGACTGCCGCAACCGCCGCGCGACCGCCGACGGCGTGCAGACGCCGCTGGTCTATCTGGTCTGCAACTTCGGCCGCGGCACCGGCGGCCGCCCGGCGACCTTCACCCACGGCGAAGTCACCACGCTGTTCCACGAGATGGGCCACGGCCTGCACCAGTTGCTGACCCAGGTGGACGCACTGCCGATCGCCGGCATCAACGGCGTGGAGTGGGACGCGGTGGAACTGCCGAGCCAGTTCATGGAGAACTTCTGCTGGGAATGGGACCGCGTGCAGGCGATGACCGCGCACATCGACACCGGCGAACCGCTGCCGCGCGACCTCTTCGACCGCATGCGCGCCGCGCGCAATTTCCAGAGCGGGTTGCAGACGCTGCGGCAGATCGAGTTCTCGCTGTTCGACATGCTGCTGCATTCGGATTTCGACGCCGGCCGCGACGACGTGCTGGCGCTGCTCGAACGCGTGCGCGACGAGGTCGCCGTGACCCGCACGCCGGACTGGCACCGGTTCCCGAACCAGTTCAGCCACATCTTCGCGGGCGGCTACGCGGCCGGTTACTACAGCTACAAGTGGGCCGAAGTGCTGAGCGCGGATGCGTATGCGGCGTTCGAGGAAGCGACCGACCAGCTTTCCGAGACCGGCCGGCGCTTCCGCGAGGAAGTGCTGTCGCGCGGTGGCAGCCGGGATGCGATCGAGAACTTCCGCGCGTTCCGTGGCCGCGATCCGGATATCGCGGCGTTGCTGCGGCATAGCGGCATGTGATGCCCTTGTGCCGAAGGTGGCATGCACCGGTGTCTCTCTCCCTGAGGGAGAGGGGCCACCTGCAACGCAAGTGGTGGGGTGAGGGAACGACACCCGCAGTTGCCCCCTGACCATTCGCTCCCACCCAACCCTTCCCCGTACACAGGGGAGGGCAGATGCACCGGCCCCGCTCATCTCGCACTGCCACGACACCCTCACGCCCCCGATGCGAGCATCCGCGCCGGTTCCCGCCGGAAAACACCGCCATGCGCCTGCTCGTCCTGCTGTGTTCGATCGCGATGCCGGTCATCGCCTGGCTGTCGCAGACCGGTGTCTTCGGGCCCGACCAGGGCACGATCTCCGACCGCTATCCCACGCTGCTGGTCGCAGCCGGCTACGCGTTCTCGGTCTGGGGCCTGATCTTCCTGCTCGATCTGCTCTATGCGATCTGGCAGACGACCGGCACGCGCCGCACCGACCCCCTGCTCGGCCGCATCGCACCCGTCGCCGCGCTCGGTTTCTTTCTCACCGCGATCTGGATGCCGCTGTTCTCCGCCGGGCTGTTCTGGGCCTGCGTGGTGGTGATCTTCGGCGCGCTGATGAGTCTGGCCTGGTGCGCCGTCCAGCTGTCGCGTCCCGGCAATGCGAGCCGCTACCGGCTGGCCTGGCTGGCGCTGTCGATCCATGCCGGCTGGCTTTCGCTGGCGGCCTTCCTCAACGTGGCGCAGACGATCGTCGCCTACGAGCTGCTGTCGACCAGCCGCATGCTCGGCTGGAGCCTCGCGCTGTGGGCGATCTCGGCCGTCGTGCTGCTCGTGCTCAACCTGCGCATGCGCGGCAACATCGCCTATCTGGCGATCGCGCTGTGGGGCCTGTTCGCGGTGTGGTTCAAGCAGACCGAATGGCCGCTCACCGGCGCGGTGACGTCCGCCTGGGTCGCGCTGGGCATCGGCGTGGTGCTGGCGATCCAGACCGTCATGCTGCGCCTGCGCCACCGCTGAATCCGTCGCCGGCGCGTTCACGCGTCATGCGGGCGCACGTTGCGACCCTGTCGCCCCAGGACACGTCACAGGGGGTTCCATGATCCGCTCATCCATCGTCGTCGGCCTGCTCGCGCTCGCCGCCGCGCCCGCCTTCGCCCAGGTCACGACCTCGCCGCTGCAGCAGGCCGATGCGCAGCCCAGCGTGTCGTCGCAATCCGGTCGGCAGACCGGTGTGGTCACCATGGACCGCGACGACGGCCGCCAGGTCATCGTCCGGTCCTACGAGCCGCGCTCCGGGCAGGCCGACCAGTACCGCGTCGACTTCGCCGCCCTCGACGTGAATGGCGACGGCTACATCAGCCGGGCCGAAGCCAAGCCGCACCCGACACTCGACGCGGAGTTCAATGCGATCGACAGCAACCGCGACGGTCGCCTGAGCCGCGAGGAACTCGCGGGCTGGCTGCGCTGATCGGTCGCACCCCGGACCCGCGCATCGCCATCCCGCTGCGCTAGCCTATGCCGCCGCCGGCAACCGGTCGGCGACGGAGTGTTCGCGTGCAACAAACTTCCCATGACGACATCGAGGCGCCACGTCCGCGTGGCCCCCTGCTGGTGGGCGCCGTGTTCGTCCTGATGATCGGCATCTTCATTGGCGCCCTCAGCGCGACCGTGCTGCTGCGCATGAGCATCGGCTCGGCCGGCGATCTCAAGGCGCGCGAGGCGATCGGCCTGCATGCGCTGCTCGAAACGCCCGGCGGCCTCGCGGCGCCGGACGTCTCGACCGAGCGGGCGACCGCCGCCTTCGCGCACAGCTTCATCGTCAGCACTGCGGCGATCGATGCGGTGTCCTCGCTCGACGAACGTGCGCGCCTGGTCGATATCGCGCGCTGGATGGTCGCGACCGATGCGCTGTCCAACCGCGAGGATGCGGTGTCGCGCTGGGCGATGATCGCCGCGCGTTGCGTCGATGCCAACGCGGACGCGCCCAAGGACGCGGCGAACTGCGTACGCGACGAGATGCCGCACGACGTGCCGATTCCGGATCACGCCCGCGACTGACGCGCCGTCCGGATTCCGGACAGCAGAACGCCCGGCCGGAACCGGGCGTTCGGGTGACGCGGGGCGAAGAATCAGTCGCGCGACTGGCTGACGATGCGACCGTCCTGCGGATCGATCTTCAGATCCATGCGCTGGCCCTGCGCGTTGTCGGCCTCGGCCTCCCACATGCCGTCGTCGAACTTGACGTCTTCGATGCGGGTGAAGCCGCCGGCGGTCAGCTTGGCGCGGATGTCGGCCTCACCGAGGCTGGTCGCGCCTGCGGTCTCCGGATAGACGCGGCCGGTGGCCGGGTCCAGACGCACGTCGATCTTGGTGCCGTTGGCGTCGGTGACGTCGGCCTTCCACACGCCGTCCTTGAATTCGACGTCGTGGATGTCGGTGTAGCCGCCTTCGGTCAGTGCGGCGCGCACCTGGGTGCTGGTCATGGCGTCCTGGGCGACGGCGGCGCCAGTGGCGAGCGAGAGGGCCAGAACAAGGCCACGGATGGCGGTGGTGTGCTGCATCGTGACGCTCCTGCGTTTGGGGTGCGCGGAGTGTTCGGCGATGGCCGCGAAATGCAGGTGAACGGGCGTGGCGCGGGGCAGGATCCGTTCACGCAGGGCCGCGCGATGACACGGTTCGCGGGATCGTGCGATCAGGCCGCGAGCAGCTGGCGCAGGTCGTCGACGAAGCCGGCGTAGGCCGCCGCCTGGGCCTGCGGATCGCCCTGCCGCAGCACCCAAGAGGGATGCACGGTGGCGAATGCGCGCACGCCATCGTCGCGCGTGCGCCAGATGCCGCGCTCCTCGGTCAGACGCACGCCGGGACCGAACACCGCGCGTGCCGCGCTCGCACCGAGGCAGACGATGCGCTCGGGTTTGACCTGCGCGATCTCCGCGCGCAGCCAGCCGTTGCAGGCTTCGATGTGGGCGACATCCGGCCGCTTGTGGAGGCGGCGCTTGCCGCGCGGTTCGAAGCGGAAATGCTTGACCGCATTGGTCAGATACAGAGTGCTGCGGTCGATGCCGAGCTCGTCCAGCGCGCGCGAGAACAGACGCCCCGCGGGACCGACGAACGGACGCCCGGACAGATCCTCTTCATCGCCCGGCTGTTCGCCGACGATCATCGTGCGTGCGCTGGACGGCCCCTCACCGAAGACGGTCTGCGTCGCCGGTTGCCACAGCGGACAGCGCCGGCAATCACGTGCGGACTCGCGCAATGCCTCGAGCGTGCCGGCCACGACCGGCGCCGGCGCCGGCGCTGCCGGAATGCGGCGACGCGGCGCTTCGTGTTCGCGTTCGGCCATCTCCCGCACGCGCAGGCCGGCATCGCGGACGAGATCGGGCAGGAGCGCGGCTTCCGGCAGATGCTTCCAGTATTTCTGCGGCATCTCGGCGCGCATCATCGTGGTGTTGAGCCGCGCCGGATTGAAGATGTTCGCGTAATAGGTGCGCCACAGATCTTCGCGCGCGTCTTCGGACGGCGCATCGGCGCGCACACCGCCGTCGGAGAACGCGAGCGCCTCGCCATCCCAGATCGCCGTGCGGTACGGCGTCACGATCGCCCAGCGCATGCCGGCGAAGCGGCGCGCGAAGAACGGCGCGACGCGATCGACGATGTGGTGATCCGGTTCGAACCAGGCGATGTAGCGGTCGGTGTCGCCGGGCACTTCGCGGAAGCGCACGAAGGCCTTCATCTTGTGGCTGTCGCGGCGCACGGCCTGCGCCATCGTGGTCGCGCGATGCACGTCGGGATCGGACGCACGTTGCAGCAACGCACGCTCGCCTTCGGCGATGCGCCAGAGCATGCGGTACAGCAGACCGTGCCGGTCCTCGGCCCGGTTGCAGAGCACGGCGCCGGCCAGCGACAGGAATTCGGACGGCACGCGCGGAGCGGTGCGGTGCGCGGGCAGCGACGCGAGATCAAGCCCGCCGAGCAATGAGCCCTGGGCGCCGCCGCTCCAGTCGAGTCGTTCGGGTGGCAGGCCGGCGCACAGGGCAGCACGCGCGGCGGCACGCCAGGCGTGGGCGTCCCAGGGCGGGTCGATTCTCGCGGTGACGCGCGCGTGGGCGGGCGCGGCGCTCACGGAAGCTCAGCGCTCAGCGATCCGGCGCGATCCGTCATGGCAGCGACGCGACTCAGAACAGACTCGCCTGCCGCGGCTGCGGGGCGAGTTCGGCGCGCAGCCGCGCAGGGTCGTCGAGACGCTGGCGCGGATGATGGCCTGGGGTGATCACGAACGGCATGATCTTCTTCAGCGGCACGCGCAGACGGGCGAGATCGCCGAGGCGCAGCGCGCCGTGCGGGCGCGCGGAAATGATGCGCTCGACGTTGCGCGTGCCCAAGCCCGGCACGCGCAGCAGCATTTCGCGTGGCGCGCGGTTGATGTCGACGGGAAAGCGCGTCGGGTTGCGCAGCGCCCAAGCCAGCTTCGGGTCGACGTCGAGATCGAGCATGCCGGGCGTCTCGGCGTCCACGTCCTCGGCACTCGTCGCATCCGGCGTGATCTCGTCGACATCGAAACCGTAGAAGCGCAGCAGCCAGTCGGCCTGATACAGCCTGTGCTCGCGCAGCAGCGGCGGCGACTGCAGCGGCAGGTTCTTCGCGGCATCGGGGATCGGGCTGAAGGCCGAGTAGTACACCCGCCGCATCCGGTAGGTGCCGTACATGCGGTTGCTGGTTTCCAGGATGCTGCGGTCGTCGGCCGAATCGGCGCCGACGATCATCTGCGTGCTCTGCCCCGCCGGCGCGAACCGCGGCGCCTTGACGCGGCGCACCGTCACCGCCTGGCGCTTAACCCGACGCGCGTCCTTGTCTTCGTCGATGCGCCACTTGAGTTCGCCCATCGCGCCGTGGATGCCGGCATGGGTCTTCTCCGGTGCCAGCGCGGTCATGCCGGCCTCGGTCGGCAGTTCGATGTTGATGCTCAGGCGGTCGGCATAGCGCCCGGCCGCGGCCAGCAGTTCGGGCGCGGCATCGGGAATCGTCTTGAGGTGGATGTAGCCGGCGAAGCGATGGTCCTCGCGCAGGCTGCGCGCGACCTCGACCATCTGCTCCATCGTGTAGTCGCCGCTGCGGATGATGCCGCTGGAGAGGAACAGACCTTCGATGTAGTTGCGCTTGTAGAAATCCAGCGTCAGCGTCACGACCTCTTCAGGCGTGAAGCGCGCGCGGCGCACATTGCTCGACACGCGATTGACGCAATACGCGCAATCGAACACGCAGAAGTTGGTCAGCAGGATCTTCAGCAGCGACACGCAGCGACCGTCGGGCGTGTACGAGTGACAGATGCCCATGCCCTCGGTACTGCCGATGCCGCCGGTCTTCGACGAATCGCGCTTGTTCGCACCGCTCGACGCGCAGGAGGCGTCGTATTTGGCGGCGTCGGCGAGGATCGCGAGCTTGTCGGTCAGGTTCACGCGCCTACGATGCCTGCAAAGTGTCTCAATCCATGAGACTGCGGCGTGGCGGGCGCCGCCGTCGTGAGGGGTTCGCCAAGACCGCGTCGTGATGACGCATTCACGGAGCGTGGCCGCGCCGATCGGTAGCGTGGCCGCGGGCCTGTCGACCGGCAGGACCTGTACATGCACGACGGGGCTGCAGCAATCGACATCACGAACCGGCTCCGCCGCATCGCTGGCGTTCTCACCGTCGCCGCCCTCGCGGCGCTCGTCACCGCCTGCGCGGGTCCGCAATCCGCGCTGGATCCCGCCGGCCCGGCCGCTGCGGAAATCGCGCGCGGCTGGTGGCTGATGGCCGGTGCGTTCACGGGTGTCTGGGCACTGGTGCTGGTGCTGCTGTGGCTGGCCGTGCGACGTCGCGACGCCGACAGCACGTTGCGCCGGCCCGAGCGTCTGGTGGTCTGGGGCGGGCTCGCGTTTCCGACCGTCGTGCTCGCCGCGCTGCTGGTCTACGGCAGCCTGACCAGCGCACGCGTGACCGGCGTCGGTGTTGAACCCGATGCGGTGGTCGAAGTGACTGCGCGGCAATGGCAGTGGCATTTCCGGTATCGCGACGCCGATGGCCAGGTGATCGGCGAAAGCGTCGACGAGCTGGCCGTGCCGCTGGGTGCGATGGTCGAGTACCGCATCACCAGCGACGACGTGATCCACAGCTTCTGGATCCCGCGCCTCGGCGGCAAGATGGATGCGATTCCCGGCCGCGTGAATACCTTGCGCCTGCGCGCCGACCAGGCCACGCCGATGCGCGGCCAGTGCGCGGAATTCTGCGGCCTTGAACACGCGCGCATGGTGTTTCCGGTGCGCGTGATGGAGGCCGACGCGATCGGGGACTGGTTGGCCGCACGCGAGCCTGCTCCCGCCATCGAAGCCCCCGCGCCCGGTCATCCCGCCGGCCGCGCACCCCCGCGTCACGGCGCATCCGAGGACGTGCTGTGAGCAGCCTGACCCCCGACCACACGATTCCCACGCCCGGCGACCAGCTGCGTCACGCCGAACGCATCGCCCTGCTCGAACGCGTCTGGGCCAACGGCCGCGGTCTTGTCGGTCAGCTGACCGCGGTCAACCACACGACGATCGCGCTGCGCTTCATCGTCACCGGCCTGGTGTTCCTGCTGATCGGCGGCATGCTGTCGATGTTCATCCGCCTGCAGCTGTCGTGGCCGGGCCTGAACGTGCTCGACCCCGAACGCTATGCGCAGTTCGTGACCATGCATGGCACGACGATGATGTTCCTGTTCGCGGTGCCGATCATGGAAGGCTTCGCGATGTACCTCATCCCGAAGATGCTCGGCACGCGCGACCTGCCGTTCCCGCGGCTGTCGGCGTTCGGCTGGTGGTGCTACCTGTTCGGCGGCATCTTCCTGTATTCGAGTTTCATCTTCGGCAGCGTGCCCGACGGCGGCTGGTTCATGTACACGCCGCTGACCGATTCGACGTATTCGCCGGGCAAGGGCGCGGATTTCTGGCTGATCGGTGTGACCTTCGCCGAGATCGCGGCGGTCACCGCGGCCGTCGAACTGATCGTCGCGATCCTGATCACCCGCGCGCCGGGCATGGACCTCACCCGCATGCCGCTGTTCGCGTGGGCGGTGCTGGTCACCGCCTTCATGATCGCGTTCGGGTTTCCGCCGCTGATCCTCGCCAGCCTGTTGCTGGAGATCCAACGCGCGTTCGACTTCGCGTTCTTCGAAGTCGCGCGCGGCGGCGATCCGCTGCTCTGGCAGCACCTGTTCTGGCTGTTCGGCCACCCCGAGGTCTACATCATCTTCCTGCCGGCGGCGGGCGTGGTGTCGACGATCGTGCCGACCTTCGCGCGCCGTCCGATCGTGGGTTACACCTGGGTCGTTCTGGCGCTGGTCGCGACCGGATTCCTGAGTTTCGGCCTGTGGGTGCACCACATGTTCGCGGTCGGCATTCCGCTGCTGGCGCTGGCATTCTTCAGCGCGGCGAGCATGGCGGTCGCGATTCCGACGGGCATCCAGATCTTCGCGTGGATCGCCACGCTATGGGCCGGCAAACCCTGGCTGCGCGTGCCGATGCTCTACATCATCGGTTTCTTCATCACCTTCGTCTGCGGGGGCCTGACCGGGGTCATGCTCGCGTTCGTGCCGTTCGACTGGCAGGCGCACGACACGCATTTCGTCGTCGCCCATCTGCACTACGTGCTGATCGGCGGGATGATGTTCCCGATGTTCGCCGGGCTGTACTACTGGCTGCCGCTGGCGAGCGGACGCATGCCGTCCGAATCGCTGAGCCGCAGCGGTTTCTGGCTGGTGTTCATCGGTTTCCATCTGGCGTTCCTGCCGATGCACATCACCGGCCTGGTCGGCATGCCGCGCCGCGTGGACAGCTACGCGATGGAGCTCGGCGTGCAGTGGCTCAACCTGCTGTCGACGGCGGCGGGCTTCGTGCTCGCGGTCGGCATCATCGCGATCCTGATCGACGTGGCGCTGTGCTTCCGCCTCGGCCGTCGCGGCACCGAGAATCCCTGGCAGGCCGGCACGCTGGAATGGGCCTTGCCGCACCCGGCGCCCAAGTACAACTTCGCCTCGATCCCGGTCGTCGACGATCGCAATCCGCTGTGGCACGACCCGGGCGTGGTCGAGGCGACGCGGCGGACCGATGGTCTGCTGGGCGAGGCCATCGAAGGCCGTCGCTGGATCCTCGGCACCGGCATCCAGTCCGCGCAGCCCGAACAGGCGATCCGGCTGTCGAACTCGACCTGGTTCCCGCTGTTCGCGGCATTGACGATCGCGGTCCTGCTCGGCGGTTTCATCACGTCGCAGTACTGGCTGTCGATCCTGATGCTGCTGCCGCTGATCGGCCTGTTCCTGCGTTGGCTGTGGACGGTCAACGGCCGCGAAACCCCGCTCGAGATCGAAGTGGCGCCAGGCCTGCGCCTGCCCACACAGGCAATGGCACGTAACGCGCCGGGCTGGTGGGCACTGGTCGGCACGCTGATGATCGTCGGCTCGCTGTTCGCCTCGCTGGTGTTCGCCTACTTCTATCTGTGGCTCAACGCGCCGGCCTGGCCCGGCGGCGGCGCCACGCTGACGGCATCGACGCCGATGCTCGCCGCGCTTGGTGCACTGCTGGCGGCCGGTGTCGGCGCGTGGCGCATGCCGATCGCCCTGCGTGCCGGGCATGCCCGCGCTGCCGTGATGTGGAGCGCGTTGGCGATCCTGTCCGCCATTTCCTGCCTCGCCCTGCAGTTGCCGGCGATCGCCGAGGCCGTCGGTGCGCCGCAGCGGCATGCCTACGGTTCGGTGGTGTGGACACTGGCGGGATTCCAAGCGCTGCACATCGCGGTCGCGGTGCTGATCGCCGGCTTCGTCGCGCTGCGCATCCATCGCGGCCATGTCGATGCGGTGCGCAGTCTCGAGGCGCGCATCGCGACCGGCTTCTGGCGCTATGTCGTGGCGCAGGGCCTGATCGTCTGGGCGCTGCTGCACCTGTTCCCGAGGTTCGCATGAGCGCGACGCTGCCCATCGGACTGACCCGCATGTCCATGCCGCTGGTGGTGTGGGCGCTGCACTTCGTCGTGGTCTACAGCCTGCAGGGGCTCGCCTGTGCACGCGCCTTGTGGCGCGCGCCGGTTGCGGGCCTGGAGACGATGACCTGGGTGCTGTGGGCGCTGACCGTACTCGCGCTGGGTGTCATCGCCCTGTTCGGCGCGCGCGCACTGCGTGCCTGGCGCATCGCACGCGCACAGACCGATGGCCGTACCGAAACCGCGCGCCTGCGCTTCCTCACCGCACTGTCGGCGCTCGTCGCCCTGATCGCCGCCATCGGCGTCGCCTTCACCGCCCTGCCGGTCGCGCTGCTGCCGACCTGCGCCTGACCCGGATTTTCGATGCGCAAGGACCTACGCCAACCCGTTCCCGATACGCAGAGCCACACCGTGGAAAGCGTGCTGGCGATCGCCAAGCACCCCATCCATCCGATGCTGGTGACGTTCCCCATCGCGTTCCTGTCGATGGTCGTGGTCACCGACATCCTCTACCTCTGGCTCGGCGCGCCGTTCTGGGCCGAACTCTCGTTCTGGTTCAACGTCGGCGGCCTCGGTTTCGGCGTGCTGGCCGGCATCGTCGGCACGATCGACATGATGTCGATCCGTGTCGTGCGCCGGCACGTCTCGGCATGGAACCACTTCATCGTCGCGGTGATGGTCCTGGCGATGGCGGCGCTCGGCGTGTGGCTGCGACTGCCCGGTCACACGGAGGCGGTGTGGCCGTGGGGCCTGCTGTCGTCGGCGACGATGGCGGTGCTGGTGGGCGTCGCCGGTTGGCTCGGCGGCACGTTGAGCTTCCGGCATGGCGTGGGTGTGTATGGGGATGAGGAGACGGAGGCGGACAGTGGGCGGGATGCGGTGGAGAAGCCGCCGGCGGAATAGGGTTGAGGTTTCGCGTTCGCTTCTGCTGTTTGCTTCGCCCTTGATGTTCGCCCCTACTTTTGACGTCCGTAACGCTCTGGCCGCATGTGCGCAGACCCATCGGGCGCGGCACATGGATATGCGGCATTTTTCGACCGAGCCAGGATGGCGAGTCGAAAAATCCCGGAACGAATGACTGGCCGGATTTGCTCCCTCGGGGCTGGCCCTTTTCTTTGGTTCCGTTTCTTTGACTCGCATCTTCGATACTCGCCCCTTCGGGGCCGGCTGCGCCGTTCGCACTGCGTGCGTGGGGCCAGCAGAAGAAATGAACTCGCTCGCCGCAAGGCGAGTGGAAGCGTTTGACTTTGCTCCTCTCGCCGGAGGCACAAGCAAACACCAGATCAAACGCTTTCGTCCGCTGGCGCGGCCGAGTTCATTTCTTTTGGTGGACCCCAAAAGAAACGGAACCAAAGAAAAACGTCTCCCCGACAGGTCCGAAGCCCGCGGCTTGTCGTGCACCGGGATTTTCCGACTCGGCATCTTGCCTCGGTCGGAAAACGCCGCCCATCCATGGGCGGCGCCCTCCGGGTACGCAGCTGCGTGTCGCGTTCCGTTCTCAGGAAGTGCAAGAGCGAATCAAGAGCAGAGCAAAGCGCTACGGCCTCGCGGCCTCGTCCTCGAGCCCGGGCACCACATCCTCCACATCCACATTGCGCGATGGCGGCGCCGGCAGATCGCCAATCGTCTGCGGCTTCGCGCCGGTCAATCCGGCGATCAGCAACAACAACACCAGCGGCACCCAGCCGATGACGCGGAAGAACGTCGGCCCATGCCGGCAGCGGTCGTGACCCAGTTCGTAGAGCAGCAGCCCCATGTACAGATGCAACAGCACCGCCGCCGCGACCACGACGAGCTTCAGCACCAGCCAGGCACCGCTGGGATTCCAGGCGATCAGGATGCCGCCGAACGTGATCGTCAGCAGCGCCGCCGGGGTCATGATCCGGAAGAACAGCGTGTTGGTGACCGGGTTCCAGTACGCGGGGTCGGAATCGATCTCGCGGCGGTGTCGGGCGACGAACAGGCGTGGCAGGAAGAACAGGCCGGTGAACCAGACCGTCATCGCCAGGATGTGCAGGACCTTGAGCCAGAAGTACACCGGCGCTCCACGAATCGTCGAAGCGCGCAGCCTACGCGCAGGCGCATCAAGTCCGCGTGGCGTCGCGTGCACCTCGACGCGGTGTCCGGCCGTCGGCTGCTAGGGTCGGTCGCATGTCAGGTGTCGCTTCCCTCGTCCCGGTCACGGCCGGTCTGGCGCTGCTGCTGGTCGCATCGACGGCCGGCGCGGCGATGCCGGACGGCCCACCGCCGCCGCTCGGCCATGCATGGACGCTGTCGGTGTGGACGCTGCTGCCGCTCTCACTCGCGGCGCTCGTGTACACCGCAGGTCTCGTGCGCATGCGCCGGGCACCTACAGGCACCGTCAACACGGGCGCAGCGCGCGGCGCGCTCGCGTTCGCGGCCGGCCTGCTGGCGCTGGGTTTCGCACTGGTGTGGCCGCTGGACACGTTCGCGGCCTATGCGCTGTCGGCACACGTTGCGCAGCACATGACGCTGCTCGCGTGGGCGCCGCCGCTGCTGCTGGTTGCACGGCCCGGTACGGTCGCGGCCCACGCGTTGCCGAGGGCGGTCTCGTCATGGCTTGCACACGTGCTCGCACCGGTCGGCAGATGGGCGCATGCACAGCTCGGCGCCGCGACGCTCGTGCATGTCGGCACGATGTGGCTGTGGCATCTGCCCGCGGCGACCTCGGCCACGCTGGCCAGCGAACCGCTGCACCGGATGATGCTCGCCAGCGTGCTGCTCGCCGGTCTCTGGTTCTGGAGCGCGGTGCTGCATCGGTTGCGCACGCGCGACGGCAGCGCCGCGGGCGCACTCGTCGCGCTGGTCACCGCGATGATGCTGATGGGGTTCCTCGGCGCGCTGCTGACGTTTTCGCCGCGGCTGCTGTATCCGGCCTACACCGATCGCGCCCTGCTCGCCGGCCTCGATGCGCTGCGCGACCAGCAGCTCGCCGGGCTGCTGATGTGGGTGCCGAGCGGGCTGCCGTATCTGGTGGTCGGCATGTGTCTCGTCATCGCATTGCTGCGCACCGTGCGACGCGCCACATCGGATCACCCCGCCGCCTGAGCCGTCCGACCGTGGCGTCCTTCAGGCCGCGCGGCGTCGCTCGTCGCGGGATCGCGCAGTGTGATCCGCACGGCGAGCCCGACGCGTCGGCACCATCGATTAACGATGCGTGGACCCGCGTCGCCGCACACTGACCCGCCGTCGACGAGACCGCCATGTCCTCCGAATGGACCCATCTCGCCGCCATCGCGTGGCCGCTGCTGGTTGCGTTGATCCTCGGCATCGTCGTGCACTGGAGCCTGCGTGCGCTCGCACGCGTCGCCAGTCGACGTGCCCACGAGCACATGCGTGCGCGCATCGCCCAGGTCATCGCCGTGCCGGCCGCGGTTGCGCTGCCGCTGCTGTTCCTGTCGCTGGCACTCGATGCCACACCGATCGATCCGGACCTGCTCGGCCAGCTGCGCCACTGGATCGCGATCGGCGGCATGTTGTGCCTGACCTGGCTGGGCGCACGCGTCGTCGGCGCGATCGAGGCACGCATCCTGCTCGAGCATCCGGTCGACGTGGAAGACAATCTCGCCGCGCGACGCATCCAGACCCAGGCGCGGGTGATCAGCCGTGTGATCCAAGCCGGCGTGGTGCTGATCGGCGTGTCGCTGGCGCTGATGACGTTTCCGCAGGTGCGCCAGGTCGGCGCGGGCCTGCTGGCATCGGCCGGCATCATCGGCCTGATCGCCGGCGTCGCCGCGCAGCCGGTGTTCGGCAATCTGATCGCCGGTCTGCAGATCGCGCTGGCGCAGCCGATCCGGCTCGACGACGTGGTGATCGTCGAGGGCGAATGGGGTCGCATCGAGGAGATCACGTCGACCTACGTCGTCGTGCGCATCTGGGACGAGCGCCGTCTCGTCGTGCCGCTGCAGTGGTTCATTTCCAATCCCTTCCAGAACTGGACGCGCACCAGCGCGCAGCTGCTGGGCACGGTATTCCTGTGGCTCGACCACCGCGCGCCGATTCCGGCGATCCGCGACGAACTGCAGCGCATCTGCGAGGCCGATCCGCGCTGGGACCGCCGTGTCTGCGTGACCCAGATCACCGAGACCGACAAACACACCATCGAGGTGCGGCTGCTGGTCAGCGCGCGCAATTCCGGTGAACTGTTCGACCTGCGCTGCGCCGTGCGCGAAGGCATGCTGGCCTTTCTCGATGCCCACCATCCGCAGGCCTTGCCGCGCGTGCGCAACGAGGTGACCGATGGCGATGCACGTCGCGCGGGGACGCATGCGGTCGCGCCGGTGGACCACGCCAGCACCCGCTCGCCCGGCGCCGAAGCCGCCACGGAGACGGCGCTCGACGCGCATCTCGACACGGGCTTGCCATCCCGACCGGCACAGTGAGCCCTCGCATTCACGACGGAGACCCGCGATGAAGACCCGCACCCTCGGCCTCGGCGGCCCCACCGTCTCTGCAATCGGACTCGGCTGCATGGGCATGAGCGCGTTCTACGGCGGCCGCGGCAGCGACGCCGACGCGATCGCCGTCATCAGGCACGCGCTGGACCAGGGCATCACCCTGCTCGACACCGCCGACATGTACGGCCCGCACACGAATGAAACACTGGTGGGCCGCGCGATCGACGGCCGCCGCGACGACGTCTTCATCGCGACCAAGTTCGGCATCCAGCTCGATCCGTCCGATCCGCATGCGCGTGGCATCAACGGTCGACCCGAGTACGTGCAGCAGGCCTGCGAGGCCAGCCTGAAGCGGCTCAACATCGAAACGATCGATCTGTACTACCAGCACCGCGTGGATCCCAAAGTGCCGATCGAGGACACCGTCGGCGCGATGGCGCGGCTGGTCGAACAGGGCAAGGTGCGGCACCTGGGCCTGTCCGAAGCCTCGGCCGACACGCTGCGGCGCGCGGCCAAGGTGCACACGATCGCCGCGCTGCAGAGCGAGTACTCGCTGTGGTCGCGCGACCCCGAGACCAACGGCACCCTGACGGCCTGTCGCGAGCTCGGTGTCGGCTTCGTGCCGTATTCGCCGCTGGGCCGCGGCTTCCTGACCGGCACGATCCGCAACGTCGAAGACTTCGACGAGGACGACTACCGCCGCCATTCGCCGCGCTTCCAGGGCGAGAACTTCGACCGCAATCTCGCGCTGGTCGAATCGGTGCAGGCGATCGCGCAGGACTACGGCGTCACCCCGGGCCAGCTCGCACTCGCGTGGGTGCTGTCGCAAGGCGAAGATCTGGTGCCGATCCCGGGCACCAAGCGCATCGGCTTCCTCGACGAGAACATCGCCGCGCTCGACATCCATCTGACCGAGGACGATCTGGCCCGCATCGATGCGATTTTTCCGCCGGATGCGGCATCGGGAACGCGCTATCCCGCAGCGGGCATGGGCGCGTTGAACCGCTGAGGCGGTGGTCGTGCGGGGCGCGCACCTCGGGGCGCGTCCGGTTTTACCCACAGAAACTCAGCGCGTGGCGGCCTTCGCCGTGCCCTCGGCGTAGCGCCGCGCCACGACTGCGCAGACGATCAGCTGGATCTGGTGGTACAGGATCACCGGCAACACGATGGCGCCGAGTCCGCCGCTGGCGAACATCACCTTGGCCATCGGCAGGCCGGTCGCGAGACTCTTCTTCGAACCGCAGAACACGATCGAGATCTCGTCGGCGCGGTCGAAGCCGAGCCGGCGGGCGATCCACATGATCAGCGGCATCGCGATGCCCAGCAACAGCGCGCAGACCACCGCGACCGCGACCAGTGTCCACACCGGCGTCTCGCGCCACAGACCTTCGATCACCGACGCGCTGAAGGCGGTGTAGACCACCAGCAGGATCGTGCCCTGGTCGGTCCAGCGCAGCACCGCGCGGCGGCGTTCGACCCAGCCGCCGACGACCGGCCGCAACAGATGTCCGGCGACGAAGGGCAGCAGCAGAAGCAGCATGATCTTGCCGACCGCGGTGAACGGATGCGCCATGGCACCTTCGGCGCTGCCGACCAGGAGCGCCATCAGCAGCGGCGTCAGCGCCACGCCGAGCAGGCTCGACAGCGACGCGCTGCACACCGCGGCAGGCACGTTGCCGCCGGCCATCGACGTGAACGCGATCGACGACTGCACGGTCGATGGCAACGCGCACAGGAACAGCACGCCGACGTAGAGCTCGGGCGTCAGCAGCCAGCCCGACAGCGGTCTGCCCAGCAGGCCGATCAGCGGAAACAGCACGAACGTGCACGCGAGGATCGTCAGATGCAGGCGCCAGTGCAGCGCGCCGGCGAGGATCGCCGCGCGCGACAGGCGCGCGCCATGCAGGAAGAACAACGCGGCGATCGCGACGTTCGTCACCACGTCCATGACCGCCGCCGCACGGCCCTGCACCGGCAGCAGCGACGCCAGCGCGACGGTCGCCAGCAGCAACAGGGTGAACGGATCGATGCGCGAACGCAGGGACATGCGACAAACTCCGACGTCGGTTGCCACCGGCTGCGGCGCGCCGGGCCGGCTATGGTCGCAGTCGCCACCACCCGCGGCCAGCGGCGGCGACGCAACGGCGCGTCCCGGGTTCACACGATGGCAGCGCGCGCGTGTTCATAGTGCGGCTCCCGCCGCCGCCCCACGCATGATGCTGACCCTCACCTTCGCCGCAGTCACCGCACTGCTGGCCGTCGCGACCCTGATGCCGACCATCCGCAGCGGCGCGTGGTGGATCCGCGGCTTCGATTTCCCGCGTCTGCAGCTGTTGCTGCTGTCGGCGCTGATCCTGGTGCTGCAGCTCGTGTTCCATCCGATCGACGACCCGTGGACGATCGCGGTCGTCATCGTCAATGCGGCCTGCATGCTGTGGCAGGCGTGGTGGATCATTCCGTACACGCGCATGGCGCGGGTCGAGGTCGAAGACGCGCCGGCCGATGCGCCCGTGCGCATCCGGCTGATGGCCAGCAACGTGTTGACCACCAACCGCAACGCCGATCCGCTGATCGCGGTGGTGCGCGCGCAGACGCCCGACGTGCTGATCGCGGTCGAGACCGACGCCTGGTGGGAAGCGCAGCTGGAAGTATTGACCGACGCGCTGCCGCACGTGCTGCGCTGCCCGCTCGACAATCTCTACGGCATGCACGTGTACTCGCGCCTGCCGCTGCACGATGCGGAAATCCGCTATCTGGTCGAGGACGACATCCCGTCGATCCACGCGACGCTGGCGCTCGACGGCGGCCAGCGCATCACCCTGCATGCCCTGCACCCGCGCCCGCCGAGTCCGACCGAGTCCGACAGCTCGGTGGATCGCGATGCGGAACTGGTGATCGTCGGTCGCGCCGCGCACGACGCGACGCTGCCGGTGATCGTCGCCGGCGACCTCAACGACGTGGCGTGGTCACGCACCACGCGGCTGTTCCGCAAGCTCAGCGGCCTGCTCGATCCGCGCATCGGCCGCGGCATGTACAACACCTTCCACGCGAAGCTGCCGGGCCTGCGCTGGCCGCTGGACCATCTGTTCCACAGCAAGCACTTCACGCTGGTGCGCATGCAGCGGCTGCCGGACATCGGCTCGGACCACTTTCCGATCCTGGTCGAACTCGCGCTGTCCCCGGGCGAGAACGACGCCGACGCCGGCCTCGATGCCGACGCCGACGATCATGCCGATGCGAACGCAGCGGTGGCGCAGTCGGCCGCCACGGACGCGGCGCCGGATATCCAGCGCTGACGCATCAGCGCAGGGCGCCCCGACCGGGCGCGTGCGCCGCGTCAGCGCTCCAGGCGTGCCCGCAGGTCGCGCAGGTCGCGCCGGGCGATGTTCTTCAGCGTTTCCTGGCGCCAGGCCTCGGCCGCTTCCTCACCGGCCGTCGCCAGACGGCGTTCGTACTCGGGCTGCATCTGTTCACGACGCAGTTCGCGAATGCGGCGGTATTCGGTCTTCAGCGCCGACATGCGGCGGATCGGGCGGTCGGTGGGGATCGGCTGCAGCCACGCGGCCCGCGGGTCGGTATCGAGCACCGCGCTCGGCGGCTCGACGCTCGCACTCGCATCCGGCCCCGTTGCGCAGGCCGGCGCCATGCACACGGCGGCCAGCGACAAGGCGCAGCCCCATGCGGTGTAGACGGTTCGGCTGTCCATCGCACCCTCCCATGCGGTGACGGACAGCGGCACCGTAACAGGGATTCCGCGAACGGCGTGTTCAAACCGCGCGTTCAGCCAACGGGTCAGCCGGCGCCGGGGCGTACGTCCAGTCCGAGCGCGTGGCCGATGACGCGCATGCCCTCGTCGTCGTCGCGCGGCGCCATGACGCCGGCGACGCTGTCGTCGCCCGTGTCCCAGGTCCACAGGGTGTAGCCGGCCACGCGCAGCTGGTCGTAGGCGGTGTTGAGCAGGGCGTGGGTGGAGGCGCTGCCCAGCGCGACGTCGTCGGTCGGATCCTCGACGCCCCAGTCGATCTCCACGCGGAAACGTTCGGCCAGCGTGTCGATCGCATCGATCAGGGTCGCGCGCTCGTCCTCGGGCACGCGGAAACTCGCGCGCCAGTCGGTGGCGGATTCGAGCGCGGCCTGCGCGGCGTCCTGCACGTCGTCGTCGCCGAGCGCTTCGCGGAATGCCTGGAACTGCTGGGCGGCCGCGTCCTCGTCGCCGGGATTGATGCGCAGCAGCCACTGCCATGCGATCGCTTCGAGATCGCCCTCGTGCGCATCGTCCTCGCCATCGTCCCGCTCGGGCGCGCCGAAGGCGAAGTTGTCGTCGGGATCGAACTCGTGTTCGTGCGCGGCCATGGCAGGACTCGGAAGATCGGGCGGCGTAGTGGGCCGCGGCAACCGGGCCGCGGCACACCGGAGCGCCATCGGCGCGGACCTGCGGCTCAGCTTCGCGCGGCGGTCTTCTTCACTGCGCGCTTGCCGGTCCTGGCGGTGCGCTGCGTCGCGGCCTTCTTGGCGGCCGTGGCCGGCTTCGGTGACGCGGTCTTGCCGGCCGCCTTCTTGGTGGTCTTCTTCGCAGCCTTCTTCGCACCGCCGCGGGCATCGGCGTGGGACGGCGGCAGCTTCGAGGTCTTGTTGGGGCCGCGCAGATTGACGATGCGGTTCTCGCCCATCACTTCCTCGCGCTTGGTCACGCGCGCGACGGCGAAGGCGATGGCCTTGCCGATCAGCGAACCCGGGCCGTCCCAGTACTCGGCGGTGTGCGCCTGCACTTCGATCAGCGTCAGCTTCGGATCGTTGACGCCGCGCGGGAAGTAGGCCTTGAGCGCATCGTTCCAGAACGCCTCGATCTTCGCCGGGTCCTCGTTGACGTAGGCATCGCCGGTGATCGACACGTAGGTGTTGCGGCCCTTGGACGCGTAGGCCAGGTTGACCTTCGAATTGCGCGCGATCTCGGCGACCTTCGGGCTGTCGGAGGCGACGAAGAACCACACGCGCTCACCGTCGAACTGCGCCTTCTGCGTCGACAGCGGCCGGCTCACCAGATAGCCACCCGGGCCCACGGTGGTGAACATCGTGATGTCGATGTCCTCGATCAGTTTCGCGATCGTCTGCGCGTCCTTCGCGCCCTTGCTGCTTCGCGTTGCCATGTGTCGCACTCCCGTCAGGAATCAGCGCGCAGTGTCGGCAGCGCGGCGGGCGACGGACGTGAAGGCGACGCGCCGACGGGTCAGCAGGTCGAGGGCGCCTCTGGCTGGCGACGCCGTTCGGCGCGACGCGCCCAGGCATAGATCAGCAAACCCGCGGCCGCGGTGGCGGCGCCGACGTAACCCGTCGACGTCCAGCCCAGTCCGGCGCTGATCGCGATGCCGCCGAGCCACGGACCGAGTGCGTTCGCGGTATTGAACGCCGCGTGGTTGGACGCAGCGGCGAGTGTCTGCGCCTCGCCGGCGACATCCATCAGCCGCGTCTGCAGCACCGGGGCCAGCGCGCCCATCGTGCCGACCGCGACGATCGCCGGCAGGATCGACCACGGCGCGGCGGTCGCGAGCGGGAACAGCAGCAGCACCAGCAGCGACCAGCCGAGGATCACCGGCACCGCGCGGAACTGCAGGCGATCGACCAGCCAGCCACCGGCGATGTTGCCGAGGATCGCGCCGACGCCGAAGGCCGCCAGCGCCACCGGAATCCACGACTCGGCCACACGCGTCACGTTGATCAGCGTCGGCGCGAGATAACTGAAGACGCAGAACATGCCGGCGAAGCCGACCGCGCCGATCAGCAATGCGTACCAGACCTGCGAGGTGTTGAACGCGCGCAGTTCGCGCATCGGCGTCTGCGCCGGCTCGGCGGGATCGGGCGCGAGGAAGCGCGCGACCAGCACCACGGTCAGCACCGACAGCACCGACACCAGCGCGAACGTCCAGCGCCAGCTCAGCTGCTGGCCGAGCCAGGTCGCCAGCGGATTGCCGACGAGGATCGCGATCGACAGGCCCAGCAGCACGCGACTGACCGCAGCGCCGCGTTGCGCGGGTGGACTGACCGACGCGGCGACGAGCATCGCCACACCGAAATACGCGCCATGCGGCAGGCCGGCGACGAAGCGCGCGACCAGCATCGTCGCGTAGTTCGGCGCCAGCGCGCTGGCCAGATTGCCGAGCGCATAGAAGCCCATCAGCGCCAGCAGCAGGCGACGACGCGGCAGCCGCGCACCGAGGATCGCGAGCAGCGGTGCGCCGACGACGACGCCGATCGCGTAGCTGCTGATCAGATGGCCGACCGCGGGCTCGTCGACGCCGAAGCCGCGCGTGAGGTTCGGCATCAGCCCCATCATCGCGAATTCGCTGGTGCCGATCGCGAAGCCGCCCATCGCCAGCGCGAACAGGATGAGGGTGCGGGTGCGGCGATCGGGAAGCGCCGGTGCGGGGGCCATGGCCGGTCTCCGGTACAGGACTGACCATTATTGTGCATCGCAACATCGCCGTCACCGGCACGCGTCGACCACAGCGTTGCAGTGGCACCGACGGTTCAGCGACGCAGGCCTGAACGCGACGCGATGACGGCGACTGGACGCCCTGCCTTAGACAGTCCACGTCCCCTGTCCGTTGCGAGTCCGCGCATGTCCATCACCGCGTTCGGCCTGAACTGCACTCTCAAATCCGGCGATGCGCCGTCGTCCACACAGAAGCTGCTCGACCAGGTGCTCGAGGCACTCGCCAGCCACGGCGCGACGACCGGCAGCGCGCGCGTCGCCGACTACGACGTCAAGCCGGGCGTGACCGCCGACGAAGGCGATGGCGACCAGTGGCCCGAATTACGCAAGCGGATCATGGACGCGGAGATCCTGGTCGTGGCGACGCCGATCTGGATGGGCCACCCCTCGAGCATCGCCCAGCGCGTGCTGGAACGGCTGGACGCGGTGCTCGGCGAGATCGACGACGACGGCGTGTATCCGACGTTCGGCAAGGTCGCGGTCGCCGCGGTCGTCGGCAACGAGGACGGCGCCCACCACGTCTGCGCGCAGCTCTACCAGGGCCTGACCGATGTCGGCTTCACGATTCCCGGCGGCAGCCCGCCGTACTGGGTCGGCGAGGCGATGGGCGCGGTCGACTACAAGGATCTGAAACAGACGCCGGACAAGGTCGCCGAGACCATCGCCACGATCGCCTCGAACGCGGTGCATCTCGCCCGTGTGCTGCAGGCCCAGCCCTACCCGAAACCAAAGCGCGGCGACGGGTGATCCGCATCGGCTGCGCCGGCTGGTCGATCGCGTCGCGCGATGCGGCGCTGTTCGGCACCGGCGACAGCATGCTGGCACGCTATGCCACGCGTTTCGATGCGGTGGAGATCAACTCGTCCTTCTACAAGCCGCACCGCGCCACGACCTACGCCCGCTGGGCCGACAGCGTGCCCGCCGGCTTCCGCTTCTCGATCAAGCTACCGAAAACGATCACCCACGACGCGCGGCTGGCCGGTTGCGGCGCCGCGCTCGATGCGTTCTTCGAAGCGGCAGGCGCTCTCGGCGACAAACTGGATTGCGTGCTGGTGCAGCTGCCGCCGAGCCTGGCCTTCGACGCCCGCACCGCGGCCACGTTCTTCGCGATGCTGGCGCGGCGCTGGCCCGGTCGCGTGGCCTGCGAGGCGCGACACGCCAGCTGGCTCGTGCCGCAGGCCGATGCGCTGCTGGCGCGGCACCATGTAGCGCGCGTGGCCGCCGATCCCGCCCGTCACGGGGATGACGCGCGGCCGGGCGGCAGCGCGCGCTTCGGTTACTGGCGCTGGCACGGCCAGCCGAATATCTACTACGGCGACTACGACGCCAAAGCGCTCGACGCGATCGCGATCGCCGTGCGCGCCGGGCCAGACGATGCCTGGGTGGTGTTCGACAACACCGCCGCCGGACACGCGATTCCGAACGCCGCCGCACTGCAGACGCGTCTGCGCTGACCTCCTCATCACGTCACCACGACACCCTGTGGCAGGATGCGCCGTCCTCACACCTGCCCGCGCCCTTCGTGACGTCCGACGCGCCCGCCACCCAGCCCGAATTTCTGCCCGGATCGAGCGTGATGGCGCAGCGCATCGCGGCGCACGACTGGTCGACGACGTCGATCGGTCCGATCAGCGGCTGGCCGCAATCGCTGCGCACCGCGATGGGCCTGATGCTCGAATCGCGCTTCGCGATGTGCCTGTGCTGGGGCCCGGAGCTGACGCTGTTCTACAACGACGCCTACGCACCGCACTTGGGCGCCAAGGAAGTGCACGCGCTCGGCCAGCCCTTGCAGACGATCTGGTCCGACGTCTGGGACGACATCCGCCCGCTCGTCGACAGCGTGTTCGCCGGTGTGCCGACGCTGCACGAGGACATGCCGCTGACGATGCAGCGCAACGGCTTTCCCGAAGAGACCTTCTGGACCTTCTCGTACTCGCCGGTCCGCGACGAGCAGGACCAGGTCATCGGTCTGCTCAACATCACCACCGACGTCACCCGCAAGGTGCAGAACGAGCGTCGCCTGCGCGCCGATGTGGCCCAGCTGGGCCGCATGTTCCAGCAGGCGCCGACCTTCATGGCGATGCTGACCGGCCCCGAGCATGTGTTCGCATATCTCAATCCCGCCTACCAGACGTTGATCGGTGATCGCGGGGATGTGCTCGGCAAGCGCGTCGTCGATGCGCTGCCCGATGCGGTCCGGCAGGGCTATCTGACCCTGCTCGACGAGGTCTATCGCAGTGGCAAGGCGTTCTCGGCGGACGGTGCGCAGTACATCGTGCAGACCACGCCCGGTGGCGCCTCGGCCGAGCGTTACGTGGATTTCGTGTTCCAGCCGATCAATGACGGTCAGGACGTCGTCGGCATCTTCGTCCAGGGCGTCGACGTGACCGCCCGGCATCTGTCGGACCTCGCGCTGCAGGCGCGCGAGGCGGAGCTCCGCAGTCTCAACAGCAACCTCGAACGCCAGGTCATCGAACGCGCGCGCGAACGCTCGCTGACGTGGCAGGTCACGCCCGATCTTCTCGCCGTCGTCGATCCCGACGGCATTATCGAAACCGTCAATCCGGCCTGGGAACAGCTGCTGGGCTGGCCGGTCGAATCGCTCGTGGGCCATCGCTGGATGGACCACGTCAGCCCCGACGATCACCTGGTGACGCAGTCCGTGCTCGACACCCTGCGTGCCGGCAAGCCGGTGCTGCGCTTCGAGAACCGCTGGCGCACGCGCGCCGGCGGCCTGCGCACGCTGTCGTGGGTGGCGACGCCCGAGGGCGGGCGCTACTACTGCAGCGCGCGCGACGTCACCGACATCAACGCCGCGGCCGACGCGCTCGCCCGTTCGCAGGCGCAGCTGCGCACGCTGTTCGAAACCAGCTACCAGTTGCAGGGCATGTGCACGCCCGAGGGCATCGTCACCGACGCCAACCAGCCCGTGCTCGACGCCATCGGCGCCGGTTTCGAGGATCTGGTCGGCGTGCCGCTGTGGGACACGCCGTGGTTCAGCGGAACGCCCGGCATGCCGGCCCGGATCCGCGCGATGTTCGAACGCGCCGCGGCCGGCGAGACCGTGCGCGACGAGATCCAGCTGGATCTGCCGGGCGGGCGGCGCAGCCACGATCTGTCGCTGCGACCGATCCGGGAAGACGGCCGCATCATCGCCGTGGTGCCCGAAGCGATCGACACGACCGATCGACGCAATGCCGAAGAAGCGCTGCGCCAGTCGCAGAAGCTCGAAGCGATCGGCCAGCTGACCGGCGGCGTCGCCCACGACTTCAACAATCTGCTGACCCCGATCGTCACCGCGCTCGATCTCGCCTCCGATCCCGACGCGAAGACCGAGCGACGCGCGCGCATGCTCGGCGTCGCCCGCCAGTCCGCAGATCGCGCGGCCACGCTGGTGCAGCGCCTGCTGTCGTTCGCGCGCCGGCAGCCGCTGCAGACGCTGGATGTCGACGTCGCGACGCTGGTCTCGGGCATGGCCGAACTGGTCGACAGTTCCAGCAGTCCGCGAGTGCGCCTCGTGCTCGACATCGCCGACGACCTGTTGCCCGCGGTGGCCGATCCGAACCAGCTGGAAATGGCGATCCTCAATCTCAGCGTCAACGCCTGCGACGCGATGCCCGAAGGCGGCACGCTGACGCTCGGCGCGCGCAATGCCCGCGTGTCCGATGACGCGCGCATCGCGCCCGGCCGCTACGTCGTGGTGTCGGTTGCCGACACCGGCGTGGGCATGGACGAGCAGACGCGCCAGCGCGCGATCGAGCCGTTCTTCTCGACCAAGGGCATCGGCAAGGGCACCGGCCTGGGCCTGTCGATGGCGCACGGGCTCGCCTCGCAGCTCGGCGGCCGTTTGACGATCGACAGCACGCCCGGCGCCGGCACCACCATCCATCTCTGGCTGCCGGTGGGTTCTCACCCCGGCGCCACATCCGAAGACGAGGACACGACCGTGAGCATCACTGGGGACAACCGCGGCACCGCACTGGTGGTCGACGACGAGGATTCGGTGCGCATGTGCACCTCCGACGCGCTCGAGGACATGGGCTATCGCATCGTCGAGGCCAGCTCCGCCGAGGAGGCGCTGCGCGCGCTCGACGATGGCCTGACGCCCGCCGTGCTGGTCACCGACCACCTGATGCCGGGCATGACCGGCGCCGAACTCGCACGCACCGTACGTGCACGTCTGCCGGAGACCGCGATCGTGATCGTGTCCGGCTACACCAGCATGGCCGACTTCGATCCGGGCCTGACGATCCTCAGCAAGCCGTTCCGCCAGCACGAGCTCGCGGCGAGCGTGGAATCGGCGAACGCGGCGATCCAGAACGCGGCCTGATCCCCGCGGCGGCGGTGGTCCACGCGCCACGATGCCCTTTCCCGCGCCCCCACTTCAGCCCTATGGCAACCGCCACGGCGGCAGCGGCGTGCGCGCATGGGCGATCACCGGCGACACGCTGTCGGTCGAATTCGTGGACGGCGCGGTCTACGACTACCGCCGGCAGGACATCGGCCCGCGCCTGTTCACTGCGGCCTGCGCCGCAGCGCGCGCGGGCCGCGGCCTGTCGAGCTGCATCAGCCGGCATCTGCGCGAGCGCTACGCCGCGCGCTATGCCGACCGCACCGCATGGGCGACGCACCATCGCCGCACGTCGGCGCCGACGACGCGCAGGCGCTAGACCGTCTGGCTGTCGATGATCCGGCCCAGCAACGCATGCAGTTGCGCGAGGTGACCGGAGCCGGCGACGGTGGTCTCGTCTGACGTCATCGCCACGGTGAGATTCAGAGACGGCACGATGTAGAGCATCTGCCCGCCGTGCCCCCAGGCGAAACGCACGTCGTGCCCGCCGATGCGGCGCGCGAACCAGCCGTAGCCATAGCCGTCTCCGGTGTAGACCGAACGTGTGCGTGTGACCCACGACTGCGCGATCCAGCTCGCGGGTATCAGTTGCGCACCCGACGCGGCGCGACCGTGGTTGCGGTAGAGCTCGCCGAACGCGAGCAGCGAACGCGGCGTCATCGCCATCTGGTTGCCGCCGAAATGCAGGCCCTGCGGATCGGTATCCCATGACGCGATCGCGAAGCCGGCCTGCGGGCCCAGCCATTCCCGCGCGAGCGTGCGCACCGGCTTGCCACCGACCTTGGCGAGCACGGCCGACAGCAGATGCGTGGAGCCGGTCGAATAGATCATGCCGCCGCCCGGCGTATCGACGAAGGGCTGCGCGAGTGCGTCGCGCACCCAGTCGCGCTGCGCGACCCAGCGCCCGTAACCGCGGCCCGACGTGGATTGCAGGCCGGCCTGCATCGACAGCAGATGGCCGATGGTGACCTGGGCCAGACGCGGGTCGGGATCGCGCGGCAACCGGTCGGCCAGCAGCGGCGCGACCGGCTGGTCCACGCCGTCGAGCAGGCCGCGCTCGATCGCGATGCCGACCAGCGCCGACATCACCGTCTTCGAGGCCGACTTGATATTCGCCGGCCGCGTGGTCGACGCGCCCCGGTAGCCACGCTCGGCAATCAGTGCGCCGTCGCGTGCGACCAGCACCGTGCGCAGCGGCATCATCGCACTCGCATCGTCGAGCACGGCGTCGAGCGCTGTGCCGCGTGCGGCCGCGGGCGTCTGCGCGGATGCGGGCTGAGCGCTCATGCCGCCGACCAGCAGCGAAGCGAGTAACAGGGCGAGGATGAGATGCATCGTTCGAGTATCGACGCGACGCTGCAACCCGCGATGAAACCCGTGCTCAGGCGGCGTCGGCCGCGATCAGGGCCTGATGCGCGCCGACGCCCGCGAGCAGTCCCGACGCCACCGCGAGCGGCACGCTGTGCATCGGCTGGCTCAGATCCCCTGCCGCAAACACGCCGGGCACGCTCGTCTGCTGAAACGCGTCCACGCGCAGATGCGGACCCAGCGGACCCGTGTCCTGCGCGCAGCCGAGCATCTCGGCCAGACCGTCGACCGGTTCGACACGCGAGCCGACGAACAGCGCCTCGATCGCGATGCTGCGGCCATCATTCAGACGCACGCCCTCCAGCGCCGGCGCAGTACCGAGCAGTTCGACGACCGGCACACGTTCCAGCGTCACGCCGCGGTTCGCGAGCGTGCGCGCGTCGTCGGCGTCGGGCTCGAAGCCGTTCTCGAGAAAGCAGATCGTCGGCCCCCAGTCGGGCAGCATCCGCGCCCGGTGCAGGCCCATCGCATCGCCGGCGAAGACACCGAGCGCGCGCCCGGCGACTTCGAAGCCGTGGCAGTACGGACAATGCAGCACGCTGCGGCCCCAGCGCGCCTGCAGACCGTCGAGCGGCGGCAGCACATCGCGCACGCCGCCGGCCAGGATCAGCGTGCGGGCTTGCACCGTCTGTCGGTCCGCGAGCACGACCGAGAACCCGTCCGCATTCGCGCCCGCCTCGATGGCCTCCCCCGCGATGACCATCACCGTGGGATAGCGCAGCAGCTCCGCGCGGCCCTGCGCCAGCAGCGTGGCCGGCGGCGTGCCGTCGTGGCCGAACACGTTGTGCACGGCGTCCGCGAACCGGTTCCGCGGCTGGCCCACATCGACCACCAGCACCCGGCGCCGCGCCCGCGCCAGGGCCTGTGCCGCCGACAGCCCGGCGCTGCCACCCCCCACGATCACCGTGTCGTATCGCATCGCACACCTCACGTCACTTTAGTTGTTTCATGATGCGCCGGCCGCCGACATCATGCAACTCGATAAGTGTCGAGACATGAATGCGGTATCGTGACCGCCCGCTCCGTTGCCTGCCCCATGCGCCCCGACAGCCGCCTCAGCCGCATGCTCCACGTCCTCATCCATCTGGCGGAGGCCGACGGCCGCGCGACGTCGGACGAGATCGCGGCGATGCTGGGCACCAATCCCGTCGTCGTGCGTCGGACCATGGCCGGACTGCGCGACCACGGCTACGTGCGCTCGGAAAAAGGTCATGGCGGCGGTTGGTCGCTCGCGACGCCGCTTGCCGACATCAGCCTGCTCGACATCCACGCAGCGTTGGGCTCGCCCGCCCCGTTCGCGTTCGGCCTGGCGAACGACGACCCGGACTGCCTCGTCGAGAAAGCCGTCAACGCCCATCTCAGCGACGCGATGGCCGACGCCGAAGCGCTGCTCCGATCGCGCCTGGCGGCGGTGACGCTGGCCGATATCGCGGCCGATTTCCAGAAGCGCCTGGCGAGCGGCGCAGGCCGCCGCGGCGCGCGCTGACCCTCGAATCCGGCGCACTACGCGCCACCGTGACTTCAAGCACGCGATGCCGCGCCGCGATGGCCCGATGCTCGCGGCCATGCAACCGGGAATGCTGCCCATGTCCGTCCATCGCGCCGCGCTCGTCGCAGGCCTGCTCGTCGCGTCGCTCACGGTGCACGCGTCGGACGACGACACCACACCGCGTCTTTCTTCCGACCAGTGCGAGATTTCGACACCGTACAACGTGCTCGTCGATACCGGCGGCGTGTGGCTCTATCGCGACAGCGGCGTGCCGAAGGAGATCTTCTTCCACGACGGCACGCTCAGCGTGGATCGCGCAGTGCAGACCGTCAGCGCCGCGGATGCCGCGCGGCTGCGCCGGCTGGAATCGGGCGCCCGCACGCTGATGCCGCAGGTCACGTCGGTCGCGCGCGAGAGCACCGGTATCGCGTTCGATGCATTGGCCGGGGTGGTCGAAGTGATGACCGGCAGCGCGCGCAAGGTGCGCCAGGTCGAGCGCTACCGCACCGACACGCTCGGTTACATCGACGCCACGCTCGGCACCGGGCGCTGGGACCAGGACGTATTCGGCGACGGCTTCGAATCGCGCATCGAGGACGCGGCCGAACGCATGACCGGCAGCCTCGGTCGCAGCGTGATGTGGCAGGTGTTCACCGGCCGCGCCGACCGCATGGATGCGCGCGCCGAACGCATGGAAGCCGATCTCGACCGCAGGATCGAAGCCCGCAGTGCCGCGCTGGAAGCGCAGGCCGATGCGCTGTGCACGCAGGTGCGCGAACTGCAGTCGATCCAGGCCGCACTCGACTACCGCCTCGACGGCCAGCGGCTTGTGATGCTGGAAGACGCGCCGCGCGGCGACGCCGATGCGTCGGTGTCCAGGACACGGTTCACGCCCTGATCGCCCTGCGACACGCTCGCGTCTGCCTTCCGCCGGCAATCGCGTCGAGAGCGTTCAGCATCCCGATCTCGGTCCACGCGACGCGGCGTGGGACAATGGGTGCATGGGCGATTCCGACTCCACCTCGCCGGCCACACCCGCGGCCGACGCGCCGCCGCGCGCGCTGAACGACGCGCTCAAGGCCGACATCCGCGCCGCGTACGCGAAGCTGCAGGCGAACACGCCGGGCTTCAGCACGCGCCGTTCGCAGAGCGCGATGATCGGCCTGGTGTCGCGCGCGCTCGCGACCTCGGGCGGCATCGGCGTGGCCGAAGCACCGACCGGCGTCGGCAAGTCGCTCGCCTACCTGACCGCGGGCGTGCCGATCGCGCTGGCGACGAAGAAGAAGCTGGTGATCAGCACCGGCACGGTGGCGCTGCAGTCGCAGCTGGTGGAACGCGACATTCCGGCATTCCTCGCCGCGACCGGGTTGGAGGCCCGCGTCGCGCTGGCCAAGGGCCGCACGCGGTACCTGTGCACGCGCAACGCCGCCGAACTGCACGCCGAGCACAGCCAGGGCACGATGCTGCTCGATGGCGCCGGGCCCGACGAGGGCGGCGACTACGAGCGCCAGCTCTACGACCGCCCGCTGGCGCCGCATGAAGTGGACGCTGCGCGGCGCCTGCTCGAAGCGCATGCGGACCGGCAATGGGACGGCGATCTCGACACCGCGCCCGAACCCGTGTCGCCTGCGTTGCGCACGCGCATCACCACGCCCGCATCGAGTTGCGCCGGGCGCCGCTGCAGCTTCGCCCAGCAATGTCCGGTGCTGAAAGTCCGCAACACCGTGCGCGAAGCGCAGATCGTCGTGACCAATCACGCGCTGCTGCTGTCGTCGCTGGCGATGGGCGACATCGAGAATGGCCAGCCGCTGCTGGCGCCGCCCGGCGAGATGCTGCTGGTGCTCGACGAGGGCCACCACGTGGCGAACGTCGCGATCGACCAGGGCGCGGCGCGCCTGCCGCTGGCCGACATGGCCAAGCGCACCAGCCGCATGCAGATCCTGATCGCCGGCAGCTATCGGCTGGTCGACAAGGAACGCGTCGGCACCTTGCTGCCGAACGAGGCGATCGAACTCGCATCGCGCGTGTCGAAAGGGCTCAAGGCGTTCCAGCTCGACGTGGACCGCGTCTGGCAGCCCGAGCCCGGCGACCGCGACCCGATGTGGCGCGCACCGCTCGGTCGCCTGCCCGACGACTGGGCGCCCGCGATCGAAACGCTCGGCGACGACACGCGTGCGCTGTTCAACTGGGTGCACGCCGCGCAGCAGGCCGTCGCGCGGACCAAGCAGGAAGACCCGGCGCGCGAGAAGCTGCAGCGCAGTCTCGGCATGGCGCTGGAGATGGTCGAGCAGCAGCACGAGCTGTGGACCGGCTGGCGACGCGAGGACCGCGAAGGCGCACCTCCGATGGCGCGCTGGGTCACCGCGACACGCGATGGCGATCTCGCCCTGCACTGCTCGCCGGTGTCGGCCGCGCACGTGCTGCGCACCCTGCTGTGGAAGGAGATCGATTCGGTCGTGATGACCTCGGCCACGCTGACCGGCGGCGGCGATTTCCAGTCGTTCGCGATCGACACCGGCCTGCCCGATCACGCCGAGACCGCTTCGCTGCCGTCGCCGTTCGATCTGCCGAACCAGGCGCAGCTGGTGGTGCCGCAGTTCCCGGTGGCGCCCGACGATCGCGAAGGTCACCCGAAGGCCGTCGCCGAATGGCTTGCGCGCGAGCTCGACTGGAACAAAGGCAGCATGGTGCTCTTCACCTCGCGCTGGAAGATGGAGAAGGTCGCCGAACTGATGCCGGCCTCGCGCCGCGGCGCGATCCAGGTGCAAAGCAGCGGCAACAAGTCGCAGGTCGTCGCAGCCCACCTCGAACGCGTCGCCGCCGGCAAGGGCTCGGTGCTGTTCGGCCTCAACTCGTTCGGCGAAGGTCTCGACCTGCCGGGCGAGGCCTGCACGACGGTCGTCATCACCCAGGTGCCGTTCGCGGTGCCGACCGATCCGCAGACGGCGACGCTCGGCGAGTGGCTCGAAGCGCGGGGGCAGAATCCGTTCAACCTGATCGCGATTCCGCACGCGTTGCGCACACTGACCCAGTTCGCTGGCCGCCTGATCCGGACCTCGACCGATACCGGCCGCGTCGTGATCCTCGACTCGCGCCTGCTCAACCGCCGCTACGGCAAACGCATCCTCGATGCGCTGCCGCCGTTCAAGCGTGTGATCGGCTGAGCGCAGCCCGAAACACAGCGCACATTCCGCTTTCGATTTGGAAACCTCTCCCTCTGGGAGAGAGCCTGCCCCGGACTCGATCCGGGGTCGACGCGCATCGCGCGTCGGGTGAGGGCGCGGCGCTGCGGAAGGCACAACGACGCCTAGCTCCCCTCGAACAACCCCGCCTGCACCGGCAGCTCATCCGGCTCGCGGAATCCGCCGATCCCCACACCGACCAGTCGATACCGCGTCGACGCCGGCAGCTCGACGCGCTCGCGCAACGCTAGCGCGATCCGCGTCAGTTCCGCCTGCGACGCGGGCGGCGCATCCGGCGTGAAACTGCGCGTGAGGATGCGGAACTGCGAAGTCTTGAGCTTCAGCACTACGGTGCGTCCGACACGCGCGGTTTTGCGCGTCGCCGCCCACGTCTTCTCCGCGAGCCGTTCGATCATCGGCGCGAGCTCGTCGAGCGGCAGATCGGTCTCGAACGTGTCCTCCGACGAGATCGACCGCACCGGCTGGTCCGGCTCCACCGGCCGGTCGTCGATGCCGAGTGCGCGCTGGTGCAAGCGCGCACCGAACGTACCGAAACGCCGCTCCAGCGTCTCGCGCGACAGCCCACGCAGATCGCCGACCGTGGCGACGCCGAGCTCGGCCAGCTTCTTCTCCATGACCTTGCCGACGCCGGGAATCAGACCGACCTTGAGCGGCAGCAGGAACGCGTCGACCTGCGCCGGCTTGACCACGTACAGGCCGTCCGGCTTGTTCCAGTCCGAGGCGATCTTGGCGATGAACTTGTTCGGCGCCACGCCGGCCGAGGCCGTCAGCTGCGTCGCTTCGCGGATCTGCGCGCGGATCGCCTGCGCGGTCGCCGTCGCATTGGGCGAGGGAATCTTCGGATCGGTGACATCGAGATAGGCCTCGTCCAGCGACAACGGCTGTACCAGATCGGTGTGCGCGTGGAAGATCTCGCGCACCTGCCGCGACACGGCCTTGTAACGGGCGAAATCCGGCGGCACGAACACCGCGTCCGGGCACAGGCGCTCGGCGGTCACGGCCGGCATCGCCGAGCGCACCCCGAACGGGCGGGCTTCATACGACGCCGCGCAGACCACCGAGCGTGCGCCGCGCCAGGCCACGACCACCGGCCGCCCGCGCAGCGACGGATCGTCGCGCTGTTCGACCGAAGCGTAGAACGCGTCCATGTCGATGTGGAGGATCTTGCGCACCGCTGCATTATCGTCGTTCCGGTCGCACTGACTGCGTCCGGTCCACGATTCCTGCACGCGGATTCGACCCGCTGCTCACGATTGCCGGCGCAGGCTTTCTGCTCCCATCGATGGAGCAGTGTCATGCCCCGCGGCGACAAATCGTCCTACACGGACAAGCAGAAACGAAAGGCTGAACACGTGGAGGCTTCGGAGCGCGACAAGGGCCGGTCGAAGGCGGATGCCGAGCGCATCGCCTGGGCCACGGTCAACAAGCAGGATGGCGGCGGCAAGCAATCCGGCTCGGGCCGCAAGGGCCATTGAAGCCGCTCAGGCGTCGGTGCCTTCGACCGGCAATCGCACGATTGCGACCGTGGCATCGTCCGGATCGGTCGTGATCGAGAATCCCAGTTGGCGGCACATCGCCAGCATCGTGGTGTTCTCTCGCAGCACCTGGCCTTCGACGACGCGCAGCCCCTGCCAGCGGGCGTATTCGATCATGATCCGCATCAGCCGCCAGCCGAGCCCGGCGCCCTTGAGGTCGGAGCGCACCATGATCCCGTACTCGCCGGTGTCGTAGTTCGCATCGGCGAGCAGACGCACCGCGCCCAGCATCTCGCCGGTGTCCGGGTCGATCGCCGCCAGCGCGATCGAGCGCGCGTAGTCGAGCTGGGTGAGCCGCGCGATGAACTCGTGGCTGAAATGCCGCACGGCGCTGAAGAAGCGCAACCGCAGATCCTCGGTGCTGACCTGTTCGAAGAAGCGCCGGAACATCGCCTCGTCTTCCGGGCGTACCGGCCGCACGAAGGCCGTGTTCCCGTTCGACAGCGTGATCGTCCGCTCCCACTCCACCGGATACGGAAAGATCGCGAAGCGCGGATGGCCGCGACCCTTGTGCAGACGTTTGACCGGCGCGAGCGCGATGCGCGCGTCGACCGCGATCACGCCGTCGCGATCCGCGAGAAGCGGGTTGATGTCGAGTTCCAGGAGCTCCGGAATGTCGGCCGCCATCTGCGCGAGCTTCACCAGCACCAGCGCGACCGCGCGTTCGTCGGCTGCCGGCACATCGCGATAGGCCTTGAGCATGCGCGACGCGCGCGTGCGCCCGATCAGCTCGTGCGCGAGACGCAGGTCCAGCGGCGGCAGCATCAGGGCCTTGTCGTCGATGACGTCGACCGCCGTACCGCCGCGGCCGAACACGATCACCGGGCCGAAGGTCGGATCGTCGGCAATACCGGCGATGAGTTCACGCGCCTTGGGCCGCACGGCCATCGCATGCACGGTGACACCGTCAATTTGCGCAGCGGGCTGCAATGTGCGTGCGCGCTGCAGGATGTCTTCGGCCGCCTGACGCACGGCCTGCGGCGTCGTGAGGTTCAGGCGCACACCGTCGACATCGGATTTGTGCGGAATGTCGGCCGCGTCGATCTTCACCGCGACCGCGACGCCACGCGCGAACAGTTGTTCCGCGGCCGCGACCGCTGCATCGGCGTCGCGTGCGCGCGAGACTTCGGCGACCGGAATGCCGTAGGCATCGAGCAGACGCGCGGTCGCCACCGGGTCGAGCAGACGATTTCCGGAGGCCAGGGCCGCATCGACGACAGAACGCGCCGCCGGCAGATCGACGACGAAATCGTCCGGCAGGCTCGGCGGTGTCTCCATCAGCGCACGCTGCGCCTCGTGGTGACGCGCGAGATACATGAAACCCCGCACCGCATCGGCTTCGCTGTCGTAGACCGGAATGCCGGCGTCGCCAAGTGTCCTGCGCGCCTCGGGCTGATCCCCGTGCCAGACGGCGAGTACCGGCTTGCGCGTGCCGGTGCCCGGACGCGCCTGCACGATGCGCACCACGGCATCCGCCACTTCATCGGGATCCGACAGCACGGTGGGTACCTGCATCACCAGCACCGCATCGTTGTCGCGATCGTCGAGCAGCGCCTCCAGCGCGGTGGCATATCGAGTGCCGTCGGCATCGCCGAGCATGTCCACGGCATTGCGCCGCGACCAGCCACGCGGAAACGCGCCATCGAGGGTTGCGATCGTCGCCTCCGACAGTGAAGCGCGTGTACCGCCCAGATCGACCAGGCGATCGAGCGCGAGCATGCCGACGCCGATGCCGTTGGTCATCACCGCGAGGCGGTTGCCGGGTACGCCGCCCAGGTGCGACAGGGTTTCGGCGGCCGCGAACAGTTCGTCGAGCGCATGCACACGCAGCAGTCCCGCACGCCGGAACGCGGCGTCGTAGACGGCATCCGGCGCTGCCAATGCTGCGGCGTGGGTGATCGCCGCCGTGTCGCGTCGCGCATGCCGACCGGGTTTGACCACGACCACCGGCTTGGCGCGCGCCGCCGCACGCGCGGCGGACAGGAACTTGCGCGCATCACGCACGCGCTCGACGTACAGCAGGATCGCGCGGGTATGCCGGTCGGTCGCGAAGTAGTCGAGCAGATCGGCGAAGTCGACATCGAGCGCGTCGCCCAGCGAGGCCACGGCGGAGAACCCGATGCCCCGCGGCCGGCTCCACTCGATCATGCCGGCCGCCACGGCGCCGGATTGCGAGATCAGGGCGAGATCGCCGGGGATCGGCGCGTGCGCGGCGAAACTCGCGAACAGCTTCGCGTGTGGCGCGATCACGCCGAGACAGTTCGGTCCCACGATGCGCAGCCCGCGCGCGCGCGCGACCTCGGCCAGCGCGGCGTTGTGCGAACCGGTGCCTTCGCCCATGTCGCGCGTCAGCACGATCGCAGCCTTGGCACCCGCGCTGGCTGCGGCATCCGCGATGCCTGCCACATCCGCCGGCGGGACGGCGATCACCACCAGTTCGGGTACGAACGGCAGCGCGGCCAGCGACGGCGACGCTTCGACGCCATCGATCGACGCATAGCGCGGATTGACCAGACCGATCGGCCCCGCGAACCCGCCCGCGCGCAACTGCTGCAGCACCAGCCGCCCGAGCGACCGCGCGCGCGGACTCGCACCGACGACGGCTACCGACGCGGGATGGAACACGGACTGGAGTGCGTAGGTACTCATCGCGGCATGCGCGGTCATTCAAGACGAGCGCAGACGATACACGAGCGTCCGTCTGCGATTCCGCTCGGCTGCTTCCCCAGCTTTCGCCAAGTGCCGTTGCCAGAGGCGTATCGCCAGGCGCGAGCAATGCTTCGTAGGATGAGTAGAGCAATGCGAAACCCATCGGAGAGCTGGCGGGCGATCCGGAATCCGACGCGGATCGCGCCACATGAAACTCATCCACGTCATCCGACTCAAGGCTTCCTGAGCCTCCGGACTCGACACGCCAACTGCATACGACTCTGATCGAAGCCGCGATTCACACCCAGCCGGACCGCTCACGACGCCGCTCAACGCGCATCGGCTTCAACGCCTCGAGCGCGTCGTCTAAGCTGCCGCCATGAGCGACCCAGACGATTTCCAGCTGCGCATCCGCCTCGGCGAGGTGATGCTCGGCCCGGGCAAAGCCGATCTGCTTGATGGCATCCGGCAGACGGGTTCGATCTCCGCGGCCGGTCGCCGCATGTCGATGAGTTATCGCCGCGCCTGGCAACTCGTCGAACAGCTCAACCTGTACTTCGGTGCCCCGGTTGTCGCCACGCTGACCGGCGGACGCGGTGGCGGTGGTGCGGAGCTCACCGCGCTCGGCGAAGATATCCTGTCGACCTACCGCCGCATGCAGCAACACAGTGCCGCCACGATCGCCGACGATCTCGCGCACTTGCGTGCGCTTCGCAGATAACAAAGCGACAACTTCCGCTTTCTTCGCAAGCGCGCCCCATCGCGATATTGCATCTCAAAAGCCTGCAAACACGCTTTCTTAGGATGGGTTGAGCGAAGCGAAACCCATCGGCCCAGCGCTGTAACGCTCGATCGCACACTCGTGCGCATCCGTAGCCTCGCCTCTTGTCGTGTCGCTGCGCGTAAGCCCAGAACAGCTCAGAACCAGCCCTTCGTGAGCGGTCGAGATACTCTCCCGTCTACTGACCAGCCGAACCGAAACCCCTCGGAGATTATTTCGCCACGCTGGGCGACTAAATTCCCTCGCACCGTGCGCTGAGACCTGACTTTCTAACGCCCTGACTTTCTCACGCCTCTCGCGTCATCGTCAAAATGTCATGCAAAGAAAAACCCCCGCCGGAGAACCGGCGGGGGTTTTGGGTAAAAACCCTGGCGATGACCTACTCTCGCATGCTAGATGCACACTACCATCGGCGCATGTACGTTTCACTTCCGAGTTCGGAATG
>JASCOC010000015.1 GCA_029959605.1 Lysobacteraceae bacterium PS02340 | reverse complement strand
GCCTGCCACAGGCAGGCGCAGGAAACGCCGCGAACTGACGCCCGCCCAGCGGGCGTTGTCGTTGCTGGTACGGCGTGAGCATTCGCAACCCGAACTCCTGCGCAAGCTCGCCGCGCGCGGCATCGAGCCCGAGGCCGCCGCCGATGCCGTCGAACGCATGCGCGAGGCCGGCTGGCAGGACGACGGCCGCTTCGCCGCGAGCCTCGCCCGCACTCGGGCCACGGGCGGCCACGGCCCGTTGCGGATCGAGGCCGAACTGGCGACCCATCGGCTCGATGCGGGCAGGATCGCTGCCGCCTTCGAATCGCTGGCCGCCGACGGCGAGGCCGATTGGCCGCAGCGCGCACGCGATCTGCTCGAACGCCGTTACGACGTGGCCGCGTTCGCGGACGATCCGGCACTGCGGCGCAAGGCCGTGGATTTCCTGCTGCGTCGCGGGTTCGACGGCGAGACCGCCTATGGCGCGGTCCGCGCGTTGCGGGACGATCGAGGCGCCTTCTAGCACGCACGCGGGTTGCGCCGGTGCAGCGGCGCGCGTGGCCCCCGGACGGCCTGCTACCCTTTGCGGCTGTGGGCATGGCTCCGGACCTGTCCCCGCCGAGATGGCGGGCGCGCACGGCTGCCGGGGATGCCCCTATCCCTCCAGCACGTCCGTCACGCCAGGCCCATGACCACGCAGACCCCCACCAGCACCGCCCAGATCCGCAGCGACTTCCTCGAGTTCTTCAAGGGCAAGGGCCACACCATCGTGCCGTCGGCGCCGCTGGTGCCCGGCAACGATCCCACGCTGCTGTTCACCAACTCCGGCATGGTGCAGTTCAAGGACGTGTTCCTGGGCGCCGAAAAGCGCAGCTACGTGCGCGCGGCCGACGTCCAGCGCTGCCTGCGCGCGGGCGGCAAGCACAACGATCTCGACGTCGTCGGCTACACCGCGCGTCACCACACCTTCTTCGAGATGCTCGGCAACTGGTCGTTCGGCGACTACTTCAAGCAAGACGCCATCGCTTGGGCGTGGGAACTGCTGACGCAGGTCTGGAAGCTGCCGGCCGACCGTTTGCTGGTCACCGTCTACCAGACCGACGACGAGGCCTACGCGCTGTGGCGCGACATGGTCGGCATTCCGGAAGACCGCATCGTCCGCATCGGCGACAACAAGGGTGCGCCGTTTGCCTCCGACAATTTCTGGCAGATGGCCGACACCGGCCCCTGCGGCCCCTGCACCGAGATCTTCTACGACCACGGTCCCGCGCACTTCGGCGGCCCGCCGGGCTCGCCCGACGAGGACGGCGACCGCTTCATCGAAATCTGGAATCTGGTCTTCATGCAGTTCGACAAGCAGTCCGACGGCACGCTGGTGCGGCTGCCTGCGCCGTGCGTCGACACCGGCATGGGGTTGGAACGCCTTGCTGCGATCCTGCAGGGCGTGCACAGCAACTACGAGATCGACCTGTTCCAGGCCCTGATCCGCAAGGCCGGTGAACTCACCGGCACGCAGGATCTCGAAAACAAGTCGCTGCGCGTGATCGCCGACCACATCCGTGCCTGCAGCTTCCTGATCGTCGACGGCGTACTGCCGTCCAACGAAGGTCGCGGTTACGTGCTGCGCCGGATCATCCGCCGCGCACTGCGCCACGGCTGGATGCTCGGCGTGCGCCAGCCGTTCTTCAGCGCGATGGTCGCCACGCTCGACGACGTGATGGGCGAGGCGTATCCGGAACTGCGCGAGAAGCGCGACCTGGTCGAGCGCGCGCTCAAGGCCGAAGAGGAGCGCTTCGCCGAGACGCTCGATGCCGGCATGCGGATCTTCGACGACGTCGCGTCGCGCAGCAACGGCGCGATTCCGGGCGAGGACGCGTTCCGCCTGTACGACACCTACGGATTCCCGCTCGATCTCACCCAGGACATCGCGCGCGAGCGCGGCCTCGAGGTCGACATGCCCGGCTTCGATGCCGCCATGCAGCGCCAGCGCGAGACCGCGCGCGCGGCCGGCAAGTTCACCTCGAGCGCCGGCTTGTCGGCCGATCTCGTCGCCCAGCTGTCGCCGACCCTGTTCGTCGGCGACGACCAGCACGAGGCCGACGGTCTGCAGATCCTCGCGCTGCTCGTGGGCGGGCGCCCGGTCGAGTCCGCATCGGCCGGCGATGAGGTCGTCGTGATCCTCGACCGCACACCGTTCTACGGCGAGTCGGGCGGCCAGGTCGGTGACACCGGCGTGCTCGAAGCCGAGGGTGTGCGTTTCGAAGTCGACGACACGCAGAAATTCGCGGGCCAGTTCCACGGCCACGTCGGCCGCCTGGTGTCGGGCACGCTGCAGCGCGGTGGTCAGGTGCGCGGCGCGATCGATGCCGCACGCCGCGGCACCATCGTGCTCAACCACAGCGCGACGCATCTGCTACACGGCGCGCTGCGCGATCTGCTCGGTACGCACGTCGCGCAGAAGGGCTCGCTGGTCGCGCCCGAGCGCCTGCGATTCGACTTCTCGCATTTCCAGCCGGTGACGACCGACGAACTCGCCGAGATCGAACGTCGCGTCAACGTCGAAGTACGCGCCAACCATCCGGTCAGCATCGAGCAGATGGACATGCAGTCCGCGCTCGATTCCGGCGCGATGGCGCTGTTCGGCGAGAAGTACGGCGAGCGCGTGCGCGTGGTGACGATGGGCGAATCGGTCGAGTTGTGCGGCGGTACGCACGTCGACCGCACGGGCCGCATCGGCCTGTTCAAGCTCGTGTCCGAAGGCGGTGTGTCGTCGGGCGTGCGCCGCGTCGAAGCGCTGACCGGCCAGGCTGCGCTCGATCACGTGCGCAGCGACGAAGAGCGCATGCGTCAGGCGGCCGGTCTGCTCGGCGGCACTGCCGGCGAAGTCGGCGAGCGTCTGCGTGCGCTGCTCGATCGCCAGAAGCAGCTCGAGCGCGAGCTCGAATCGCTGAAGGCCAAGGCCGCCAGCGGCGCGACCGCCGACCTCGGCGCGTCGGCTGTCGACGTCGACGGTATCAAGGTTGTCGCCGCGCGCATCGAAGGCCTCGATGCCAAGGCACTGCGGGATGCGGTGGATCGCCTCAAGCAGCAGCTCGGTGACGTCGTCGTGCTGCTGGCCGGCACGAGCGACGGCAAGGCGGCGCTGGTCGCCGGCGTCGGCGGCGCCGCGACCGGTCGCGTCAAGGCGGGCGAGCTGCTGTCGCACGTCGCGGCGAAAACCGGCGGCAAGGGCGGCGGTCGACCCGACATGGCACAGGGCGGCGGCGAAGACGGTCCTGCGTTGCTCGCGGCGCTCGGCGACGTCCGCCAGTGGGTCGCCGAACGCCTCGGCTAAGCGGGCGCTAAACGCCCGTCCCCGGTTGTTGACCGGCCGCCCGGCAGGGGACATGCTTCACGGCCTAACGAGGTCTGTAATCGGTTTCCAAGGTCGAGAACGGTCCGAATACAGTCCACGCCGGCGCCTCGAAACGGGCCGGTTCCAGGAGATTGCTATGCTGATTTTGACCCGCCGCGTCGGGGAGACGCTGATGATTGGTGACCAGGTGTCGGTCACCGTATTGGGCGTCAAGGGCAACCAGGTGCGCATCGGTATCACCGCACCCAAGGACGTCGCCGTGCACCGCGAGGAGATCTATCAGCGCATCCATCGCGAAGGCGATGGTGCCGATGCGCAAGAAGATTTGCCGCAGACGCCCTGAGCCGTTATCCTTCGCACCGCGTTCGGCGCTTGCGTCGAACGTGTTGCTTCGGAGAGTTGCCCGAGTGGCTGAAGGGGCTCCCCTGCTAAGGGAGTATGGGGCTTAAAACTCCATCGAGGGTTCGAATCCCTCACTCTCCGCCACTGCTCGAATTCGATCGGATTTCTTCGGAAATCGCAGAGAAAAATTCTGGATAGTGGTTGACGAAGCAAACGTTTTGCTAGAAAATTCCGCTTCTGTTCAAGGCGCCCGTAGCTCAGTTGGATAGAGCACCAGGCTACGAACTTGGGGGTCGGAGGTTCGAATCCTTCCGGGCGCACCAGAACAACGAAGAGGCCAGCGAGCGATCGCTGGCTTTTTTGTTGCGCGCGTGTTTTTGCCGGGACGTGTGCGCCGGTTTCGATCCACTGCGCATCTCGCGACAGGTGGACGCCGCACCGTGCATTGGCCTGCGACCGCGGCGGCGCGATGCACTTCGAGGGCATGGATCACGTGCCGTACGCGGCGCTCCCGTCGACGAGTGGCGGGCGCGACGAGATCTACGCGCGCGTTGCATGCCGGTGCAGAGGCAGGTCTCGATGCGTCGTGGTGAACTTGCATCGCTGACGCCGCCGCATGCGGAGCGCGTCAGCTCGCCGGAACGGAACGTCGGACACCGGGATTGCGAACGCGACGCTGCGACGCGATCGACCGGTTCCAAGCGGGCACCGCTTTACGACAGCCTGGAGGGCGGGGCATCCATGCACGCCGCGCATCCGGGCGCAGCGCAGCGACGCGCTAGAGTCGCGCGTCCACCGCGTCCGCAGGCAGCACGGCCTTGACGTCGAAGAGCACCGCGCTCGGTTTGCCGAACGCGCGCATGCCATCCGCGCCCAGATCGCGGAACTGGGTGTGTGCGACCGCGAGGATGATCGCGTCGTAGGCGCCGATCTCCGGCGTGCCGATCGGCGTGAGCCCGTATTCGTGCTGCGCGTACGCCGCCGCGACCCACGGGTCGTGCACGTCGACGTCGATGCTGTAGCTCTGCAGTTCGCGCACCACGTCGATCACGCGCGTGTTGCGCAGGTCCGGGCAGTTCTCCTTGAACGCCAGGCCCAGCACCAGCACGCGTGCGCCGGCGGTCTGGATGCCGCGCTGCTGCATCAGCTTCACCACGCGCTGGGCGACGTGCAGGCCCATGCTGTCGTTGATGCGGCGGCCGGCGAGGATCACTTCGGGGTGGTAGCCGATCTCCTGCGCCTTGTGCGTCAGGTAATACGGATCGACGCCGATGCAGTGGCCGCCGACGAGACCCGGGCGGAACGGCAGGAAGTTCCACTTCGTGCCCGCGGCTTCGAGCACTTCGTGCGTGTCGATGCCGAGGCGGTCGAAGATCAGCGCGAGCTCGTTGACCAAGGCGATGTTGACGTCGCGCTGGGTGTTCTCGATGACCTTGGCCGCTTCTGCCACGCGGATGCTCGACACGCGATGCGTGCCGGCTTCGACGATGTCGCGATACAGCGCGTCGACGAAACCGGCTGCCGCGTCGCTGGAACCGGCGGTGACCTTGAGCGTGTTCTCCAGCCGGTGCTGCTTGTCGCCGGGATTGATGCGTTCAGGGCTGTAGCCGACGTGGAAATCGTCGCGATACCGCAGGCCCGACACGGCTTCGAGAATCGGCACGCAGATCTCTTCCGTCGCGCCCGGATAGACGGTCGACTCGAAGATCACCACGCCACCGCGCTGCAGGGCGGCGCCGACCGCGCGACTCGAGGCTTCCAGAGCCGACAGGTCGGGCCGCTTGTAGGCATCGACCGGCGTCGGCACGGTGACGATGTGTACGTTGCAGCTTGCGAGATCGGTCGCGTCGGCGCTGTAGCGCAGACGCGCGGCCGCGCGCAGTTCGTCGGGCGACAGTTCGCGGGTGTGGTCGTCGCCGCGCTGCAGACCGGCCACACGCGTCTGGTCGATGTCGAAGCCCAGCGTCGCGTGGCGGCGGCCGAATGCGACCGCGAGCGGCAGGCCCACGTAGCCGAGGCCGATGACGGCGATGCGGATGTCGTCGCGTGCGGGCAGCGGTGCGGTCATGCAGGAGAGACTCGTTGGTCGATCGACGCAGTGTAGCGGACGCCTGCGCGCGGCCTCAGGTGCCGGCGAGCCAGGCGGCGATCGTGTCGGGCGTGCGCATCCACGCGAAATGGTCGGCCCTCGCGTCCAGGCGCGCGGCGTCGAACCCCTCGATCGCGACATCCGCGCTGCCGAGCTTGCCGAGCAGGAAACGCAGCGACGACGGTGGGCCGAGCCAGTCGTCGTCGAGGCAGGCCGCGCGGACGGGCACATCGACACGCGCCATCGCCGCATCGATGTCGACATCGACGCCGGCCGCTGCGTAGCGCCCGCGTAATCCGCTGCGCGTCCAGTCGGCGATCACGCCGCGCGCTTCATTGCCGGCGAAGCGCAGCCGGCGCCCCGGCAGCACACCGCGCATGCGCGCAAGCCATGCCATGAAGCGATACAGCGGTGGCAGCGTGTAGCGCACGTGCAGTGGAAACGCGCGCCAGTAAGGCGCGCCGCTGGCGACCAGCCACAGCGCGTCGGCCGCATCGGGCTGCAGCGCGAGATGACAGCAGGCGAGCTGACCACCGAGGCTGTGCCCGCCGACGATGCGCGACGCACCCGGCACGGCGGCGTCCAGCGCCGCTTCGCTGCGTGCGATGTCCGCCAGCAGTTCGCGGTAGCCCCAGTCGTGCGTGCGGCCGGCGCGAAGGCTGCTCGAGCCGATGCCGCGCCATTCGTGCAGGCCGACGGCGATGCCGCGCGCCGCCAGCGCATCGGCGAACGGCAGGTAATGCTTCGCGGGCACGCCCATCGCCGGCAGCCACAACAGCCGGCGCGTCGGTGCATCGGGCACGCGTAGGATCAGTTCGAAGCGATGGCCGCCGCCGCTGTCGAGCGGTTCGACGCGGGCCGCCGCCGTGCTCACGACGCGAGCGGGCCCAGATGGCCGAGCACGCTGACCGCGCTGCGTCCGGGGCGGTAGGCGTCGCGCATCGCGCGGTGCACATAGTCGATGCCGGCGCGGCACGCAGTCGCGGCGTCGTCACCCAGCGCGAGGCGCGCGGCGATCGCAGACGACAGCGTGCAGCCGGTGCCGTGACCGTCGATGTCGAGCCGCGGCGCGCGATGCGCGAAGGCCGCATCGTCATCGGCGTAGCGATCCACGACCTCGTCGCCCTCGTCCAGATGGCCGCCCTTGAGCAGCACGCCGTGCGCGCCGAGCGCGCGTAGTGCCGCGAGTGCGGCTTCGGCGTCGGCGCCTGCAGCGATGCGGCGGCCGAGCAGCAGTTCGGCTTCCGGCAGGTTCGGCGTCAGCACGCGAGCGCGTGGAATCAAACGCGTGCGCAGCGCGCCGAGCGCGTCGTCGTCGAGCAGCTTCGCGCCCGAGGTCGCGATCATCACGGGGTCCAGCACCACCGGCACGTCGGGAAACAGCGCCAGCGCGTCGGCCACGGCGTCGACGATCTCCGCAGTCGCGAGCATGCCGATCTTGACGCTGCGCACGTCGAAGTCGTCGAAGCACGCATCGAGTTGCGCGCGCAGGAACGCGACCGGCGGCGCATGCACTGCGGTGACGCCACGCGTGTGCTGCGCGGTGAGCGCGGCGATCGCGGACAGGCCGTGCACGCCGTGCGCGGCGAAGGTCTTGAGGTCGGCCTGGATGCCGGCGCCACCGCCGGAATCGGAACCGGCGATCGTGAGCACGGAAGGCGGGCGGGGCGCGGACGGTTCGGTCATGCGCACATTGTGCAACAGCGATCGGCGCGGCACGCGGCGCACACGCATCGACCGGCCGCGTGTGCGGCCGGTCGTGCGCGGGTCAGAGCACTTCGGACGCGAAGTCGGCCAGGCGCGAACGCTCGCCCCGACGCAGCGTCACGTGCGCGCTGTGCGCCCAGTTCTTGAAACGGTCGACCGCGTAGGTCAGGCCCGAGGTCGTCTCGGTGAGGTAGGGCGTGTCGATCTGTTCGACGTTACCCAGACACACGATTTTCGTGCCGGGGCCGGCGCGGGTGATCAGCGTCTTCATCTGCTTGGGCGTGAGGTTCTGCGCTTCGTCGAGGATCAGATACCGCGACAGGAACGTGCGCCCGCGCATGAAGTTCATCGAGCGGATCTTGATGCGCGAGGCCAGCAGATCGTTGGTCGCCGCGCGGCCCCAACTGCCGCCTTCCTGGTTGTGCGTCAGCACTTCGAGGTTGTCGGTCAGCGCGCCCATCCAGGGCGTCATCTTTTCTTCTTCCGTGCCGGGCAGAAAGCCGATGTCCTCGCCCACGCTGACCGTTGCGCGGGTCATGATGATCTCGCGGTAGCGCTGCTGGTCCATCGTCTGCGCCAGGCCCGCCGCGAGTGCGAGCAGCGTCTTGCCGGTGCCGGCGGTGCCGAGCAGGGTGACGAAGTCGACTTCGGGATCCATCAACGCGTTGAGCGCGAAATTCTGCTCGCGGTTGCGCGCGTTGATGCCCCAGACCGCGTGCTGGCTGTGGCGGAAGTCGTCGACGATCTGCAGCGTCGCGCGGCCGTCCTCCACCCGGGTCACGCGGAATTCCGATTCCTCGTCGCCCGGCAGGTACAGAAACTGGTTCGCGTACCAGCCGTCGTCTTCCGACACGGCGAGGTCGTAGTACGTACGGCCCTTGTCGGTCCACGACCGCAGATCCTTGCCGTGGATCGTCCAGAAATCCGCGGGCAGCGCGGTCGCGCCGGTGTAGAGCAGGCTGAAATCGTCGAGCGCGCGGTCGTTCTCGTAGTCCTCGTTCGGAATGCCGGCGATCGCCGCCTTGATCCGCAGGTTGACGTCCTTGGAGACGAACACCACCGGGTAGTCAGGCTCGGTGCGCACCAGATCGAGGATCGCGCCGAGGATGCGGTTGTCGGGCGCTGCGGCGCCGAACGAGGTTGGATCCTCGGTCGGTGTCGTGGTCTGGAAGCGCAGCTTGCCGACGCTCTGTGCACCCCGCAGTTGCAGGCCCTGGGGGCGCAGCAGCGGCAGGCCGGTGGCGATCTGGTCGCTGCCTGCCGCTTCGATCAGTTCATTGAGAAACCGGCTGACCTGGCGCGCGTTGCGGCTGGCTTCGCTGGTTCCCTTCTTGCCGTTGTCCAGCTCTTCGATCACCTGCATCGGCAGGTAGACATCGTGCTCCTCGAACTTGAACAGCGCCGTGGGGTCGTGCATGAGCACGTTGGTGTCGAGAACGTAGACGCGCTTGCCTTTGGTCATCATCGTCAGTCGGCGTTCCGTGTTGGAGAAGGGATGACGGAAGTGGAGCCTGTGTCGCACACGCACGGCCGCGCTGCCGTGACCCGCGATGCGGGACGGCGAGCGGCACGTTCGGAAGTGGCCGTCACTGCGACTGCGCAGCCTGCAGTGCGTCGAGGACGGCCTGCGCATGGCCCGGCACGCGGACCTTGCGCCACTCGGCCGCGATGCGGCCGTCGGGATCGATCAGGAACGTGCTGCGTTCGATGCCGAGCACGGTCCGGCCATACATGTTCTTTTCGCGGATCACGTCGAACACGCGACACAAGGCTTCGTCCGCGTCGCTGACCAGCGGAAACGCGAAGCCCTGTTTGGCGCAGAAATTGTCATGCGATTTCACCGAGTCGCGCGAGACGCCCAGCACGTCGGCGCCGAGCGCCTGGAACTGCGGCAGCAGCGCGCTGAAATCCAGGCCCTCGGTCGTACAACCGGGCGTGGAATCCTTCGGGTAGAAGTAGAGGACGAGCCAGCGTCCGGCGTGGTCGGCCAGTGTGGCCTTCGCGCCGCCCGACAGCGCCAGCGGCAGCTGCAGGGTGGCGTTTGCGAGCTTCTTGCGTGTTCCGCTCATCGTTCGAACGGGCGTTCCATTGCGACGGTCGTGATCACAATGCGCGCGAGTTCCTGCTTTCGCAAGCGTCCGCGCGCACCGGATCAGAACTTCATCGGATCCATGATCGCGTCGAGGTTCAAGTGGTCGCAGAACTCGAGGAAATCGTCGCGCAACGCGGCGATGTGCATGTTCGCCGGGATGCCGATCGTGATCTGCGCAGAGAACATGTCGGCGCCGGTCTGCATCGCGCGGTAGCGCGAGGAGTGCAGGCTTTCGATCGTGATGCCCTGGCGGTCGAAGAAGTCGGCCAGCTGGAACAGGATGCCGGCCTTGTCGGCCGCGACCACTTCCACCACGTAAGGCAGCAGGTTCGACTGGATCGGCTTCGGCCCCGTGCGATACCACACCAGCTTCAGGTCTTCCTCGCGCTCCAGGCGCGTGAGCATGGCTTCGAGCTTGGCGACCGCATCCCAGGGGCCGTTCGCCAGCGCCGTCACCGAAACGTCCCGACCCACCGTCGACAGGCGCGTGTCGACCAGATTGCAGCCGCTGTCGGAGATGCGACGCGACACCGACAGCAGCGGCGAGGCCGGATGCGTGGTGTACGCGTTGATCAGCAGGTAATTCTCGTTCGGCGAGGGCCGGGCAGCGGTGTCGGAATCGGTCAAGGGGGCGTCCGCGGCGGGAAATCTGTTCGACTGCGAGGGTCGATGGCGACTGGAGGGTGAACGGCGGTCCGGTCGAGGCCGGATGCGGCGGCCAGCATACTTGCCCGCGCTTCGTGGCCGCAAGTAACATCGGCCAGCTTTTCCGGGCCAAACCGCGCGTTTCCCGGCCTCCTCGTTTCTCTGCGACCGCGCCGCGGCCGCCCATCGGACTCCCATCTTGCGACTCTCAGGCAGCATCACCGCACTCGCCACGCCCTTCGACGCCACCGGTGCACTCGACCGCGCAGCGTGGAAACGGTTGGTCGAGTGGCAGCTGGCGGCCGGTACGCAGGGACTCGTGGTCGCGGGTTCGACCGGCGAAGCCGCGACGCTGGAAGACGATGAATACGAATGGCTGGTCCGCAGCGCGGTCGAACTGGCCGGCGGTCGCGTGCCCGTGCTCGCCGGTACCGGCCTGTCGGCGACGTCGAAGACGATCGCCGCGACGCAGCGGCTCGCGCAGTTCGGCGCAGACATCGCGCTGGTCGTCGTCCCGGCATACGTGCGGCCGACCCAGGCCGGCCTGATCGCGCATTTCCGCGCGGTGGCCGATGCCGGCGGCTTGCCGGTGCTGCTCTACAACGTGCCCGGCCGCACCGGCACCGACATGCTGCCCGAGACCGTCGCCGAGCTGGCGAAGCACCCGCGCATCGTCGGCATCAAGGAAGCGCACAGCGGCGCGGAGCGCATGCAGGCGTTGCTCGCCCTGCAGAGCGAGACGTTCGCGGTGCTCAGTGGCGACGATCCGACCGCCGCGCGCGCGATGCTCGCCGGCGCCGATGGCGTGATCTCGGTCGTGTCGAACCTCGTGCCAGGCGCGTTCCGCAAGCTGTGCGACCTGGCCCGCAACGGCCAGGCCGAGGCCGCGCACGACTGGGACGCGCGCCTGCAGCCGCTGCACGTGTTCTGCGGCATCGAACCCAACCCCATTCCCGTCAAGGCGGTGCTGAGCAGACAGGGCCTCGGCCATGGCCTGCGTCTGCCTTTGACGACACTGGCCCAGGCGCATGATGCGCAGGCCGACGATGCGACGCGACTCGCGGCAGACCTCGAAACGTCCTGCCGTGCCCGCGCCGCCTGATTTCCCAGGAGATTCCACGATGCGTCCACCCCGTTCCTCCATGCGCTATCTCGCCATTGCCGTCGTCGCGGTCGCAGTCGTGGGCACCAGCGGCTGCCGCTGGTTCAAGAAGGACAACGCGCTGTACGCGCAGAGCCCGGAAACCCGTCCGCTCGAAGTGCCGCCGGATCTCGACCGTCCGCGGACCGACGGTGCGATGGCGCTGCCGGAAGCCACGACGTCGGTCACCCGTTCGGGCACCGCGGCGGTGCCGGCCGATTCGAACGTGTCCTTCAGCGCCACCGGCGCGCGCGATGCGGTGTTCGCACAGGTCGGCGAAGCGCTGGCCGCGACCGACGGCGTGACCGTCAACAGCCGCTCGCAGGTGCTGGGCACCTACGACGTGTCCTATGCCGGCAGCCAGTTCCTGGTGCGTGTGGCTTCCCAGCAGGGTGGCGCCGTAGTGTCGGCCGTCGATCCGCGCGGCGTGGCCGCGACCGGCGATGCGCCGGTGCGTCTGATTGCCTCGCTGCAGGCGGCGCTGGCGCAGTAAGACGGGCCGACGGCGTTCGCGGTCCGGACGTCGTCGATCCCCGGATACGAAAACGGGCGCCTCGGCGCCCGTTTTTCGTCGTGCGAGCGCGCTGCGCGGATCAGCGCTCCAGCAGCGGCAGCTTATCCGGTTTGCCTTCCCAGTCCTTGGCATCGGCCAGCGCATCCTTGCGCGTGGTGATGACCGGCCACGCCTTGGCCAGATCGGCATTGAGCGCGACGAACGCTTCCTGGCCCGCCGGCACGTCATCCTCGGGATAGATCGCGTTGATCGGGCATTCGGGCTCGCACAACGTGCAGTCGATGCACTCGTCGGGATCGATGACGAGGAAGTTCGGACCTTCGTGGAAGCAGTCCACCGGGCAGACTTCGACGCAGTCGGTGTATTTGCACTTGATGCAGTTTTCGGTGACGACGAAAGGCATGGAATTCGGATCGGGCGGGGCGGCGACGGGCTGCAGTTTAAGGCAGCGCCCGCGGCGCCGGTGCGAAGTGTTCGCATTTGCCGGGGAAGCGTGTGCGTTGCGCTGCGTCGGGTCAGGTCTGGTCGGAGGATGACGTGCGACGGTGTCCCGCGTCCGGCGCGAACTCGAAGTCACGGCCAGGATCGATCGCGGTCGCGGAGATGTCGTCGACCGTGCCGCAGGTCCGAGGCCGTTTGACAACGGGTTGCGATCGCTGACCCGTCTGCCGCCGGCGGTCAGGTGCATTCCGCCGAGCGGGCGCGCATGTCGGCGGAGGACGCTTCGGGTGGACCGCCGTCCCGCATCCTTCGCCGGTCGGCGGCGGTGCACCACGCGCGCAAACGCAGACAGCTCACGCCTTGCGGCATGGGCTGTCTGCTTCGATATGGTGCTCCCTACGGGATTCGAACCCGTGTTTTAGCCTTGAGAGGGCCACGTCCTGGGCCTCTAGACGAAGGGAGCTGGGTGCCGCGAGCGGCTCCGGTTGGACGACCGGCCTGCAAACGCGTCTAAGACGTGTGCAGCTTGCTAGTATATCAGGCTTGCTGGCGCCGCAACGGCCGCCTGAGAATTTTTTCAGACTTGATGCATACCGATTCCGCTCCGATTCAAAGCGCCGTGTCCGCCGACCTGCGGATCATTCCGCGCGACCAGCACACCATCTCGCGGCGGCAGATCAGCCAGAACGCGCTGCGCGTGCTGTACCGCCTGCACGAGGCCGGTCACGAGGCCTATCTGGTCGGCGGGGCGGTGCGTGATGTGCTGGTCGGTCTGACGCCGAAAGACTTCGACATCGCGACCGACGCGACGCCGGAGCAGGTCAAGGGACTGTTCCGCAACTGTCGCCTGATCGGTCGCCGGTTCCGCCTGGCGCACGTCGTGTTCGGCCGCGAGATCATCGAGGTCGCTACGTTCCGCGCCAACGTCGACGACGGCAGCGGCGACCGCGAGGTTCACGACGGCGGTCGCCTGCTGCGTGACAACGTCTACGGCACGATCGAAGACGACGCGGTGCGCCGCGACTTCACCGCCAACGCGCTGTATTACGCGATCGCCGATTTTTCGGTGCGCGATTACACCGGCGGTTTCGAGGACGTGCAGAACCGGGTCATGCGCCTGATCGGCGATCCCGATACGCGCTATCGCGAAGACCCGGTTCGCATGCTGCGTGCGGTGCGTCTGGCGGCGAAGCTCGGTTTCACGATCGAACCCGGCACCGCGGAACCCATTCCGCGTCTGGCCTCTCTGCTGGCCGAAGCTGCGCCCGCGCGCCTGTTCGAGGAATGCCTGAAGCTGTTCCTGTCCGGACACGCGGTCGCCAGCTTCGAAGGCCTCGAGCGTTACGGTCTGCTGTCTGCACTGTTCCCCGAATCGGCCGCCGCGCTCGCCAGCAACCGCAGTGGCGCCTTGCGGGCGATGGTGCTCGCGGGTTTGGCATCGACCGATGCCCGCATCGCCGCGGGCGAACCGGTGTCGCCGGCGTTCCTGTTCGCGACCCTGCTGTGGCCGGCGTTCTGCCGCGCCTGGATGAAGCTGCAGGCCGATGGCGTGCAGCCGGTCGAAGCGCAGCGCCGCGCGGCCGATCGCGTCACGCTGCATCAGGTGACCACGGTCGCGCTGCCGCGTCGATTCTCGTTGCCGATGCAGGAAATCTGGCTGCTGCAGGCGCGCTTCCCGCTGCGCCAGCGCAAGCGCGTCACGCGCACGCTGTCGCATCCGCGTTTCCGCGCCGCGTTCGATTTCCTGGTGCTGCGCCAGACCGCGTCCGATGCGCATGCCGCCGACGTCGCGTTCTGGGAAGAAGCCCAGCACGATCCCGACCACGCGATCGCGCTGTATCCGGGCGAGGACGAGGCGGGTGGCAGCGACGACACACCGCGTCGCCGTCGACGGCGACGTCGTACGCCGGCCGCGGCTGGATGACTCCGCGCGCCCCGCGGAGCGGACAGGGCGGCGCCCGCACATGAGCGTGCGCGCCTGGGTCGGACTCGGCGGCAACCTGGGCAACGTGCCGCAGGTGCTGCGCGACGCGGCGTCGGCGCTGTCGGCCTTGCCCGGCATCCGGGACCTCCGGCTGTCGTCGCTGTACCGCACGCCGGCTTGGGGCCGCACCGACCAGCCCGATTTCGTCAACGCGGTCGCGGTGTTCGACACCGACCGCGCGCCGATGGATCTGCTCGACGCGCTGCTCGACATCGAACGTCTGTTCGGCCGCACCCGCAGCGATGAGGCCGGCGACCAGTGGGGCCCGCGCACGCTGGACCTCGATCTGCTGCTCTACGGCGACGCTGTGATCACGCTGCCGGGACTGACCGTTCCGCATCCGCGTCTGCACCAGCGCGCATTCGCGCTCGTGCCTTTGCTGGAACTCGACGCCGCCATCGTGATTCCACGCATCGGCGCGGCGGTCGATGCGCTCGTGCACGTGGATCGTGCCGGCATCGAAGCGCTGCCCTGATCGCGCGTCGGGCCATCGTTCGCTGATCCGAGGCGACGCACTGCGCGGCGCGTCGATGCCGGCGCACGCGACCGCCACTTCGGCATTGGTGCGACACTAAGGCGATGAACACTTCATCTTCCGCGCCGGTCACCGTGCCCGCGCTGTTCGAGGCCCGCGCCGCAGGTCGCCGGCTCGCGATGCTGACCGCCTACGACGCCGGCTTCGCCCGCACCTTCGATGCCGCCGGCGTGGACCTGCTGCTGATCGGCGATTCGCTCGGCATGGTGGTGCAGGGGCACGGCTCGACGCTGCCGGTCACCGTCGACGACATCGCGTATCACACCGCCTGCGTGGCGCGCGGCGTACAGCGCGCGCTGATCGTGGCCGACCTGCCGTTCCAGGCCGACGCGACGCCCGAGCGCGCCCTCGACGCGTCGACGCGGCTGCTGCAGGCAGGCGCCGGCATGGTCAAGCTGGAAGGCGCGACGCCCAACAAGTGCGAGGTGGTGCGTTTTCTCGTCGAACGCGAAATTCCGGTCTGCGCGCATCTCGGCCTCACGCCGCAGTCGGTCCTGCGTTTCGGCGGCTTCAAGATCCAGGGGCGTGGTGATGCCGCGGCGCAGGCGCTGCGTGACGACGCACGAGCGATCGCCGACGCCGGCGCGACGCTGATCGTGCTCGAAGGCGTGCCTGCCGCGCTCGCGGCCGAGATCACCGCCGCTTCGCCGGTCCCGACGATCGGCATCGGCGCCGGCCCGGACTGCGACGGCCAGGTGCTGGTGCTCCACGACATGCTGGGTCTCGACAGCGGCCATCGCCGGCCGAAATTCGTGCGCGATTTCCTCGTCGATGGCGGCTCGGTCGCCGGCGCCGCGCGCGCCTACGTCGACGCGGTGCGCGACGGCAGCTTTCCCGGTCCCGAGCACTCCTACAAGTAACGGCTCGCTGCGTCGGCGGGCGACGATGCGTGCCCTGTGACGACCGGCAGCGATGGGCGCGCTGACGCGCGACGCCGCCGATCTGCGAAAATCGGCGCCTCCCTATTGCCGGATCCGCCGTGATCGACACCGTCCATGACCTCGCCGCGCTGCGCGCGCGGATCGCCGACTGGAAGCGCGCGGGCCTGCGCATCGGTCTCGTGCCGACGATGGGCAATCTGCATGCGGGTCATTTCTCGCTGGTCGCGGCATTGCGCGCGCGCGTGGATCGCGTGGTCGCGAGCGTGTTCGTCAATCCCACCCAGTTCGGCCCGAACGAGGACTTCGCCCGCTATCCGCGCACGCCGGACCAGGACGCGCAGGGTCTCGCCGCGGCCGGCTGCGATCTGCTGTGGCTGCCGTCGGTCGAGGCGATGTATCCGCTGGGCCTGCACAACACGGTGACAGTGCGCGTGCCGGGCGTGACCGAGGTGCTCGACGGCGCGCACCGCCCCGGCCACTTCGACGGGGTAGCGACCGTGGTCGCGCGTCTGTTCAACCAGGTGCAGCCCGACGTCGCCGCATTCGGGCGCAAGGATTACCAGCAGCTGGCGGTGATCGCGCATCTGGTCGCCGATCTGGCGTTTCCGGTGGAACTGCTCCCCGTCGCGATCGCACGCGAGTCCGACGGTCTGGCGATGAGCTCACGCAACCAGTATCTCGACGCCGATGCGCGCACTCGCGCGCCGGCGATGCAGGCGGCGCTGCGCGCACTGCGCGACGCGATGCAAGGCGGCGCGTCCGCGGCCGACGCGGCGGCTGAGGCCGCTGTGGCCCTGCGCGAGGCCGGCTTCGTGGTCGATTACGTCGAGGTGCGTGCCCCCGACCTGTCGGCCCATGTCGACGGCCAGCAGGCGGCCGTCGCGCTGGCAGCGGCGCGCCTCGGCGCCACGCGCCTGATCGACAACCTCGAATTCAGCATCGACGTCACGCCGACGGCCCGCTGAATCTCCCGTCGCCGCACCGCGCGGTGATGTTGCGATGCCGCAGATGGTCCCTATACTTCGCGGTTCCTGCGGGCTTCCCGCGTTGTCCGATGCCGTGATCCGGCCGCATCCGTCATGCAACTCACCCTGCTGAAAGCCAAGATCCACCGCGCCTCCGTCACCCACGCCGAGCTGCATTACGAAGGCTCCTGCGCGATCGACGGCCGCCTGCTCGACCTGTCGGGCATCCGCGAGTACGAGCGCATCGAGATCTACAACATCAACAACGGCGAACGCTTCGCGACCTACGCGATCCGCGCCGATGTCGGCAGCGGCATCATCTCGGTCAACGGCGCCGCCGCGCACAAGGCCGGCGTGGGCGATCTGGTAATCATCTGCGCCTACGGCGCGCTGGACGAAGCCGAAGTGGCGAAGTTCAAGCCCAAGCTGGTGTACGTGGACCGCGACAACCGCATGACCCACACCAACGATTCGATTCCTGCACAGGCTGCCTGATGACGACGGCGGCGCGGCGGATCATCGATACGCTGGCGCCGCACGCGCGTCGCCTCGATTCGGCGCGCATCGCCGATCTCGTCGAAGCCGATGCGGCGCGTCCGCACGACTTCGCGCTGCGCATCGGCGGGCTCTACGCCAGCTTCGCGCGCCAGCGGCTCGACCGCGACGCGCGCGATGCGCTGGTCGCACTCGGTGAAGCCGCCGCGTTGCCGCAGGCGTTCCGCGCGCTGTTCGACGGTGTCACCGTCAACACGTCGGAGAACCGGCCGGCGCTGCACGTCGCCCTGCGCTCCGCGCTGTCCGACACCGCGATCGCGCGTGACGCGCATGCGCAGGCTGCCGAAGCGCGCGTGCGCATGGCGGAGTTGGTCGCGCAGCTCGAAGCGTCCGACGTCACCGACATCGTCAATGTCGGCATCGGCGGTTCGGATCTTGGCCCGCGCCTCGTCGTTGACGCGCTGAAGGATTTCGGCACCGGTCGGTTCCGCGTGCATTTCCTGACCAACGTCGACGGCAGCGATGCGCAGCATCGTCTGGCGAAGCTCGATCCGGCGAAGACCGCCGCGATCCTCGTCTCCAAGACATTCGGCACGCAGGAAACCCTGCTCAACGGCGCGGTCGTGCGCGACTGGCTCGGCGGCAGCGAACGCCTGTACGCGGTCAGCGCCAATGTGCCGCGCGCAGAAGCCTTCGGCGTCGCGCCCGAGCGCGTGCTCCCGATGTGGGACTGGGTCGGGGGTCGTTACTCGCTGTGGTCGGCGGTCGGATTCTCGATCGCACTCGCGGTCGGCATGGACGGATTCGAAGCTCTGCTTGCGGGCGCTGCCGACATGGACGCGCACGCGTTGCAGGCGCCGATCGTCGAGAACCTGCCGCTGCTGCACGCGCTGACCGGCGTGTGGAACCGCAACGCGCTCGGCCTCGCCACGCATGCCGTGCTGCCGTACGACGAGCGCCTCGCGCTGCTGCCGGCATATCTGCAGCAGCTGGTGATGGAAAGCCTCGGCAAGTCGGTCACGCCTGATGGCGAGGCCGTCGGTATCGACACCGTGCCGGTGCTGTGGGGCGGGCCGGGTACCAATTCGCAGCACAGCTTCTTCCAGGCGCTGCACCAGGGCACGCAGACCGTGCCGGCCGATTTCATCGGCGTGGTGAATCCTGCGCATCCTCACGCCGACAACCACGCGGCATTGCTGTCGAACCTGCTCGCGCAGACCGAAGCGCTGGCCAACGGGTATGCGGCCGACGATGCGCAGAAGTCGTATCCCGGCAACCGTCCGTCGACGCTGCTGCTGCTCGACCGCCTCGACCCGCGCAGCCTCGGCGCGCTGATCGCGCTCTACGAGCACAGCGTCTACGCGCAGTCGGTGCTGTGGGGCATCAATGCCTTCGACCAGTGGGGCGTCGAGCTCGGCAAGCGCATCGCCGGCGAACTGATGCCGGCGGTGCAGGGCGATGACGTGGCGGTGGCCGATCCGGTCACGCGCGCGCTGCTGGACGAGAGCCGCGCGGGGCGCGCGCGCTGATCGCCGCCTGTCGGCGGGCGCTGGCGCGCGCGCCGCTTCCGCGGGAGAGCACCTTCGCGCGCAAGCGCGCGCCCACAGGCATCAAGCCACGCCGTGGCGTCCCAGCGCCCACTCCACATGCTCGTCCACCAGCGCATCACCGCTGTGCCGGCGCGTGCGCAGCGCGGCGATGGTCTTCGGCGTCGTCGGTGCATTGCCGAGCGCGACGGCGAGATTGCGCAGCCAGCGGCGATGGCCGCTGCGCCGGATCGGCGAGCCTTCGGTGCGCTGCAGGAATTCGTCCTCGTCCCAAGCGAACAGCTCGGCCAGGCTCGCGGTGTCGAGATGGTTGCGCGCACGGAAGTCGGGTTCGTCGGTGCGCTTGGCGAACTTGTTCCAAGGGCAGACCAACTGGCAGTCGTCGCAGCCGAAAATGCGGTTGCCAATCAACGGGCGCAGCGAGACGTCGATCGCGCCTTCGTGTTCGATCGTCAGATAGGCGATGCAGCGCCGCGCATCGAGCCGGTGCGGCGCGATGATCGCGCGCGTCGGACACACGTCGATGCAGCGCACGCAGGTGCCGCAATGCGCGGTCGCCGGCGGATCCACCGGCAGCGGCACGTCGACGTAGATCTCGCCGAGGAAGAACCAGGAGCCGCCGTTCTTGTCGATCAGGCAGGTGTGCTTGCCGATCCAGCCCAGGCCCGCATTGCGTGCGAGGGCGCGTTCCAGCACCGGCGCCGAATCGACGAACACGCGATGGCCGAACGGACCGATTTCCTCGGCGATGCGATGCGCGAACTTCTGCAGCCGGTTGCGCATCAGCTTGTGATAATCGCGGCCCAGCGCATAGCGCGCCACGTAGGCGCGGCTGCCGTCTGCGAGTGTGTCCCAGGCGCTGTCGTCGTCGTTGCGGCCGTAGTCGAGACCGACCGACAACACGCGCACGGTGCCCGGCAGCAGCTCGTCCGGACGCGCACGCATGTCGCCGTGGCGTGCCATCCAGTCCATGGTTCCGTACAGGCCCTGCGCGAGCCAATCGCGCAGATGCGCTTCGTCCTCGCGCAGGTCGATGCCGGCGATGCCGCAGCGCTGGAAGCCCATCTCGCCCGCGATCGCCTTGATGCGCGCGGCGAGCGCGTCAGGCGACGCGGTCGTTGGAACGGCGGTGGCGGCTGAGGGGATCACGATGCGCGAAGTATAGAATCCGCCCGATGAGTGCTTCCTGTGCCACGCCTGCGTCCGGCGCTTCGCTGCCGGGCACCCCGCTGTTCGACGCGGCTGCGCTGCGCGCGATCGAGGCCGCGGCGCTCGCTGGCGCAGATGACACCACCGTGCTGATGCAACGGGCGGGGCAGGCCGCTTGGCGCACGCTGCTCGCGCACTGGCCACAGGCGCGGCGCATCGTCGTGGTCTGCGGGCCGGGCAACAACGGCGGCGATGGTTACGTGCTTGCGACACAGGCGCTGGCGTCGGGGCGCGACGCGGTCGTCGTCCGGCTCGCATCGCATGCACCGCGGACCGGTGCGGCGCAGGCGATGTGCGCCGCGTTCGAGGCCGCCGGCGGCCGGATCCTCGTGCTCGACGACGCGTTGCCGGCTGCCGACCTCGTCGTCGACGCGGTGTTCGGCATCGGCCTGTCGCGCGCACCCGACGACGCGACCACTGCATTGATCGACGCGATCAACGCTGCAGGCGTGCCGGTGCTCGCATTGGATACGCCCAGCGGTCTGTCCGGCAATCGCGGCAGTGCGGACGGCGCTGCCGTGCGCGCGACGCGCACGCTGCAGTTCCTCGCGCCGCAGATCGGTCTGCAGACCGGCGATGGCCCGGATCATGCCGGCGCCCTGTCGCTGGACACGCTTGATATCGGCGCGCACTGCTTCGCAGATGCGCAGGCGCAGGCGCGCCGGATCGACGCGCATGATCTCGCGCAATGGCTGCGGCCGCGTCCGCGCAATGCGCACAAGGGCAGCCATGGACGCGTGCTGTGCATCGGCGGCGAACACGGCACCGGCGGCGCGGTGCTGCTCGCGGCCGGCGCTGCGTTGCGCGCCGGCGCGGGACTGGTGGAAGTCGCGACCCAGGGCGTCCACGTCGCGCCACTGCTCGCGCGCTGGCCCGAGGCGATGGTCCGACGCACCGACAACGTTTCGGCGCTGGCCGGCGCCCTCGAGACCGCCGATGTCATCGCACTCGGTCCGGGCCTCGGCCAGGGCAGTTGGGGCCACGCGCTGTTCGACGAAACGTTCGACGCGGCCAGCGCTGCCGGCACGCCGCTGGTGCTCGATGCCGACGCGCTCAACCTGCTTGCCGCGCGTCCGCGCGCGTTGCCGGCGGGCGCGATACTCACCCCGCATCCGGGCGAAGCCGCGCGGTTGCTCGATTTCGATACCGCCGCGATCCAGCGCGATCGGCCGGCCGCGGTGCGCGCACTCGCCGCGCGCTGGAACGCCATCGTCGTGCTCAAGGGCGCGGGCACCCTGGTCTGCGCGCCCGGCGGACTGCCGTGGCTCGTCGCCGCCGGCAATCCGGGCATGGCCACCGGCGGCATGGGCGATGTGCTGACCGGCGTGATCGCCGCGCTGCACGCACAGGGACTCGACGCCGAACACGCGGCCGCCTGCGGCGCCCTGTTGCACGCCGTGGCCGGCGATACCGCCGCGCGCACGTCCGGCGAGCGCGGCCTGTTGCCGGGCGACCTCATCGATGTGCTGCGCGCCTGCGCGAATCCGGAACCGAACGCATGATCCGACGCCATCTTCCCGACGACGCGGCGACCCGCCTGCTCGCCGAACTTCTCGCCGCGCATCAGCCGCGCGGCGCCGTCGTGCATCTGCAGGGCGACCTAGGCGCCGGCAAGTCCACGCTGGCGCGCGCGTGGCTGCGCGCGCTCGGCGTGAGCGGCACCGTGCGCAGTCCCACCTACACCCTCGTCGAACGCTATCCGGTCGATGGCGGCGAGGCTCTGCATCTCGACCTGTACCGGATCGGCGATGCCGGTGAACTCGATTTTCTCGGGCTCGACGACATCGACGCCGCGCTGTGGCTCATCGAGTGGCCCGAGCGCGGCGCCGCGGCGCTGGCGCCCGCCGATCTGGAGATCCATCTGGCCATCGAAGGCACGGGCCGTTCGGTCGAACTCGTGCCCGACGGGCAGGGTGGTAACGCGTGGCTGGCCGCACTTCTCGACGATCCACGTTTGTCGACGCTTCCTGAACCGAAACCATAGGAAGGATCTGCAGGCCACGGATTTGAAAGGGAAAACGGCTTGCAATGTTCCAAGCGCGGTGATTGACTAGCCGCCATGCGTATCCGGGGGATCAATCTGTCTCAGCTCACGTTGGCGGTCGCCCTGATCGCCGCGCTGTGCTGGAACCTTGCCTACGGCGCCGAGCTGCGCGGCGTCGACGTGCGCTCCGGTGCCACCGGCACCCGCGCCGAGCTCAAGCTCGACGCCCGCGCCGAGTATTCGGTGATCTCGCTCGCCAATCCCGACCGCCTGGTCGTCGATCTGCCCGGCACCCGTCTGCGCACGACGGCAATGCCCGCCGGTGCAGGCACGATCAAGTCCGTGCGCAGCGGCCAGCCGGTCGCCGGCACCACGCGCATCGTGTTCGACCTGTCCTCGTCGGTGAAGGCGATGCCGCCGCGGCTCGAAGACAGCCCGGACGGCCCCCGGCTCGTCATCGAATGGCCGGGCGACGGCGCTGCCGATCCGATCGCTCGTATCGCCGCCTCGACCGCAGCGACGCCTGCCGCCGGCACTGCCCCGGCTGCAGCGCCCGCGGCCGATCCTGCATTGGCCTCGAACGATGCGACCTCGCGCCTGATCTCCAGCATGGGCCCGCAGCAGGGGCCGGCGCCGTCCGCGCCCGTCGCGGCCACCGCGCAGGCACCGGTCACGCAGTTGCCGCCCGCGCCCATTCCCACGCCGCCACCTGCCGTGCAGCGTGAGATCGCGCCCGCGCCGCAGGTGCCGATGCCCGCAGCGGTGGGCCCCGGCATGCGTCCGCTGGTCGTCGCGATCGATCCCGGTCATGGCGGACGCGATCCCGGTGCCATCGGTCCGGCGGGTACGCACGAGAAGAACGTCGTGCTGGCGATCTCGCGCGAACTCGCGCGCCAGATCAACGCCACGCCGGGCATGCGCGCGCATCTGGTGCGCGACAACGACAGCTACATCGAGCTGCCGCAGCGTGCAGCGCGCGCCCGCCGGGCCAAGGCCGACATGTTCGTATCGATCCATGCCGACGCTGCGCACAACCGCGCGGCATACGGCTCGTCGGTCTACACCCTGTCCACGCGCGGCGCGTCGTCGCAGCAGGCGCGCTGGCTGGCCGATCGCGAGAACAGCGCCGATCTGGTCGGCGGTGTGTCGCTGTCGCAGGACACGCTGTCGAACGTGCTGCTGGAAATGGCGCAGAGCGGCCACATGCGCGCCTCGCAGGACGCCGCGACGCACGTGCTCTCGGGTCTGCGCAACGTCGGCAAGACGCACAAGGCGAACGTCGAGTACGCGAACTTCTCGGTGCTCCGCAACGCGGACATGCCGGCGATGCTGGTCGAGACCGGCTTCATCTCCAACGCCGAGGAAGAGCAGCGTCTGCTCGATCCCGCGCACCAGCGCCGCCTCGCCAGCGCCGTGCTCAACGGCATCAATACCTACTTCACCGCGCAACCGCCGCCGGGCACGCTGTATGCCGCGCGCGCGGCGGCTGCGGCCGATGCGGGCGTGGCGGCCGGCGGCAGCCCCTGATCGACCGGGCCCGACGCCCGAGCCGGTATCATCCAAGTTGATTCCTGCCGCGACGCGCCTGCGTCGCCGATGCCCACGTGCCGATCCGCCAGCTGCCCGACATCCTCGTCAACCAGATCGCTGCCGGCGAAGTGGTCGAACGCCCTGCGTCCGTGGTCAAGGAACTCGTCGAGAACGCGCTCGACGCCGGCGCCCTGCGCGTCGACATCGATCTCGAAGAAGGCGGCGTCCGCCTGATCCGTATCCGCGACGACGGCGGTGGCATTCCGCCCGAGGAACTGCCGCTGGCAGTACAGCGCCACGCGACCAGCAAGATCGGTTCGCTCGACGACTTGGAAGCCGTGGCGACACTCGGCTTCCGCGGCGAGGCATTGCCGTCGATCGCATCGGTGAGCCGCTTCTCGCTGATCTCGCGTCGCGAGGACGAGACCCACGGCTCTGCGCTTGAAGTCGAGGGCGGCCGCGTGGGCGACGTCACGCCGCGGTCGCACCCGCGCGGCACGACGGTCGAAGTGCGCGATCTGTTCTACAACGTGCCCGCACGCCGCAAGTTCCTGCGCGCCGAACGCACCGAGCTCGGCCACATCGAGGAATGGCTGCGCGCGCTGGCACTGGTGCGGCCGGATGTCGAACTGCGCATCAGCCACAACGGCAAGGCATCGCGTCGCTACAAGGGTGACGAGGATCTGTTCTCCGGCGCGCGTCTGGTCGAAACGGTCGGCCGGGAATTCGCCGACAACGCGCTGCGCATCGATCACAGCGCCGCGGGTCTGCGCCTGCACGGCTGGATCGCCAAGCCCGCGTACTCGCGTGCGAGCGCGGATCAGCAGTACCTCTACGTCAACGGCCGCGCAATCCGCGATCGCAGCGTGGCGCACGCAGTGAAGCAGGCCTTCGCGGACGTGATGTACCACGGTCGCCAGCCGGCCTATGTGCTGTTTCTCGAACTCGATCCGACGCGCGTCGACGTCAATGTGCATCCCGCGAAGCACGAAGTGCGTTTCCGCGACGCACGGCTGATCCACGATTTCGTCTACCGCACGCTGCACGAAGCCCTGGCCGATACGCGCGCCGGGCAGACGCATCACGCAGCACCGGATGCGGCGTTCGCGGCGGTGCCGGCCTCCGGCGCCGCATCGATGCCCGACTGGTCGCGGCCGATGCCACAGCCGAATCTGGCGTTGCGCGTCGACGAAACACGCGCGGCCTATGCCGGGCTCTACGGACCGACGCCGGCGCAGATCGCCTCGGGCGCGGAAGTGTGGACACCGTCGCCGATGGCGCCCGACGCCGCGGTCGACGAGAGCGGCGCACTGGTGCCGCCGCTCGGCTACGCGGTCGCGCAGCTGCACGGCATCTACATCCTGAGCCAGGCCGCCGACGGCATGATCGTCGTCGACATGCACGCCGCGCACGAACGCATCGGCTACGAAAAGCTCAAGACCGCGCACGACGGCGAAGGCGTGCGCACGCAACCGCTGCTGGTGCCGCAGACGGTCGCGGTGTCGGAGCGCGAAGCCGATGTCGCCGAAGCCGAATCCGCGACGCTCGCCGAGCTCGGCTTCGAGGTCTCGCGCGCCGGTATCCAGTCGCTGCTGCTGCGCGGCGTGCCGGCGCTGCTCGCGCAGGGCGACACCGAGGCCCTGCTGCGCGACGTACTGACCGATCTCCGCGAGCACGGCGAGAGCCTGCGCGTGCGCTCGGCGCGCGACGAACTGCTGTCGACGATGGCCTGCCACGGCGCGGTACGCGCCAACCGGCGCCTGACGGTGCCGGAAATGAACGCCTTGCTGCGGCAGATGGAAGCCACCGAACGTTCCGGGCAATGCAATCATGGTCGTCCGACGTGGGCGCATTTCCCGCTCGCCGAGATCGACCGCTGGTTCCTGCGAGGACGCTGACATGCTGCGATGGCGCCACTGCTGCACGATCGGACTGGTGGCATTGCTGGCCGCCTGTGGTGAAACGTCCGCGCCCGAAGATCCGTCCACCCGCGCGGACGCCGCGCGACGCGACGTGATGTTCTCGGCGCAGACCCGCGTCTGGCAGGACGCGCGCCGCGCGGAACTGGTCGCGCCCGATGGCTGGCTGAGCCTGATCGGCCTGCATCGCATCGAGCTGAAATCGCATTTCATCGGCAGCGGTGAGACGGCCGGCATCCGCCTGTCGATGGGGCCGGACAAGCTCGGCCTGCTGCAATCCGACAACGGCGCGTATGCGTTCACGCCCGAGCGCGGCGTCGCGGTGACGCTCGACGGCGCGCCGGTGCGTGGCCGCGTGCCGCTGCAGACCGACGCCGATGCAGCGCCCAGCGTGCTCGGCTTCGACGACGGCAAGGGTGCGCTGACGCTCATTGAACGTGGCGGCTCGGCCTTCGTGCGCGCACGCCACGAAGACGCGCCCACGCGGCGGCGCTTCACCGGCATCGAATACTGGCCGACCGCGCGCGCCTGGCAGGTCGATGCGGAGTTCGTGCCGGCGGCGGCCGGTGCGACGCTGCCGATCGCCAATATTCTGGGCATGGTCGAGGACACGCCGACGCCGGGCTCGGTCGCATTCGAACGCGACGGCACGCGCTACACGCTGCAGGCGCTCGACGGTGGCGACGGTACGCTGTTCCTGATCTTCGCCGACCGTACCAGCGGCCACGGCAGCTACAGCGCCGGACGGTATCTCGATGCGCCGGCGCCGGGCAGCGATGGCCGGCTGCAGATCGACTTCAACCGCGCCCACAACCCGCCGTGCGCGTTCACCGCGTTCGCAACGTGTCCCCTGCCGCCAGCCGGCAACCGCCTCGATCTCGCGATTCCTGCGGGCGAGAAGGTCTACGTACCCGCGACCACGGTATGACCCCGAACTCCGAACAGGACCGCTCCCGCATGCGTCGATCCGCACCGATCCGTTTCCTCCGCTCGTGTGCCGTGGTGGTCTGCCTGCTCGCGGGCGGCGCGAGCCAGGCCGAACTGCCGTTGCTGGAGGCCCCCGCGACGCTGCTCTCGCCGGTCGTCGTGCCGGCCGATGGACGCCAGGAAACGCCTGCGATCGGCTACGGCGCGCTGGCCTCCGCACCGGTACCGCTGCTGTGGCGGGTGAGCGGCGAGCACGGCGCGCTGTATCTGCTCGGCTCGTTCCATTTCCTCACGCCTGCGGACTATCCGTTGTCGGAGGACGTTGCGCGGGTGATCTCCGGCGCAGGCGAAGTGGTGTTCGAACTCGCGCCCGAGGAACTGCATTCGCCGACGCTGGGCCTGCAGATGATGCAAGCCGGCCTGCGCAGTGACGGCAGCCAGCTCGACGACGAGCTCCCCGCGCAGACGGCCGAGCAATTGCGCGCGTGGGCGAATGCGAATGCGGCGTCGCTGCAGGGCGCAGGCGGCGCGTCCAACCTGCAGCTGTTCGAGCCCTGGTTCGTGTCGCTGCTGGTGACGACCACCGAACTCGGCCGTTTCGGCCTCGAGGCGAAGCTGGGCATGGACGCGCAACTCGCGCGTCAGGCCCAGGCCGCCGGTACGCCGACCGCCGGACTGGAATCGGCGCAGCAGCAGATCGAACTGCTCGACGGCATGGGCCGCGTCGAGCAGACCCAGATGCTGCAGGAAGCGCTGGAGCAGGCGGGTGCGGGTCCCGAATCGATCCAGGCCCTGCACCAGACCTGGCGCGCGGGCAACGCGGACGCGCTGTGGCAGGAGATGGGCCTCGACATGCAGGCGCGTTTCCCCGCGCTCTACGCGCGCATCAACATCGAGCGCAACGACGCCTGGTTGCCCAAGCTCGAGCAGATGCTTCAACAGCAGGGCGACATCCTCGTCGTCGTCGGCGCACTGCACGTCGTCGGGCCGGACGGTGTCGTCGAGAAGCTCGCGGCGAAGGGGTACGCGGTCGAGCGCGTGTGTTCGGCCTGTGCGCCGGCTGATGCGACGCTGCCTGCGACACCTGCACCGGTGCAGCCCGAACAAGGCATCTGACGTGCCGGCCGTCTAGGCGGCCGCGACCATCTCGATGCAGTCCACCGGACACGCCGGCACGCAGAGTTCGCAGCCGGTGCAGGCATCGACGAGCACGGTGTGCATCAGCTTCGAACCGCCGACGATCGCGTCGACCGGGCAGGCCTGGATGCACTTGGTGCAGCCGATGCAGTCGACCTCGATGACCAGCGCGACCGGCGGCAATGCGTGGTGCTCGCCGCGCTCGCGGTCGAACGGCAGCGCGACGGTCTCCAGTGCGCGTGCGAGCGCGCGTGCGCCGGCATCTCCGCCGGGCGGACATCGATCGACGTCGGCCTCGCCGCGCGCCATCGCGTCGGCATAGGGACGACAGCCGTCGAAACCACACTGGCCGCATTGGGTCTGCGGCAACAGGCGGTCGAGACGTTCGACGAGGGACGGCGGCATGCGTGGCGTTCGGCTGGGCGTGCGGGCTGGGCAGGGTTCGCGGCGATGCCGCGCCGGCTCAGCGGACCGGCATGCCCGGCTGCGCGGCGGCGTCGGCATCCAGTAGTGCGAGCGCACCACCATCGAAACCGGCCGACAGGATCATGCCCTCGCTGATGCCGAAGCGCATCTTGCGCGGCGCGAGATTGGCGATGAACACCACGTTGCGACCGACCAGCGTGTCCGGCTCGCCGTAGCTCGCACGGATGCCGGAGAAGATCTGGCGCGTACCGAGATCGCCGGCGTCGAGTTCGAAGCGCAGCAGCTTGTCCGAGCCTTCGACAAGCTCGCAGGCGACGACCTTGCCGATGCGCAGATCGAGCTTCGCGAAATCGTCGATCGAAATGTGCGCCGGCGCATCTGAGGCAGCGGCTTTCGCCGGCGACGCGACAGGTGCTTCGACCGGCTTCTTCACCGCGGCGGGCGCGGCCGGTGCGGCGGCGAGGGTGTCTTTGGAGGCGTCGGTCATGGCGTCGATCTGCTTGGGGTCGATTCGGGTGAAGAGCGGGGCATAGGGTTGGATGACGTGGCCGAGCAGCGGCGCGTCGAGCGCGGCCCAGGTATCGGCCGGCGCGTCGAAGAACGCATCGACGTCGCGCGACACGCGCGGCAGCACCGGCCGCAGTGCCGTCGCCAGCACACGGAACAGGTTCAGGCCTTGCGTGCAGACGGCCTGAAGTTCGGCGTCGCTGCCGTCCTGCTTCGCGATCACCCACGGCTTGCGGTCGTCGATGTAGCGGTTGGCCTCGTCGGCCAGCGCCATCACCTGACGCAGCACACTGGCCGGTTCGTTGCGCGCATAGGATTCGCGGATCGGCGCCAGCGCTTCGACGAAGCGCGCGTAGGTTTCCGGTTCCGGCAGCGCGTCGGCCAGACGGCCCTCGAAGCGTTTGCCGATGAAGCCGGCGCAGCGGCTGGCGAGGTTGACCAGCTTGCCGACGACGTCGCTGTTCACGCGCGCGATGAAATCGCCGAGGTTAAGGTCGAGGTCGTCGACACCGCCCGAGGATTTCGCGGCGAAATAGTAGCGCAGCGCCTCGGGATCCAAGCCCTGGTCGAGATACGTGCGCGCCATGACGAAGGTGCCGCGCGACTTCGACATCTTCGCGCCGTCGACGGTCAGATAGCCGTTGACGTGCAGCCGCGTCGGCGCGCGCAGACCGGCGCCGTGCAGCATCGCCGGCCAGAACAGGCCGTGGAAATTGACGATGTCCTTGCCGATGAAGTGGTGCAGTTCGGCGCCGCCCTCGGGGGCGAGCCACGCATCGAAATCCAGGCCTTCGCGTGTGCACAGCGCCTTGAAGCTGCTGAGATACCCGATCGGCGCGTCCAGCCAGACGTAGAAGAACTTGCCCGGGTGACCCGGAATCTCGAAGCCGAAATAGGGCGCATCGCGGGAGATATCCCACGCGCGCAGGCCGCCTTCGCCGTCGAGCCATTCGGCCAGCTTCGCCTTGACGCCGGACACGGCGACATCGCCCGCCAGCCACTCGCGCAGGAAGGCTTCGAAATGGCCGAGCTCGAAGAAGAAGTGCTCCGACTCGCGCACTTCCGGCGTCGCGCCGCTGACCACCGAGACCGGATCGATCAGATCGCTCGGCGAGTACGTGGCGCCACAGTGTTCGCAGTTGTCGCCGTACTGGTCCGGCGTGCCGCACTTCGGGCAGATGCCCTTGACGTAGCGGTCCGGCAGAAACATGCCGCGCACCGGATCGAACAGCTGCGCGACATCGCGACGCGCGATATGACCGCCCGCGTCGAGACGTGCGTAGATCGTCTCGACCATCGTGCGATTGCCCGCCGAATGGGTCGAGTCGTAGTGGTCGAAGTCCACGCCGAACGCCGCGAAATCGCGCTCGTGGCCGACCTGGATTTCTGCGATGAAGGCTTCAGGCGTCGTCCCCGCCTTCTCGGCGGCCAGCATGATCGGCGTACCGTGCGTATCGTCAGCACAGACGAAGCGTGCCGTGTCTCCGTCCATGCGCCGCGCCCGCACCCAGATGTCGGCCTGGATGTAGCCGACCAGATGACCGAGATGCAACGGCCCGTTCGCATAGGGCAGGGCGGTGGTGACGAGCAGCGTGCGCGACATGGGGCGAGGCTTGGAAGAGCGGGCGGAGCGGGATTATCGCATGGGGGTCGGCGCAGGCTTTCGATGGCGCCGGGAATCGCCGGGTCTGCCGTCAGCCGGCGCAACGACGGTGATCGAAGCTTTCCCGGTGATCGGGCGCCGCAGGGCCTGACGATTGCGCGAACCGCGCGCGAGGGCACGTCGCGCGCAGTGACAGGGTGCGCGGCATCAATGCGTGCCGGTGGACCTCATCGCTCTCCTCGGGGCGAGGGAACGATCTCTGCCATAGGAAACAAGAAAGGCCCGGCAGATGCCGGGCCTTTTGTTTAAATATGCGACGCCGATGTCACTCGCGCTGCCAGACCTGCTCGCGACAGATGAACGCAATGCAGCCCGACACGCCGATGCGGTTGGCGTCGAGCATCTTGGCCTTGGACTTGTAGGTCTTGCCGTTGGCCGGGTCGAGAATCGTGCCCCCAGACCACTCGCTGCCGTCCGGCTTGAGATCCCACAGGATCGTCATGCCCGTGATCGGCTGATTCCGACGCGTACCGCTGCATTTGTCGCAGACCGGATTCGGACCCCGATCGGACTGCAGCACCTGCGCCACGCGGCCACTCAGCGTGCCGTTTGCCGCCTGCGTGATCTCGACGATCGACTTCACCCGACCGGTCTCGTCGTCGATGGTCTTCCAGCGGCCGACCGGCGACTGGGCAGCGGCAGAGACGGATGCAACGGCAAGCGCGGCGGCAAAACAGGCGAATAGGATGTTGCGCATGGTCCCCTCCCAGGGATGTGTTTGTTGCCGCGGCGCGGCCGATATGAAGCTTGCTTATATCAGCATCTGTCCGCTTCTGGATGAGCGGTCGCTTTCCACGGCGTGCAGTGACTGCAGTCACGAAGCTGGACCGGCTGCATCCCGCTTCATGCTGCCACCCTTAGAGTCCGCCGCCGCCGCAGTCCTGGGACAGATAATCGTCGATCAGGCCAAGCTGTTCGGCAAAAATGGCGCGAGTCCACGCTGGCCCGTGCCCGTAGTCGGCAAGCTGGTGGTAGACCACAGGCTTGCCAGCCGCCTTCGCTTTGTTCACGAACCAGATCGATTGCTCCAAAGGCACCGTCTGGTCGCGTTCGCCGTGGTAAACCATCAGGGGGATCTGCATCTCGGCTGCCCTGTCCAAGGGGCTCAGACCTTCGACCGTGGGCGCCTGGGCCTGTCGGAAAAACGGATTGGTGAAGAAGCGTGCCCAGATGCGCTTGATGTCGGAAACGCCAGCACCTGCAATCGCGCACTTGTATAGACCGTTGGGTCGAACCGATGCGGCAAAAGCGGAATAGCCTCCGTACGAAAAGCCGAACATGGCGATGTGACCGGGCCTAGCAATGCCCTGTTCCGTCAGCCACTTCGCGCCATCATCCTTGTCGTCCTGCATCTTCTGGCCCCACTCGGCATCGCCCGCCATCCACAGCTTGCGTCCCCAACCTTCGGACCCTCGGAACTGTGGACGCAGCACCACATTGCATCGCGAAGCCATCAGTGGGACCCACATCGATCCGTCGAAATCCATGGTGTCCCGGGCCCACGGTCCGCCATGCGGATGAATCACTGTCGGCAACGGTCCTGCACCGCAGAGCTCGGCATCCGGGCGGGTGAGAAATGCAGGGATATCCAAGCCATCCCGAGCCTTGTAGTAGACGAGTTCCGTTCTGCCCAATGAGCGTGGATCGATGTCGGGGAATGACTTTGCCAGCAGCGAGAGCTGTCCGTTTCGGAAGAGGTAGTGCTCGGGTGGGACGGCTGCTCCATCCACTGAAAACACGACCGTGGACAAGTCCGGCGTAAAGCCGGAAATGGTGATGTTCTTCTGGACCGGATATTCGATCGTTGCCGATTGACCGTTGGCAGGGTCCACGAGCCTCAACCGCTCGGCCGTGATGCCCAGTGCGTTGCGCAAACCCGCGTCAAGCGCCTGCATGCTCGGGTCTGTCCATTCGACATCGTCACCGCGGGGCCCCTCGTAGCCAAGGCCCAGAATCTGTCCGAAGTTCTCCCCCGCTTCCTTGTATCGATTGACCAGCACCCTGTTCGCATTGAAGAAGCGGTGGCGGAACAGTACTTCCTTGCGCTCGCGGGCGGCGATGTCGTACTCGTAGATCGCCTCCTTGTCCTGCCCTTCGTTGCTGGACACGAACGCCACGTTCGCGTCGTTGCTGAAGCCAATGATCTGGGTCTGGTCCCGGTTCTTGACGTAAGAGCGGAAATGCTCGTCCCAGCGACCCGATGGGTTACGGAATTCGGCAGAGATGTAAGCGCCTGTGCCGTCGATTCCCTGCTTCAGGCGCGCACGAAGTTCGCCCTCCAGGTCGGTGACGTAGCCGGCGACCTGCTCTTCCGACATCTGGATGCGCTCGGACCTGTAATTGCGCAGATCTACCCGATAGACGTCGCCGGCGCTGCTGCCCACGTTGTTGACGACCAGGATGTGATGCGGATCGTTTGGCAGGGTATCGAGCACGGTTGCGCTGCTCATCGCCTGCACCAGTTCCATCGCACGCGTGTTGGCGCGAGGTTGCGGCAAAGGTTCCTTCCAATCCCGGCCTTCCAGGTCGGTGATCATCAACTTGGAGAGGAAGGTTTTCGTGACCTCGCCTATGCGCAGATCGATCGGCTGCGACAGCGACACTGCAAGACGATCGTTCTTGATGAACTGGACTCCGCCGATCTTCATGCTTGACGAGCCGATCAGGGTGGGGGCCTTGTCGAGTTCATCCGTCTTCCAGACGGCGATGGTGCGATCCTCGCCACTGCCGCGAAGCGCGGCGATATGCAGACCATCCGGCGACAACGTGAAGCCTGCGTACTCAGGATAGGCAGCCAACTGCTCGATTGTCGGCCTGACAGGTGCCGCTGCCTGGATGTGTCCTGAGGCAAGCGGGGAGACAATGGCCATCAGGAGAAAACATGTCTTTTTCATGGGAACGGTCCGTTTTCTTTGCGTGTCGTGGGGCGCTCGTACCTGCCGAAAAAAAACCGCCGCCCGGTAAGGGCGGCGGTTTCCGGTTGTCACTCAGAGCCGGCCTGGATCAGAACTTCTTCGTGAAGTTCAGGAAGAACGTCCGTCCGAAGTAGTCGTAGCCGCTGTACAACGGCGCGTTGCCGATGGTCGTATAGGCGCCCGTCGAAACACGCGGCGGGTCCTTGTCGGCGATATTGCGTGCGCCGCCGGTCACCGACCAGTCATCGCCGGAGTAGCGAACCGAGAGGTCGTGGGTGAAGTAGTCATCCGCTTCCATCAGGTAGGTGTCACGGTAGTCGGTGTCGAAATACCGGTCGTAGTACGAGTAGCTTTCGACGGCGCCGACCCAGTTGAGGCCATAACGCACGCGCCAGTTGCGGACGGTGTAGTTCAGGTCCAGCTGACCGGTGTAGTCAGGGCTGCCAAGGTTACCGTTGAAGTCCCGGTACTCGATCGTCGGCAGCGTCTGGCCGCCCTGTTCGAGGAAGTGGGTCACCGCGGCGTTGGCGACGAACTGGCCCTGACCGATGTCGCGGCTGTAGCGCAGGTTGAAGTCCCAACCACGCACCTTGTCACGGGCAACGTTGATGTAGCCGGTGGTGACGGTCAGCGTATTGTTCGGCGCGCGCTGCACGAAGCCGCAGTAGCCGGCGCCAGCGTTGAACTCCGAAACGGGCTGTGCATAGCAGAGCTCAAGGATCTGGGCACCGGTCAGCAGGGACACGCCGTTCGAAACTTCGGTTTCGAAGTAGTCGGCCGCGAAGGACAGATCACCGAAGCCCGAGCCGAATTCCGGCTGCAGCACGAGGCCTGCAGTCTTCGACGTCGATGTTTCCGCCGTCAGGCCCGTTTCAGCGCCGCCCCGCGTAAACACGGTGACGCTGTTGTTCTGCTGGAAGTTCGGCGCCAGGCCGAGGCTCGAGCAGTTCAGGTAACGGTTGCTGGTCTGATCGGTCAGGCCACCCCAGCCGTTGCAGGGATCGCTATTGGAGCTTGCGAAGCCGCTGCTCGCGCCGAGGAACTGCTCGAACAGCGCAGGTGCGCGGAACGAGGTGCCGTTCGACACGCGGAACGAGAGCCAGTCGACCGGGGTCCACAACGCGCCCAGCTTCCAAGTCTTGTCGCTGCCGTAGGAGTCGTAATCGGTATAGCGGGCCGACATGTTGAAGGTCAGCTCACGTGCGCCCGGCAGGCCCGAGAGCAACGGCACTTCGAGCTCGCCGTAGGCTTCCTGCACCGTGTCCTTGCCACGGGTGGGCGTCGACGCGGTGAAGCTGTACAGATTGTTGTTGATCGAGTTGATGTCCGGGGTGTCGTCGATTTCGCTCTCGCGATACTCGACGCCGAACGCTGCGGCGACGGAACCACCGAACGGAATGTCGAACAGCGGACCGGTGACACCGAAGTGCGCGGTCTTCTCTTCGAAGACGGTCGAGCCGCGGGTCTGCTGCATGATGTAGTTGCGGTAGGCCTGCGGCAGGTTGCCGCCGACCACAGACGCGCTCAGCACCGGCGCAGCGACGCACCCGTCGGAGGTATCGCGACAAACGAAGCCGCCGTTGCCGTCGGATACGACGTCCAGGCTCTTGGCGATGCGGTTGGTCAGGCGGTTGCTGGTGTAGTAATCCGCGTCGGAGCGGCCGTAGCTGACGTAGCCGTCGTAGGTCCACGAAGTACCCAGGTCACCACGCAGGCCAGCGGTGTAGCGGCCGAAGTCCACTTCTTGCTTGCTGCCGTAGAGACCCCAGCCGATGAAGGCACGCGCCGCAATGGCGCGGCCGCCGGTCGAGCCGTCCGCCGGCGCCGCTGCGAAGGTAGGCAGACCCGCGAGATTACCGAGCAGCGGGCTGCGTACGGGGTAGTCCAGGCTGTGCTGCAGATAGCCGGTCTGCGATGACTCGCGGCGGGTTGCCAGGATCTCGAAATACGCCTCGGCATTGCCGAGCACATTCAAGTCCATGCTGCCCTGGAGGAAGCCGGTGATGTTGGTGGTGGGCGAAATGAACTGCTCTTTCTTCATCAACGGGTCGAACGTCGTACGGCCCTCGTAGTCGACGCCTTCGTAGCCCGGCAGATCACCATCGGTGATGGCTGCGTTCGGGCGCCAGCGGTTGAAATAGTCGAAGCCGCCCGGCGGCAGGTTGCCCGGGTCATAGGTGCCGTAATAGCCGAGGCTGCCCAGACCGGGGCGGCCCAGCAGATATGCGGTGCCGAGCGTGTTGATGGTCACGCCACCCGCATCCAGGCCCCAGCACTTCGGCTCGCCGGTGGTCGGGTCGATGTAGTCGTCGGCGCCGAACTGGCCCGTAGCCGGATCACGGCCGAGCAGCGGGCGCGGGCACTTGCTCGCCCAGTCGCGCTGGCCCAGTTCGATCGCATCGCGGTCGTAGATTTCCAGCGAGCCCGAGACACGCCAGCGGTCGCCGCTGGTGCCGAACAGCAGGCCCCAGCGATTTTCGGCGCCGCCACCGTTCTGGGTGACGTTGGTACCGAACTCCACTTCCACGCCATCGACCTTGTTCTTGGTCACGACGTTCACCACGCCTGCCACGGCATCGGAGCCGTAGATCGCCGACGCGCCGTCCTTCAGGACTTCGACGTGGTCGACCATGATGCTGGGCAAGGTGTTCAAGTCGACCGAACCGACCGCGCCGCGCGAGCCTGCCGGCGCCATGCGGCGACCGTTGAGCATGATCAGCGTGCGCGTGGCGCCGAGACCGCGGAGGGACAGCGTGTTGACGCCGGGACCACCGTTGACGACGAACCCGCCGTACGCATTGTTGATCTGGTCCGAGCCGCCGGTCACCGCGTTGCTCTGCAGCATGCCGGCGGTCGAGGCGAAGCCTGCGATCGTCGACTCTTCACGGGTGATGACCTGGACGGGCGACACCGAGTTGTACGAGCTCTTGGCGATGCGCGAGCCCGTGACGGTCACGGTGTCCAGCGTCGACGCGCTCGTCGAGCGGGTCTCCGCCGTCGCTTCCTGCTCATCCGTGGTGGTCGTGGTCTGGGCGTATGCGGTGCCGAGCGGAAACAGCAACGCTGTTGCCAGCGCAATCGTCAACGGACTTCTGTTGACACGAAGGGCGGGGTTGGACTGGCGACGAGGCATTGCAATATCTCCTTTCGAAACAATTGGTTACAATAAAATTGGAGTGGAACTGAAATCGTTGCTGAACGATACTACTGATGAACATTCGTTGAATGCAATGCCTTTTTAACAATGCGGTCACTTTTCTTCCTTCCTGACGCAAGCGTCGGGAGCCCGAAGCTGCTGTCAGGCAGGCGTGATGAGCGGGTAGGGATTTCGCTACTTACCGAGAGACCAGATGAACCAGCCAACGGCACAGGCGGCACCGGATTTTCCCGGCCAGATCAGGGCGGGTTACGACTTGCTGAGGCGGGGCCGGATCGGCGACGCGGTTGCACACGCACGTACGCTCGCTGAGACATATCCGGAACAGGCGCAGGTATTCGCGTTTTCCGCCGAGGCCAATCGTCTTGCCGACGATTTGACGGGTGCGCTGGCGGCGATCGACACCGCCATCGCGCTGTCGGACGACGCGCAGCACAAGATCAAGAAAGCCTGGTTGCTGTCGCGCGCCTACCGTCGCGATGAGGTGGCAGCATTGGCGGAGACACTTTCCGCACAGGCGGGCAGCGACGCGACCCTGCTCTGGCAGATCGGCAAGCTCTACTACCACCACAACCTGCTGGCACCGGCGATCGCGCATTACGAGCGGGCGCTGGCGCTGGTAGGCGATCGCGCGGCATGGCGATACGACCTCGCGGTCGCCCGCTTCTATGCAGGTCAGGCGGCGGAGGCCGAGACGGATTTGAATCGGGTGCTGGAGACCTCGCCGCAAGCGGGCGCGGTGATCTACCTGCGCGCCACGCTGGGTCGCCAGACGCCGGATCGCAACCATGTTTCCGACATCGAATCGCGGCTGGCAGCCGGATTCGATCGCGAAGAGGATCGGGCCTGCGCGCTGTACGCGCTGGGGAAGGAGCTCGAGGACCTTGGAGCGCACGACAGATCGTTCGCCGCGATCGTCGCGGGTGCCAAAGCGCGACGTGGGACGTTGCGCTACGACCCCGCCGGTTTCTACGCGACGCTCGACGAAATCCAGGCCGTGATGGATTCGTCTGCCATGTCCGCGCCGGTGGCCGGATCGGAAGGGGAGGGTGCCATCTTCATTCTGGGGATGCCTCGCACGGGCACTACTCTGGCAGAACGCATGCTCCTGCAGTCGGGTGAGGTGAAGAACGCAGGAGAGCTGACGGATTTCGGCTTTCTGATGAGCAGCGGGATCCGGAAGCTGCAGGCCGCCGATCCTGGGATCACGCTGGCCGAGGCATCGCTGCAGCTGGATTTCGCGGCGCTGGGTGCGCAGTACATGCAGGGCGCGCGACAGATGGCCGGCGGGAGTTCCCGTTTCATCGACAAGATGCCCGCCAATTTCATGTACTCGGGCGTGATCCGCAAATCGCTCCCGAATGCGAAGATCATCCACCTGGTGCGCGATCCGCTGGACAGTTGCTACGCAATTTTCAAGACGCTGTTCTTCAACGCCTACGAGTTCTCGTACGACCAGGTCGAACTGGCCGACTACTTCATCGCATATCGCCGCCTGATGGCGCACTGGCATGCGGTGATGCCGGGCGCCATCCTCGATGTGCGTTACGAGGATCTGGTCACCGATCCAGAAGCGCAGTCGCGGCGCATCTACGACTGGTGCGGTCTGGCGTGGACGCCGGCTGCCCTGAGCGTGCCCGACAAGGGCGCGGTGTTCGCGACCGCAAGCGCGGCGCAGGTACGCGAGCCGGTACACGCGCGCTCGGTCCGCAATTCGCGCAGGCACGTCGTCGGACTCGCGCCGCTCGTCGACAGACTGACAGCTGCGGACCTCTACGAGCCGTGAGCCGTCCGGCATGGCGCGGTAGTAAAATGCGGCGCCACATCTCCAGATCGCCATGACCATTCATCCCGCGCGTGCCGTCCAGAAGGACCTTGCGCCCCATCCCCGCATCCGCAACATCATCGCCATCGGCTCCGGCAAGGGCGGCGTCGGCAAGTCGACCACCGCGGTGAACCTCGCGCTCGCGCTCGCGGCCGAGGGCGCGCGGGTCGGGGTGCTGGATGCCGATGTGTACGGACCGAGCATCCCGATGATGCTGGGCCTGTCAGGCAAGCCGGACAGTCCGGATGGCAAGTCGATCCTGCCGATGCGGGCGCACGGCATCGAGGCGATGTCGATCGGGCTGCTGGTCGACCAGGACACGCCGATGATCTGGCGCGGGCCAATGGCGACGTCGGCACTGACGCAGTTGCTCAACGACACGCTGTGGGGTGGGGACGAAGCGCTCGACTATCTGCTCGTCGATCTGCCGCCCGGAACCGGCGACATCCAGCTCACGCTGGCGCAGAAGATTCCGGTGGCCGGCGCGGTGATCGTGACCACGCCGCAGGACGTGGCGACGCTCGATGCGCGCAAGGCGCTGAAGATGTTCGAGAAGGTCGAGGTCGCGGTGCTCGGGCTTGTCGAGAACATGGCCCAGCACGTGTGCTCGAACTGCGGACACGTCGAGCATCTGTTCGGCGACGGTGGTGGTCAGCGCATGGCGACGCAGTACGGCGTGCCGTTGCTGGGCTCCTTGCCGCTGGAGATCGGCATCCGCGCACAGGGCGATGCCGGTGTGCCGATCGTCGTCGCGTCGCCGGATTCGCCCGCCGCGCAGGCCTATCGCGCCTCGGCGCGACGGCTGGTGGAAGAGCTCGAGAAGCGGCCGCGAGCGCCGATGTCGATTTCCGCGTCGCTGGTCTGACGGTGCTGCCGCGGCGGGGTGACGCAGGCGGGCTGGGCGGCGACAATGCGCGTCCAGGCCGCCGCGCCGCAGGAACCCCACGATGAGCATCAAGAGCGACCGCTGGATCCGCCGCATGTCCGAGCAGGGCATGATCGAGCCCTTCGAGCCGGGCCAGGTGAAGCAGGACCCCGCCGGCCAGCGCATCGTCAGCTACGGCACGTCGAGCTACGGCTACGACGTGCGCTGCTCGCGCGAGTTCAAGATCTTCACCAACATCAACTCGACGATCGTCGATCCGAAGCATTTCGATCCCGGCAGCTTCGTGGACATCGAAGCGGACGAGTGCATCATTCCGCCGAATTCGTTCGCGCTGGCGCGCACAGTCGAGTACTTCCGCATCCCGCGTGACACGCTGGTCGTGTGCCTGGGCAAGAGCACGTACGCCCGCTGCGGAATCATCGTCAACGTGACGCCGCTCGAGCCGGAATGGGAAGGCCACGTCACGCTCGAGTTCAGCAATACGACGCCGCTGCCGGCGCGCATCTACGCCAACGAGGGCGTCGCGCAGATGCTGTTCTTCCAGTCCGATGCCGACGACGTATGCGAGACCTCGTACAAGGATCGCGGCGGCAAGTACCAGGGCCAGCGCGGTGTGACGCTTCCGCGCACCTGATCGTTCAAACCCATCACGCAAGGACGCTGCGATGCACGAGACGAATCCCTACCAGGCGCCGACCGCGCAGCTGCAGACCAACGCGCAGGAAGAACCCGCCGATCGGGGTCTGCGTCTGGCTGCTGTCATGATCGATGCGCTGATTGCAGTGGTCGCGATGACGCCGCTGATGTGGTTTGGGGGTTACTTCTCCGCGGTGATCGACTCCTCGCAGCGCGGGTTCCAGATCGGATTGGGGATGCAACTCATGTGGATGGCCATCAGTCTGCTGATGTTCGCGGCGATCCATGCATGGCCGCTGCACGTCGGCGGCCAGACCTGGGGCAAGCGCTTGCTCGGCATCCGCATTGTCACGCTCGATGGCCGTCCGGTCACGGCGCTGCGCGCGATTCTTGCGCGCTATTTTCCGCTGCAGATAGTCGGCAGCATTCCGCTCCTGGGAACGCTGCTCGTACTGGGCAGCGTCTGCATGATCTTCCGCCAGGACCGGCGCTGCGGCCACGATTTCGTCGCCGGCACGCGCGTGGTCCGCGCGCGCTGAGTCAGCGCGGCAACGCGGCCTGCAACTGGCCGATGCGGGCGACGAGCTGCTCGGGCGTGTAGGGCCGCGCGGCGACGCGGCCCCAGACCGGTGCCGGCCACGCGGGATCGTCCTGTTCGCGGCCGATCACATGCACGTGCAGCTGTTCGACCATGTTGCCGAGCGCGGCGATGTTGAGCTTGTACGGCCGGAACGCATCGCGCAGCAGGCGCGCGGCGATGTCGATCTCGTCGGTCAGCTGGCGACGCTGGTTCGCGTCGAGATCGATCATCTCGCGCGCGCCAGCGATGCGCGGCACCAGCACCAGCCACGGATAGTTGGCGTCGTCCATCAGCCGCAGCTCGCACAGCGTGAGCGTCGTCAGCGGGTGGGTGTCGTCGGCCAGCTGCGGATGCAGCGCGAAGGCGGTGTGGGTCATGGCGTCGCATCCTGCCGCAGGGCAGCATCGAGGAAGGCGAGGGTGGCGCGGCGTGCGGCAGCTGCGCTGGCCGCGTGGTAGTGGTCCGGGTCGACATCGCGGTTGAAGCCGTGACCACCCGGATGCACCAGTAATTCGGCGTCGGGCTGGGCGTTGCGATGGCGCTCGATGTCCTCGGGCGGGATTGCGGCGTCTTCGGCGCCGAACTGGAACAGCATCGGTGCCTGCAGCGGTTCGTCGAGGAACGGTACCGTGCGCGCGCCGTAATAGCTGACCGCGGGCAGCGCCAGACGCGTATTGGCGAGAAAGGCCAGCGTGCCGCCCCAGCAGAAGCCGACCACGCCGATGCCGCGATGGCCTTCGGTCCGCAGCGCGTCGCGGCAGGCGCGGATGATGCCGACGGCACGCTCGGTGCCCAGTGCGTCCACCAGTTCGCGGCCGCGCGCAAAACCGTCGGCGTCGTAGGCCAGTTCGACGTGGCGCGCGACGGGATCGAACAGTGCCGGTGCCAATGCCACGTAACCGGCGGCCGCATAGCCGTCGGCGACGCTGCGGATATGCGCGTTGACGCCGAAGATCTCCTGGATCACGACGATCGCGCCCAGCGCGGCCGCGCCATGGGGCGGATCCGCACGCCAGGCGTTCACCGGTCCGGAGGGCGTGGCGAGGATGACGTCCCGGCCCATGGGGAATCCCTGTTCAGGTGGCGCCCCGAGTCTAACCGAGTCGCGAACGGCGAATCCGTGCGGCCGGTCCGCAGGCGGGCCAGCGGTATACTGCGCGGCCATCGCGCGCGGGCGTCACGCCGCGCGACCGCGATCCCAGCCGCCCTCGGCGGCCATCTCCAAGCCACGGTTCCCATGTCCGCAGCCAATCCCAAGGTCGGGTTCGTCAGCCTCGGCTGTCCGAAAGCCCTCGTCGATTCCGAGCGCATCCTCACCCAGCTCCGGGTGGAGGGTTACGACATCGTCCAGACCTACGACGACGCCGACGTCGTCGTCGTCAACACCTGCGGCTTCATCGATTCGGCGGTGACCGAATCGCTGGACGCGATCGGCGAGGCCATCGCCGAGAACGGCAAGGTCATCGTGACCGGCTGCCTGGGCAAGCGCGAAGAGGTGATCCGCGAGGCGCATCCGGGCGTGCTGTCGATCAGTGGCCCGCAGGACTACGGCTCGGTGATGCGCGCGGTGCACTCTGCCGCGCCGCAGATGCACAACCCCTTCATCGATCTGGTACCACGCCGCGCGGCACTCGACGACATCGGCATCAAGCTGACGCCCAAGCACTACGCGTACTTGAAGATTTCTGAAGGCTGCAACCACCGCTGCAGCTTCTGCATCATTCCGTCGATGCGCGGTGATCTGGTCTCGCGCCCGGTCGACGACGTGCTGCGCGAAGCCGAGAAGCTCGTGCGCGGCGGCGTGCGCGAACTGCTGGTGATCTCGCAGGACACCTCGGCCTACGGCGTCGACGTGCGTTACGCCGAGCGCACCTGGCGCGAGCGCCAGTACGCCACGCGCATGAAGGCGTTGTGCGAAGGGCTCTCGGAACTCGGCGTGTGGACGCGTCTGCATTACGTGTATCCGTACCCGCACGTCGACGACATCATTCCGCTGATGACCGAGCGGCATGCAGACGGCATGCCGAAACTGCTGCCGTATCTCGACGTACCGCTGCAGCACGCCAGCCCGCGCATTCTCAAGCTCATGAAGCGTCCGGGTGCGATCGACAAAACCCGCGAGCGCATCGCGCGTTGGCGCGAGATCTGCCCGGAACTGACGATCCGCAGCACCTTCATCGTCGGCTTCCCCGGCGAGACCGAGGACGATTTCCAGCAGTTGCTCGACTTCCTCGACGAGGCGCAGCTCGACCGCGTGGGCGCTTTCGCGTATTCGCCGGTCACCGGCGCGACCGCCAATGCGCTGCCCGACGCGGTGCCCGAGGAGGTCAAGCAGGAGCGCCTCGCGCGCTTCATGGAGAAGCAGGCGGAGATCTCGACCGCGCGGCTCGAGGCCAAGGTCGGCACCGTGCAGATGTGCATCGTCGACATGGTCGACGGTGACCTCGCGATCGCGCGGTCGATGGGCGATGCGCCCGAGATCGACGGCGTGGTGCAGATCCAGGATGGCCGCGAGGCCGACCTGCAGCCCGGCGATTTCGTCGATGTCGCGATCATGGGCAGCGACGAGCACGATCTCTACGGCGAGGTTGCGGAGGTGCTGGCGTGATCCGCCGCGCGGTGCTGCTCGCGGCCGCGCTGTGCGCGGCCGGTATCGCGCACGCCGCCGATGGACTGAGCGGCACGTATCAGCCGGCCGGCGATGCGGGAGCGGCGTTTCCCGCCGACGCGCAGCTGGTGGTGCGCGCCGAAGGCCGGGGCTGGCTGGCGATGTTCCGCGGCGAAGGTCTCGCGCTGTTGCCGCTCAGCGCGATGGAGCAGCACGGTCTGTTTCCGGACATCGGTCCCGAAGCGCGCCTGCAATGCGCGTATTCTCGTGCGTTCCTGTTCTGCCGCGTGTCGCCGGGTACGGCGTTCCCGGACAAGAATTTCACGTCGACGACGGGGTATTTCACCGCGCTGTCGGATGACGGCATCTTCGAGATGCGTCGCGTCGATTAGGGCAGCTGCCGCGTGCGACGTGGCTGACCGCGATCGAACGCTGTGTAGCGCGCGGGAGCTGAAACGCGCGCCTGCAGCGCCGGTTTCGATGCGTCAGCGCGTCGTCTCGACGGCGTCGACGTAATCCCAGGTGGCGACCTCGATCGCATCGATCGATGCGATCGCCCACGGCAGCAAACGCCGGCCTTCCTCACCGCCGTCGTCGCGCATCGTGCCCGCGGCGTTGTAGTCGACGAGCGCCTGCCATGCAGGCAGCCGCGTATCGACGGTCTCGCGCAGCTCGCGCAGCGCGGCGTCGGCAGTCGGCGCTGAACCCGTTGCGGCGAGGGCGTGCGCCGCTCGCGACTGGAAATCGGCGCCGAAATGATGGGTGTCCGTGCGGGCACGCCAGAACGCGCCGAGCCGGAAGCGTTCGTCGTCGGCCGCGGTCTGCCGCCGTGCCACACCGGGCAGGCTGCGCTCGATCAGGAACCGCCGCAGGCGGTGCGCGAGATCCGCGTGCGCCAGCGTCTTCGCGTCCGAGGCCGGCTGCGCCGGGCGTTCCCGGGACGGCGGCGCCGTCGGCGCGTCTCGCGTGCAGGCGGGCAGGGCGGGCAATGCAATCAGCAGCAGCCACGCGCTCACGCGGCGCGCGTTCCAGTGCCATCGTGGCGCAGGGACAGCCGTCGCGCTCACGCCGCGCGATAGTCCACGGCGAGGACCGCGAAGCGCACCGGGCCGCCCGGCAGCTGCGCCTCGAATTCGTCGTCGACCCGCTTCTTCAGCATCGCGCGCGCCAGCGGCGAATCGATGCTGATCCAGCCGGCCTTCGCATCGGTTTCGTCAGGCCCGACGATCCGGTAGTGCGCCAGCTCGCCGCTGTCGATGTCTTCCACCTCGACGTGCGCGCCGAAGAACACGGCGTCGGGATCGCTGGGCGCCGCATCGATCACGCGCAGCGATTCCAGCCGCTTCGACAGATAGCGCACGCGCCGGTCGATCTCGCCGAGCTGCTTCTTGCGATAGGTGTATTCCGCGTTCTCCGACCGGTCGCCTTCCGCGGCGGCAGCTGACAACGCACGCACGACCTCGGGCCGGCGCACGCGCCACAGATCGTCGAGCTCGGCCTTCAGGCGCGCGTGGCCTTCGGGCGTGATCAACGCAGTGCTTTTCTCGGCAGGCGGGCGCCAGCGGCTCATCGCGTTCCGCCGAGCAGGCTGCCCAGCAGGCCGCGCACAAGACGGTTGGTGATCGTGCGCGCGGCCTGTTTGCCGGCCGCCTCCACCACACCTTGGCGACGGCCAGTGCCGAACAAGAAGTCGTTGATCTTCTGCCCGGCGCCGCCTTCGGCAGGCGTGTCGTCGCGTGCGGTCTTTGCAGGCGGCGTCCTGGCCTGCGCGGTCGCATCCTCTGCGCGTTTCGCGAGCAGCTCGGCCGCGGATTCGCGGTTGATCGACGTGTCGTACTTGCCGCCGACCGGGCTGTTCGCGCGCACCTGCGCGCGCTCTTCGGGCGTAATGGCGCCCATGCGGCAGCGTGGCGGGGCGATCAGCGTGCGCTCGACCGGCATCGGCACGCCCTTGTCCTGCAGCGTGGACACCAGCGCCTCGCCGGTGCCGAGCTGCGAAATCGCACTGGCGACATCGAGCGCCGGATTCGGCACGAAGGTCTCGGCTGCGGTGCGCACGGCCTTCTGGTCGCGCGGGGTGAAGGCGCGCAACGCGTGCTGCACGCGATTGCCCAGCTGGCCGAGCACGTTGTCCGGCACGTCGTCGGGGAACTGCGAGCAGAAGTACACGCCCACGCCCTTGGAGCGGATCAGGCGCACGACCTGTTCGATGCGCTGCTGCAGCGCCGCCGGCGCATCGTCGAACAGCAGATGCGCCTCGTCGAAGATGAAAACGAGCTTGGGTTTGTCGAGATCACCGACTTCCGGCAGCGTTTCGAACAGCTCCGACAGCAGCCACAGCAGGAAGCTCGCATACAGCCGCGGGCGCAGGATCAGCTGGTCGGCGGCAAGGATCCCGATGACGCCGCGGCCGTCGGTCGAGGTGCGCATCAGATCGGAAAGCTCCAGCGCCGGCTCGCCGAAGAAATGATCGCCGCCGTCCTGTTCCAGCCGCAGCAGCGAGCGCTGGATCGCAGCCACGGACTGCGGACTGACCAGTCCGTATTGCGTGGAGATGTCCTTGCGCTCGTCGGTGACGACGCCCAGCAGGGCGCGCAGATCGGCGAGATCGAGCAGCAGCAGGCCGCGGTCGTCGGCGAGCTTGAACACGATGTCGAGCACGCCCGACTGGGTGTCGTTGAGTTCGAGGATGCGCGCCAGCAGCAGCGGGCCGACTTCGCTGACTGTCGTGCGCACCGGATGACCGAGCTTGCCGTAGAGATCCCAGAACACGACCGGGCTTGCCGCCGGCGCCCAGTCGGCGACGCCGATGTCGGCCGCGCGTGCGAGCAACTTGTCGTTCGATGTGCCTGCAACCGCCAGTCCGGCGACGTCACCTTTGACGTCGGCCATGAACACCGGCACGCCGATGCGCGAGAAGCCTTCGGCCAGCGTCATCAGCGTGACGGTCTTGCCGGTGCCGGTCGCGCCGGCGACCAGGCCGTGGCGGTTGCCGAGCTTCGGCAACAGGTGGACGGGGCCGGCGTCGGGGGTGGTGACGGCCTTGCCGAGCAGGATCGGATCCATCGCGCGGGCACTCCATGAGGTGGATGCCGCGATTCTAGCGACTGCGTCGCGGTTCGCGCTGCGCGCCTTGCCGCGCCGCGACGGGCAGGGCTACCCTGCGGGCCCTGTCTGCTGGACCCCCGTCACGATGCGAGATTCCGTTTCCACGACGCTGCGCCTGGGCGCGCTTGCGCTGGCGCTCGCGCTGGCCGCCATGGCCACCGATGCGAATGCGCAGTCGCGCCGCGACCGCGAGGCCGGCGAGGCGCTCAACCAGCGCATGCTCGATGCCGAGGCTCGCTACCGCCAGGCGCTGGTGCAGATCGCCAACGACGATCCCGCCGGCATCGATGCCAGCAACGCGGCGCTGGAGGACATGGAAGACGTGATGCTCGCCTGCGAGAAGCAGCGCGGTTGCAGCGTTCCGCAGCTGCTGACGACCTACAAGCGCCTGCTCAAGTCGGATGCCGATGCGCAAGCCGGCCAGGGGCCCGAGGACGCCGATGTCGACGGTGCCGAAGGCACGCTGCCGACCGCCGATGTGCCGGCCGCCGCCAGCGCCTCGGCGCTACTGGCCGAGGACGAGCGCTTCAAGCGCATGGTCCAGCTCAATCCCGCCGTGCAGGCGTCGATCCGCCGCTGGCTCACCGACATGCGCGTGTCGCTGATGACCAGCCACGAGAACTACCAGTACATGCAGCACCTGATGTCGCCGGCATTCAAGCGCAGCGGTCTGCCCGAGGCGCTGCTGTTCGGCATCATGGCCAAGGAATCCAACGGCCGCGTGCATGCGCGTTCGCGCGCCGGCGCTGCGGGCCCGCTGCAGTTCATGCCGGCCACCGGTCGCCGCTTCGGCCTCGGCCCGGACGGCACCGGCTTCGACACGCGCTACGACCCGCGCCTGTCGGCCGACGCAGCCGCGGTGTATCTCAACGAGCGCTTCGCCCAGCACGGCAACGAGATCGAGTACTGGCTGGCCGGCTACAACGGCGGCGAAGGTCGCGCGTTGCGCGTCTATCGCGAGGCGGCCGGCCGCAGCTTCTGGGATCCGGATGTCTACAACCAGTTTCCGGCCGAGACCAAGGACTACGTGCCGATGGTGATCGCCGCGGCGTGGCTGTACCTGCACCCGCAGGAGTACGGCCTGACGTTCCCGAAGATCGACACGCGTCCGGCGACGTTCACCCTCGAACGCCCGGCGTCGATCTACGAGCTGACGATCTGCCTCGGCAACGGCAACACCCGCGACGGCTACATGCGCGCGCTGCGCAATCTCAACCCGAGCTACGAAGCCGAAAGCCTGTTGCCGGTCGGCACCACGCTCGCCGGCACCACGCGCATGGCCAGCCTGTACAGGCGCTGGTGCGTGCGCGGCGAGCGCGCCGATCTCGCCGCGGAACTGGTCAACAGCGATCCGCGCGCGGCGATCGTGCGCACGGGCGCGATCGAAGTGCTGTCGACCGATGGCGATCCGCCGCCGGCCGCGCTGCCGCCGTCCGCCGCCGCGCCGCGTCCGCCCGGAGCTGCGCCGGCACCTGCACCGGCGCCCGCCCGCACGCATCGCGTGGCACGCGGCGAAACGCTCGGCAGCATCGCCCAGCGGTATGGCTGCGACGTGCCGGTGCTGGCCCGTGCGAACGGTCTGCGCGCGCCGGCATATGCGCTGCGGCAGGGGCAGTCGTTGAAGTTGGAGGGGTGTTCGCGCTGACGGTAGCGTCGTTTCGACGTGCTCGCTAACTCTCGCTAGCCTGGAAACCTGCACCTCTCCCTTTGGGAGAGCGCCTGCCCCGGACTTGATCCGGGGTCGGCGCGCGCAGCGCGTCGGGTGAGGGCGGGGTTGTCTTGCAAAAGCGACAAGAGCACCCGCACCCCAACCCCTCTCCCGGCGGGCGAGGGGCTCGGGATTGCGGAGATCTTCGCGTTGCTGAAATCGGCGCAGCGCGCCTCTCTCAGTCGGCTGTCCGCACCGCCAACCGCTGCCCCAGCCGCACCGGCGATTCGGCGTGCAGCGACGGCTCCAGATCCGCCACACCCTTCGGCAACAGCACGATCACCGTCGAGCCGTAATTGAAGCGCGCCATCTCTTCGAAACGCTGCAGGGTGATGCCTTGGCCGCGCCAGTCCTTGCGCTGGATGCGGTCGCCGTAGGCGGGAATTTCCTCGCCGCTCCAGACCGTCTCCACACCCGAGACCAGCAGCGCGCCGACCATGACCTGCACCATCGGCCCGAAGTCGGTGTCGAAATGGCAGACCAGACGCTCGTTGCGGGCGAAAAGGCGCGGCACCTTCGACACCGCGGCGGTGCCCACGCTGAAAAGCCGGCCGGGCACGTGCACGGTTTCGCGCAGCGTACCGGTCCACGGCATGTGCACGCGGTGGTAGTCACGTGGCGACAGGTAGACCGTCGCGAAACTGCCGTCGAGATACGGCGCGGCATCGGCGGCGTCGCCCAGCAGTTCGGCGACGGTGAACGACTGGCCCTTGGCCTGGAAGATGCGCCCGGCCTCGATAGGCCCGCACTGGCTGATGTGGCCATCGGCCGGCATCACCAGCGCACGCGGATCGGGATCGGGGACGCGCGCACCGTCGCGCAGGGCGCGGGTGAAGAATGCATTGAAGCTGGCGTAGGACGCGGGATCGGGATTCGCCGCTTCCGACAGGTCGACACCGAACTTGCGCACCACGGTGTCGATCAGCCAGCGGCGCGTGCCGGGGTTCTGCGAATACGCCAGACGCCGCGCCAGCGACGACAGGTAGCGGTGCGGCAGGACGTAGGTCAGCGAGGTGACGAGACTCATGGGCGGTGCTCGGCGGTCAGGCGCAGCAGATCGGCGGCCACGGCCTCGGGGCGCGGGCTTTCGGCGTTGAGCACGCTGCCCGAGACCACGCCGGCCATGCGGCCCTGCGGATCGAGCACGGCCAGCGAGGCGCTGTGGTCGACGGTATAGGCGCCGTCGGGCGCGTCGCGGTCCAGCGGCACCTTGGCGAACACCATCGACAGCGAACGCGCGAAACGCTCCAGCGACGGGATGTCGGCAGTCGCGGCCAGCGTGTCGCGATGGAAGGCGTGTGCGTAATCGCCGAGGCGTTCGGGCGTGTCGCGCTCGGGATCGACGGACACGAACAGCACGCGCGGGCGCGTCGCTTCGGGCAGCGCTTCCCACTGGCGCTGCGCCTGGGCGAGATGGGCCAGCGTCATCGGGCAGACATCGGGGCAGTGGGTGAAACCGATGAACACCAGTGTCCAGTGGCCGGCGAGTTCGCCCGGCAGCAGCTGGGTGCCATCGGACTGCTGCAGCGCGAAATCGGGCAGATCGCGCGGCGCCGGATACAGCTGCACGACCTCCAGCTGCGGCGTGGCGGCGCTGCCGCTCGAGGCGAAATACTTCTGCGCGACCAGCAGGCCGAGCCCGCCGGCGAGCGCGACGCAGAGAATGACTAGGGTGGTCCTGTTGAACATCGCGAAGTCCGGTTCGAGCGCCGGGCATGATAACCGGCGCGCCCGGCGGGGCCGTGGCGGGGCGGTGACCTATAATCCGCGGCCATCAAGCCGTCCCGAGCTCCGCGCGCCATGACCGAAGAACTGCAGACGATCGTCGACCTGATCCGCTACGGCGCCAGCCGCTTCAACGCCGCCGGCCTGACCTTCGGCCACAGCTACGACAACGCAATCGACGAGGCGACCCAGCTGACCCTGCACGCGCTGCATCTGCCGCACGACCTGAGCCCGGTCTACGGCCAGTCGCGGGTCACGCTCGCGGAGAAGGAAGACGTGCTGGCGCTGTTCCTGCGCCGCATCGAGGACCGCATGCCGGCCGCGTATCTGACCGGCGAGGCCTGGTTCGCGGGTCTGAGCTTCAAGTCCGATGCGCGTGCGCTGGTGCCGCGGTCGCCGATCGCCGAACTGATCCTGGGTGGATTCGAGCCGTGGCTGGGCGGTCGTGAAGTGCGCCGTGCGCTGGACCTGTGCACCGGTTCGGGCTGCATCGCGATCGCGATGGCACACCACAATCCCGACTGGCACGTCGACGGTGTCGACCTCAGCGATGACGCCCTGAGCCTCGCCGCCGAGAACGAGCAGCGCCTCGAAGTGCGCAATACGCGCTTCCTCAAATCCGATCTGTTCGACGGGCTGCAGGGCGAGCACTACGACCTGATCGTCACCAATCCGCCCTACGTCACCAATGACGAAACCGACGCGCTGCCGCGCGAATACGGCTACGAGCCCGAGATGGGCCTGCGCGCCGGCGACGACGGCCTCGACCTCGTGCTGAAGATCCTGCGCGACGCCCCGCTGCACCTGACCGAAGACGGCCTGCTGATCTGCGAAGTCGGCGAGTCCGAGCAGCACCTGATCAAGCTGCTGCCCGAGCTGCCGCTGATGTGGATCGAATTCCAGGTCGGCCAGATGGGCATCTTCGTCGTCGAGCGCCACGACCTGGTCACGCACAGCGCGAAGATCACGCAACTGGCGGCGGCGCGTGAGGGCAAGACTGTGGCTGCGGTCGCGGCGACGGGAAGTGCGGGGGCGGGGCTGTTCTGATTCGACGCTGTCATGCCGGGCAGAGTTCAACAGAGGCATGTCTGGTCAAGCCGGAGTGACAGACACAAGCGGGCGCAATGCTTGCCGCCTCGCTGACAGCAGGTTCCCGTCATCCCAGCGAAAGCTGGGATCCATTCAGATCTTCAAGAAAATCAAAATGGGCCCCAGCTTGACCAGACATACGTCTGTTGAAAGCCGCTGGGGCGACGATTCGAGTTCTGCGCGATGCCTGCCGAGCTGTATCCAACGGTTCGCCCCGAAACCATGCGTCCACGCGCGGCCCGCTCGCGTTAAGCTTGCCGGCCCGCGTTTTCGTGCTGCGTCGCTACGCCCCGTCCCATGTCCAGCAACAGCTTCGGCCAACTGTTCACCGTCACGACCTTCGGCGAAAGCCACGGGCCGGCGATCGGCTGCGTGGTAGACGGCTGCCCGCCGGGCATCGCGCTGACGGCCGAGGATTTCACCCACGATCTGGCGCGGCGCGCGACCGGCAAGACCCGGCACACCTCGGCGCGGCGCGAGGCCGACGCGGTCGAAATCCTCAGCGGTGTCTACGAGGGCGTGACCACCGGGACGCCGATCGCGTTGCTGATCCGCAACACCGATGCGCGCAGCAAGGACTACGGCAACATCGCCCAGCAGTTCCGGCCCGGGCATGCCGATTACGCCTACTGGCAGAAGTACGGCATCCGCGATCCGCGCGGTGGCGGGCGCTCGTCGGCGCGCGAGACCACGATGCGCGTGGCTGCCGCAGTGATCGCCAAGAAGTGGCTGAATGATCGGTTCGGCGTTCGCGTGCACGGTTATCTGTCGCAGCTCGGCGAGATCGTGCCGGCGCAGTTCGACAGCGCCGCGATCGACTGGAACGTCGTCGAATCCAATCCCTTCTTCTGGCCGGACGCCGCGCAGGTGCCTGCGCTCGAAACCTATATGGACGCGCTGCGCAAGTCCGGCGATTCCGTCGGCGCGCGCGTGACCGCCGTGGCCGACGGCGTGCCGCCGGGTTGGGGCGAGCCGGTCTACGGCAAGCTCGATGGCGATCTGGCCGCGGCGATGATGTCGATCAATGCGGTCAAGGGCGTCGAGATCGGCGCCGGCTTTGCATCGATCGCGCAGAAGGGCAGCCAACACCGCGACCTCATGACGCCGCTGGGCTTCGCGTCCAACCACGCCGGCGGCGTGCTTGGCGGCATCAGTACAGGCCAGCAGATCGTGGTGTCGACGGCGTTCAAGCCGACGTCCAGCCTGCGTCTGCCGGCCGATGGCCTCGACACCGACGGCAACATCGTCGAAGTGATCACCACCGGTCGACACGACCCCTGCGTCGGCATCCGCGCGACGCCGATCTGCGAGGCGATGTTGGCGCTGGTATTGATGGACCAGGCATTGCGTCATCGCGCGCAGTGCGGCGATGTCGGCACGGTGACGCCGCGGATTCCGGGACGCATCGATGGCTGAGTCACGGCCGAAAGTCTGGGTGTCGCAGCCGCTGTTCGACGACATCGTCGAGCGCCTGCACGCGCATTTCGACGTGGTGCAGGTGCCGGTCGTCAGCGAACACGACGCGTCCGCGATCGCCGACGCGTTGTGCGAGGCCGACGGCGCGCTGGTGACGCTCAACGAGCGCATCGGCTGCGATGAGATCGCCGATGCGCCGAAGCTGCGCGCGATCGCCAACGTCGGCGTCGGCTACAACAATCTCGACATCGACGCGTTGCAGGCGCGCGACATCGTCGCGACCAACACCCCCGACGTATTGACCGAGACCACGGCCGATTTCGGCTTCGCGCTGATGATGGCCGCCGCGCGCCGCGTCACCGAAGCCGAGCGCCACCTGCGCGCCGGCCAATGGCAGGGCTGGAACTTCAAGGGCCTGCTCGGCGCCGATCTGCACGGCAGCACGCTGGGCATTCTCGGCATGGGCCGGATCGGGCAGGGCATTGCGAAGCGTGCGTCCGGCTTCGACATGCGCGTGATCTATCACAACCGCAGCCGCCTGCCGGCCGATGTCGAGCGCGCATTCAACGCGTCGTATGTCGACTTCGACACGCTCCTCGCGCAGGCCGATCATCTGGTGCTCGTGCTGCCGTATTCGGCCGCCAGCCACCACATCGTCGACGCCGCCGCACTGGCGAAGATGCAGCCGACCGCGACGCTGACCAACATCGCGCGCGGCGGCATCGTCGACGAGCCGGCACTGGCCGATGCGCTCGGCAGCGGCCGCCTGGCCTCGGCTGCGCTCGATGTATTCGAAGGCGAGCCTGCGGTCGATCCGCGGCTGCTGGCGCTCGACAACATCGTGCTGACCCCGCACATCGCCAGCGGCAGTCTCGCCACGCGCCGCGCGATGGTCGCGCTCGCCGTCGACAACCTGATCGCCGCGCTCGGCGCGGGCCCGGATGCCGGCAACCCGCCGACGCCGATCGCGCCTGCAGCGAAAGGCGGCAAAGACGCGAAACGTCCGGGAACCGCCTGAGCGTCAGGGGCGGGCGGTTCCCCGAAGCCCACGCAATGCAGCGCCCGCGCGTGCCGCGCGACCCACGTCCAGATCTTTAGAGAAGTGTGCAATGTCCAGTTCCCAGAACCGCCGTTTCCGCGTTGCCGTCGTCGGTGCCACCGGCGCCGTCGGCGAGACCATGCTGTCGATCCTCGCCGAGCGGGATTTCCCCGTGTCCGAACTCGTGCCGCTTGCCAGCGAGCGCTCGGCCGGCACCACCGTGAAGTTCGGTGACGACGACATCGTCGTGCAGGATCTCGCCACGTTCGACCCCGCCGGCATCGACATCGCGCTGTTCTCCGCCGGCGGCGACACCAGCAAGGCCTACGCGCCGAAGTTCGCCGCTGCGGGCGCCGTCGTGATCGACAACAGTTCGGCCTTCCGCTACGACGACGACGTGCCGCTGGTGATCAGCGAAGTGAACCCCGAGGCAGCCCGTAAGCGTCCGCGCGGCATCATCGCCAATCCCAACTGCTCGACGATGCAGATGCTGGTCGCGCTTGCGCCGCTGCACCGCAAGGCGGGCATCGTGCGCATCAACGTGTCGACCTACCAGTCGGTGTCGGGCGCGGGTCGCTCGGCGATGGAAGAGCTCGGCCGCCAGACCGGCGATCTGCTGAATTTCCGCGAGATCGATCCGCAGAAGTTCCCGGTGCAGATCGCGTTCAACCTGATCCCGCAGATCGACGCCTTCCTGGAGAACGGCTTCACCAAGGAAGAGATGAAGCTGGTCTGGGAGACGCACAAGATCCTCGGCGACGACAGCATCCTGGTGAACCCCACCGCGGTGCGCGTGCCGGTCTTCTATGGCCATTCGGAATCCGTCGCCGTCGAGCTGCGCGAGCGCATCACCGTCGACGAGGCGCGCGCGATCCTCGCGACCGCGCCGGGCGTGGAAGTCGTCGACGAGCGCACGACGGGCGGCTGGCCGACGCCGGTGACGCACGCCTCGGGCCGCGATCCGGTGTTCGTGGGCCGCATCCGCGAGGATCTGTCGCATCCGAACGGGCTGAACCTGTGGATCGTCGCCGACAACATCCGCAAGGGGGCCGCGCTCAATGCGGTGCAGGTCGCCGAACTGATCGCCGCCGAGGGCTGAGCCCGCGCGATGCCGCGTCGCAGCCACGGCTGCGGCGTGTTGCGTGGATACTGGCGCGATGCGGTGACGCATCGCGCGTTGCGGAGCGGGAGTCCGCGCCGCTACAGTCGCCGGATGAATCCGGATCATCGGCAGCAGGCCCGGCAATGCCGGGTGGGGCAAGCCCGCAAGAAACAGGGGACGTTCGTGTCGCGCATCCTTCCGCGTCTGTTGCTGGCCGGTGGCCTGTTGGCCCTGGCCGGGCCCGTGCTCGCGCTGGGGCTGGGCCGCATCGAGGTCCGCTCGCAGCAGGGCCAACCGCTGCTGGCGGAAATTCCCGTCGTCTCCAGCGATCCGGCCGAGCTGCGCCAGCTGCAGGCACGTCTCGCATCGCCCGAGACCTTCGCGCGCATCGGCCTCGAGCCGCCGCGCGGTGTGGTGTCCGATCTGCAGTTCAATGTCGCGCTCGACCGGAGCGGGCGGCCGGTGATCCGTGTCACCAGCGCCGCGCCGGTGACGCAGGAAGCGCTGACGTTCCTGGTCGAAGTCGACTGGGGGCAGGGCCGTCTGGTCCGCGAATACTCCGCGCTGGTTGCCGTGCCCGATACCGTCGCCGCGCCCGCGCAGCCGACGATCCAGGCGCCGGTGGCTGCGCCGGCACCGAGCATCGTGCGTCCACCGGCTGCTGCGCCCGCGCCCGTGCAGGCACCGCCCGCGCCACCGCCGCAGCAGGCGTCCGCGCCCGCAGAGCCGGCGCCGGCCAGCGAGGCGATCGCCACCACGCCACCACCGACGCCTGCACCGGCCCCTGCACCGACGCCCGCACCCGCGGCGCGTCCTGCCGCCGCTGTGGTCACGCCGGGCGATGCGCTGCCCGCAGTGCGCCCGGGACAGACGCTGTCGTCGATCGCCGCGCCGCTCGCCGACGAAGCCGGCATCAGCGTCAACCAGGCGATGTTGTTGCTGTTGCGCACGAACCCGGATGCCTTCATCGGCGGCAACCTCAACCTGATCCGCCAGGGCGCGGTGCTGCGGGTGCCGGCGCGCGATGCCTGGTCGCAGTTCAGCGCTGCCGAGGCGAATGCCGTGGTGCGCGAACAGGTGGGCCAGTGGCGCGAGATGCGCCGTCCCGCGCCGCAGCCCGCAGATCCCGTGGCCGATGCGACGACGACGACCGCGGCCGCCACGCCGCCGGCCGCAGCCCCGCGCACCGCCGATGCACGACTCGAAATCACACCGCCCGCCAGCGACAGCCAGCCGGCGGGCACCCAATCCGGCATCGCTGCCGGCGCTGGAGGCGACATGCTGCGTCAGGAACTGCAACAGGCCAACGAGACCGTCGCCGCCCGCACTGCGGAGATCGACGAACTCAAGGCCCGCCTCGACGATCTCGAACAGCTGCAGCAGCAACAGCAGCAGCTGATCCAGCTCAAGGACGCTGAACTCGCCGCTGCGCAGCAGCGCATGGACGCGACCAACCAGCAGCAGACCAGCGTGGCCGCACCGGTGCCGTGGCTGTGGCTGGGCGTCGCGATCCTCGTCGTCGCCGCGCTCGCTTTCCTGCTCGGCCGTCGTGGCCGCACGCCGACCCCGAAGCGTCCGTTCGACAGCGCCGCGCTGGCCGCGGGTCTGCCGACGTCGACCGCCGAACCGGCCGCACCGGTGGTGACCGTGCCGGAGCCGGCGACACCGCCTGCGTTCGTGCGGGAAGCGCCTGCACCGGTCGTCGACCCTGCGCCGGTCGTCGCGTCGCCCGTGTCCGGCGGCCCCACCTGGCATGCGCCGACGGCATCGCCGGTCGAGCCGGTCGAACCCGAGGCCGTACCGGTCGTCGATGCGACACCGGCCGGCAACGCGCCGGTCGAACTCGACAGCGGCGACGCCGTCGAGACGCCGATCGGCGTGGAGCGCATCGAACTGGCGCGCGCCTACATCGATCTGGGCGACACCGACACCGCGCGCAGCCTGCTGCTGGAAGTGGTGGAAGGCGACGATCTGGCGGCCGCCGCGCAGGCCGCGCAGCTGCTACGCACCCTGGGCTGAGCCACACGATGCGGGTCGCGATTGGCGTCGAGTACGACGGCCATGGGTTTCACGGTTGGCAGCGGCTGGGCAAGGCCGCCGAGACCGGCCCAGGCTCTGTGCAGGCCGCGCTCGAGAACGCGCTGTCGCGCGTCGCCGCGCATCCGGTCGTGACCACGTGCGCGGGCCGTACCGATGCCGGTGTGCACGCGCGCTGCCAGGTCGTGCATTTCGACACCGACGCCGTGCGCACGCCGCGTGCGTGGATGCTCGGGACCACCGCGCACCTGCCGCCTGCGGTCTGCGTGCGCTGGGCGCAGCCGGTCTCCGACGATTTCAGCGCCCGTTTCTCCGCGCGTGCGCGGCACTACCGCTACCGGCTCATCAACCGGCCGGTGCGGCCGGCGTTGCACCGGCAGTACCTGTCGTGGGAGCTGCGCCCGCTCGATGCCGACGCCATGCACCGCGCCGCGCAGGCGTTGCTGGGCGAACAGGATTTCTCCGCCTTCCGCACCGTGCACTGCCAGGCTCCGCATGCGCGTCGCGACCTGCAACGCATCGCGGTGACGCGCGATGGTGACGAGGTCATCGTCGAAGTGCAGGCCAATGCCTTCCTGCATCACATGGTGCGCAACATCGTCGGCTCTCTGCTCGTCGTCGGCGCGGGCGAGCAGCCCGAAGCCTGGATCGGCGAGCTGTTGGCCGGTCGCGATCGCAGCGTCGCAGGGCCCACCGCGCCGGCGGCCGGCCTCGTGTTCCTCGGACCGCTGTATCCGCCGGAGTGGGAGTTGCCGGCGGAAGTGACGCTGACGCCATGAGCGCCGCGGCGTCCACGATGATCAAGTTCTGTGGCCTGACCCGGGCCGAGGACGTCGCCGAAGCGGTTGCACTCGGCGTCGACTGCATCGGTTTCGTGTTCGCGGCGCGCAGTGCGCGTCGCCTGACGCCCGAGGACGCGCGCGTGTTGCGCGAGGCGGTGCCGGCGTCGATCCGCGTCGTCGCGTTGACGATGGACAACCCGGCCGACGAAGTCGCGGCCATCGTGTCGACCGTGCGGCCGGACATCCTGCAGTTCCACGGCGCGGAGGACGACGCGTTCTGCGCGGGGTTCGGTCTGCCGTACTGGAAGGCGATCGCGATGGGCGGCGATCCGGCCGCGGCGCTGCGCACGCTCCATGCGTGGCCGAACGCTTCGGCGTTCCTGTTCGACGGTCATGCTGCAGGCGAACCCGGTGGCAGTGGCGAACGCTTCGACTGGGCCGCGCTGCCAACGTCGCTGGATAAGCCGTTCTGGCTCGCGGGCGGCCTCGACGCGGGCAACGTCGCGCAGGCGATCGACATTGCGCGTCCGGCAGGCGTCGATGTGTCCAGCGGCATCGAATCCGCGCCGGGCATCAAGGATGCGGCGCGGATGCGCGCATTCGTCGAGGCGGTGCGCGGCACGCGCTGATCGTCAGCTCCGGAATGTAGATGCCTATGCGCGCTCGTGTGCGACGGCACTTTCCGGTAGCGCCCCATCGCGCGTGAGCGCATTCCCACGACGGCCTGACGACGTCAGGCCAACTCCTGCCTGAGCCACTCCGCCAGCGCATCGAGTCGCGCATCGTCGTCGTCGCGCCGCGTCGCCAGCACCCACCTGGCCTCGGTTTCGACGAAGCCCCAGGGCGCCAGCAGGCGGCCGGCGGCGAGATCATCGGCGACGAGTTCCTGCGGCGCGATGGCGACACCGAGGCCGGCGGCCGCGGCTTCGAGCAGGAAATACAGATGCTCGAATCCCGTGCCGAGAGCGTCCGGCGACGCGGCGCCCTGCAGTGCGGCCCAGGTCGGCCAGGCCTGCGGGCGCGAGGTCGTGTGCAGCAGCGGTTCGCGCAGCAGCGCCTCGGGCGTCAACGCTGCGAGGCGCGTGGCGTCGGCGTGGCGTGCGCTGAGCACCGGTCCGATGCGCTCCGGTGCGAGTGCGCGCACCGTCCACGCGGCAGGCCACGGGGGCGTGCCGATCAGCAGCGCGGCGTCGAATCCCTCCAGTGACGCCGGGAACGCACCTTCGTGCGGCGACAGGTGCAGCTTCAGATCGGGCAGGGCGTCGGTCAGGCGCGGCAGTCGCGGAATCATCCAGCGGGCGAGCAGGCTGCCCGGGCACCCGAGCACGCGCGCAGGCGACGTGCCCGAGCGGCGGATCGCGGCGGCGGCGCCCTGCAGGCGCGCGAAGGCATCACCGGCGGCGTCGCGCATGCGCATGCCGGCCGGCGTGAGCCGCAGGCCGCGACCGGCGCGCACGAACAGCGGCGTGCCGAGTGCGTCTTCGAGCAGACGTACTTGGCGGCTGATCGCGCCGTGGGTCACGTGCAGGACTTCGGCCGCGCGGCTCAGGCTGCCCAAGCGCGCGGCGGCCTCGAAGGCGCGGAGCGCGTTGAGCGGTGGCAGATCGCTGTCCGGCATGTGACATTTCCTGACGTATGCGTCAGATCTTATCGATTCTGGTGCAGCGACGTGTGCGTTAGAGTGCAGACCAGCCCGCACCGTGCACCTCCCGATGTCGCAGTCTCCGATCACCGATTACCACGCCTATCCCGATGCCAACGGCCATTTCGGCCGCTACGGCGGGCGCTTCGTCGCGGAAACCCTGATGGGGCCGATCGCCGAACTCGCGGCGGCCTATGACACCGCCAAGGCCGATCGCGCCTTCCAGCAGGCCTTCGACAAGGATCTCGCGCACTACGTCGGCCGGCCGAGCCCGATCTATCACGCCGAACGGCTCAGCGATGCTGTCGGCGGCGCGCGCATCCTGCTCAAGCGTGAGGACCTGAACCACACCGGCGCGCACAAGATCAACAACACCATCGGCCAGGCGCTGCTCGCCAGCCGCATGGGCAAGACCCGGATCATCGCCGAGACCGGCGCCGGCCAGCATGGCGTCGCATCGGCGACCGTGGCCGCGCGGCTCGGTCTGGAATGCGTCGTCTACATGGGCGCGACCGACATCGAGCGGCAGAAGATCAACGTCTACCGGATGCGTCTGCTGGGCGCGGAAGTCGTGCCGGTGACCTCGGGCTCGGCGACGCTCAAGGACGCGCTCAACGAGGCGATGCGCGACTGGGTGACGAATATCGCCGACACCTTTTACATCATCGGCACCGTCGCCGGTCCCGATCCGTATCCGCGCATGGTCCGTGACTTCAACGCCATCGTCGGCCGCGAAGCGCGCGAGCAGATGCTGGCCGAATACGGCCGCCTGCCCGATGCGATCACCGCCTGCGTCGGCGGCGGCAGCAACGCGATCGGCCTGTTCCATGCGTTCCTCAACGATCCGGGCGTGCGCATCGTCGGCGCTGAAGCGGCGGGCGATGGCATCGACACCGGACGTCATGCAGCTTCGATCGCTGCCGGCCGCCCCGGTGTGCTGCACGGCAACCGCACCTACGTGATCTGCGACGACGACGGCCAGATCACCGAAACGCATTCGGTCTCCGCCGGCCTCGATTACCCGGGCGTGGGACCCGAGCATTCCTTCCTCGCCGACGCCGGCCGCGCGCAGTACGTCGGGATCACGGACGACGAAGCCCTGGCCGCATTCCACCAGCTCGCGAAGACCGAAGGCATCCTCGCCGCACTCGAATCCAGCCACGCCATCGCGCAGGCGATCAAGCTCGCCCGCGAGCTGCCGAAGGACGCGATCGTGCTCGCCAACCTGTCCGGTCGCGGCGACAAGGACGTGCACACGATCGCGCAGCGGGAAGGGTTCGTACTGTGAGAACGGGCGTCTGCTTGCTGGCAGCCATGCTGTCCCCCGCTGCGATGCCCGCATCCGCCGATGCGTGGCCGCATGACCGTGTCGGCGAGTTCCGGATCGGAGATGCCGTCGATATCACCGGGTTCGGACCGGAGTGGGACGTGAGCGATGGTGGCAACCGCGCCGAATGCGCGAGGTTGCACGGTGGCACGTTGCCGGCTGGCGTTGGGATGATGCTGATAGATGGTCGCGTGGCGCGTTTCGAAGTGGGGCTGGACGGGAACGCGGAGTCTGAGACACAGCCGGACGCGCCGTTCGGGCTGCGTGTCGGCATGTCGCTTCGATATGCGGCGAGGCTGTTCCCAAACGAGCCGCTCGATCTGGATTTTCACAAGTACGCTTGGCCGCCCGGTGTCTATCTGTCGTGGCTGGACGAAAAGCGGAATCGTGGGGTCCGCGTCGAGGTGCCGGACGACACCGTGACCGTCATTCTCTGGGGTCTGGCTGACGCGATCACGTTGTCGGAAGGATGCGTCTGATGTCTGCATCGCCCTCCCAATCGAACCTTTCAACGCCGGAACCCATGAACCGCATCGACACCCGTTTCGCCGTGCTCCGCGCCGCCGGCCGCAAGGCGCTGATTCCGTTCTTCACCGCCGGCGATCCCTCGCTCGAAGCCACGGTGCCGGTGATGCATGCACTGGTCGCGGCCGGGGCCGATGTCATCGAACTCGGGGTGCCGTTCTCCGATCCGATGGCCGACGGCCCGACGATCCAGCGCAGTTCCGAACGCGCGCTGGGGCGGGGCGCTGGCATGACCTACGTGCTCGACGCGGTGCGCGAATTCCGCACGCAGGACGACGCCACGCCGGTCGTGCTGATGGGTTACCTCAATCCGATCGACATCCGTGGCGCGGCGACGTTCGCGAAGCAGGCAGGCGATGCAGGCGTGGATGGCGTCCTGCTGGTCGATCTGCCGCCCGAGGAGGCCGACGAATTCCGCGCGGCCTTTGATGGCGCCGGCATCGCGCTGGTGCTGCTGGCGTCGCCGACGACCACCGATGCGCGCATCGACGCGCTGTGTGCAGGGGCGCAGGGCTATCTGTACTACGTCAGTTTCGCGGGTGTGACCGGCGCGGCGGACCGGCTCGACACCGCGCAGGCCTCGTCCCGGTTGCGGACCATCCGCGCTGCCAGTCGCGCACCAGTGGTGGCCGGTTTCGGCATCCGCGATGCGGCGAGCGCTGCGGCGATGGCGGTCGATGCCGATGGCGTGGTGGTCGGCAGTGCGCTGGTCGCGGCACTCGACGGCGCGGCAGATGCGGACGAGGCTGCCGCGCGTGCGGGAGCATTCCTCACGCCGCTGCGCAAGGCGCTCGACGCAGGCTGAACAAGCGCGGGATTCGAGCCGTTCCCTGCGGGCGCCGGGGGCTCGATATCCCCCACGACGGGTCGGGCGGGCGCGGTATGAGCCGTACGCCCCCCGCCGGAAGCCCGGTGGCCCGTCGGTTACACTTCCGCGCTTTGCGGCCCCGTTGCGGCCGTCGGGAGAAATACGCCCATGTCCTGGTTGCAGAAGATCATGCCGCCGCGCATCCGCACCGATGCGCCCGCGGCCAAGAAGCGCAGCGTGCCCGAGGGTCTGTGGGAGAAGTGCGAGCGCTGCAGCACCGTGCTGTACGGCCCGGAGCTCGAAGAGAATCTGGAGGTCTGCCCGAAGTGCAACTTCCATCGTGCGATCCGTGCCCGCGCGCGTCTGAAGGCGTTCCTGGACGCGGGCAGTCTGCAGGAAATCGCGGCCGATCTGGGCCCGACCGACATCCTGAAGTTCAAGGACCAGAAGAAGTATTCGGACCGCATCAAGGCCGCGCAGCGCGCCACCGGTGAGCGCGACACGCTGATCGCGATGCAAGGCACGCTGATGCGGCGCCCGATCGTCGCCTGCGCGATGGACTTCGCCTACATGGGCGGCTCGATGGGCTCGGTCGGCGGCGAGAAGTTCGCTCGCGCCGCGGAACAGGCGCTCACCCTGCAGGCGCCGCTCGTGAGCTTCGCCGCCAGTGGCGGCATGCGCATGCAGGAAAGCATGTTCTCGTTGCTGCAGATGGCCAAGACCTCGGCTGCGCTGGCGCGTCTGCGCGAAGCCGGCCTGCCGTACATCTCGGTGTTGACCAACCCGACCTACGGCGGCACGTCGGCGTCGTTCGCGATGCTCGGCGACATCAACCTGGCCGAGCCCGAAGCGCTGATCGGCTTCGCCGGCCCGCGCGTGATCGAACAGACGGTGCGCGAGACCCTGCCCGAAGGGTTCCAGACATCGGAATTCCTGCTCGAGCACGGCGCGATCGACCAGATCTGCGACCGTCGCGAGATGCGTCCGCGCGTCGCCCATCTGCTGGCGCTGCTGACGAAGCAGGGCATGCCGACCGAGGCCGCTGCGTGAGCCGCAGGTACTTCGGTACCGACGGCATTCGCGGGCGGGTCGGTGAGGGTTCGATCTCCGCCGATTTCGTGCTGCGCCTGGGCAATGCCTACGGCCACTCGCTGCGCGGACGCGGCGGGGACTGGCGTCGCCCGCAGGTGCTGATCGGCAAGGACACGCGCATCTCGAACTACATGTTCGAGGCCGCGCTGGAGGCCGGACTGGTCGCGGCCGGTGTCGACGTGCAGCTGATGGGCCCGATGCCCACGCCGGCCGTCGCGCACCTGACGCGCTCGCTCGGCGCCGACGGCGGCATCGTCATTTCCGCCTCGCACAATCCGCATCACGACAACGGCATCAAGTTCTTCAGCGCGCAGGGCGAGAAGCTCGACGATGCGACCGAACTCGCGATCGAGGCCGCGCTCGACCAGCCGTTCCGCACCGTGGCGTCCGAGAAGCTCGGCAAAGCCGTGCGCACGCGCGATGCCGTCGGCCGCTACGTGGAAGCCTGCAAGGCCTCGGTGCCGCGCGGTTTCGATCTCGACGGCATGCGCATCGTCGTCGACTGCGCGAACGGCGCGACCTACCAGGTCGGTCCGATCGTGCTGCGCGAACTGGGCGCGCAGGTCGAGGTGATCGGCGCCGAGCCCAACGGCGTCAACATCAACGACGGTGTGGGTTCCACCCATCCCGAACACCTGAGCGAGCGCGTCAGCCGCAGCGGCGCGAATCTCGGCATCGCCTTCGACGGCGACGGCGATCGCGTGCTGTTCGTCGATGCCAATGGCACCGTGCGCGACGGCGACGACCTGCTGTACGTGCTCGCGCGCGACTGGCAGCAGTCGGGTCGCCTGCAGGGCCCGGTCGTCGGCACGCTGATGAGCAACTACGGCCTGGAGCGCGCCTTCGGCGAAGCCGGTATCGGCTTCGCGCGCGCCAAGGTCGGCGACCGCTACGTGCACCAGATGCTGCTCGAACACGACGGTGTGCTCGGCGGCGAAACCTCCGGGCATCTGCTGTGCCTGGATCGCGCGACGACCGGCGACGGCATCATCAGTGCGCTGCAGGTGCTGGAAGTGCTGCGCCGCCGCGGCGCGTCGCTGCAGGAAGCGCTGCACGGCCTGTCGAAGGTGCCGCAGAAGACCGTCAACGTGCGTTACGAAGGTGCGTCCAAGCCCGCCGAGGCGCCGGCCGTGCAGGCCGCGCTCGCCGATGCGCAGGCCGCCGTGCAGGGCCGCGGGCGCGCGTTCCTGCGTCCGTCGGGGACCGAGCCGGTCGTGCGCGTGACCGTCGAGGCCGACGACGACAGCCTGATGCAATCGACACTCGACCAACTGGCCGACGCCGTGCGCGCGGCCGCTGCCTGATTCCAAGGAGTCCGCGATGACCCCCCGTATTCCCACGCTCGACATCCGTCGCTTCGACACGGACCGCGAGGCCTTCGTTGCCGAACTCGGCGCCGCCTACCGCGAGTGGGGCTTTGCCGGCATCAACGGCCACGGCATTGCGCAGGCGCAGATCGACGGCGCCTACGACGTGTTCAAGGCCTTCTTCGCGCTGCCCGAAGACGTCAAGAAGCGCTACCACGTGGCCGGCGGCGGCGGCGCGCGCGGCTACACCGCGTTCGGCGTCGAGACCGCCAAGGGCGCGAAGCACTTCGACCTCAAGGAGTTCTGGCACATCGGCCGCGAGATTCCGGACGACTCCAAGTACCGCGAGGTCATGCCGCCGAACCTGTGGCCGACCGAAGTCCCGGGTTTCCGCGAACATGGCTACGGCCTGTACCAGACGCTCGATGCGCTGGGCTCGAAGGTGCTGTCGGCGCTGGCGCTGCACATCGGGCTGCCGGAGAACTACTTCGTCGACAAGACCGACTACGGCAATTCGATCCTGCGCCCGATCCATTACCCGCCGATCACCTCGGACGACATTCCCAACGAGCGCGCGGGCGCGCACGAGGACATCAACCTGATCACGCTGCTGGTCGGCGCATCGGCGGCGGGTCTGGAAGTGAAGTCGCGTGATGGCGAGTGGGTGCCGTTCACGTCGGACGCCGACACCATCGTCGTCAACATCGGCGACATGCTGCAGCGCCTGACCAACCACGTGTACCCGTCGACGACGCACCGCGTGACCAATCCGCCGGGCGAGCAGGCACGCAAGCCGCGGTATTCGGTGCCGTTCTTCCTGCATCCGAATCCGGACTTCGTCATCGACGTGCTGCCGTCGACGGTGACCGCCGACAACCCGAGCCGCTATCCCGAAGCGATCACCGCGCAGGGCTATCTCGAGGAGCGGTTGCGCGAGATCAAGCTGAAGTAAGGCGTCAGCGGCGTCAGACGCAAGCAGAAACGGCGCCCGAGGGCGCCGTTTCCGTTCCTGGGCACCGGAAGTATCCACGCAGCAGAAGGTCGAGCTGCGCGCGCTGCCGGTCGCGGCGTCTGCGCCGGCTGCTGCCCCAGCGGAGCCGGGGCGCGCGGCAGTGGGCGGTCCCTGAACCGGGCCGGCAGGCGCATCGGCTATCCTCTTGCGCCTCTCGTCTCAAGGAGTCGCCCATGCGTCGCAGGATCGTCGCCGGCAACTGGAAGCTGCAGGGCAGCCGCACATTCGCCACCGAACTCGTCGAGGGCATCGCCGCCGGGCTGCCGGGCGGGGTGGAGGCGATCGTGCTGCCGCCGTATCCGTATCTCCCGCTGCTGACGCAGTCGCATGCGGGGCGCGGCGTGGCCTTCGGCGCGCAGGACGTCAGCGCGCACGCCAAGGGCGCCTACACCGGCGAAGTGGCCGCCTCGATGCTGGCCGACGTCGGCGCCGTCTACACGCTGGTCGGCCATTCCGAGCGCCGCCAGTACCATGGCGAGGACGACGCGCTGGTCGCGCGGAAGTTCATCGCCGCCCGCGCCGCCGGCCTGGTGCCGATCCTGTGCGTGGGCGAGACCCGCGAGCAGCGCGAGGCCGGCCGTACCGAAGCGGTGATCGCCGCCCAGGTCGGGGCCGTGCTGGCCGAGGCCGGTGTGGCCGCATTCGATGGCGCGATCGTCGCCTACGAGCCGGTCTGGGCGATCGGCACCGGCCTGACCGCCAGCACCGAGCAGGCGCAGGCCGTGCACGCTTTTCTGCGTGGCGTGGTCGCCGGACAGGATGCTAGAATCGCCGATTCGTTGCCGCTGCTCTATGGCGGCAGCTGCAAGCCCGACAATGCCGCTGCGCTGTTCTCGCAGCCCGACGTCGACGGCGGATTGATCGGTGGCGCCTCGCTGGCGGCCGACGACTTCCTGGCCATCGTCGCCGCGGCCGCGCGCTGAGCGCAGCCGGCGATTCCGACACAAGGCCCGTCCGCGGGCACCCCAGAGCGCCCACGCAATGCTGCTGACCGTCTTCAACATCCTGTTCGTCATCATCGCCATCGCGATGATCGCGTTGATCCTCATGCAGCGCGGCGCCGGTGCCGCGGCCGGTTCCGGCTTCGGTGGCGGTGCGTCCGCGACCGTGTTCGGCGCGCGCGGCTCGTCGAACTTCCTGTCGAAGGCGACGAAGTGGCTGGCGATCAGCTTCTTCTCGATCACGCTGTTCATGGCCTGGTACGCGATGCATCGCGCCAATCCGAACGCGCTGGACATGGACCTGGGCGTCATGGGCGGCGAGGTGCCGACCGCGCCGGTCGAAGGCGCGCCGGCCACGCCGGTCGCACCGCCCGCACCCGCCGATGCGACCGTGCCGGCTGCACCGTCTGCCGAGGGCGCAGTCCCGGCCGCGCCGCCGGCGGCGGAAAATTCTTCGCAGGAATCGCCGCAGCCCACTCCCCAGAACGATTGATTGGGATTACAATGCGCGGCTCGCCGGGGCGGTAGGCCCGGATGAGGTTTCAGGTTGACCTGCCCAGGTGGCGGAATTGGTAGACGCACTACCTTGAGGTGGTAGCGGCTTAGGTCGTAGGGGTTCGAGTCCCCTCTTGGGCACCAACCGGAAAAGCGATGCGCGTCACGCGCATCGGACACGAAAAGCCTCGCGCAAGCGGGGCTTTTTCGTGCGCGGATGTATGCGGCGGCGCGCGGACAGGAATCATTCGCGCGCGCACTTCACGTGCCGTGCCGCGCTGCATCGCGATGCAGCCCGTGAGCGGCGTATGCAGCGGCGGAAATCGTTTACTCACCAGTTCTGTAACCGGTACAATTGCTGGAATCGGGCGATCGCACAACGTGCATCGCCCGGCCTTCGTGAAGCGCTCCGACGCTTCGAGAATGCGGCGTCCACAGGCGCCGAGCCAAGGCCGCACATTGCGGCCGTAGCCGAGAGAACATCCGAGTGCTGGCCGAATATCTGCCGACCCTGCTGTTCCTGATCGTTGCCACGGGGATCGGCATTGCCTTGCTGATCATTGGCAACCTGCTGGGGCCCAAGCGCCCGACGCTGGAAAAGCTGTCGCCCTACGAGTGCGGATTCGAAGCCTTCGAAGACGCGCGCATGCAGTTCGACGTGCGCTATTACCTCATCGCGATCCAGTTCATCGTCTTCGATCTGGAAATCATCTTCATCGTGCCCTGGGCCACCGTGTTCCGCGAACTCGGCGTGCTGGGTCTGATCGAGATGGGCATCTTCGCCGGCATGCTGCTGCTCGGCTTCGTCTACGTGTGGAAGAAGGGAGCGCTGGAATGGGAGTGAACCAGACCGTCGCGCGCCTGATGAACAACCCGCTGCCGGAAGGCCGCGTGGACGACATCCTGCGCCCGGAAGGCGAGAACCCGCTGCTCGAGCGCGGTTTCGTCACGACCAGTTCCGACGTGCTGCTCAACTGGGCACGCACCGGCTCGATGTGGCCGATGACCTTCGGTCTCGCCTGCTGCGCGGTGGAAATGATGCACGCCGGTGCGGCGCGCCTCGATCTCGACCGCTACGGCGTGGTGTTCCGCCCGTCGCCGCGCCAGTCGGACGTGATGATCGTGGCCGGCACCCTGGTCAACAAGATGGCCCCGGCGCTGCGCAAGGTATACGACCAGATGCCGGATCCCAAGTGGGTCATCTCGATGGGCAGCTGCGCCAACGGCGGCGGCTACTACCACTACTCGTATTCGGTGGTGCGCGGCTGCGATCGCATCGTGCCGGTCGACGTCTACGTGCCGGGCTGCCCGCCGACGGCCGAAGCGCTGATCTACGGCATCCTCCAGTTGCAGAAGAAGATCCGCCGCGCCACCAACTTCGGCGACACCAAGACGGGGCAGCGCGATGCGTGAGTCCTACACCGCGTTCGCGGCGCGCCTGCGCGCGCGCTTCTCCGACGCCGACGTGGCAGTCGCACTGCCGCGCGGCGAGGTGACGATCACCACGGCCGGCGACTGGCTCGACACCGCGCGCGCGCTGCGCGACGAATTCGGCTTCGAGTCGCTGATCGACGTCTGCGGCGTCGACTATCTCGGCCACGGCAGTGACGAATGGGACACCGACGTGTCCTCCGAAGGCTTCAGCCGCGGCGTCGAAGGTCGGGGCCCGGGCCGTTTCAAGTTCGGCGAAACCGGCAGCCGCCAGGTCTCGCAGCCGCAGGGCGATGCTGGGATTCCGGTGCCGCAGCGCCGCTTCGCCGCGGTCGCGCAGCTGCTGTCGATCCAGCACAACCAGCGCGTGACGCTGAAGTGCTTCGCGCCCAGCGACGATCTGCCGGTGGTGTCCTCGCTGACCGTGCTCTGGCCGGTCGCGAACTGGTTCGAGCGCGAAGCCTTCGATCTGTTCGGCGTGATCTTCGAAGGTCACCCGGATCTGCGCCGCATCCTGACCGACTACGGGTTCGTCGGTCATCCGTTCCGCAAGGATTTCCCGTTGATCGGCAATGTCGAAGTGCGTTACGACGCCGAGCGCAAGCGCGTGGTGTACGAGCCGGTGACCTCGGTCGAACCGCGCGTCGGCGTGCCGCGCGTGATCCGTGACGACGCCCGTTTCGCGACCGCGAGCGGCGAACAGGCCGCGCGCCGCGTGGAGGCTGCCAAGTGAGCGCCGTGCCGACCACCTCGCTGCACACCAACGCGACGCCGAGTGCGGAGGCGCTGAAGCAGGAAATCCGCAACTACACGTTCAACTTCGGTCCCCAGCATCCCTCCGCGCACGGCGTGCTGCGCCTGATCCTGGAGATGGACGGCGAGACCGTGATGCGCGCCGATCCGCACATCGGCCTGCTGCACCGGGGCACCGAGAAGCTGGCCGAGTCGAAGCCGTTCAACCAGTCCATCGGTTACATGGATCGCCTCGACTACGTGTCGATGATGTGCAACGAGCACGCCTACGTCCGCGCGATCGAGACCCTGATGGGCATCGAGGCGCCGGAGCGCGCGCAGTGGATCCGCACGCTGTTCGACGAGATCACCCGCATCCTCAACCACCTGATGTGGGTGGGCTCGAACGCGCTCGATCTCGGCGCGATGGCGGTGATGCTCTACGCGTTCCGCGAGCGCGAAGAACTGATGGACGTCTACGAGGCGGTGTCGGGCGCGCGCATGCACGCGACCTATTACCGTCCCGGCGGCGTCTACCGCGATCTGCCCGCGCAGATGCCGCAGTACGCCGAGTCGCGCTGGCGCAAGGGCGAGAAGCTCAAGCGTTTCAACAAGTGGCGCGGCGGCTCGATGCTCGATTACCTCGAAGCGTTCGCCAAGGATTTCCCCAAGCGCGTCGACGAGTACGAGACCCTGCTCACCGACAACCGTATCTGGAAGCAGCGCACCGTCGGCATCGGCGTGATTCCGCCCGACCTGGCCAAGGCCTGGGGCATGACCGGCCCGATGCTGCGTGGTTCGGGCGTCGAGTGGGATCTGCGCAAGACGCAGCCTTACGCCAAGTACGCCGAAGTCGATTTCGACATCGCGGTGGGCGTCAACGGTGACTGCTACGACCGCTATCTCGTGCGCGTGTTCGAAATGCGCGAGTCGGCGAAGATCATCCAGCAGTGCGTCAACTGGCTGCGGGCGAATCCCGGCCCGGTCATGCTGGACAACTACAAGGTGTCGCCGCCGTCGCGTGAGTCGATGAAGGACGACATGGAAGCGTTGATCCATCACTTCAAGCTGTTCACCGAGGGCTACAGCGTGCCCGCCGGCGAGACCTACAGCGCCGTCGAAGCCCCGAAGGGCGAGTTCGGCTGCTACCTGGTCTCCGACGGCGCGAACAAGCCGTTCCGCGTGCACCTGCGCGCGCCCGGTTTCGCACATCTCTCGTCGATGGACGCCATCACCAGCGGACACATGCTGTCCGACGTGGTGGCGATGATCGGTACCTATGACATCGTGTTCGGAGAAGTCGACCGATGAAGGCGACTGGCAATTTCGAGAACGCCCGCAACGTCGACCCGATGGTCGTGCTCAGCGGCGACACGCGCGCACACATCGACCACTGGCTGACCAAGTTTCCCGAAGACCGCAAGCGGTCGGCGGTGCTGCAGGGTCTGTTCGCGGCGCAGGAGCAGAACAACGGCTGGCTGACCGACGAGCTGATCGCCGGCGTCGCCAAGTATCTGGACCTGCCACCGGTGTGGGCCTACGAGGTCGCGACGTTCTACTCGATGTTCGAGACCGAGAAGGTCGGCCGCAACAACGTCGCGTTCTGCACCAACATCAGCTGCTGGCTCAACGGCGCCGAGGATCTCGTCGCGCACGCGGAGAAGAAGCTGGGCTGCAAGCTGGGTGAATCCACCGCCGACGGTCGCGTCTTCCTCAAGCGCGAGGAAGAGTGCGTCGCTGCGTGCTGCGGCGCGCCGGTCGTGGTCATCAACGGTCATTACCACGAGAAGCTCACACCCGAGACGGTGGACGAGCTGATCGACGGTCTGAAGTAAGGCATCGCGCGGACATGGCACATCACCATCCCAAGTCTTCCGAAGGTTACGGGCCCGTCGGGCCTGCGCCGCAGGAACACCAGGCGGTCTACACCACGCTGCATTTCGACAAGCCGTGGTCCTACGAGAACTACCTTAAGACGGGTGGTTACAGCGCGCTGCGCAAGATTCTCGAGGAGAAGATTCCGCCGGCCGACGTGATCGAGATGGTCAAGCAGTCGGGCCTGCGCGGCCGTGGCGGCGCGGGCTTTCCGACCGGTCTGAAGTGGAGCTTCATGCCCAAGGGCGAAATGCAGAAGTACATCCTCTGCAATTCGGACGAATCCGAGCCGGGCACCGCGAAAGACCGCGACATCCTGCGCTACAACCCGCATTCGGTCATCGAGGGCATGGCGATCGCGTGCTACGCGACCGGCTCGACGGTGGCCTACAACTACCTGCGCGGCGAGTTCCACCACGAGCCCTTCGAGCATCTGGAAGAAGCCACCGCCGAGGCCTATGCCAACGGCTGGCTGGGCAAGAACCTGCTCGGCTCGGGCATCGACGTCGACATCTACAACGCGCTCGGCGCGGGCGCCTACATCTGCGGCGAAGAGACCGCGCTGATGGAATCGCTGGAAGGCAAGAAGGGCCAGCCGCGCTTCAAGCCGCCGTTCCCGGCCAACTTCGGTCTGTACGGCAAGCCGACCACGATCAACAACACCGAGACCTACGCCTCGGTGCCGGCGATCGTGCGCAACGGCGCGCAGTGGTTCATGGACCTGGGCAAGCCCAACAACGGCGGCTGCAAGATCTTCTCGGTCTCCGGCCACGTGGCCAAGCCCGGCAACCACGAGATCCGCCTGGGCACCTCGTTCGCCGATCTGCTGGCGCTGTGCGGCGGCATGCGCGAAGGCCGCACGATCAAGGGCGTGATTCCGGGTGGTTCGTCGATGCCGGTGCTGCCGGGCGAGACGATGATGGGCCTGACGATGGATTACGACGCGCTGCAGAAGGCCGGTTCCGGCCTCGGCTCGGGCGCGGTCATCGTCATGGACGATACGACCTGCATGGTGCGCGCGTGCCGACGCATCGCGCGCTTCTACTACAAGGAGAGCTGCGGGCAGTGCACGCCGTGCCGCGAAGGCACCGGCTGGATGTACCGCATGCTGTGCCGCATCGCCGACCACACGGCGACGGTCGAAGACCTGCAGATGCTGCGGGCTGCGGCTGGCCAGATCGAGGGACACACCATCTGCGCGTTCGGTGAAGCGGCCGCATGGCCGGTGCAGGGCTTCCTGCGCCATTTCTGGGACGAATTCGAGTACGCGATCGTGAACAAGCGCTTCCTCGTCGACGACCAGCGCAACGGCACCGTCGTGCCCAAGGCGGTCGCCGCATGAGCGCGCAACCCGTGAATCCGAACCTGCCGCCCGACCACGTCACCGTCTTCATCGACGGCGTCGAACTGGCCGCGCCCAAGGGGTCGATGATCATCCATGCCGCCGACAAGGCCGGCATTCCGATCCCGCGTTTCTGCTACCACGACAAGCTCGAGATCGCCGCGAACTGCCGCATGTGCCTGGTCGACACCGAAGTCGGCGGCCGCGGTGCGCCCAAGCCGTCGCCGGCCTGCGCCACGCCGGTGATGGACGGCCTGAAGGTCTTCACGCGAAACGAGAAGGCGCTCAAGGCCCAGCGCAACGTGATGGAGTTCCTGCTGATCAACCATCCGCTCGACTGCCCGATCTGCGATCAGGGTGGCGAATGCGAACTGCAGGATCTCTCGCTCGGTTACGGCCGCTCGGTCAGCCGTTTCGCGGAGCGCAAGCGCGTCGTCGCCGACGAGGACCTCGGTCCGCTGGTCGCGACCGAGATGACCCGCTGCATCCAGTGCACGCGCTGCGTGCGCTTCACCGCGGAAATCGCCGGCACCTACGAGCTGGGCGGTATGCAGCGCGGCGAGAACCTGCAGATCGGCACCTACGACGGCAAGCCGCTGACGACCGAACTGTCGGGCAACGTCATCGACGTGTGCCCGGTCGGCGCGCTGACCAACAAGGTGTTCCGTTTCCGTGCGCGGCCGTGGGAACTGATCGCGCGCGAATCGCTCGGCGGTCACGACGCGCTGGGCAGCAACCTGTTCCATCACCTGCGCCGCGGCGACGTGATGCGCACCGTGCCGCGCGACAACGAAGCGGTCAACGAGTGCTGGATCTCCGATCGCGACCGCTATTCGCACCAGGGTCTGACGGCCGATGACCGCGCGGTGCATCCGCTGGTCAAGGACGGGGGCGAGTGGCGCGAGGCCTCGTGGGACGAGGCGCTCGAGCGCGCGATGACGATCCTGCGCGACAACGCGGCCGACGAGCTCGGCGTGCTGGTGCATCCGTCGACCTCGAACGAGGAGGGCGCGCTGCTGGCACGTCTGGCCGAGGCGCTGGGCACCGGCAACCTCGATCACCGCATCGCCCAGCGTGACCTCTCCGATGGCGCGATCGCGGAAGCTTTTGCGATGCCGGTCGCCGAACTCGAGCAGGCCGAAGTCGTGCTGCTGGTCGGCAGCAATCTGCGCCATGAAGTGCCGCTGCTGCACCACCGTGTCCGTCAGGCGTGGAAGCGCGGCGCCAAGGTGTACGTGGTCAATCCGGTCGATTTCGAATTCACCTTCGACATCGAGGACAAGGCCATCGTGGCGCCGTCGAAGATCGCCGAAACGCTGCAGGTTGCCGAACTCGGCGACGCGCTGCGCGGCGCGAAGCATGCGGCGATCATCGTCGGTGCGCAGGCGGAAGCCAGCGCGCACGCGGCCGACATCCGCAAGGCGGCGGCTGCACTCGCCGCGGAGACCGGCGCGTCGCTGTGCCGCATTCCGCACGGCGCCAATGCGCTGGGTCTGTCGCGTGTCGGCGTGCTGCCGACCTCGCGCGATGCCAACGCGATGCTGGCCGAGCGCCGCGGCGCGTACGTGATCTACGGCATCGAGCCGGGTCTGGACTTCGCCGACCAGGCGCAGGCGTTGCAGGCACTGGGCGCGGCGCAGGTCGTGGCCTTCAGCCACTTCGCCTGCCAGTCCACGCGCAGCGTCGCCGACGTGATCCTGCCGATCGGCGCGCTCGCCGAAATCGACGCGACGCTGACCAATCTCGAAGGCCGCGACCAGCAGGCCACGGCCGCCGGCAAGCTGCCGGGCGACGCACGTGCCGGCTGGCGCGTGCTGCGCGCCCTCGGTGGCGCGCTCGAAGCGCCGGGCTTCGAGTTCACCGATCTCGCCGGTCTGCGTGCGGGCCTGCAGGGCAGGGCGGTCTCGGTGGCTGCATCCGCGGCGCCGGTCGTCGATGGTGACGGCTTCGAACTGGCCGTCAGCCAGGCGATCTACCGCGTCGACGGTCTGACCCGTCGCGCTGCCGCGCTGCAGTCGCATCCGTTGACCGTCGGCCCGCGCGTCGTGCTGCATCCCGACGACGCGGCCGCGAGCCAGGTCGCCGACGGCGGCATGGCCAAGGTCTCGAACGCGGTCGGCACCGCGACGCTGCAGGTGGCGATCGACGATCGCGTCGCACCGGGCGCGGCGTGGGTGGAATCGGGCTACGGCGCCACGGCGGCGCTGTCGGCCGGCAAGGTCAAGGTGGTGGCGGCATGAGTGCGACCCAAACCGGCGTGACCAACACCGCATCGCTGCTGGGCGATCTGTCGGCGCCGCTGTACGACTGGCTGATGTCGCTCGGCGCGATCGGGCTGATCCTGTGGATCGTGCTCAAGATCCTGCTGATCGCGATGCCGGTGATCATCGCCGTCGCGTTCTACGTGGTCTGGGAGCGCAAGCTGCTGGGCTGGATGCATCAGCGCCACGGCCCGATGTACGTGGGCATGGGCATCTTCCAGGCCTTCGCCGACGTCTTTAAACTGCTGTTCAAGGAAGTCATCCAGCCGACCAACGCGCAGCGCGTGCTGTTCGTGCTGGCGCCGCTGATCACGCTGGCGCCCGCATTCGCGGCCTGGGCTGTGGTGCCGTTCGACGCGCAGCTGGTGCTGTCGAACGCCAATGCCGGTCTGCTGTATCTGCTGGCGATGACTTCGCTGGGCATCTACGGCATCATCCTCGCCGGCTGGGCCTCGAACTCGAAGTACGCGTTCCTCGGTGCGATGCGCGCCTCGGCGCAGATGATCAGCTACGAGATCGCGATGGGCTTCGCGCTCGTCGGCGTGATGGTCGGCGCGGGCAGCTTGAACCTGTCCGAGATCGTCATGGCGCAGGCCGGCGGCAAGGGTCTGTTCGACTGGTTCTGGCTGCCGATGCTGCCGCTGTTCGTCATCTACTTCATCTCCGGCGTGGCCGAGACCAACCGCGCGCCGTTCGACGTCGTCGAAGGCGAGTCGGAAATCGTTGCCGGTCACATGGTTGAGTATTCGGGGTCGGCGTTCGCGCTGTTCTTCCTCGCCGAATACGCCAACATGATCCTGATCAGCTTCCTGGTCGCGATCTTCTTCCTCGGCGGCTGGCTGTCCCCGTTCCAGGGCCTGGGCATTCCGCTGCTGTCGGTCGACGGCTGGTGGTGGCTGTTCGCGAAGGTGTTCTTCTTCGCCAGCTGCTTCATCTGGTTCCGCGCCTCGTTCCCGCGCTACCGCTACGACCAGATCATGCGGCTGGGCTGGAAGGTCTTCATTCCGATCAGCATCGGCTGGATCGTGGTCACCGCGCTGATGGCGTACTTCGGAATCTTCGAGGCAGGGCAGTAATGGCCAAGTTCGTTGCATGGTTCAGGGGCCTGTTGCTGCTCGAGTTGCTCGGCGGCATGGCGCTGACCTTCCGGTATCTGTTCCGGGATAAGTACACGCTGATGTACCCGATGGAGAAGACGCCGCAGTCGCCGCGTTTCCGCGGTCTGCATGCGCTGCGCCGGTATCCCAACGGTGAAGAGCGCTGCATCGCGTGCAAGCTGTGCGAGGCCGTGTGTCCCGCGCTGGCGATCACGATCGATTCCGAGCAGCGCGAGGACGGCACCCGCCGCACCACGCGCTACGACATCGATCTGTTCAAGTGCATCTACTGCGGCTTCTGCGAGGAATCGTGCCCGGTGGACTCGATCGTCGAGACCCATCTGCACGAGTACCACTTCGAGAACCGCGGCGAGAACATCGTGACCAAGCCGCAGCTGCTGGCGATCGGCGACCGTCTCGAGAGCGAGATCGCAGAACGTCGCGCCGCCGACTCCGCGTACAGGTAAGTCATGAATTTTGACCTGATTGCATTCCTCGTCTTCGCCGCGATCACCGTGATGTCCGCGGTGGCGGTGATCAGTGCCCGCAACCCGGTGCACGCGGCGCTGTTCCTGGTGCTGACGTTCTTCTCCACCGCCTGCACCTGGCTGCTGGTCGGCGCCGAGTTCCTCGGCCTCGCACTGGTGCTGGTCTACGTCGGCGCGGTGATGGTGCTGTTCCTGTTCGTGGTGATGATGCTCGACGTGGACGTCGCGCCGCTGCGCGAAGGCTACGTGCGCTATCTCCCGGTCGGTCTGATCGTCGCGGTGGTGATGCTGGTCGAGATCGTCACCCTGATCGGCGTACGCGCGAAGATGGCGCCGTTCGCCGTCGATGCGGTCGACGAGGCGGGCGTGTCGAACACGGTGTGGATCGCACGCCGACTGTTCACCGACTTCCTGCTGCCGTTCGAAGTCGCCGCGGTCATCCTGACCGTCGCGGTCATCGCCGCGGTGATGCTCACCCTGCGCCGCCGTCCCGGCACCAAGCACCAGAACCCGGGCGAGCAGGCCCGCGTGAGGGCGTCGGATCGCATGCGCGTGGTCAAGATGGACGCGGTGCGTCCGGTCGTCGAGCCCACACCGGGCGAAGGCGAGGGAGAAGCGAAATGACCGAGCTGTTCGGAACCGGCCTCGCGCTGGGCCATTACCTCTCGCTGGGCGCGGTGCTGTTTTGCATCTCCGTCGCGGGCATCTTCCTCAACCGGAAGAACGTGATCATCCTGCTGATGTCGATCGAGCTGATGCTGCTCGCGGTCAACATCAACTTCATCGCGTTCTCGCGCGAGTTCGGCGACGCCGCCGGGCAGATCTTCGTGTTCTTCATTCTCACCGTGGCCGCGGCCGAGGCCGCGATCGGTCTCGCGATCCTGGTCACGCTGTTCCGCAACCGGCGCACGATCAATGTCGCCGAACTCGACACGTTGAAGGGCTGATCCGGGCATGGAGAACGCTGTTTCCGAGATCATGATTTCCCAGACCACGCTGGTCGCGATCGTGCTCGCGCCGCTGCTGGGCTCGATCATCGCGGGCCTGTTCGGCCGCCAGGTCGGCCGCGCCGGTGCGCACACGGTGACCATCGCCGGCGTCGCGATCAGCTGCGCCCTGTCGATCTATACGCTGTGGCAGCTGATGCAGGGCGCGCCGACGTTCAACGAGAACGTCTACACGTTCTTCGAGGTCGGCAACTATTCGGCGCACGTCGGCTTCCTGATCGACAACCTCACCGCGATGATGATGGTCGTGGTGACGTTCGTGTCGCTGCTGGTGCACGTCTACACCATCGGCTACATGTCCGAGGACCCGGGCTACCAGCGCTTCTTCAGCTATATCTCGCTGTTCACCTTCTCGATGCTGATGCTGGTGATGGGCAACAACTTCCTGCAGCTGTTCTTCGGCTGGGAAGCGGTGGGCCTGGTGTCGTACCTGCTGATCGGCTTCTGGTTCAAGAAGCCGACCGCGGTGTTCGCCAACATGAAGGCGTTCCTGGTCAACCGCGTCGGCGACTTCGGCTTCCTGCTCGGCATCGCCGGCGTGCTGTACTGGTTCGGCAGCCTGGATTACGCGACCGTCTTCGCCGCGGCAGATTCCACGATCGGCGGCGGCCAGACGATCGAAGTGATAACCGGTTTCGAGTGGTCGGTCGCGACCCTGGTCTGCATCTGCCTCTTCATCGGCGCGATGGGCAAGTCGGCCCAGGTGCCGCTGCACGTGTGGCTGCCCGACTCGATGGAAGGCCCGACCCCGATCTCGGCGCTGATCCACGCCGCGACGATGGTCACCGCCGGCATCTTCATGGTGGCGCGCATGTCGCCGCTGTTCGAGCTGTCGGAAACCGCGCTGCAGTTCATCCTCTTCATCGGTGCGACCACGGCCTTCTTCACCGGCCTGATCGGCATCGTGCAGAACGACATCAAGCGCGTCGTCGCGTATTCGACGCTGTCGCAGCTGGGCTACATGACCGTCGCGCTCGGCGTGTCGGCGTACTCGGCCGCGGTGTTCCACCTGATGACGCATGCATTCTTCAAGGCGCTGCTGTTCCTGGCGGCGGGCTCGGTGATCATCGGCATGCACCACGAGCAGGACATGCGCAAGATGGGCGGCCTGCGCAAGTACATGCCGATCACGTTCTGGACCAGCGTCATCGGCACGCTGGCCCTGGTGGGCACGCCGTTCTTCAGCGGCTTCTACTCCAAGGACACGATCATCGAGGCGGCCAAGCACGCCAGCGACGGTGGCGGCTGGGTGTTCCAGTACGCGTACTGGTCGGTGCTGCTGGGCGCGTTCGTGACCTCGTTCTACAGCTTCCGCCTGCTGTACATGACGTACTTCGGCAAGGAGCGTTTCCGCGACGCGCATGCGTCCGACGCCCATGCCACGCATGACGCGCACGGGCACGAGACGCATCACAAGCCGCCGCACGACGACGGCCACGGCCATGCGGTCGCAGCGACCGGTCACGCCGACCACGCGCACGACGACCATGGTCACCACGGTCCGCACGAGCCGCACGAGTCGCCGTGGGTGGTGACGCTGCCGCTGATCCTGCTGGCCATCCCGTCGATCCTGATCGGTTACTTCACCGCGGGTCCGATGCTGTTCGGCACCGACTGGACCGGCCATCACGAGGTGCGCGGGTTCTTCGATGGCGTGATCCACGTGCTGGCGTCCAACGACGTGCTGGCCGCGCTGAAGGAAGAGCTGTGGCACGGCCCGGCAGCCTTCGCGCTGCACGGCTTCATGGCGCCGGCGTTCTGGCTGGTCGTCGCGGGCTTCGTGCTGGCCACCGTCATGTACTGGTGGAAGCCCGAGCTGGCGGCGAAGGCCGCGCACGTGTTCCGCCTGCCCATCCGCGTGCTTGAGAACAAGTACGGCATGGACGACCTGTGGATCGGCGGTTTCGCCGGCGGCGGTGTCGGCCTGGGCAAGCTGTCGCGGGTGTTCGATACCAAGGTGATCGACGGTGTCTTCGTCAACGGCCCGGCGCGCGTCGTCGGTCTGGTTTCGGGCGTCGTCCGCCGGCTGCAGTCCGGTGCTCTCTACCACTACGCATTCGCGATGATCGTCGGCCTGATCGTGCTTCTGGCCATCCTCATCAAGTACTGGCGCTGACGGAATACGATACGTGTCGAACTGGCCTCTTCTCAGTCTCCTGATCTGGCTGCCGATCCTCGGCGGTGCGTGCGTGCTCGCTCTGGGCGAACGCCGCCCCGACGCGGCGCGCTGGGTATCGCTGGCGTTCGCGCTGCTCGTCTTCGTCCTCAGCATTCCGCTGTTCACCGGCTTCGACTACGGCAACGCGGGTCTGCAGTTCCTCGAGCGGCGCGAGTGGATCCCGTCGCTGGACATCGAGTACCACCTCGGCGCCGACGGCATCTCGGTCGCGCTGATCATCCTGACAACGCTGACCACCGCGCTCGTGCTGATCGGCGCCTGGGGCTCGGTGACCAAGCGCGTGTCGCAGTACTTCGCGTCGATGCTGATCCTCGAAGGCATGATGGTCGGCGTGTTCTCCGCCGTGGACGCGATGCTGTTCTACGTGTTCTTCGAAGCCATGCTGATCCCGATGTTCATCATCATCGGTGTCTGGGGTGGCGCGAACCGCGTGTACGCGTCGGTGAAGTTCTTCCTGTACACGTTCCTCGGCTCGGTCTTCATGCTGGTCGCGCTGATCTATCTGTACCTGCAGGCCGGCAGCTGGCAGTTGCCCGATCTGTACGCACTGCGCCTGTCGTCGACGGAGCAGATGTGGATCTTCTTCGCGTTCCTCGCCGCGTTCGCGGTGAAGGTGCCGATGTTCCCGGTGCACACCTGGTTGCCGGACGCGCACGTCGAGGCGCCGACCGGCGGCTCGGTGATCCTGGCGGCGATCATGCTGAAGATCGGCGGCTACGGCTTCCTGCGCTTCAACCTGCCGATCACGCCCGACGCCGGCCACGAATGGGCCTGGCTGGTCATCGGCCTGTCGCTGATCGCGATCGTCTACGTGGGTCTGGTGGCGCTGGTCCAGCAGGACATGAAAAAACTGGTCGCGTATTCGTCCGTGTCGCACATGGGCTTCGTGACGCTGGGTGTGTTCATCGCATTCGCGCTGATGCGCGACGTGCAGGGCGGTTCGGACGCCGCGCGTCTCGGTCTGCAGGGCGCGATGGTGCAGATGGTCTCGCACGGCTTCATCTCCGGCGCGATGTTCTCCTGCATCGGCATCCTCTACGACCGCATGCACACCCGGAACATCAAGGATTACGGCGGCGTCGCCAACGTGATGCCGTGGTTCGCCGCGTTCTACGTGCTGTTCGCGATGGCCAATTCCGGCCTGCCGGGCACCTCGGGCTTCGTCGGCGAGTTCATGGTCATCCTGGCCGCGTTCCAGAGCCATCCGCTGATCGCGTTCTTCGCGGCGATGACTTTGATCATCGGTGCGGCCTACACCCTGTGGCTGGTCAAGCGCGTGCTCTACGGCGAAGTGTCGAATGCGCACGTCGAGGCGCTCAAGGACATCAACGCCCGCGAGGCGCTGGTGCTCGGCGTGTTCGCCGCCGGCACGCTGCTGATCGGCGTGTATCCCAAGCCGCTGACCGACCTGATGGAGCCGTCCATCGCGCAACTGGCGAACCTGATCGCCGCAAGCAAGCTTTAAGGACACCGTTGCGATGATTTCTGCCCCGATGACGCCTCCCATCCGCACGCTGGCCGAGCTGGGCCCGATCGTGCCCGAGCTCGTGATCGTGCTGGGTGCGTTCGCCCTGCTGATGCTCGACCTGTTCATCGACCCGCGCCGCCGGATCATCACCCATGTGCTGGCCGTCGCGACGATGCTCGCCGCCGCCGCGCTGATCGTGTTCGGCGTCGGTGGTCACGGCAGCATCCTCGCCGACATGTTCGTGCGCGATGGCGGCGCCGAGGTGCTCAAGGTCGCCGGTCTCGTGGTCGGCGCCGCGGCGCTGGGCTACGCCTGGACCTGGCTGCGCGAGCGCGACCTGTACCAGGGCGAGATCCCGGTGCTGTTCCTGTTCACGACCGCCGGCATGATGCTGCTGGTGTCGGCGAACAACCTGACGATGGTCTACGTCGGTCTGGAACTGCTGGCGCTGTGTTCCTACGCGCTGGTCGCCTGCGACCGCGACAGCAAGCTCGCGTCCGAAGCGGCGATGAAGTACTTCGTCCTCGGTGCGCTGGCGTCGGGCATGCTGCTGTTCGGCATGTCGCTGATCTACGGCGCCACCGGCACCCTGTCGCTGCCTGCGATCCACGACGCGATCGGCGGCCTGTCGGGCGATGGCCGTGTGCTGATGCTGACCGGCATGGTGTTCCTGATCGTCGGCATCGCGTTCAAGTTCGGCGCCGCGCCGTTCCACATGTGGCTGCCCGACACCTATCACGGTGCGCCCACGCCGATCGTCGCCTTCATCAGCTCGGTGCCGAAGATCGCCGCGTTCGGCATGGCCTGGCGCCTGCTGGAGACCGCGCTCGGCCCGCTGCACGACCAGGCGCAGATCCTGCTGTCGATCCTCGCCGCGCTGTCGCTGGTGGTCGGCAACCTGTTCGCGCTGGCGCAGAGCAATCTCAAGCGTATGCTCGCGTACTCGACGATCTCGCACGTCGGCTTCCTGTTTCTCGGCCTCGCCGGTGGCGGGGAAGTGGGCTATGCCTCGGCGATGTTTTACGTCGTCAGCTACGCGGTGATGTCGGCGGCCGCGTTCGGCGCGATCGTCATGCTGTCGCGCAACGGCTTCGAAGCCGATCGCATCGACGACTACAAGGGCCTGAACCAGCGCAGCCCGTGGATGGCCGGCCTCGTACTGTGCGTCATGGCTTCGCTCGCCGGTGTGCCGCCGTTCCTCGGCTTCTGGGCAAAGCTCGCCGTGCTGCAGGGCGCCCTGCAGGGTGATCTGCTGTGGCTGGCGATCGTCGGCATCGTGTTCGCGGTCATCGGCGCGTTCTATTACCTGCGCGTGATCAAGGTGATGTACTTCGACGCCCCCGAGGCCGCGCCGATGGCGCAGCGCCCCGGCACGCCGATGCGCGTGGTGTTCGCACTGAACGTGCTGGCGCTGCTGGTGGTCGTGCCGTTCTTCAGTCCGCTGATGGCGTGGTGCCAGCAGGCATTCGCCGCCTGAGTCTGTTAGGATGCGCGCCCGGTCGTTGCGAATGCAGCGATCGGGGGGAAGTTCGAGGGACGCGGAATCGTTCGAAACTTCTTGCACTATCGAAGAGAAATCTTCATAATTCCGCTTCTGATGCGGGGTGGAGCAGTCTGGCAGCTCGTCGGGCTCATAACCCGAAGGTCGCAGGTTCAAATCCTGCCCCCGCTACCACATTCAACGCAGTAAAGAAGGCGCACCTCCGGGTGCATCCGACGCGAAGAATCTGGGCTTTGCCGAAGCAACTGCTTCGCTTCGGCGCCGACATCCAGTGGTATCGGACAAGGGGCCCATCGGGCCCTTTGTCGTTTTCCGCGATCGGAAAACCGCAGGCGCCCGGGGCAACGCGGTGCGCTTCACGACAGCGACGATCGTGCGATACCGGATACGCAACGGACGAGGGATCAGTGGCGGACAAAGCGACACAACTGACGCAATTGCTGGCACCGACGGTCGAGGCCCTCGGGCTCGAACTGCTGGGCATCGAATACCTGACGGCGCCGGGTGGCGCGCTCGTGCGCATCTACATCGACGTGCCGGCCAGCGCCGAAGTCGGCCAGGCCGATCCCGAAGGCGAGGGTGGCCAGGGCGTGACGATCGAACACTGCGAGGCGGTCAGCCGCGAAGTATCGGCGCAGCTCGACGTCGAGGACCCGATCAGCGGCAACTACACCCTCGAGGTGTCGTCGCCCGGCATAGACCGTCCGCTGTTCAACGTCGCGCAGTTCGCGCAGTTCCAGGGCGAGACCGCGAAGGTCGGCCTGAAGCTGCCGCAGGACGGGCGCCGCCGCCTGACCGGTCGCATCACCGCGGTCGAAGGCGACACCGTGACGTTCGATGTGGACGGCACCACGTTCACCGTGCAGGCCGACAACATCGAAAAGGCCCGCGTGGTGCCCGACTGGGCCGCGCTGGGCCTCGCCGCGTCGAAGGACAAGAAGGACAACGGCCGCGCCACCGGCGCGACCCGCAAGGCCAACCACACACCACGTGACAACAAGCGGTCGGCGGATCCGTCGACCGGTGCGGAGTGAATGAAAAGATGAGCAAGGAACTGTTGCTGGTCGTCGACGCGGTCGCGAGCGAGAAGGGCGTCCCGGAATCCGTGATTCTCGAGGCCATCGAAGCCGCGCTGGCGACTGCCGCCAAGAAGCGCTACATGGACCAGGACGTGCTCACGCGCGTCGCGATCGATTCGAAGGACGGAAGCTACGAGACCTTCCGCCGCTGGGAAGTGGTGGCCGACGACGTCGTCATGGAGTCGCCGGACCGCCAGCTGCGTCTGATGGACGCGGTCGAAGAAGCCGAAGGCGTCGAGGTCGGCGACTACATCGAAGAACAGATCGAGAACGTCGACTTCGGTCGCATCGCCGCCCAGGCCGCCAAGCAGGTCATCGTGCAGCGCGTGCGCGAGGCCGAGCGCCAGCAGGTCGTCGATGCGTGGAAGGATCGTGTGGGCGAGCTGGTCACCGGCGTGGTCAAGCGCGTCGAGCGTGGCAACGTCTACGTCGATCTCGGCGGCAACGCCGAAGCGCTGATCCCGAAAGACAAGGCGATTCCGCGCGACGTCGTGCGCGCCGGCGACCGCGTGCGCGGTTTCCTGTTCGACGTGCGCAGCGAGCCCCGCGGCCCGCAGCTGTTCATCAGCCGCGCCGCGCCGGAATTCATGATGGAGCTGTTCAAGCTCGAAGTGCCGGAAGTCGGCCAGGGCCTGGTCGAGATCAAGGCCTGCGCACGTGATCCGGGCGACCGCGCCAAGATCGCCGTGCTGGCCTACGACACCCGCACCGATCCCATCGGCGCCTGCATCGGCATGCGCGGTTCGCGCGTGCAGGCGGTGTCGAACGAGTTGAACGGCGAGCGCGTCGACATCGTGCTGTGGTCGGACAACCCGGCGCAGTTCGTCATCAACGCGATGGCCCCGGCCGAAGTGCAGTCGATCGTCGTCGACGAAGACAAGCACTCGATGGATCTGGCGGTCGCCGAGGACAAGCTCGCCCAGGCGATCGGCAAGGGCGGCCAGAACGTGCGCCTCGCCAGCCGCCTGTCGGGCTGGCAGCTCAATGTGATGACCCAGGACCAGGTCACCGCGAAGTCGGATGCCGAGCAGGCGTCGGCGCGCGCCCTGTTCCAGGAGAAGCTGGAAGTCGACGAGGAAATCGCCGGCATCCTGGTCGCCGAGGGGTTCAGCACGGTCGAGGAAATCGCCTACGTGCCGGTCGGCGAGCTGCTGGCGGTCGAAGGCTTCGACGAGGACATCGTCGAGGAACTGCGCGGCCGTGCGCGCGACTCGCTGCTCAACGACGCGCTCGCGGTCGAAGAGGGCGTGGACGAGAACGCGCCGGCGGACGATCTGCTCGCGCTCGACGGCATGGACGAGGCGACCGCGTACGCGCTGGCCGCCAACGGCATCCGCACCAGCGAGGACCTGTCGGACCTGGGCGCGGACGAAGTGGTCGAGTTCGGCATCGAGGACCTCGACGAGGCCCGCGCCGCCGCGCTGATCCTCGCCGCCCGTGCCGAAGAGATCGCGCGCCTGGAAAGGGAAGGCTGACGGGTCGCGCCGCGCCGGTGCCCAGTACCGACGCAGAACGCGGCCGCCAGCCACGGATGACGATCCAGTTCGGAACGAATCCCATGCAGCGGTAGAATGACAAATCCACTGCGCCCCGCACTTCGCGGCGGCGCGCAAGGAACCGGAATCACGAATGTCGCAACAAACCACCATCCGCAAGCTGGCCGCACTGGTGAACACGCCGGTCGAGAAACTGCTTGAACAGCTGTCCGAAGCGGGCATGCCGTTCAGCGATCCCGACCAGAGCGTGACCAGTGCCGAGAAGCTCAAGCTGCTCGGTTTCCTCAAGCGCGCGCACGGCAAGGGTGAAGACCCGGCCGAGGAAGCCGCTGCGCCGAAGAAGATCACGCTCAGCCGCAGCCGCAAGCAGGAACTGACGGTCGGTGGCGGCAAGAACCGCCAGACGGTCGACGTCGTCGTGCGCAAGAAGGTCACGCTGAGCCCGAACGCGGGTGGTGCGGTCGATCCGGATGCCGAGCGCGCCGAGATCCTGCGCAAGCTCGAAGAGTCGCGCGCGAAGAACCTGTCCGAGCAGCAGCGTCTGGCCGAGGACGACAAGCGTCGCGCCGACGAAGCCGAAGCGCGCAAGCGCGAAGCGGAAGCCGAGGCCGAGCGTCTGCGCCAGGTCGCAGCCGCCGCTGCCGCCGTGCCGCCGGAAGAAGCCGCCGAAGCGACGCGTCGCCCGCCGGCTGCGCACGGTCACGGCCACAAGCCGCCGGCGCCGCCGCGCGCCGACGACCGCAACGCGCCCGCCGGTGCCAAGCACAAGGGCAACCGCGGTTCGCACGCGATGGTCAGTGGCGTCGAGGACGACGACAAGACCGCGCGCTTTGCCGGCCAGTTGCACCTCAGTGCCTCCGATCGCGCCCGTCGCAGCACCAGCAACACGCGCGGCAAGCCGCAGCGTGGCGGTCCGCAGCGTCGTGGCAGTGCCCCGTCGCGCAGCGGTGGTGGCCCGCACGGCTTCGAACGTCCGACCGCGCCGATGCAGCGCGAAGTGGCGATCGGCGATGCGATCACCGTGGCCGATCTCGCGCAGAAGCTCGCGATGAAGGGCGGCGACGTGGTCAAGGCGCTGTTCAAGATGGGCGTCATGGCGACCATCACCCAGTCGATCGACCACGACACCGCGGCGCTGGCCGTCGAAGAACTCGGCCACATTCCGGTGCGCGCCGATGCCGACGACGCCGAGAGCGAGCTGATCGCACACGTGGGCGAGGCGCAGGGCGACCAGGTCGCGCGTCCGCCGGTCGTCACGATCATGGGTCACGTCGATCACGGCAAGACCTCGCTGCTCGACTACATCCGTCGCACCAAGATCGCCTCGGGCGAAGCGGGTGGCATCACGCAGCACATCGGCGCGTACCACGTCGAAACCGACAAGGGCGTCATCAGCTTCCTCGACACCCCGGGCCACGCGGCGTTCACGTCGATGCGTGCGCGCGGCGCCAAGCTCACCGACATCGTGATCCTGGTGGTCGCGGCCGACGACGGCGTCATGCCGCAGACGGTCGAGGCGATCAAGCACGCGAAGGCGGCGAAGGTGCCGCTGATCGTGGCGATCAACAAGATCGACAAGTCGGGTGCGGATCCGTCGCGGGTCAAGAACGAACTGCTCGAGCACGAGATCGTGGCCGAGGACTTCGGCGGCGACACGCAGATGGTGGAACTGTCGGCCAAGACCGGCGACGGCGTCGACGATCTGCTCGATGCGATCTCGCTGCAGTCCGAAATCCTCGAACTGCGCGCCGTGGCCGAAGGCCGCGCGAGCGGTACGGTCATCGAATCCTCGCTCGACAAGGGACGCGGCCCTGTCGCGACGGTGCTGGTGCAGAACGGCCTGCTGTCGCGTGGCGATTACCTCGTCTGCGGCGTGCAGTACGGCCGCGTGCGTGCGCTGTTCGACGAAACCGGCAACCAGGTGCCGACGGCCGGTCCGTCGATCCCGGTGCAGGTGCTGGGTCTGTCGGGCGTGCCGGATGCGGGCGACGATTTCGTCGTCGTCGCCGACGAGCGTCTGGCCAAGGACGTGGCCTCGCAGCGCGACACCAAGCGCCGCGAAACGCGCCTGGTGCAGGCCGCGGGCAACCGCATGGAAGACATCATGGCGCAGATGGGCCAGGCCGAGCAGCAGCTGTCGCTCAACCTGGTCATCAAGGCCGACGTGCAGGGTTCGGTCGAAGCGCTCAAGCAGTCGCTGGTCGCGCTGTCGAACGAACAGATCCGCATCAACGTCATCGTCTCCGGCGTCGGCGGCATCACCGAATCGGACGCCAACTCGGCGGCCGCGGCGAAGGCCACGATCATCGGCTTCAACGTCCGTGCCGACGCGTCGGCGCGCAAGGTGATCGAGAACAGCGCGCTGGATCTGCGCTACTTCTCGGTGATCTACGACGTGATCGACCAGGTCAAGCAGGTCGCCTCGGGCATCCTCGGCATGGAGATCCGCGAAGAGATCATCGGTACCGCGGAAGTGCGCGACGTGTTCCGCAGCTCCAAGTTCGGTGCGGTCGCGGGCTCGATGGTCATCGAGGGTGTGGTCAAGCGCAACAAGCCGATCCGCGTGCTGCGCGACAACACGGTCATCTTCGAGGGCGAGCTGGAATCGCTGCGCCGCTTCAAGGAAAACGTCGACGAAGTGCGCAACGGCACCGAGTGCGGCATCGGCGTCAAGGCCTACAACGACGTCAAGCCGGGCGACCAGATCGAGTGCTTCGAGCGCATCGAGGTCCAGCGCACCCTGTAAGGGCGCGCCGGATGCAGTGCCGGCGGCCGGGCTCCGTACATGCGGACCCGGCCGTCGTCGTCTCAGGCGGTGTCGTCCGCCGTGTTCCAGACTTTCTTCCGTCCCATCGCAGCAGGTGTTCCATCCGTGCCCACGAAATCCTTCCACCGTACCGACCGCGTCTCCGCCCAGCTCCGTCGCGAGCTCGGAACGCTCGTGCGCGAGGCAGTGTCCGAACACGGCTTGCCGTCGGTCAGCGTGTCCGATGTCGAGGTCACCCGCGACATGGCCCATGCCAAGGTCTTCGTGACCGCGCTGCAGTCCGAGCGCGCCGACGAGGCGATGAAGGGCCTCAAGGCCGTCGCGCACGAGATCCGCTTCCGACTCGCGCGCGCGGTGAAGCTGCGCCACGTGCCGGAATTGCATTTCCACTACGACGATTCGGTCGATCGCGGCGAGCGCATCGACAATCTGCTGCGCGATGTCGGCGAACCTTCCGCCGACTGACGCCGGCGCCCCGCCTGCGACGTCGCCGCGCCCACTCGGCAAGCGTCGGCAGCAGGACCGTCCGCGCACCCAGTTCCGCAAGCTCGACGGCATCCTGCTGCTCGACAAGCCGCGTGGCATGAGCTCCAACCAGGCGCTGCAGCGCGTGCGGCACCTGTTCCGCGCCGAGAAGGGCGGCCATACCGGCAGCCTCGATCCCCTGGCGACCGGCCTGCTGCCGGTCTGCTTCGGCGAGGCGACCAAGATCGCCGGCGGCCTGCTCGGCGCACGCAAGGCCTACACCACCGTCGCCCGGCTCGGGCAGGTCACCGATACCGACGACGCCGACGGCGAGATCCTGCGTGAGCGCCCCGTGCCGTCGCTGACCATCGAAACCCTCGATGCCGCGCTCGGCCAGCTGGTCGGTCGCATCCAGCAGCGCCCGCCGATCTACTCCGCGCTCAAGCGCGGCGGCGAGCCGCTGTATGCCAAGGCGCGTCGCGGCGAGACGGTCGAGGTCGACGTGCGCCCGGTCGACGTGCACGCCTTCGAACTCCAGTCGGCGGCCGATCTGCTCGACGGCGTGCTCGAACCCGACGGCATGCCGCAGCTGCGTCTGCACGTCGAATGCGGCTCGGGCACCTACGTGCGCAGTCTGGTCCGCGATCTGGGCGAACTGCTGGGCTGTGGCGCGCACGTGGCCGAGCTGCGTCGGCTCTGGGTCGATCCGTTCCGCGATCCGCGCATGTGGACGCTGGAAGACCTGCAGGCGCTGGCCGCGCGCGGCGAATCGCAGCTCGAAGCCTGTCTGCTGGAAATCGAGGCCGGCATGCTGGCGTGGCCGAAAGTCCACGTCGACGCGCGCCAGGCTGCGCGCCTGCAGAACGGCCAGGACGTGCCGGTCGCGCATGCACCGGTGGGCGAGGTGGCCATCATCGGGCCGACCGGTCGCGCCGAAGGTCTGGGGCAGGTGGCCGACGATGGCCGCCTGAAACCGCAACGCATGTTCCGCCGCGCAGACGCGAACGACACCGGGGCCTGAATGGCCGCCTTGTCCGGTTGTCCGCCCGGCGGTACAATTTCGCCGCCTTTTTCAAGGCACACTGCAGCATCCATCCACAGGCGGTCCGGGCGGTACGCGACGGTCATACGACCGGTCGCTGTCTTCTGCGGGACCCGCGTCCAGAGAACATGAAATGACCAGCACCATCGACAACGGCAAGATCATCGAAGAACACAAGCGCGGCGACAACGACACCGGTTCCCCGGAAGTCCAGGTCGCTCTGCTGACTGCACGCATCGTGCACCTGACCGAGCACTTCAAGACGCACAAGAAGGATCACCACAGCCGCCGCGGCCTGCTGATGATGGTCAACCGTCGTCGCAGCCTGCTCGACTATCTGCACCGCAAGGATGCAGGTCGTTACAAGGCCCTGATCGAGAAGCTCGGTCTGCGTCGCTAAGACTGGTCCCCACCGCGGCGCAGAAATGCGCCGCGGTTCTTTTTAGGGCGTGGGCAGCGTCCGCCCGCCGGGGCATGGGTCCCGGACGGTTCATCGCAAGAGACATCAAGGAATTCCAACGTGGCAAAAGTGACAAAGAGCTTCCAGTACGGCAACCAGACGGTGACGCTCGAGACCGGCGAGATTGCGCGCCAGGCCGGCGGCGCCGTGATGGTGTCCTGCGATGGCACCCAGGTGCTGGTCGCCGCGGTCGCCAACAAGACCGCGCGCGAAGGCCAGGATTTCTTCCCGCTGACCGTCGACTACCAGGAGAAGTTCTACGCCGGCGGCCGCATTCCGGGTGGCTTCTTCAAGCGTGAAGGTCGCGCCACGGAGAAGGAGACGCTGATCTCGCGTCTGATCGACCGTCCGATCCGTCCGCTGTTCCCTGACGGCTTCCGCAACGAAGTCCAGATCATCGCCACCGTGATGTCGATGAACCCGGACGTCGACGGCGACATCCTCGCGCTGATCGGCGCCTCGGCTGCGCTGTCGCTCTCGGGCGCGCCGTTCGACGGCCCGATCGGTGCCGCCAAGGTCGGTTACAAGGACGGCCAGTACCTGCTGAACCCGACCGTGTCGGAGCTGAAGGATTCGGACCTCGAGCTCGTCGTCGCCGGTACCGCGAACGCCGTGCTGATGGTCGAGTCGGAAGCGAAGGAACTCTCGGAAGACGTGATGCTCGGCGCCGTGATGTTCGGCCACCAGCAGATGCAGGTCGCCATCGCTACGATCAACGAGCTCGTCGCCGAAGCCGGCAAGCCGAAGTGGGAATGGTCGGCGCCGGCCGCCAACGAGGGCCTGATCTCGACCCTGCGTACCGCGATCGGCGAGCAGCTCGCGAGCGCCTTCCAGGTGCGCGACAAGCTCGAGCGCAAGGACGCGATCTCCAAGGTCAAGAAGGCGATCCTCGAAGCCGTGCAGCCGCACGCCGAAGCCAACGCCTGGTCGAACAGCGAGCTGTCGAAGGAATTCGGCGAGCAGGAATACCAGACGATGCGCGACTCGGTCCTCAAGACCAAGGTCCGTATCGACGGTCGTGCGCTCGACACCGTGCGTCCGATCGCGTCGAAGGTCAGCATCCTCCCGCGCGTGCACGGCTCCTCGCTGTTCACCCGTGGCGAGACGCAGGCGATCGTCGCCGTGACCCTCGGCACCGCGCGCGATGGCCAGATCATCGATGCCGTCGCCGGCGAGTACAAAGAACACTTCTTGTTCCATTACAACTTCCCCCCGTACTCGGTGGGCGAAGCCGGCCGCATGATGGGTCCGAAGCGTCGCGAGATCGGCCACGGCCGTCTGGCCAAGCGCGGCGTACTCGCCGTGATGCCGACGATGGAAGAATTCCCGTACACCATCCGCGTCGTGTCGGAGATCACCGAGTCGAACGGTTCCTCGTCGATGGCGTCGGTCTGCGGTTCGTCGCTGGCGCTGATGGACGCGGGCGTGCCGATCAAGGCACCGGTCGCCGGCATCGCGATGGGCCTGGTCAAGGAAGGCGACGACTACGTCGTGCTGTCGGACATCCTGGGTGACGAAGATCACCTCGGCGACATGGACTTCAAGGTCGCCGGCACCACGAACGGCATCTCGGCGCTGCAGATGGACATCAAGATCCAGGGCATCACCGAAGAGATCATGAAGGTCGCACTGGCCCAGGCGAAGCAGGGCCGTCTGCACATCCTCCAGGAGATGAGCAGCGCGCTGACCACGGCCCGTACCGAACTCAGCGAGTTCGCGCCGCGCCTGATCACGATCAAGATCCACCCCGACAAGATCCGCGAAGTCATCGGCAAGGGCGGTTCGGTCATCCAGGGCATCACCAAGGAAACCGGCACCCAGATCGACATCCAGGACGACGGCACGATCACGATCGCCTCGGTCGACGCCGCTGCCGGTCGCGCCGCGAAGGAACGCATCGAGCAGATCACGTCGGACGTCGAGCCGGGCCGCATCTACGAGGGCAAGGTCGTCAAGCTGATGGACTTCGGTGCATTCGTGACGATCTCCCCCGGCAAGGACGGCCTGGTCCACGTGTCGCAGATCTCCAACGAGCGTGTCGAGAAGGTCGGCGACGTGCTCAAGGAAGGCGACGTGGTCAAGGTCAAGGTGCTGGAAGTCGACAAGCAGGGCCGCATCCGCCTGTCGATGAAGGCCGTCGCCGAAGGCGAAGGCACGCCGGCCGAGTAATCGCCAGCGCTGCATGTAACAGGAAAACGGGCCGCGCAAGCGGCCCGTTTTCGTTGGGGCGTGTCGTCGGTGTCGACCACGCGCCTCGCGCTCGCATCGAAGCCGGGCCGCGCACGTCGGATGCGGTTTCCATCTCCGCCGACCTCTCGATGCAGGTGCAGCGGATGCATTTTTCGATTGCTGCTCAAACAGCCGCAATCCCTGCAAATCCCCGCAGAAGAACGCCCTTCGACGCCGTTTCGGCAAGAAACTGACTGCGCCATCTAGTCCCATGGTGTGAGTTTGCAATCGTTGTTCATCTGGCAGGCTTGCGGCATGCAGACCGATACCCCGACCCAGAACGCTGTCAAAGCCCCGACACCCGGGCCCGCGCCGAAGCGCAAGAAGTTGTGGCACCACCTGTACTTCTGGGTACTGGTGGGCATCGCCGCGGGCATCATCATCGGCCTCGCCGCGCCGCAGGTCGGCGCGCAGATGAAATGGCTGGCCGATCTCTTCATCAAGCTGGTCAAGGTCGTCATCGCGCCGACCATCTTCGCGACCGTCGCGGTGGGCATCGCCGGACTCGGCAACCTCGCCAAGGCCGGCGGCCTGGCGCTCAAGACCGTCATCTACTTCAACGTCACCACCGTCTTCGCGCTGGGCATCGGCCTGGTCGTCATCAATCTGCTGGGCCCGGGCCGCATGCTCGGCCTCGACATCGCCACCTTCGACGCCTCGGCGGCCGACGGCACGCTGCAGAGCGCGGGTGCCGCGGCGGGCGAGGGCATCACCGGCTTCCTGCTGCATCTGGTGCCCAGCTCGTTCATGGGCGCGTTCGTCGAGGGCCAGCTGATCCAGGTGCTGGTGATGGCGATCCTCGTCGCCTGCGCGATCACGATGCTCGGCGAACGCGGCAAGCCGGCCGTCGCCGCGCTCGACACGATCGCCCAGGTGATGTTCGGCGTCATCAAGATCGTCATGTGGTTCGCGCCGCTGGGCGCGATGGGCGGCATGGCCTTCACCATCGGCGAGTACGGCAGCGCGATCCTCGGCTCGCTCGGCTACTTCATGGTCAGCTTCTGGATGACCTGCCTGCTGTTCCTGTTCCTGGTGCTCGGGCCGATCTGCTGGTGGTCGGGCTTCAGCATCTTCAAGTACATCCGCATGATCCGCGACGAGCTGCTGATCGTGCTCGGCACCTCGTCGTCGGAAACGGTGCTGCCGCGCATGCTGAGCAAGCTCGAGGCCGCCGGCGTGCCGAAGTCGGTCGTCGGCCTGACGATTCCCACCGGTTATTCCTTCAACCTCGACGGCACCGCGATCTACATGACGATGGGCGCGATCTTCATCGCCCAGGCCTTCGGCATCGAGGTCCCGCTGGGCACGCAGATCGCGCTGCTGGTCTTCATGCTGATCTCGTCGAATGGTGCGGCTGGCGTGTCGGGCGCGGGCCTGGTGACGCTGGCGGCTTCGCTGGCGGCGTTCGAGAGCGTGATTCCGCTCGCGGGCATCGCGCTGATCGTCGGCATCGACCGTTTCATGTCGGAGGGCCGTGCGCTGACCAACCTCACCGGCAACGGCATCGGCACGCTGGTGATCGCGCGCTGGACCGGCCAGCTCGATCGCGAGCGTCTGCAGGAGGTGCTCGACAATCCCTCGCTGGTCGATCCCGACCGCCTGCTGGCAGAGAAGAACGCGGCCGCCGCTGCGCAGCCGCCGATCGACGCCCTGCCGGCCAAGTGAGGTCGATGGCCGCGTTTCGATGCGGCCCGCGTTGAACGATCAGGTGCAGCCGTTGCGCACGCAACGGTTGCACCGCCACCCCGGAGCCTTTAGGTTGCAACCCATGCCCCGCATCGCCGCCAACAATCGCAACCGCAACGCTCTGCGCACGAATAATCGTGCGCGGCCGATGCGGGTGTGGGAGCTGGCGCAGCAGTAGGACGAGACGCGCAGGCACCGGAACACGAACCCGCATCGGCCGCGATGCGGGTTTTTTTGTGTCCGCATCCGGCTCCACCGACATCGCAATCCACGACATCCCAGGAGCTCCACCATGTGTTCGATCTTCGGCATCTTCGGCCTGCAACCCGGCGACGACGCAACCGCGCTGCGCCGGCAGGCGCTCGAGTGTTCACAGCGCCAGCGTCACCGCGGCCCCGACTGGAGCGGCGTCCACGTCGACGACCGCGCGATCCTCGTCCATGAGCGCCTCGCCATCGTCGACCCGGCGGGCGGCTCGCAGCCGCTGCTGTCCGAGGACGGCGCACTGGTGCTCGCGGTCAACGGTGAGATCTACAACCACCAGACGCTGAAGACCGAACTGCGCGTGCCGTACGCGTTCCAGACCGCGTCGGATTGCGAAGTCGTGAGCGCGCTGTATCGCGAGCACGAGGCCGACGGCAGCGGCCCGTCCGCGTTCCTCGAGCGCCTCAACGGCATCTTCGCGTTCGCGCTGTGGGACCGCGACAGCGGCCGCGCGATCATCGCCCGCGATCCGATCGGCGTGGTGCCGCTCTACTGGGGCCACGACCGCGAAGGTCGCCTGCGCGTTGCATCGGAGATGAAGGCGCTCGCCGACACCTGCGCCGACGTCGCGCAGTTCCCGCCGGGTCACTGGTACGACAGTGCGACCGGTGTGCTCACCCGGTACTACGAACGGCCATGGCGCGACTTCGATGCGGTCGAAGGCGTGGACGTCTCGCTCGACGACGTGCGCGAGGCATTCGAGGCTGCCGTGCATCGCCAGCTGATGACCGATGTGCCGTATGGCGTGCTGCTGTCCGGGGGTCTGGACTCCTCGCTAGTCGCGGCTGTTGCCGCGCGCTATGCACGGCATCGCGTCGAAGATGGCGACCGCAGCGAAGCCTGGTGGCCGCGTCTGCATTCGTTTGCGATCGGACTGAAGGGCTCGCCCGATCTTGCGGCCGCGGCGATTGCCGCCGAGTCGCTGGGCACCGTGCACCACGGATTCGAATACACCTTCGAGGAAGGGCTCGATGCGATCCCCGATGTGATCCGCCACGTCGAGACCTTCGACGTGACCACGATCCGCGCGTCGACGCCGATGTTCCTGCTCGCGCGCCGGATCAAGGCGATGGGCGTGAAGATGGTGCTGTCCGGCGAGGGCTCTGATGAGATCTTCGGCGGCTATCTGTATTTCCACAAAGCGCCGGACGCGCGGCAGTTCCACGAGGAGCTGGTGCGCAAGCTCGACGCACTGCACAACTACGATTGCCTGCGCGCGAACAAGTCGATGATGGCCTGGGGCGTGGAGCCGCGCGTGCCGTTCCTCGACCGCGCGTTCCTCGACGTGGCGATGCGCTTCGACGCCGCGCACAAGATGATCCATCGCGGAAGTGACGGGTATCAGCGCATGGAGAAGGGCGTGCTGCGCGCCGCGTTCGACGGTCATCTGCCCGACGAGATCCTGTGGCGCCAGAAAGAGCAGTTCAGCGACGGCGTCGGTTACGGCTGGATCGACGGCCTCAAGGCGCATGCCGAGGCGCAGGTCAGCGATCGAGAACTCGCAGCTGCGGCGAGCCGCTTCCCGCACAACCCGCCGCAGACGAAGGAGGCGTACTTCTACCGGAGCGTGTTCGAACGCGTGTTCCCGTCACCGGCGGCGGCCGCCACCGTGCCGGGCGGCAAGTCGATCGCCTGTTCGTCGCCTGCGGCGATCGCCTGGGACGCTGCGTTTGCGAATGCCGCCGATCCATCGGGGCGTGCGGTGGCCGGCGTGCACAACGCGGCGGTGGCGGCCTGAGTCTCGAGTCCTCCCCCGCGTGCGGGGGAGGGTCGGGAAGGGGGCGAACGATCAGCAGACCCGTGGCGTTATCGTGCGAGCAGCTCTGCAGCCGCCGGCTTCAAAGCTTTCCCGCCATCCGTGCCAGCGTCGTATCGCGCCAGAAGAAATGATGCAGCGCGACCATCGCGACATGGCCGGCGACCACCACCAGCAGCGTCCAGGCGATGACGCCGTGCGACAAATTCGCCGGCGCCATCAGCCACTCCAGTTTCTCGCCGGTGGCGGGAAACAGCGGTATGCCCCACGGTGCGAAGCCGCGGCCGCTGCCGTATTCGCGCAGCAGCGCGACGGTCGGCACGTAGAACATCAATGCATAGAGCAGGGCATGGCCTGCGAGCGCGAGACGGCCGACCCCTGTCGCCGGATGCGGCGGACGATTGCGCCATTGCGACAGGCCCCAGGCGCCGCGCAGCAGGATCGCCAGCATCAGCAGCGTGCCGACCGGCTTGTGGCTGCCGACGAGGAAGGCGGTGAGCGGATGGCGACCGAGCAGCAGCTTCACGCCCATGCCGGTGAACTGCCACGCGAACAGCGCGCCCATGCCCCAGTGCAGCACCCGCGTGACCAGGCCGTAGCGCAGGGGTGAATCGGTCCAGCGAGACGACATGTGTGCATCCGGTGCGAAGTCAGGTGCACAGTTCAGCCGCGCGCCCGCGTGCTGTCAATCGCGCGCGCGAAGACGCGTGCAGGATTCGCGCGCGCGACTGTGCCGCTTCACCATCGACCCCCGTACGGGACCGCGGCGACCCCAGCCCGTAAACTGGGCGCCACGTTTCCAGACACACGGGCGACACAGTGATCATCCATCCCAAGGTCCGCGGCTTCATCTGCACCACCACGCACCCGACCGGCTGCGACCACAACGTGCGCGACCAGATCGCGGCCACGCGCGCGCGCGGTGTGCGCGACGACGGTCCGAAGAAGGTGCTGGTGATCGGCGCGTCCAGCGGCTACGGCCTGGCGGCGCGCATCAGCGCGGCGTTCGGCTTCGGCGCCGACACGCTGGGCGTGTTCTTCGAAAAGCCCGGCACCGACAAGAAGCCCGGCACGGCCGGCTGGTACAACTCGGCCGCGTTCGATCGTTACGCCAAGGGGGCCGGCCTCTACAGCCGTTCGATCAACGGCGATGCCTTCTCCGATGCCGCGCGCGCGCAGGCGATCGATCTGATCAGGAACGAGATGGGCGGCCAGGTCGATCTGGTCGTCTATTCGCTGGCCTCGCCGGTGCGCAAGCTGCCCGACACCGGCGAAGTGAAGCGCTCCGCGCTCAAGCCGATCGGCGAGGCCTACACCTCGACCGCGATCGACACCAACAAGGACCAGATCATCGAGGCGTCGATCGAGCCTGCAACCGAGCAGGAAATCGCCGACACCGTGACCGTGATGGGCGGTCAGGACTGGCAGCTGTGGATCGACGCACTGCGCGAAGCCGGCGTGCTGGCCGACGGCGCGAAGACGGTCGCCTTCAGCTACATCGGCACCGAGATCACCTGGCCGATCTACTGGCACGGCGCGCTGGGCAAGGCCAAGGCCGATCTCGACGCGACCGCGCGTCGCCTCGATGCACAACTCGCCGAAACCGGCGGCAGCGCGAACGTCGCTGTGCTCAAGTCGGTCGTCACGCAGGCCAGCGCCGCGATTCCGGTGCTGCCGCTGTACATCGCCATCGCCTTCAAGGTCATGAAGGAAAAGGGTCTGCACGAAGGCACGCTCGACCAGCTCGACCGCCTGTTTCGCGAGCGCATGTACCACGCCGACGGCGCGCCGGCCGAACTCGACGACGAAGCGCGCCTGCGTCTGGACGACTGGGAGCTGCGCGACGACGTGCAGGCGCAGTGCAAGGCGCTGTGGCCGCAGATCACGACGGAGAACCTGTTCGCGCTGACCGATTACGCCGGGTACAAGCACGAATTCCTGAAGCTGTTCGGTTTCGAGCGCAGCGATGTGGATTACGACGCCGAGGTGGATCCGGTGGCGGAGTTCGATGTGATCGAATTACGGGACTGATCGCGACCGCGTGTTCGGAGAAGCCCCGCTGATGCGGGGCTTTTTTTTTGATGGGTTTGCGCCATCGTGGCGACGCAGGGCACGTGCTGGCAATGCGTTGGATGTGCTGTTGCAGGGGGATGCATCCGCTGGAAATTGTTGGCTTCGCCTTCGCCTTTGCCTTTGCCTTTGCCTTTGGCTTTGGCTTTGGCTTTGGCTTCGAGCCTTTGACTTGAATCGAGCCGTAGAGCGAGCCGAGCACCGGAGCCTGGCGTGGCCGAAGAGCAGCCCATGTCTGAGCGGAGCGAGTTTGGGCTGCGTGCCGCGTCAGGCGAGGAGCGGAGGGAACCGACGCGGCTTCATCGCGTCGGCTCGCGTCCGGCGAAGACGGTTTTGCTTACTTTTGCCAAGACAAAAGTAAGCCGCGCGACAGCGCGGAAGCCCTGTCTTTGATCTTCGCTCCTGCGTTTGATTCTTTACTTGCCTGAAACAGCGAAGTCGCAAAGCGACGAGCGAAGAGCCCCAAGCAAGTGCAGGGCTTTCGCCCGCTGCGCGTGCGAGTCCCTTTTGGATGGACCCAAAAGGAACCAAAAGGTCCCTTCGCCGGACGCGATCCGCCGCGATACAGCCGCGGCGGTCCCCTGCGCTTC
>JASCOC010000014.1 GCA_029959605.1 Lysobacteraceae bacterium PS02340 | reverse complement strand
GCAGACCCCGCCCCCCCCGGCCGGGGGCCTGCCGCCCCGCGGGGCTGCGGCGCCGCGCCTCTTTCAACAACCAACAACCGCTTACGGACGCGTTGGCGGCGTGGTCTGGAATTCCTGACCGGTCACCGGATCGCGTGCGCGACCGGGCACCACTTCCTGCGCGCCGGGCACGATACGGCCCTGCGCATCCCGCACCTGCGTCGGCATCGCACGTGGCGCGATCGGCTGGTTCGCAGGCGTTGCCGGCTGCGGTCGCATCTGCGGGGCGGGCCCATTGGACGGAATCGTGCCCGGTGGTTGGCCGCGCTGCGAGGGCGTTGCCGGCACCGCAGGCGTCACGGGCGCGGGAGCAGGCTGCGTCGCCGGACGTGCGGGCGTCGTGGGCTGCTGGAGTTGCTGGGCGAAGACGGGCGCCGATGCGAGCGCGAGCAGCATCGGCACACCAAGCTTGAAGATGGGACGGGTCATGACGCCTCCGGGGCGCGGGTGAACACCGAACGTATGCCCCGCCTTATGCAGGCGCCATGAAGTTGCCGCACTCATCGCCCGGCCTCGCGCCGGTCAGTGCATGCCGTTCAGTCGACGCAGATCGTCGACGCCACACCGTCGCGCAGGCGCTGCTGGCAACCGAACGGGTTGGTGTCGACGCTGCAGCTGCCGCCGACCTGGGTGCCGTCGACGCTGCCCTCGGGCGCGAGGCACTGGCCTTCGCACTGCTCGGAATCGGTGCAGGCCTTGCCGGTATCGGTCGTCTGGCGCAGGCACTGCTTGACCGGCGCACGGCCGAGCTGGGTCCACTGCCCGCCCACGCGCTGGCAGTCCGCTTCGTTGGTGACGGTCGCCTTGTCGGGGCCGCCGACCGGCGTGACCGCATCGGTGCCGCGTTCGGCAGGCGCGCTGCAGGCGGCCAGCAGGGCAACGAGTGCGACGGAAGCGAGGCGCTTGATCATGGCGAGAAGTCCGCGAAGTGGAGTGGCGGCGAGTCTAGCCACGCTGATGTGAACCCCTGAGCACGCCTACGCCGACACGCGCGACCCCATGCGGACGCATCGTGCGTTGCGACCGCGCGCACTGGATGTCGATTCCGCACACCTGCGTGCGTCGTCAGGATGAGACCGCCGCCCGGCGGCCACCACGCAACCGGAGACACACCATGCGCAAGCTCATCGTTGCCGCGTTCGTCAGCCTCGACGGCGTCCTGCAGGGCCCTGGCGGCCCGCAGGAAGACACCAGCGGCGGATTCGCCCACGGCGGCTGGACCGTGCCCTTCGCCGATCCTGTGTTCGGCGCGTCCATCGACGCCCTGTTCGCACAGCCCTTCGAACTGGTACTCGGCCGCCGCACTTATGACATCTTCGCTGCGCACTGGCCGCGCGTGCCGGCCGACAGCGGCGACGCCGGTCTCGCGAAGCTGTTCAACGGCGTGACCAAGCACGTCGCCACACATCGGCCCGGATCGCTGGACTGGCAGAACAGCCGCGCACTCGGTGACGACGTCATCGGCGCGCTGCGCGCGCTGAAGGCACAGGACGGCCCCGACCTGCTGACGCAGGGCAGCGGCGCGCTCGTGCAGCAGCTGCTGGCGACGGACCTCGTCGACACCCTGCAGCTGATGACGTTCCCGGTGCTGCTTGGCGCCGGCAAGCGGCTGTTCGGTGACGACGCGCAGGCCGTGACTTTCTCGCTGCAGACATCCGTCGTGTCGCCGACCGGCATCGTCGTGTCGCGCTACACGCGCGCAGGCAAGGTGGAGACTGGATCGTTCGGGCTTGATTGAGCGCTGCTCAGGGCTGCATGTCCGGAGTGACGGCTACGCCGTCCACCGTCGCGATCGATGGAGCAGCCTGCGTGGCGGGTCCGCTTAGCTGCGGATGCCCGACCAGCACCGCGAGCCCCGCGCGCGTGTCGAGCGCATTGAGGATGGACCGCAGGCGGAACCAGCCGTAGGGCATCGGCTCGCGTCGGAACGTCGCATGTTCGCGATTGAAGTACGCCGATGGGGTGGTCTCGTCGGGTACCGGATCGGGCGTATGCCCGAATGTCTGCACCACGAGCGGCAGCATGTCGGACAGGAAGGCGTGGCCCTCCGGTTGCCGCATCCAGTACGCCACCGCGAGTGCGTTGGCCTCGGCTTCGTCGTGGTAATGGTCCGTGCCGCCGGATGTGAGCAGAAACGCGGCCTGCTGGATAACGAGGAACTGCTGGACCAGCAGCTCGAACATCCGGTGCCCTGCCTGTTCGCCGCCGGCGCGTTGCGCGAACAGGACGCGCGTGGTCGGGGCGAGTTCGTGCCATAGCGGTACGAGAATCGTGCGGCGTTCGCGGTCGAGGTGGGTCAGATCCGGCGTCGTGCGGACGCCCACCGCAATCGGTGCGAACGTCGACAGGCCAGTGGCACGGACTTCCGCAACGAAGTCATCCACGCGTGCCTGTGCATTGGTCTGCAACGCTTCTTTCGCGTGTGCTTCGCGGTCGTGCGCGGCAACAGCGCCACCGCACATCGAAGCCATCATCAGGATCAGCAGCAGATGCATGCGCCGCAGGAGTCGTCGGCACGTGCCGGAGCGATCGGTCGACAACGCACTCGGCTGAAGCAGACGGGTCATGGCGGGCCGCATCTTCGGCAGACGTTGTGTACCGGATAACGCGCGCGCCGACCCACGCCGGACACCGCACGCTGCGTACCGGTGTCCCCTGTGCGACTCAGCGCGGCAGATCCACGAGCAGGCCGGGCGCTGCATTCGGATCGAGCCAGAGCACACCGACATGCGGCGCGTCCGCGTCTTCGCTGTCGAGGCCGGCAACGAGTGTGGGCAGCGACAGGCGCTCGCGCTGTGCGAGCGCGTCGAGTACGAACTGGAACTGGTACCAGCCGTACTGCATCGGATCCTGACCGAGCGCGTCGTAGTTGCTGTTGAAGTACGCGGCGGCCGTGGTGTCGGCCGGCACAGGGTTCGGGAGCATTGCGTGCGCCTTGGCCACGACCGGTGCCATCTCGTCGAGGAATGCGCGGCCCTCTGGCGTGCGCATCCAGTAGGCGACGGCGAACGCGTTGGCTTCGGATTCGTTGCGATACAGGTCCACGCCGCCGAGGAAGTCGGCATTGCCGCGCAGGCCGCTCGCCTGGAACTGCAGCCAGTGCGCGGCCTCGTGCACGACGAAGAACTGCTGGAACAGCAGATCGAACATGCGCCGGCCTGACGCTTCGTCGCCGGCCAGCTGGGTGAACACACCCTGCGTCGCCGCGTCCATGTCGTCCCACCACGGGACATAGATCGTGCGTCGGTCGAGGTTGACGTAAATCAGATTGGGCGTGGTCTCGACGACCACCGGCACGCCGGTGAAGTCGGCCTTGCCGCTGTCGCGGACCGCGGCGACGAAACCGTCGACCATCGCCTGCGCGCCGGACTGCAACGCGGCCTTGTCGGTGTACCGGCACGCGCACTCGGCAGCAGAGACGCCAGCGCTCGCACCCATACAGAGCGAGAGAACGACGAGAGCGCGCGACATCGCGCGGGAGACGGAACTGGACATGGGAAGTCTCGATGCGGTGCGGCGGGACGAGGCGCCCCTCCCCAACAACGCACGCCGTTGCCGCGACCGGCCATCCGGTCGCGGCGTCGGACTGAACCTTATGCCGCGTGCCGCCATACGACGGAATGACTTCCCACCTATTGACTACATCTGTAGTCAGGCGCAATCTGCCTACAGTTGTAGTCACCAAGGGAAGTGCCATGCGCAACAAGACCGTGGGGGACCAGGAACTGGCCCTGCTGCAGCACATCGCCGAACACGAAGCCGCTTCCGTCGGCGAGGTCGCCGCCACCTTCGGCGAGCCGCGCGGACTGGCCCGCTCCACGGTGCTGACGATGATGGAGCGCCTGCGCGCCAAGGCCTACCTCAAGCGCAAGCAGGGCGACGGCGGCGTGTATCGCTACTCGGCCACTGCACGCCAGGACGACGTTGTGCGCAACGCGGTCGGGAGTTTCGTCGAGAAGACGCTGCAGGGTTCGGTGTCGCCGTTCGTCGCGTGGATGTCGGAGCGCAAGGACGTCAGCGCCGACGAACTCGCCGAACTCGAGGCGCTGGTCGCCAATCTGCAGTCCAAGCGCAAGGAGCGTTGAGATGGCCCTCGAACTGATCAGCGACGTCCTGCTGCCGCGCCTGCTGGCCGCGAGCGTGCAGTCCACGATTCTCGTCGCGGTGGTCTGGGCGCTGTGCCGCCTGGTGCCGCGCCTGTCCGCGGCGACCCGGTGCTGGCTGTGGTGGCTGGTCGCGTTGCAGCTGCTGGTCGGCCTGGCGTGGTCGAGCCCGATGGGGCTGCCGCTGCTGCCGGCCGAGACCGTGCAGCCCGCGTTGCAGGTCGCGCAGGTCGCGCCGGCGATCACCCTGGACGAGGCATCCATCGTCTTCGCACCTGCACAGGCTGCGGCGTCGCCCGTGTGGTCGTGGCCGCTGGCGCTCGCCGTGGCATGGCTGCTGGGCCTGAGCGTGATGGTCACGCGCAGTCTGCGTGGCTGCCTCGCGACGCGCCGCCTGCTGCGCGCGTCCGTGCCCTGCCGGGACCGCAGCCTGCTGCATGCCCTCGCCCTCGCCGCCGAGGCGCACGGCCTGCATGCGCCGCCGCGTCTGCGCCTGTCGGATGCGATCGATTCGCCGCAGCTCGTCGGTCCGTGGCGTCCGGTTCTGCTGCTGCCTGCGCACCACGCGGACTCGATGCAGCCCGACGAACTCGACATGGCGCTGACCCACGAACTGGTGCATCTGCAGCGCCGGGACCTGTGGCTCGGCCTCGTCCCGGCACTCGCGCAACACCTGTTCTTCTTCCATCCCCTCGCCCATCTGGCCGCACGCGAATACGGCCTGAGTCGCGAAGCCGCCTGTGATGCCGCCGTGCTCGAAGGCAACCGCCACTGCGCACGCGAGTACGGCCAGCTGCTGCTGCGCCTCGGCGTCGCGCCCCGTCCCTGCGCCGGGCTGGCCAGTGCCTCGCCCGACTTCACCCTGCTCAAGCGGAGACTCACCATGCTGCAGACCACCTCGTCCCTGCCGCGCGTCGTCGCGGTGCTGATGACCGTCGCGATCGGCGTCGTCGGTGTTATGCCCTACCGCCTGACCGCCGCGACGCCGGCCGTTGCACCGGAAACGCCGGCACCCGCTGCGCGTCCCGCGCCTGCCCCGAAACCGGCAACGGCGACCTCGCGCACGTCGACGACGACGGCGCGGACCGCCACCCGCAACGGCGTGCCGGTCGACCCGGCCGACATGCCGGATCCGCCTGCACCGCCGGCGCCGCCCGCGCCCGTCGCCCCGGCTGCACCGGTCGCGCCGCCCGCACCGCCCGCACCGGCGACCGGCGCCCTGCGCGGCACCTTCACCCTCGGCACGCAGCGCGGCGAAAACGCGTTCGTGCTGCTCGATGACGATCACAGCATCGCGGTCAGCGCGACCGACGAGCTTCGCGAGGCGCAGGCCGCACGTCGCGGCGATGCACCGCTGCTGTGGATGCGCCGCGGCGATGCGCGCTACGTGGTGCGCGACCGCGCAACGATCGAAGCGATCCGCGATGCATACGCGGAAGTAACCGCACTCGGGGAAGCACAGGGCGAACTCGGTGCGTTGCAGGGCAGCCTCGGTGGACGGCAGGGCACGCTGGGCGCACGCCAGGCGGAGATCGCCGTGCAGGCTGCGACACGCGCACTCGCCGACGTCGACGTGCGGGCTCAGGTGGACGCGAGTGTGAGCGCCGCCCTGCAGCGCCAGCAGGCCGGGATGCAGGCGGAGATGCAGCGACTCGCCACGCAGCAGGTGGAACTGGCCCGCGAACAGACCGCACTCGCCACGCGCCAGCAGACCGCCAGCGCACGCGCCGAGCGCGAAGCCCGTGCGCTGATGGATGACGCGATCCGCAACGGTCTGACAGAGCGCCTCTGAGGCCGGCCCCTGCCGCCCCGACCGGGCGGCAGGGATGTGCGGCCGGTGACGAACGTCCGGCCACATCCACGTGCCGCTCGGCGCACGGCCCGTTACTCCCAACGCGCCCCAGACACCCTGCGATACCTGCGCATTGCCTGCGCCATCGCGTCTTCCGGGCCTCTGGCTGAACCGGTCCGAACACGGGGCACCGCACTAGGGTCGCCCCCAGATCACCGGCGGGTCCATTGCGCGCATCGTGCGCCCAACTCACCTCGCGGGCGCACGCACATGGGCATCGACGGCATCGGATCTTCCCCGGCGTATCACATGCGTCCCGATTTCGATGACGCACCGCCGCCTTCGCCACCTGCGGCGACCGCGACCATCAACGGCAATGACGGCGACTCACTCGGCCGGTTCGACGGCGGCTTCCTCGGCACGCCGCTGGGCCGCGGCTACTCGGAGACGGGCGATCGGCAGACCACGGATGGCAAAGCGGTGCAGCAGGACACCCTGTTCTCCAACGACAACGTCTCGATCACGCGCGAGCGGACCTACAAGTTCGGCGACGACACCAACGGCGACGGCATCGCCGACCCGTATGCCACAGCCGACCAGCTGGTCGTGTCCACCAACGGGCATGGCGACGATCGCGTCGAAGTGCGCAGCAACGATGACGGCACCACCGACCTCTACGTCAACGGCGAGCGCTACCCCGTCTCGCTCGCACCGGGCCAGGAGATCACCCTGCGCACTGGCGATGGCAACGATACGGTGATGGTGGATGCCGACGTGCAGATCAACATCGTGGTCGAGAGTGGCGCCGGCGACGACTTCATCATGACCGGCGCCGGCAACGATCGCATCGACGCGGGCGACGGCAACGATACCGTCTATGCCGGCGAAGGTCGCGACGACGTGTTCGGCAACAGCGGCGACGATCACCTGAGCGGCGGCGACGGCAATGACGTCGTCTACGGCGGCGACGGCAATGACTTCATGACCGGCACGGCCGGCAACGACTATCTCGAGGGCGGCGCCGGCGACGACACGATCTGGGGTGGCGCGGACAACGACATCGTGTCCGGCGGGCGCGGCAACGATCGTCTGGAAGGCGACGCCGGCAACGACACCGTCTATACCGGCCTCGGCGCGGATACGGTGATCAACGGCGGTGGCACCGACACCGTGTATGCGCAGACCGCGGAAGACAGCGTCACGATCGGCCAGTACGCCGATACCGGCAGCACGTCGAACGTGGTCGTCAATGTGGTGGTATCGAACGTGCAGGGTGTGACCGTGGACAGCGGCAGTTCCGCCGCCTTTCAGCAGCGCGTGAATGCCGATCTCGACATGCTGCGCGCTTCGCCTTCGGGCCAGCAGTTGCTGACCGCGCTCGAGGTGTCGGGACACACCGGCAATCCCACGACGATCCGCGAACTGCAGAACGAGCAGAACGGCTTCGCCGCGCCCGGTTCGAACTGGCAGGACGGCTACGCGACGGCATCCGGCCCGGGGAGCGGCACGAGTTCAACGGTCTATTACAACCCCGGCTTCCATACCGATCCATCCATCACCGGCAACCCCGGCTTCTCGAATCCCGTCATCGTGCTCAATCACGAGCTGGCGCATTCCTACAACCAGACCACCGGTACGCTGCAGCCCGGCCAGTACACGGGCAACGACGTCGATGGCACTTACGTCTATCCGGATGGCACGGTCGGCATCAACAATCTCGAGCGTCAGGCGGTCGGCTTGCCCACCTCGCCGACCGAGGGCACGGCCAATCCCGAGTGGGCCACCGAGAACGGGCTGCGCGAGGAAATGGGGCTGCCGGATCGTCCGTTCTATGTGGGCTGACCGGATGACGCCCTTGCACGTCCTGCGCCGCGCGCGGCTCGCGCTGTCCGTCGTGGCGTTCGCGCTCGCGTTGCCCGCGTGCGCAATGGACGCGGGCACGCCGCAGGCCGCACAGTCGCGTGCAGCGCCCAAGGGAACGCCTTCGATGCATACCGCCACTGCCGAGGACAGCTCCGCGCTCGCGCGGGCCACGTTCACCATCGTCCGCGACGGCGAAGGTGGTCGATTGCGGGTTGCATATACGGTGCACAACACGTCGTCCGGCTGGCTGTACGTGTTCGACCGCGGCGACACGCATGCGGTGTCGACGAAACGCCAGCGGCTGGGCGACATCGCGCCACCCCATGAAGGCGCGACTGCGGAAGGCACCACACTGACGCACGCGCCGAAACCGATCGGCACGCCGTCGCCGACCGCGCCGCCAATTCCACTGGCGAGCGCGATCGCACCCGGCGCCCGGCACGCCGCCGAATTCTTCTACACGGTGCCGCGCGACCGCGGCGCTGCACCCTTGCGTTACTGCGTGACGATCGCGCCGGCGGGCACGCGGGTCGGCGAGGCGTTGCCGGGTAGCGAGGTGTACCGCGTCGATGGTGCATTCGGACTCGAACGCACCACGCTGTGCTCGCCCTGGTTCGATTCGGACGCGGCCGCATTCCGCGATCGCTGACAACGTCGTTAGACGGTCCAGTAGCGGACCTCAGCGCTCCGGCCAATACCACGCCGGCGCGTCCAGCATCCCCTGCCCTTCGAACGTCGTCTGGCTGTCGCGTTTGACCAGCTGGACCGGATTGCAGTCGGGGTCCTGCTCCAGCGCCGCGATCAGGCGCGTCGCGTGCGAGACGACCCAGACCTGGGTGCGCTGGGATGCACCGGCGATCAGCCGCGCCAGTGCCGGCAGCAGATCGGGATGCAGACTGGTTTCGGGCTCGTTGAGCACCATCAACGGCGGCGGGCGCGGCGTGTGCAGCGCGGCGATCCACAGCAGGTAACGCAGCGTGCCGTCGGACAGTTCGGCGGCCGACAGCGGCCGCAGCAACCCGTGTTGGCGGAACTGCAGCGAGAAGCGTCCGCCTTCCACCAGCACCTCGACGCGCGCGCCGGGAAACGCATCGGCGACCGCGGCGTCCAGCGCTTCGACATCGCCGATCTCGCGGATCGTCGCCCAGGCCGCGGCGAGATCATGGCCGTCGTGGCTGAGCATCGGCGTGCGCGTGCCGAGCTGCGGCAGACGCGCGGGTGCATCGGCATCGGCGCGGAAATGATCGTAGAAGCGCCAGCCACGAATCGTTTCCCGCAACTGCAGCACTTCGGGCGCGTTGCGCGGATCGGCGATCTGGCCGAACAGGCTTTCGAACGGATTCAGATGCTCACCGGCCACGCGCCAGTCGCGACCATCGCGCACGCGCACCAGCGCGCCGCGGCGATCGACCAGCGTATTGCCCTGCCGCAGGAACGGCCCGCCCCAGATCACCTCGCGCTTGATCTCGGGGTCGTGCGCGAACAGCGAACGCGAGGGCGCCGGCAGACCGAGATCGATCGCGTAGCCGAATGCCTCGCCGGCGAAGCCCAGCTTCAGCGACACCGGCTGCTGCCGCGGCCCACCCTCGATCGGCACCTCGCCGCGGCGCATGCGTGCGCTCAGTGTTTCCGGCCCCGCCCACAGCGTGGACTGCAGACCACCTTCGCGCGCGAGCGCCGACACCACGCCGCCTTGCGCGGTCTCCGCGAGCAGACGCAGCGCGCGATACAGGCTGGACTTGCCGCTGCCGTTGGCACCGGTGACGAGATTCAGCCGCCCCATCGGCACGACCAGCGTGTGCAGCGAGCGGTAGTGGGCGATGGCGAGCGTGGTGAGCATGCAGGTCAGGGATCGGGGCGCGACGTGCTGTGTATTAGTTCGACGTCGCAGGCCCTGCGATCCTCAGGCGCACGCGCGCGATGATGCTGTCCGACGCCAGATACAGCGTGCGTCCGTCGTCGCCGAAGGTGACGTTGGCGACCGCGCTTCCGGTCTCGATGCGACCGAGCCGCGTGCCATCCGGCGCGAACACCAGCACGCCGCCGGGACCGGTCGCAAGCACGGTGCCATCGGCGGCGACGGTCATGCCGTCCGGCAGGCCGGGCGCGTCGTCTCCAACCAGATCGCCGGCATCGGCGAACACGCGTCGCGACGTGACTGCACCTTCGGCGTCGAGTGCGTACGCCATCCAGATCGCGCGTTCGGGATCGGAGTTGGCGACATACAGCGTGCGCTCGTCGGGCGACAGGGCAATCCCGTTCGGGCGGCTCAGGCCGTCGTCGAGCAGATGCACGCGGCCGTCGGTGTCGAGCCGGTAGACGCCGTTGAACGGCAGTTCCTTGACCGGCGAATCATCGAGACCCTTCAGCCCATAGGGCGGATCGGTGAAGAAGATCGCGCCGTCGCTGCGGCGCACGACGTCGTTGGGACTGTTGAAGCGGCGGCCGTCGAATGCGCGCGCGAGCACGGTCTTCGCTTTCGTGCGCGGGTCGAGCCGCGCCAGCGTGCGACTGCCGGAATCGGCCAGCAGCACCGTGCCGTCGGGCTCGGCGAACAGACCGTTGGCGCCGGCCTCGCGCAACACATCGGTCGGTGGACCGTCGTAACCAGACGGTTCCAGGAACACTGACAGACCGTCCGCCTCCGACCAGCAATGGATGCGGTTCTCCGGCACATCGGTGAACAGCAGATAGCCGCCGTCCTCGATCCACGCCGGGCCTTCGGCCCAGGTGAAGCCTTCAGCGAGACGCTCGATCTTCGCGTCGGACGCGACGACTTCATCGAAGCCCGGCGCGTAGGCGGTCAATCCGCCGATCGCGGGACGCTCATTGCCCGACATCGCGGCACCGCCCGCGCAACCGCCGAGCAATGCGGCGCACACCAGGCCGGAGAAGGGACGGAAGGGCTGCATCGGCGTGCCTCATAGGGGATCAGGCCGCACAGCCTGCCACGACGCGCGCGAACGGCGCGCCAGTCGCGCACAGGTCAGAGCCGCAGCACGGACTGCATCGCGCGTGCGATCCAGCCACTGAACTGCATCGGCGCATCGGACGCGGCCACGCAGATGCACGGCACGCCGTGGCTCGTGACCGGCTGGTGCTCGGTCTCGTGATCGAGATCGGCGACGTCGCCAGGACCGAAATGGCCGAGCACATCGTCGTAGGCGCCGCGCAGGATCAGGGTCAGTTCGTTGTTGCCGTGGCTGTGCATCGGCATGCGCTTGCCCGATGCCGTGCGCAGCATCAGCAACTGCGCGCCGAGCGCGTCGTCCTGCGCGCGCAGCAGATGGATGCCCGGCCCGACCGCGCGCCAGCGCAATGTCGAATAACGCTCGCCGAACCATGGCCGCAGCGGTGTGGGCAGCAGATCGGGATCGACGGGTGCCGGCTCCGGGATGACGACCGGCGGCGCAGGCGCGACGCTCTCGAGCCGCGTGCGGAACGCATCACGCGCCGATGCAGACAACGGCGCGCCTTCCTGTTGCTCGATCAGCCGCGCACCGATCGCATCGGCTGCATGCAGCTGGTCGCGGCAACTCGCGCACAGTTCCAGATGGCTGGCGACGACGGCCGCGAATGCGACCGGCAGCGCGCCGGCCGAATAGCCGACCAACGTGGCGTGATCGAGATGGCGGACCGGCACGTTCATGCCTCGCCTCCCAGCCCGCGACGCAATTTCGCGAACGCGCGCCGCAGCGTCGATTTCACCGAGCCCAGCGGCATGCCCAGCTCGCTGGAAATTTCCGAATGACTCTTGGATTCGAGGTACGACATGCGGATCAGGCGCGCCTGCCCGACCGGCAATGCATCGATCGCGCGGCCGAGGCCGACGTGGTCGGTGAACGCTTCCGGCCCGCTCGCGCCGACCTCGCCATCGTCGTCGTGCAGCAGTTCGACATCGTCGGGCCACGCGGTCGCCGAGGCGCCGCGACGCAGCGAATCGATGTGCAGGTTGCGCGCGATGCGGAACAGCCACGTGCCGAGACTGGCGCGTGTGGCATCGAAGGACCGCGCGCGGCGCCACAGCCGCAGCATCGCTTCCTGCACTAGATCCTCGGCCTGCGCCGGCGCAATGCCCTGGCCCAGCAGATAGCGGTTGAGTCGCGGCGCGAAGTGGTCGTAGATGCGCATGAAGCAGTCGACGTCGGCGTTGACCGCCACGCGGCTCATCTGGTCGGACCAGAACACCGCGTCGGGAGCCGGTTCGGCGAGCAGTTTGGACATGCGAACCGCCCCATGCAGGGGCGTGACCTTCGAGACGGCGTTAGCAGGCAGCTTGGGCATGGCGCCGTGTGGGGAACGTGCAGGCGGAGACATGAGGTCATACGCCGCAGGGGCGCGTTTGGATTCCCCGGGCGCGTGCATCGACGCGACGCACCGGGATTGTGCCCCGCTCCGCAACAGTTCTTCGCTGGCGTGGACGTTCCAAGCCCCCATCCGGGGGCATAGCCTGTCCGCATCGTGGCCGCGCACAGCCGGCCACTCCTGGAGCACACCGATGACCCGTCTGCCCGCCCTCTACATCTCGCATGGCTCGCCGATGACCGCGCTGGAACCGGGCCAGGTCGGCGAACGCCTGGCCGAACTCGCGCGCACGTTGCCCAGGCCCCGGGCGATCGTCATCGCGTCCGCGCACTGGCTGGCGCGTGCGCCGCTGGTCGGTGGTGCGGCGACGCCCGAAACCATCCACGACTTCGGCGGTTTTCCGCAGGCCTTGTTCGAGATCCAGTACCCCGCGCCCGGCGACACCGCGCTCAGCGCGCGCGTGGCCGACCTGTTGCAGGCGGCCGGACTGCCACCGCAGCTCGATCCGCAACGTGGCCTCGATCACGGCGTGTGGGTGCCGCTGCGGCTGCTGTATCCCGACGCCGACATTCCGGTCGTTCCCGTGTCGATCCAGCCCGGCCTCGGTCCCGCGCACCAGTTCCAGCTCGGTCGCGCCCTGGCGCCGTTGCGCGACGAGGGCGTGCTGGTGATCGGCTCGGGCAGCATCACCCACAACCTGCACGACTGGCGCAGCTACGACGAAGCGCGACAGGCGCCCTACGTGCAGCCCTTCATCGACTGGGTGGAACAGCGGCTCGCGGCCGAGGACGTGGACGCACTGCTCGCCTACCGCCGCCAGGCCCCGTTCGCCGAACGCGCGCATCCCACCGACGAACACCTGCTGCCGCTGTACGTGGCAATGGGCGCCGGCGGCACGCCGATGCGCGCGCAGCGCATCGATGCAGGCATCGACATGGGTTTTCTGGCGATGGACATCTACCGGTTCGATGGCGCGCCGGGAGCGCACGCCCGGGCATAAGCGGTCTCGAAGAACGCGCGTCGAGGGCTCCGTAGGATGGGTAGAGCGCAGCGAAACCCATGCTGCTCCTCAGCCCGATTGCACACGTGTGCCTCTCCGCCTGGCCCGTCTGCTCCGATCATGCTTTTCGCAAGACGACGCATGGCAATGATGGGTGTCGCTGCGCTCGACCCATCCTACGAGGCGTTGCGGACACGTCGCCCAAAGAAAAAGCCACCCGCTCCGGTGCACGGGGCGGGTGGCTTCGGAGGTCACGCGAGAATCAGCCGCGCTTGGCGATCCGGTCGCGCATGTGCGCTTCGTCGTCGAGCCAGTTCTGGTCCTTGTTCTTCAGGAAGAACACGTAGACCACCAGCGAGACCGCGATGATGGCGGTGGCGTAGATGGCGAACGTCATCACCTGGTCCGACTTCAGCGCCGCCTGGTACAGCAGCGGCGCGGTGCCGCCGAAGGCCGAGTTGGCCAGCGCGTAGCCCAAGCCCACGCCCAGCGCACGGATGTGCGTCGGGAACAATTCCGCCTTCACCACCGCGTTGATCGACGTGTAGCCGGTCAGGATGATGAAACCGATGCCCAGGATGATGAAGGCCGACAGCGCGCTGGTCTGCTGCGGCAGCGCCGTCACCAGATACCAGGTGTAGAGCACGCCGCCGATACCGAAGAACACCAGCAGGCTCTTGCGGCCCACGCTGTCCGACAGCCAGCCGCCGATCGGCTGCAGCACCATCAGGAACGTCAGCAGGCCGAGATTGATCAGCGTGCCCGTCATGACGTCGTCGCCGGCGAACGCGGTCTGGATCATCTTCGGACCGTTGACCGAGTAGGTATAGAACGCGACCGTGCCGCCCGCGGTGATCAGGAAGCACAGCAGCAGCGGACGCCACTGGTTCACGAACAGCTCGCGGATCGAGCCCGACGCCTGCGCGCCGCCGGTCTTGGCTGCCTTGATCGAATCCGACTCCAGCGATTCGTCCATCGTGCGGCGCAGCCAGAACACGACGATCGCCGCGAGGCCACCGATGCCGAAGGCCACGCGCCAGCCCCACTCGGAGATCTGTGAGGTGTCGAGCATCAGCAGCATCGCCAGCAGCGTCGCCTGCGCCAGCACGTGGCCGCCGACCAGGGTCACGTAATGGAACGAGGACAGGAAGCCGCGACGGCCCGGAATCGCGGCCTCGGACATGTAGGTCGCACTGGCGCCGTATTCGCCGCCGGTCGCGAAGCCCTGGATCAGGCGCGCGATGAGCAGCAGCACCGCCGCCCAGATGCCGATCTGCTCGGCGGTCGGACTGATCGCGATGAGGAACGAACAGCCGGCCATCACCGACACCGACACCGTCAGCGCCAGGCGCCGGCCGTAACGATCAGCGAAGCGACCGAAGTACCAGGCGCCGATCGGGCGCATCAGGAAGGTCGCGGCGAAGATCGCCCAGACGTAGAGGGTGGAATTCTTGTCGTCGGGCGAGAAGAACTGCGACTCGAAATAGACCGCGAACACCGAGTACACATAGACGTCGAACCACTCGACGAGGTTGCCGGCCGAACCCTTCAGGGTGTTCGACACGGACCGGCGCAGGCTGGCCGGTCGGGCCGCATTGGGAGCGGCGGGTGATGCCGCGGAGCTTGAAGCAGTCATCTTGAATGGGCCTGCGTGGGGGCAAGGGATGGCGAGTATAGGCACCGGAGCGGGTGGGATCGTCGTCAATAGCGAAGAGGTATTAGATGGACGCCCTGCCCGGCGCGGCCGCGCCGGACCGCAGCCGCCGGTCGATTTGCGCGATCGGCCGCGCGGGCGTGTGATATCCGCCGCCCCCGTGCGAACCACCTCATGACAGGTTCGACACGGACTTCCATGGACACCACGATGCCCCTCGCGCACGACCGCGCCGCGTTCACCCGGCTGCTGCAGGACCACCAGGGCATCGTCGCGACCGTAGCCGCCAGCTACTGCCGCGATCCGGACGACCGCGCCGATCTGGCCCAGGAGATCGCCGTGCAGCTGTGGCGCGCCTGGCCGAAATACGACCCGGCCAAGGCCTTCAGCACCTGGATGTACCGGATTGCGCTGAACGTGGCGATCAGCGCGGTGCGCAGCGCGACGGTGCGCCATCGCCATGCGGTGCCGCTCGACGAGACCCTCCACGATCTCGCCGATCCCGCGCCGCGCGATCCGCAGGCCGAACAGCAGATCCGCGCCCTGCACCGCTTCATCCACGCCCAGGCGCCGCTCGATCGCGCCCTGCTGCTGCTCTATCTCGACGACCGCAGCCACCGCGACATCGCCGAAATCCTCGGCCTCTCCGAAACCAACGTCGCCACCAAGATCAGCCGGCTGCGCCAGCGCATCCGCCACGAACTCTAGAGGACCCGCCATGGAACCCGATGACCTGAAAGCCGCCTGGCAATCGCTGGAAACACGCATGGCCCGCAGCGACGCCGTGCAACTCGCCCTGCTGCGCGAAACCCGGCTGGTGCGGGCCAAGGGACAGCTGCGCCCGCTGAAGATCGGTCACTGGCTGCAGGCTGCACTCGGCATCGCGTTGATCGTGCTCGGTGTCGCCTGCTGGACCCGCAACACCGATGTAGCCGGACTGCTGATCGCCGGCATCGCGGTGCATGCCTTCGGCGTGCTCACCGTCCTTGGCGCGAGCGCGACGCTGGTGCTCGCCGGCCGCGTCGACTACGCCGCGCCGGTGCTGCAGATCCAGCGCCAGCTCGCCGCGTTGCTGCGTGTCTACGCATTGAACTCTGGGCTGTGCGGCGCACCGTGGTGGGTCATGTGGTTGCCGGTCGTGGTCGCATTCGCCGGTCTCGGCAATGCACCGTCGTCAGGCGCCACGCCGGTCTGGATCGTGTGGAGCCTGGTCATCGGCGGCGTCGGCCTCGCAGCGACCTGGCTCTACGCCTGGCGCCACCGCGCACGCCTGCTCGCCGGAACGGACGGCCCGGTCAGTTGCGCCGACGGCGCAGACGGCATCCGCCGCAGCCAGCGCCTGCTCGAAGAGATCGCGGCGTTCGAGGCGGGCTGATCGGTACTCGTCATCGCGCGCGACACCTTTGCCTTCGGGAAAGCGCCTGCCCCGGATTCGACCTGGGGTCGACGCGCGAAGCGCATCGGCTGAGGGCGGCAGCCGGCAGCCGGCAGCCAGCAGCCGCCAACACAGAAACGCGGCACGCTCGGCCAGTGGCTTCACGAGTCGCAATCCGCGCATCCGCCTACCCGATTGGCGCGCACCTGCGTATTCATTGCACTCGCATCAAAACCCGCTGGGCAGCCGCACGCACTGCATCGCCCCCACCGCGATCCGCGGTACGTCGCGATCGAAGCCGCTTTCTTCGCATCCGCCGCGCCGCCTGCATCACGCCACCACGATCCCCGCGTCACGTGTTCCTGCCATCGGCCTGCGTCTGATGTCCACACCCCATTGCACAGGACGACACGATGAAAGCGCTCACCTATCACGGCAGCAAGGATGTGCGGGTCGACACCGTGCCCGATCCGGTTCTGCAGGACGCCGACGACATCCTGCTGCGCGTCACCGCGACCGCGATCTGCGGTTCGGACCTGCATCTATTCCGCGGCAAGATTCCCGAGTTGCACAAGGGTGACATCCTCGGCCACGAGTTCATGGGCATCGTCGAAGACATCGGCAGTGATGTCACCAACGTGCGCAAGGGCGACCGTGTGGTGATTCCGTTCGTGATCGCCTGTGGCGACTGCTTCCATTGCCGCCTGGCCGAATTCTCCGCGTGCGAGACGACCAATACGGGCACGGGCGCCGCGCTCAATTCCAAGGGCATGCGCCCCCCCGCGGCGCTGTTCGGTTTCAGCCATCTCTATGGCGGCGTGCCCGGCGGCCAGGCCGAATACGTACGCGTGCCCAAGGGCAACGTCGGCCCGATCGTCGTGCCCGACGCGCTGCCCGACGAGCAGGTGCTGTTCCTGTCCGACATCCTGCCGACCGGCTACCAGGCCGTGCTCAATGCGCGCGTCACCAAAGGTTCGACCGTGGCGATCTTCGGCGCCGGTCCGGTCGGCCTGATGGCCGCGGCGTGCGCGAAGATGCTCGGCGCCGAACGCATCTTCATGATCGATCGCTACCAGTACCGCCTCGACTTCGCGGTCGCCACCTACGGCGTGATTCCGATCAATTTCGAGGACACCGACGATCCGGCCGAAGAGATCATTTCGCAGACCAATGGCCGCGGCGTGGACGCGACGATCGACGCGGTCGGCTTCGAGGCCAAGGGCAGCAAGGCCGACACCATCGCCACCCAGCTCAAGCTCGAAGGCAGCAGCGGCGCCGCATTGCGCCAGTGCATCGCCGCGACGCGTCGTGCGGGCACGGTCAGCGTGCCGGGTGTGTACGCCGGCTTCATCCACGCCTTCATGTTCGGCGATGCCTTCGACAAGGGTCTGCGTTTCGAAATGGGCCAGACCAACGTGCAGAAGTACATGCCCGAACTGCTGGAACACATCGGCGAAGGCCGCCTGCAGCCCGACGTCATCATTTCGCACCGCATGGCGCTGGCCGACGCGGCCAAGGGCTACGAGATCTTCGACGGCAAGGAAGACGCCTGCCGCAAGGTCGTGCTGACGCCCTGATTGATCTGCTCTCTCGCTTCAAAACAAATGGCGCCTCGTGGGCGCCGTTTGCTAATGCGGACCGGAGCGTCGCTTCAGGCGGTGCCGGACTCGGCGCCACCCCGCTGCAGCGGGTCGGCCAGTGCCTCGCCTTCGCCGACGAAGGTCAGCGCCACGGAATTCAGGCAATGCCGCTCGTGCGTCGGCGGCGGGCCGTCCGGAAACACGTGGCCCAGATGGCTGCCGCAGCGCGCGCAGACTTCCTCGACGCGGATCATGCCGTGGCTGGTGTCGCGGATCAGGGTGATGTGGTCCGGGTCGTAGGGCGCGAAGAAGCTCGGCCAACCGGTGCCGGAATCGAATTTCGCACTGGAGCGGAACAACGGCAGCGCGCACAGGCGGCAGCAGTAGGTGCCCTCGCGCTTGTTGTCAAGGAACACGCCGCAGAACGGTGCCTCGGTGCCGTGCTGCAGCAGCACGCGGCGCTCGTCGGCGGACAGGTCGGCTTCCAGCGCAGTGCGCTGCTCGGCGGAAGGCGGGGTGAGATCGAAACGGCTCATGGGAGTTCCGGCAGTTCGCGGGTTCCCACAAGATGGCGACGCACAGGCCGCTGCACAACCCGTTACTTCAGGCGAGCGCCGCGCGCCCACGTGTCCGGCGCCACACACGCCGTACCAGCGCATAGAGACCCAGATGCGCGATGGCCGACACGGTCGCCACGATGCCGCCGATCAGCAGCGGCAGCACCGCGCCGAATGTGAAGGTCATCGCCAGTACGAAGCCCAGCAGGCACTCGGCGCGATAGGCCGGCAACAGCAGGCCCAGCACCAGCGCTGACACCAGCACCGCGAACGCAGCGTCTTCGACGCCGCTCACGAACGCGATCGAGAGCGCGGCACCGATCGCGGCCGCGATGACGGATCCGAGCCACGCAGCGCGTATCGCGCGCCCCGGTGCGGCATGACGTGCGATGCGACGCGCGACACGTCCGCTGACGAACCACGCCAGTGCAGGCAGCAACACCAGACCCCAGCCGTTCCATACCGCCGGCAGATCGGGGCGCGCGAGCAGATGGTGGCTGACGATGCCGCCATGCAGATTTTCCCAGACCAGATGCGCCAGCTCGGCCAGCAGGACCACAGCCACCAGCCACGCACGCCAGCTGCGCGATCGCAACAACGAGCGGTCGTCCATCCGTACGTGCATCGGCGTTCCCCCTTCGAACTGCGGGCGACTGTAGCCGGCATCACGAACGCGCACCCGTGGCATTCGCCCTCGTGACTTCCGGCGACGGGCATCGCCCGCCCGATGCGCTCAGCCGGTCGACGTATCGCCCGTCGCGGCGAGTACCGCACCCACACGCGTCGCCAGCGCATCGACGGTGAACGGCTTGCCGATCAGCTGCACGCCAGGCGCCAGCACGCCGTCCTGGACCAGGGTGTTGCGGCTGTTGCCGGTGGTGAACAGCACCTTGAGATCCGGCCGGCGCTTCAGGGCCGCTTCGGCCAGCTGGCGGCCGTTGACCTCCGGCATCACCACGTCGGTGAACAGCAGCGCGATGTCGGGATGCGCATCGAGCAACTGCAGGGCACGCGCCGCGCCGTCGGCGGCGAGCACGCGATAGCCGAGTTCGGTCAGCGCATCGGTCGAGAACTGCCGCACGGCCGGTTCGTCGTCCACGACCAGGATCAGTTCCTGATGTCCATGCAGCGGCACGGTCGCTTGGACATCGGCCGGCACCGCGACGTCGGCGCCGCCTTCGAGCCGCGGCAACCAGATCTGCACGACCGTGCCCTGCCCCACTTCCGACGCCATCCGCACGTGGCCGGCCGACTGTTTGACGAAGCCGTAGACCTGCGACAGCCCCAGACCCGTGCCCTTGCCGACCTTCTTGGTCGTGTAGAACGGATCGAAGGCCTTGGCCATCACCTCGGGCGGCATGCCGGCGCCATCGTCGGACACGGTGATGCGCACGTACTGCCCGGGCGGCACGTCCTGCAGCCCGGTGAAGTAGGCCGGCTCGATCACGCTGTTGGCGGTGGCGATCGTCAATCGTCCGCCGCCGGGCATGGCGTCGCGTGCATTGACCGCGAGATTGAGGATCACGTTCTCGAGCTGGTTCGCATCGACGTGCGTGGCCCACAGTCCGTCGGCGAGATCGCTCTGCAAGCGCACGCTGCTGCCCAGCGAATGCGCCAGCAGATCCGACATGCCTGCGATCAGGCGGTTCGCATCCACCGGCACCGGTTGCAGCGGCTGCTGGCGCGAGAACGCGAGCAGCCGCTGGGTGAGTTGCGCGGCGCGGCTGGCGCCGTCGATCGCCATGTCGATGTAGCGCTTCGTGCGCGGATCCGGATGGTCCTTCAGACGCGAGGCGAGCAGATCCAGCGGCCCGACGACCGCCGCGAGCATGTTGTTGAAGTCGTGCGCGATGCCGCCGGTCAGCTGGCCCACCGCTTCCATCTTCTGGCTTTGCCGCAGCGCGTCCTCGACCCGCGTGCGCTCGGCCACTTCCGCGCGCACGCGGCTTTCAAGCTCTTCGTTCAATTCCTGCAGCCGTGCATCGGCGCGCTTGCGTTCGGTCACGTCGATCGCCACACCGAGCACGCGCTGACAACGGTCGCCCTCGAACAGGCCGCGCCCCTTGGCCGCGACCCAGCGCACGACGCCGTCTTCCTTGCCGACGGTGCGGTATTCGACGTCGTAGAACGCGCGCCGGGCGGGATCGGCCGCCGCATCGAACGCGGCGCTGGTGGCCTCGCGATCCTGTGGATGCAGACCGTCGTAAAAGTCGCTGAGCGACACGTCGACATCGGCCGAGATGCCGAACATGGCCTTCGTACGCGGTGGCCAGATCAGGGCGTTGTGGACGAGATCGACATCCCAGAACCCCATGTCGCCGGCGTCGGTGGCGAGGCGCAGGCGTTCCTCGCTCTGCGTCAGCGCCGCTTCGGCCGCCTTGATCGCCGACAGATCCAGCATCGCGCCGATCATGCGCACCGGCTCGCCGGCCGCGTTGCGCAGCACGGTGCCGCGATCGAGCACGGCGGCATAGCTGCCGTCGACGCGCTCGAACCGGTACTCGCCCGTCCATACCGAACCGTCGCCCTCGATGACGGCGTGGATCTGGCTGTCGATGCGCGCGCGGTCGTCGGGATGGATGTGGTCGATCCACCAATTCGCATCCGTCTCGGACTCGGGATGACCGAACAACGTGGTCAGCGCCTCGTTCCAGATCACATGGCCGTCGGCCATGCGCCAGTCCCAGATCGCGTCGTTGGTCGCGCGCGCCGCCAGCCGGTAACGCTCCTCGATTTCCTGATGCCGCGCCTCGGCCGCCTTGCGATCGGTGATGTCGAGCGAGGTGCCGACCAGACCGGTGACCGTGCCGTCCACGTCGCGCAGCGGCGCCTTGGTCGACAACCACCAGGCGCGTCGTCCGTCGGGAAAACTCACTTCCTCTTCGAGCTGCTCGGCGCGCCCGCTCGACATGATGCGTTCGTCGGTCGTCATCACCGCAGCCGCCTGCGCGGCGTCGCCGAGCAGTTCGGCGTCGGTGCGTCCGATGTAGGCCTCCGGCGCGCGCCCGATCAGTTCGGTCGTGCCCCGGTTGCCGATCAGGATGCGGCCCTGCCGGTCCTTGGCGTACATCACGCCCGGCGCACTCTCGACGAACGAACGCAGCAGCGTCTGCGCCTGGTCGCGCTCGGCCTCGATGCGCCGGCGTTCCTCGATGTCGATCAGCACGCCCGGAAACCCGACCGCCTTGCCGTCTTCGTCCAGATCGACGCGGCCGATCGCCTCGATCCAGCGGTACTCGCGGTCCTTGCCCAGGGTCCGGTAGGCATGCGCATAGCGGCCGCCGCGGCGCACGGCCTCCTCGATCGCCGCCTTCAGGCCGGACCGGTCTTCGGGATGCACGTACTCGATGATCTCGTCCAGCCGCAGATCGCCTCGCACGACGCTCGGATCCAGGCCGAACGCTTCAGCGAGTGCGTCGTCGATCGTCACGTTGTCGCGCGGAATATCCCAGAACCACGTGCCGACGATCGCACCGGCGGCTAGCGCCAGTTCGACGCGCTCGGCGTCGCGTGCGCCGTGCAAGGTGTTGGGATCCGACTGGTTCAAGGTGGGCTCGGGCGGAAACGGGGCGTTGCCCGGCATTCTCCCAGCTGCTGGTCGGTTCGGCGACTCCGGATTCGAACGCGTCGATGCGCGCACAAATCAGCGTCGCTGCCGGGCCCTGTCTGTCGCGACACGCGCCCGGGCGGCAATGCCGTCGAGTCGCCTGCTCACGATGCCGATCGCGCCCGGCACGACGGCACACTGCATGTGTGCCCGCATGTGTGGCCGCGCATTGGACAAGCGCCGAGTCGACCGGGCATGGTGTCGCGCTCCACGCAACCCCGAGGACCGCCTGCATGCGCCTGATCCCGTTGATCGCGATGACCGCCCTGCTCGCCGCCTGCGCGCCTGATGCTGCCGACACGTCACCCACGCAGGCAGCCGACACGACACCGTCTGCTGCCGCCGAATCCGTGCCTGCGACCACTGCAGCCGGCGGCGACACTGAGAGCGCGTCCACGTTGGCCTACCAGCGCATCAACGAGACCATGCACGCCGGCATGGGCGCCGGCTTCACCGGCGACGCCGATGTGGACTTCATGCGCGGCATGATTCCGCATCACCAGGGCGCCATCGACATGGCCCGCGTCGTGCTCGAACACGGCACCGACCCGGAAGTGCGCGCCCTCGCGCAGCAGGTCATCGCCGCACAGGAAACCGAGATCGCGCAGATGCAGCGCTGGCTGCAGGACCGCGGCGTTCCTGCCGACGCAACTGCGTCGGACGACGACGCGCATACGCATCACTGAGCGCGCCCGCGCTCGATACATGCGCGGACCTCGGGCACGCGACTCGAACATCAGGCATCGGCACACCTTCTCCCGGACTCCGCATGACCAACGACATCGGTGCAATGCTTCGAGAGCGCCTCCAGCTTGCGCCGCCTGTGCCCGTCGTGTTCGAGCATGGTGACGTCGAAGCGTTCGACGGCTACACCCGGCAGCGCATCGAATACCGCGGTCTCGAAGGCGACATCATTCCCGCGTTTCTCTTCATGCCCGCGGCGCAGCGCGCGCGAGGCGGCGTGGTGGTCTTCCACCAGCACAACGGCGAATTCCACTTCGGCAAGAGCGAAATCGCCGGCGATGTCGGCAGCCAGTTCCAGGCCTTTGGCCCGGCGCTCGCGCGTCGCGGCCTCGCGGTGGTCGCACCGGACGCCCTCACGTTCGAGGATCGCCGAGGCCAGGTCCACGGCGTCGAGCCGCATTATTACGACTGGCTGCAGCACTACAGCGCCATGAGCTACCGCCTGCTCGACGGCGACACGTTGATGCGCAAGGGCCTCGACGATGCCCAGCGCGCGTTGAGCGTGCTGATCGACGCCGCCGGACTCGACACACGCCGCGTCGGCATCGCCGGCCATTCCTACGGCGGCTACACCGCGCTGTACCACGCCGCTGTCGACCCGCGCTGCCGATTCGCCTGCATCAGCGGCGCGGTCTGCAGCTTCGACACCCGCCGCCGCGAAGAGACCGGCATTACTCTGTTCGAAGCCGTGCCCGGCCTCACGCAGATGGTCGACACGCACGACGTGCTGTCGGCCATCGGCCCGCGGCCGACGCTGGTCGTCTCTGGCACCGAGGACAAGTATTCGCGCGACGCGGATCAGGTCGTCGCCAAAGTCGCCGGCGACTTCATCACGGAACTCCGCGTCGCGCGTGGGCATGCGCTCGATCAGGCGCGGTTCAATGCGATCGTCGATTGGCTCGCGGAGCAAGCGACGAACGACTGGGATCACCGCATCGCGGCGTCACCCGCCGCGGCGCAGCGCTGACGCCTGAGACCCGAATACCCGATGAGCGGTGCCAAGTCCGCCATTCGGCACCCCGCGCGACACCACGCAGTCCGTCAGACAAAATCGGATGCCTCGTAGAGCGAGCGGATCTCGTCGAGTGCCCGAACCCTCGATGCCGGTGCGTCTATTCGGCGCCAGTCCCTGCCCCGCCTGCTTTCCCCGCCAGAATCTCCCTCAATGCCCGCTCGAACACGTCCACCGGCTGCCCACCCGAAATCAGGTGCTGCTGGTCGATGATCACCGCCGGCACGCTGTTGATGCCGCTGCGGATGAAGACCTGTTCGTCGGTGCGCACGGCGTCGGCATATTCGTCCGACGCAAGAATTTCGGCGGCGCGCCCGGCATCCAGTCCCACGCTCGCGGCAATGCGTACCAGCGTGGCGTGGTCGCTGACGTTCTCGCCGTCGCCGTGATACGCCTGCAGCATCGCGCGCTTGAGGTCGCGTTGCCGGCCTGCGATGCCGGCCCAGTGCAGCAGGCGATGGGCGTCGAAGGTATTCCAGGTGCGCAGGCGGTCGCCGAACGCAAACCCGACATCGGCACCGCGGCTTTTGATGTTGGCGCGGGCGGCGGTCAATTGCTCGGGCGACATGCCGTACTTGCGGGTCAGGTGCTCGGCGATGTCCTCGCCTTCGGGCGCCATCTGCGGGTTGAGTTCGAAGGGGCGCACATTGAATTCGACGTCGACGTTCGCCGGCAGCCGCGCGAGCGCCTGTTCGAGTGCGGCCAAACCGATGGCACACCAGGGGCAGACGACATCGGAGACGAAATCGATGCGCAGCGGCACGCAGTCGGTGGCGGCGCTCATGCCTGCACCATCGGCAGCTTGAGGCCCTGTTCGCGGGCGCAGTCCTTCGCGATGTCGTAACCGGCATCGGCATGGCGCATGACGCCGGTGCCGGGGTCGTTCCACAGCACGCGGGCGATGCGCTTGTCCGCTTCTTCCGTGCCGTCGCAGACGATGACCACGCCCGAGTGCTGCGAGTAGCCCATGCCGACGCCGCCGCCGTGGTGCAGGCTCACCCAGGTGGCGCCACCGGCGACGTTGAGCATCGCGTTGAGCAGCGGCCAGTCGCTGACGGCATCGGAACCGTCCTGCATGGCTTCGGTCTCGCGGTTCGGCGAGGCGACCGAACCCGAATCGAGATGGTCGCGGCCGATGACGATCGGGGCCTTGAGCTCGCCGTTGCGCACCATCTCGTTGAACGCGAGGCCGAGCTTGTCGCGCACGCCCAGACCCACCCAGCAGATGCGCGCGGGCAGGCCCTGGTAGGCGATGCGCTCGGCGGCCATGTCGAGCCAGCGGTGCAGATGCGCATCGTCGGGTATCAGCGCCTTGACCTTGGCATCGGTCTTGGCGATGTCCTCGGGATCGCCGCTCAGTGCGACCCAGCGGAACGGGCCGATGCCGCGGCAGAACAGCGGGCGCACGTACGCCGGCACGAAGCCGGGGAAATCGAAGGCGTTGTTGCAGCCTTCGTCCTGGGCCATCTGGCGGATGTTGTTGCCGTAGTCGACGGTCGGAATGCCGGCGGCGTGGAAGGCGAGCATCGCCTCGACGTGCACGCGCATCGAGGCCTTGGCGGCATCGCGCACGGCCTCGGGATTCGGGGCCTGCTCGGCGATCCAGCGCTCGACGCTCCAGCCGATCGGCAGGTAACCGTGCACGGGATCGTGCGCGCTGGTCTGGTCGGTGACGCAGTCCGGGCGCACGCCGCGCCTCACCAGTTCTGGCAGCACTTCGGCCGCGTTGCCCAGCAGCGCGATGGATTTTGCTTCGCCGGCCTGTGTGTACTTCTCGATGCGCGCAAGCGCATCATCGAGATCGGTGGCCTGCTCGTCGACGTAACGCGTCTTGATGCGAAAATCGATGCGGCTCTGCTGGCATTCGATGGTGAGCGAACACGCACCGGCGAGACTCGCGGCCAGCGGCTGCGCGCCGCCCATACCGCCGAGACCGGCAGTGAGGATCCACTTGCCGGTCAGATCGCCGCCGTAATGCTGGCGGCCCATCTCGACGAAGGTCTCGTACGTGCCCTGCACGATGCCCTGGCTGCCGATATAGATCCACGAACCGGCGGTCATCTGGCCGTACATCGCCAGACCCTTGCGGTCGAGTTCGTGGAAGTGCTCCCACGTCGCCCAGTGCGGCACCAAGTTCGAGTTGGCGATCAGCACGCGCGGTGCATCGCTGTGGGTACGGAACACGCCGACCGGCTTGCCGGACTGCACCAGCAGCGTTTCGTCGTCGCCAAGGGTTTTGAGCGATTCGAGGATCGCGTCGTAGCAAGCCCAGTCGCGCGCGGCGCGGCCGATGCCGCCGTAGACGACGAGGTCCTCGGGCCGCTCGGCGACATCGGGATCGAGATTGTTCTGCAGCATGCGGAACGGCGCTTCGGTGAGCCACGACCGGCAGGTCAGCTCGCTGCCGCGCGGCGCGCGGATCGTGCGGGACGGGTCGTGGCGCGAGGCGTCGGTCATTGCGGCGTTCCGTTGAAGTCGATGGCGCGATTATCGCATCGCATCGCCATGCCGACTGGTGCGCTGCGGCGTGAGCGCAGATGCGCCGCCGCCCTATCCTCGCACCATGAATCCTCGCTCCGTATTCGCCGCCGCTTGCGCGATGGCCCTCGCCGGCTGCGCCACGCACGCCGGATCGACACCACACGCGACGCAGGCGCTCGATGCCGCGCCGACGCGCGTATTGCTGTTCTCGCGCACTGCAGGCTTCCGCCACGACTCGATCCCGGTCGCCCTCGACACTTTGCAGGCCCTCGGCGCGCAATCCGGATTCACGGTCGATGCGACCGAGGACGCCACGCGGTTCACCGACGCCGGACTCGCGCACTACAAAGCCGTCGTGTTCGTCAGCACGACCCGCGAAGTCCTCGACCCCGTGCAGCAGGCCGCGTTCGAACGTTACGTCGCCGCAGGCGGCGGCTTCATGGGCGTGCATGCGGCGGCCGACAGTGGCTACACCTGGCCCTGGTACGGCGATCTGGTCGGCGCATGGTTCGCGCGGCATCCGGAAGGCCTGCAGTCGGTGCGCGTGGTGTTCGAACGCGGCGCCGGGCCGGACGGCCTGCGCGACTGGCGCGTCACCGACGAGATCTACGACTACCGGCGCAATCCACGGTCGTTCGTGCAGGTGACCGCATCGATCGATCCGGCCTCGCATCCCGACGGCCGCATGGGCGACGACCATCCCATCGCCTGGTGCCATACGAACGCCGGCGGCCGCGCCTGGTACACCGGCCTCGGCCACGATCCGGCGCTGTATGCCGATCCCGTATTCCGCGCGCAGCTGCTGCGCGGCCTGCGGTGGACCACCGGTCGCAGCGACGCCTGCTGAGGCCCGCAACGAAAACGCCCGGCGCGAGCCGGGCGTTCTGTGTTCCGCGATCGATCCCGATCAGAAGATCGAGGGGTCGAGCCTGCGCAACGCGTCCTTGATGTCGGCCGAACCGGTGCGGTCGATGTCCTCGCGCGTGTAGACGCGGCCGCCACCCGTAGTGCACTCCTGCTCGGCACGCTTGGAGCGCGCGTTACGGGCCGCGGTGACGCGCGAACCGGTTTCGCGGATGCAGAAGCGATCCGACGGACTGGCGCGCTGGCCACGATCGCGTGCGGATTCCTCTTCCTCTTCCTGTTGCTGCTGCGCGTGGGCGACCTGTGAGACCGCATCGAACGCGAGGCCGGCGAAGATCGCCGCCGTCCACCATGCATGCTTCATTGGGCACCTCCCGGTGCAGTCCATCGGTGGCCACACGATACGCGCGCTGCGCCGCGGCGTGGTCTGCGGGGGATGAATGTTCAGCCCGTGTGTCGACTGCGTTGTGCATGGCTTCATGCGGCTGACTGCGAGCCGTCATGTCCCGCCGGTATCCTGTACGGATGTCTCGATCGACCAGTCTGCGCGCGTCTGCGCTGCTCCCGCTGTTGCTGCTGACCGCCTGTGCCACGGTCGCGCCACCGTCCGAATCCACCGCCGCATCCGCCGCGACACCCGCCGCGGATGCACGCCCGACGCTGCTGCTGGTCTCGCTGGACGGCCTGCGCCCCGATTACCTCGGACGCGGCGAAACCCCGCATCTCGATGCGCTGGCGCGCGGCGGCGTGCAGGCCTGGATGCGGCCGTCGTATCCGTCGCTGACCTTTCCGAACCACTACACCCTGGTCACCGGTCTGCGGCCCGACCACCACGGCCTGATCCACAACTCGATGGTGGATGCGACGCTCGGCGACTTCCGTCTGTCGGACCGCGAGGCGGTCGGCAACGGCGCCTGGTACGGCGACGGCGAGCCGCTGTGGGTGACGGCGGAAAACGCCGGCCTGCGCACCGCGACGCTGTCGTGGCCGGGCAGCGAGGCGCCGGTGCATGGCGTGCGTCCGACGCGCTGGTATCCCTTCGACGACACGCGCCCGCTCGAGTCGCGCGTCGACATGGTGCTCGACTGGCTGTCCGGACCCACCGCCACGCACCCCGCATTCGCGACGCTGTATTTCGAACACACCGACTCGGCCGGCCACGACTACGGCCCGGATTCGCCGCAGCTGCACGCTGCGCTGCAGGCGGTCGACGCGGCGCTGGGACGGCTGGTCGACGGCCTGCGCACGCGTGGCCTGCAGGACCGCGTGAACCTGGTGGTCGTATCCGATCACGGCATGGCCGAAGTGCCGCCGGGCCAGGTGATCGCAGTGGAGGACATGGTGACGATGGAAGAGGCGCGCGTGACCTCGACCGGCCAGGTCATCGGCATCGTGCCCAACGCCGGCTTCGAGGCGCAGGTGACCCGCAAGCTGCTCGGTGCGCACGCGCACTACGACTGCTGGCGCAAGGGCGAGATGCCGGCGCGCTGGCAGTTCGGCACCCACCCGCGCGTGCCGCCGATCGTCTGCCAGATGCACAAGGGCTGGGACGCGATCCCGCGCGATGCATTCGCCCGGCGCCCGACGCACACCCGCGGCTCGCATGGCTACGACCCCGCCCTGCCGGAGATGCGCGCGGTGTTCATCGCGAATGGACCGGCGTTCCGCACCGGCGTGACGCTGGACGGGTTCGACAACGTCGATCTGTATCCGATGCTGGCGCGGTTGATCGGGGTGACGCCGGCGAAGAACGATGGGAATGCGCAGACGCTGGTGCCGGCGTTGCGGGATGGGGTGCGCTGAGGCGTTGATTGCGCGATCTGGCTCGAGCACCTTCGCGCTTGAGCGATCGGATGTCCGGGATTAGTGCGAACAGCTGTCCTCACCCCAACCCTCTCCCTAGGGGAGAGGGGCTTTGCATGCGCGCTGCGTCAGGCACCTCGGGCTTTCCGCATGAAACCGCCCGACCCCGACGCTCTCGAGCCCCTCTCCCTCCGGGAGAGGGGTTGGGGTGAGGGCAGACCCTCGCGTCATACCCCACAACATCCATGTCCGAATCCGGCCAGTCATCGTCCGCCCGCGGTGCTAGCCTGCGTCGCATGCCCCCGCCTCTGCCAGCCACCGACATCTGCGAACAGGCGCGTCTGAGCCGGGACGTCCGCTTCGACGGCCTGTTCTTCACGGCGGTGCGCACGACCGGCATCTACTGCCGGCCGGTCTGCCCGGCGCCCGCGCCGAAGACCGCGAACGTCGTCTACTACCCCAATGCCGCCGCAGCCGAAGCTGCAGGATTCCGTCCCTGCCTGCGCTGCCGGCCGGAACTCGCGCCGTCGGATGGCCACTGGCATCGCGGCGACGACATCGTCGCGCGGGCCTTGGCCCTGATCGAACAAGGCGCCTTGAACGACGCGCCGCTTTCGGAACTGGCGGAGCGCCTGCACATCGGCGAGCGCCAGTTGCGGCGCCTGTTCGTCGAACGCCTCGGCGCCGCGCCGGTTGGTGTCCATGGCACGCGGCGCCTGCTCTTCGCCAAGCAGTTGTTGACCGAAACCGCGCTGCCGATCACGGAGGTCGCGCTCGCGGCTGGATTCAACAGCGTGCGGCGGTTCAATGCCGTGTTCCAGGACGCCTACCGCATGCCGCCGCGCGATCTGCGCAGGGCGCCGCGCGAGGCGACCGGCGACGCAATGACGCTGCGCCTCGGCTACCGCCCGCCCTATGACCTGCCGGCGATGCTCGACTTCCTGCGCGGCCGCGCGCTGCCCGGCATCGAGGTCGTCGACGACACCGCCTACACCCGCGTCATCGGGGATGCGGAAACGCCCGGCTGGCTGCGCATCGATGCGTGGCCGGGCACGCGCACTGATCCTGCACCGGCTGCGTTGCGGCTGCAGCTGCACGGGTGTCCGCCGACGCGCCTGCAGGACACGGTGCAGCGCGTGCGCCGCATGTTCGATCTCGACGCGGATCCGGACACGATCGCCGCGCACCTCGCCCAGGACGCGCGGCTGGCGCCGCTGCTGCGCAAACGCCCGGGCCTGCGCCTGCCGAGCGGATGGGACGGTTTCGAGATCGCGATGCGCGCGGTCATCGGCCAGCAGGTCAGCGTCGCCGCCGCGCGCACGTTGACCGCACGGCTGTCGCAGCGCTTCGGCACGCCGTTGCCGGAGCCGTTCGTCGCACAGGGCTTCGCGCATCTGTTCCCGACGCCGGACGCACTCGCCGACGCCGATTTCGACGGTCTCGGCCTGATCGGCAGCCGCATCGCGACGATCCGCGGCATCGCAGCCGCGCTGCGCGACGGCCCCGTGGACTTCGATCGCGCCCGCACGCTCGACGAGTTCGTCGAACGCTGGGTCGCCCTGCCCGGCATCGGGCCGTGGACCGCGCACTACATCGCGTTGCGTGCGCTCGGTCATCCCGACGCGTTTCCCGCCGAGGATCTCGTGCTGCAGAAGATGCTGCCGACCGACGGCAGCCGTATCACCGCGAAGGCGCTGCGTGCGCGTGCGGAAGCCTGGCGCCCGTGGCGCGGCTACGCGGTCTTCCATCTGTGGCGCGAAGCGTCCGCGTCCACGCCCGCGCGTACTGCGACACCGACGCGCCCACGCGCCCGTTCCATCCGGAGTCCATCGCCATGAATCCAGACACCGCCACGGTCTTCACCCGCACCATCGCCAGCCCGGTCGGCCCGCTGTTCCTCGCCGCGTCCGATGCCGGCCTGCACGCCGTCGAATTCGCCGAACACCGGCATCCGGTGCCGCGCGGTGACGACTGGCGCGATGGTGCGCATCCCGTGCTCGATGCGACCGCGGAGCAGCTCGCCGACTACTTCGCCGGCAAGCGCCAGACCTTCGACCTGCCGTTCGCCGCGCGCGGCACGCCATTCCAACGACAGGTCTGGGACGCACTGACGCGTATTCCCTATGGCAAAACCGCGAGCTACGTCGAACTGGCCCGCATGGTCGGCAAACCGAACGCAAGCCGCGCGGTCGGCGCCGCGAACGGCCGCAACCCCCTGTCGATCGTCGTGCCCTGCCACCGCGTCATCGGCGCCAGCGGCGCACTCACGGGTTTCGGCGGTGGTCTGCCGACCAAGGAACTCCTGCTGACGCTCGAAGGCGCATGGCCGCGGGCGGATCGGCTTCTGTAGCTCTGCGCGCCTGTGCGAGATGCCCGGCGATCAGCCGCCGTAATGGCGCGATGCGCTCGGCGATGCGGAGCGTCGGACCCCGCAGCAATCGTGCCGGCGCGCGGTCGTCGGTGTGCAGGCTCGCGACGGGGCCGGTCGCCGTGTACATCGGCCAGCTCGACGCGCGATGTGTCGGCCCCCAGCGCTCCAGCGGTTCGGACACCGGCGATATCGCGGCCGGCTGCATGCGCGCGCGTATCGCATGCGCCAACCGGTCGGCCCGCCGGCCGGTACCAACGTGGTGGCCGTCAGCACCGGGTTAAGAACCTATGCGCCGTCATTCCGGCGAACGCCGGAATCCATTTTGATCTTGCTCGATCGCATCGGACCCAGGATCGCGAAAAGCGAAACTGGATTCCGGCGTTCGCCGGAATGACGATAAAGGAGATCGCATCCGGGGCCTACATCCCCCGGAAGCGGTGCACGAACGCCGCACTCACCGGCAGCGATTCCCGATGGCCGCGCAGTTCGATCCGCGCCTTGCCGAGTTCGTCGCGGCGCACGCGGTCGATCGTCGACACGCGCACCACCGTGCCGCGATGCACCTGCCAGAACGCGTCGGGGTCGAGCCCCGCCAGCAGCTCCTTCACCGGCGTGCGGATCAACGCCTCGCCATCGGCGGTGACCACGCGCACGTACTTGTCCTGCGCCTGGAAGAACAGCACTTCGTCGATGCCGATCATGCGCACGTGATCGCCGACGCTCGCGCTGATCCAGCGGATCTGGCGTTCGCCCTGCGGGCGCAGGCGCGCTTCGAGATCCTCGACCAGCGCCTGCAGATCATCCGCCGGGGGCTGCGCGAGGCGTGCCTGCAGGCGCTCGATCGCGACTCGCAGACGTGCCTCGGTCACCGGCTTGAGCATGTAGTCGACCGCGCCCGCCTCGAACGCGCGGATCGCGTATTCGTCATAGGCCGTAGTGAACACCACCAGGCCGCCGCCCGCGACGACCGCGCGCGCGACATCGAGTCCGCCGACGCCGGGCATGCGGATGTCGAGGAACGCGACCTGCGGACGGTGTTCGGCGGCAGCCTGCAGTGCCGCGATGCCGTCCTCGCAGGCGGCGATGACCTCGAGCGCGGGCCACGTGGCCTCCAGCATGTCCAGCAGCGCTGCACGCTGCGGCGCTTCGTCCTCGGCGATCAGTGCGGTGATGGCAGCGTCGGTCATGCGGGTCCGTCCATCGGGGTGCGGAGTTCGGCCTGCGCGCCGCCGCCGACGGCACCGGTCAGACGCAGCGACGCGCGTGGACCGAAGCGCGTGGCGAGCTGATCGCGCACATTCGCCAGCCCCATGCCGCCCCTGACACCCGGCTGCAGACCTGCGCCGTCGTCGGTGACCGACACATGCAGTGTGCCGTCCGTCGCCCACGCACGGATGACGACGCGCCCCGCGCCGGGCTTCGGCTCGATGCCGTGCTTGATCGCGTTCTCGACCAGCGTGATCAGCAACAGCGGCGGATACGGCAGCGCGCGCAGCGTGGCGTCGGCCTCGATGTCGTAACGCAGGCGATCGGCGGTGCGCAGACGCATCAGTTCCAGATAGTGCGCACATAGGTCGAGCTGCTCGCCGAGCGTCGAGCGCAGCGCCGCTTCGCCGTCGCGCAGACGCGGAATCGTCGCGCGCAGGTAATCGACCAGTGCGTCGAGCGTGGCCTCCGCGCGCGACGCGTCCTGGCGCACCAGCGCGCGCACCGAGGCCAGCGTGTTGAACAAGAAATGCGGCTCGACCTGCGCCTGCAAAGCGCCGAGCCGCAGATCCGATTCACGCTTCTGCAATTGGAGGGCAACGAGTTCGCTGCGGTGCAGGCTGTCGGCAATGCGACGCTGTTCGCTGAAGTAGGCGCGCAGCGCTGTGCCACCGCCCAGCAGACCGTAGATGACGGCCAGTGTCAGGATCTTGATGAAGACCGCACCGGCTTTCGCCACGCCGCCCTCGTAGTGCGCGCGCATCGCGTCGACGTCGTAGGGTGCTGTGTTCATCTCGTTGACCATGAAGCTTTCGATCTGGGCGCTTGCCCAGCTGTCGATTCCCCAGGACAACACGATGCCGACGCACAGAGACAGCACGACCCAGGTCCGCTCGCGCGGCAGCGATAGACGGCGATGACGCACCCAGGTCGCCAGCAGAGGACCAGCCGTGGTCATCAGCAGAAGCGCGATGAACATGTAGCCGGACGCGGTGAACGCGCCGACGCGACTGACCGGGCCGACCAGCGCGCCCAGCAGCGTCAGCAGCGAGAAGCCGAGGATCACGCTGCCAAACAGTAACGTACGACCGGCGAGCCAGCGCGCGCTGAAGACGGGATAGCGGCGATACCGCGTCCACGGGAACTCGCCGCCGACGACGACCTCGTCCGGGAGCGGCTGGCGCAGCGATGCGGAAGATGCGTGCATCGGCCCGTGCTCAGCCACGCGCGCCACGCAGCACCTGACCGCCCTGATGCAGTTCGAGCGCAGTCACCTCGCCATCGGCGCCGCGCTGGAAGCGCAGCTCGATGCCGAATGCCGGCGCAGCGAAGGTGTCGGCCCCGGTCGCATCCAGCGGAAATGCGCCCTGCCCGGTCGCCTGCGCCCGCAGGCGGCCATCGGCGCTGTCGACCCTCAGCGCGAAGCCCGGCATCAGCGTGTAGTCGCCGGCGTAATCGGTGAGTGGCACATCGGTCGCCTGCACTGCCGTTGGCGGGGTATCGGTCGCACGCGTCGCCGCGATCGCGCCGCCGCCCTGGTGCCAGACGAAGCTGTAGCTGCCATCCGCCGCGCGCTTCGGCGACAGCAGTGCGTCGAACTGCACGGGAAAGAAATCCCCCGCATCGTCGTAGCCCAGTTCGAAGATTGGCTGGCCGGCGGGATGGATCGTCAGCGCGTCGCCTTTGCGCGCCAGCTCGACCTGCATGCCGGCGCCGAGCTGCCAGGTGCCTACCAGTCCCTCGACGAGTTCCGACGGCGGTGTCGCCAGCCTGCGCGGCTTGCCGACCGGCGCCGACGGATCCAGCAGATGTGCGCCGAGGCTGCCGAGACCACCGAGCGCGGTCAGCGACGTATCGGAGAGGATCACGACACCGCGCTTGTGCGCAGGATCGAAGCCGACCAGCGACGAGAATCCGCCCGTGCCGCCTTCGTGCATCAGCACACTGCGACCGGCCAGCGGCGCGATCATCCAGTTCATCGCCATTGGCGGCTGCTGCGAGACCGGCTGCTGCGTGGCCTGCAGGGCCGCGAGCACCGGCGCGGCGGTCGAGCCGTCCGCATGACCAAGCTGGCCCTGCACGTAATGCACCATGTCGTCGAGCGTGGCCCGCACGCCGCCGACACCGGCCATGTCGCCGGGAATCGTCCACGCCGGCGTTTCGTTGCCGTTGGGCAGATGGCCCGCGGCAGCGCGCACGCCATCGGGGCGCTGCGCGATGTAGGCGTGGGTCATGCCGAGTGGCGCGAACAGCTGCGCGTCGATCAGCGCCTCGAACGGCTGGCCGGCGCGCTGCGCGACTGCGTACGACAGCAGCATCGACGCGAAGTTGGAATACTCGAACTGCGCGCCGGGCGCGCGCGTCAGGGTGACGTCGGCCAGCGAGGCGAGCAGCGCTTCCGGCGTCAGCGCGGCGTAGGGATCGGCCGGATTGGTGATCTGCATCCGCCCCGGCAATGCGGGCAGGCCGGATGTGTGGGTGACGACATGGCGCAGCAGGATCGGCTGGCCCTCGAACGTCGGCACCGGCGTACCTGCAGGCAGATACGCCGACAGCGGATCGTCGAGCGAGGCCCGGCCGTCGGCGATCAGCTGCGCGAGCAATGCCGCGGTCATCGTCTTGCTGACCGAGCCGATCTCGAATGCGCTGTCGGTGCCGATGCGCGGCGTCCCCGTGCCATCGGCGCAGCGATACGTCCGCGCCACGGTGTCACCATCGACGACCGCGACGGCGAAGCAGGCGCCGGTGCGGTCACCGGCCAGACGCTGGTCGACGATGCCGGCGAGTGCGGCATCGGTCGTCGCGGACGCGCTGCCGCTGATGGCGAGCATCGCGGCGAGGGTCAAGGTGTTGGGCAACATGCGGATCTCCTGTCCATGGGAATGTCGCCATGCTGCGGCGGCGACGCGGCCTGTGCACGGGTATGCGATGAAACGCCCGATCTGGCGGATGGACCGGTCTGCAGGCGCGCCGGACCGGTGAGGCGGTAAGATCGCGCGCCAGCGGCTCAGTCGGCCAGCAGCATCTGCATGGCATCCGCATAACCGCGCGCGGCGTCTGCGTGCAATGCATGACGCCCATCCGCAACAACCTGCCGACCGGCCACGTGCACCTCGCGCACCAGCGGGCGGTTCCCGGCGAACAGCCAGCGGTCGAGCACGTCATGTTCCGTCGCGCCGGCCAGCAGCGGCGCATCCGCGTCCAGCACGATCGCGTCGTCGAGCGCGTCGAAACCGGTCGATGCTGCGGCGCTCGCCTGCACGCCTGCGAACAGCGTTGCGCCGACGCTGGGCGTGGCGGCTGCGACCGCGATGTTGCGGCGCTGCGTCACCAGGCGCTGTCCGTATTCGAGCCAGCGCAATTCCTCGACCGGCGACACGGAGATGTGCGAATCGGAGCCAATGCCCCAGGCGCCGCCGGCGTCGAGGTAATCGCGCAGCGGAAACAGACCGTCGCCGAGATTGGCTTCGGTCGTCGGACACAGCGCGACGGTCGCGCCGCTGCGGGCGATGCCGGTGACTTCCGCGTCATCGAGATGCGTCGCATGCACCAGCGTCCAGCGGGTATCGACCGGCGCGTTGTCGAGCAGCCAGGCGACCGGGCGCGCACCGCGCAGCGCGATGCATTCGTCGACCTCGGGCACCTGTTCGGCGATATGGATGTGCATGCGCGCATCTGCCGGCAGTGCGGTCAGCACCGCGTGCATCGCATCGGCCGGCACGGCGCGCAGGCTGTGCAGCGCGCAGCCGACGCGCAACGTGTCGTCCTGGCGCGCGTGCAGATTGGCGAACAGCCGCAGATAGCCGTCGACGTCATGGCCGAAGCGTCGCTGGCGTTCGCCGAGTGGCCGCCCGTCGAACCCGCTGGTCATGTACAGAACCGGCAGCAGCGTCAGCCGGATGCCAGTCGCGCGCGCGGCGTCGATCAGCGCATCGGCCATTGCGCTCGCAGGCGCGTAGGACGCGCCGTCGGGTGCGTGATGGACGTAATGGAACTCGCACACCGTCGTATAGCCGGCTTCCAGCATTTCGACATAGAGCTGCGTGGCGACCGCACGCAGGGTGTCGGGATCGAAGCGCCCCGCCATGCGGTACATGGTCTCGCGCCAGGTCCAGAACGAGTCCGCAGGATCGGTCTGCACTTCGGCGAGGCCGGCCATCGCCCGCTGGAACGCATGCGAATGCAGGTTCGCGATACCGGGCAGACGCCAGCCTGCGGACGTGCGTTCGGCGTGGATCGCGGGAACATCGTGCATCGGGCCGGCTCCTCGAAAACGTGTGCGGTAGGCTAGCCGGTCTTCCGTCCGGGAACATCCGATGAGTCCAACTTCGATAGCGCTGCTGTGCGCACTGGTCGCCGTCGCCGGCGGTCTGGTGGCGGTGTTCGCCGGCGTGTCCTCGAGCCGGAAACAGCAGTCCGACACACCCTCCGGCGGCGATGGCGCCTTGGTCGAGGGCGGGTCGAACCACGGACGCCAGGACGGCGGTGATTTCGGCTCGGACGGCGGCGGCGATGGAGGCGGCGGTGGCGACTGAATCCTGGGACGGACTGCTGCTGGGCGCGACGCTTGCCACGCTGGCGGACGACAGCGGCTACGGGCTGATCGAAGACGGTGCGCTCGGCTGGCACGATGGCGTGATCGTGTACGCCGGTCCGCGCAGCGGACTGCCAGCCGACGCGGAAACCAACGCCGATCTCGTCGTCGAAACCGATGGCCTGGTCACGCCCGGGCTCATCGACTGTCACACGCATGCGGTGTTCGCGGGCAACCGCGCGGCCGAGTTCGAACAGCGACTGCAGGGCGCGAGCTATGAGGAGATCGCGCGCGCAGGAGGCGGTATCGTCTCGACGGTGCGCGCAGTACGCGAGGCCGACGAGGACGCGTTGCTCGCGCAGTCGTTGCCGCGCGCGCGTGCGCTGGTCGCCGACGGCGCGACGACGCTGGAGATCAAGTCCGGCTACGGCCTCGACTTCGACAACGAACGCAAGATGCTGCGCGTCGCCCGCCGGATCGGCGAGTTGCTCGGCATTACGATACGCACCACGTTTCTCGGCGCGCATGCCCTGCCGCCGGAGTTCGCCGGCCGCGGCGATGCCTACATCGATGCGGTCTGCGAGTGGCTGCCGCGCCTGCACGAAGAAGGTCTGGTCGATGCCGTCGACGCATTCGCCGAACGTATCGCCTTCAGCGTCGATCAGACGCGCCGCGTGTTCGACATCGCGCGCACGCTCGGCCTGCCGGTGAAGCTGCATGCCGACCAGCTCAGCGACGGCGCAGGTGCCGCGCTGGTGGCCGAGTTCGGTGGGCTGTCGGCCGACCATGTCGAACACACCTCGCCTGCCGGTGTTGCCGCGATGGCGACGGCCGGCACCGTCGCGGTGTTGCTGCCGGGCGCGTTCCACGTGCTCCGCGAAACGACACTGCCGCCGCTCGATGCGTTCCGCGCAGCCGGCGTGCCGATGGCGGTGGCGACCGACTGCAATCCGGGCACGTCGCCGCTGCTGTCCCTGCGCCAGGCGATCCAACTGGCATGCACGCATTTCCGGCTGACGCCCGAAGAAGCCCTGCGCGGCGCGACCGTGCATGCAGCGCGCGCGCTCGGCCTGTCCGATCGCGGCACGCTGGCCGTCGGTCAGCGCGCGGATTTCGCCTGCTGGCAGGTCACGCAGCCGGCCGAGCTGGTCTACTGGCTCGGGGGTCCGCTCTTGGCGATGTCGTTCGCCGGTGGCAAGCGCCTGGCCTGAGGCCGATCGCCACCCTGAAACGCGAAAGCCCCGCGGATGCGGGGCTTTCGACGCGCGGCGGGGCCTGAAACTCAAGCCTTCTTCGCGACGGCCTTCTTCGCCGGTGCCTTGGCGACGGTCTTGCTGCCGGCGGCCTTCTTCACGACCGGTGCGGTCGCGGTGCCGGTGGCCTTGATCAGGCCCTTCGAGCGGCTGTTGCCATAGCTCGAGTTGTAGCGCTTGCCCTTGAGGGTCTTGCGGTCGCCCTTGCCCATTACTGTGCTCCTGGAGTGCTGCGTGTTGAATGCGTTTGACGCGTATGTGCGCCGCCAGGGCGCACAGGACCGCGGATTCTAGCACGCGGCCCGGCCCGTGAAGCCGCTCAGCGCCCCGCGCGGGCGTGCGTCAGACGCAGGTTCAGCAGATGCGCGCCGGCCAGCAGCAGGCCGCCGATGGTCATCACCACGGCATGGGTGATCGTGTGGTCGTGCAGGTGCGTGAACGAGCCCGCCCAGACCAGCGCCAGACCCGGAATCAGCAGCATCCAGGCGTGGAACGCGCGATGGCGGCGCCAGCCCAGGGTCAGCGTGGTCGCGCCCAGCAGCGTGGCGAACACGACGAAAGCCTGGTCGATGTCGACCCAGCCGCCTACGTTGAGACCGAACGCCGGCAGCAGCGCCAGCGCGACCGGCAGCAGCGCGCAATGCACGGCGCACAGGAACGACGCGGCGAAGCCGACGCGGTCTGCGCGTTGCAGGGTGGAATTGTGTGCAGGCATGTCTTTTGGGGGGTGCGGGGATTTGCGTAACATTATAACATTCCCTCTTCGCCCACCAGTGTACTGCATCCGCAATGACCACAAGCCGCCGTTCCGCCCCCGTCCCGACCCGCCTCGCCATCGCCGTCGCCCTGCTGCTGCCGGCCGCCGTGTTCGCCCAGTCCACCAGCCAGACCCATGCGCATCCCACCACGCTCGATCGCGTGCAGGTCACCGCAACGCCGCTCGGCGGCGATGCCGAGGATCTCGCGCATCCGGTGGAGGTGCTGTATGGCGACGCGCTGGAGGATCGCAAGTCCGGCAACCTCGGCGACACCGTGTCCTCGCTGCCCGGCGTGCAGAGCGGCTCGTTCGGCACCGGCGTCGGCCGGCCGATCATCCGCGGACAGGAAGGTCCGCGCGTGCAGGTGCTCTCGGGCGGCATCGGCAGCATGGACGCCTCCACGGTCAGCGCCGACCACGCGGTCAGCATCGAGCCCTTCCTCGCCGACCAGATCGAAGTGCTCAAGGGCCCGGCCAACCTGCTCTACGGCAGCGGCGCGATCGGCGGCGCGGTCAACGTGGTCGACGGTCGCATCGCGCGCGAAGTGCCGGACCGTCCGATCAGCGGCCGCGCCGAGCTGCGCGCCGCCACCGGCAATGACGAGCGCAGCGGCATGTTCCGCCTCGACGGCGTGAGTGGCGACAATCTGGTGCTGCATGTCGACGGCCTGATCCGCAACACCGGCGACTTCGACATCCCCGGCTTCGCCCAGGTGCCCGAAGACCACGATCACGACCATGATCACGACCACGAACACGCGGACGAAGAGAACGCGTTCGGCACCCTGCCCAACAGTTCGATCCGCACGCGCGCCGGCGCCGTCGGCGCCACATACTTCGGCGAGCGCGGTCACCTCGGCGTCGCGGTCAGCACCTACCGCACCAACTACGGTCTGCCGGACGGCGCACACGTGCATGCCGAAGAAGGCGGGCACGACCACGATCACGACCATGACCATGACCATGAAGAAGAGGGTCACGACGAGCACGGCTCGGTGCGCATCGACATGGTGCAGAACCGCGTCGACCTGAAGGGCGGCCTCTACGACCCGCTGCCGTTCCTCAGCGCCTTGAACGTGCGCGCGGCCTACAACGATTACGAGCACGTCGAACTCGAAGGCGACACGCCGGCGACCCGCTTCACCAACAAGGGCACCGAGGCGCGCATCGAAGCGGTGCAGAAGACCTTCAACGGTTGGGACGGCGCGTTCGGCCTGCAGATCGGCCACGTCGATTTCGGCGCGGTCGGCGAGGAAGCCTTCGTGCCGCCGAGCGTGACCGACACCCTCGGTCTGTTCGTCGTGCAGGAGAAGGAATTCGGCCCGGTGAAGCTCGAGTTCGGCGGCCGCCACGAACGCGTCGAGATCGATCCGGTCGCGAACGAATCCCGCAAGTTCAGCGCCAGCAGCCTGTCGGGCGCGGCGATCTGGCATCTGTCGGACGTATTCGATCTGCGCCTCGGCGCCGACGTGTCCGAGCGCGCGCCGACCAACGAGGAACTGTTCGCCGCCGGCCCGCACATCGCCACGCGCTCGATCGAAATCGGCGATGCGGATCTCGACACCGAGCGCGGCCAGCGCCTCGAAATCGGCCTGCACGCACACACCGATCGCGTGGAGTTCAAGGCCGCCGTCTACCAGACGCAGTTCAAGCGCTTCACCTACCTCACCGATACCGGCATCGCCGAACAGGGCTTCCCGGTGCGGCTGTGGACGCAGGGCGATGCGACCTTCCGCGGCGCCGAGGCCGAAGCGAAGTTCCACCTGCTGGAATCCGACGCCGGTGATGTCGATCTGCGTGTGTTCGGCGATGTGGTACGCGCCGAGCTCGACGGCAGCGGCACGCGCACCGTGCAGTTCGCGGTGCCGCATGGCGACCACGCACACAACTACGAGACCGACATCGCGCTGGGCGGCGACCTGCCGCGCATCGCACCGTCGCGTATCGGCGCCGACATCAACTGGACGCTTGGCGGCTGGCGCGCGAATGTCGGCGCGGTGCGCTACCAGAAGCAGGACCGCGTCGCCGCGCTGGAGGATCCGAGCCCCGGCTACACGCTGGTCAACGCGGGCGTGGCCTGGCGCGTCGGCGAAGCGGACGGCACCCAGTGGGAACTGTTCCTCGACGGTCGCAACCTGACCGACGAAGAAGCCCGCCCGCACACCTCGCTGCTGCGCGACTTCGCGCCGCTGCCGGGTCGCACCATCGCCGGCGGCATCCGCGTCTACTTCTGATCGGCGTGCGCTGACCGGTTTCCGTTCTCTCCAGTGACGCGTGCGTCACCGCCCCGCCCCGGTCTCCGGTGCGGGGCTTTTTTTTCATCGGCACGCCGCACTCGATCCCACCCGCGGTCCAAATTGGGTGTATATACATCCAAAATCCTATGCAGATACACGCAATGGCCGCCGCACCCGACCCGCTCGACGCCCCCGCCTTCGGCTGCAGCTGCCATCGGCTACGCAAGCTGAGCCGGATGATGACCCAGCGCTACGACCAGGCGCTCGCGCCGGCCGGGCTCAACGTCAACCAGTACGCGATCCTGCGGCGCGCGCAGATCCAGCCGCGCACCGTCGGTGAGCTCGCCACGACGCTCGGTATGGAGCGCAGCACGCTCAGCCGCGACCTCAAGCATCTGGTCGCTGCCGGTTGGGTACGCCTGTTGCGCGATCCGGATGACGCGCGCCAGCGGCGGATCGACGTGCTGCCCGCCGGTGCCGCAGTGCTCGCACATGCCGAGCCGCTGTGGCGCGCAGCGCAGGTGCAGGTGGAAGCGCTGATGGGCGTCGACGAGGTCGGCCGCCTGCACGCGGTGCTCGACCGCGTCACCCGGAAGCTCGCGGCATGAGCGCGCCCGTCGCCTCGCGCTGGTGGCCGCTGGTGCTGGCCGCCACCGCGATGATGATGATCACGATGGGCATCCGGCAGTCGCTGGGCCTGTTCGTGCAGCCGATCGCCGCGGATACGGGGCTCGGCATCGCCGCGATCAGTTTCGCGCTGGCGGTCGGCCAGTTCGTCTGGGGCGCGGTGCAGCCGGTGTTCGGCGCGATCGCCGACCAGCGCGGCAGTGGCCGCGTGCTGGTCTTCGGCGGCGTGCTGCTGTTCACCGGCATGGCCGCCGCGCCGTTCTTCGCCTCCGAATGGGGTCTGCTGCTGACGCTCGGCCTGATCAGCGCCGCCGGCGCGGGCGCAGGCAGTTTCTCGATCCTGATCGGCAGCACCGCGCGGGTGATTCCCGCGGAAAAGCGCTCGATGGCCTCGGGCGTGGTCAATGCCGGCGGCTCGTTCGGGCAGTTCCTCTATGCGCCGTTTGCGACCACGGTGATCGGCGCGTTCGGCTGGGCTGCCGCCGCATGGGCGATGGCGGCCACCGCGCTGGCGACGCTGCCGCTGGCCTGGCCTTTGCGTCGGCGCAAACTGCCGCCCGCAGCACCAGGGGCAGCCGTTCTGCCAATCGTCGACGACGACATCGGCCTGCGCGCGCAACTGCGCATCGCCCTGCGCGACCGCAGCTACTGGCTGCTGCACCTCGGCTTCTTCACCTGCGGCTTCCACATCGCGTTCCTGGTCACGCACCTGCCGACCGAGATCGCCATGTGCGGCCTGTCGGCCGGCGTGTCGGCGATGGCACTGTCGCTGATCGGCCTGTTCAACATCGTCGGCAGCATCGGCGCCGGCTGGCTGGGCCAGCGCTACCGCATGAAGTGGCTGCTGACCGCGATCTACGCCAGTCGCGCGGTGATGATCCTCGTCTACGTGCTGTCGCCGCCGACTCCGACCACGTTCATCCTCTTTGCGATCGGCTTGGGCATGAGTTGGCTGGCGACCGTGCCACCGACCGCAGGACTCGTCGGCAAGCTGTTCGGCCCGCGCTACCTGGCAACGCTGTTCGGCCTGACCCTTCTTTCGCACCAGACCGGCGCGTTCTTCGGCGCGTGGCTGGGCGGTGTCGCGGTCGCGAAGACTGGCTCCTATCTGTGGGTCTGGTACGCCGACATGGCGCTGGCCCTGCTGGCGGCCGCATCCAATCTGCCGATCCGCGAGGCCCGTCTGCCTGCCCGCGCGCCTGTCGCGGCGTGAGCGACCCGATTCCGACCGCTGCGGTCAGTCTGCGGCGGTGTCCGCGCATTGCGCGCAGAGACCGTGCACTTCCAACGTCTGCGCCTGCGGCACGAACCCCAGCGCGCGGGCGCGCTCGTCGAGCGAAGCGACGACCGCCTCGTCTTCCAGCTCCACGGCGCTGTGGCAGCGGTCGCAGATCAGGAACGGCACCGAGTGCTGCGCGGTGCTCGGGTGGTGGCAGGCCACGAAGGCATTCACCGACTGCAGCTTGTGGATGAAGCCGTTGGCCAGCAGGAAATCCAGCGCGCGGTAGACCGTCGGCGGCGCCGCGGCACCCGGGCCATCGCCCTCGCGCACTTGGTCGAGCAGGTCGTAGGCCTTGAGCGGCTTGCCGGCCTTGGCAATCAATCCCAGCACGTACGCGCGGATCGGCGTCAGCCGCAGGCCGCGTTCGCTGGAGGCGTGCTCCACCGCACGGATGAAGCTCGCGGCGTCATCGACGTGGTGGTGCGGATCCGTGCAGGTGTGGTCGTGCTTGGCCATCCGTCCATGATGGGTGCGAGGGGGCACTGACTCAAGCGTGCTTCAGTTTTTCTTGAGTGGGCTTCACGCCCCATCGTCGACAGCTCGCCGAACGCTTCGGCAGATCATCTCGATCGCGACGTTGCAACGTGTGGCTGAGCCGCCTGCTGTTGATCTCGTTTTTCATGACGGCGAAGCGGATCTCTGCGGACCCGTAGGGCAGCGGGCATGGATGCCCGCTGTTTTTCGACCGAGCCAGGATGGCGAGTCGAAAAATCCCGGAACGAACGACTGGCCGGATTTGCTTCGTCGGGGCTGGCCCTTTTCTTTGGTTCCGTTTCTTTTGGGCCAGCAAAAGGAATGAACCCGCTCGCCGCAAGGCGAGTGGAAGCGTTTGATGTTGCTTCTCGCCGTGAGCGCGAAGCGGAATAGCGACGTCAAACGCTTTCGTCCGCTGGCGCGGCCGAGTTCATTTCTTTTGGTTGACGCCCACGCGCGCAGCGCGAACGGCGCAGCCGGCCCCGGAGGGGCGAGCATCGAAGACGCGAGTCAAAGGAACGGAACCAAAGAAAACGGCCTCCCCGACACGTCCACAGCCCGCGGCGTCACGCGCACCGGGATTCTCCGACTCGGCATCCTGCCTCGGTCGGGAAACGCCGCCCATCCATGGTCGGCGCCCTACGGGTTTCTATGCAGCGTTGCCACGTCAAGGCTCATGAAACGCAGAGCACTGGCGGCAATGGGTAATTAGGCGCGATCGCAAGAGCAGAGCAACCCGCGAAACAGAATCCAGAGCAACGCGGCCTCAGCCCGCATCCCTCTCCGGAATCATCCCGATCGCCACGTCGATCCGCGCCAGCGCCTCCTCGCGCCCCGCCAGATACACCGTGTGCCCGATATCCGGGCTCACCTGCGTACCGGTGATCGCCACACGCAACGGCTGCGCGACCTTGCCCATGCCCAGACCGAGCGTCTCGACCGTCTCGCGGAACGCCGCGTCGATCGCCTCGACGTTCCAGTCCGGCAAGGCGGCAAAACGCGCGCGGACATCGGTCAGCGGCGCGCGCGCTTCCGCCTTCAAGTGCTTGGCGACTGCCTTCTCGTCGTAGGCGGCGATCGGGCGATACCAGACTGCCGCGCGCTCGGACATTTCCTTGAGCGTCTGAACGCGGTCGCGCAATGCGATCACGACATCGGCCGGCGCCGGACCTGCCGACAGGTCGTAGCCGTCATTGCGCAGATGCCATTCGAGATGCGCGGCGACCGCAGCCGGGTCGTCGGACTTCAGATACTGCTGGTTGAGCCAGCCGAGCTTGGCCATGTCGAGGCGCGCGGCCTTGGCGTTGACGTCCTTGAGGTCGAACAGCTGCTGCATCTCAGGAATCGAGAAGATCTCCTGGTCGCCGTGCGACCAGCCCAGGCGCACGAGATAGTTCAGCAGCGCGTGCGGCAGATAGCCGGCATCGCGGTACTGCATGACATCGGCGGCACCGGTGCGCTTGGACAACTTGGCGCCCTGCTCGTCGAGGATCATCGGCAGGTGCGAGAACGCGGGCACCTCGGCGCCGAGCGCGCGGTAGATGTTGATCTGCCGCGGCGTGTTGTTGACGTGGTCGTCGCCGCGCACGACATCGGTGATGCCCATGTCCAGATCGTCGACGACGACGGCGAAGTTGTAGGTCGCATAGCCGTCGGGGCGGAAGATCACCAGATCGTCGAGTTCGCTGTTGGCGATCTCGATGCGACCCTTGACCTTGTCGTCCCAGACGACCGTGCCTTCGAGCGGATTCTTCAGGCGGATCACGCGGTTGGGATCGTCGCGCTTCGGTTCGTTGCGCTCGCGGTAGGCGCCGTTGTAGCGCGGCTTGTCGCCCGCGGCCATCGCCGCTTCGCGCATCGCGTCGAGCTCGGCCTTCGACTCGTAGGCGTAGTAGGCCTTGCCGTCGGCGACCAGCTGCTCGGCGACCTCGGCGTAACGATCCAGGCGGTGGGTCTGGTAGATCGGGCCTTCGTCGTAGCCCAGGCCCAGCCACTCCATCGCCTCGAGGATCGCGTCGATCGCGGCCTGGGTGCTGCGCTCGCGGTCGGTGTCCTCGATGCGCAGCACGAACTCGCCGCCGCGACGCCGCGCCTCCAGCCAGCAATACAGCGCGGTGCGCGCGCCGCCGATGTGCAGGTAGCCGGTGGGACTGGGGGCGAAACGGGTGCGGCAGGACATGCGCGGAATCCGGTGCGGGGACAGCGCGCATTCTAACCGGCGCGCCCAGCCGGCCCCGGCGGCCGGATTACAATGGCGCCATGACGACGCTTTTCATCTCCGACCTGCATCTGGATCCGGCGCGTCCGGAGATCACCGCGCTGTTCCTCGCGTTTCTCGACGGCGAGGCGCGCAGCGCCGATGCGCTGTACGTGCTCGGCGATCTGTTCGAGTCGTGGGTCGGCGATGACGATCCGTCGGAGGCCGGCGCGCAGGTCGTGGCGCGTCTGTTCGCCTTGTCGTCCGCCGGCGTGCCGGTCGCCTTCATGCACGGCAACCGCGATTTCCTGGTCGGCCACGAATACGCACGTCGCGCCGGCATGACCTTGCTGCCCGACCCCGCGGTGATCACGCTCTACGGCCGCCCGGTGCTGCTGACCCACGGCGATCTGCTGTGCACCGGCGATGTCGAATACCAGGCGGTGCGCAACCAGGTACGCAATCCGGCGTGGCAGGCGCACATGCTCGCGCAGCCGCTGCCGGCGCGGCTCGCGTTCGCCCAGCACGCACGCGATGCCAGCCAGGCGCGTGCGGCGAGCTTGCGCGGCGACGGTACGATGGAAACCGTCACCGACGTGGCACCGGCGACGGTCGAGGACTGGTTCACGCGCTATGGCGTGGACACGATGATCCACGGCCATACGCATCGCCCCGCGATCCACGACCTGCACGTCGCCGGCCGCGACTGCCGCCGCATCGTGCTCGGCGACTGGTTCGAACAGGGATCGGTGCTGCGTGCTTATGCCGATGGGCGTTTGGAGTTGTCGGCGCTGTCCGGCGCGACCTGATCGCTCCACCATCACTGCGGGCACGCGCTTGCTCGAAGGCGCCCCAGTGCGGCCTATCGCGCGCAAGCGCGCTCCCACAAAAGCGGATGCGATCAGCGTTCGGCGATCGCCTGCAACGCGGCCAGTTCTTCCTCGCTGAATCCTGCAGCGGCACGCGCGTCGATGTTGAACGGGCCGTGCAATACCGCGCGCGCGTAATCGGACAGCAGATCGCGGAACGTCGATTCGGGCTGCACGCCGCGGCGTTCGCAGAACCAGCGGAACCAGCGGCTGCCGGCGGCGACATGCGCCACTTCCTCGCGCAGGATCACTTCAAGCACGGCGACGGTCTCGAGATCGCCGAGCGCGCGCAGCTTCACGATCATGCCGGGCGTGACGTCCAGCCCACGCGCCTCGAGCACGCGCGGCACCAGTGCCATGCGCGCCATGCCGTCGTGCGCGGTCTTCTCGCACATTTCCCACAGACCGTTGTGCGCGTCGAAATCGCCGTAGTCGAACCCGAGGTCGCGCAAACGATCGCGCAGCAGTACGAAATGCCGCGCTTCGTCGGCGGCGACCGATACCCAGTCGGCGTAATACGCGTCTGGCAGATCGCGAAACCGGTAGACCGCGTCCCAGCCGAGATCGATCGCGTTGAGTTCGATATGCGCGATCGCGTGGATGAAGGCCGCACGGCCTTCGTCACTGCCGAAACCGCGCCGCGGCAGTTCGCGCGGATGGACGAGTTTCGGGCGCTCGGGGCGGCCCGGCATGCCGATCGGCTCGGGCGCAGGCGCGTTCGCATCGAGCGGCAACGCGCCGTCGCGGAACCGGCGCGCATATTCCGCGGTCAGCGCGATCTTGTTATCGGGATCGCGCGCATCGAGGCAGTGGCGCGCGGCCGCGAACAGATCCGCGGCGTCTGCGACCACCGCCGTGTTCACGCGCGGCGCTTCTTCTTCGCGTCGTCGCTGCGCAGCTGCTGCAGGCGCTCGAAGTAGCCCGCTTCGATGCCGGTGACGTACTCACCGCTGAAGCAAGAACTGTCGAAACGGCGCTCGGGAAACTTCGGGCCGGCGACGGCGGTTTCGAGATCGGCCAGATCCTGGTAGATCAGCCAGTCGCATCCGAGGAACTCCTCGATCTCCTTCTCGGTGCGGTTGTGCGCAACCAGCTCGTCGACCGACGGCATGTCGATGCCGTAGATGTTCGGGTGCCGCACCGGCGGCGCGGCCGAGGCGAGATACACCTTCTTGGCGCCGGCGTCGCGCGCCATCTGCACGATCTGCTTGGACGTGGTGCCACGCACGATCGAATCGTCGACCAGCAGCACCACGCGGTTGCGGAATTCCAGCGGAATGGGATTGAGCTTGCGCTTGACCGACTTCGCGCGCTCGCCCTGCCCCGGCATGATGAAGGTACGGCCGACGTAACGGTTCTTGATGAAGCCCTCGCGGTACTTCACGCCGAGCGTGTTGGAGATTTCCAGCGCCGCGTCGCGCGAGGTGTCCGGAATCGGGATCACCGTGTCGATGTCGTGGTCGGGCCGCAGGCGCAGGATCTTCTCGCCCAGGGTCACGCCCATGCGCATGCGCGCCTTGTGCACCGAGATGTTCTCGATCATCGAGTCCGGGCGCGCGAAGTACACGTATTCGAAGATGCACGGCGCGTGCGGCTGCTGCGGCGCGCACTGGCGATGGTGCAATTCGCCGCGCGGTGTGATCACGATGCCCTCGCCCGGCTCGACGTCGCGCAGGTGTTCGAAGCCGAGGATGTCGAGCGCGACCGATTCCGATGCCACCGCGTATTCGGTGCCTTCGGCGGTCTCGCGCTTGCCCAGCACCAGCGGACGGATGCCGTGCGGATCGCGGAACGCGACCAGGCCCAGACCCAGCACCGTCGCGACCACGGCGTAGCCGCCCTTGGCGCGGCGGTTCACGCCTTCGACGGCGCGGAACGCGGCTTCGGGGGTCAGTGCCTTCTCGCGATCGAGCTCGTGCGCGAACACGTTGAGCAGCACTTCCGAATCCGATTCGGTGTTGACGTTGCGGCGATCGGTCTCGAACACCTGCTGGCGCAGCTGGTCGGTGTTGACCAGGTTGCCGTTGTGCGCGAGCGCGATGCCGTAGGGCGAGTTGACGTAGAACGGCTGCGCTTCGTCGTGGCCCTCGCTGCCTGCGGTGGGATAGCGGCAATGCGCGATGCCCACGCGGCCCTGCAGCAGATCCATCGCCTTGGTGTCGAACACGTCGCGCACCAGGCCGTTGCCCTTGTGCACGCGCATCACCGTGCCGCTGGCGACGGCGATGCCGGCCGCGTCCTGCCCGCGGTGCTGCAGCACCGTCAGGCCGTCGTACAACGCGGCTGCGACTTCAGAGGTTCCGACAATCCCGACGATCCCGCACATGTTCGATTTCCAGTTCTGCTTGAGGCGCGCGAACGCGCCGGTATGAAGTGTGGGGCGACGTGTCTTGCGGCGCCGGTCAGGGGTGCGAGCGGACCAGACCGTCGACGCCCACCGCGCTGCGGACGCGCGTCTTGAGCTGGTCGGCTTCGCCGCGCGACGCGACCGGACCGGCCTTGACCCGGGTCAGGCGGCCCTTGTCGGTGTCGACCGAATCGGTGAACGCGGTGATGCCGGCGCCGCGCAGACGATCGCGCAGACGGTTGGCTTCGGCCGCGTTGCTGAAGGCGCCCAGCTGCACGATGAAACCGGTGCCGGACGTCGGCGCCGCGGCGGGCGGTGCCGGCGGCGTCGCAGGCGTGGCGGGCGGTATCTGCGCCGGCGGCGTGCGTGCAGGCGCCCGCGCGGCGGGCGCGTCTTCGGGCAACTGTTCGGTGGTCGGCGCGGCAGGCGTCTGCGCAGCCGTCGGGCGCGACGCGGCGGGCGCCGGCGTCGGTGTCGCTGCCGGCGTTTCCGGGCGCGGCACGTCCGGGCGGGCGCCCGCATCGAGCGCGACCACGCGCGGGGTCACGTCGTCGCGGACCTGCGCCGCGCGCACGCGGACGATCTCGGCATCGGCGCGATTGGCATACGGCCCCAGGCGCACGCGCTGGGCCGGCTTGCCGTTGAGGGTGAAGCCTTCACGATAGCCACGCAGGCCGGACCCGCCGAGCTGGCGCAGGATCGCCTCGGCATCGGCCTCGCTGGCGAACGCGGCGTAATGCACCGCGTAACCGCCACCGGCGACGGTCGCGGGCAGCGGATTGTCCTGTTCGGAGGTGTCGACGGTCGGCAGCGCGCTGCCGTCGGGGCGCGTGGCTGCTGGCGCGGCGGGCGCGGTTTCCGCCACCGGAGTCGCGCCGGCGAGTGCGCCGCCCTCGCGCGCCGGGGGCGGCGCGATCAGCGGCAGGTCGACGGTCTTGTAGTCGCCGGTCGGCGCGTCGGGCACATCCAGCGACATGTCCGGCAGGCCGCTCGCGGGCGCGGGGCCCTTGATCAGCATCGGCAGGAAAATGACCGCGAGCGCGATCAGCACGGCGGCGCCGATCAGGCGTTGTTTCAATGCAGGCGACATGCGGGATCCGGACACGGGTGCCGCGCGAATTATACGCGCCGTCCCGTCCTGCTTCTTAACGCCTGCCCTGCAACACCTGCAGGGCGGCCGCCGCGGCGTGGAACGTGCCGAACACCAGTATGCGGTCGCCGGGCGCGGCCTCGTCGAGCGCGGGTGCCAGCGCCGCGACGACGTCGACGTGAGTGGTGACCGCGTCCCCCAGTACATCGGACAGGCGCGCGCGCAGCGTGGGGGCGTCCTGTCCGCGTGCCCCGGCGAGCGTCGATCCGGCCAGATGCCAGTGCGCGATCGACGGCGCCAGCGCCCGGGCCACGCCGGCTGCGTCCTTGTCCGCGAGCGCGGCGTACACCGCGACTGTGCGCCCAGCCGCCGGCGCCGCGATCAGCCAGTCGGCCAGCGCCTGCGCAGCCTGCGGGTTGTGCGCGACGTCGACGACGATCTCCACGCCATCCCGGTCGAAGCGCTGCAGACGGCCGGCCACCGTGGCGCCGGCGATCCCGGCCGCGAGCGCGGCATCGTCGAGATCGCGATCCAGCGCACGGATCGCGGCGATCGCGACTGCCGCATTGCGCAACTGCACCGGCGCGGCCAGCGTCGGCATCGGCAGCTCGACTTCGAAGCCGACCTCGCGCCAGATCCAGGTGCCTGCATCGGTCGGTGCGTACAGGAAATCGCTGCCGCCGCGGACCGCGACCGCGCCGATGCGGTAGGCGTGCCGCAACACGCTGGCCGGCGGATCGGTATCGCCGACGATCAGTGGCTTCCATGCGCGCGCGATGCCGGCCTTTTGCAGCCCGATCGTCTCGACGTCGTCACCAAGCCAGTCCTGGTGATCGAGGCCGACCGTGGTGATCACCGCGACATCGGGCTCGACGATGTTGACCGCATCGAGCCGGCCACCGAGGCCGACCTCGAGCACGGCCAGATCCAGCGCCGCACGCGCGAGCAGCCACAGCGCCGCCAGCGTGCCGGTCTCGAAATAGGTCAGCGGCGTGTCCCCGCGCGCGGCCTCGACCGCCTCGAACGCCTCGACCAGCGCGGCGTCGTCGACGTCCACGCCATCGATGCGCACGCGCTCGTTGTAGGCCAACAGATGCGGCGAGGTGTACGCGCCGACGCGCCAACCCGCCGCGCGCGCGATCGACTCGACGAAGGCCACCGTCGAGCCCTTGCCGTTGGTGCCGGCGATCGTGATCACCTGCGTCGCGGGACGGCCACAGTCCATGCGCGCGTAGACCGCGCCAACGCGGTCGAGGCCCATCTCGATTTCGGTGGGGTGGCGCGCTTCGATCGCCGACAGCCAGTCGGCCAGCGAACGGGATTCACTCATAGCGCGCGGTGGACCGCCTCGCCGAAGAACGCGGTGTGGTGCGCGCAGTCGTTGAGCCGCACGACGTCGAGATGATCGACGTCGGGGCCTTCGAGCAGATTCAAGGTCGTCGGTGCCTGGCGGAACGTCCACAGGCGCGAGAGCGGAATGCCGAGCACGCGGCACAGGATCACGCGGTTGACGGCGTCGTGGGCGACGATCAGCGCGGTGTCATCCGGGCCGAGGCCGTCAACGGCGCGCGCGAACGCGGGCCAGGCGCGGTCGAACACCTGCTGCAGCGATTCGCCACCGGGCATCTGCACGGTATCGGGCGCGTCGCGCCAGGCGGTCAGGCGCTCGGGATCGCGCTCGCGGATCTCGCTGGCCAGCAGGCCTTCCCAGGTGCCGTGCGCGATTTCCGCGAGGCCCGGATCGGTCGCCAGCATGGACGCACGGGTCGCGCCGAGCGCGAGCCGCGCAGTGCGGTCGGCGCGCGACAGCGGCGAGGCGACCGCGCGATCGATGCGCACATCGGCCAGACGTGCGCCCAGCAGCGTCGCCTGACGTTCACCGACTTCCGACAGCGGGATGTCTTCCTGTCCCTGGTAACGGCCTTCGGCATTCCATGGCGTTTCGCCATGACGGGCGAGCAGGATTCTCATCGCGCGGTTCCTCGAATGGGGGGCGTCCGGCGATGCCGGCGCGACAGTTTACGGGAGGGGCACTGCCGGAACGGCCGGGATCCCGACCGCAGATGCAGCGCGCGCCGGGCACACGGACCTGGCGCGCGCACGAAAAATCAGCGCGCGGACGCGCTCATTTCCTGCAGCAGGCGCGGCGCGGGATCGACTTCCTGCATGACCCAGCGGATGTAGCGCTGGTCGACCGAAATCGTGCGCGTCATCGCCGGATCGAACACCCAGTTCGACACCACCGCTTCCCAGGTCATGTCGAACAGCAGGCCGGTCAGGCGACCGTCGGCGTCGAGCACCGGCGAGCCGGAATTGCCGCCGGTGACGTCGAGATCGGACAGGAAGTTGACCGGCACGCTGCGCAGGCGGCGATCCGCGAGCCCGCCATCGCGACGCGCGGCGATCGCATCGAGCTGCGCCTTGGGCGCGTCGAAGGGCTCGGTACCGGTGGCCTTGGGCGGAATTTCCTCCAGACGCGTGAACGGCGTCTGCTGGGCGCCAGCGAGGTTGGTGTAACCCACGACGTTGCCGAAGGTGATGCGCAGCGAGGAATTCGCATCCGGATACACGGCCTCCTTGCGGCCGGCGCGGTAATCGGCGACGGCCTGCAGATACGTCGGACGCAGCTGCAGCAGATCGCCGGCACGGGCCTTGGACGCGAGTTCGATCTGCAGCAGTTCCGGCGTCACCGCCGCGGCATACATCAGCGCCGGATCACGGCTGCGCAGGAACTCGTGGCGATCGGCGGCGAACCACTTCAGGCGCTCGTCGCTGTTGGCCAGCGTGCTGCGCTGCAGGCGGTCCAGCGCGCGGTCGATCGCGGCCGCGTCGTTGCCGCCCAGCCAGGTGTCGATGGCCTGGATGCGCTGCTCGGGCGGCAGCTGGATGTACTGCAGCAACGCGTAGCGCGTGAGCTCGCGGTCCATCGCCGGCACGAAGCGGCGGTCCATCTGCTTCAGGCCACCCTCGATCGCCGGCAGGTCGCGCTGCTGGTAGCCCTGCTCGCGCATCGCGTCGGGCTTTTCCTTCTCCATCGACAGGCGGTACAGGCGATTGGCGGTCGACAGCAGGCCGCTGTTGTCGAGCAGCGACAGCACCAGGTCGCGTTCGCGCGTGGCCTTGGCCTGGGCGTCGAGGGCGACGATCTTCGCATGCGCGTCGAGCGCGGCCGCGCCATCGCTGCCGCGGCTGCGCAGCCACTCGAGCACCGCGGTTTCCTCGGACTGCTTGCGCGCCAGCGCGCCGATGCGCTCGAAGCCCTGCAGCTGGCCTTCGTAGTTCTTCAGGGTGTTCTGCCAGCCGCGCACCGCGCTGGCGTAGCGCACGTCGATCTCGGGATCTTCTTTGCCGCGCGTCTCGACCAGATCGATCAGCGCACGGTAATGGCGGCCGATCTGCGGGTAGCGCCAGGCCACGGTCTCGGAGAACTCGTCGGCGAAGGCGTAGCGGCTGGTGCGCCCCGGATAACCGGCGACCATGACGAAATCGTTCTCGCGCAGCGGCTTGTCGGCCAGGCGCAGGAAACGCTGCGGGGTGTAGGGGATGTTGTCCTCGGCGTAGTCGGCCGGGCGGCCGTCGCGGCCCACATAGGCGCGGTAGAACGCGAAGTCACCGGTGTGGCGCGGCCACATCCAGTTGTCGACATCGCCGCCGAAGCTGCCGATGCCGCCCGCCGGCGCGTACACCAGGCGCACGTCGCGGATCTCGAGGTTGCGGAACAGCCGATAGCTGTTGCCGCCGAGGAAGCTGTACAGGCGGCAGCGGTACGCGGCATCGGCCTCGCAACGCGCGACGAGGGTCTTCTCGATCGTGTCGAGGGCGGTGGTGCGCCCCAGGCCGTCGGGCGCGGCTTCGATCGCGGCGCGGACTTCGGCGGTCACGTCCTGGATGCTGTCGAGCGCGTAGATGCGCGCGTTCGGGCCGGCGGAAATCTCGTCGCTGATCGCCGCGGCGTTGAAGCCGTCGCGCATCAGATTGTTCTCGGGGGTCGAATTCAGCTGGATCGCGCCGTAGGCGCAGTGGTGGTTGGTCAGCACCAGACCCTGCGGCGAGACGAAGCTCGCGGTGCAGCCGCCCAGCGAGACCACGGCGCCCAGCGGGTCGCCGGTCAGATCGGCCAGGCGGTTCGGATCCAGCTTCAATCCGGCTTTGCGCAGCGCCGGCGCGATGTCGGGCAACTGTTGCGGCACCCACATGCCCTCGCCCGCCACCACGCCCGGCGCACTGCAACTGAAGAAGACGCCCAGCAGCGTCGCGGCCAGTAACGGATGGCGCATGGTGGTCCTGTGGATCGTGACGGGGGGCCAAGTCTAGCCAACCCGCCCGCCCGGCGCAGGCCAACGCCGGCTGGCCGACGTGCGGGTGCAGCACGGCCGCGACGGGGCCGCGCCGTATAATCGCCGGCTCTTTCCGGCATCCGCAGACACGACACAATGGCCCAGACAATGAAGGCGCTGGTCAAGCGCGAAGCGACAAAAGGCATCTGGATGGCGGAAGTGCCGGTGCCGGCCCCCGGCCCGAACGATGTCCTGATCCGCGTCGAGAAGGCCGCGATCTGCGGCACCGACCTGCACATCTACCTGTGGGACGAGTGGAGCCAGCGCACGATCACGCCGGGCCTGGTCATCGGCCACGAGTTCGTCGGCCGCATCGTCGAGCTGGGCTCGGCGGTCACCGGCTACGAAGTCGGCCAGCGCGTGTCGGCAGAGGGCCACCTGGTCTGCGGCCACTGCCGCAACTGCCGCGCCGGCAGGCCGCACCTGTGTCCGAACACGGTCGGCATCGGCGTCACCCGCAACGGCGCGTTCGCCGAATACGTGGTTATGCCGGCGACCAACCTGTGGCCGATCCCGGACCAGATTCCGAGCGAGCTGGCCGCGTTCTTCGATCCCTACGGCAACGCCGCGCACTGCGCGCTGGAGTTCGATGTCGTCGGCGAGGACGTGCTGATCACTGGCGCCGGCCCGATCGGCGTGATGGCCGCGGGCATCTGCAAGCACATCGGCGCGCGCAACGTGGTGGTCACCGACGTCAACGACTTCCGCCTCAAGCTCGCCGCCGACATGGGCGCCACGCGCGTGGTCAACGTGTCGAACACCTCGCTCAAGGACGTCATGAAGGACCTCCACATGGAGGGCTTCGACGTGGGCCTGGAGATGAGCGGTAACCCGGTCGCGTTCAACGACATGCTCGACTGCATGTACCACGGCGGCAAGGTCGCGCTGCTCGGCATCCTGCCCAAGGGCGCCGGCATCGACTGGGACCGCATCATCTTCAAGGGCCTCACCGTGCAGGGCATCTACGGCCGTAAGATGTACGAGACCTGGTACAAGATGACCCAGCTCGTGCTGTCGGGTTTCCCGCTCGGCAAGGTGCTCAGCCACCAGCTGCCGGCGGATGAATTCCAGAAGGGTTTCGACCTGATGGAATCGGGCAAGTCGGGCAAGGTCGTTCTCGACTGGCGTTGAGCGCCGCGGGACACGCGGCGAGGCGCCGCGTGTCGCCCATGACGTACGACACGTTCCGCCGGCCTCGCGTCGCGCCTATGGTCCCTGTTCGATCATTCGACAGGGACGTCTATGCGACACCGGAACATGCTGACCGCTGGACTGCTGCTCACTTGCGTCGCGACCGCATCGCTCGCGCAGGACGCCGACTGCCCGGTCCTGGCCGACACGCCGACGCTGGACTGCGTGGCCTCGGCCCAAGGCTGGTTCTACGCCGCGTCACCCGAGGCAGCCACACAGATGGCGGAAGACGCCGCACTCGCGGCGCAGAGTTTCACGACCTACTTCGGCCGATCCGCGCCGCGCGGCGCGCTCATTGCAGCGGGTGCGGGACAGGCCATTTCGGATGCGGACCGGCACGCGCTGACGAACGCGGGCGCCGTGTGGCAACTGCCCTGGCTCGACGCGGACGGGCGCCGCGCATTGCAACGATCGGCGGTCGAGCGCCAGCTGCGCGCGCGCATGCCCGATCTCGATGACGCGCAACGCCAGGCGCGCATCGACGCTGCACTGCCCGCTCCAACTGCTGCGACGCCGGACAATGCGGTCGATCGCAGTTCACTGCGTCACGAAATCGGTCACATGCTGCTGATCCGCAGCTTCTGGCCTGTGTCGGAGCCGGCGGCACCCACGACATCCGCGCACTACGGCGGCCCGGGCCCTGACTGGCTCGACGAGCTTGCGGCCGTGCTGATGGAATCGGACACGATGACCGACGCCCGGCGCGAAAAATTGCGTGCACCCGAAGCCTCGGCGCATCTGAAAAAGCTCGCTACGTTCTTCGCGATGCCGCATCCGATGGCCGTGCGCATGGCCGAGCTGACTGCCATGGGCCCCGGCGCGCACGTGATTTCCGGACCGGAGGCGCAGCGCCTGGCCGGGGATGCCGCCTGGTTCTACGCGCAGGCCCGCAGCGTCGCCGATTTCCTGCTGGCTTCCGGCGACGACCCGGCCGTGTTCGGCAGCATCGCCGCATTTCTGGCAGACGGTGGCGACATGGACGGCTGGCTCGCCGCGCACGGCGCGCAGTACGGCTTGCCCGCGTCGATCGCTGCACTGGACGCGGCCTGGACGCAGTGGCGCGCTGCGCATCCTCCGTCGCCGGCGACGGGAGCGCCGCGAGTCCGTTGACGAGCGCTTGGTAGAATCGCGGCCTTCCCGTTTCCGGAATGCCCGATGGCCGCCGTCTCCAATACCCAGCGCTACGCCGATACCCTCGACGAGATCCGCGACGCCGGGCTGTTCAAGGCCGAGCGCGTGATCACCGGCCCGCAGTCGGCCGAAATCACGCTCGAAGACGGCCGTACGGTGCTGAATTTCTGCGCCAACAACTATCTGGGGCTGGCCGACCATCCTGACATCATCGCCGCGGCCAAGGACGCGCTCGATACGCACGGCTTCGGCATGGCGTCGGTGCGCTTCATCTGCGGGACGCAGGATCTGCACAAGCAGCTCGAGCAGACCATCGCGGACTTCTTCGGCAAGGAGGACACCATCCTCTACGCCGCGTGCTTCGATGCGAACGGCGGCCTGTACGAGCCGCTGCTCGGCGAGGAGGACGCGATCATCTCCGACGCGCTCAACCACGCGTCGATCATCGACGGCATCCGCCTGTGCAAGGCCAAGCGCTACCGCTACGCCAACTGCGACATGGCGGATCTGGAAAAGCAGCTGCAGCAGGCACGCGCCGATGGCGCACGCACGATCCTCATTTCAACCGACGGCGTGTTCTCGATGGACGGCTTCATCGCGCCGCTCGACGAAATCACCGCGCTGGCTGCGAAGTACGACGCGCTGGTGCACATCGACGAATGCCATGCGACCGGTTTCCTCGGCGACACCGGCCGTGGCTCGGCGGAAGTGAAGGGCGTGCTGGAAAAGATCGACATCGTGACCGGCACGCTCGGCAAGGCGATGGGCGGCGCGCTCGGCGGTTTCACCACCGCCAAACGCGAAGTCATTGAACTGCTGCGCCAGCGCTCGCGCCCGTACCTGTTCTCGAACTCGCTGCCGCCGCACGTGGTTGCCGCCGGCATCAAGGCGTTCGAGATGCTCGACGCCGCCGGCGATCTGCGCACGCAGCTGGTCGATAACACCCGCTATTTCCGCGAGCGGATGACCGACGCCGGCTTCGACGTGCGCCCCGGCGTGCATCCGATCAGCCCGGTGATGCTCTACGACGCCAAGCTCGCGCAGCGCTTCGCGCAGCGCTTGCTCGAGGAAGGCATCTACGCGATCGGCTTCTTCTTCCCCGTGGTGCCGAAGGACCAGGCGCGCATCCGCACCCAGATCAGCGCCGCGCACACGCGCGAACACCTGGACCGCGCGATCGATGCATTCACCCGCATCGGCCACGAGCTGGGTGTGCTGAAGGCCTGAACCATGCGGGCCGCGTTGCGACGGCGCCTGCTGCTCGCGGCGCAGACCGATGCCCTCGCCGGGCTCGACGACGGCATCTGGTCGACGCGCTGCCTGCACTGCCGCAGCGCGCTGCAGGTGCGCGACGACGGCGAGCCGCTCGGGCTCGCGACGCTGGAACACGTGGTGCCGCAGGCCTGGTTCGGCCGACGCGCGGCGGCGGCGCTCACTGCGCAGGTCGGCGACGATGCGGACGATCCACGCAACCTCGCGCTCGCCTGCGCACGCTGCAATCACGACAAGGGCAAGGGTCACGATGCGCGGGGTCCAGGCGACGTGCGCGCACGCGAAGTCGTCGAAGCCCTGCTCGCGACGCGCCTCAGCCGGTGGCGGGATCCGACGGACGCGCCAGCGCGCTGATTTCGCCGGCCGCCAAGGGACGCCACGCGCCCTTGGCCAGATCGCCCAGCGCGAGATCGCCGATCGCGACGCGCACCAGTCGCAGCACACCCAGATCATGCGCAGCGAGCAGCCGGCGGATCTGCCGGTTGCGGCCCTCGTCGAGCACGATCTCCAGCCAGGCGTTGCGTGCGCCCTGACGCAGCCGGCTTACGGACGCGGCCTGCAGTCGCTCACCCGCGTCGTCAACGCCGAGCACCAGCGCTTCGAGCAAGGCGTCGTCGGGCAGGCCATCGACCTGCACGTGATAGGTCTTCTGCGGCCCCTGTTCGGGATCGGTGACACGAGCGGCCCATGCGGGATCACTGGTGAACAGCAGCAGGCCTTCGCTGGCCTTGTCGAGCCGGCCGACCGGCGCGATCCAGCCCAGGTCCGCGCCGTCGAAACAGCGATAGACGGTGTCGCGGCCGTGCTCGTCTCGGGCGGTCGTCACCAGCCCGCGTGGCTTGTTGAGCACCAGGTACTGCTGCGCGGTTGCGCGCGCCGTATCGCCATCGAGCACGATGTTCGACGCGTCCAGCGCCACCGGAAATTCCGGATCGCGCACGATCCTGCCGGCCACCCGCACACGCCCCTCGCGTACACGCCGCTCGGCTTCGCTGCGCGAACACAGCCCGCGCTTCGACAGCACGCGCGCGAGGCCGTAGCGCGGCGGACGCACGACGGGCTTCAAGACACGGCACCTCGACATGCGAACGGCCCGCTTGCGCGGGCCGTCGTCATACCGTCGATGCAGAGACGCGCAGCACTCATTCGACGGGCGGGGTCTCGCCGGGCGGTGCGGTTTCCGCAGCGGCCGGTGCAGCCGGCGCGTTCGGATCCGCGCGACGGCTGCCGACGGTGTAACCGTTGGCCTTGATCCACGCGTCGAAATCGTCGGCGGTCATGCGCTTGCCGCCCTGGGTCATGTTGAAACGGTAGGGCGTGTTGTCGAACTCGGTCTGCTTGACGTAGGCAGCCGGATCGTTGGCACTGACGGCGCCTGCAGCCGGCGCAGCCATCGCGACGTTCTGGCACTTCTCGATCTCGAGACGCAGCACGACCTGCTCGGCGGACTGCGCCTCGTCATAGGCGCGCGCGAGCACGGCGCTCGTGCCGAGGCGATACGTCGGCGCGGCGAGTTCGGGAGATACGGGCTCGAGCACGGTGGCCTGCACGGGGCGTGCGGTGCGGGTGTCGAGCGTGCTGCAGTCAGCGGCATGGCCGACGAGTGGAAGCGCCAGCAGAGGCAACAAAAACAAAGCACGCATGAGAGGCAATCCCCGAGGTCGAATTGGCCTGAAGTGTAGGCGGCAAGTACACGCCATACAAGGGAAAACTGGACGTTCGCGCATTCACGATATCGCGTACGTGCAGCGTCGCGCTGCGGATTGGCCGGGACCGCGCAACCGCGTCGCCACAGCAATCCGGAAACGGAGAAAGATTCGGCCCCACAAACAGAAAGCCCGGCACGAGGCCGGGCTTTCTGGTGTCACGACCGGACGTTCTTAGTTCTGAACGTTCAGCTCGGTGCGGCGGTTGCGCGCACGGCCTTCCGGGTTGTCCGAACCATCGGCGTTGGTGTTCGGCGCGATCGGGCGGCTTTCGCCGTAACCGGTCGGACCCACCAGACGGTCGGCCATGATGCCGTTGCTGGCAAGGTGGTCATAGACCGCCTTGGCGCGACGCTCGGAGAGACGCTGGTTGTAGGCATCGGTACCGACCGAGTCGGTGTGACCGGCGACTTCAACGCGCAGCTCCGGGTAACGCTTCAGGATTTCGACGGCTTCGTTGAGGATTGCCACCGCGTCAGGACGCAGCGTCGCACGGTCGAAGTCGAAGTTGACGCCGTTCAGATCGATGGTGATCGGAGCCGGCGGCGGCGGAGCGGTCGGCGGAGCCGGCGGCGGCGGCGGCGGAGCCGGCGGAGCCGGGGGAGCCGGCGGCGGGCCGAGCGGGATCACGACGCCGACCGAAGCCATTACGTCACCGAAGTAGCTTTCTTCCGCATTGTGCGGATAGCCCGCCCAGTCACGCGCACCGTTTGCAGCGACGCTGTTGTCGTCGAAGTCGGCGCGGTAAGCGATTTCGGCACGCACGGCAACGCGCTTGTCGAAGGTGGTCTGCAGACCGGCACCGACCTTGGCAGCGAAGTTACCTTCTTCGCGCTGACCCGGGGAATTCGGGCTCGGGAACGCGTCGAACTCTTCTTCCGAACGCTGGTAGCCGACACCGGCCAGCAGGTACGGATTCCAGCCACGGCCTTCAGAGATGAAGTGGTAGCGGAAGTCGACCGAGATGCCGTACTGGCTCCAGTTCAGATCGTTGTTGGCGCCTTCGACCGAGCTGTCGAAGCCCGGGTTCTGGTAGTTCAGCTCACCGTCGATCGACCAGTTGGGGCTGATGAACTTACCCATGCCCAGCGTGACGAACGGGGTGTCGTCGGTGCGGCGATCTTCTGCCTGGAAGTTGAAGCCCGTCGAACCGGTGAGGTACCAACGGTCGTCGAACTCCTGGGCGCTGGCGTGACCCGCCAGACCAAGACCGCCGAGCAGCGCGGCGCAGAGGAGTTTCTTGTTCATGTTTTTTCAGCTCCTAGAAAAGGGGGAATGCGTCATGGCATCGGTTGAGGCGTCAAACGCAAACGCCTTGCACATAGCCTAAAGTCAGCAGCGTGAAGACGTTGTTAACGCTAACATAACGGTTGAGAGCTTCCTACACCCCGGCCGCCGGGTATTCATCTTGGCTTTGGTTTGGTCAGGAACCTCAACGCGGCGGAATTGTCATGAGGATGATGTGCGCGTGGCGTCAAGAACGTTGCCGCGCTCTTAACCGTTGCTTTATGCGGAATTGACGTTTTCCGGCTCATGACGACTGCCCGCCTTAACGGGTGTCCGCGGGTGACATGAGCCAGTGCGGCGCCGATCCGAACTCCGCCTGCAGGAACGCGACGAATGCGCGCGTACGCGGCGGCACGAAGATGCGATCGGGCATCACCGCGTGGATGCCGGTTTCCGGCGGCGCGTGCCGTGGAAGCACGCGCACCAGGCGTCCCGACTGCAGATCGTTCACCACATGCCATAGCGCGTGCATCGCGATACCCGCCCCCTCCAGCGCCGCGTCGCGCAGCACTTCACCGAGATTGCTTTCCAGTGGCCCGGCGACGGTGACGACCGATTCGCCGCCTGCGCCGTCGCGCAGTTGCCAACGATCCTGGCGACCCCGACTGCCGACGAGCACCAGACACGCGTGCGCGGCGAGATCCGCCGGTGTCGCGGGCATGCCGCACCTCGCCAGGTACTCCGGCGAGGCGACGAGGACGCGCGGATTGGCTGCGATCTGCCGTCCGACGAGCTGCGAGTCGTCGAGATCGCCGATGCGGATCGCGAGATCGAAGCCTTCACGCACAAGATCGACCTGCTGGTCACTCATATGCACGCTGAGTTGCAGGCCTGGATGCGCGGCGAGAAAGCGCGGCAGGCGCGGTGAGATGTGCTGGCGGCCGAACGACGCCGACATCGTGACCCGCAGCGTGCCGCCCACCGCCTGACCGCCGCTTTCGCGCAGGCTGCCCGCGAGACCGTCGAGTGCTTCGACCAGCGCGCGTCCCTCGCCGGCCAGCCGCAGGCCCTCGGGCGTGGGATGCAGCCGCCGCGTTGTACGGTGCAGCAGGCGCACGCCCAGGGCATCCTCGAGCCGCTTCAGACGCTGGCTCGCCAAGGCCGGCGACAGGTCGAGGCTGCGCGCCGCGGCGCTGATCGAGCCGGTGTCGAGCACGCGCAGGAACAGGGCGATGTCGCCGATCCGGTCCATTGATTCGAAAGAATCCCTTGAAGGTGATTGGTGATCCTATCGCTGTTCGACAGGAACACGCGGGGTCGACAATGCGCGGGCCGCTCCACTTCCCGAGGATTCCCATGAAAGCCGTCGCCCTGACCCGCTATCTCCCGATCGACGATCCGCAGTCGCTGCAGGATGTCGAACTCGATCTGCCCGAGCCCGGCCCGCACGACCTGCGCGTGCGCATCGAGGCGGTCTCGGTGAATCCGGTCGACACCAAGGTGCGCGCACCGAAACCGCAGACCGAGGCGACACCGAAGGTGCTCGGTTACGACGCGGCCGGCGTGATCGACGCGATCGGCGGCGAGGTGACGGGCTTCGAGGTCGGCGACGCCGTCTATTACGCGGGCGACATCACCCGTCCCGGCAGCAACGCCGAATACCAGCTCGTCGACGCGCGGATCGCCGCGAAGAAGCCCGACTCGCTCGATTTCGCCCAGGCCGCCGCCCTGCCGCTGACCGCGATCACCGCATGGGAGCTGCTGTTCCAGCGCATGCCGTTCGACATCGACAGTGGTGGCGATGGCAAGACGCTGCTGGTCATCGCCGGCGCCGGTGGTGTCGGATCGATCGCGATCCAGCTGGCGAAGCGGGCCGGCTTCACCGTGATCGCGACCGCGTCGCGCATGGAGACCATCGCGTGGTGCCGCGTCATGGGCGCCGACCACGTCATCGACCACCGCGAGGATCTTGCGCCGCAGCTCCAGGCGCTCGGCTTCGAGACCGTCGACGCTGCGCTCAATCTCGCCGATACCGATCGCTACTGGACCGCGCTGGGCGAACTGCTTGCACCGCTGGGCCATGTCGGCCTGATCGTCGAGCCGTCCGGCGCGCTGAAGATCGGCGATCCCTACAAGGCCAAGAGCATCGGCATCCACTGGGAAATGATGTTCGCGCGCCCGCGCTTCCGCACCGCGGATATGGCCGAACAGGGCAGGATTCTCGCGCGCGTCGCCGAGCTGATCGACGCCGGTTCGCTGCGCGGCACGCTGTCGGACATGCTGTCGCCGATCAATGCGGAGACGCTGCGCGAAGCGCATCGCCGGCTCGAATCGGGCAGCACGATCGGCAAGCTGGTCGTCGCCGGCTGGGCATGATCCGCACGGTCTGACCTTCAAGCACAGTCGTCGGGATCACGCGTCCGGCCCGTTGGGGCCGGACGTTTTTTCATAGCCGCTTTTGGAACTCCGGATGCCCACAGCATCTCCCTCGCGCGTCGAACGCCTGGCGCGTCTGCTGACCGGCCTGTTCTGCTACGGCATCGGCATCAGCCTGATGGTCCGCGCCGGGATCGGCGTCGCGCCCTGGGACGTGCTGACCCAGGGCATCTCGTTGCAGAGCGGCCTGTCGTTCGGACTGGTGACGAACCTGATCGGCATCGGCGTGCTCGTGCTGTGGCTGCCGCTGCGGCAGACGCCGGGCCTCGGCACTCTGCTCAACGTCCTGCTGATCGGCCCGAGCGCGCAACTCGGCCTGTGGCTGCTGCCCGACATCCATGGCCTCGCGCTGCAGGTCTGCGTGTTCGCCGTGGGGCTCGTGCTGTTGGCGCTGGCGACGGGTCTCTATATCGGTGCGCAGTTCGGCGCCGGGCCACGCGATGGCCTGATGACCGGCATGCACGCACGGACGGGCGTGCCGATCTGGATCGCGAGAACGCTCGTCGAAGCGCTGGTGTTGACCACCGGCTGGTGGCTGGGTGGCAATGTCGGCTGGGGCACGCTGGCATTCGCGTTGCTGATCGGACCGCTATGCGGCCGCACCCTGCCCCTGTTCGCACCGCGCGACGTCGCGCCGCCGGCCGCGCCGCTGTAAATCCAGCGCGGCCTGCGACACTTCAACCGGGCGCGATCACGCCGCGGCGTCGACGGAATCCGTCCGGTCGCGCTTGAGCACCGCGACCGGCTCCGCCCACGCACTGCCCGCGCGCCGCTTGCTGGTGGCCAGCACCAGATCCGATGGCTCGAACACGTTGAGGTTGTGGGTGATCGGCGTGGTCAGGATGTACTGCGCGTCCGTGCTGCGCAGGAAGCGGCCGACCTTTTCGATGTTGGCGACGTCGAGATGTGCGAACGGTTCGTCGATGAAGACGAAGCCGCCTGGCTGGTCTTCGTCGCGCAGCAAGGCGACCAGCAGCAGCAGCGACTTCATCACCTGCTGGCCGCCGGACGCTTCGCCGTCGTCGAGGCCGATCCAGCCCTTGCGGTCGAAATCGAACCGCACGGTGAGCCCGGCCTGGGCCAGCGCGACATCCTCGTTCGCCAGTTCCGGCATGCCGACGTCGACACCGATGCCGGCAAGTTCGCCGAGCGCGGTCAGGTTCTTGCGGTAGCGGCGCACGGTCGCGCGCAGCACGTTGATGTAGGCGCCGCGCGCGTCCTCGGTGAGCCGGCGCGCGCGGTGCAGATGCGCTTCGCGTTTGCCGATCGCCGCCTCCAGTGCCTCGTGGTCGGCGGCGAACTTGTCGCGCATCGTTACGCAGGCGGCGTCCTCGACGAAGCTGCCGCGTGCCAGTCGTTCATCGATGCGTTCGAGTTCTCGCCGCACTGCGCCTGCGCTCTCGTACGCATCACGTGCCTCGCGCAGCGCGTCGCGCGTGCGCCACGCAGCCGGCATGCGCGCACGGCGCTTGCGGAAATCGACCAGACGCTGCACCAGCGCCACGCGCTCCTGCGCGATCTGGCTGCTGCGGTCGCGCAGTTCCTGCGCCAGCGTGCGCAGTTCGCCCGCGCGCGTGGCGGCGGCAATGCTGCCGTCCTTGTCGAGCCGCTCGCAGGCATCCAGCGCAACGCGCGCGTCGGTCAATGATTCGGCGGCCGCCTGCGCGGCCTCGGCCAGCGCCGGCAGGCGCGATTGCGCATCGGCGAATTCGGCCGCGCGCGTGACCAGTTCCTGGCCGGCGTCGAGACCGAGCAGGCGCGACTGCGCCGCATCGACTTCGCGACCGAGCGCGGTCAGCGCGTTCTCGCGCGTCTGGGCCCGGTCCTGCAAGGCGACGGCTTCGGCGTGCAAGGACGCGAGCCGTGCCTCGCGCGCGCCGCTGCCGAAGTGATGCTGGCCGCCGCCGATGTGCCGACCGCCGCGATGCTCGCGCAGATAGCCCTGTGCGGTGATCCAATCCTGGCCCTTGGGCAGGCGCTGGCCGGCTTCGATATCGGCGACGCGCTGCACGCGATCGAGCTGACGCGGCAGCCACGCCGGCGGATCGGCATTGAAGCGCACGACTTCGAGCAGCGAGCCGCGCGTCGCCGGACCGGCCGGCGCGCGTTCGGCGACGACGAAGTGCCGGTACTGCAGGCGCTCGCCGAGCTGCCAGGCCGCACGCGCATCCTTCGACGAATCGAGCACCAGCAGATGCCGGTACGGCGCGAGCACGGCCTCGAGCGCGACGGCCCATTGCGGATCGGCGATCTCGACCAGTTCGGTGAGCACCGCATGACCGATGTCGGCGCGATCGAGCGCGGCGCGGAACTCGCGCTCGAAGGGCTCGACGACACGCCCGCCGCCACGCAGCGCGGCGACCTGCGCGGCGATCTCGCCACCGCGCGCGCGATCACGCTCGGCCTCGAGGCGCAACTCGGCCTGACGACGCCGGCCCTGTTCGACCTCGCGACTGAGCGCATCGACATCCGCGCCGCCGCGTTCGGCCTGCAGCCGCGCGAGTTCGTCGTGGCGACGCACCAGTTGCTCGGCATCGCGCGCCTGATCGCGTGCGCCGGTGAACCGCGTCTCGGCCGATTGCAAAGCCGCGCGTGCGTCGGCAATCGACTGCTGCAGGCCGGCGCGCGCGTCGATCGATGCCGCGTCCTCGGCCTGCAGCGCAGCGTGCGCCGCATGGCGTTCGCGCAGCCCACGGCGCAAGCCGGTCAGGCGCGGCTTGGCGCCGTCGATGGTCGCGCGCAGGTCGGCCAGTTCCACCTTGGGCGCGATCTCCGCCTCCAGCAGCTGCCGCTGGTTGCGCAGCGCCATGCCGTCCTCGTAGGAACGCACATCGGCGCGCGACGATTCCAGCCGCATGTGCAGTTCGGCCAGGCCCTGCTGCAGTTCGGCGATTTCCTTGTCGATGTCGAACTGCTCGGCGCGGGCGCGCTGGTAGTCGTCCATCACCGCCTTGTCCTCGAACACGTCGAAGACCAGTTGCAGCAGTTCGCGCGGCGACAGCTGGCACAGCTTGTCGGTGGCGCCTTGCTCCAGCGTCAGCACGCGACAGATCGCGCGACTCAGACCGGCACCCGCGAGACGTACGCGATAGTCGCGCACGCCCAGCCATTCGCCGCCGGCATCGAGCGCTTCCACCGGCACGTCGCCGGCGACAATCTGGTAATCGCGGGTCCAGTCGCCACCGCGCTTGCGCACGCGGCAGGCGATGGTCACCTGCTCGTCCATGCACGGGAAGAATGCGCGCCGGCCGCGACGATCCACCGGATTGCTGACCACTGCGCGCAGCCACGCGAACGGCTTGCCGTTGTGGCGCAGATAGGTCTTGTAGTCGCGCGCCATGTCGCGATCGTCGATCGCCAGCAGCGTACGCAGCGCGTCGAGCAGCGTGGTCTTGCCGGAACCGTTCGGGCCGACGACGGTGATGATCGAGGCATCGAGCGGCAGGGCATAGCGCTGCCAGTAATCCCAATGCACGACTTCGAGGCTGCGGAACTCAAACATCGGCCTGCGCCTCCTCGGTCATGTCGGCATCGCGGATCGTGTCGTCCGGATCGCCGGCGTCGTCCATGTCCAGTCCCTGGCCCCCGCGGCTCTCGGCGATCACGTGCGCCAGTGCGCCGTCCATCACCCGACTGGCGATGCGCTCGTAATCGAACGCGAGATCGAGCAGCGGACCTTCGTGGATCCGCTCCTTGCGTCGCGCGATGAAGCCCTGCCGCTGCAGCGTGCCGAGGTTCATGTGGATACGACCCTTGCCGCCGAGTTGCGCGCCGAAGTCTGCGAGCAAAGTGCGTTCGTTGACCGGCTCGACGACTTCTGCGCCGACCGGCACCGGTTTGAGCTCGGCGAACATCTGCTCCTGGTCCTGCGACAGATCGGTCTGCTGGCGTGCGATCTGCCGCTGACGCTTGGGCAGCACCAGCAGCGACCACAGCACCACCAGCAGCGCGAGCGCATCGCGGCTGAGTTGCAGGTTGCTCGCGGCCCAGGCGTCGCCGTGGCCGAACACGTCGGCCTCGTGCTGGCGCGCGATGCCGACCGCGACGTGCGCCGCATACGGATGTTCGAGCAGGCGCAGGCCGGCGGCCGCGAGGCGGCGGTCGATGTCCTCGCGCAGCTCGGCATCGACCAGCATCTGGCGCACGGCGCGGTCTTCGCGCGGCAGCCAGCGCTCGGCGAGCAGCCGCGCGATCAGGGAAGCGGTGGAGTCGGTCATGCGGTCTTCTTGCGTCGTGCGAGTGCCGGCGAGGTGCCGGTCTCCGCGGAAGGTGTGGCGGCGCGGCGACGGCGCGCGACGGGCGCAACGGCATCGTCGCTGTCGACGTCGTCGGTGACGCCGTGCGCGGTCATGTCGGGCATGTCGATGTCGGGCGCGGCCGCGTCGTCGACGCCCGCGGGCAGCAGACGCCCGCGGCTCATCAGGGCGACGCCGGCACGGTCGATGCGCTCGAATGCCGGGTCGACGCGCCATTGCATCGGCAACTGCGCGAGCTGCGCACTGACGCCGCTGCGGTTCTCCGCACCGGCATCGCCGATCAGGCCGAGCAAAGACAGGCGATACGCGCTGACCGCGAAGCTGTCCTGCGGCACCCAGTCGCCGAGTGGCGCGGCCACATCCAGCGCGCTGAGCTGGTCGAGCCATTGCGCGGCGTGCGCGTAGTCGTCGGCGGCGACCGGCGCCTGCAGGTCTTCCGGCGCCTCGCGCGGCGGCGGCAGGCCGGCCTCGTCGGCGGCTTCGCGCTCGCGTTCGACGAGTTCGTACTCAGCGACGTCGAGCGCGATCGGCCCCAGCACGAACGCCGGCTGCGGCGCGATGGTCAACGCATCGGTGGTCATGTCGGCGAGCGCGGTTGGATCGCAGGCGCGCAGGAAGCGGTTGACGTCCGACGACGACAAGCCGCTCGCGCCCAGATGCACACGATGCCGGTCGAGCTGGTTCAAGGCGCGCTGGAACACCGACGCCTGGCGCAGCATCGCGCTCTGCGCGCGGCCGATCTGCTGCGCGACGCGATGCGTGGCGACGTCGAGATCCTCGTCGGCCGCGATCGCGCGGATCAGCTCGGTGCCCTTCTCCACCCAGTGCCACACCGATTGCAAGGTGTCCGCGGCCTGGCGGATGCGGTGCTCCGAACCGCTGAGCACGGCCTGGTCGAAATCCTCGCGCAGTTCGTTGAGTCGCGACAGCAGATGCTGCAGGTCAGCCGCACCGACCTTGCCGACAGCCTGGCCAGCCGCGAGCTGCGCGGTGACGTAGGCCAGTTCGTCGCCTTCGGCATTGAACTGAACCAGCAGGCCCAGCGCCGACAGCGCCTGGCGGCCCACCGGGCTGATGCGGTAGCGCTGGCTATGCGCGTCCCAGGTCAGCAGGCCGTTGTCGCGGAGGCGGCCGATCACCGTGTCGAACTTGACCGGATCGAGCCAGGCGAAATGCTCGCGCAGTTCCTGCGGCGACCAGTCCGGCGCGTCGCCACGTTCGCCGATCGCGCGCAGCACCAGCAGGCGCACCATCACGATCTCCTCGCCGCCATGGAACAGCGTCGAGAACGCGCGCAGCTGTTCGCGCGCCGCCAGCAGCGGATGCAGGTCCGGCAGATCGGCGGCGACGATGCCGTCGCGCAGGTAGTCCTGGAAAGGTTGGATGGCAGCCGTCCCTGATGCGGGGCGCGACATGTTCAGGGCGCGGCCCGGCACTGGCAACTCTTGACAGCCCGCCCGTGGTCGCCTGCGTCCGTCGCGCTTGCCCGGACGCGCCTTTCCCGGCACGCTGGGCGATCCATACGCACGCGTATCCTGATCATGACGCCAGCCTCCGGCCAGCCTGTCGCCGCTTCCTATCCGCATCTGCTGGCGCCGCTCGATCTGGGCTTCACCACCTTGCGCAACCGCGTGCTGATGGGCTCGATGCACACCGGTCTCGAAGACCGCGCCGCGGATTTCCCCAAGCTCGCGCGATACTTCGCCGAGCGCGCCGAAGGCGGCGTCGGCCTGATCGTCACCGGCGGCTTCTCGCCCGACATCGCCGGCTGGCTCAAGCCCTTCGGCGGCAAGCTGTCGTGGCGCTGGGAAACGCGGCGGCACCGGCAGGTCACCGAGGCCGTGCACGGCCATGACGCGAAGATCTGCCTGCAGCTGCTGCACGCCGGCCGCTACGGCTATCACCCGCTGCAGGTCGCACCGAGCCGGATCAAGGCGCCGATCAATCCCTTCACCCCGAGGGCGCTGTCGGCGCGCGGTGTCGAACGCACGATCGATGCCTACGCGCATGCCGCGAAGCTCGCGCGCGAGGCCGGCTACGACGGCGTCGAGGTGATGGGCAGCGAGGGCTATCTGATCAACCAGTTCCTCAGCCGGCGCACCAATGCGCGCGACGACGCCTGGGGCGGCGACTCCGCGCAGCGCATGCGCTTCGCCACCGAAATCGTGCGCCGAGTGCGCGCGGCCGCCGGCGACGACTTCATCATCGTCTACCGCCTGTCGATGCTGGAGCTCGTGCCCGATGGCTCCGCCTGGGACGACATCGTGCAGCAGGCGCGGGCGGTGGAAGCCGCCGGCGCGACGCTGATCAATACCGGCATTGGCTGGCACGAGGCGCGTGTGCCGACGATCGCGACCTCGGTGCCGCGCGCCGCGTTCGCCGGCGTCACCGCCAAGCTGCGGCCGCACGTGACGCTGCCGCTGATCGCGACCAACCGCATCAACATGCCCGACGTCGCCGAACGCATTCTCGCCAGCGGCGCGGCGGACATGGTGTCGATGGCGCGGCCGCTGCTGGCCGATCCGCAATGGGTCGCCAAGGCGCGCGCCGGCACGCCCGAGCGCATCAACACCTGCATCGCCTGCAACCAGGCCTGCCTCGACCACGTGTTCCAGAACCGCACCGCGAGCTGCCTGGTCAATCCGCGCGCGTGCGCGGAAACCGAACTCAACTATTTCCCTGCCGCGACGCCGCTGCGCGTCGCCGTGGTCGGTGCCGGCCCGGCGGGTCTCGCCTGCGCGACGGTTGCCGCGCAACGCGGGCATGCGGTGACGCTGTTCGATGCGGCGGCCGACATCGGCGGCCAGTTCAACCTCGCCCGGCGTATTCCGGGCAAGGAAGAGTTCGACGAGACGCTGCGCTACTTCCGCACGCGGCTGGTCGAGACCGGCGTCGATGTGCGCCTGTCGACCGCCGTCGCGGCCGACGATCTGGCCGGATTCGACGCCGTGGTGCTGGCGACCGGCGTGGTGCCGCGCGCCGTCGACTTCCCCGGCCGCGACCATCCCAAGGTAGTCGGCTACGTGGACGTCATCGAAGGCCGCGTCGTGCCGGGCGCGCGCGTGGCGATCATCGGCGCCGGCGGCATCGGCTTCGATGTCGGCGAGTTTCTGGTCGAACACGCGGGCCGGTCGCCGAGTCTCGACGCGGCCGCATGGATGCGCGAATGGGGCATCGATCTGACCTTCGAACAGCCCGGCGGCCTCGTCCCGCCCGCGCCCGCGCCGCCCGCACGCACGCTGTGGCTGCTGCAGCGCAGTCCCGGTCGCCCGGGTGCGCGGCTCGGCAAAACCACCGGCTGGATCCATCGCAGCACGCTCAAGGCCAAGGGCGTGACCATGCTCGGTGGTGTCGAATATCTCGGCGTCGACGATGCCGGCCTGCGCATCCGCGTCGATGGCGTGGAGCAGACGCTGGACGTCGATCACGTCGTGATCTGCGCCGGCCAGGAACCGCGTCGCGACCTCTTCGACGCCCTCCAGGCCAGCGGTACCGTCGTGCATCTGGTCGGCGGCGCCGATGTGGCTGCGGAACTCGATGCCAAGCGCGCGATCGCACAGGCGAGCCGTCTGGCGGCGCATCTCTGAAGAAAATGCCGTCCTGTTCAGGTTCCGGATTTGATGACGCGGCGGTCGGCTCGAGCGCCATGCGACCGCGATAAACCTGAATAGGCTTCGTGAAGTCGGCGGTCCAGCCACACAAATCTCCCCGGCACCAGTGCCCCGCATTCACGTTTGATTCGAAAAACCGGGGCTACCGTGCCGTCACTTCGTTCCGCCCCCTTCGGCGGGACACCGGCCCGACCCGCCTTCTGCGGACTTCGGTGCCCGGGCGATCAAGCGCACCACAGAGTCCGCCGCCCTCCCCAATACGCCATGCCGGTTTCTGCAGTCGTCTGCGTGTCTTCCGTAAGGAGGACGACGACGTGCGGCCCGGCGCAACGCAGCAAGGAGTCGTTGATGAAACTTGAATGGGTGATGTGGCTGGCCTCCGTGCTGCCGCCCCCCGCCGCCGATTCGCTCTGTCTGAGCACGACGGTGTATCTGGAAGCCCGCGACCAGTCCGTCCGTGGACAGGAAGCCGTTGCCGAGGTGGCCCTGCGCCGCCAGGAGAGCGGTCTGTGGGGCGAGTCCATGTGCGAGGTGGTGACCGCGCGCAAGCAGTTCGCGCCGACGATCCTGTCGCCGAACACGCGTCTGGCCAATACCAACGCCTGGACCCGCGCGGTCAGCGTGGCGCTGGAGTCGGAGCGCAACTGGGCGCTGCCGCCCGAGCAACGCCGCCAGGTGGTGCCCGGCGCGAGCCACTTCATGGCCCATGCCATCGCGGCCCCGGCCTGGCGCAGCGCGCATCAGGTGGCGACGATCGGCGACCACACCTTCCTGCGCGTGCAGTCGCTGCGCCCGGCGCGTCCGACCGCCGACAGCGAGCGCGGCTGATCCGCGCCGCGTCGCCGGCTTCCCCGCCCGCGACGCCCGGCGCATGATGGCGGCCCCGTTCAACCACCGGACCGCCATGCGCATCCTCCATACCAAGCCCGGCGCCTGCTCGCTGGCCGACCATATCGTGCTGCAGTGGATCGGCGCGCCGTTCGAAGCGCGCGTCGTCGACGCGACGCAGATGAAGGAACCCGCGTTCCTCGCGCTCAATCCCGCCGGTGCGGTGCCGGTGCTGGTCGAAGGCGACTGGGTGCTGACCCAGAACGCCGCCATCCTCAACTATCTGGCCGACAGCCATCCCGATGCGAAGCTCGGTGGCGACGGCACGCCCAAGGGCCGCGCCGAGGTCAACCGCTGGTTGGCGTTGCTCAATGCCGATCTGCACCCCGCGTTCCATCCGTTGTTCGGCAGCACGAAGTATCTGGACGACGCGGATGCCGTGGATCGCACGCGCAAGCACGCGATGCAGAAGATCCGCGGTCTCTATGAGCGCATCGACGCACAGCTCGCCGGCCGAGACTACCTCACCGGTAAGCGCTCGATTGCCGATCCGTATCTGTTCGTGACCCTGCAGTGGGCCAAGCGTCTGAAGCTCGATCTGGGCGGACTCGACAATCTGCACGCGTTCGATGCGCGCATGCTCGCCGACGACGGCGTCCGCGCGGCGATGACGGCCGAAGGCCTGGTCTGATCGATCCGTCGAACTGGCGCGTCGCATCCTGCGGCGCGCCGGTTCGATGTGCTGCGGCGGGCCTGCTTACGCTGCGCCTGCGCCTGCGCCGGTGTCCGCCGCGGCGCGTATGCCTGCAATGATTTCTGCTGCCACGCGCGCATCGCGCGCCTTGGTCAGCGCCGTCTGCAGCATCGGCAACAGGGCTTCGAGCGCGGCCGCATCGTCGGCGCGTTCCAGCTTGAGCTGGGTGAGATATCCGCCGACGAGCCCGAGATGCGCGCGCGTCGCATCGTGCATCAGTGCATAGAGAATGAGATGGCGTTGCGCATCGCTGTCGCTGCGCGCTTCGTGGATCGACGCTGCAGCACCGGCTGGATGCGGGACGCCTGCGCCCGATGCAGTGACCAGCCCGAGCGCCGCCAGTTGTCCGAGTGCATCGGCCGGCGCATGCAGCCGGCGCGCGATGGCATCGAGTTCCACCGCGCCGCGTTGACCGTCGACGAGCAATAGCAGCGAGCGCAGTGCGGCCGGCAGGCGCTGCGCGCGCGTCTCGATTTCCGCCCGGCCCGCGTCGGTCTTCGCGGGTACCGCGATCGCGATCTCCATCGCTTCGTCCCCTTTCACTGACGGTGTGGCCGTCCCCCGCAGGGACCCTTGCATGCGGGGTGGCGCGGAGCCAGTCAGACCAAGGTCGAAACCGCGACGCGCGACACGTTCGCCGCGAATGGCGTTCGACGCGCCTGCGGCGCTGCAGGGATCAGCCCAGGGTGTCGCCGGGCACGCGGATCGCACCCTCCATCAGCACGCGTGCCGAACGCGACATGATCGCCTTGGCGACGGTCCACTGGCCGTCGACCTCGACCGCCTCCGCGCCGACACGCAGGGTGCCCGAGGGATGCCCGAAGCGCACCGACGTGCGCGCGCCGCCGCCCGCGGCCAGATTCACCAGCGTGCCGGGAATCGCGGCCGCCGTGCCGATCGCGACCGCAGCCGTGCCCATCATCGCGTGATGCAGCTTGCCCATCGACAGCGCGCGCACCAGCAGATCGATATCGCCGGCCGCGATCGCCTTGCCGCTCGACACCACGTGATCGCGCGGCGGCGCGACGAACGCGACCTTGGGCGTGTGCTGGCGCTTCGGCGCCTCGGTCACATCGCCGATCAGGCCCATGCGCACCGCGCCGTGCGCGCGGATCGTCTCGAACATCGCGAGCGCTTTCGCGTCGCCGTTGATCGCGTCCTGCAGCTCGGTGCCGGTGTATCCGATCGAGGCGGCGTCGACGAAGATCGTCGGAATGCCGGCATTGATAAACGTCGCGCGGAGCATGCCGACGCCCGGCACGTCGAGATCGTCGACGAGATGGCCGGTGGGGAACATCGCACCGCCGCCGTCGCCCTCGCCTTCGTCGGCGGGATCGACGAACTCCAGCACGATCTCCGCGGCCGGGAACGTCACGCCGTCGAGTTCGAAATCACCGGTCTCCTGCACCTGCCCGTCCGCCACCGGCACGTGCACGATGATGGTCTTGCCGATGTTCGCCTGCCAGACGCGCACCGCGACGGTGCCGTCGCGCGGAATGCGCACCGGATCGACGAAGCCGTTGGCGATCGCGAACGGACCGACGGCGGTGCTGAGGTTGCCGCAGTTGCCACTCCAGTCGACGAACGCGGTGTCGATCGACACCTGTCCGTAGAGATAGTCGACATCGTGATCCGGCACCGACGCAGGCCCGATGATCACGCACTTGCTGGTCGACGAGGTCGCGCCGCCCATGCCGTCGGTGTGCTTGGCATAGGGATCGGGCGAACCAATGACGCGCATCAGCAATGCATCGCGCGCAGGACCGGGCACTTGTGCGCCCGCAGGCAGGTCTTCGAGGCGGAAGAACACGCCTTTCGACGTGCCACCCCGCATGTAGGTGGCGGGGATGCGGAGTTGGGGGATGTAGGCCATGGGATCCGTCGAACGTGTTGGCGCGAATTGAGAACACTCAGAAGAGTGCGGTTTGTCTCGGAGACTTGAGTGGCCAGCGGTACAACGTGTCGTAGCCGTACTCCGCTTGCGCACCAGCACGGACAAGTTCGATCTCGGTGACCGGCCAGACAATCGGCTCGATCTCGAAGCTTTCCGTTGGTGAAGCACCGACGCCGTAAGCAAGCGTCATATGCGCGGTGTGACCTACGACATCCAGTCCTTCGCAACGCAATTCAGCCTGGACGAGATCGCGCACTTCCTGGAACTGCGGCACCCCGCCTCGCGGCAAGAGAACCCAATGCCCGCCGTCACCACCATTCCTGATCCTGTTGTAGACGAACTCGAACGCATGCGCGCTGAGCCTGTTTCCCACGCGCCGCAGCGCTGCGAGGTTCGCTTCCGTATCCTCGAACTTCAGTGACACCGACTGGTGCAGGCGCGCCCGCGTCACGAATTTTCCGCTCATCCGGTCGGCAAGTGCCTCCTTGTGCACGCACAGGATGATCTCGTCGCCGACGTCGACAGGAGGACGCAGCATCAGTATCAGTCCACGCATCTGTCAGGCCGCCTTCGAAGACTCCAGAAAATCCTGCGCAAACCGCTGCAGCACGCCACCGGCTTCGTAGATCGAGACTTCTTCCGCGGTATCGAGGCGGCAGATCACCGGCACCGACAGCTGCGTGCCGTCATGGCGGTGGATCACCAGCGTGAGCATTGCGCGCGGGGTGCGGTCGCCGGTGACGTCGAAGGTTTCGGTGCCGTCGATGCCGAGCGTCAGACGCGTGACGCCGGGCTGGAATTCCAGCGGCAGCACGCCCATACCGATCAGGTTAGTGCGGTGGATACGCTCGAAGCCTTCGGCAACGATCGCCTCCACGCCCGCCAGACGCACGCCCTTAGCCGCCCAGTCGCGCGAGCTGCCCTGGCCGTAGTCGGCGCCGGCGATGATCACCAGCGGCTGCTTGCGGTCCATGTAGGTCTCGATCGCTTCCCACATGCGCACGACCTGGCCTTCCGGTTCGATGCGCGCCAGCGAGCCCTGCCGCACGGTGCCGTCGACGATCGCCATCTCGTTGACGAGCTTCGGATTGGCGAACGTGGCGCGCTGCGCGGTCAGATGATCGCCGCGGTGGGTCGCGTAGGAATTGAAGTCCTCTTCCGGCACGCCCATTTTCGCAAGGTATTCGCCGGCCGCGCTGTCGGCCATGATCGCGTTCGACGGCGACAGGTGATCGGTGGTGATGTTGTCGCCGAGCACCGCGAGCGGGCGCATGCCGGTGAGCGTACGCGCGCCGGCCAGCGCACCTTCCCAGTACGGCGGACGGCGGATGTAGGTGCTCATCTCGCGCCAGTCGTACAGCGGCGCGACGCGCTCGCCGGTGTCGACGTGCAACTTGAACATCGGGCCGTAGACGGCGCGGAACTGTTCCGGCTTGACACTGGCCTTGACCACGGCGTCGATTTCTTCATCCGACGGCCAGAGATCCTTGAGCGTGACCGCGTTGCCGTCGTGGTCGATGCCGAGCACGTCCTTCTCGATGTCGAAGCGCACGGTGCCGGCGATTGCATAGGCGATCACCAGCGGTGGCGACGCGAGGAAGGCCTGCTTGGCGTAGGGATGGATACGGCCGTCGAAGTTGCGGTTGCCGCTGAGCACGGCGGTCGCGTACAGATCGCGGTCGATGATCTCCTGCTGGATCGCGGGATCCAGCGCGCCGCTCATGCCATTGCAGGTGGTGCAGGCGAACGCGACGATGCCGAAGCCGAGCTGCTCGAGATCCGGCAGCAGACCGCTTTCTTCGAGATACAGCTGCACGGCCTTGGAGCCCGGCGCGAGCGAACTCTTGACCCACGGCTTGCGCGTGAGGCCGCGCGCGTTCGCGTTGCGGGCCAGCAGCGCGGCGGCGATGACGTTGCGCGGGTTCGAGGTGTTCGTGCAGCTGGTGATCGCGGCGATGATCACCGCGCCGTCGGGCATCGTGCCCTCAAGCGGCATCTCCCATGCGCCGGCGATGCCGCTGGCGGCGAGATCGCTGGTCGCCACACGCTTGTGCGGGTTCGACGGGCCGGCCATGTTGCGGACCACGCTCGACAGGTCGAAGTGCAGCGTGCGCACATACTCGGCGCCGGCCAGCGAATCCGCCCACAGGCCGGCGGCCTTGGCATAGGTTTCGACCAACGCGACCTGCGTGTCCTCGCGGCCGGTCAGGCGCAGATAGTCGAGGGTGTTGTCGTCGATGAAGAACATCGCGGCGGTCGCGCCGTACTCAGGCGCCATGTTGGAGATCGTCGCGCGGTCGCCGACCGACAGTGCAGCCGCGCCGGGACCACGGAATTCCAGATACGCGCCGACCACCTTCGACTTGCGCAGGAATTCGGTCAGCGCCAGCACGACATCTGTCGCGGTGATGCCGGGACCGGGACGGCCTGCCAGTTCGACGCCGACGATCTCCGGCGTGCGCATCCACGACGCGCGGCCGAGCATGACGTTCTCGGCTTCGAGTCCGCCGACGCCGATCGCGATCACGCCCAGTGCATCGACGTGCGGCGTGTGGCTGTCGGTGCCGACGCACGTATCGGGAAACGCGACGCCGTCCTGGACGTAGACCACCGGCGACATCTTCTCCAGATTGATCTGGTGCATGATCCCGTTGCCCGGCGGAATCACCTCGACGTTGTGGAACGCGAGTTTGGTCCAGTCGATGAAGTGGAAGCGGTCGGCGTTGCGACGGTCTTCGATCGTGCGGTTCTTCGCGAACGCATCCGGATCGTAGCCACCGCACTCCACCGCCAGCGAGTGGTCGACGATCAGCTGCACCGGCACGACCGGATTGACCTTCGCGGGATCACCGCCCTGGTCGGCAATCGCATCGCGCAGACCGGCCAGATCGACCAGCGCGGTCTGTCCAAGGATGTCGTGGCAGACCACGCGCGCCGGATACCACGGGAAGTCGATGTCCTGCCGCAGTTCGATCAGCTGGCGCAGCGCATCGTCGAGCTGCGCCGGTTCGCAGCGCCGCACCAGATTCTCGGCGTGCACGCGTGCGGTGTAGGACATGCTGTCGTACGCGCCGGGCGCGAGGGCTTCGACGGCCGCACGCGCGTCGAACCAGTCGAGTTGCGTGCCGGGAAGGGGTTTGCGGTGCTGGCTGTTCATGGCTGGCTTCAACAATTCCGAAGGAGCGGAAACGCGAGATCCCCGCGCATGCGGGGACCGGTGCAGGACGGCGTTATGTGCGCTCGGCGATCGGCACGAACGCCTGGTCCTCGGGGCCGGTGTAGTGCGCGCTCGGACGGATGATCTTGCCGTCGATGCGCTGCTCGATGACGTGCGCGCTCCAGCCGGCGGTGCGTGCGATGACGAACAGCGGGGTGAACATCGCGGTCGGCACGCCCATCATGTGGTAGCTCACCGCACTGAACCAGTCGAGGTTCGGGAACATCTTCTTGATGTCCCACATCACCGTTTCCAGGCGCTCGGCGATGTCGTACATCTTGCGGCTGCCTACTTCGTCCGACAGCTCCTTGGCGACCTGCTTGATCACTTCGTTGCGAGGATCGCTGACGGTGTAGACCGGGTGGCCGAAGCCGATGATCACTTCCTTCTTCTCCACGCGCGCCTTGATGTCGGCTTCCGCTTCGTCGGGCGTGTCGTAACGCTTCTGCACTTCGAAGGCGACTTCGTTCGCGCCGCCGTGCTTCGGGCCGCGCAGCGCGCCGATGCCGCCGGTGACGGCGCTGTGCATGTCGCTGCCGGTGCCGGCGATGACGCGACAGGCGAACGTCGATGCGTTGAACTCGTGTTCCGCGTACAGGATCAGCGAGGTGTGCATCGCCTTGACCCAGGACTCGCGCGGTTCGTGGCCGTGCAGCAGATGCAGGAAGTGCCCGCCGATCGAATCGTCGTCGGTCTCGACATCGATCGCGCGACCGTTGTGGCTCCAGTGATACCAGTACAGCAGCATCGAACCGAGCGACGCCATCAGCTTGTCGGCGATGTCGCGCGCACCCGGATGGTTGTGGTCGTCCTTCTCCGGCTGCACGCAGCCGAGCACCGACACGCCGGTGCGCATGACGTCCATCGGATGCGCCGACGGCGGCAGCTCCTCGAGCGCCGACTTTACCGCCGCCGGAATGCCGCGCAGCGACTTCAGCTTGGCCTTGTAGCCGCGCAGTTCCGCTTCGGTCGGCAACTTGCCGTGGACCAGCAGATAGGCGATTTCCTCGAACTCGCTGGTGCGCGCGAGATCGAGAATGTCGTAACCGCGATAGTGCAGATCGTTGCCGCTGCGGCCGACGGTGCACAGCGCGGTGTTGCCGGCTGCCGTGCCGCTGAGCGCGACGGACTTCTTCGGCTTGAAGCCGGGGGCGGTGGTGGCGGTGTCGCTCATCTGGAATCTCCGTTGGATGCCCGCGGGCACGGATGGAAAGATCGGGAGTTGCTTGGAAGCTGCTCAAGGTCCGTCGCGAGCGCGGCCGGGTGGTGCGTGGCGGAGCGCAGGAAGCGCAGCGTACGGGCGGTACGTGAGCATTCCGAGCACCGCACGCGCGCCAGCCGGCAAGCGCAGCAGGACATTGGGCGGCTTCCTACTTGTTGGACGCGAACAGCGCGTCCAAGCGCTGCTCGAACGCGTGATAGCCGATGCGCTCGTAGAGTTCCTCGCGGGTCTGCATCGTGCCGACGACGGCCTGCTGCGAACCGTCGCGACGCACCGCGGTGTACACCGCTTCGGCGGCTTTGTTCGCCGCGCGGAACGCCGACAGCGGGAACAGCTGGATCGCGACGCCCGCAGACGCCAGTTCGTCGCGCGTGAACAGCGGCGTGGCGCCGAACTCGGTGATGTTGGCCAGCACCGGCACCTTCACGGCATCGACGAAGCGGCGATAGGTGTCGAGGTCGTAGGCGGCCTCGGCGAAGATGCCGTCGGCGCCTGCTTCGACGCAGGCGATGGCGCGTTCGATCGCGGCGTCGACGCCGTCGACCTGGATCGCATCGGTGCGCGCGATCAGGAAGAAATCGGGATCGGTCTTCGCATCGGCCGCGGCCTTGACCCGGTCGACCATCTCGCCCTGCGACACGATCTCCTTGCCCGGACGATGGCCGCAGCGCTTGGCGCCGACCTGGTCTTCGATATGGCACGCCGCCGCGCCGGCCTTGATCAATGACTTCACAGTGCGCTCGATGTTGAACGCGCTCGCGCCGAAGCCGGTGTCGATGTCGACCAGCAGCGGCAGATCGCAGACGTCGGTGATGCGGCGCACGTCGATCAGCACGTCTTCGAGCGTGTTGATGCCCAGATCCGGCAGACCCAGCGAGCCCGCGGCGACGCCGCCACCCGACAGATAGATCGCCTGGAAGCCGGCGCGCTTGGCCAGCAGTGCGTGGTTGGCGTTGATCGCGCCGATCACCTGCAGCGGCGATTCGGCGGCGAGCGCGGCGCGGAATTTCGCGCCTGCGGAAAGCGTGGTCATGGGTGCGACTCCGGAGCTGCGGTGTACCGCGATGGCGTGCAATCTGGCACCATCCGAATGGTTGATCAATCTTGATCGAATCAATCAATACATCGGGATTCACTGTGAATGCGAACGATGGCGACCTGATGTCCGCCGCCGAAGCCTGCGCGGCGCTCGGCATCAGTACCGCGACGCTCTACGCCTACGTCAGCCGCGGCCTATTGGAATCGCGCCCCGGCGCCGACCATCGCAGCCGCGTGTACCTGCGCCAGGACGTCGAGCGCCTGACCCAGCGCAAGCGCGCAGGCCGTGGCGCGGCGCGCGGGGCGGCGCAGAGCCTCGACCGCGGCCTGCCGGTCATGGAAACGCGGATCTCGCTGATCCGACCCGACAGTCCGTATTACCGCGGACGTTCCGCAGTCGCGATGGTCCGCAGCGGCGCCACGCTCGAAGACACCGCGCGGCTGTTGTGGGATTGCGGCGATGCCGATCCCTTCGACGCCGCGACCGGCGACTGGCCCGCGCGCGTCGCCGCGATCGCCGGCGATGCCACCCTGCCGCCGATCGAACGTGCGATGGCCGCGATCCCGCTGCTCGCTCCGGATCTTCGACATTCGTTGAGCGCCGCGCCGGCGGCCAAGCGCGGCGTCGCGGCCACATTGCTGCGCCAGAACGCGGCGTTGCTGGTCGCCGGCACGCCGGATGCGCGCCCCGTCCACGTACTGCTCGCTGATGCATGGCGTCCCGGCGACGCGGCCTTCGCCGATCTCGTGCGCGCAGCGCTGGTGCTGTGTGCGGACCACGAACTCAACGTCTCGGCCTTCGCCGCGCGTGTGGTCGCGTCCACCGGCGCGCATCTGCATGCAACCGTCTGCGCGGGACTCGCCGCGCTGTCGGGTCCGCGCCATGGCGGCGCGACCGCGCGCGCGCATGCGTTGATCCGCGAGGCCTGCGATGCACCCTCGCCTGCCGCCTTCGTCGCCGAGCGCTGGCAACGCGGCGACGACCTGCCCGGCTTCCATCACGTGCTGTATCCCGAAGGCGATCCGCGCGCCGCCGAAGTGCTGGCGATGCTGCGCGCGCGTCATGCGGACGATGCCCGCATGCAGCAGGTCGAAGCGGTGCTCACCTCCGCGGCCGAGACCAGCGGACGCCTTCCCAACATCGACGGCATGCTGGCGGCGATCTGTTTCGTGCACGGCCTGCCCGCCACGCCTGCGCTGTGCATGTTCGCGGCCGGCCGCCTCGCCGGCTGGCTGGCGCACGCGCTGGAGCAGCAGGAGCTCGGCATGCTGATCCGCCCGCGCGCGCACTACACCGGCGTCGCGCCGGCGGACTGAAGGCTCAGCCCGCGTCGGCGCCGCGCGCCAGCACGCGGCGCACTTCCTCCAGCGCGTTGGGATCGTCGAGCGTCGACAGATCGCCGGGGTCGCGCGACTCCGCCAGCGCCTGCAGGGACCGCCGCAGCAATTTCCCCGAGCGCGTCTTCGGCAGCGCATTGACGACGTACACCCGCGCCGGCCGCGCGACGGCGCCGAGCTGGTCGGCGACGGTGCGCATCATCTCGCCCGCGGTAGCGTGCTGCGCGTCCGCGTCCGCCGATGCCTGCTTGAGCGTCACGAACACGATCGGCACCTGGCCTTTCAGTTCGTCGGCGACGCCGATCACCGCGGCCTCGGCGACGGCCGGATGGCTCGACACCGATTCCTCGATCTCGCGCGTGCCGAGTCGATGGCCGGCGACGTTGATGACGTCGTCGGTGCGGCCGAGGATGAAGGTGTAGCCGTCTTCGTCCTGGATCGCCCAGTCCAGCGAGCTGTAGAGCAGCTCCTTGAAATGCGAGAAATAGCTCGACAGGAAACGCGCGTCGTCGTTCCACACCGTGGTCATGCAGCCCGGCGGCAGCGGCGGCTGGATCACCAGCACACCCTTGGTGCCGGGCGGCACGCGTTCGCCGGTGGCTTCATCGATCACGCGCAGGTCGTAGCCCGGCGTCGGCAGGCCCGGCGAGCCGAACTTCACCGGCTTCAGTTCGACGCCGGGCATCAGTGCCAGCACCGGCCAGCCGGTTTCGGTCTGCCAGTAGTTGTCGATGATCGTGGTGCCGCCGAGGCCGGTGCTGATCCAGCTCGCAGTGGGTTCGTCGAGCGGTTCGCCGGCGAGAAACAGGTATTCGAGTTTCGACAGGTCGTACCGGGTCAGGAACTTCGCATCCTGTTTCTTCAGCACGCGGATCGCGGTCGGCGAGGAGAACATCGTGCGCACGCCGTAGTCGGCGCAGATCTTCCACCAGATGCCGCCATCCGGACTGAAGGGCAGACCCTCGTAAAGGATCACCGTCGCGCCTGCGATCAGCGGGCCGTAGACGTTGTACGAGTGGCCGACCGCCCAGCCCACGTCGGACGTGGTGAACATCACCTGCCCCGGGCGGATGTCGTAGATCGACCACATCGACAGTGCCATCGCGACCGCATAACCGCCGACGTCGCGCTGCACGCCCTTAGGCTTGCCGGTGGTACCGGAGGTGTAGAGCAGATAGCTGGGCTCGTTGGACTCCAGCCACTCCACCGGCACATCGGTGCCGGCGTGCTGCGCGCGGATCGTCGCGTAATCGACGTCGCGCCCTTCGACGCGCGCGTAGCCGGGATCGAGGCCGCGATCGACGATCAGCACGTGCGGCGGCGGGGACTGCGCTTCCGCGCAGGCTGCATCGACCAGCGGTTTGTACGGAATCACCTTGCCGCCGCGGCTGCCCGCATCGGCGGCGATCAGCAGCGCAGGCTTCGCATCGTCGATGCGCAGCGCGAGGTTGTGCGCGGCGAAACCGCCGAACACCACCGAGTGGACCGCGCCGATGCGCGCGCAGGCCAGCATCGCGAACGCGGCCTCGGCCATGTTCGGCATGTAGATGACGACGCGGTCGCCACGCCCGACGCCGAGCGCTTTCAGCACGGCCGCGAAATCGTTGACCTCGCGGTACAGCTGCGCGTAGGTGATCTCGCGCGTCTCGTTCGTTTCGGTCGAGATCGCGACGAGCGCGAGCTGGTCGCCACGCGCGTCGAGATGCCGGTCGACGGCATTGAAGCAGAGGTTGGTCTCGCCGCCGACGAACCACTTGCGGAACGGCGGATTCGAATAGTCGAGGATCCGGTCCGGGGCCTTGTGCCAGTGGATCGCCTGCGCCTGCTCGCCCCAGAACCCTTCGGGGTCTTCGATGGAGCGGCGGTGGAATTCCTCATAGCCCATGTCGACCCTCCCGGTTGCGAATCCGGCAGGCTATTCCGCAAGCGGCCAGGATGCGTTACGACAATGGTCTACACCGCGGCTGCAGCCGGCGCGCGCCCACGAAAAAGCCGGGCGCGAGGCCCGGCTTTTTCTCGACGCGCTGCAGGGCTCAGGCCAGCAGATGCGCCACGCCGCTGCGCTCTTCTTCGAGCTCGGCCAGCGTCTTGTCGATGGCCTTCTGGCTGAAGTCGTCGACTTCGATGTCCTTGACCAGCGTGTACTCGCCGTTCTCGGTGGTCACCGCGAAGCCGAAGATCACGCCTTCGGGAATGCCGTAGCTGCCGTCGGACGGCACGCCCATCGTCACCCACTTGCCGTTGCTGCCCAGCACCCAGTCGTGGATGTGGTCGATGGCGGCGTTTGCGGCCGAGGCGGCCGAGGACAGGCCGCGGGCTTCGATGATCGCCGCGCCGCGCTTGCCGACCTGCGGGATGAAGGTGTTGGCGTTCCAGTCGGCGTCGTTGATCTTGTCCTTCAGGTTCTGGCCGTTCGCGGTCGCGAAGCGGTAGTCCGGGTACATGGTCGGGCTGTGGTTGCCCCACACGATCAGGCCTTCGATGTCGCCCACGGCCACGTCGGCCTTGGTCGCCAGCTGGCTCAGCGCGCGGTTGTGGTCGAGGCGCAGCATCGCGGTGAAGTTGCGCGGGTTGAGATCCGGCGCCGACTTCATGGCGATGTAGGCATTGGTGTTGGCCGGGTTGCCGACCACCAGCACCTTGACGTCGCGCGAGGCGACCCTGTTCAACGCCGCGCCCTGCGCGGTGAAGATCTTGGCGTTCTCCAGCAGCAGGTCCTTGCGCTCCATGCCGGGGCCGCGCGGACGCGCGCCGACCAGCAGGGCGATGTCGGCGTCCTTGAACGCGACTTCCGGATCGTCGGTGCCGACGACATCGGCCAGCAGCGGGAACGCGCAATCCTCGAGCTCCATGATCACGCCCTTCAGCGCGGCCTGTGCCTTGTCGATCGGCAGTTCGAGCAGCTGCAGGATCACCGGCTGGTCCTTGCCCAGCATTTCGCCGGAGGCGATTCGGAACAGCAGCGCATAGCCGATCTGGCCGGCAGCGCCGGTCACGGCAACACGGACGGGCTTCTTCATCGTCATTCCTCTCGTTCGTTCAAACGGTCACGTGGGTGGGAAGCATCCGGTCGGCGGGGGCCGGCCGGTCAGGTCAGCTCCGCGAAGAATTCGCGGATCCGGGCGAGTCCCGGCGCGAGCTGCGCTTCGGGACAGGTGTAGCTGATGCGCAACGCGCGCGGCTCGCCGAACGCCGAGCCCGGCACACAGGCAACGCCCTTGGTTTCGAGCAGCGCATTGCACAGGTCGACGTCGTTTTCGATGCGCAGGTCGCCATGCGACTTGCCGAACGCGACGCTGATGTCGGGAAACACGTAGAACGCACCGGCGGGCTTGGGGCAGACCACGCCCGGAATCTCCGCCAGCGCCGTCATCACCACGTCGCGTCGCGCCTGGAACTCGGCGCACTTCGCCGTCGGCACGTCCTGCGGGCCGGACAGCGCGGCGACCGCGGCCGCGGTCACGACTTCCGGCACGTTGGTGATGTGGTTGGAGTTCATCGTCGCGAAGGCTTTCGCGACGTTCTCCGGCCCGGCCAGCAGGCCGACGCGCCAGCCCGGCATGCCGTAGGTCTTGGACAGCGAGTCGACGAAGATCGTGCGCTCGCGCAGTTCCGGGCGCGCCTGCACGACGTTGTGGTAGCCGATGCCGTCGAAGACCATGCGGTTGTAGATGTCGTCGGTGACGATCCACGTATCCGGATGGCGCACCAGCACGTCGGCCAGCGCGGCAATCTCGTCGCGCGTGTAGACCATGCCGGTCGGGTTCGACGGATTGTTGAACAGGAAGACCTTTGGCTTGCGCGCCAGCGCGGCATCGAGCTGCGCCGGGGTCAGCTTGTAGTCCTGTTCGGGCGGGCACGGCAGCAGCTGGATGTCGGCGCCGACGATCTCGGCGATGTCCAGATACGTCGTCCAGTACGGCGTGGCGAACGCGAAGCCGTCGCCTTCGTCGAGCAGCACTTCCGCCAGCGTGTAGAGGATGTGCTTGGCGCCGATGCCGCTGGCGCAGTGCGCGCGGGTGTAGCCCGGCAGGCCGATGCGATCGAGATGACCGATGAACGCATCGAGCAGCGCGTCACTGCCGCGATTGCTGCCGTACTGGCCGCTGTCGTGGTCGAGCGCTTCGCGCGCGGCCGCATACACGTGCGGGCCGGGCAGGAAGTTCGGCACGCCGATCGAGAAGCTGATGATGTCCCGGCCTTCGGCCTTCAGGCGCTTGGCCTTCTCGGCGACCTGCATGATGGCGCTGGGCTTGGCGCGAGCGGTCCGCGCGGCGAGCTGGGGCATCGGGGGCATCTCTTCGTGGAGCGTCGGGAATGCGGCGGAAGCGCTGATTTTCGGCGGCAGATGGTACCACGCAGCCCTGTGGCGACTGCCGGCGCGGCGTACGGCGAGGCGCGATTTCAGAGGTAATCGAGCACGTCGCCGAGGTCGTAGTTCTCGTCGAAATAGGTCTGCCATTGCGCATAGGCATCGCGCAGGCACTCGGGCGTTCTGCAGGCATCGAGCTGCTGGACGACCGCGGCCGCCGTGCGATCGCCGTCCGGATACCGCGCCGACAGTTCGACCAGCTGCGCGCGCAGGCCGCGATCGAGTTCGGCGAATTCGCTCTCGCTGCAGGCCAGCGTCGCGCGCAGGCTGCCGGCCGGTGCATCGCCGCCACACGCGACGGCCTGCGGCAACACTTCCGCCTGTCGGACTTCCAGCACGATCGCCTGCCGGTCGCGATCGGTCAGCCGGCGCACGAAGCCCAGCGTCTCGGTCTGTCCCTGCGCCCAGGTCACGCGCAGGTGGAAGCCCTCGCCCGAAGCCGTGTCCTGCACCTTGCGCAGGGTCACCGTCTCGTCGGGCCCGTTCTCTCGGGTGATGTGGAACGCCAGCGTCTGGTTGTCGACGTCGACGTCCTCCACCGAGCCCGCGAGCCAGCTGCCGTCGCGCAGGATGCGTAGACCGCCGCTGCTCTGCCACTCGATGGCGTAGATCGTTTCGGCATCGTCGCCGGTGGAGACGCCGGTGCTCCAGATGCCTTCGAGGCTGCGTTCGAGATCCTGCGCCTGCGGCGTCTCCGCGACATCGGGACCCACGCTGTCGACGTCGGGATCGGGCGAAGACGGCCCGCAAGCGGACAGCGCGCCGACGCCCAGCGCCAACACCAGACCGCACCACCACCTGCTGCTCGAGGCCATTCCATTCCCCAGAAGAAAACAGGCCGGCGAATGGCCGGCCTGTCGGTGTCGCTTAGGCAGCAAGCGTCTTGTTCCACTCGGCGACGCGGTCGGCCTTGGCCGCCAGCACCGCTTCGGTGTCGCCGACGATCTTGATCGACTTGATCGCATCGCCCTGCTTCACCGCGTCGACCACGTCCAGACCTTCGGTGACCTTGCCGAACACGGTGTGCTTGCCGTCCAGCCAGTCGGTCTTGATGTGGGTGATGAAGAACTGGCTGCCGTTGGTATTCGGGCCCGCGTTCGCCATCGACAGCACGCCACGCTCGTGCTTGACGCCGTTGTTGGTCTCGTCCTCGAACCGGTAGCCCGGACCGCCACGGCCGGAGCCCTCGGGACAGCCGCCCTGGACCATGAAGTCGGCGATGACGCGGTGGAAGCTCAGACCGTCGTAGAAGCCGCGCTGGGCCAGGTTGACGAAATTGGCGACGGTCAGCGGTGCCTTGTCGGCATACAGCTCGACGGTGATCTGGCCACGGTCGGTGTCGAATACGGCGTTCAGGGACATGAGGAATCCTGGTTGAAGGGAAAATCATCGGCAGGCCGACGAACCCGCGACATGTGGCTCCCGGGAGGCGGTTTCAATACCCGGCTCCAACCGGCCCTCCATGCGGCAGCGCAACACCGTATAATGCTGGGCTCTTTCACTGACTCTTGTGCGCCCCGGTCTTCGACTCTGGCGCAGCCTTGCCCATGTCCATCGAACGCCTGCGCAATATCGCCATCGTCGCCCACGTCGACCACGGCAAGACCACCCTCGTCGACTGTCTGCTGAAGCAGTCGGGCACCCTCTCCGAGCGCACCGTGCTCGCCGAGCGCGTGATGGACAGCAACGACCAGGAAAAGGAACGTGGCATCACGATCCTCGCCAAGAACACGGCGATCACCTGGAACGGCAACCGCATCAACATCGTCGACACCCCGGGCCACGCCGACTTCGGCGGCGAGGTGGAGCGCGTGCTGTCGATGGTGGACACCGTGCTGATCCTGGTCGACGCGATGGACGGCCCGATGCCGCAGACGCGCTTCGTGACCCAGAAGGCGTTCGCGATGGGCTTCAAGCCGATCGTCGTCGTCAACAAGATCGACCGCCCGGGCGCGCGTCCGGACTGGGTGATCGACCAGGTGTTCGACCTGTTCGACAAGCTCGGCGCGACCAACGAGCAGCTCGACTTCCCGATCGTCTACGCCTCGGCGCTGCACGGCTACGCGAGCCTCGACGACGCCGCGCGTTCGGGCGACATGACCCCGCTGTACGAAGCGATCATGCAGCACGCACCGATGCCGGAAGTCGACCCGGACGGCGCCTTCCAGATGCGCATCAGCCAGCTGGACTACAACAACTTCGTCGGCGTGATCGGCATCGGCCGCATCCAGCGCGGCACCCTGAAGAAGAACATGCCGGTCTCGGTCATCAGCCGTGAAGGCAAGAAGCGCCAGGGCAAGGTGATGCAGGTGCTCGGCTTCCTGGGCCTGGAGCGCATCGAGCAGGACACCGCCGAGGCCGGTGACATCGTCGCCATCTCCGGCATCCAGGACCTGACCATTTCCGACACCGTCTGCGCGCTGGATACCCCGGAAGCGCTGCCGGCACTGACCGTCGACGAGCCCACGATCTCGATGACCTTCCAGGTCAACAACTCGCCGTTCGCAGGCAACAAGGATCTGTCCGGCGGCAAGTTCCTGACTAGCCGCCAGCTGAAGGATCGCCTCGAGCGCGAGACCGTGCACAACGTGGCGCTGAAGGTCGAGCAGCTGGAAGACGCGGACAAGTTCCTGGTCTCCGGCCGCGGCGAACTGCACCTGTCGGTGCTGATCGAGAACATGCGCCGCGAAGGCTTCGAGCTGGCCGTGTCGCGCCCCGAGGTCATCATCAAGGAGATCGACGGCCAGCAGATGGAGCCGATCGAGCAGCTGGTGGTCGACGTCGAAGAGCAGCACCAGGGCGGCGTGATGGAGAAGCTCGGCATCCGCAAGGGCCAGCTGAAGAACATGGAGTCGGACGGCAAGGGACGCGTGCGTCTGGACTATGAGATCCCGGCCCGTGGCCTGATCGGCTTCCAGAACGAGTTCAAGACCCTGACCCAGGGCGGCGGTCTGCTGTTCCACGTGTTCGACCGTTACGGCCCGAAGGAAACCGGTGCGATCGCCAAGCGCCTCAACGGCGTGATGATCGCCAATGCGCCGGGCGCCACGCCGGCCTACTCGCTCGGCCCGTTGCAGGAGCGCGGCAAGCTGTTCGCCGCCGAAGGCGACAATGTGTACGAGGGTCAGCTGGTCGGTATCCACTCCAAGGACAACGATCTGACCGTCAACGCGATCAAGACCAAGCCGCTGACCAACATGCGTGCTTCGGGCAAGGACGACGCCATCGCGCTGACGCCGGCGATCAAGTTCTCGCTGGAACAGGCGCTGGACTTCATCGATGACGACGAACTGGTCGAAGTCACGCCGAAGGAAATCCGCCTGCGCAAGAAGTTCCTGACCGAGAGCGATCGCAAGCGCGCGTCCCGCGCAGCGTGAGCCAGGCGCTGTTCCCGGCGTGGCGGCCCAGTGCCGACGGCCGGGTGGTGCTCGCAACGGTGTTGCACCGTTTGCAGGAGGCGCGTCCATCGGACGCGCCTTCTTTGCAACTGCGACGCGCCGACCAGTGGCACGTCACGCTCTGTTTCGTAGGTGCGACCGCAGGCCCCGTGGTCGCACCGGCGCTTCTGGATGCATTCGCAGACGCGGCGACCCGGATTCCGCCACACCGCTTCACCCTCGAACGCCTCGCCTACTGGCGCCACTCCGGCGCAGTCGTCGCGTTGCCGGCGCCCTGCCCCGCACTGCAGGCCCTGTGCGATGCGAGCCATGACGCGGTCCGCCGCGCGGGTATCGCGCCGATGGAGCGGACCACGCGGCCGCATGTCACGCTTGCGTTCCTCGAACGGGGACTGCCGCCGCAGACGTGGCTCGACGCGGTGGACTGCGGCGCCGATAGCCTAGACGTCGATAACTTTGAATTGCTGTTCAATCCCAGTGGCCGCTACGACGCGCTCGGCGCGTGGCCATTGACCGGCGCCGCATTGCCCGCGCCACCCCGACAGGACGCCCTGTTCTGATGACCGATGATCGCACCGACACCCACAAAGGCCTGCGCGCGATCGCGCTGTTCGAGGCCGCCAAGGGCGTCTTCGCCCTGCTCGTCGCCGGCGCCCTCGCGGCGATCGGCCCGGACGCGCTGCAGCACGAGCTCGAACACGTACTCGCACGCTTCGGTGTCGACGCCGAACGCAGCGGCACCGCGATGCTCGATGCGATCACCCCGGAACGGCTGCACATCGCCATCGGCGTCGCGGTGATCTATGCCGTGATGCGCCTGTTCGAAGGCTGGGGTCTCTGGGGTCATCGCGCGTGGGCCTCATGGCTGGGCGTGATCGGCGCGGCCGCGTACCTGCCGTTCGAGATCTACGCGCTGTGGCAGCACCCGGACTGGATGACCTGGGGTGTCTTCCTGCTCAACCTGATGATCGTGCTGGTGCTCGCGCGCGACTTGCGCCGACGGCGCGGCGCGGTCTGAGCCGAGGGTTGCAGGCGCGCGTCACCGCCAAAGCTCGTCGTACGACATCCGTCGCACGTGGCGTGTCCTGCCCATGGTGCTTTCCGGCCTGAAGACGCGCCGCCCGGCATTGGCGCTCGGCTTTGTACCGCTCACGAACGCGCCGGACGCGCGCGCGGACGATCGCCTGATCCAACCCACGTTCGCCGCCGTCCAGACGCTGGCCGCGGCCTCCTTTGCCCGATCCGCACGCGTCGATGCCTGCGGCGCGCTTCCTGCACCTTGTGGCACGGACGCGCAGCGCGCTTACGCCGCCTGGGACGGCGTGATCCAGCTCGCGCTGCGCTGGATGACCCGCTTGAAAGACCTGCTGGACGCGCACGGCATCGCAGGAAGCCGACGCGAATTCGTCGAGGGCCGGAACGCCATGCTCATCGACGAAGCACACGCGTTCCGCGACCGGTACGTCCCCGACGGCATTGCCGATGTCGCAACGTGCACCGCGGCGGCGGCCCGCATCGACGCGCGCGCTCTGGATCTCGACGCGCGCACCGAATCCGGACGTGTCCTGACGTCGCATGAGGCGGCCGTGGCCGCTGCAATGCCCGCAGCCGCGGCGGCGGAAGTGCTCGACGACTGAACTGCACGCACTGCCGCTACAGCCGGCCTGCAGCGTTACTGGCGCGACAGCCCGCTGACCTGCACCTGCTTGCGCACGATCAGCATCGCCGTCTCCAGCGCCTGCTCGTAATTCAGACGCGGATCGACCTGGCTCTTGTAAGCGCGCTCGAGATCGGTCTCGGTCAGCGCCCGCGCGCCGCCCATGCACTCGGTGACGTCTTCGCCGGTCAGTTCCAGGTGCACACCGCCCAGGCGCGTGCCCGCCGCGGCGTGCAGGTCGAACGCCTGCTCGATCTCGCTGCGGATGTTGTCGAAACGGCGCGTCTTGTAGCCGTTGCTGGTCGACTCGGTATTGCCGTGCATCGGATCGCAGATCCACAGCACGCGACGGCCGGAGCGACGTACCGCCTCGAGCAGGGCCGGCAGGCGTTCGGCGATCTGCGTCGCGCCCATGCGGTGGATCAGGCTCAGGCGGCCCGGTTCGTCGTCGGGATTGAGCACGTCGATCAGACGCAGCAGTTCGCCAGGCGTCGATGTCGGACCGACCTTGACGCCGATCGGATTGCGCAGACCTCGGAAGTACTCCACGTGCGCGCCTTCGAGCGCCGCCGTGCGCACACCGATCCACGGGAAGTGCGTACTGAGGTTGAACCAGCCCCACTGGCGCGGCACCTGACGTGTGTTCGCTTCTTCGTAAGGCAGCAGCAGCGCTTCGTGCGAGGTGTAGAAATCGACGCGGTTGAGGTTGTGCACCTGCGTGCCGGCCAACGTCTCCATGAAACGCACGGCGTCGCCGAGGCCCGAGACCATGCGCTGGTACTCCTCGGCCAGCGGCGATTCGCCCACCCACTCCAGGCCCCAGTACTCGGGGTGGTGCAGATCGGCAAAACCACCGTCAATCAGCGAACGCACGAAATTCATCGTCATCGCCGAACGCGCATGCGCGCGCACCATGCGACGCGGATCCGGAATGCGTGCCTCGGGCGTGAACGCCGGCGCGTTGACCACGTCGCCGCGGTAGCACGGCAGGGTCACGCCATCGCGCGTCTCGGTGTCGGCCGAACGCGGCTTCGCGTACTGGCCAGCAAAACGGCCGACGCGCACGACAGGCAGGCGCATGCCATGCACGAGCACCAGGCTCATCTGCAGCAGCACCTTGAGCCGGTTGGAGATGACGTCGGACGTGCAGTCGCCGAAGTTCTCGGCGCAGTCGCCGCCCTGCAGCAGGAACCGGCGGCCTTCCTGGGCTTCGGCCAGCTGCTGCTTGAGGCTCAGAATTTCCCACGACGTCACCAGCGGCGGCAGCGCACGCAACTCTTCCTGCACGGCCGCCAGGGCGGCCTGATCGGGATAGGTCGGCAGCTGTTTGGCCGGGCGCGTGCGCCAGCTCTCCGGCTGCCAGTCTTCGGGCAGGTTCACGGGATGCAGACTGCGCTCGTTGGACGACGACATGGGGTGTTCCTCTCGCGGGCGGCCATCATCGCAGTTTGCTGCCCTGCGTCAAAACGCAGGCAACCGCTCAGCGGCGTGTGCGCAGCCCGGCGAAGAGCGCGACCGCGGCCAGCAGCAGGAACCACACCAGGCTCCAGGCCGGCATCGACAGGCCGAGGAAGGTCCAGTCGACGGTGCCGCAGTCGCCGGAGCCGGTCAGCACCTTCTGGATCAGCGTGGGCGTGTCCATGGTTTCGCGCATGAAGGCGAACGGTGCGCCGCAGGTCGCGAAGCCCGGCGGATGCATCTGCAGCCACACATGACGTGCGGCAATGCCGATGCCGACCGCGGCCGCTGCGAAGCCCAGCAGACCGTAGGCCGTACGGCCACCGCGTCCGCGCGGCGCGTGGATGCCGGCGATCAGGAGCACCACACCGAGCGCCGCGAAGGCCAGTCGCTGGAAGATGCACAGCGGGCACGGCTCGAGCCCCCACTGCAGCTGCGAATAGATCGCGAAACCGATCAGGGCGAAACAGGCGACGGCGCCGACGAACATCAGCGTGCGGAACGACCAGCGGACAGGATTCATGGGCAGACCGTCGATAGGGTGTCGCGATTATCGTCCCGCACCGCGCAAACAAAAACCCCGGCAGATGCCGGGGCTTCGTTCCATCGATGACGGGAACCTGCGCACGTCGCGCAGGTCGTCACGATCGGGATTACTCGGCTTCGACCGACGCCTGCGGGCGATCGACCAGCTCGACGTACGCCATCGGCGCGTTGTCGCCGGCGCGGAAGCCGCACTTGAGGATGCGCAGGTAGCCACCCGGACGCGCGCTGTAGCGCGGGCCGACGGTGGTGAACAGCGTACCGACGGCTTCCTTGTCGCGCAGACGCGCGAACGCGAGACGACGGTTGGCGACGCTGTCGATCTTGCCGAGGGTGATCAGCGGCTCTGCGACGCGGCGCAGTTCCTTGGCCTTCGGCAGGGTCGTCTTGATGAGTTCGCTCTTGATCAGCGAAGCGGCCATGTTGCGGAACATCGCTTCACGATGGGCGCTGGTGCGGTTGAACTTGCGACCGGCTTTCTGGTGGCGCATGGGATGGATCCTTCAGATGGGAATGGTGGGTCTGTGTGAGGCTTTGGCGCCGTCCTGGCGTTGGAACTTGGACTGCGGATGGTCCGGAACCGGTCGTCCTTCACCGGCAACGCCGCGGGCTTCTGCCCGTCGGCGCGGTCTTGCATACAGCGTCAGTACAGATCGGGAGCCGCGGCTCGCGCCGCGTTTGCACTCCCAGCCCGGCGAAGCACGCCGGGCGTTCGCATCCCGCAACCGATGCCTGACGGCATCGGCTGCACACGGGATGCTTACCCAAGCATGCCGTGAGCGGACACGCCGGTCGGCGGCCAGTTCTCGAGCTTCATGCCCAGTGCCAGGCCGCGCTGCGCCAGGACTTCCTTGATCTCGGTCAGCGACTTCTTGCCGAGGTTCGGGGTCTTGAGCAGTTCGACTTCGGTCTTCTGGATCAGGTCGCCGATGTAGTAGATGCTCTCGGCCTTGAGGCAGTTGGCCGAACGCACCGTCAGCTCCAGATCGTCGATCGGACGCAGCAGGATCGGGTCGACGCCCGGTGCCTGCGGCTTCGCCGCGCCGCGATCGCGGTGCGTGAAGTCGCCGAACACCGACAGCTGATCGGTGAGGATGTCGGCGGCGGTGCGCACGGCTTCCTCGGCATCGATCGTGCCGTTGGTTTCGATGTCCAGCACCAGCTTGTCGAGGTCGGTGCGCTGTTCGACGCGCGCCGCTTCGACTTCATAGGCCACGCGACGGACCGGCGAGAACGACGCGTCCAGCATCAGGCGACCGATGGCGCGGGTCTCCTCGTCCGGACGACGACGTGCGGAGGCCGGCTGGTAGCCGAAGCCGCGCTCGATCTTCAGACGCATGTTGATCGACGCGTCCTTGGTCAGGTGGCAGATGATGTGCTCGCCATTAAGGATCTCGACGTTGTGGTCGGTCTTGATATCGGCGGCCGTCACGACGCCCGCACCCGTCTTCGACAGCGACAGCGTCGAGCTTTCGCCGGTGCCCATGCGGATGGCGACGTCCTTGAGGTTCAGCAGGACTTCCAGCACGTCTTCCTGCAGGCCCTCGATGGTGCTGTACTCGTGCAGCACGCCGTCGATCTCGACTTCGGTGATCGCGAAGCCCGGAATCGACGACAGGAGCACGCGACGCAGGGCATTGCCCAGCGTGTGCCCATACCCACGCTCCAGCGGCTCGATCACGACCTTCGCGCGGTTGCCGGCGAGACGTTCGATCTGAGGGCCGCGGGGACGCAGGACCTGGTTGGCGGTAGCCGTCATGTGTGTGTGTCTCCTGAGGACCGCCGCGCTTACGACGCGGCGGTACCTGGTTGAATTACTTCGAGTACAGCTCGACGATCAGCGCTTCGTTGATGTCTGCCGGCAGATCTGCACGATCCGGGACGGACTTGAACACACCACTGAACGCCTTGGAGTCGACTTCGACCCACGACGGGGACAGATCCATCGTCGACCACACGGTGAGCGCTTCCTGCACACGAAGCTGCTTCTGTGCCTTCTCCGACAGTGCGATCGCGTCGCCTGCCTTGACCTGGTACGACGGCAGATTCACCGACTGACCATTGACCGTGACACCACGGTGCGACACCAGCTGGCGCGCGGCCGGACGGGTCACCGCGAAGCCCATGCGGTAGATGACGTTGTCGAGGCGGGTCTCGAGGAGCTGCAGCAGGTTTTCACCCGTGTTGCCCTTCTTGTTCGACGCCTTCTTGTAGTAGTTGCGGAACTGACGCTCGAGCAGACCGTAGATACGCTTGACCTTCTGCTTCTCGCGAAGCTGGGTGGCGTAATCCGAGAGCTTGCTGCGACGCGCGCCGGTGCCGGCACCGTGCTGGCCGGGCTTCTGCTCCAGCTTGCACTTCGAGTCGAGCGCGCGGGTCGGGCTCTTGAGGGACAGGTCGGCGCCTTCACGGCGCGCGAGCTTACAGGTAGGACCGATGTAACGAGCCATTTCTTATCGCTCCTTTAGACGCGACGCTTCTTCGGCGGGCGGCATCCGTTGTGCGGGATGGGCGTCACGTCGATGATGTTGATGATCTTGTAGCCCACGTTGTTCAGCGAGCGCACGGCCGACTCACGACCCGGACCCGGGCCCTTGATGCGGACTTCAAGCGACTTGACGCCGTAATCGAGCGCGACCTTGCCGGCCTTCTCTGCGGCGACCTGGGCTGCGAACGGGGTCGACTTGCGCGAGCCGCGGAAACCGGCACCGCCCGAGGTCGCCCACGAGAGCGCGTTGCCCTGGCGGTCGGTGATCGTGATGATCGTGTTGTTGAACGAAGCGTGGACATGCGCGATGCCGTCGGTGACGACGCGCTTGATCTTCTTCTTGGTCTTGGTAGCTGCGGGCTTGGCCATGGCTTAACTCCTTACTTCCTGATGGCCTTGCGCGGACCCTTGCGGGTGCGTGCATTGGTCCGGGTGCGCTGACCACGCAGCGGGAGACCACGACGGTGACGCAGGCCGCGGTAGCACGACAGGTCCATCAGACGCTTGATGGCCATGCCGACTTCGCGACGCAGGTCGCCCTCGACCACATACTTGCCGACTTCCGAGCGCAGACGCTCGACTTCCGGTTCGGACAGATCGCGGATCTTGGTGGTCGAGGTCACGCCTGCTGCCTCGCAGACCTTCTTCGAACGGGTACGGCCAATGCCGAAAATGCTTTGAAGCCCAACCCAGACATGCTTCTGGGCAGGCAGGTTCACACCTGCAATACGCGCCATGCGCGGATCTCCAACTGGTTTGCTGCCAGGGGTTCAATCCCGGCAAAAGGGAACAAGAAATGATAGCAGGGCCTCGTGGTTTCAGGAAGCCCACGGCGCCAAGGCGCCGGTGAACCCGGCATGGGGAGCGTGCCCATGCTCCGGCGACAGTCCAGGACCGGCAGCTTTCGGGGAACTCCCCTCGCCTGCCCCGCGCGCTACTCTGGCGTGCGGATCTTCCTGGACCACCCGCACACGAGACCGCCGTGCGAGTCGCCCATCTGAAGTCCGGCGCGTAGGTCCGGACTTCGTGCGCCGCCCGTCGGGGCGGTGCGATGCGACATGGGGAGTGCCCATGCCGCGAGAACCGTGCCGGACGACCCGAGGGCCGTCCGGCGGAACATCAACGACCGGTGAGGCCGCCGCCGCTGCGCGAACCCTTGAGGTTCGCCTTCTTCAGCAGGCTTTCGTACTGGTGCGACATCAGGTGCGACTGGACCTGCGCGATGAAGTCCATGATCACCACCACCACGATCAGCAGCGACGTGCCGCCGAAGTGGAAGGAGCTGCCGAACTCGGCACGCATGAACTCCGGCAACAGACAGACCAGCACCAGATACGCCGCGCCGACTGCCGTGAGGCGGGTCAGCACACCGTCGATGTAGTCGGCGGTCGCCTTGCCCGGACGGATGCCCGGGATCAGCGCGCCCGACTTCTTCAGGTTGTCGGCCGTTTCCTGGCTGTTGAACACCAGCGCGGTGTAGAAGAACGCAAAGCCCGCGATCAGCGCACCGAACAGGAGCACATACAGCGGCTCGCCCGGCGAGATCGCCTGCGCGACGCGCTGCAGCGTCTGCTGCCAGCCGCTCGACGAGGTCGCTTCACCGAACCACGTGGTCACCGTTGCCGGGAACATGATGATCGAGGACGCGAAGATCGCCGGAATCACGCCTGCCATGTTGAGCTTGAGCGGCAGGAACGAGCTCTGGTTCATGTACGCGTTGCGACCGCCCTGGCGACGTGCGTAGTTGACCGTGATCCGACGCTGGCCACGCTCGACGAACACCACGAAGAACACCGCCGCCAGCACCACGATCACCAGCAGGATCGCCGCGATCGGGCTCATGTCACCGCTGCGCAGCGAATCGAACGTGCCCAGCACGGCGCCCGGAAGACCCGCCACGATGCCGGCGAAGATGATCAGCGACACACCGTTGCCGATGCCGCGCTCGGTCACCTGCTCGCCCAGCCACACCAGGAACATGGTGCCGGCGGTGAGCGCGATGATCGCGGTGACCACGAAGCCCATGCCCGGCGAATAGACGACCGGAATGCCGTTGTTGGCACCCGAACTCTGCAGCGCGACCGCGATACCCGCCGACTGGAAGATCGCCAGCGGAATCGCACCGATGCGCGACCACTGGGTGATCCTGCGCCGGCCCGACTCGCCTTCCTTCTGGATGGCCTTCAGGCTGGGCACGACCTGCACCAGCAGCTGCATCACGATGGACGCCGAGATGTACGGAATCACGTTCAGTGCGAACAGGCTGAAACGCGACAGCGCACCGCCGGAGAACATGTTGAACATGTCCACGATGGTGCCCTGCTGCTGTTCCATCAGCTGCAGCATGGCCTCGGGATTGACGCCCGGCACCGGGATGAAACACCCGATGCGATAGACGACGAGAGCACCGAGCACGAACAGCAGGCGCTGGCGGAGCTCGGTGAATTTACCGAGCCCGGCGCCGACCCCACCCATTGCGCTGCCGCTACGCGACATCCGGCTTACTCCTCGACCTTGCCGCCAGCGGCTTCGATCGCCGCGCGGGCACCGGCCGTGGCGAGCACGCCCTTGAGCACGAGCTTCTTGCTGATCTCGCCCTTGAGGACGATCTTCGCGCGCTTGGCGGTGCTGGGCACCAGCTTGGCGGCACGCAGCGCGGCGAAGTCGACGTCACCGTCGAGCTTGTCGAGCTGGTAGAGCATCACTTCGGCCACGTCGAGCTTCAGCTTGGAGCGGAAACCGACCTTCGGCAGACGCTTGCGCAGCGGCATCTGGCCGCCTTCGAAGCCGGCCTTGATCTTGCCCTTGCCCGAACGCGCGAACGAACCCTTGTGGCCGCGGCCGGCAGTCTTGCCCAGGCCCGAACCGATACCGCGACCGACGCGCGTGCGCTCGGTGCGGGCGCCCTGTGCGGGCTTGAGAGAATTGAGCTTCATTTCGATTATTCCTCGACCTGGACCAGGTAATGGACCTTGTTGATCAGGCCACGGACCTGCGGGCTGTCCTTCAGTTCACGCACGTCGTTGAGCTTGCCCAGACCGAGTGCCTTCACCGAGAGGCGGTGCTTGGCCTGCGAACCGCGCAGACCCTTGACCAAGCGCACCTTGACGGTGCCGCCGGTGGATTCCTTCTTAGCCATTGATCAGATCCTCCACCTTCTTGCCGCGCTTTGCAGCGATCTGCGCCGGCGAGTGCATCTCGTCGAGGCCGCGGATCGTGGCGCGCACGAGGTTGATCGGATTGCGCGAACCCACGGCCTTGGCCAGCACGTCCTTGACACCGACGGCTTCGAGCACGGCGCGCATCGCGCCACCGGCGATCACGCCGGTACCTTCCGACGCGGGCTGCATGAACACGTTCGCCGCACCGTGGCGCGACTTGACCGTGTGCCACAGGGTGCTGCCGTTGAGATCGACGGTCTTCTGGTTCTTGCGGGCCTGCTCCATCGACTTCTGGATCGCGACCGGCACTTCGCGCGCCTTGCCGTAACCGAAACCGACCTTGCCGTTGCCGTCGCCGACGACCGTCAGCGCGGTGAACGTGAACTGGCGACCGCCCTTGACGGTCTTGCTGACACGGTTGACCGTGATCAGCTTCTCGATCATGCCGTCGTCGAGTTCCTCACGGTCGCGATTGCGATCGCGGCCGCGGTTTTCCCTTTCGTTTGCCATCTGGATTGCCTGTATTGGTAGAAGGATGTACGGCTCGTGCCGCTTGGAGTTGGAAAGTGGATCTGTGAAACGCGGACGCGGCACACAAGGCCGCGGGTGTCCGGCACATCCCGTGCCGGCAGGTCAGGGGGGGGCGCGGGGGCCCGCCCCCCGCGCGGCGCGCCGGCGGGGGGT
>JASCOC010000013.1 GCA_029959605.1 Lysobacteraceae bacterium PS02340 | reverse complement strand
ACCCCGCCCGGGGCGCGGGGGGGGGGCGCGGGGGGGCCCCCCCCCCCCGCCCCCCCCCCCGCGCCGGTCGAAGCGCGCACCGTCTGGCGCTGCGTCAAGGGCGGCACCGTGAGCCTGTCGACCGCGCCCGAGCCGGGCTCGAAATGCGAAGCACGCGAGATCGCCGACGACGCGGTGCAGACGCCGAATCTCTGGGGTTCGATGGGCGTCTTCAGCGGCGTGCTGTACGAGCGCGAGCAGGACGGCGTGATGGTCTACGGCACGCGCCGGCTGCCGGGATCACGCGAGTACCTGCGCTTCACCGCGCAGACGCCGCCCGGCGAACCCGCGCACGAAGGCCTGGGCAACGTCGGTGCGCCGCAGCTCAAACCGCACTCGGCGCTGTTCGCGGCGAATGCGAAGGCCTATGGACTCGACGAAGCCTGGCTACGCGCGATCGCGCACGCGGAAAGCGGCTTCGACGCCACCGCGGTGTCGCCGAAAGGCGCGCGCGGCGTGATGCAGCTGATGCCCGATGTCATCGCCGATTACGGCGTCGTGGATCCGGACGCACCGGCCGAATCGATCCGTGCCGGCGCACGACATCTGCGTGGTCTGCTGCGCCGCTACAACGGCGACCGCACGCTCGCGCTCGCGGCCTACAACGCCGGCATCGGCACTGTGACGCGGTTCGACGGCGTACCGCCGTATGCCGAAACGCGCGCCTACATCGACAAAGTGCAGGCGCTGTACGTGCGGTATCGCGCCGCGCTGGGCAATCCGATCGAACGACCGGAAATCTGAAAGCCCGGAACGACGAAGGCCGCGGTTCCCCGCGGCCTTCGATGCGACGCGTGTGCGATCAGCCCTCGCGCGGTGCCAGCCGGATCAGGCGGCCATCCTTGCCATCCTCGATCACGTACAGCGCGCCGTCCGGGCCCTGCGCGACGTCGCGGATGCGACCGCCCATCGCGAAACGCTCGGCTTCGCGCGCGCTGTCGCCGTCGATCTCGATGCGCACCAGCGTCTGGCCCGACAGGCCGCCGATGAAGGCGTTGCCGGTCCATTCCGGGAACAGCGTGCCGCTGTAGAACGCGAGGCTCGACGGCGAGATCACCGGCGTCCAGGTGATCGCCGGCTTCTCGAATTCCGGGCGCGTGTCGTGGTCGGGAATCGGACGGCCGTCGTAGTGGTCGCCGTTGGAGACGGTCGGATACCCGTAGTTCGCGCCGCGCTTGACGAGGTTGAGTTCGTCGCCGCCGGCCGGGCCCATCTCGCTGTTCCACAGACGGCCCTGCGTGTCGAACGCGAGACCGAGCGGATTGCGATGGCCGAGCGACCAGACCTGCGACGCAACCTCGCCCTTGCCGGCGAACGGATTGTCGTCCGGCACGCTGCCGTCGTCGTTGAGGCGCACGATCTTGCCGAGGTTGGACTGCATGCTCTGCGAGGGATCGAACTTCTGCCGCTCGCCCGAGGAGATCCACAGCTTGCCGTCGCCATCGAACGCGATGCGATGGCCGTAATGGCCGTTGCCGTCGACCTTGGGCACCTGGCGCCAGATCACGGAGACGTCCTGCAGCGCGCCGGCGTCGAGATCCAGACGCGCACGTGCGACCGCTGCGCCGCGACCGCCTTCGCCGTCTTCCGCATAGCTCAGGTAGACGATGCCGTTCTCCGCGAACTGCGGATGCGGCTTGATGTCGCCCAGGCCGCCCTGGCCCGCGTTGGCGACGGCCGGCACACCGGAAATCTCGCGCGCTTCGCCGCCGGGCAGCGTCACGTGCTTGAGCACGCCGCTCTTCTCGGTGATCAACACGCTGCCGTCGGGCAGAAAGCCGATGGCCCACGGCTCGTTGAAGCTGGCGATTGCGGTGCTCGCGAACGGCAGGCCTTCGATCGCATCGGCGGCGGGCGCTGCGGTCGCGGTCGCGTCGGAGGTCGCTGCCTGCGGCGCTGCCGTGTCCTGCGTCGCGGTGCCGTTGGCGGCATTGCCGTCGCAGCCCGAGAGCCACAACAACGAAGCGGCGAGGGTGGTCAGAACGAGGGGTCGCGTGCGTGTCATGCGTATCTCCAGGGCGCAATCGGGGTAAACCCGAGTGTCGCACACCGTTTCGTGGAGACCGTTTGACGCGTGGTCGAGCATCGGCTCGTAAACGTTGTGTTCGATTCAGTGAATCCGGCGCAACGCAGCCGTCGGAGCGCGTCGATGCACCGCGCGCACAAATGCCGTCATCAAGCGTTTCGTCTGCTCGCGCTCACGCGTCGTGAACGGATGGCCTAAAGCGCGCGATCCACGCTGTGGTTAAGCGTTCGTAAGCAGTGGTGTTCGTGGCGCGCGGAGCGTTCATTCGCCTGCCTGCAAGGTGGATCCCGTGCGGTATCCACGACGAGGACGACTCACCACCCCGCGCAACAAACCCAAGTTCTGAAATACGGAGTAGACGCTCATGAAGAATGCACGCAAGCCGCTGACCGCGATGATCGCCCTGGGTGTTGCCCTGGCCATGCCGATGGCGTTCGCGCAGGATCCGACCGCCTCCACCACGCAGGCGCCGCCGACCACGGATGCGGCGACCACCACCACGCAGGACTACGCGCAGGACGCCACGGCCGAAGCGCCGCAGTCCCAGCAGGGTCAGGTGACCTGGGCGGATCTCGATACCGATGGTGACGGCAAGTTGAGCCAGGCGGAGGCTGCGGGCCTCGAGGGCCTCGCACAGGTCTTCAGCGAGGTCGATGCCGACGGCGACGGCTTCATCACGCCGGAAGAGTATCGCGACTTCGTGAACCGTCAGGCCGCAGGTGCGGGCGCTGCTGAGGAGTGATCCCGGCACGCGCGTAACCTGATCGATTTCAAGTCATCGCGTGACAGAGGGCGGCCTTCGGGCCGCCCTTTTTTGTGCCCGCGTCGCGGTGACGTGTCACACGGGCAGCGCATAATTGGCACATGACCGGAATCTGCATGATCGGCTTCGATGCCGACGACACGCTCTGGCGCAGCCAGGATTATTTCGACGAGGCGCAGGCCGAGTTCGAGCGCATCGTCGGCCGCTACGTCGATCTCGCCGATGTGCGCGTGCTCGATGCGCTGTATGCGGTCGAGACGGCCAACATCGCGGTGTTCGGCTATGGCGTGAAAGGCATGACGCTGTCGATGATCGAATCGGCGACGCAGATCACCGGGGGTCGCATCGCGGCGCTCGATCTGCATCGCATCGTCGAGATGGCCAAGGGCCTGCTGCGGCATCCGGTGGAGCTGCTGCCCGGCATCCGTCAGGCGGTGGAAGCCGTGGCCGCGGATTTCGAAGTCGTGCTGATCACCAAGGGCGACCTGTTCCACCAGGAGGCGAAGGTCCGCGATTCGGGGCTGTCGGATCTGTTCCGGCGCATCGAGATCGTCAGCGAGAAGGATCCGCCGACCTATGCGCGCCTGCTGGCCGAGTTCGACATCGACGCCGGGCAATTCCTGATGATCGGCAATTCGCTGCGCTCCGACATCGCACCGGTGCTCGCGCTCGGCGGCTGGGGCGTGCACATGCCGTATCGCACGACGTGGGCGCATGAAACGGACGCGAACATCGACGCGGCACTCGATGCGCGGATGTGCGTGGTCGCCGAACCCGAAGCGTTGCCCGAAGCGGTGGCGATGCTCGCCGCGCGCGCATCGGCCTCTCGCGAAGATTGATCGGCAAGGTCGCGCAACCGCGCCGTAAACGCTTCCATCGTCGGGAAACGTTTACAGTTTGAACCGTCTCTTTACGCGGCCGCGTCTGTGGGGCCGCAGGCCGCGAAATTGCATGCCTGTTCATTCCCGGGGCGCCATGTTGGACCCATGGCCGCTGCGGTGGCGGCCCACTGGAGAGACGCCATGATCACCAATCCCCTGACCCGATGGCTCGCGCCCGGCCTGCTCGCCGCAGGTCTGTCGGCCGCCGCACTCACGCCGGCGCCGGCGCACGCCCAGTCCAACGACGACCTGGTGCAGGTCATCGTCGATGTCGCCGATGTGGTGCTGCGCGGCAACCAGCCGTACTACCGCGGCGACTACGACAACCAGCTGCGCGTGTCCTACGACAATCGCGGTCGTCCGGTCTACTACCGTACGGCGCCGCGCTACGATGCGCGCTACGACGCACGTCACTACCGCAACGGCCCGCCGCGTCACGCGCCCGCCCACGGCTGGCGCAACCAGCAGCAGGTGCGCCGCGAGACCTGCGACCGTCGCGGCCGCTGCACCGTGCAGTACTACGATCCGCGTCAGGACCGCTCGCGCGATCGCCGCTGGCGCTGAGTCCGGCGCCACATCGCCGCGGCCCGCCGCATTCAGCCATCCGCCACGCCGCAGTCATCGACTGCGGCGTGTGTCCGTCCGGACCTTCTGCTAGCGTTGGCCCATGCGCCGCCATCTCCGTTTCCGCCGAACCCACGGTCCGCTCGTCGCGGTCCTGTCCGCGTGCGTGCTGTTCGCGGGCGCGCCTGCAAGCGGTGCGGCCGCCGAGCCGATGACCTGCGAACTGGTGTTCACCGCCGGCAACTGGTCGATGCATCACCGCGCCGCGCGCGGCACCGGCGAACTCCGCTGCGCCGACGGGCGGACCTTGCCGGTGCGGGTCAGCGTCAAGGCCCACGGCGGTGACACGCTTCGCATCGATGCGGGCGCGGCGAGCTTCAGTGGCGTGGAGGATCCGCGCGACGTGATCGGTGCCTATGTGGCGAACGGGCAGGTCGGCAACGATCTGGCGATGCGCAAGGGCGCAATCGCGCTGCGCGTGACCGGCACCGGTGACTGGTGGCAACAGGGCGGACGTCCCGGCACGCTGGTCATCGCCGCGCGCTGAGCACCGCGCCGCGTGCCGGCGCGGTTCGAATTCCGATCAGTCCGCCAGCAGGCGGTTGTCCGCGTTGCGGGGCAGTTCGCGCATGGTGTTTTCGGCGTCCAGTCCGATCCGTGCAGCGAAGCGGTCCAGGGCCAGCCACCACACGCCCAGCAGCACGGCGACCACGCCGATTCCGACGCCCCAGCGCCACAATCGGGTCGAGCGGTTCTGCGGGCGGGATGCGGTCATGACGGCTGTCCTTGGATTGCGGGCGTGGGGTATCGTCGTCCACCGCGTGTCGCAGGCACGTCGCGAGGCGGCGCGTCAACGCTCATGCCGGACAACGCGCGCGATGCGCCCGTCCGGCCAGTCGAGGACCTTCGATGTACATCCGCTCCGCCCTGATCGCCGCGCTGCTGACCGGTATCGCCCTGCCGGCGATGGCGCAGGACGCGACCGATGCGCCGGTGGCGGTCGCGGACGCAGCGGCGGCAGTCGCGATCTGGACGGCGGCGAGTGGTGACGACTGGCTCGATACCTGGCTGGCGGACGTCAATACGTACGCCGGGCGCTATCGCGGCGCGTTCGTCGACGAGCTGGTGCGCTACCAGGGCGCGCCGCGCGCGTTCGTGACCGAACTGCTGGATGCCGGCGCGCGACCGGCAGACGTCTATCTGGCCTGCGCGACGGCGCGTGCGCTGGGGCGGACGTGCCGGGAGATCGTCGGCGAATGGCGTCTCGATCCGGCCGGCGGCTGGAGCGAGGTGCTCGCAAGACTGGAGGCGGGCCGCGGCACGGAAACCTTCACCCGCGTGCGGCGTGGACTGGTGTCGAGTTTCGACCGCTGGGCGCGGCCGATCCGGCTGGACGCGGCCTTGCGCCGCGCGTTTCCCGATCGCGAAGCCTGACGCCGCCGGGGGGGGGGGGGGGGGGGCGGCGGGGGGGGGCCGGGGCCCGGGGGGGTCCCCGCGCCCCCCGCCGCCCCCCGCGGGGCGCCGCGCCGGGGGCCCCCGGATGCCGGCTCAGCCGATGGCCAGCGTCTTGTTCTTGCGCTCGGCGAGGCGCTTCTCCAGGTAGTGGATGTTCTGTCCACCGGCGGCGAAGCCCTGGTCGCGCATGATCCGCTGCTGCAGCGGGATGTTGGTCTTGATGCCGTCGACGACCATTTCCGACAGGGCCACGCGCATGCGGCAGATCGCCTGCTCGCGGTCGGCGCCGTGCACGATCAGCTTGCCGATCATCGAGTCGTAGTTCGGCGGCACCGCGTAGCCTTCGTAGACGTGCGTGTCGACGCGCACGCCGGGGCCGCCGGGCGCGTGGAAGTGACGGATCGTGCCGGGCGAGGGCAGGAAGGTCTCCGGATCCTCGGCGTTGATGCGGCACTCGATCGCATGGCCGGTCAGCACCACGTCTTCCTGCTTGATCGACAGCTTGTGGCCCGAGGCGATCATCAGCTGCTCGCGCACCAGATCGATGCCGGTCACCAGTTCGGTCACCGGATGCTCGACCTGGATGCGGGTGTTCATTTCGATGAAGTAGAAGCGGCCGTCCTCGTAGAGGAACTCGAACGTGCCCGCGCCGCGATAGCCGATGCGGATGCAGGCATCCACGCAGACCTTGCCGATCTCCGCGCGCGCTTCGGGGGTGATGCCCGGCGCCGGCGCTTCCTCGACGACCTTCTGGTGGCGACGCTGCATCGAGCAGTCGCGCTCGCCCAGATGGATCGCGCCGCCCTGGCCGTCGGCCAGCACCTGGATCTCCACATGGCGCGGGTTCTCGAGGAACTTCTCCATGTAGACCATGTCGTTCGAGAACGCGGCCTTGGCTTCCTGCTTGGTCGTCGCGATCGCGTTGACCAGCGCGGCTTCGGTGTGGACCACGCGCATGCCGCGTCCGCCGCCGCCGCCGGCCGCCTTGACGATGACCGGGTAGCCGATCTCGCGGGCGATCTTGACGTTGGTCGCCGCGTCGTCGCCGAGCGGGCCGCCGGAACCGGGCACGCAGGGTACGCCGGCTTCCTTCATCGCGCGGATCGCCTCGACCTTGTCGCCCATCAGGCGGATGGTCTCGGCCTTGGGCCCGATGAAGATGAAGCCCGACTGTTCGACGCGTTCGGCGAAATCGGCGTTCTCGCTGAGGAAGCCGTAGCCGGGATGGATCGCCTGGGCGTCGGTGACCTCGGCCGCGGCGATGATCGCCGGCATGTCGAGATAGCTCTGCGCGGACGGCGGCGGGCCGATGCAGACCGACTCGTCGGCCATCGCCACGTGCTTGAGATTGCGGTCGACGGTGGAGTGCACCGCGACCGTGCGGATGCCGAGGGTGTGACACGCGCGCAGGATGCGCAGCGCGATCTCACCGCGATTGGCGATGACGACTTTTTCCAGCATCGCGGCGGCCTCAGCCGATCACGAACAGCGGCTGGTCGAATTCGACCGGCTGGCCGCTCTCGCACAGGATCGCGACGACCGTGCCCGAGGTCTCGGCCTCGATCGGGTTGAACATCTTCATCGCTTCGATGATGCCCAGCGTATCGCCGGCCTTGACCTGCTGGCCCACGGTCACGAAGGCCGGCTTGTCCGGTGCGGGCGAGGCGTAGTACGTGCCGACCATCGGCGATTTGGTCACCTGGCCTGCGGGCAGATCGTCGCCTGCGGCCTTCGGCGTGCCGCCGGTGGCGGCATCGACCGGCGAGCTCATCGGCATCACCGGCTCGGCAGCCCGTGGCGCGGCCGCGGCCGGCGCGGGGGCGTACATCATCGGGGCGGCATTGCCCGAGTTGCGCGACAGGCGCACGGACTCTTCGCCTTCCTTGATCTCGATCTCGGTCAGGTTGGACTCTTCGAGCAGGTCGATGAGCTTCTTGATCTTTCTCAGGTCCATGCGGGCCTCTCTCTTTGCGTGGGTCGCGCAGCCGCGCGAATACGGAACGGGATGATGGGAATCGGGTCAGCCGGCGCGCAGCCGGGCGATCGCGGCGTCGAGCGCGTAGCGGTAGCTGTCGGCGCCGAAGCCGCAGACCACGCCGACGGCGAGATCGCTGAAATAGCTGGTGTGGCGGAACGGCTCGCGGCGGTGCGGGTTCGACAGGTGGATCTCGTAGAACGGCAGGGCGACCGCGGCCAGCGCATCGCGCAGGGCCACCGAGGTGTGGGTGAACGCGGCCGGATTGAGCAGGATCAGCGCGGTGCCGTCGCTGCGGGCGGCCTGCACCCGGTCGACCAGGACGTGCTCGGCGTTCGACTGCAGGCTCTCCAGCGTATGGCCGGCGGCCTGCGCGGTCGTCTGCAGCGCGGCGTCGATGTCGGCCAGCGTCGCGTGCCCGTAGACCGCCGGCTCGCGTGTGCCGAGCAGGTTGAGGTTGGGGCCGTGCAGGACGAGGATCGAGGCCATCGGGAACGCGGTGTGGCAGGTGCGCGAAGTCTGCGGGATGTCCCCGATGGTGTCCAGTTCGCAGACGTTTGACGATTTTAAACGTCCGTTTGAATTTTCCGCGTCAGGGCGCGACCCAGCCGTCGATCTCGCCGGGGGCGAAGGGGCCGATCCGTTGCTTGAGCAACCGCCCGTCCGGCGAGAGCAGCACCGTGTAGGGCAGCACGCCGCGTGGATTGCCCAGGCGCACGCCGGCATCGGCCGGGCCAGGCGCATCGAGCGCGATGGCGTAGTCGACCGGAATCCGCTCGAGAAATGCCCGCACGGCCTCGGCATCGTCGAGCGCGATGCCGAGTACCTGTACGCCGGTCTGGCCCTGTTCGCGGGCGAAGCGGTCCAGTTCGGGCATTTCCTCGATGCAGGGCCCGCACCAGCTCGCCCACAGATTCACCAGCACCGGTCGACCGGCGTAGGCGGTCGGCATCTGCAGCGTCGGTCCGTCCAGACCGGCGACTTCGAACGGCGCGATGACGTCGCCGCGGCGCGCGACGGTCACGCCGTCGGGCGGCGCCGGCGCGGTCGCACTGAGCGTATCGGCATACAGACGTTGTCCGGCCTCGGTGCCGAGCAGCGGCCCCGGACCGCCGACGAACAGGCTGGCGAGCACCCCGAGACCGCCGGCGACGACCGCGATCGCGACGACCGTCAGCGGCCCGACCTTCATTGCGCCGATCCCGCGCGGCCGAGCGCTTCGACGACGATCGCATCGCTGAGCAGCGCCGGCAGCACCACGCCGTCATCGCCGCCGGCCGGATAGATCACGTACAACGGCACGCCGACCGCGCCATGCGCCTCGAGAAAGGCGCCGATCTCCGGATCCACATTGGTCCAGTCGCCGACCATGTAGGTCGCGCCGGCATCGGCCATCGCGGTCTTGAACGTGGCACCCGACAGCACCCGGCGCTCGTTGGCCTTGCAGGTCACGCACCAGTCGGCGGTCATGTTGACGAAGACCGGCGTGCCGGCGGCGCGCAACGCGGCCAGGCGCTGCGCGGAGTAGGCGACGTGCGTGCCGCTTTCGCTGGCCGCGGTGACCGCCGTCGCCGGCGTCGTCAGCCGGCCGACCGCGACCACCGGCAGCAGGGCCAGCAGCGCGAGCGCCAGCGCGAGTCCGCGATGCAGGGCGTGGCCGGTCCAGCGGCGCCGTTCGAACCACCACAACGCCAGGGCGAGCACGGTCATGCCTGCGACCAACAGCGCCATCGCATCCACGCCGCGCTGCTTGCCGAGCACCCAGGCCAGCCACAGCGCGGTCAGATACATCGGGAACGCCAGCACCTGCTTGAGCGTTTCCATCCACGCGCCCGGCTTCGGCAGGCGGTCGGCCAGCGCGGGCACCAGACCGATCAGCAGGAACGGCAGGGCGAGTCCCAGGCCCAACATCAGGAACACCGCCAGCGCCATCGGCGTCGACGCGGTGAACGCGTAGGCCAGCGCGCCGCCCATGAAGGGCGCGATGCAGGGGCTGGCGACCACGCAGGCCAGTACGCCGGTGAAGAAGTCGCCGACCGGGCCGGTGCGTCCGGCGAGCGCGTGGCCGACGTTGCCGATGCGTCCGCCGAGGCTGAAGACACCCGACAGACTCAGGCCCACCGCGAACATCAGATAGGCAAGCGCCGCGACGAACCAGGGCTGCTGCAACTGGAAGCCCCAGCCCATCGCCTGGCCGGCGGCGCGCAGGGCGATCGCGAGCAGGCCGACCAGCGCGAACGCCACCAGTACGCCGGCCGTGTACCAGAGCGCATGCGCGCGTGCGGCCGCGCGACTGCCGCCACTCTTCGCGATGCCCAGCACCTTCAGCGACAGGATCGGCAGCACGCAGGGCATCAGGTTCAACAGCACGCCGCCGAGCAGCGCCAGGCCGAGGGCGGCGAACAGACCGATCGACGTGGCGGCAGGCGGGCGCGTGCGCGATGCGTTGTCGGCGCTGGCATTGGAAGTCTCTGCGTCTGCAGTCGGCGCGGTCGACGCGTCGGTGTCTCCGGTTGCAACAGGCGACGGGCTTTCAAATGTCGAGATGTCGGCCGCAGTGTCGGTCGCGTCCGTCGTAGCGGCGTCGCCAGTCGATGCAGCGCCCGCCAGCGCAGTCGCGGCTTCGGCCACCGTCTGCACACGGCCCGCCGGCAAGGCGACGCGCACGGTGCGGGTCATCGGCGGATAGCAGATGCCTTCGTCCTGGCAGCCCTGGAACGTCGCGACGACCTCGACCTGCGCAGCCTCGGCCGTCGTGCGCACCAGCGGCAGCGGTACGTCGACCTGGTCGAAATAGACGGTGACGTCGCCGAAGTGCGCGTCGTGATGCGCTTGCCCCTTCGGCCAGCGCGGCGCGCCGGCGCGGATGCCGTCGGCGCCGCGGACTTCGAAGCGGTTGCGGTCGCGATAGAGGTAATAACCCTTGGCCGGGGTGAAGCGCAGCAGGATCGTGTCGCCGTCGCCCGCGATGGCCTCAAACGCGAACGCACGTTCCGGCGGCAGCGCATCGTTCGCACCGGTGAGCGTCGGCGCGCGTCCGGCGCTGTTGCCGCCGAGCGCCTGTCCGAACGCGGCGAAGCCGGCATCGCTCGCGGCCGGCGCGCGTGCGGCACCCGCAGTGCCGCCCGGCAATGCGACTTGCAGCACGCGCGTCTGCGGCGGATAGCAGATGCCCGCATCCGCGCAGCCTTGGTATTTCACTTCGACCTGCAGCGTCTCGACGCCGTCGGCCGCCGCGCCGGTCAGCACGCCGGTGACCCGGCCGCGATAGGTCTCGACCTCGCCGAAGAATTCGTCGGTGTGCTTGCGGCCGGCCGGCAACTGCAGCGGATTGGTCTTGAAGCCGCTCTCGACCCGCGCGCCCATGCGATGGCGATACAGGTAGTAGCCGTCAGCGATGGTCCAGCGGATCTCGATCCGGCCCGGTGCGACGGCCTCGGCCGAGACCTGCAGCGCTTCGTCGACCGGCAGCACGTCGTCGAAGCCGATGCCCTGTGCCCAGGCCGGCAGCCCGGCGAACAGCAGCACCGAAGCGATCAGCCACGCGGCGAAGGAACGGGGCCGGCGATCGCGGCCGGACATGACATCGGAGGAGGGCGCACGCATCGCGCCAGTATCGCAGGCCGCCACGGCCGATGCCCGAACGCGGGTTCAGCGCCTGTCATCCGGCGCGGCGAGCGGCGCGAGCGCGATGGCGATGCCGATCGAGTGTGTGCCCGGGCGCAGGCTTGCGCGCACGGGGCGCTACGGCAGAGGCCTCCGAATGCGACGCCACGCGGGCCGTGCACGGCGTCTCCACGCGCCGCCGCCCACGCTGGCGCGCCGCCGTGCGGACGCAGCATCCCGCCAGTGGGAGAAAGATGTCGCACGCATTACTGAACCGGTCGGTATAATTACTGACCTTCCCCAGACCAGCCGAATCGCCTGGCGATTCCTACAGAGTTCGATGCGCCCGATCCTCTCTCTCCTTGCCGCAGCCCTCCTGGCCTGCGCCACCCTGCCCGCCGCCGCCCAGAGCGCGCCCGTCGATATCGCCGTCGGCGCGTCCGCGACGCGGGAAAACGAAACCACCTTCGTCGCCAGCGTGGCCTGGCTGCCGGAATGGCGCCGCACGCAGAGTGGTGTGCTGCGCTGGGACGTCGGCGCGGTCTACGTGCGCGGCCGCGACAACACGCGCTTCGATCTGTCCGAAGACGCCGGTGTGTTCCACGGCGGCGCCCGCTACGAGCGCGACAACGGCTTCGTCGCCGGTTTCGGCGTCGGTGTGCAGGCCGGCCGCACGAGCGCGCTGTCGGGCAATCCGCAGTTCGTCAGCACCGTCGGCTGGCGCTGGGAGCGGTTCTCGCTGCTGGCCCGGCACATCTCCAACGCGAGCATCAAGCAGCCCAACGACGGCGAGACGATGCTGCTCGCCGCGTGGCGCTTCCGCTGACGACGGATTGACGCCGCTCGCCTGGCGCCGGCGTCGCGCCGGTGGGGCGGCCTCATGGATACATCGATACATCCCCCACTCCCGCAGGCCTCCCGGCCGCGCGGCGGCCGTGCATGACTGCGTGCCTGTAGGTTGCGGCGGGCACAGGCGCATCGGCATGCGGACATTTTTCCTCGGTCCCCCTTGCATTCCGATTCCCCGTGCCCATCTCCCGTCCGGTCCCGGTTCTGCCGGGTGCGTGCGCCGCGGTTTCTGGCAGTCGCCATGTGCGAGTGCTAGAATTGGCGACCGATTTCTTTCCAATCAATTACTTAGCGAGGCTGTAATGAGCAACCTGAAGCCGCTTTACGACCGCATCGTGGTCAAGCCTGTCGAGGCCGAAGAGAAGAGCGCCGGCGGCATCCTGATTCCGGACAACGCCAAGGAAAAGCCCACCAAGGGTGAAGTCGTCGCCGTCGGCGAAGGCAAGGCTCTGGACAACGGCAGCGTGCGCGCGCCGAAGGTCAAGGTCGGCGACATCGTGATCTACGGCCAGTACGCCGGCAGCGCCTACAAGGCCGACGGCATCGAATACAAGATCGTCAAGGAAGACGACGTCCTCGCGATCGTCGGCTGAGCCGCGGCGGACCCCCCGCGCCCGCGCGATCCCGCGATCGACCCCGGCGGGCACCGCCCGCCCTTCAATCCCTTTTCATTTCTGAGGTAATACCGCAATGGCTGCGAAGGAAATCCGCTTCGGCGAAGACGCACGTTCCAAGATGGTGCGTGGTGTGAACATTCTCGCCAATGCCGTCAAGGCAACCCTGGGCCCGAAGGGCCGCAACGTCGTGCTCGAGAAGAGCTTCGGCGCGCCGACGATCACCAAGGACGGCGTGTCCGTCGCCAAGGAGATCGAGCTGGCCGACAAGTTCGAGAACATGGGCGCGCAGATGGTCAAGGAAGTCGCGTCCAAGACTTCCGACAATGCCGGTGACGGCACCACCACTGCGACCGTGCTGGCGCAGGCGCTGATCCGCGAAGGTTCGAAGGCCGTTGCGGCCGGCATGAACCCGATGGACCTCAAGCGCGGTATCGACCAGGCCGTCAAGGCCGCCGTCGCCGAGCTGAAGAACCTGTCCAAGCCGACGGCCGACGACAAGGCGATCGCGCAGGTCGGCACGATCTCCGCCAACTCGGACGAGTCGATCGGCACGATCATCGCCGACGCGATGAAGAAGGTCGGCAAGGAAGGCGTGATCACCGTTGAGGAAGGCTCGGGCCTGGACAACGAACTCGACGTCGTCGAGGGCATGCAGTTCGACCGCGGCTACCTGTCGCCGTACTTCGTCAACAACCAGCAGTCGATGTCGGCCGAGCTGGATGACCCCTTCATCCTGCTGTACGACAAGAAGATCTCGAACGTCCGCGACCTGCTGCCCGTCCTCGAAGGCGTGGCCAAGGCCGGCAAGCCGCTGCTGATCGTCGCCGAGGAAGTCGAAGGCGAAGCGCTGGCGACCCTGGTCGTCAACACGATCCGCGGCATCGTCAAGGTCTGCGCCGTCAAGGCGCCGGGCTTCGGCGACCGTCGCAAGGCGATGCTCGAAGACATGGCCACCCTGACCGGCGGCACCGTGATCTCCGAGGAAGTCGGCCTGACGCTCGAGAAGGCGACCATCGCCGACCTCGGCCGTGCCAAGAAGATCCAGGTCTCGAAGGAGAACACCACGATCATCGACGGCGCCGGCGAAACCGGTGGCATCGAAGCCCGCATCAAGCAGATCAAGGCGCAGATCGAGGACACCTCGTCCGACTACGACCGCGAGAAGCTGCAGGAGCGCGTGGCCAAGCTGGCCGGCGGCGTTGCGGTGATCAAGGTCGGCGCATCGACCGAGATCGAGATGAAGGAAAAGAAGGCCCGCGTCGAAGACGCCCTGCACGCCACGCGCGCAGCGGTCGAAGAAGGCGTGGTCCCGGGCGGCGGCGTGGCCCTGGTGCGCGCGCTGCAGGCCATCCACGGTCTGAAGGGTGCGAACGAGGACCAGAACCACGGCATCGTGATCGCCCTGCGTGCGATGGAAGCCCCGCTGCGCGAGATCGTCACCAACTGCGGTGAAGAGCCGAGCGTCGTGCTCAACGCCGTCAAGGACGGCAGCGGCAACTTCGGTTACAACGCCGCGACCGGCGAATACGGCGACATGATCGCGTTCGGCATCCTGGATCCGACCAAGGTCACCCGTTCGGCGCTGCAGAACGCGGCCTCGATCGCCGGTCTGATGATCACGACCGAAGCGATGGTCGCCGAGCTGCCGAAGAAGGAAGAGCCGGCGATGCCGGGCGGCGGCGGCATGGGCGGCATGGGCGGCATGGATTTCTGATCCAGCCCATCCTCTGTACCGTTGCACGAAGAACCCCGCCGCGAGGCGGGGTTTTTTTTGCCCGCGTATCCGGGCCGTCTGCAAGGGCTCCACCGTGTCGCGTGCAGGCAGCCGTCACCGGTGATCGGCCATGCTCGCGACATGCCGGCGACTTCTCCCGATCCGTGGTGGCGCGTGCACCGCAGCGGCCTGCGTCGTACGGCGCTCGTCGCGTGCGTGCTGTATCTGCTGTATCTCGTCGCCGCGAACGTGTTCCTCAACAGCACGTTCGGCGCGGACGTCATCAACCGCAAGCCCGAGCGCTTCCATGCGCGCTGGGACTGGGCGATGAGTCTGTACCCCGGGCACATCCACGCACGCGGCATCGTCATGGGCGGTCATGCGCGCACGAACGTGTGGACGGTCGCCAGTCCGCGCGCCAACGGGCGCATCCGGATCCTGCCACTGCTCGGGCGTCAGATCACGTTCGGCAGGATCCGCGCGCAGAACGTGTCGGCCCACGTTGCGCGCACGCCGCACGATCTGCCGAGCACGGTGCGTCCCGGCAAGTCGCCGTGGACGATCCGCTTCGCCGCGATCACCACACCGAGCCTGCTGCGGCTGGATTTCTACGACGCGCGCGTGACCGGGCATGGCGAGGCGCGCTTCGCGTTCGAGAAGACGCTGCAGGGCGGCGCGATGGAAGTCGGTCCGTCCACACTGAAGATGCCGGACGCGACGCTGCAGATCAGCGACGTGACCGTGCTGCGCGAGGGCATGCTCGATTTCGAGATTGCGATTCCCGCACACATCCGTGAGCAGGCGCAGGGCGAAGAGAAACTCGTGCTGCTCGATGCGCACATGCGCGTCGATGGGCCGGCGCCGGGGATCGATCTGGTCGCGCGCAACGACGACGCCCTGCCGATCGGCACCGCCGGTTTCGTCGGGCATCTGCGTGCCGATCTGACGCTCGAACGCGGCGTGCTGATGCCCGGCAGCCAGCTCGACTGGTCGGCGCCGGTGTATTCCAGCGCCGCCGATGGCACGCCGTTGCGGCATCCGCTGGGCGTGGCCCTGCGCACCTCGTCGGACGCGATCCTCTTGGCCGCGCGCGTGCCCGCGCCGGCGTCGGGCACGCCGTGGCTGCGCGCCGATCTGCGTGTCGCCGATCGCCGCATCGGTCCCGATGACTGGCTGCGACCGGTGCGCGCCCTGGGCGGCACGGTGGAAACGCAATGGCCGGCGGTGCCGCTGCGCTGGATCGACGTGATCCTGCGTGACGTCGACTGGCTGGCGTTCGACGGCCGCGCCGATCTCGACGCCGACGTGCGCCTGCACGACGGGCAGCTGCAGCCCGGCAGCCGCATCGATCTCGACGATGCCGCGTTGACCGCGCGCGTGCTCGACAACCGCTTCAGCGGCAACGCGCACGCGCGCATGCGGATGCGCGATGACGCGCAGGCCGGCCAGCGCACGACGATCGGCATCGTGCTCGACCGCTTCACGCTCGCGCCGGAATCGGCGCCCGACCGGATCGATCTGCGCGGCCGCGATCTGCGGCTGGATTTGAGTTCCACCGGTGCGCTGGCCGAATTCCACGAACGTCTCGATGCGCGGCTGCGTTTCGACGATGCGCAGGTGCCGGACCTGCGCACCTACAACCGCTACCTGCCCGGCGACAGTGCGCGTCTGGTCGGCGGCAGCGGGCATGCCAGCGGCGACATCCGGCTCGACAACGGCGGCGAGATGATCGGCGGACGCATGCGCGTGCGCGGTCAGGATGTGCGCGTCGCGCTTGGGCCGTCGCAGCTGTCGGGCAATGTCGATCTCGACAGCCGCCTGTCGCGCATGCAGCGGGTCGGACGGCGTTACAGGATCGATACGATGGCGCTGCGTCTCGACGGCGTGCGTCTCGACGGCTCCGGTGGCGATGACGCGCCGTGGTGGGCGCGGCTCGCGCTGGAGAACGGCACGCTGGACTGGCGCGAGCCTTTCGAGGTCAGCGGCCGCGGCCGCGTCGACATGCGTGATGTCAGCGTGCTGTTGGGGCTGTTCGCCGAGCGCAGCGTGTTCCCGCGCTGGATCGGCAATCTGATCGATTCCGGCGAAGCGCACGCGACCGGCGATCTGCGGCTGCGCGGCAACGAGCTGGTGTTCGACCGCGTGCAGGCCCGCAACGACCGCATCGACATGCAGGCGCGCCTGCGCATCGCCGACGGCACGCCGGATGGCGATCTGTACGCGCGCTGGGGCGTGCTGGGCATGGGCGTCGAGCTGCAGGGCGGCGACCGCAAGCTGCACATCGCCGGTGCGCGCGACTGGTACGAATCACGGCCGCCGCTGCTGCCCGAGTGACGGCGGCGGGCCGCGATGGTCGCGACTGCAACCGTCGCACCGTGCGGAATGCCGTGGTATCAATGACGCCATGACCTCGCGCCCCGCCCGCTTTTTCTATTGGTATGCGTTTCCGACGCCACAGGCGGCGGACGGTCCGCGCGCGCCCTGACACCAGGTCGCACGTTTTCCCGGAAGCCGCCAGAGACCTGGCGGCTTTTTTCGTTTCCAGCCTTTCCGTTTCCGAGATCGACCATGCCCCCGCACACCGACGACCTCCGCATCCGCGACCTGCAACCGCTGACCCCGCCCGCCACGCTGCTCGCCGAACTGCCCTGCAGTGACGCGATGTCGACGACCGTCGCCGACGCCCGCGCCGCCTGCCACGCGATCCTGCACGGCGAGAACGACCGTCTGATCGTCGTCGTCGGCCCGTGCTCGATCCACGATCCGGTCGCGGCGATGGAGTACGCGCACCGCCTGCGCGCGCTGCGCGACACACACGGCGATGCGCTGGAACTGGTGATGCGCGTGTACTTCGAGAAGCCGCGCACGACGATCGGCTGGAAGGGCCTGATCAACGATCCCGATCTCGACGGCAGCTTCCACATCGACAAGGGCCTGCGCCTGGCGCGCGGCCTGCTGCGCGAAGTCAACGCGCTGGGTCTGCCGGCGGGTGTGGAGTTCCTCGACATCATCAGCCCGCAATACATCGCCGATCTGGTGGCCTGGGGCGCGATCGGTGCGCGCACGACCGAGAGCCAGGTGCATCGCGAGATGGCATCGGGCCTGTCGTGTCCGGTCGGCTTCAAGAACGGCACAGGCGGCGACGTGCGCATTGCGGTGGACGCGGTCGGCGCGGCCTCGCATCCGCACCATTTCCTCGCCGTCGGCAAGGACGGGCGCTGCGCGGTGGCCTCGACGTCCGGCAATCCGGATTGTCACGTGATCCTGCGCGGCGGCGCGGTGCCGAACTACGACGCGGCGCATGTCGAGGCCGCCTCCGGCGTGCTGCAGGCGCAGGGCCTGCGCGAGGCGTTGATGATCGATGCCAGCCACGCCAACAGCAGCAAGAATCCAGACAACCAGCCGAAGGTCATCGACGACATCGCGCGTCAGCTCGTAGGCGGCGAGCGCCGCATCGTCGGCGCGATGATCGAAAGCCATCTGATCAAAGGCAAGCAGGCGCTGGTGCCGGGTACGCCGCTGGTCTACGGGCAGAGCATCACCGATGGCTGCATCGACTGGGAGACGACGGTGCGCACGCTCGATCGTCTCGCCGATGCAGTGCGGACGCGACGCGCGCGTGCGGATTCGCAGGCGGCGTGAGCTTGCAAAAACGCTAGGCCGCGCTGCCGGCCGCCATGCCCGAGGCCCACGCCCACTGGAAGTTGTAGCCGCCGAGCCAGCCGGTGACGTCGAGCACTTCGCCGATGAAGTACAGCCCGGGCGCGTGCTGCGATTCCATCGTGCGCGACGACACGCCGCCGGTGTCCACGCCGCCCAGGGTGACTTCGGCGGTGCGGTAGCCCTCGGTGCCGCTGGCGACCAGCGGCCAGGCCTGCAGCAGCGCGGCGGTGTCCTGCAACTGCGGCGGCGTGAACTGTTTCATCGGCCGGTTCGGCAGCCAGATCTCGCACAGGCGCTGGGCGAAGCGGCGCGGCATCAGTTCGGCCAATACGTTCTTGAGCTCGGTGCCGGGGCGTTCTGCCTGCTGCGTCTGCAGCCATGCCAGCGCATCGCGGCCGGGCAGCAGGTCGAGACGCAGATCCTCGCCGGGTTGCCAGTAGGACGAGATCTGCAGGATCGCCGGGCCGCTGATGCCGCGGTGCGTGACCAGCATGCGGTTGCGGAAGAACGCGCCGTTGCAGCCGGCTTCGACATCGAGCGCGACGCCGGACAGCGCATCCAGCCGTTCCTGGTGCTTGCCGCTGAGCGTCAGCGGCACTAGGCCGGCGCGCGTCGGCACCAGCGTGTGGCCGAATGCACGCGCGAGGTCGTAGCCGAAGCCGGTCGCGCCCATGCTCGGGATCGACAGGCCACCGGTGGCGACGATCAGCGAGGCGCAGCGCAGTCGACCGGCCGCGGTGTCGATCACGTAGCCGTGGTCGACGCGTCGCGGCAACTGCACCGTGCAATGCGTGCGCACCTGTACGCCGACGGCATCGGCCTCGTCGAGCAGCAACTGCACGATCTGCTTCGAGGAGCCGTCGCAGAACAGCTGGCCCAGTTCCTTCTCGTGCCACGCGATGCCGTGCCGGTCGACCAGCTCGATGAAATCCTGCGGCGTGTAGCGCGCCAGCGCCGACTTGCAGAAGTGCGGGTTGTCCGACAGGTACTGCGCCGGCGTGGTGCCGGTGTTGGTGAAATTGCAGTGGCCGCCGCCCGACATCAGGATCTTCTTGCCGACCTTGTTCGCATGGTCGAGCACCAGCACGCGGCGCCCGCGCTGGCCGGCCGCGATCGCCGCCATCAGGCCGGCCGCACCCGCGCCGAGCACGATGACGTCCCACTCGGTGGACGGCAGGGCGGTGGAGGCAGGGGCAGGTACGACGGACATCGCAGCACGGGTCGGCAGGGGCGCGCAGTCTAGCGGTCGCCGGCCGCGACTGTCGTCGGAGGCCGTCATCGACGCATTCACGCGCGCGTGCCTAGGCTGTCGCACCTCCCAGCCGATGCGCGCGTATGGACCTCAAGAGCGGTTACCCCTTCTGGGCCGTGCGCAACGGTCTGATGCACGCGTTCCCGCAGCTCGAGTCCGACGTGGCCTGCGACGTGCTGGTCATCGGCGGCGGCATCACCGGTGCATTGATCGCCGACGAACTCGCCACGCACGGGCATTCGGTGATCGTCGTCGAGCAGCGCGACATCGCTTGGGGCAGCACGGCCGCGAGCACCGCGCTGCTGCAGTACGAGATCGACACCCATCTGGTGGATCTGGCCAAGCGCTACGGTGAAGACGATGCGGCGTTGGCTTATCGCGCCTGCGGCGAATCGATCGACATGCTGGGCGAGGTCGCACGCGGCCTGCGCGACGTGGATTTCGAACGCGCCGACAGCCTCTACTACGCCAGCCGCAAGCGCGACGTCGCCAGCCTGCGCGAGGAATACGAAGCGCGTCGACGCCACGGCTTCGACATCGAGTATCTGGAATCGGAACCGCTGAAAGCCGAATACATGATCGACGCGCCCGCTGCGCTGCGCAGCAAGCAGGCCGCGCAGGTCGATCCCTACCGTTTCGCGTCACGGCTGCTCGCACGGCTGGTGAAGCGCGGCGCGCAGGTGTTCGACCGCACCGCGATCCTGCGCCTCGATGCGCGGCCGCGCGATGTCGTCGCGACGACCGACAACGGTGCGCGCATCCGCGCCCGCCACGTCGTGATTGCAGCCGGGTATGCCAGCCAGCACTGGCTGCCCAAACAGGTCGCGCGCAACCGCAGCAGCTATGCCTTCGTCACCGATCCGATCTCCGAAGCCCAGCTGGGTCCGCTCACCCACACCCTGGTCTGGGAAACCGCGCGGCCCTATCTCTACATGCGCACCACCGGCGATCGGCGTCTGCTGATCGGCGGCGAGGACGACGATGTCGACGTGCCCGCGCGACGCGACGCGCGGGTGGAGAAGAAGGCGCGCGTGCTGATGAAACAGATCGCGAAGATCCGACCCGATCTCGACCTGACGCCGACCTTCTCCTGGGCCGGCACCTTCGCTGAAACCGACGACGGCCTGCCGTTCTTCGGCCCGCATGCCGCGACCGGCAAGCGCGTGCATTTCGCGATGGCCTACGGCGGCAACGGCATCACCTATTCGATGCTGGGCGCGGGTCTGCTGCGGGCGCTGATCGAGCGGCGCAAACATCCGCTGGCGGCGCTGTTCTCCTTCGATCGCCTCGACCGCTGACAGCGCCGCGCGCGTATGGATAATCGGTGCGATGACCGCACCGTCGCCTTGGCACCTGTACCTGCTCGAATGCCGCAACGGCAGCTGGTATGCCGGCATCACCAATGATCTCGACGCGCGGTTCAAGGCCCACGCGGCAGGACGCGGCGCGAAGTACACGCGCGGCAACCCGCCGGTACGCATCCTCGCCAGTCGCGGTTATCCCGATCGCGCCAGTGCGTCGCGCGCCGAGTGGCAACTCAAGCGCCAGCCGCGTGCGCGCAAGCTGGCCTGGTTGCAGGCGCCCGAGCCGACGCTGGAGATCCGCGCCGGTGGCCTCGACGATCCACGCGTCATCGCGCTGCTGCAGGCGCATCTCGATGCGATGGCCCTGCATTCGCCGCCCGAAAGCATCCACGCGCTGGACCTGTCCGGCCTGCGCGCGCCGGGCGTGTCGTTCTGGGGCGCCTGGCGCGGCGATGCGCTGGCCGGCTGCGGCGCGTTGAAGGATCTCGGCGACGGGCATGGCGAACTCAAGTCGATGCGCACCGACGCCGCGCATCTGCGCCAAGGCGTCGCGGCGACGATGCTCGCGCACCTGATGGCCACGGCCCAGGCGCAGGGCTGGCGACGGCTGAGCCTGGAGACCGGCACCGCGGCCGCGTTCGCGCCGGCACATGCGCTGTACGCGCGCCACGGCTTCGCGCGCTGCGGTCCGTTCGGCGATTACATCGACGATCCTTTCAGCACCTTCATGACCCGCACGCTGGACGACTGAGCGCCACGCGCGGGCGTGAACGCGCCGGGCGCACTGGCTATAGTCGTGCGCTGTCGTGTTTCCCCAGGTTGTCCATGTCGCACGTGTCTCCCGCATCGCTTCCCACCATCGCCTGCGCCGCTGGCGGCACCGGCGGGCATCTGTTTCCGGCCGAGGCGCTGGCGCGCGAACTGCAGCGCCGCGGACATCCGGTGGTGATCTACACCGAACGCCGCGGTGCTGCGTACACGCAGGCGCTCGCCGGGCTCGACCACGTGGTGCTGCCGGCGCGCAGCCTTGAAGGTGGGCTGTCGGGCAAGCTGGCGGCCGGCCTGACGATCCTGCGCGCGACGGCGCAGGCACGCGCCGACATGCGCCGTCGCGGTGTGCGATTGCTGGTCGGGTTCGGGGGCTATCCGAGCTTCGCGCCAGCGTTGGCGGCCAGGAGCCGCGCGCTGCCGCTGCTGCTGCACGAGCAGGGCGCGCGCCTGAGCATGGCCAACCGCAAGCTGCTGCGCTTCGCCGATGGCGTGGCGACCTCGTTCCCGGCCACTGCGGGTCTCGACGGCTTCGACGCCGCGCGCATCGTCGACACCGGCAATCCCGTGCGCCAGGCGATCCTCGATGCACGCGGCGACTATCCGCTGCTCGACGCGACGTCGCCTTTGCGCCTGCTCGTCGTCGGCGGCAGCCAGAGCGCGCGCGTGTTCGGCGAGGTCGTACCGCCGGCTTTGCTGCAGTTGCCGGAATCGATCCGCCAGCGCCTGCAGGTCTCACTGCAGTACAAGGGCGATGCGACCGACGACATCGAGCGCACCTTGCGCGAGGCCGGCATCGACGCGACCGTGCGTCCGTTCTTCGAAGACATGGGCGCGCGGTTGCGTGATGCGCATCTGGTGATCACCCGCGCAGGCGCGACCACGGCCGCGGATCTGCTGACCGTCGGCCGTCCTGCGGTGCTGGTGCCGATCCCCGGCGGCGGCTCGCGTGACGAGCAGCGCCGCAATGCTGAAACGCTGGCCGCGGCCGGTATCGGGTGGTGCGTGCCCGAACCCGAACTCACGCCCGAGCATCTGTCGACCTTGCTTGCCGAGGCGTTCGCATCGCCGACCGTGTTGCCCGGCGCCGCGCGTGCGTCGGCCGCGCTCGGTCGCCCGCAGGCCGCGTCGACGCTGGCCGATCTCGTGCAGTCCACGCTGGCACGCCACGCATGAGCGGCCGCCGCGACGACTGCGATGTGCTGGTCGTCGGCGGCGGCCACAACGGGCTGGTCTGCGCGGCGTATCTCGCCGGCGCGGGCTTGCGCGTGCGCGTGCTGGAGCGCCGCGGCGTCGTCGGGGGTGCAGCCGTCACCGAGCAATTCCATCCCGGCTTTCGCAACTCGCTGGCGAGCTACACCGTCAGCCTGCTCAACCCGAAGGTGATCGCGGATCTGCGACTGGCGCAGCACGGCCTGCGCGTGGTCGAGCGGCCGTACTCGAATTTCCTGCCGCTGCCCGATGGCCGTGCATTCCGGCTCGGCGGCCCGGACGGCGCGGCCGAGCTCGCGCGCTGGTCGCCACGCGATGCCGCGCGTCTGCCGGAGTACTACGCGATGCTCGACCGCGTCGTCGTCGTGCTGCGCGCGTTGATGCACGCCACGCCGCCCAACGTCAGCGACCGCTTCGTGCTCGCCGACTGGCTCAACTCGCTGACCGTCGCGCGGCAGCTGAAATCGCTGGACATGTGCGGCCGCCGCGACCTGCTCGATCTGTTCTCCAAATCCGCCGGCGAACTGCTCGACGACTGGTTCGAATGCGCACCGCTGAAGGCGGCGCTGGGCTGGGATTCGATCGTCGGCAATTTCGCCAGCCCCTACACGCCGGGCTCGGCCTACGTGCTGCTGCACCACGTGTTCGGCGAGGTCAACGGCAAGAGCGGCGTCTGGGGCCATGCGATCGGCGGCATGGGCGCGATCAGCGAGGCGATCGCGACCGAATGCCGCGCGCGTGGCGTGGTGATCGACACCGATGCGGAGGTCGCGCAGGTGCTGGTCGAGAACGGTCGCGCGGTCGGTGTCGCGCTCGCCGACGGGCGCACATTGCGCGCCGGCGTGGTCGCGTCGAATCTCAATCCGAAACTGCTCTACACGCGCCTGGTCGCAGCCGAACATCTCGACGAAGACACCACCGCGCGCATCCGCCGCTACCGCTGCGGTTCCGGCACGTTCCGCATGAATGTCGCGCTGTCGGAACTGCCGGATTTCCGCGCAGCGCCGGGCACGACGCTGCAGCCGCATCATCAGAGCGGCATCCTGATCGGCGATTCGCTCGGCTATTTCGAACGCGCGTACTTCGATGCGAAATCGCGCGAACACAATCCCGGCTGGGCGCGTGCGCCCGTCGTGGAACTGGTGATCTCGTCCACGCTCGACGACAGCCTCGCGCCGCCCGGCCAGCACGTCGCCAGCCTGTTCTGCCAGCACGTCAATCCGGTGATCGACGCCGCCGACGGCGGCTGGGACGCGCACCGTGACACGGTTGCGCAGCTGATGATCGACACGGTGGACGCGCAGGCGCCGAACTTCGCCCGCAGCGTGCTCGGTTACGACGCGCTGACGCCGCTCGATCTCGAACGTCGGCTCGGCCTCGTCGGCGGCGACATCTTCCACGGCGCGCTGGGCCCGGACCAGTTGTTCAGCGCACGGCCCGTGCTCGGGCAAGGCAACTATCGCGGCGCGCTGGACGGCTTGTATCTGTGCGGCTCCGGCTCGCACCCGGGCGGCGGCGTCACCGGCCTACCCGGACGCAACGCCGCGCGCGAGATCCTGCGCGACCTGCGTCGCGGCCCTGCACCCTGAATACGGCCGATTTTTGAACCCGTCGGTATCGTTTTGCAATGCAGCGTGCAAAGCGGTAACGACTCTTTCACTATCGCCCCGCACCCGACGTGGGGGAGGGAGCAAGGCCCGCAACCGGTTTACCGGTCGCGGGCTTTTTTTTGCCTGATGTTTCTGCGGGGCATCCCGGAACGCCACGCGTCCGGGCGCGATATCCGCATCGCGATGCGACAATCCGCGGATGCCTGACGCCCCGTTGCCGCCCGAACTCGACGCCCAGATCGACCGCCTGATCGCGCGACTGCCGGACACCATCCGCAGCGATGCCGATGCCATCGCGCGCATCCGCCCGGTCGCGCTCGCCAGCGATTTCGCGCTCGATGTGTTGCAGCGTCAGCCGGAGGTGCTCGCGCAACTTTTGGAAGACGACGCGCAACATGGCATCGCGTCACCGACGCTCGACGCCGGCAATCGCAGCGAATGGCCGGCGTTGCTGCGTCGCTATCGCACCGCGTGTTCGGCGCGGCTGGTGTGGCGTGACGTGCACGGTCTCGACGATGTCGACGCGACGCTGGCCGGCAGCACGGCGCTGGCGGACACCTGTCTGACGCTCGCGCTCGACGCGCTGGAAGCCGAGTTCGCCCAGCGCTACGGCCAGGTGCGCGATGCCGACGGGAATGTCGTGCGACTGGTCGTGTTCGGCCTCGGCAAGCTGGGCGGCGGGGAACTCAATTTCAGTTCCGACATCGATCTGATTTACGGCTTCGCGACCGCGGGCGAGAGCGACGGTGCGCGCGCACTCGCGGCCGAGGACTACTTCACCCGGCTGGGCCAGCAGCTCGCGAAGCTGCTCGACGAGAACACCGCCGACGGCTTCAGCCACCGCGTCGATCTGCGTCTGCGTCCGTTCGGCAATGCCGGACGCATCGCATTGAGCTTCGCGGCGATGGAACAGTACTTCCAGCACGAAGGCCGCGACTGGGAGCGTTACGCCTGGCAGAAGGCGCGGCCGGTCGCGGGCGACATCGAGGCCGGCGAGCGGTTCCTGTCGCAGCTGCGGCCCTTCATCTATCGCCGCTATCTCGACTACGGCGCGCTCGACGGCCTGCGCCAGATGAAGGCGATGATCGCGGCCGAGGTCGCGCGCAAGGAACTGTCCGACGACATCAAGCGCGGCGATGGCGGCATCCGCGAGATCGAATTCCTCGCCCAGGCCCTGCAGCTGATCCGCGGCGGCCGCGAGCCGGCGCTGCGCGATCGGCGCCTGCTGCCCACGCTCGAGGCCCTGCACGCGCACGCGCAGATCGATGCGGACACGCTGGCCTTGCTGCAACGCGCGTACCGCTTCCTGCGTCAGCTGGAGAACCGGCTGCAGATGCTGCGCGATGCGCAGACGCACAGGCTGCCCGCCGATCCGCTGGATCGTCTGCGGATCGCGCGCGGCCTCGGATACGTCGACTGGGACGCGCTCGTCGATGCGCTGCGCGCCGTGCGCGCGTCGGTCGCGCAGGAGTTCGATGCGCTGTTCGCGGTGCGCAGCCAGCAGCGGACGGTCGAAACGGACGACGATCTCGCCGGCTACTGGCGCGCGCTGCCCGAAGGCGGCGAGCGCGCGGTGCTCGACGCCGCCGGCTTTACCGACAGCGCCGAAGTCGACGCCGCGCTGCGCGATTTCGCGCGTTCGCCGAGCGTGCGCGATCTGTCCGACAGCGCGCGCACGCGGCTGGACCGGCTGATGCCGGTGCTGCTGCAGGCCTCCGCGCCCGCGGACCGTCCGCTACAGGCGATCCGCCGCCTGCTCGCCCTGCTGCACAACATCCTGCGACGCGCGAGTTATCTGGCTTTGCTCGACGAACGCCCGGCCGCGCTGGCGCGTCTGGTCGACGTGGTCACGCGCAGCGCCTTTCTCGCCGAACGGCTCGCCGCGCATCCGCTGCTGCTCGACGAACTGCTCGACACGCGCGACGAGGGCCCGCTGCTGCAGCGTGGCGAGATGGCGCAGGCCTGCGCGCGCGCACTGCGGCAGCCGGATCTCGAAGCCGGCCTGCTGGATCTCAACGAGACCCGCCAGCAGCTGAGCTTCCGCATCGCGCTCGCGACGCTCGATGGGCGCCAGTCCGGACAGGACGCCACGCGCCAGCTCGCGTGGCTGGCCGACGCGGTGGTCGACACCGTGCTCGCGCTGGCGATGCGCGATCTCGAGTCCACGCATGGCGCGCTGCCCGATGCGCGGTTCGCGGTGATCGGCTACGGCAGCCTCGGCGGCGAGGAACTCGGCTTCGGTTCGGATCTCGACCTCGTGTTCCTCTACGACGCGCCCGCCGGTGCACAGTCCACCGGTGCGCGCCCGCTCGATGCACAGCGCTGGGCCGCGCGGCTGGGGCAGAAGATCGTCGCGCTGCTGGGGACCGTGACCGGCGGCGGCCGCCTCTACGACGTCGACGTGCGCCTGCGCCCGGACGGCGGCAAGGGGCTGCTGGTCTCGTCGCTGGCCAGCTACGCCGAATACCAGCGCGAGCGGGCCTGGACCTGGGAACACCAGGCGCTGGTGCGTGCACGCTTCGTGGCCGGGCATGACGAGATGGCTGCCGCGTTCGAAGACGTGCGCCGCGACATCCTGGCGACGCCGCGAGATCCGGCGAAGCTGCACGAGGACGTGCTGTCGATGCGCCGGCGCATGCGTGCCGAGCTGGACCGCAGCGCAGGCGACCGTTTCGATCTGAAACAGGGCGCGGGCGGTCTGGTCGATCTGGAATTCCTGTTGCAGTGGCTGGTGCTGCGCGAGGCGTCGACGCGGCCTGCTTTGCTCGCGCCGCGCGCGACGCCGCTGCTGCTGGAAGCGGCGGGTGCGGAAGGGTTGATCGATGCGGCCAAGAGCGCCGGTCTTCGAGCGGCCCACGCGACGCTGCTGGAGCTCGGTCTGGGCTGCACGCTGGACCGACGGACCCGGATCGTCGTCGAGACGCCCGAGCTCGATGCGGCGCGCGAGACGATCCGTTGCGCCGCCGACTGGACCTGAATACGGCGGTTTTCATGCGAGGTTGGCGGCCTGATCCGCAGACTTGCGTCACGACGTCAAAGCACGGTCGGGGAGTACCACAATCTCGACCGTGAACAGAAGTCAACGAAAATCCCGCCGTCGTTCTGTGAATGGAACGTTCGGGAACTCCTGTGCGTCTTAGCAGTCAGATGTATCGACTGCTAACATCCCTCCCCATGAGCACTCAGACCATGTCCCACGCCCTGGTTGCCAACAGCCTTCCGACCCTCAACCCGCTGGGTTCGCTGGATGCCTACATCGGCGCCGTGCACCAGATTCCGGTGCTGTCGGTCGAAGACGAGCAGGCACTCGCGCAGCGTTACCGCGACGACGATGATCTCGACGCCGCGCGCGAACTGGTGCACTCGCACCTGCGCTTCGTCGTGCACGTCGCCCGCGGCTACAACGGCTACGGCCTGCCGCTGGGCGATCTGATCCAGGAAGGCAACATCGGCCTGATGAAGGCGGTCAAGCGTTTCGACCCCGACGTAGGCGTGCGCCTGGTGAGCTTCGCCGTGCACTGGATCCGTGCCGAGATGCACGAGTTCATCCTGAAGAACTGGCGCATCGTCAAGGTCGCCACGACCAAGGCGCAGCGCAAGCTGTTCTTCAACCTGCGCAAGAGCAAGAAGCGCCTGGGCTGGCTCAATGCGAGCGAGGTCCGTGCGGTCGCTGCCGATCTGAACGTGTCCGAGCGCGAAGTGCTCGAGATGGAATCGCGCCTGTCCGGTCGCGACATCGGCTTCGACGCGCCCGCGGGCGAGGACGACGACAACGCGCCGCCCGCGCCGGTCGCCTATCTCGTCGCGCAGGACGAGGATCCCGCGCAGGCCTATGAGCGTCGCGACAGCGAGGGCAGCAAGCTCGAGCTGCTGCGCGAAGGCATGGCCACCTTGGATGCGCGTTCGCGCGACATCATCAGCCGCCGCTGGCTCGACGACGAGCACAAGGTGACGCTGCAGGAACTGGCCGACGAGTACGGCGTGTCCGCCGAGCGCATCCGCCAGGTCGAAGCCAACGCGCTGAAGAAGATGAAGGCGCTGTTCGCCGCCTGATCGTCGGCGCGATCGCGAGATATGAAACGGCCCGCGCAAGCGGGCCGTTTCCGTTCGGGGTCTTCAGGCGCGCCAGGCGCGGCGCGCGCTCACCACTTGAACAGCACCAGGCTGATCGCCAGTGCGGCCATGCCGGACACCAGACCGTAGACCGTCTCGTGGCCCTTGGCGTAGCGCTTGGCGGCGGGCAGCAGTTCGTCGAGAGCGAGGAACACCATGACGCCGGCGATCAGGCCGAAGACGACGCCGAACACCGGCTCGGACAGGAACGGCCGCAGTACCGCATAGCCGATCAGCGCGCCGATCGGTTCGGCCAGGCCCGACAGCAGACAGGCGATGAAGGCGTAGAGCTTGTTGTTGGTGGCGAAGTACACCGGCACCGCGATCGCGATGCCTTCGGGGATGTTGTGGATCGCGATCGCGAATGCAAGCGGCAGGCCGACGCCCGGGTTCTCCAGCGTGGCGAAGAACGTCGCCAGGCCCTCGGGGAAATTGTGCGCGGTGATCGCGACCGCGGTCAGCAGGCCGACGCGCTTGATGTAACTGGTGTTGTGCTCGCGGAAGTAGGGATCGTCGACTTCCAGTCGCTCGTGCGGGTTGGGCACCAGTCGATCGATCGAGACGATGAAGAGCACGCCACCGAGGAACGACAGCGTGCCCCAGGTGAAGCCGAGCTGCGCGCCGTAGGCATTGGTGAAGGCGAGGATCGACTTGTCGAGGATCTCGGTCAGCGACACGTAGACCATCGCGCCGGCGGCGAACGCCAGGCCGAAGGACAGCAGGCGCGCGTTCGGCTGCTTGGAGAACAGCACCAGCAGGCTGCCGAGCCCGGTCGCCAGGCCGGCCGCGGTGGTGACCGCGAGCGCGATCCAGAAGTTGTGGGTCGAGATTTCGAGCATGCGCGGGAACGCCGGAACGTGGGAGGGAGCGACTCAGCCCGGCTGCAGATCCGGCGTGGGTGGGCGCGCGGCCATGCTAGCCGATGCGCGGGGCATCGGGTCCTTCATGATCCGGCGGTGTGACCGGCTCGACATCGACGGGCGGCCCGAAGATGATCCGCGCCGCGCGCTGGTAGCTCCAGTACGCCATGGTCCAGTTGAGCAGCACGACCACGCGGTTGCGGAAGCCGATCAGGAAGAACACGTGGGCGATCAGCCAGAACCACCAGGCGAGCGCGCCCGACAGTTTCAGCCGGCCGAAATGGACGACCGCGGCCATGCGCCCGATCGTCGCGAGGTTGCCGAAGTCGCGGTAGGCGAACGGCGTCGTCGCGTGCCCGCGCAGACGCGCGCGGATGCCGGCCGCGACGTGCCGGCCCATCTGCTTGGCAGCCGGCGCGACGCCCGGCACGGGCTGGCCCGCGCTCTGGATCGCGGCGAGATCGCCGGCGACGTAGATGTCGGGATGGCCCGGCACGCGCAGATCGGGATCGACCTGCACGCGCCCGGCACGGTCGCGCGGCGCATCGAGCAGGGCGCCGAGCGGCGACGCCGCCACGCCCGCGGCCCAGATCACCGTCTTCGCGGCGACGCGCTGATCGCCGAGGCGGTAACCGTCGGCATCGATGTCGGCGACCGGCGTGCCGGTCTGCACCTCGACACCGAGCTTGTGCAGTTGGCGACGCGCCTTGTCCGACAGATCGTCCGGGAACGACGACAGCACTCGCGGTCCGGCTTCGACCAGGCGCACCTTCGCCAGGGCCGGGTCGATGTTGCGGAACTCGCTGCGCAGGGTGTGCCTCGCGATCTCGGCCAGTGTGCCGGCGAGCTCGACGCCGGTCGGGCCACCGCCGACGACAGCGAAGCTGAGCCACGCGGCGCGCTTCTCGGGATCGGTTTCGGCCTCGGCGCGCTCGAATGCGAGCAGCAGTTTGCGTCGTAGCAGCAGCGCATCGTCGAGGGTCTTCAGGCCCGGCGCATGCGCGGCCCAGTGGTCGTTGCCGAAGTAGGCATGCGTGGCGCCGGCGGCGAGTACCAGCGTGTCGAAGGCGAGCGCGGTGCCGTCGGCGAGCGCGAGCGTTTTCGCGGCGGGGTCGATGCCCTGCACCTCGGCCAGCCGCACCTCGACGTTGTCCTGGCTGCGCAGGATGTGGCGCAGCGGCGCGGCGATGTCCGGCGCCGACAGGCCGGCCGTCGCCACCTGGTAGAGCAGCGGCTGGAACAGATGGTGGTTGCCGCGATCGACGAGGGTGATGCGCACCGGATCGCGCGCCAGCGCACGCGTAGCCCAGAGGCCGGCGAAGCCGCCGCCGACGATGACGACATGGGGAATGCGATCGGAACTGGACATGTGATCGACGTGCGTGGGGATGGCCGATTGTAGGCGGCCACCCGGTAACGCTTCGTCAGGACGCGCGCTGCACGTGTACGCGTGCAGCAGTCAAACGCCGGCGGTTGCGTCCGCCAGCGTGATGCCTCAGAGCCGCGCGCGCTGCGCGGCGAGGGCGTCGTGCTGCGCGGTCCAGTCGACGAGGCGCTGACGCTCCTGGTCGACGACGGCCGCCGGCACCTTGTCACTGAACTTCGCGATCTTCGCCGCGCTCTTGTCCTTCTCCGACAGCACGCGGGCGATTTCCTTGTCGAGGCGTGCGCGCTCGGCGTCCAGATCGACCAGACCCTCCAGCGGCACGAACAGCTTCACGTCAGCGACCAGACCGGTTGCGGCCGGCGGCGGATCGCCGTCGACAGCATCGATACGCTCGAGGCGGTTGAGGAACTTCAGCTGCGAGTCGAAGCGCTGCAGACGCGCGCGTGAGGCGTCGCTACCGGCCTGCACCAGCAACGGCACCTGCTTGCCCGGCGACACGCCCAGCTCGCTGCGCACGCGGCGCAGCGCGGTGACCATCTGCTTGAGCCATTCGACGTCGGTCGTGGCCTGTGCGCACCGCGCGATCAGCGCACTGTCGGGCGCCGGGTATGGCCGCAGCGAAATCGTCGCGTCCGTGATGCCGACGCGCGGTGCGACCTGGCGCCACAGTTCTTCGGTGACGAACGGGATCAGCGGATGCAGCAGACGCAGCAGCGATTCGAGCACGTGCAGCAGCGTGTGACGGGTGCTGTTCGCGGCGGCGGCGTCATCGCCGAGCAGCGCCGGTTTGGCGAGTTCGACGAACCAGTCACAGAAGTCGTTCCAGGCGAATTCGTACAGCGTCTGCGCGAGCAGATCGAAGCGGTAGCTGGTGAAGTGCGCACGCGCCTCGTCGGCGGTCGTCGCCAGACGCGCGAGGATCCACTTCTCCGCATCCGTCGTCGGCTCGGGCGCACCCTCGGCGCTGAAGCTTTCGGTGTTCATCAGCACGAAGCGCGTGGCATTCCACAGCTTGTTGCAGAAATTCTTGTAGCCCTCGGCGCGGCCGAGATCGAACTTGATGTCGCGGCCCGGACCGGCCAGCGCGGCCATCGTGAAGCGCAGCGGGTCGGCGCCGTGGGCGATGATGCCGTCCGGAAACTCCTTGCGCGTCGCCTTCTCGATCTTCGGCGCGTCCTTGGGCTTCATCAGCCCGGTGGTGCGCTTGGCGACGAGGTCTTCGATGGTGATGCCGTCGATGATGTCGAGCGGATCGAGCACGTTGCCCTTCGACTTCGACATCTTCTGGCCGTCGCGGTCGCGCACCAGGCCGGTCATGTAGACGTCACGGAACGGCACCTGGCCGGTCAGGTGATCGGTCAGCATGATCATCCGGGCGACCCAGAAGAAGATGATGTCGAAACCGGTCACCAGCACGCTCGACGGCACGAAGTGGTCGAAGCCGCGCTCGGCCATCGCGGTTTCGTCCGGCCAGCCCATCGTGTTGATCGGCCACAAACCCGACGAGAACCAGGTCTCGAGCACGTCGGTGTCCTGGGTCAGCACGACATCGGCGCCGAGTCCGCTGCGCGCACGCGCTTCGGCCTCGTCGCGGCCGACGTAGGGCTTGCCGTCGGCGTCGTACCACGCCGGAATGCGGTGGCCCCACCACAGCTGGCGGCTGATGCACCAGTCCTGGATGTTCTCCATCCAGTGGCGATAGGTGCTGGTCCAGTTCGGTGGGACGAACTTCACGTCGCCGCTCTCGACGAGATCCATGCCGCGCTTTGCGAAGCCGTCCATCGCGACGAACCACTGGTCGGTCAGATACGGCTCGATGACCTGGCCGGTGCGGTCGCCGCGCGGGACCTGCAACTTGTGCGGCTTGGTATCGACGAGGAAACCGCCGGCTTCCAGATCGGCGAGCACGGCCTTGCGCGCGTCGAAGCGATCGAGACCGCGGTACTGCTCGGGTGCGTTCTCGTTGACCGCGGCGTCCGGCGTGAACAGGTTGATCATCGGCAGGTCGTGGCGCTGGCCGACCTGGTAATCGGTGAAGTCGTGCGCGGGCGTGACCTTGACCACGCCGGTGCCGAACGCGCGGTCGACGTAGCCGTCGCCGATGACCGGGATGATGCGACCGGTCAGTGGCAGCACGACCGACTGGCCGATCAGGTGCGCATAGCGCGCGTCGTCCGGATGCACCATCGCCGCGGTGTCGCCGAGCATGGTTTCCGGGCGTGTCGTCGCGACGACGAGATAGTCGCGCGTCTCGCGCAGCGTCTCGTTGCCGTCGGCATCGACTTCGACGTGTTCGTAACTGGCGCCATCGGCGAGCGGATAGCGGATCGACCACAGCGAACCGTCTTCTTCTTCGCTGACGACTTCCAGATCCGAGATCGCGGTCTTGAGCGCCGGGTCCCAGTTGACCAGGCGCTGGCCGCGATAGATCAGGCCTTCCTCGTGCAGGCGCACGAAGGCCTCGATGACCGCCTGCGAGGGCAGCGGATCCATCGTGAAGGTCTTGCGCGACCAGTCACCCGACGCGCCGAGGCGACGCATCTGGCGTTCGATCGTGTCGCCGGACTGGCCCTTCCACTCCCACACCTTCTCGATGAAGCCGTCACGGCCCAGCGAGTCGCGGGTCACGCCCTTGCCTTCGAGCGCGAGGTTGCGCGAGACCACCATCTCGGTCGCGATGCCGGCGTGGTCGGTGCCCATCTGCCACAGCGTGCGATGCCCCAGCATGCGGTGATAGCGGATCAGCGCGTCCTGCAGCGTGTGCTGGAAGGCGTGACCCATGTGCAGCGTGCCGGTGACGTTCGGCGGCGGCAGCAGGATCGTGTAGGCCGGGCCGTCGCCCTGCGGCTGGAAGACGCCGCTCTTCTCCCATTCCGCGTACAGGCGGGCTTCGAAGGTACCGGGGTCGTAGCTTTGGGCGAGGGACATGGGGAGGGCCGTGATGGGTGATTCGTAAATCGGGATTGGAAACGCGAAGCGGCATCAAGCGATCGGCCCAGTGCTCTTTCGAATCACCAATCACCAATCACCCGTTACCGCGTCTCACATATCGTGCTTGGCGAGATCGAGGCCGGCGGCCTTGTACTGCTTCCAGCGCTCGCGCAGCGGTTCGCGGGCAGAGTCGTCGGCCGGCACCACTTCGAGCACACGTTCGAAGCCGGGCGGCGCCACCGCGTCGCGCAGGTTGATGACCAGCGCGCGCATCGGCGCGTCGAAGTCGGGCGTGGCGATGAGGACAGGCGTCTCGTCGTCCTCCTCATCCATGCCGGCGATCTGGTGCGGGATGTAGGCGTCCTCGCCCATGTCCCACAGCAGATCGTCGAGCGCTTCGGCCTGTTCGGCGTCGCGGGCGAGGATCAGCGTCCAGAGTTCGGCCGCATAGGATTTGCGGACCAGTTCGCACACCAGGCGCAGCGGTTCCTCGCGGAAGCGCGGCTTGGCGATCAGGTAGAAGTCGGCGCGGGCCATGGCAGTGGCGGTCGGGCCGGAACCGGGGACGCGGCGCGATGCCGCATCCCCGCAAGGCCCGGACCGGTCAGTCGACCTGGTCCATGAGCCACTGGCTCAGCAGGCCGACCGGGCGGCCGGTGGCGTAGGCCATCTTGCCGCTGCCGCTGGCACTGCCGGCGATGTCGAGATGCGCCCAGCGCTGGCCTTCGGTGAAGCGCGACAGGAAGCAGCCCGCGGTGATCGCGCCGCCCCAGCGGCCGCCGATGTTGTAGACGTCGGCGAAGTTGGAATCGAGCATCGACTGGTACTCGTCCCAGAGCGGCAGACGCCAGGCGCGGTCGAACACGTGCTCGCCGGCGGCCAGCAGTTCGGCGGCCAGATCGTCGTGCTTGCTCATCAGGCCGGTGGCCTGCGTGCCGAGCGCGATCATGCAGGCGCCGGTCAGCGTGGCCACGTCCACCAGCGCGGCCGGCTCGAAACGCTCGGCGTAGGTCAGCGCGTCGCACAGGATCAGGCGGCCTTCGGCGTCGGTGTTGCCGACTTCGATGGTCTTGCCCGACATGCTGGTGATGACGTCCGACGGGCGATACGCATCGCCGTCGATGCCGTTCTCCACCGCCGGCACGATCACGTGCAGGTTGATCGGCAGATCGAGGCCGACCGCGGACACGAACGTGCCCATGACCGTCGCCGCGCCGCACATGTCGAACTTCATTTCCTCGATGCCGCCCTGCGTCTTGAGGTTGACGCCGCCGGTATCGAACGTGATGCCCTTGCCGACCAGCACGAAGGGCTTGGCGTCGCCGCCGTTCTTCCAGCTCAGCACGACCAGACGCGGACGGTTGGCCGAACCGCGCGCCACGGCGAGCAGCGAGCCCATGCCCAGCGCTTCCATCTGGGTCTCGTCGAGGACTTCGCACGAGGCCTTGTCGAAGCGCGACGCGAAGGTCTGCGCCTGCTCGCCGAGATACGCCGGGTTGCAGATGTTCGGCGGCAGGTTGCCGAGCTCGCGGGCGAACTTCACGCCCGCGGCGATCGCCTTGCCCTGCGCCAGCGCATCGGCGTCGTCGCCGACGATCGCGATCGCGGTCAGCGTGTCGGGCTCGCGCTTCTTGTTCTTGGCGCCCAGCGTGGCCACGTAGCGGTACGCGGCATGGTCGGCGGCGACCACGGCCTGGCGGATCTTCCACGCGGTGTCGCGGCCGGCGACGTCGAGATCGGCCAGCGCGATCGCAGCGCTCGTGCTGTTGCCGTCGCGTAGCGCGCGCACGGCATCGGCAACCGCCTTGAGGTACTGCGGCACGCCGAACTTGGCGCGCTCGCCCAGACCGATCGCCAACACGCGCGGCGCGGTGACGCCCGGCAAATCGTGCAGCAGGCTGGTACGACCGGCCTTGCCGGACAGATCGCCACGCGTGGCAAGGGTGGACAGACGACCGCTGCTGGCGGTGTCGATCGCGGCAGCAGCGCCGGCCAGCGGGCCATCCGCGAAGACGCCAATGACGAGGCAATCGCTGGACAGGGTGGCGGGGGACGCTTGGTTCAGGGTGAATTCGAGGGTCATCAACCAGATTCCATGGGGTGATCGGTACACTTCACGGTCCAGCGCGCGGCGCCCAGTCAGGCTTGCCGCTGCAGAAGCGCCGTGGTGGCGCGGCTGGACGAACCCCCAAGTCTAAAGCAAAGCCCCCACAGCCGATGTCGAAGCTCGACCGATACCTGTCCCGCGAGTTGGCCCAGTCCACGTTCGCCGCCCTCGTGGTGCTGCTGATCGTGAGCCTGGGCGGCGTGTTCGCGGACGTGCTGAGCGACATCGCCCGCGGCCGGGTGCCGGCCAAGCTGATGCTGGCCCAGCTGGGCCTGTCGGTGATCAGCTACATGCCGCTGATCCTGCCGCTGGGCCTGATGCTCGGCCTGATGCTGGGCTTCGGCCGTCTGTACCGCGATTCGGAAATGCCGGTGCTGACCTCGGTGGGCATCGGGCCGCGCCGCCTGCTGCGGCCGCTGTCGCTGGTGGTCGGGCCGATGCTGCTGGTGATCGGCGCCTGCTCGCTGTGGCTGGGACCGTGGGCGCGCGACTACTCGCAGCAGATGATCGAAGCCGGCCAGCGCAGCCTGCTGGTGACCGGTCTGGAGGCCGGACGCTTCGTCGAGTTCCCCGGCGGTGGCGGCGTGGTCTACGTCAACGCGATGTCCGACGACGGCAGCAAGCTCGGCCGCGTATTCGTCTATCGCCAGGACGAAGGCCGCATGGACGTCACCACGTCGTTGACCGGCGCACTGAGCATCGACGGCACCGAGCGCTTCCTGCGCCTCGATGAGGGCTTCCGTGTCGAAGGTCCGCTCGATGCCGGCCTCGACTACCGGTTGATGCGCTACGCCAGCAACGAATTGCGCCTGCCGGCGGTGGAGTCGCGCGCCGATGGCGATGATCCCGAGCTGCAGCCGACGTTCTCGCTGTTCGGCGACGCGCGTCCCGGAGCGCATGCCGAACTGCACTACCGCCTCGCGCCGGTGCTGCTGACGCTGGCGTTCGCGCTGCTGGCGGTGCCGCTGGCCCGCAGCCCGCCGCGGCAGGCGCGCTACGGCCGGATGATGACCGGCTTCCTCGCCTACGTGATGGGCATGAACCTGATGATGCTCGGCAAGGACTGGGTCGCCGAAGGGCGCATTCCGGTGCTGCTGGGCCTGTGGTGGCTGGTGCTGCCGCTGCTCGGCTTCGCGGCCTGGATGTACTTCACCGATGGCCGGGTGACCGCGCCCAAGTGGAGGCGCGCGAAATGAAGACTCTGCTGCGCATCCATGATCTGTACGTCGCCAAGGTCGTCACCGTGATGGTGATGGCGACCTGGGTGGTGCTGGTCGGTCTCGACGCGCTGATGGCGGGTGTCAGCGAGATCGGCGCCGTGGGGCAGGGCGACTACACCTATTTCGGTGCCCTCACCTACATCCTGCAGACGCTGCCGCGTCGCGCCTACGTGATGTTCCCGACGGCGGCCGTCATCGGTTCGCTGATGGGTCTGGGCCAGCTGGCGGCGACCTCGGAACTCATCGCGATGCGCGCCGTGGGCCTGTCGCGGACCCGCTTGAGCGTGTCGGTCGCACTGCCGCTGCTGGTGTTGACCGCGGTGATGGTGCTCAACGGCGAAACCCTCGGCCCGATGGCCCAGCGCAACGCCGACAGCATGAAGTCGGCCGCACGTTCGAGCGACATGATCGTCGGCCGTTATTCCGGCCTGTGGGCACGCGAAGGCGACACCTTCCTCAACGCGCAGAACGGCACCGAGATCAGCGACGGCGCGGGCGCCCGGATCCAGCTGCAGGACGTGCGCCTGTTCGAGTTCGCCAGCGACGGTCGTCTGGAATCGGTGGCGCACGCCAAGACGGCCGAACACGGCGTCGACGGCTGGCTGCTGCGCAATGTCCAGCGCACCTGGTTCGAACCGCGCGCGGTGACCCGCACCGAAGCACTTGAAGAACACTGGGAGTCGCAACTCGACGCGACCACGCTTGCCGCCAGTGCCAGCAACATCTGGCGCCCGCGCTACATGCCGGCGAGCGAACTGCGTGCGGGCATCGAGTACCGGCACCGCAATCAGCTCGATGCCAGTGAATTCGAAGAGCATTACTGGGGCCGCTGGTTCTATCCGCTCAACGTGCTGGCGCTGTGCCTGGCCGCGATCCCGTTCGCGTTCGGTTCCTTGCGCAGCGGCAACGCCGGCAAGCGTCTCTTCATCGGTGTGGTCTTCGCCCTGGGCTTCTGGCTCGGCCAGACCCAGATCGTGAAACTCGCCGCCGTATACCGCATCGACTACCGGCTGGCCTATCTCGTGCCGCCGGTGGTGATGCTGATCATTTCCTGGACCCTCTTCCGTCGCCGGAGTGGGTGAGCTGCCGCAGCTTGCGCGCCATTGGCGCGCGCGGCAGCGAACGCCTCGCGTGCTTCGCGAGGCCGGGCGGGCGATCCAAGGAAAAGCCGACAGCGTTTCGACCGATGCCGCGTGACGGGCCGAACGCCCGGCGTGCTTCGCCGGGCCGGAAGGGCGATGAAGCAGATCGCCTATAATATTTCGACATGCGGCGCGCGGCGGGCGATGAAGCAGACCGCCAGTAGAACGTCGACGTGCGGCGCGCGCGGCGCCGAATGCGTCGTAAGGCCGGACGAGACTCAACGACTGATGGCTGCCCCGACCAGCCCGAACGCCGTCATCCCGGCGCAGGCCGGGATCCAGTGACTGGGCTCTGCGCGAGCCACGCGTCCGGCACTTCTTCAATCGCTGCTAAAAACGATGTCGCCTTTGCGGTGAGAACGCAGACGACGTCGTGGGTGATGCACGTCACTGGATCCCGGCGTGCGCCGGGATGACGACGACAGGCGTAGACGCGACATCCTGACTTCCTGGGTCCCACTTGGCAGCCTGGTCGAGAATCCTCGACTCAAGCGCGACGAATCACCCGCCCCGCGCTTCCCGCTTCGCTTCCCGCACCACCCGCGTCCCGCTCGCCCGGTCGTGCCAGGTCAGCCGCTCGCGATCGACCCACGCCCACCAGAAGCCAAGTCCTCCGGCGAGCAGCGAGAGCGTCGCCACGCCGAAGCGCACCCACAGCGACCGCGTCGACGCCCGCCCGCCGTCCATCGCGCGCACGCGCAATCGCCACGGCCGCATGCCCAGCGTCTGCCCGCCATTGCGCCAGCTGACGACGGCATACAGGCCGGTCACCAGCCAGCACGCGGCCCACAAGGTGAGCTGCAGACCACTCAGCGGCGCGATGTTCTCGTGCGCATCGTGATGGCCCAGAAAGGTGAAGGCGGCCGTGAACGCTGCCGACAGCAGCAGCCACAGGGCGAGCGCCGGCCACAGGTCGTAGACCAGCGCCAGCAGGCGCCAGCCGATCCACGGGCGGGGCGGGGAGATGGGGGGCGTCGTGGCGTCGGGCATCGCCGAAGCATAGCCGCAGCGTCGAGCGTCTAAGCTGTCGTCGATGTCCAGCCGCAGCACCACGACCACGCCCGCCGAACGCCGCGCCCTCGCGGTCGCACTGCCACCGCTGCGCGACGAGGACCGCAGCGACATCGAAGGGTTCCTCGATGCGTTCTGGGCCGAGCACGGCATCGCGAACCAGACCGCGGCCGCGTACCGGCGCGATCTCGAAGGCCTCGCGCGCTGGCGCGACGGACGCGATGGTGGCATCGCGCACGCGGACCGCGTGGCCCTGTTCGAACATCTCGCCTGGCGCACCCGTCACGGCTGGTCGCCGCGCAGCAATGCCCGTCTGCTGTCCGCGCTGCGCGCGTTCTTCGCGCATCGTCAGCGCCGGCATGGACGCATCGACGATCCCACCGCGTTGCTCGATCCACCCAAGCTGCCGCGCTCACTGCCGAAGGCGCTGGGCGAGTCCGAGATCGATGCGCTGCTCGGCGTGCCCGACACCGCCAGCGTCGACGGCCTGCGCGACCGCACGATGCTGGAACTGATGTATGCCTGCGGCCTGCGCGTCAGTGAACTGGTCGACCTGCCGGCGAACGGCGTCAACCTGCGCCAGGGCGCGCTGCGCGTCACCGGCAAGGGCGAACGTACGCGCCTCGTGCCGCTGGGTGAAGAGGCGCAACACTGGCTGCAGCGCTATCTCGATGAAGCACGTCCAACGCTCGCCGGCGGCAAAGGCCCTACGCGGGATGCCGCGGGTGACACGCCGCTGTTCCTGACGTCGCGCCGCACGGCGATGAGCCGGCAGCAGTTCTGGGTGCTCGTGAAACGCCACGCCGCTGCGGCCGGCATCGACCCCGCCCGCATCAGCCCGCACGGCCTGCGACACAGCTTCGCCACCCATCTGCTCAACCATGGTGCCGACCTGCGCGCGCTGCAGATGCTGCTGGGCCACAGCTCGTTGTCGACGACGCAGATCTACACGCTGGTCGCGCGCGAACAGCTCAAGCGGCTGCACGCCATGCATCATCCGAGGGGGTGAGGTGCACCCGTTTGCGCGGCACTGCCGCGCGGGTGCGCCGAACGCCCGGCGTGCTTCGCCGGGCCGGGCGAGCAGTGAGACGAAGCGCCGACAGATCTCCGATTCCGACCGCGCGGTTGCGCCGAACGCCCGGCGTGCTTCGCCGGGCCGGACATGCGCTGAAGCGAATGGCCTGCAGCAGTTCGATCAAGACCGTGCGGATACAACGCTTGTTCTTGCGAGTCGATCAGGTGGCTGACTGAGCGTGCTACTTCGGTTGCACGCAGTTCGCGCGTAGATGGCCCGCACCAGATCAGAGACGTGGTTCGCCAAGACGCCGGATGTCAAAGCCCCTCTCCCCTTGGGACAGGGGTTGGGGTGAGGGTTGCAGATCGCAGCGAACCCCCCACGCGAACCGCGAGCGATGGGGTTCGCCTCGCTCTACCCATCCTGCGAAGCAGAACGACTCCACGTCGCTGGGCGTTCGAACGCGACACACCGAGGCGTCCATCACCACGCCAGGCCCACTAAGCCACCATCCGAGCCCCACCATGAACGCCCCCAGCCCCGCTCCAAGGCGCTCGAAGCCCGCTCCATCCCTTCATGCCAGAATGGCCGCCCCCGGGATCGCCCCCGCTCTTGGTCGTCAGATTCGATGAAGCGATACGTGTTCGCGCTGCTCGGCGCCTTCAGCCTGTCCGCCTGTGCCCAGAACCCGGGTGCGTCCGACACCGCCGCAGCCGCGACGCCTGCCACGCCGGCACCGGCCGCGATCGAAGCGCCGGCGGGTTCGCCCGCCGCCGAGGCGCGTGACGCGATCCTGTCGATCAATCCGCGCGTGTCCATCGAGAGCGTGTCCGATGCCGCGCTGCCGGGCTTCCAGGAAGTCGTGGTCTCCGGCCAGGTGCTCTACGTCAGCAACGATGGTCGCTACGTGCTGCAGGGCAGCCTGTTCGATGCGCGCGAGAAGCGTGACCTGAGCCAGGCCGGCCTGTCGAAGCTGCGCCAGCGCCTGTTGTCAGAAGTGCCGGAAGACCAGCGCATCATCTTCGCGCCGGCCAATCCGAAGTACACGGTCTCGGTCTTCACCGACGTCGAGTGCGGCTACTGCCGTCGTCTGCACGAGGAAATCGCCGAGTACAACAAGCGCGGCATCGCGATCGAGTACCTCGCGTACCCGCGCATGGGCCCGGGCAGCGACGATTTCCGCCTGATGGAATCGGTCTGGTGCGCGGCCGACCGCAAGAAAGCGCTCACCGACGCCAAGGCCGGCCGTCGCGTCGATTCCAAGGCCTGCGAGAACCCGGTCGCCGCGCATTACGCGCTCGGCCAGCGCGCCGGCCTGACCGGCACGCCGATGATCATCGCCGCCGACGGCACCCAGATGCCGGGCTACATGCCGCCGGACCAGCTGCTCGAAGCGCTGCAGCGCCTCGATGGCGAGGCCGCGGGCGGCAGCCGCTGAGCCAGCGCGCCCCCGCGCACAGCGATCGTTGGGGCGGCGGGCGCGGCCATTGGCTACAATGGCCGGCCCTGAAATACGGTTTCCCCGGACATGATCGTCCTCGAGGGCCAGCAGGCCCTGTCGCCGTTCCGCCGCGAACGGCTTGAAGCACGTCTGCAGTCGGTGTCGCCCGCGCTCTCCGTCGCCGGTGCCTGGCATGTCTACTTCGTCGAAGCCGAGGCCGGGCAGTCGCCCGACGACGCCACGCTGCGCCGCATCCTCGAGGTCGATGCCGGTCCCGCACCGGCGCGCGTCGATGGCGCGGTCTCGCGCTATGTCTCGCCGCGGCTTGGGACGATTTCGCCGTGGGCCAGCAAGTCGACCGAGCTGCTGCGCGGCGCCGGCCTGCCGGTGCATCGCGTCGAACGCGGCCTGCGTCTGGATCTGACCGGCTGGCCGGACGATGCGGCCACGCAGGCGGCGGTCTCGAAGCTGCTGCACGACCCGATGACGCAGTCGCTCTTGGGCGACGTGGACGCCGCCGATGCGCTGTTCGCGGCGCCCGCGCGCGGCGCGCTCGAACGCATCGCGCTTGACGATCTCGACGCCGCCAACCGCCGCCTCGGCCTGGCACTGGCCGACGACGAGATCGCCTACCTGCGCGAGCGCTTCGGCGCGCTGGGTCGCGATCCGGCCGACGTCGAGCTGATGATGTTCGCGCAGGCGAACTCCGAGCATTGCCGGCACAAGATCTTCAACGCGTCGTGGACCATCGACGGCGAGGACATGCAGCGCAACGGCCGCGCGCAATCGCTGTTCGGCATGATTCGCCACACGCATGCAAGCACGCCCGAGCACACGCTGTCGGCCTACAGCGACAACGCCGCGGTCGTCGAAGGCTATCCGGCGCGCCGCTTCCGGCCCGATCCGGTGTCGTTCGAGTACCGCAGCGAGCCGCTGATCGACAGCGCGTTCTGCATCAAGGTCGAGACCCATAACCACCCGACCGCGATCTCGCCGTTCGCGGGCGCGGCCACCGGTGCCGGCGGCGAAATCCGCGACGAAGGCGCGACCGGCCGCGGCGGCAAGCCCAAGGCCGGCCTGACCGGTTTCTCGGTCTCGCATCTGCGCATTCCGACGCTGCCGCAGCCGTGGGAAACATCGCGTGCGCTGAATCCGCGCATGGCGCCGGCGCTCGAGATCATGCTCGACGGCCCACTCGGCGGCGCCGCGTTCAACAACGAATTCGGCCGCCCGAACCTGCTCGGCTATTTCCGCAGTTTCGAACTGCCCGAAGGCGACGACGGCCTGGTCCGCGGCTACGACAAGCCGATCATGCTGGCCGGCGGCCTCGGCGCGATCGATCGCGCGATGGTCGAGAAGAAGACGTTGTCGGCAGGCGACGCGGTCGTCGTGCTCGGCGGTCCGGCGATGCTGATCGGCCTGGGCGGTGGCGCGGCGAGTTCGGTCGCGTCGGGCGAAAGCGCCGAGGATCTCGACTTCGCCTCGGTGCAGCGCGACAACCCGGAAATGGAGCGCCGCGTGCAGGAGGTCATCGACCGCTGCGTGGCGCTGGGCGAGCGCAACCCGATCCTGTGGTTCCACGACGTCGGCGCGGGTGGTCTGTCGAACGCGATTCCCGAACTGCTGCACGACTCCGACGTCGGCGGCATCATCGATCTCGACCGCGTGCCCAGCGACGATCCGTCGCTGTCGCCGATGCAGCTGTGGTGCAACGAATCGCAGGAACGCTACGTCCTCGGCATTCCGCAGAACCGCGTCCAGGAATTCGAAGCGATCTGCGCGCGCGAGCGCTGCCCGGTCGCGATCGTCGGCGTGGCGACGGCCGAAGAACATCTGACGGTCGGCCATGGTGCGACGCCCGAGACGATCGGCAGCGGCTGTGACTGGCCGATCGATCTGCCGATGGATGTGCTGTTCGGCAAGCCGCCGAAGATGCATCGCGACACCGCGCGCACCACGCCGCATCGCTGGCCGGCGCTCAACAGCCGCGCCGTCGATCTGCACGAGGCCGGCCTGCGCGTGCTCGCGCATCCGACCGTCGCGTCGAAGTCCTTCCTGGTCACGATCGGCGACCGCAGCGTCGGCGGCCTGACCGCACGCGACCAGATGGTCGGCCCGTGGCAGCTGCCGGTCGCCGATTGCGCGATCACGCTGTCCGGGTTCGAAGGCTTCACCGGCGAGGCGATGGCGATCGGCGAGCGCAGCCCGCTGGCGCTGATCGATTCGGCCGCCGCCGCGCGCATGGCCGTGGGCGAGGCGATCACCAATCTGTGCGCCGCGCCGGTCGAGACCCTGCACCGAGTCAAGCTGTCGGCGAACTGGATGGCCGCGGCCGGACACGCCGGCGAAGACGCGCGCCTGTTCGATGCGGTCCATGCGGTCGCGATGGAACTCTGCCCCGAGATCGACCTGTCGATTCCGGTCGGCAAGGATTCGCTGTCGATGCAGGCGCAGTGGCAGGCCGATGGCGCCGCGCACAAGGTCGTCTCGCCGGTCTCGCTGGTGGTCACCGCGTTCGCCCCGGTGCCCGACGTACGCACGCAGCTCACCCCGCTGCTCAGTCGCGAGCCCGACACCGAGCTGTGGCTGATCGGCCTGGGCGCCGGCAAGCAGCGTCTCGGTGGCTCGGTGCTGTCGCAGTGTTTCGAAGGTTTCGGCGGCGCGGTTCCAGACGTCGACGAGCCCGAGCGCCTGAAGGCGTTCTTCGAACTGATCTGCGAAGCGCGTGAGGCCGGTCTGCTGATGGCCTATCACGACCGCTCCGACGGTGGCGCGTTCGCCGCGCTGTGCGAAATGGCGTTCACCGCGCATCTCGGCCTCGACATCGACCTCGAAGGCTGGGGCGACGATCGCAACCGCGATGCGCTGCGCACGCTGTTCTCCGAAGAACTGGGCGCGGTGGTGCAGATTTCCGCCGAAGACCGCGCCGAATTCGCCGATCTCGTCGCGCGTCACGGTCTGATCGAATGCGCCCAGCGCATCGCCCGTCCGACGACCGCGAATGCGATCCGCGTGCTCGATGGCGACGACGTGCTGGCCGAGTGGAAGTGGGAGACGCTGTTCGACGCCTGGTGGTCGGTCACCCATGCGATGCAGGCATTGCGCGACAACCCGGCATGCGCCGAGGAAGAACGCGCCACCGCGCGTCGCTTCGATGCGCCGGCGATGCGTCCGGTGCTGACGTTCGATCCGTCGGAAGACGTCGCCGCGCCGTACATCTCGACCGGTGCACGACCGAAGGTCGCGGTGCTGCGCGAGCAGGGCGTCAACGGCCAGGTCGAAATGGCATCCGCCTTCGACCGCGCGGGCTTCACCGCGATCGACGTGCACATGAGCGACCTGATCGCCGGTCGCGTGGATCTGGCGACGATGCAGGGCCTCGTGGCCTGCGGCGGCTTCAGCTACGGCGACGTGCTCGGCGCGGGCCGCGGCTGGGCGACGTCGATCCTCGAGACCGCCGAACTGCGGGCCGCTTTCGAACGCTTCTTCGCCCGCGGCGACACGTTCTCGCTGGGTGTCTGCAACGGCTGCCAGATGCTGTCGCAGCTCAAGCCGATCATCCCCGGCGCCCAGCACTGGCCACGCCTGCTCCGCAACCGCAGTGAACAGTTCGAGGCGCGCTTCGGCCTGCTCGAAGTCGAAGAATCACCGTCGCTGTTCTTCGCCGGCATGGCCGGTTCGCGGATTCCGGTGGCGATCGCCCACGGCGAAGGTCGCGTGCAGTTCGACGACGATGCCGACCGGATCGCAGCGACCGTGGCCTTGCGCTACGTCGACGGCAACGGGCAGGCCATGGGCTACCCGGCGAATCCGAACGGCTCCCAGGACGCCATCGCCGGCCTCGCGTCGCTCGACGGCCGGGCGACGATCCTGATGCCGCACCCCGAGCGCACCCCGCGCACGGCCAACCTCAGCTGGGCGCCGGCGGATTGGCCGGAAGACAGCCCGTGGCTGCGGATGTTCCGGAACGCGAGGCGGCATCTCGGATGACGTGACGCACTGCGGCACTTTTCGCAAAACCCGGGCGGGCCGGGAGACGGAACAGGCTCCCGGCCCGATCTGCGTTCGGGGCCCCGCAGGCGTCCGCAAGCCCGTCATGACGCGGTTTTTTCAGAATTCTCTGACGTTTCAGTGCGTCTGACTGAATAGCCAAATCCTATACAAATCAGTTGGATGTGGCTGGAATCTAATCCGGAATATTCGATTCTGACGTAAGTGGCTAGGCCCTTAGGCATATTCGATGCCGGACTGTCGAATCCGCGCCGCGACGCTTGACGCCACGGATTGCCCGGGAGGAGTATCGGGTCACAGTTTGGCGTTTGGGGAAGATTCAAGTTGCGTACATCCCGCCTTCATGTAGCGCGTTCCCGCGCTGCAGAGCCGCTTCCGGAGCACGGAACGGCCAACGCCTGAGACACCCGGAAGCCGCAGCGGTCGCTCGACGACGCTGCGGCTTTTTTTTCGCCGAAAATTCCAATCAAACCAAGCACTTCGAGGGGCTCGAAATGAATCGCATCTATCGCAAGGTATGGAACAAGTCGCTGGGCCAGGTCGTGGTCGCTTCCGAGCTGGCATCCAGCGACAGCGCCGGCGCATCCGACGGCGGTGGCGCCGCCGCGCCCGGCCGTTCCGCGCTTGCAATCGCCCTGAGCCTGATGCTGTTCGGCATGGCCTCACCCATGGCCCTGGCGCAAGCGGTCTGTCTGGACGCCAACGGCAATCCGATCGGTACGGCAGTCGGGGCGGACAGCACGGCGTGCGGTGTGGGCGCCCAGGCGACTGGCGCTGCATCGACCGCATTCGGTCGTGCCGCCGTCGCCAGCGGACTGCGTGCCACGGCAGTCGGCGCGCGCGCCAATGCCACCGGCGACAACGCCACGGCAGTCGGCAACAACGCCCAGTCGACGGGTAACGCTTCGACCGCACTCGGTCGCAACGCCACGGCTAGCGGCACCAATGCCGCAGCGGTCGGCGTCAACAGCACTGCATCGGAAACCAACACCACGGCTCTGGGCACCGGCAGCAACGCCACGGCCACCAACAGCTCGGCGGTCGGTCGCGGCGCCAATGCGGTCGACACCAATGCGGCGGCCTTCGGCGCGCTCTCGAATGCATCGGGCCTCAACTCGACCGCGATCGGCACCGCTGCGATTGCAGGCGGCAGCTCCGCTGTCGCACTCGGTCGCGGCAGCCAGGCGCTCGGCGGCGTATCGACTGCCGTCGGTACCAACAGCACCGCGTCCGGCGACGGTTCGGTCGCGCTCGGCACCTCGGCCAGCGCCGAGGCGGTGCGTTCGACCGCGCTGGGTCGCGGTGCGGTCGCCAGCGCCAACGGCAGCGTGGCGCTCGGCCACAACTCGGTTGCCGATCGTGCGAATACCGTTTCGGTCGGCACCGCGGATGCCCAGCGCCAGATCACCAACGTGGCCGCGGGTACGCAGGCGAGCGACGCCGTCAACGTGGCGCAGCTCGACGCGGTAGCGGATGCGGCGGAAGCCTCGGTGCGTCATTTCCAGGCGACGGGTGTCGACGACGCCAGTGCGACGGGTGACAACGCCGTTGCGGCGGGTGCAGGTGCGTCCGCGTCCGGTGACGGCAGTGTGGCCACGGGTGCGCTCGCCGATGCCTCGGGCGCCGAGGCGACGGCTGTCGGTTATGCGGCTGATGCGTCGGGCGAGGGTGCGACTGCGATCGGCGCGGAAAGCAACGCGGCGGGTTCGCAGGGCGCGGCATTTGGTCTGGGTGCCTCGGCAGGTGGCGATTTCACGACCGCCGTCGGTGCCAACGCCGATGCCAGTGGCTTCAACAGCACGGCGGTCGGCAACGCCAGCAGCGCCTCGGGTGTGCTCGGTCTGGCCGTCGGTGCCGACAGCGGCGCGTCGGGTGACTTCAGCACGGCGATCGGTACGGTCGCGATCGCCTCGGGGGACGAAAGCGTGGCACTGGGTCTGTTCGCCGAGGCTTCGGCAGCGGGCAGCGTCGCGATCGGCGCGTTCTCGGTCGCGGACCGCGAGAACAGCGTGTCGGTCGGATCGGCCGGCAGTGAGCGTCAGATCACGAATGTGGCCGACGGTACGGAAATCACTGACGCGGTGAACCTCGGCCAGCTCGAGACCGCCACCGCCCAGCTTGCCTATGTGCAGGCAACGGGCGCCGGTCAGGCCTATGCGGATGGCGAAGAAGCGACGGCCGTCGGCTCCGATGCGCTGGCGAGCGGCGATTACGCCACGTCGGTCGGTTCGGCGAGCAGTGCGTACGGCGTCGGTGCATCCGCGTTCGGTTCCGGCGCGCAGGCAGATGGCCAGTACGCCAGCGCCTCCGGCTACGGCGCATCCGCGACGGACGGGTCCGCGACCGCCGTCGGCGGCACGCTGTACTACGAAGATCCGGACACCGGCGAGGTTCTGCTCGACCAGAACACGGCCGCCTCGAATGTCGGTGCGTCGGCATTCGGTGCGGGTGCGCAGGCCTCGGGCGCCTTCGCCACCGCGACCGGCGCGGGCGCGGTCGCCGAAGGCGGTCAGTCCACGGCCACCGGCTACAGCAGCACTGCGGGTGCGGACTATGCAACCGCGAACGGCGGTTTCTCGGAAGCGACCGGCGATTTCTCGACCGCACTCGGCTACGGCACGGTGGCGTCCGCCGCGAATGCAACGGCGGTCGGCGTGGGCGCATCCGCCAGCGGCGCGAGTTCAGTCGCCCTCGGCAGCAGTGCGAATGCGAGCGTCGCCAATGGGGTGGCCATCGGCGGATCCTCGCGCGCAACGGGCGCCAACGGCACTGCCGTCGGCCAGTTCGCTTGGGCGACCGCAGTCGGCACCACGGCGATCGGTCAGGATTCCTACGCCTACGGGCAGAACGCCACCGCACTCGGCCTGAGCGCCTGGGCGAACGGCGTCAACAGCGTGGCCATCGGCGCGGGTTCGCGTGCGTCCGAGGCCGGCGTGGTCTCGATCGGTAACGGCACCGGCACCGGTGGGTATCCGGCGACGCGTCGGATCACCAACCTGGCGGCGGGCATCAACGCGACCGACGCGGTGAACATGGCGCAGCTCGACGCGGTTGCCGATGTCGCCGAGGAAACCAGCAAATACTTCACCGCGACCGGCGGCGTCGACAACGACAACCCCGCGGCCGCCGATGGCGAGTACGCCACGGCAGCGGGCGAAAGCGCGTACGCAGGCGCTGACGGGGCATCGGCATTCGGCAGTGGCGCCTTCGCGATCGAAGCGGCATCCACCGCAATCGGCATGAACGCCAGCGCGAGCGGCGAAGGCAGCGTCGCCGTGGGCGGCCTGTCCGAAGCGAGCAGCATCGAGTCGGTCGCGGTGGGGTATGCGGCTGCCGCGACCGGCGAGACCGCGACATCGGTCGGCGCCGAGAGTGCGGCGAGCGGTGCCGAGTCGGCAGCGTTCGGGTACGGCGCACAGGCCACCGACGACTACGCCACCGCAGTCGGTGGCGGCGCGGCGGCGTCCGGCCTCAACAGTTCGGCATTCGGCAATGCGAGCGCGGCCTCCGGCTCGAGCAGTGTTGCATTGGGCGCAGACAGCAGCGCATCGGGTGACTACAGCACGGCGGTCGGGGCTTCGGCGACGGCGACCGGTTACAACAGCGTGGCGGTGGGTGGTGCATTCCTCGGCATTCTGCCGGCGGAAGCGTCGGGCGATTTCTCCACCGCGGTCGGCGGTGCGGCATGGGCCGCGGGCAACAACAGCACTGCGCTCGGCAATCTGGCGGAGGCCACCGCCGAGAACAGCGTCGCACTCGGCGCCGACTCGATCGCGGATCGGGAGAGCAGCGTTTCGGTGGGCTCGGAAGGCAACGAGCGCCAGATCACCAACGTCGCGGCTGGTACGGAAGCGACGGACGCGGTGAATCTGGGTCAGCTGGATGAGGCAACCGCCAACAGCAAGTACTTCCGCGCAACAGGCGAGGGTGAGGCATACGCGCTCGGCGCGGATTCCACTGCATCCGGCTCGGACGCCTACGCCGAAGGCGACTACAGCACGGCAATCGGTGCCTCCAGCAGCGCCAATGCCGAGGGGGCGTCGGCGTTCGGCAGCGGCGCGACTGCGCAGTCGATGAACTCGACCGCGGTCGGGTTCAACGCGACTGCATTCGGTCAGAACAGTGCGGCGTTCGGCGCCGGCGCGCAGGCCGATGGTCCTGCGAGCGTCGCGATCGGCGGAAACGCAGTCGACGAAGACGGCAGTCCGCTGCTGACGCTCGGTGGCGCACCTGTCGAGACATCCGCGACCAGCGCTGGCGTGGCCGCGACGGCCGTCGGCGCGAGTGCGGACGCATCGGGCTTTGCTTCGGCGGCAGTCGGCGTGGGTGCCAGCGCGATCGGCGACCAGTCCCTGGCTTTGGGTGCCGTGTCGACGGCATCTGCCGATTTCGCGACGGCGGTCGGCTCGCAGGCGACCGCCAGCGGCGCGAGCAGCGTCGCGGTTGGCGGACCTGCCGATCTGATCCCCGGCTTTGGTCTCTTGGTGTCGACCTCCGCGTCGGGTGACAACGCTGCAGCGTTCGGTGCGGGCACCGTGGCATCCGGCAACAACAGCACGGCGCTCGGCACACTCAGCGCGGCGGAGGGCGACGGCAGCACGACGGTCGGCTACTTTGCGTATGCGGCAGGCACCAACGCCACGGCGATCGGCAGCGATTCCTGGGCCAGCGGCGCAGACAGCCTCGCGCTCGGTTATTACTCGACCGCGCGTGGTGCGAACAGCGTCGCGCTGGGCGCCAATTCCACCGCGATCCGGGCGAATACCGTTTCGGTCGGCGATGTCGGCACCGAGCGTCAGATCACCAATGTCGCCGCCGGTACCGAGGGCACCGATGCGGTGAACCTGGACCAGCTGGAAACCGCGACGCAGTACAACAAGTACTTCGCCGCAACCGGCAACAACGAAGATCCGGCGGACGATGTCGGCGCTTACGCCGAGGGACTCAATGCGACCGCGGCCGGTGAAGCCAGCAACGCGATCGCCGATGGCGCGTCGGCATTCGGCAGTGGCGCATTCGCCGGCGGCCTTGAGGCGACGGCCATCGGTTTCAGCGCAACCGCATCGGCTGATGGCGCACTGGCGCTCGGTGCCTACGCGGATGCCTCGACCATCGAAGCGGTGGCGATCGGTTATGCAGCGGCTGCAAGCGGTGGAACCGCGACCGCGGTCGGCGCGGAGAGCGTGGCCAGCGGTGAAGAATCGGCGGCCCTCGGCTTTCAGTCCGAAGCGTCCGGCGATTTCGCCACCGCCGTCGGCGTCGCTTCGACGGCCAGCGGGTTCAACAGCTCGGCCTTCGGCAACGCAAGCACGGCGTCCGGCGATGACAGCGTCGCAATGGGCTCCGACAGCACGGCGTCGGGTACCGGCAGCACGGCGGTGGGTCAGGGCAGCATCGCGTCGGCACAGGCGAGCACCGCGCTCGGCGGCATCGTCGATGGTTTCGCGGCGGAAGCCACCGGCCTGGGTGCAACCGCGCTCGGCGCAGGTGCCGGCGCAACGGCCGATTTCACAACGGCGGTAGGCACGCTGTCGTGGGCAGACGGCGAAGAGTCCACGGCTGTTGGCTTCAACGCGTACGCATCCGCGGAGAATAGCGTCGCCTTGGGCGCGTATTCCGAGGCGGACCGTGCCAACAGCGTGTCGGTGGGCAGCGTCGACAACGAGCGCCAGATCACCAACGTCGCCGCCGGTACGGAAGCGACGGACGCGGTGAATCTGGGCCAGCTGGAAGAGGCGACCGCCAACAGCAAGTACTTCCGCGCGACCGGCGACGGCGAGGCCTACGCAGACGGCGTGGACGCAACAGCATCGGGTTCCAACGCGATTGCAGGCGGCGACTATTCGACCGCGACGGGCTCGGCGACCAACGCGATGGGCGTGGGCTCATCGGCCTACGGCAGCGGCGCGAGCGCATGGGGCCAGTACGCCACGGCGTCGGGCTACAACTCGGTCGCCGAAGGCGATTCGAGCACTGCGGTCGGCGGCTGGCTGTACTACGAAGATCCCGACACCGGTGAAGTGCTGCTCGACCAGACCACCACGGCCGTCGGTCCGGGTGCTTCGGCCTTCGGCGCCGGCGCGCAGGCGGTCGGTGCGTTCAGCACCGCGGCCGGTGCGGCGGCGACTGCGGAGGGTCAGCAGGCGACGGCGCTGGGCTACAGCAGCTCGGCGGCGACGGCCGCGTCGAGCGCACTGGGTGCGTTCTCCGAAGCGACCGGCGGTTTCGCCACTGCAGTGGGTTACGGCAGCGTGGCCAGCGGTGACTACGGCCTCGCGGTCGGCGGCATTGCCGATTACGGCGACCTGATCATCGGGTTCCCGGGTTTCATCCTGCAGACCACCGAAGCCAGTGGCGTCGCCTCGACCGCGCTCGGTAACGGCGCACTGGCGACCGACGTCGGTGCGACCGCGGTCGGTACGTTGGCGGAAGCGACTGGGGTTCAAGCGACATCGGTCGGCACGCTGGCATACGCCACTGCCGATGGCGCATCGGCGATCGGCAGCGGCAGCTCGGCCTCGGCCGAAGACGCGACGGCGGTCGGCTTCCTGGCCGATGCGGGCGCGGTCAACAGCGTGGCGCTGGGCGCAAACTCGGTTGCTGATCGCGAAGACAGCGTATCGGTGGGCAGCGTCGGCAGCGAGCGTCAGATCACCAATGTCGCTGCGGGTACCGAAGGCACCGATGCGGTGAACCTGGACCAGCTGGAAACCGCGACGCAGTACAACAAGTACTTCGCCGCGACCGGCAACAACGAAGATCCTGCGGATGACGTCGGCGCCTACGCCGAAGGCCTAAATGCCACCGCGGCCGGCGACGCCAGCAATGCGATCGGTGATGGTGCTTCCGCATTCGGCAGCGGTGCTTTTGCGGGCGCCGATCTCGCCACAGCGATCGGCTTCAACGCCACCGCATCGGCGGCCAATGCGATCGCGATCGGCGCGACGGCCGAGGCGAACGGCGAGTACGCCGTGGCGCTGGGTGCGGAGAGTCTGGCGAGCGGCGAACTGTCGACCGCGACCGGCGCAGGCGCGGTTGCCAGTGGTGACGGCGCGCTCGCCAGCGGTGCGCTGGCTGAAGCTTCGGGCGTCGAAGCGACGGCTGTCGGCTTCTTCGCCGACGCGTCGGGCGAAGGCGCAACGGCGGTGGGCGCGGAAACGATCGCCAGTGGCGTCGATTCGGCGGCCTTCGGCTTCCGCGCGGAAGCCTCGGGCAACTACGCCACCGCGGTCGGCGGGGATTCGGTCGCGAGCGGCTTCAACAGCTCGGCATTCGGCAATGCAAGCACCGCGTCCGGCCTGAACACTGTCGCGGTGGGTTCGGACAGCACGGCATCGGGCAGTGGCAGCACGGCCGTCGGCCAAGGCAGCATTGCATCGGCGACGGCCACGACCGCACTGGGCGGCATCGTGGACGGCTTCTCTGCCGAGGCGACCGGACTGGGTGCAACTGCGCTCGGCGCCGGTGCAGGTGCGACGCAGGACTTCACTACGGCAGTCGGGACGCTGTCCTGGGCGGACGGCGTCGATTCGACCGCTGTGGGCTTCAATGCCTACGCATCGGCCGACAACAGCATCGCATTAGGCGCCTACTCGGTCTCCGATCGCGCCGACAGCGTTTCGGTGGGCGCGGCGGGTGCCGAGCGTCAGATCACCAATGTCGCTGCGGGTACGGAAGCGACCGATGCGGTGAACCTCGAACAGCTCAACGCGGCCGCAGACGGCGCGCTCTTGGCTGGCCGCTTCTTCAAGGCCACCGGTAACGTCGACGCGGTCGCAGAGGGTGACGACGCAACGGCCGCCGGCTCGGCTGCTTACGCTTCAGGCGACTACGCGACCGCAATCGGTGCATCGAGCACCGCCTACGGAAGTGGCGCCTCGGCGTTCGGCAGCGGTGCAATGGCCTCCGAAGAGAACACTGTGGCTGTGGGCTACAACAGTTCGGCCAACGGCACCGGCGCGGTCGCTGTCGGCGGCGAAGGCCAGGCGTACGACCAGTACAACTTCGCCATCGATGGCGAAACGGTCGCGACCCAAGCCGGCGTCAATGGCACCGCGGTCGGCTCGGGTGCCCTCGCGACCGGTACGAACGCCTCGGCGATCGGCAGCGGCGCGCAGGCACTGGGCGACGAGAGCTTCGCGGGAGGTATGAAGTCGCGTGCAACCGGAAACTGGAGCACGGCAATCGGCAGCAACGCGTGGGCCAGCGGTGGCGACGCGACCGCGACCGGTGCGTATGCGTGGGCGACGGCCAACGGCGCCACAGCCTTTGGCGCGGCGGCGTGGTCGACGGCAACAAATGCTTCCGCATTCGGCGCGGGTGCATGGGCGGCTTCATCGGGTGCGACTGCGTTGGGCATGGACACCTGGGCAAATGGCATCAGTGCGATTGCGGTGGGTCGTGGCGCGCTGAGCACCAACGATTACGCAATCGCGATCGGCTCGGCGAGTCTGTCCGATGGCGTGAATGCCATCGCGCTCGGTCGCGGCAGCTTGAGCCTGGCCGACAATGGCACGGCGATCGGCTGGCGCGCATGGACCGCGGCCGATGCCACCAATGGCATCGCGCTCGGCTCCAATGCGTACGCCAGCGCGGCCGACAGCGTGGCCCTGGGTGCCGGCTCGCATGCCGACCGTGCCGGTACGGTGTCGGTAGGCGCTTCGGCTGCTTGGACTGATGACTATGGCGTCACGCACGAGGCAGTGGCCCGGCAAATCACCAACGTCGCCGAAGGCACAGAGGACACCGACGCGGTCAATCTCGCGCAGGTGCGACGGATCTCGGAAGGCGCAGGCGAGAAGGTCGCGGCCGGTCTGGAAAGCGTCGCGAGTGCGCTGGGTGGCGGTGCCATGGTCGATACGGCGTTCGGCACGGTGTCCATGCCGACGTATTCGATCCAAGGCAGCAGCTACGCCGGCATCGAGGCGACCTTCGGCGCGCTCAACACCGAGATCACCAACCTCAAGAACCGCGTGACCGGCGTCGAGCAGGTCGTCGATTCGAACCAGGGTACGAACGATCGTGTCGCGGTGGGTGGCGACGAGGCAGCCTCGGTTGGTACCGACACGAACGCGGTGGCAGTGGGTTCGGGCGCAGCCGCCAACGGCGAGAACGGCGTCGCGGTGGGCGGCAACGCCTACGCGCATGGTCCGAACGACACGGCGATCGGTGGCAACGCGCGCGTCAACGCCGACGGCAGCACGGCAGTCGGTGCGAACACCAGCATCTCGGCCAATGCGACTAATGCGGTCGCGGTCGGTGAGGGCGCCTCGGTGACCGCGGCTTCGGGAACGGCGATCGGCCAAGGTGCAAGCGCGACCGCGCAAGGCGCCGTGGCGCTGGGCCAAGGCTCGACCGCGGATCGTGCGAACACCGTGTCGGTGGGCAGCGCGGGCAACCAGCGCCAGATCACCAACGTGGCAGCGGGTACGCAGGCGACGGATGCGGCGAACGTGGGTCAGGTGGATGCCGCGCGGACCCAGGCCGTCGCGACCTCGAACGCCTACACCGACCAGAAGTTCGCCGCGTGGAACGACAACTTCGACACCTTCAAGGGTGACGTCGATCGTCGCTTCTACGACACCGATCGCCGCATCGACCGTCAGGGCGCGATGGGCGCTGCGATGCTCAACATGGCCACCAGCGCCGCGGGCATCCGTACCGAGAATCGCGTCGGTGTCGGTGTCGGTTTCCAGGGTGGCGAGAGCGCGCTGTCGGTCGGCTACCAGCGTGCGATCAGTGAGCGCGCGACGGTGACCGTCGGCGGTGCGTTCAGCGGTGACGAAAAGTCGGTCGGCGTGGGTGCCGGTTTCGGCTGGTAATGGCTTCACCCGCCATCGGCTCGAGCCGATGGCGGGCGTTCTTGGAAGGCGCTCGTCAGAGCTGTCTTCGGCATCAACGCGGTCATGTCGACCGTGCTTTATCCATTTTCTGTCCAGAGAGGAACTCATGAAGAACCGCATCATTCCCGGGGCGCTTGCTGCAGCAGTCGTCGCCGCCTTGTCCGTCGGTGTTGTGCAGGCGGGCAAGACGCCGCGTTCCGCCGCCAATGTGTCCACCGATAATCTCGTCCAATCGGACGCAGCGCCGGTGCGCCGCTTCATCATCGAGTACCGCGATGGCGCCGTTGCAAAGACCAGCGGCACAGCAGCCGCGAGCGGCGTGCAGGCTGCACTCGTGCGCTCCGGCCTGGCTCGCAGCGCAGGCAAGTCCAACAGCGTCGCTCACGTACGCACACTCGGTACCGGACACCAGCTGGTCCGTGTGAACAAGATGCTGGACGCGGTCGAGGCTGACGCTCTGCTCCGTCAGATCGCTGCGGATCCTGCGGTCAAGTCGGTCACGCCGGACCGCATGCGCCAGATCACATCGGTGACGACGCAGCCGCAGTTCGTGCCGAACGATCCCGACTTCCAGGAATACCAGTGGCACATGCGCGCCGCTGACGGCGGTACGACCTTCGACGGCGGCCCGAATCGTGGCGGCGCGAATGTCTCTGCTGCCTGGGACGTGGCTGACGGAAATGGGGTGACGATCGCTGTCCTCGATACCGGCATTACCGCTCATCCGGACATCAACACGACGGATGCGGCTGCCGGCTACGACTTCATCACCGACGCGTTCGTCTCGGGCCGCGCCACGAATGATCGTGTGCCCGGTGGCTGGGATCTCGGCGACTGGACGATCGGCTATGCGGGCGCTGAAACGTGCCAGCAGCGGAACAGCTCTTGGCACGGCACTCACGTCGCGGGCAGTGCAGGCGCGCAGCTCACCGACAACGGGATCGGCATGAGCGGCATCGCCTATGCGGCCAAGCACATTCCCGTGCGCGTGCTGGGTCATTGCGGCGGCATGGAATCGGACATCGTCGACGCGATCATCTGGGCGGCCGGTGGCACCGTGGCAGGTGTTCCGGCGAACCCCAACCCCGCGCACGTCATCAATCTGAGCCTGGGCGGCACCGGCGCCTGCTCGTCCGCCGAAGCCGCCGCGATCGCCCAGGCCAATTCGCTGGGCGCCACGGTGGTCATCGCTGCAGGTAACAGCAATGCCGACGTGTCGAACTTCTCGCCGGCCAACTGCCCGGGTGCCATCGCGGTCGCCTCGAACGGCGTCACGAGCCGTCGCGCGTACTACTCGAACTACGGTGACGGAATCGACATCTCGGCGCCCGGCGGCGGCGTGTATGCGAACGACGGAAGCTCGGGCTCGCAGATCTATGACGGTTTCGTGTGGCAGGCCAAGAATCCCAGCACCACTTCGCCCATTCCTTCGTCCGAGATCGATCCGACGGCGCCAAATGCGTCTGCTGGATCTGCAGGTACATCGCAGGCGTCCCCGCACGTGGCCGGCGTGGTTGCCCTGATGCAGGGCGCTCGACTGGATGCGGAGTTGCCACTGCTGACGCCCAGCGAGGTGCTCGACATCCTGAGGCAAACGGCGACGCCTTTCGCGGTCGCACCCGCAGCCAATCGTGCCATCGGACCCGGTATCGTCAACGCGGCTGCGGCAGTCGCCAAGGCCGTCGAGCCGCCGTGTGAGACGGACTGCGCACCGCCGGCGACGCCGATCGTCAACGCGACACCGGTGCGTTCGCTTTCCGGCGCTGCCGGCGCCGAGACGCTGTACAGCATCGACGTGCCGTCGGGTGTGACCGGTCCGCTCAGCATCACCACCACGGGTGGCAGCGGCGACGTCTCGCTGCACGTCAGCCTCGGTGAGGCGCCGGCGGCAACGGGCACGTGGAACTCCTCGCGTCCGGGCAATGCGGAGACCATCCGCATCAATGCCCCGGCCGCGGGTACGTACTACATCAAGCTGACGGGCGTTCGTGCGTACTCGAACGTCACGCTGCAGGCGCGTTTTTCTCTGCCGCCGGTCTGATTCAAGGCCCGGCCCGCGTTCGCGCGGGTCGGGTGGACCGTGATGTCTAGCCGGCGGGCCCCTGCATCCGCCGGCTTTTTTTATGGGCGCTTTGCGAGATTTCCGTTGGGGATGTCGGTAGTGGCGCGGCGATGAAGCGTTCCGGCGCAGGCGCGCCTGCACGACGGACTCTCAACCGCGGTCCGGATCCAGCACCGTCTCGGCCAGTGCACGCCCCAGACCCCGGAACGCGGTTTCGGCCTGCGCGATGTCGTCGAAATCCTCCGCGCATGCGAGCACCAGCGTGGCGCCTTTGCGGGCGCGTCCGGGATCGATCACGCCGACGTTGCACGCGCGTCGCAACTGCGTGCCGGTCTTCTGTGCGAAGTCGGTATCGGGTGGCAGGCCCGCGCTGATGCGGCGGTCGCCGGTGCTGATGGCGCGCATGTGGTCGAGCACGCGGCGGGTGCTCCCGGGGGACAGCAGTTCGCCTGCTGCCAGGCGGTCGAGCAAGGTAGCGAACGCGGGCAGGGTCGCGGTGTTGCGATCGCCGCGGTAGTAGGCATCGAACACGGATTCGAGCGTGTCGGCATCGAGATCCGCGCGCGACACGCCGAGTGCCTGCGCCAACGCCTGCAGACGCGGCTCGCCGGCGTCCGCATTGCGCAGGCGCACGATCGCCATGTTGTCGAGCTGCGCGACGCCCGGATGCACTGGGTCGTACGCGTCATAGCGCACCTGCAGGATCGTCGTGATCGGTCCGAAGCCGCCGCCGGTCCAGTCGCGAATGCGGGCGTTGAGATGGTCTTCGCCGACTTTGCGGATCAGCATGTCGGTCGCGGTGCTGTCGCTGTCGCGCAGCGATTTTTCCAGCAGCGTGGCGATGCTGAAAGTCTCGCCAGGCTTATGTTCGAGCATGTCGCCGGAGCCGTCGACGAAATCGGCCTGCGCGAGCGTCAACGTCTCGTCGAGCGACAGCGTGCCGGCGTCGACCTGTTCGAGCACCGCGATCGCGACCGGGATCTTGATCGTCGACGACAGATACCACGCGCGGTCGTCGCCGCGATCCAGCGTGCCCGGCTGCGCACCGTAATGCCGCACGTAGACGCCGAAACGTCCTGGCATCGCGTCATCGAGTGCTGCGACGCGTGTACCGAGCGCAGCGACCCACGGCGCGTCGGCCTGCAGCGCAGCATCGACGGCGGACTGCGCGGCGGGATCGTCGGTGGCTGGCGGTGTTTCGCCACCGCGGCAGGCCGGCAGCAGGGCAAGGGCCAGCAGGACGGAGACGAACCGCTGCGTGCGGCGGGCGTGCGGTCGTGTCGTCATCGGGCAGGTGCGAGCGAAGAGGCGGGATTCAGCACGCCCGATGCGGCGATCGCTTCGCCGAGCCCGCGCAATGCGCGTTCGCTGGCAGCCGTGCCGGCGCCGCGGGCGCAGGCGGCGATGACCACTCGCGCCGACGCGATGCCGTCGCGTGCTGGCAGATTGACGATGCCGGAATCGCAGACGCGCCGGTATTGGGTGCCGGTTTTGTGCGCGAAACGCGCTGTCGACGGCAGACCTGCGCGGATGCGCTGCTTGCCGGTCTGCACACGGGCCATCACGTCGAGCAGATAGCGCGTGCGGTCGGGGTCCAGTGCGCGCCCCGCTTGCAGCGCCGCCAGCATGTGGCCGTAGTCGCGCAGCTTGGCGCTGTTGACGTGGGTGGCGTAATAGGACTCGAACGCGCTGTCGAGATCGGGCAGCAGGAAATCGGCGGGTGTCACGCCGAGCCGTTGCGCGAGCGCGCGCACGCGCGCCTGGCCGCTGCCGGCGCGCTGCAGCGCCAGCATGTCCTGCGAGGTGAGCCCCGCGGCGCCGGGATGGAACATACCGTAGGCGAGGCGACGCACATCGGCCAAGGTCGTGATGCGCACGTCGCGCGCGATCAGTTCCGACGCGACCGCGTTGACCTGGCCGAGGCCGACGGTGCGGATCAGCACGTCGCTTGCGGTGTTGTCGCTGTGGACGATCATCTGCTCGATGAGCCAGCCGATGGTCAGCCGGTCGCCGGCGCGATGCGCGTTGGTGCGGCCGGCGCCATCGACGAAATCGCTATCGAGCAGCGTGATCGGCGTGTCGAGCGTCAGCCAGCCCTGTTCGATCTCGCGCAGCACCGCGATCGCGATCGGCACCTTGACGCCGGACGCGAGATACCAGATCTCGTCGCCGCGGAAGTCGTACTGCGCGCCGTCGCCGAGCCGCTGCACGTGCACGCCCAGCTCGCCAGCGAAGCGCGCATCGATGTCGCGTACGCGACGGTCGAGCTCGGTCGACCAGGAAGGCGTGGCCGCAGGCGGCGATGCCGCCAATGCCGTCTCTGCAATGCCGGGTTTCACCGGCACCATCGCTTTGGCAGCAGGTATGGCCGGCTGCGACAGCGCCGCGCCGCTCATCGAGGACAGCGCGAGCGAAGCGACCACGCACAGGAGATGCAGGCGTCTCAGCATGGGCTCGGAAGCCTGGTGCCGCGCCGCTTCACTTGCGCTGAACTTCCGTGTCGGGCGCGCGCTTCAAAGCCCGCTTCATCGTGCCCCACAGCCAGATCCACGTCGCAGTCGCGACCAGCAGCAAGCCGGTCAACCACAGCGCGCGCTCGTAGGTGATCGACTGGTAGAGTCCCAGCGTTTCGCGCAACAGCAGGAAGATCACGCTGATGTGCACGATGAAGGCCATCAGCGCGTCGCTGCCGATGACCGCGATCGGACGCAGCCATTTCGCCAGCCGTTCGCCACCCGCGACCGCGAGCGCCAGCAACGCGAACGCGCCACCCGTGCTGAAGAGCATGAACATCAACTGCGGCGGGTGCTTGCCGGCATTGCGCGCGATCTCGACAAGCAACGGGCGCAAATCGCCGGCGCGGATCGCGAACCATGCGAACAGCGCCGCGGACACCAGCGCCAGTGCACCTGCCAGCGCCCAGCGCGTGCGCGGCTCGCGGTAGGCCTGCAGCAGCACGCCACCGATCAACAGGCCGACGAGGATCAGCGGACCGCGCGCGAGCTGGCCCCAGGTGTAGTAATCGGGGTGCTCGACGATCAGTGCCTGCAACTGCGGCACGCCCCAGAAATCGAAGTGGTGCAGCAGCCACCACGATCCGAAGGCGACCGGAACCGGGCTCAACCAGCGCAGCACGGCCGGCGTCTTCGCCCACAGCGGCAGCAGCCAGGGAATCCACAGCAGGGCGATCGCATAGAAGCCGAGGATTTCGACGAACGACGGGAAATCGCGATACAGCAGCGTGTCGACGATCGCGGCGGTGTCGTGGCGGCCATACATCTCCACGACGGTCAGAACCTTGTACCAGAACAGCACCAGCAGCCCGCGCCACAGCAGCCGATTGCGTCGCTGTGGCCAGTCGGGCGCGGTGGTCTTGGGGACGAAGGCGACCGCGAGCGCGATGCCGAACACGATCACGAACAACGACGACGAGAACTTGGTGATCGCGTGGACCGGCACCTGGCCCCACGCGGGAAAATCGTCGAGCGGCATCAGGCCGTTGGTGCCGTGACTGAGGATCATCAGGCAGACCGCGAAGCCGCGGGCCAGATCGATCGCGCCGATGCGCCCGGTGTAGACCGTCGACGTTTTCGCGTCCGTCGACTGCGCCGGCGACTGCACCGGCGCCTCCGTCGCACTCATGCCGTCGCCTCGTGCGCCACGGGACTCGTGCCCTGCGGCGCGCAGCGACAGCCGACACCGGCCACCGCGTAACAGGCGTGCGTGCGCAGCGCGCGGACGGGAGGCGGCACCTGGACCATGCGGGTCCTTCGAGGTCGGGGGCGTGCATTCCAGCAGCGCCACCGTGATGGAGCGGTCAGCGGCCGCGCACCGATCTGAGATACTGTCGCGCCAGCCTTCCGTACGACCGCAGTCCGATGTCCATCTCGTCCAAGTCCCGCCGCGACGCCCGGCGTCGCAATGCACCGCGTCGCAGCGACGGCAGCGCAGGCGCGCCGCAGATCCACGCACAGCTCAAGGGTCCCGACGATCGCGTGCTCGCCGGCGCGACCTATCACGAGGGCGAGTGGACGCTGGTGCTTCGCGGCGAACCGGTGGCGACCACGCACAGCGCTGCGATGTTGCTGGCCATGCTGCGGCACACCGCGGCCTCGCGACACGCGAACGGCATCGCCACGCGACTGTCGGTATCCAAGGCACTCGATGCCGCCGCGAGCGCCGAGGCGCAGGCCGAGGGCCGCACGCTGACCGAGCATCTGGACTGGCTGGAGGCCGAGCGCCGCACGCGCAATGCGCCGCCCGAGGCGCCGCCCACCGCGCACTGAAGCCGCGGGCGTCCGGCTGCACGATGAACCGTGCAGACCGCGTCGGGATGCGCGCGCGGCGACGCCGGTATCATGCTGCGGTCCCGGCTTCCGATCCGTCCCGATGCACTCCGTCCGCTCCCTGCCGCGTTTGACCGCCATCGCCGTCGCCGTGTTCGTGCTGGCCGCATGCGGGCGCAACGCGCGCGAGGACGCGCCGTTCATGGGGGAATCCTTCGATTCCGACGAGACCTACTCGCGCACCTACGAGCTGCCGCCGGCGCAGGTCTGCAGCGCTGCGCGTCTGGCGCTGCTCGGTCAGGGCTACGCGGTGGCCAAGTCCAGCGACGAGGCCGTGGAAGCATCCAAGAACTTCCAGCCCGAGGACGACGTGCACACGCAGCTGTCGGTGCGCGTGTCCTGCGTGTCGCGCGGCAACGACCGCTCGCTGCTGTTCGTCAGCGCGCTGCTCGACCGCTACGTGATGCGCAAGAGTTCCAACTCGGCCAGCGTCGGCGTCGGCGGCATCGGCTCGCTGTCGCTGCCGGTCGGCAGCCGCGAGGACTCGCTGGTGCGCACTGCCAGCAGCACCGTGCAGGACACCGGCTTCTACCGCCGATTCTTCGAACGCGTCGGCTATTACGTACCCGCGCCGAGCAGCCGCGACCGCAAGCCCAGCGCCGACGAGATGCGCCGCGAGGATCCGCCGCCGGCGGACCTCCAGCGCGGCGCCGAGACCACGACCGACCCGCTTCCACAGGGCTGACCCGCGCCGGCGCCGGGCGCCGTCGAACTGCTAAAGTCGGCCGATCCGTAATCGATGGGATGGCCGTGCAGTGAATGCGGTGCTCGAGGATTCCACAGCGACGCCCGACACGCCCGAGGCGCGCATCGTCGCGCGCCTGCGCGCCAGCGGCCGGCTCAAGGACGTCGATTTGGCGCGCGCCCAGCGCCTGCACGCCGAAGCCGGCGGCAGCCTGCTGACCCTGCTCGGACGGCTGGGGCTGGTGTCGGAACGCGACCATGCCGAAGCCTGCGCCGCTGAACTCGGCCTGCAACTGCTCGGGGCCAAATCCGTTCCCGAGGAGCCGCCGGAACTCGTCGACGGCGCGCAGCCGTTGTCGGTGCGGTTCCTGCGCCAGTTCCACGTGCTGCCGATCGGCGAAAGCCGCGGCCGTCTGCACGTGTGGATGTCCGATCCGCAGGACGACTACGCGCTTGACGCTGTGCGGCTGGCGACCGGTTGCGACATCGCGCCCGCGGTCGGCCTGCGCTCGGAGATCGACGATCTGATCGAGCGCTGGTACGGCCAGGGCCGCAGCGCGATGGGCACGATCATCGAATCGGCCGACGGCGAAGGCGGCGGCGATGTCGACGATGTCGAACACCTGCGCGACCTCGCGTCCGAAGCGCCGGTGATCCGGCTGGTGAATCTCGTGATCCAGCGTGCGGTCGAACTGCGCGCGTCCGACATCCACATCGAACCGTTTGAAAGCCGGCTGAAAGTGCGCTATCGCGTCGACGGCGTGCTGATCGACGGCGAAAGTCCGCCGGTGAACCTGACCGCGGCGGTGATCAGCCGCATCAAGATCATGGCGCGGCTCAACATCGCGGAACGCCGCCTGCCGCAGGACGGTCGCATCATGCTGCGCGTGCAAGGCAAGGAGCTCGACCTGCGCGTGTCGACGATGCCGACCGCGCACGGCGAGAGCGTGGTGATGCGTCTGCTCGATCGCGAGACCGTGGTCTTCGATTTCTACCGGCTCGGTTTCACCGACGAGTTCCTGCCGCAGTTCAACAAGGTGCTCGACCAGCCGCACGGCATCCTGCTGGTCACCGGCCCGACCGGTTCGGGCAAGACGACGACGCTCTACACCGCGCTGTCGCAGCTCAACACGCCGGACGTCAAGATCATCACTGTCGAGGATCCGGTCGAATACCAGATCGAAGGCATCAACCAGATTCAGGCCAAGCCGCAGATCGGTCTGGATTTCGCGCATGCGCTGCGCTCGATCGTCCGCCAGGATCCGGACATCATCATGATCGGCGAAATGCGCGATCTGGAAACCGCACGCATCGCGATCCAGTCCGCATTGACCGGCCATCTGGTGCTCAGCACGCTGCACACCAACAACGCCGCAGGTGGCATCACCCGTATGCTCGACATGGGCGTCGAGGATTACCTGCTGACCTCGACCGTCAATGGCATCCTCGCCCAGCGCCTGGTGCGCAAGCTCGAGCCGGTGCATCGCGTGCGCTACGCCGCATCGCCCGAGGAGATCGAACGCTTCGAACTGCGCCGCTTCCAGCCCCAGGGCGAGATCGTGCTATATCGCCCCGGTCCGTCGGGCGCCGCGCCGACCGGGTATCTGGGCCGCACCACGATCGTCGAATTCCTGGTCATGAACGACACCCTGCGCCGCGCCGTGATGCGTCACGCGGGCATGGGCGAACTCGAACAGCTCGCCCGCGAATCGGGCATGCGCACGATGTACGAGGACGGCATCCTCAAGGCGCTGGCCGGCGAGACGACGATCGAGGAAGTGCTGCGGGTGACGGAGGACGCGTGATGGCGAATTCGTTTCGGACCGCACGCGTCCCATGACCCTCTACCGCTACAAAGCCCTCAACACCCGCGGTGAAACGCTCGACGGCACGATGGATGCCGGCAGCGAAGCCGAGGTCGCGTTGCGTCTGCAGGAGCAGGGGCATCTGCCGATCGAGGCGCGGCCGGCGAGCGAGGCGCGGGCGGTCGAGGACTGGAAGGCCCTGTTCAAGCCCAAGCCGTTCTCGGGCCAGCGGCTGGTGCAGTTCACCCAGCAGCTCGCGACGCTGCTCAATGCGGGGCAGCCGCTGGACCGTGCGCTGACCATCCTGCTCGATCTGCCCGAAGAACCCGAAGCCAAGCGCACGATCACCGAGTTGCGCGATGCGGTGCGTGGCGGTGTGTCGCTGTCGACGGCGCTCGAACGCCAGCACGGCACGTTCTCGCGGCTGTACGTGAACATGGTGCGCGCCGGTGAAGCCGGCGGCAGTCTCGAAGACACGCTGCAGCGCCTCGCCGATTACCTCGAGAGCGCGCGCCTGTTGCGCGGTCGCGTGGTCAACGCGTTGATCTACCCGGCGATCCTGATCGTCATGGTCGGCGCGTCGTTGATGTTCCTGCTCGGCTACGTGGTGCCGCAGTTCGCGGCGATGTACGACAGCCTCGATGCCGAGCTGCCCGTGTTCACGAAGATCGTGCTCGGTCTGGGCGAGTTCGTGCGCGACTGGTGGCTCCTGATGCTGGCGGTGCCGGTGATCGGGATCTACGCCTTCGTGCTGAAGCTGCGCGATGCGCGCTTCCGGTTGCGCTTCGACAGCTGGCTGCTGCAGCGGCGGATCTTCGGGCCACTGGTCGCGCGCATCGAGACCGCGCGCATTGCCCGCACGCTCGGCACGCTGCTGCGCAACGGGGTGCCGCTGATCGCCGCGCTCGGGATCGGCCGCAAGGTGCTGGGCAATCTCGCATTGTCGGCGGACGTGGAAGCGGCCGAATCCGAGGTCAAGAACGGCGTCGGCCTGTCGACGGCGCTGGGGCGCACCAAGCGGTTTCCCCGGCTCGCGATCCAGATGATCCAGGTCGGCGAGGAATCCGGCGCGCTCGACACGATGCTGCTCAAGACCGCGGACACCTTCGATCAGCAGACCGGCACGTCGCTCGACCGCATGCTCGCCGCCCTGGTGCCGGCGATCACGATGCTGCTCGCGCTCGTTGTGATGGTGGTGATCCTCGCGGTGCTGGTGCCGATCTACGACCTGACCAGCGTCATCGGCTAGGTTCAGCTGCGCAGCGTCATACAATGCGATCCAGATTCTTGAACGAGGCAGTGTCGATGCAGCACATCCGCAGATCGCGTCCCCTCGGCAGCCCGCGCAGCGCGCAGGGCGGCTTCAGCCTGATCGAGATCATCCTCGTCGTCGTCCTGATCGGCGGCATCGTGGCGTTTGCCGCGACTCGCATCCTCGGCGGCGGCGACCGCGCGCGCGTGAATCTCGCCAAGGCGCAGGTGCAGACGCTGGCCGAGAAGGTGCACCAGTACGAGATGGACACCGGCACGCTGCCCAATTCACTCGGCGATCTCGTCACACAGCCCGGCGGCGCCAGCGGCTGGCTCGGTCCGTACGCCAAGGACGCCGAACTGCGCGATCCCTGGAACACGCCCTACGAGTTCGCGGCGCCAGGCAACAGCCAGCCATTCGACATCATCAGCTACGGCGCCGATCGCAAGCCGGGCGGCGACAGTGTGAACGCCGATATCCGCTACGAATAAGCACTTCGCGCGCCGTGGAAAGCGGCGCCGATGATGCTAGATTCCGGGGCTGCTCCCGCTCCGGAACGTCGCCGCGCCAGATGTCGCATCGCATCGCCAGGGTCCGCGGTTTCTCGCTGCTCGAAGTCCTGCTGGTCGTCGGTCTGATCGCCGTGACCGGCGTGCTGGCGGTGGCGGCCATGAGTGGCGGCTTCGATCGCATCGCGCTGCAGTCGACGAGCAAGACCATCGCGGCGCAGTTGCGCTACACGCGGGCACAGGCGATTTCGACCGGTGCGCCGCAGCGCTTCGTGATCGATCCGCAGGCGCGCACGTGGCAGGCGCCGAACGGTCGTCACGGCACGATTCCAGAACCGCTCGCGGTCGAGTTCACTGGCGCGCGCGAGCTGCAATCGAGCGACAGCGAAGGCGCGATCCTGTTCTTCGCCGATGGCGCGGCCACGGGGGGCCGGGTACGCGTGTTGCTGCGCGATGCCGCGTGGCAGGTCGACGTGGCCTGGCTGACCGGCGAAGTGCGTCTGTCCCGCGCGAACGCGACCGAATGAGTCATCGCGGCCAGCGCGGTTACACCCTGATCGAAGTCATCGTGGCATTCGCGGTGCTGGGCATCGCGCTGATGCTGCTGCTGGGCACCTTGTCGAACGGCACCCGCCAGGTGCGCTGGGCGGCGGATTCGGGACGCGCGGCGCTGCATGCGCAGTCGCTGCTCGATGGCCTCGGCATCGATGTCCCGGTGCTGCCGGGCAGCACCACCGGCGAATTCGAGAACGGACGCTATCGCTGGACGCTGGAGATCGCGCCCTACGTCGATCCGGCGATGCCACCCGCGTTGCTCGATCCGAGCGGCCAGCAGCTGTTCGAGATCGCGCTCGCCGTCGACTGGGGCGAACGCGGTCCGCGCGAGCGTCTGCAGGTCCACACGCTGCGGCTGCGCGAACCGGATGTACTCGGAGCGCCGATGCCATGAGGCATGCGCGCGGATTCACGTTGATCGAAGTGCTGCTGGCGACGGTGCTGCTCGCAGCCGGACTGGCCCTGGCGCTGACCACATTGCGCGCCGCGACCGCGACCGTCGATCGCGGCGAGGCGCTGTCGCAGCGCACCGAGCGCATTCGCGCGGTCGAGGGCTTCTTGCGTCGGCGCATCGCGTCCGCGCAGCAGATCGCGTTCCAGACCGACGAGAACACCGGCGAGATCTCGCAGTTCATCGGCGAACCGCAGCGCCTGCGCTTCGTCGCCGATCTGCCGAATTATCTCGGGCAGGGCGGGCCGCATCTGCACGACATCGCGGTCGACGAGGTGCGCGGTGCCCAACGTCTGACGGTCGCCTTCGGCATGGTGATGACCGGCCGCACGATCGAACCGCCGAGTCCGCGCCCGCCCGAGCCGCTGGTCGACGATCTGGTCGAGCTGCGCATGCGTTATCGCGGCTTCGACGACGCCGGCGCACTCGGCGAGTGGCAGGAGCGCTGGGGCCCGGCCGCGCTGCCGTTGCAGGTCGAGGTGCGGATCGAGACCGAGCGTGACGGCGCCTGGCCGACACTCGTGGTCACGCTGCCGCAGGGCACCGGACAGGCCGCGCCGGTGGCGATGCCATGAACGCGCGCGCACATCGCGGGGCCGCGCTGCTGCTGGTGCTGTGGCTGATCACGCTGCTGGCGGCGCTGGTCGGTGCCTTCGCGCTGACCGCGCGCATCGAACAGCAGCAGGGTCGCGTGCTCAGTCGCGGCGTCGCCGGCGACCAGGCCGCGCGCGCGGGCCTGGAATACGCATTGACCCGGCTGGCGATGGAGGACCCCGCGCTGCAGTGGCAGCCGGACGGACGTCCCTACGCCTGGCGGTTCCACGACATCGACGTGGCACTCGAGATCGTCGACGAAACCGGCAAGGTCGATCTCAATGCCGCCGACGGCCTGCTGCTCGCCGCGCTGCTGCAGACCACCGGCGCCGAGCAGAGCGTCGCGGTGCAGGTCGCCGGCGCGATCGTCGACTGGCGCGATGGCGATGATTTCGTGCAGGTCACCGGCGGCGCGGAGGCCGCGGATTACGCCAGCGCGGGGCGGCCTTACGGCGCCAAGAATGCGCCGTTCGAAAGCGTCGCCGAGATCGAGCAGGTGCTCGGCATGACGCCCGAGTTGTACGAGGCGATCGCGCCGTATCTGACGATCTACAGCCGCCTGCCGTCGCCCGATCCGCAGTTCGCCGCCGCGCCGGTGCTGCAGGCGATGGGGGTCGACGCCGATCCGATCCTCGCGGCCCGCGATGCGACCGTCGCGCAGCTCGCCGGTGCACTGCTGGGCAGCGGCAGCGGCACGTATAGTATCGAGAGCCAGGCGCGGCTTCCGGAGGGACGGACCGCGAGGCTGCGGGCAGTCGTCAGAACCGGCGCTGGCGCCGTACCGGGCACGGCCTACACCGTGCTGCGTTGGGAGGAAGGAGCGTCACCACGATGATGTCCGCGACACCCGCAACTCCGGGCGAGACCGTGCCCGGCCGCCGCGCCTGGCGTCTGGACGGCCGCACGTCGGCACGCGCCAGGACGTTCCTGTCGTGGTGGGGCGCGGCGCTGTCGGCGTGGCTGCCGGCGCGCGTGCGCGAACTGTTCGGCCTCGCAAGCCGTCGCCTGTTGCTGGTCGGCAACGGCGGCGACATCGCATTGCGGTTGCAGGACGCCGACGGCGTGCGCGATCTCGCAAGCGTGCCGCGCGCCTCGTTCGACGAATCTGCCGGCGATCCGCTGGCCGCGCTGCTCGCGCCACGCACGATCGATCTGCCGCGCTGGCTGCTGCTGCCCGCGCGCACGGGTCTGCGTCGGCGCCTGACCCTGCCCGAAGCCGCCGGCGATCGCCTGCACGATGTGCTGGGGTTCGAAATCGACCGGCAGACCCCGTTCGCCGCTGCCGATGTGCGCTACGACCATCGCGTGCTCGGGCGCCGCGGCGATGGCCAGATCGACGTGGAACTGGTGGTCGTGCCGCGCGCCGCGATCGACGCGCAACTCGCCGCGCTCGGCCCGCTGGCGCCGATGCTGGCCGGCATCGATCTCGCCGGTGACACCGGCCCGCTGGGCGTCAACCTGATCGACGATGCGCGTCGTCGTCGCCGCGAAGATCCACAGCGGCGCGTGCAGCTTCTGATCCTCGGTATCGCGGTGCTGCTGACCGCGTTCGGCCTGTGGCAGATGCGCGAGAACCGCAGCGCCGCGGCCGATGCACTCGAAGCACGCGTCGCCGCTGAAGCCACCCGCGCGCGCGCAGCCTCGGCGCAACGCCAGCAACTCACCGACCTGCGCGAAGGCATGGCCTTTCTGCAGGCGCAGCGCGCCGCCCGGCCGCTGACGGTCGCGGTGCTCGACGAACTCGCGCGCCGACTGCCGGATTCCACGTCGCTGGAGAAAGCCGCGATCGAAGGTGACCGTGTGCTGCTGATCGGCCTGAGCACCGAGGCATCGGCGCTGGTCGGTCAACTCTCGGGCTCCACGCTGTGGCGCGCGCCCGCGCTCGCCGGCGCATTGCAGAACGATCCGCGCACGCGGTCCGACCGCTTCACCCTGACCGCCGAACTCGTACCGCCCGCGGCTGCGCCCGCGTCTGCATCCACCCCACCACAGGAGCCCGTGCGTGCGGACGACGCCCGATAGGCCCGTGTCGGCCCGCGACCGCTGGCTGGCGCTCGCGCTGCTGCTGGGCGTGCTGCTGCTGGGGTACCTGCTGCTGATCCATCCGTGGTGGACGCAGCCGATGCGTGAACTCGGCACGCGCATCGACACGCTGCAGGAGCGCGAGCTGCGCATCCGCCGCGAACTCGAGCAGGCGCCGCAGGTGCGCGCCGAACTCGAGCGCGCGCGCGCGGCGATGGACGACACCCCCGGCTTCATGCCGCAGGCCGGCGTGGAACTCGCGACCGCGGCGCTGGTGCAGCGGCTGGAGAGCGCCGTGCTCGAGGCGAGCCCCGGCAATCGCAGCTGCGCGATCAGCAACCGCTCGCCGATCGCCGGCCAGCGCAGCGACAAGTACCCGCGCGCGACCGTGCAGGTGCGCCTGCGCTGCGGCAATGCCGAGCTGGCGGCGGTGCTGCACTCGCTGGAGACCGGCACGCCGCGGCTGTTCATCGACAACCTCAACATCCTCAGCCAGCGGCACACGCTCGCGGCCGGTGCGACCAGTGGCGGTGTCGATGTGAGTTTCGATCTGTCCGGTTACGTGCTGCCGGCCCCCGGCGCGGCGCCGGCGGCCAATGCCGCCGCGCGTGCACGCCCGGCTGCGGCCAACGGAGGCGCCGATGCGGATTGATGCCACCAACGCGCGCACCTGGCTGGTCGCCGCGGTCGGCGCTTGGGCGTTGCTGTTCGCGCTGCTGTCGCTGGCCGGACTCGGCAGTCGCATCGGCACGCTGGAGGACGACGGCGTGGTCGCTGCGCCGGTCGGCCCCACGCCCGGCAACGTCGCGCCCGCGCCGCCGCTGTCGAGCTTCGACGAAGTCGCCGCGCGTCCGCTGTTCTCCGGCGACCGCCGTCCGCATCCCTTCTTCATCGATCCGCAGGACGAAGGCGAGGGCGCCGGCACGGGCTTCGACTACGTGTTGACCAGTGTGCTGCGCACGCCCGACTTCGCGATGGCGATCCTGCAGCCCAATGGCGGCGGCGAATCGATCCGGCTCAAGGTCGGCGAAGGTCCGCCGGAGGCCTCGAACTGGCTGCTCGATTCGGTGGATGCACGCAGCGTGGTGTTCACCACGCCCGAAGGCCCCCGCACGCTGGAACTGCGCGTGTTCGACGGCACTGGCGGACAGCCACCGACACCGATGACGCCGACACCGCCACCGGATGGTCAATCGCCAGCGCAGGCGGCGTCGCGCCCGCCGGCGACGCCGACGCCGCCTCCGGCGACCGGCAGTCAGGGCGCCACGAGCGGGCGTGCCACCGCAACCGCACGCGCCTCGGAGCCTGGCGGCAATGCGCAGCCACGCGGCGCCGCTGCGCCGCAGACGACGCCGACCGATGCGAGTGGCGGTGTGACGCCGGAAGCCGCGCCGGCCGCCGGCCCGTCCGAAGCCCAGGTCGAAGCGATCCGTCGCCGGATCGAAGAACGGCGCGCACGTCTGCGCCAGCAGCAACAGCAACCCAATTCCGCCCAGGACTAGACTCCCGTCGATGAAGCCTTCCCAGACGCCAGCCTTCCACCTCCGGGCAATCGCCCTCGGTACCGGCATCGCACTGCTCGCCGGCTGCGCCACCGCGCCGACCGCTTCGATGCGCCGCGATGCCGACCTGCGCCAGGGCGCCGAGGCGGGCACGTCGTCCGCCGACACCGCATCGGCGACGGGCGCACGCACCCAGCCTCTGCTCGGCGACGACGAGCGTCCGCAGCCGCAGATCCGCCGCGGCAGCGGCACCGTGCTCAACCAGCGCGCCGCGTCCGCCGCGCCGCCCACGTTGGGCGCGACCAGCGGGCAGGCCTCGTTCAATTTCGAAGGCGAATCGGTGCACGCGGTCGCCAAGGCGATCCTCGGCGACATGCTCGGCCAGAACTACGTCATCGCGCCGGAAGTGCAGGGCACGGTGACCCTTGCGACGCCGCAGCCGGTGAGCGCGGCCCAGGCGCTGAGCCTGCTGGAGATGGTGCTGGGCTGGAACAACGCCCGCATGATCTACAGCGACGGCCGCTACAACATCGTCGCCGCCGACACCGCGCTCGCGACCGGCACCGTCGCGCCGCGCACCGGCAGCACTGGCGCCGCACGTGGCTTCGAGGTGCGCACCGTGCCGCTGCGCTACATCTCCGCGACCGAGATGGAGAAGGTGCTCGAGCCATACGCGCGTCCGAACGCGATCGTCTCCGCCGACAACGCGCGCAACGTCATCACGATTTCCGGCAGCCGCTCCGAGCTCGACAACTACCTGCGCACGATCGAGATCTTCGACGTCGACTGGCTCTCGGGCATGTCGGTCGGCGTGTTCCCGCTGCAGTCGGGCAAGGCCACCCAGGTCGTCGCCGATCTGGAAAAGGTGTTCGGCCAGGACAGCGAATCGCCGGTCTCGGGCATGTTCCGCTTCATGCCGCTGGAAGGCGCGAATGCGGTGCTGGTGATCACCCCGCAGGCCGATTACCTCGGCGAGATCCAGCAGTGGCTGGAGCGCATCGACAACGCGGGCCAGGACCCGAAGCTGTTCTCCTACGAACTCAAGTTCATCAAGGCTCGCGAACTCGCGCAGCGCCTGTCGGAAGTCTTCGGCGGCGGCAGCGGCAGCAGTGGCGGCCAGGATGCGGCGTCGCTGATGCCGGGCCTGACCGGCAACACGCTGCGCACCGGTGGCACGGATGGTTCGTCCGGTCTGGACAGCGGCAGTAGCAGCAGTTCCGGACTCGGCAGCAACAACCGCGGCGGCGGCTCGGGCATGGGTCGCGGTGGTGGCATTAGCGGCGGTGGTGGTGGCAACGTGGGTCAGATGCAGCTCAGCGAGCAGCAGGAAGGCCCCAGCAGCGTGACGCTGGAGGTCGAAGGCGACCGCGTCGGCGTATCGGCAGTCGACGAAACCAATACGCTCCTGATACGGACGACGCCCGCTGCTTGGCGTTCGATCCGCGACGTCGTCGAGCGGCTCGATGTCATGCCGGCACAGGTGCATATCGAGGCGCAGGTGGTGGAAGTCGCGCTGAGTGGTGATCTGCAGTACGGCGTGAACTGGTTTTTCGAGCGGGCAGTGACAGATGCGGGACTGCCCAACGCAGTCGGGCGCACCACATGGGCGGGTATCGCTGGCGCCATTACGGGCGTCGAGACGGGCGCTGGTCCGGCGGGACTGGGCTGGACGTTTCTTGGACGAAATGCTGCAGCGGTCGTCAGCGCACTCGACGAAGTGACGGATGTGCAGATCCTGCAATCGCCATCGGTGTTCGTGCGCAACAACGCGATGGCCGAGTTCAATGTCGGCGCGAGCATTCCGATCTCGTCGAGCAGCGTGAATCCCATCCTCGGCGACAGCCAGTACACCCAGGTTCAGTACATCGAGACCGGCACGATCCTCAAGGTGCGTCCGCGCGTGACGCGTGACGGCATGGTGTTCCTCGACATCGTGCAGGAAGTCAGTTCGCCCCAGCCGCAGAACACCGCCGACTCGCAGGGCAACGTGCGCATCGATACGCGCCGCCTCAAGACCGAGGCGGCCGTGCAGGCCGGCGATACGGTAATGCTGGCAGGATTGATCCGGGACGACGTCGGTCGGGTTTCGACCGGGTTTCCCGGCCTCAGCCGCATTCCTGTTGTCGGCGGACTCTTCGGTCGGCAGAGCTCGCGTACCGAACGCAGCGAGGTCATCGTCCTGCTGACGCCGACGATCGTGCGCAACCCGCTGGAAGCACGCCGTTTGACGGACGAGTACGGCAGCCGTTTCCGCGCGCTGCAGCCGCTGCAGCGTCCGCAGGACTGAGGGCCGCGATGCGCGGAGACGCTGCGCATGGCTGAGTTGCCGGTGATCCTGCTGCCGGTCGGGCACGACGACGATGCGCTCGACGCGTGCCTGGCCGCGCTCGATGCCGGCACCCCGGCGGGCACGCGGATCTGGCTGGCCGACGACGCGCGCATCGGGCCGCGTGGCGCGGAGATCGTGCAGCGCTGGCTCGCCCGCACGCCGCTGCAGGCCGATTACACCTGCCGCCAGCGTTCGATCGGTGAGGTCGCGCACCTCGACGACGTGTTGCGCGCCTGCGGCGATGCCGACGTCGTCGTGCTCGCACCCGATGCGATTCCCGCGCCCGGCTGGGCCAATGCGCTCGCGGCCTGTTTCGCGCGCGATGCGTCGATCGCGACCGCGACGCCGTGGTGCAACGCCGGCGAGTCCGCGGCCTGGCCGCGGATCGGCGAGATCAATCCGGTGCCCGATGCGCCCGCGCGTCTCGCGCGCGCCTGCCAAGCGCTGCCGCCGCTGTATCCCGAACTGCCGGCCGCGATCGGCCACGCCGTGCTGCTGCGCGGCAATGCACGGCGCAAGGCTGGCGGCCTCGATACGTCGAGCTACCGCTCCTGGTACGCGGCCCTGATCGACCTGTCGCTGCGCATGGCGGGCCTCGGCTGGCGCAATGCGCTGTGCGAGACGGCGTTCGTCGCGCGCGGCGGCGAGGGCGGCCCGGCCGACGGCGATATGGATGCGCTCGCGGTGCGCTGGCCGGCGTGGCATTCGCGGCTCGCGACCTTTCTGATGCAGGACCCGCTGTACGCGACGCGCGTCGCGCTGCAGCGCGGCTTCGATGCGCTGGAGAACGCGCCGGCGCAGCAGCAACTGTTCGAGGCGGACGATGTGGCTGATGCGGTCGATGGCGCGTCCCCGGTCGCCGCATCCCATCTGGACGACGACGGCACCACACACGCTGCACCCGACGCAGCGGACAATGTCGCTTCCACCGACGACTTGCCACCGAAGTGACCGCTGCAGTTTCCACCACGTCCGACATCGTTGCCGTCGTCGTCACCCATCGCAGCGGCAGCACGATCGATGCCTGTCTGACGCGTCTGCGTGCGGCGCAGGGTGTCGCGCAGATCCGCGTCGTTGACAACGCATCCGACGACACCACGCTGGCCATCGTGCAGCGGCACGCCTCGCTCGACCCGCGCGTGCACTTCATCGGCAATCCCGACAATCCCGGCTTCGCCGTGGCCTGCAACCAGGGCGCGCGCGATGGCGACGCGCCGTGGATCGCGTTCGTCAATCCGGATTGTCTGGTCGATGCCGATTCGCTGGCGCGTCTGCGGGCGCACGCCGGGGCGCTGGCCGCGCCATGCCTGCTGGGCACCGAACTCGTCGGCGAAGACGGCGCGCGCGATCCCGCCGCGCGCCGCCGCGATCCGGACTTCGCCGCGATGCTGCGCGACCCGCAGGCCCGCGAGCTCGCCGTGCCACGCGATGCCACGCAGCCGCTGCAGCGCGTACAGGCGATCTCCGGCGCGCTGATGCTGCTGCCGCGCACGCTGTTCGACCGCATCGACGGTTTCGATACCGGCTACCGGCTGCATGCCGAGGACCTGGACCTGTGCCGGCGCGCGCGCGAGGCGGGCGCGGTGATCGCGGTCGCCAACGACATCGCCGTGCTGCACGTGCGCGGCGTGTCCAGCCGCTCGCGGCCGGTGTTCGTCGAATGGCACAAGCATCGCGGGTTGTGGCGGTACTTCTGGCGTTTCGAAGCCGCGCATCGCAGTTCGCCGCAGCGCATCGCGGTGTGGGCGATGATCTGGGCGCGCTTCCCGGTCGCGGTGTTGCGCCGCGCCGCGCAGGCGGCAGGCTGACCGATGGCCGCGATCGCCTCCCTGCTCGACACCGATCTCTACAAGTTCACGATGATGCAGGCGGTGCTGCACCAGCACCCCGGCGCGGTCGTGCAGTACCGCTTCAAGTGCCGCACGCCCGGCATCGATCTGGCGCAGTTCGTCGACGAAATCGATGCGGAGATCGATGCGCTGTGCGCGCTGCGTTTCACTGCCGACGAGCTGGCCTACGTGCGCGCGCTGCGGTTCGTGAAACCGGATTTCGCCGACTTCCTCGGCCTGTTCCATCTCGACCGCAAGTACATCGATCTGCGGGCCTCCACCGATGTGCCGGGCGAGATCGCGCTCGACATCACCGGCCCGTGGCTGCACACGATCCTGTTCGAGGTGCCGCTGCTTGCGATCATAAACGAGGTCTGGTTCCGCAACACCACGCAGGCCGATTTCGCCGAGGGCGAGCGGCGTCTGCAGGCCAAGGCCGCGCTGCTGCGCGACGTCGCCGGTTACGAGGATTGCCGGATCGCCGACTACGGCACGCGCCGCCGCTATTCGCAGCACTGGCACGGGCACATGCTGCCGCTGCTGCGCGACGCGCTCGGCGACCAGTTCGTCGGCACCAGCAACGTGCACTTCGCGCGCATCCATGGCATGACGCCGCACGGCACGATGGCGCACGAGTATCTGCAGGCGTTCCAGGCCCTGGGGCCGCGGCTGCGTGATTCGCAGGTCGTGGCACTGGATTCGTGGGCGCACGAATACCGCGGCGATCTCGGCATCGCGCTGTCGGATGTCGTCGGGCTGGATGCGTTCCTGCGCGATTTCGACATGTACTTCTGCAAGCTCTTCGACGGCGTGCGCCACGATTCGGGCGATCCCTTCGTCTGGGGCAACCGGATGCTCGCGCACTTCGCCGACAACCGCGTCGATCCGTCGAGCAAGATCCTGGTCTTCAGCGATGGCCTCGACATCGACAAGGTCAAACGCCTGCATGCCTACTTCCGCGGGCGCTGCAAACTGGCCTTCGGCGTCGGTACGCACCTGACCAACGATCTGGGGCCGACGCCGCTCAGCATCGTCATCAAGATGGTCCGCTGCAACGGCCAGCCCGTGGCCAAGCTCAGCGATTCGCCCGGCAAGAGCATGTGCGAGGACCCTGGCTATCTGACCTATCTGCGCCAGGTGTTCGGGCTCCCGGCCGACGCGGCCGCCTGATCACCGCGCACGAAACCCGTGCGGGTTTCATCGGGATGACATCGGGCTGCGGTGGAATACGCGGTTGCGGCGTACCGCGCCGTGTTCCTCCATCGTCCGGATTCCGCATGACCCTCCACCTTGCTTCTTCCCGGCACGCGCGCCGCGCGTCCTGTTCTCTCCTGTTGCTGGCCCTGATGGGCAGCGCCTCGGCCACCAATCGCGACGATGGCCGCGCCTGGCGCGCCGGCGATCATCACGTCCACAGCGAGTGGAGTGTCGACTGGGACACGTCCACCTCGCCGCCGACACCGATCCGCGGCGGCGATTCGCCTTACTCGCGCACGCGCAATGCCGAGGAAGCACGTCGGCACGGTCTGGTGTGGATGGTGCACACCGATCACGGCGGCCCGAACCATTCGGCGGTGACGCACGACTCGGCGTGGCCGGCGCTGCAGCAGGCGCGCAACGATGTGCCGGAGGTCCTGCAGTTCCACGGCATGGAATTCGACGTGCCGGCCGGCGAACACGCCTCGCTGATCATGGCGCCAGGCGCGCACGAGAACACGATGCTGGTCGACCTGGAGCGGCGTTTCAGCCGCCGCGAAGTGGACGACGACGCGCGCGACACGCCGGAGGCGATGCTCGCCGCGCTGCGCCACATGCAGGCGCAGCAGCCGCAGCCGTTGATGTTCGTCAATCATCCGGCGCGCACCGCGACCGCGATCGGCGTCTGGGGCAAGGTCGACCCGCAGGAACTGCGCAACTGGCAGGACGCCGCGCCGGACGTCCTCGTCGGCATGGAAGGCGCGCCCGGCCATCAGGCCGACCGCCGCCATCGCGGGCTGTACCGCAACGATGCCGCGAAGACCTGGGGCGGCTTCGACAAGATGACCGCGCAGCTCGGCGGCGTGTGGGACACGCTGCTCGCCGAGGGCCGACGTTTCTGGATCACGTCGACGTCGGATTCGCATCGCAACATCGACATGGGCGGCGCGGACTTCTGGCCGGGCCAGTACAGCAAGACCTACGTGCTGGCGCGCCACGACGGCGCGGACATCTTCGACGGCCTGCGCCAGGGCCGCATGTTCGCGGTGACCGGTGACCTGATCGACACGCTCGATCTACAGGTCGACACCGAAGGCACGGCGCCGGCCACGATGGGCGGCACGCTGCAGGCCGCTGCCGGTGCGCAGCTGACGGTGCGCGTGTCGGTCACGGTGCCGGACGGCGCCAATTTCAACGGCGACCGCAATGCGATCGACCACATCGACGTGATCGCCGGGCAGGCGTCCGCCGACGGCACGCTGGACATGACCGTCCACACCGTGCGCGCCGTGCAGTGGCAGCAGACCGGCAACCGCATCGCCTTCGATCTCACGCTGCCGGCGCCGGAAACACGTGGGTTCGTGCGCGTGCGCGGCACGTCGAACGCGCAGATCGAGCCGACGCCGGACGCCGCCGGCGAGGATCCGTGGCAGGACCTGTGGTTCTACTCGAATCCGGTATTTATCGAGGTTGCGCGCTGAGGCTTTTGGCGCAAGCCAACGAAACCAGAAGATGGGGCACCTCTCCCTCTGGGAGAGGTCGGCGCGCGGAGCGCGTCGGGTGAGGGCAGGGAATCACAGAAGGTCTCCACCGCACGCGCGCGATGAAGCCGCCCTCACCCCAACCCCTCTCCCCGGAGGAGAGGTCTCTGACCTGCAGGTTCGTCTGGAGCTTGCGCGCGCTCAGCGAAAGCGGTTGATCGCATCCCGCAACGTGCGCGCCTCGCACGCCGCCGCGTCCGCGTAGTCGTCGCCGTTCGACGCGTAGAGGATCGCGCGTGAGGAACTGACCATCAGGCCGGTGCCGTCGGCGGTCTTCGCGTGCGTGACCACCGCTTCGACATCGCCGCCCTGCGCGCCGACGCCCGGCACCAGAAACGGCATGTCGCCGACGATCGCGCGGACTTCGCGCAACTGTTCGGGCCAGGTCGCACCGACGACCAGCGAGACGTTGCCGTGGCCGTTCCAGTCGTGCGCGATGGTCTCGGCGACGTGCTGGTACAGCGGACGCGTGGTGCCGCCGTGCGCGACCGGGAAGTCCTGCAGATCGGCCGCACCCGGATTCGAGGTGCGGCACAGGATCACGACGCCCTTGTCGCTGCGGTCGAGGAACGGCTGCACCGAATCACGCCCGAGGTAGGGGTTCACCGTCACCGCATCGGCCTCGAAACGCGCGAAGGCCTCGGCGACGTAGCGCTGCGCGGTGCTGCCGATGTCGCCGCGCTTGGCATCGAGGATCACCGGCACGCCCGGGTGCACGGCATGCAGGTGGGCGATCAGCCGCTGCAGCGCGTCTTCGGCGCCGAGCGCGGCGAAGTGTGCGATCTGCGGCTTGAACGCACAGGCGTATTCGGCGGTTGCATCGGCGATGTCGCGGCAGAACGCGAACACCGCGTCGGCGTCATTGGCGAAACGCGCGGGAAACTTCGCCGGCTCGGGGTCGAGGCCGACGCAGACGAGCGTGTCGGCGGACTGCCAGCGCGCACGCAGCGCCTGCATGAAGGTGTGCGTCATGGAACGGCTCTCAGGTGACGATGATCGGCGCGCCGTGGGTGACGACGACCGTGTGTTCGAATTGCGCGCCAACGCCCTTGGGGCAGATCAGCGACCAGCCGTCGTCCAGATCTTCGGTGCGCGTGGCGTGGGTCGCGAGGAACGGCTCGACCGTGATCACCATGCCGTCGTGCAGACGGCGGGTGTCGCGGGGATCGAAGTAGCCGGGAATCGAACCAGGCGATTCGTGCAGTGCACGGCCGACGCCGTGGCTCTGCAGGTTGCGAATGATGCGGAAACCGCGGCGCGCGGCAACGGTTTCGATGGTGCGGCCGATGCTGGAGAGCAGTTCGCCCGCACGCAGCTGGGCGATGGCGGCATCGCGCGCTTCGCGCGTCGCATCGAGCAGACGCTGCTGCGCGGCGCTCGCGGTGCCGACGACGAAGCTCGCGCCGGTGTCGGCGAAGAACCCGTCGAGCTCGGCGGAAACGTCGATGTTGACCAGATCGCCTTCTTGCAGCGGCGTCGCATTGGGGATGCCGTGTGCGACGACGCGGTTGACGCTGATGCAGGTCGCAGCCGGGAAGCCGTAGGTCAGCACCGGCGCGGACTGTGCACCGGCGTCGCGCAGCATGTCGGCGCCGATGGCGTCGAGTGCGCGCGGCGTCGTGCCGGCCAGTGCCTGCTCGCGCATCGTCGTCAGGATGCGCGCGACGAGTGCACCGGCGCGCTTGAGGCCTTCGAGTTCTGCCAGGGTCTGGATGGTCATGCGGGGCTCCCGGTTGTCTGCGCTGCCCTTACCCCAACCCCTCTCCCGCGGGGAGAGGGGCTCACGTCCGCCAGGCATCGGGTCCGCGCGTACCTGCGCGGATCCCGACCCACGACGATTACTTCAGCGCCTTGAACCGCAGACGCTTCGGACCCGCGTCGTCGCCCATGCGGCGGCGCTTGTCTTCCTCGTACTCGCGGTAGTTGCCCTGGAAGAACTCGACGTGGCTGTCGCCTTCGAACGCGATGATGTGCGTGGCGATACGGTCGAGGAACCAGCGGTCGTGCGAGATCACGAACGTGTTGCCGGGGAACTCAAGCAACGCGTCCTCGAGCGCACGCAGGGTTTCGATGTCCAGGTCGTTCGACGGTTCGTCGAGCAGCAGCACGTTGCCACCCTGCAGCAGGGTCTTGGCCATGTGCAGGCGACCGCGCTCACCACCCGACAGCGTGCCCACCAGCTTCTGCTGGTCCTGGCCCTTGAAGTTGAAGCGGCCGATGTAGGCGCGCGACTGGATCTCGATGCCGTTGATGTTGAGGATGTCGAGGCCGCCGGCGATTTCCTGGAAGACGTTGTGGTTGCCCTCCAGCGCGTCGCGGCTCTGGTCGACGTAGGACAGCTGCACGGTCGGGCCGACGACGATCTCGCCGGAATCGGGCTTCTCCTGCCCGGTGATCATCTTGAACAGCGTGGACTTGCCGGCGCCGTTGGGGCCGATGATGCCGACGATCGCGCCCGGCGGAATGATCATCGACAGATCGTCGATCAGCAGGCGGTCGCCGAACTTCTTGCTGACGTTCTTGAACTCCATCACCGAGTTGCCCAGGCGCTCGCCCGGCGGGATGAAGATCTCGTTGGTCTCGTTGCGCTTCTGGTATTCCTGCGACTGCAGCTCTTCCAGACGGCCCAGGCGCGCCTTGCCCTTGGACCGGCCGCCCTTGGCGTTCTGGCGCGACCATTCCAGTTCCTTCTGGATCGCCTTCTGGCGGGACTTCTCCTGGTTGTCTTCCTGCTTCAGGCGCTCGTCCTTCTGCACCAGCCACTCGGTGTAGTTGCCCTTCCACGGAATGCCGCGGCCGCGATCGAGTTCGAGGATCCACTCGGCGGCGTTGTCGAGGAAGTAACGGTCATGGGTGACCGCGACGACGGTGCCGGTGTAGCGCGCGAGGAACTGCTCCAGCCACTCCACCGACTCGGCGTCGAGATGGTTGGTCGGTTCGTCGAGCAGCAGCATGTCCGGCTTCTGCAGCAGCAGGCGGCACAGCGCGACGCGGCGCTTCTCGCCGCCCGACAGGTTGCCGACCTTGGCGTCCCACGGCGGCAGGCGCAGCGCATCGGCGGCCACGTCGAGCTGGTTTTCCAGCGTGTGCGCGTCCCCGGCGGCGAGGATCGCCTCCAGGCGCTCCTGTTCCTTGGCCAGCGCGTCGAAATCGGCGCCTTCCTCGGCGTAGGCGTCGTAGACCTTGTCCAGGGCGGCCTGGGCCTGCAGCACTTCGCCCACGCCTTCCTCGACCGCCTCGCGGACCGTCATCTCGGGATCGAGCTGCGGCTCCTGCGCCAGATAGCCGACCTTGGTGCCGGCCTGCGGACGGGCCTCGCCTTCGAAATCGGTGTCGACGCCGGCCATGATCTTGAGCACCGTCGACTTGCCGGCGCCGTTGAGGCCCAGCAGGCCGATCTTCGCGCCCGGGAAGAACGACAGCGAGATGTCCTTGATGATCTGCCGCTTCGGCGGCACCACCTTGGACACGCGATTCATGGTGTAGATGTATTGCGACATGGGGGCTCCGGTAAGCGCTGCCAGGCCCGCGCAGGGCTGCACGGACGCATGTTGGCGGTGGGATGTGTCGATTATAGCCGGTCGTCCGTGCAGCCCCGTACCGGGCGTTGCGGCATTCAGCCCGGGATGGAGACGACGACGCCCACGGCATCCGATGCCGTGGGCGGCGCCCGGCTGACGCGTCCGGCGGTCAGCGCTGCTGGTGCGTACACGCGCCGGTCGGCGAAAGTCCGTCGCACTGGACCGGAAGCGACACGCCGCCCTCGATGATCTGCGGTTCACCCGGTCCCGATGTCGCAGCGGTCGCATCCTGCACGGGCTCTGCCGCCGCCCGGGTCGCCTGGGCGATCGTCGTCGCGACCTGAGGCGCCGCCGCATTGCCCACCGTCAGCGTGCCGTCGACATACGCGATCTCGTAATTCGACAATCCTGCGCCGCCTGCATCGCCTGCCTGGATCGCATAGGTCCCGCGTCCTGCCGCTGCGGGGGTGCCGTCGCTCGTGAGGGTCAAGGCCGTTACCGCGTCCGCGTTGACCAGCCCATCGACCCGGTAGCCGTCGAGGCGCGCGACGGTGCCGAACCGCTTGAACGCGTCGTTGGCGGTGATGGTCAGTCCCGCCTTGCCGACCGACAGCACGCCATCGACATAGGAGATGTCGTAGTTCGACAAGCCCGTTCCGTCGGCATTGCGCGCGGTGATGGTGTAGTTGCCGACGCTGGCGGTGGCAGCCGTGCCAGTGCTGGCCAGATCGACAGCGGCAACGCGGTCCGCGTTCAACAGTCCGGTGACCGCATAGCCGCGCAGCGTCGAGGCCTGACCGTAGGTCTTGCGTCCATCGGCTGCGGTGATCGTCAGCCCGGCCTTGCCGACCGAGAGCACGCCATCGACATAGCGGATGTCGTAGTTCGACAGGCCTGTGCCGTCGGCATTGCTGGCGGTGATGGTGTAGTCGCCGACGTTGGCGGTCGCGACCGTGCCGGCGCTGCGCAGATCGACCGAAGACACCGAATCCGAATTCTGCAAGCCGTCGACGCGGTAGCTGCGCAACGCCGGATTCTGGCCGTAGGTTTTGCCGGCATTCGCCGCCGTGATCGTCAGACCGGCCTTGCAGACCTGCAGCACGCCATCGACGTAGGTGATGGCGTAGTTCGACAAGCCGGTGCCGTCCGCGTTCGTCGCGGAGATCGTGTAATCGCCGACATTGGCGGTGGCGACCGTGCCCGGGCTGGCGAGGTCGACCGCGGCGACGCTGTCGGCATTCATGAGGCCCTCCACGCTGTAGCCGCTCAGCGTCGCGGTCTGTCCATAGGTCTTGCCGGCGTTCGCCGCGGTGATCGTCAGTCCGGCCTTGCCGACGGAGAGCACACCGTCGACATAGGTGATGTCGTAGTTCGACAGGCCGGTGCCGTCCGCATTCGCCGCGGTGATCGTGTAGTCGCCGACATTGGCGGTGGCGACAGTGCCCGGGCTGGCGAGGTCGACCGCGGTGACGCTGTCGGCGTTCATGAGGCCGTCCACGCTGTAGCCGCTCAACGTCGCGGTCTGTCCATAGGTCTTGCCGGCGTTCGCAGCCGTAATGGTCAGTCCGGCCTTGCCGACGGAGAGCACGCCGTCGACGTAGGTGATGTCGTAGTTCGACAGGCCGGTGCCGTCCGCATTCGCCGCGGTGATCGTGTAGTCGCCGACATTGGCGGTGGCCACCGTACCTGCGCTGGTGAGGTCCAGTGAGGACACCGCATCCGCATTCCGCAGGCCATCGACGGTATAGCCGGTCAGCGCCACAGCTTGGCCGTACGTCTTCGCGGCGTTCGCCGCGGTGATCGTCAGTCCGGCCTTGCCGACGGAGAGCACGCCGTCGACGTACGTGATGTCGTAGTTCGACAGGCCGGTGCCGTCCGCATTCGCCGCGGTGATCGTGTAGTCGCCGACATTGGCGGTGGCCATGGTGCCTGCGCTGGCGAGATTCACCGCAGACACCGCGTCGGTGTTGCGCAGGCCGTCGACGCGGTAGCCGGTCAAGGTGGTGGTCTGTCCATAGGTTTTGCCCGCATCGGCGGCTGTGACGGTGAGTCCCGCGCGGTCGACGGTCAGGCGTCCGGAGCTGTCGAAAGCCAATGCATAGCCTGAGCCCGTCGCGTCGAGGGTGCCCTGGGCGATCTGGATCGCATAAGGGCCGCCGGCAACCGGAGCGGTGGCTGCGCTGCCTGCCGAACTCAAGGCCGGCGCGCCGGTCACTACGTTGCCGAGTACGTCGTCGCGATAGGCGCCCGACACGCCCGGCATCAGTCCGCTCACGGCGAACGCATTGTCGACGCCGATCGAATCGCCATAGATCTTCGAAAGGTTGGTCGAGGTCCAGCGCAGCGTGGGCTGGAACGCGAACACATAGCGGTTGCCCGGCACCGGAACAGCGCCCAATGCGGCGGTGTTCCAGACAGCGGTGTTGCCGCTGTCGAGACCGCCGAAGACGTGGCCGGCAGACGGTGCGGCCAGATACACATGCCAACGACCGGACACGTCGAGCGCACCCGCGCCCGCATCGTTCCGGAAGAGTCCGCCCGCCCCAAGATCAGCGTCGGCCGCTCTCACCACGCCGGCCAGACGCAGATCGCCGCCGCTATGCACGCGCAGCAACCCTGCGACCTGCGACGCGCCAAGGGTCAACGCATTGACGTCTGCGAGACGCGCGCTGCCACCCGTGAGACTCACCACACCCCCGAAATCGTTGCCTGCCTGCTCGAGCGCGATCGCGCCGGTACCGGCGTCTATCGTGGTCATCGCGCCCACGTTCAGCGCGCCTGCGATCTGGACGATGGCGTTGTGGACGGCGGTCAATCCCAGCGTACCGGTGGCGGCGATGCCGTGACTGAGCGTGATGCCGTCGCGGCCGCGCAGGCTGATGTTGCCGCCACTCAGGCTTCCCTTCGTGCTCAACGCACCGCCATCGGCGACCAGACCGAGCGCACCCGTCCCGGTATCGATGTTCTGGGTGGGCAGATCCAGCGCGCCGCCTGCACGCAAATCGACGCCGCCGTTGCTGCCGTTGGTCAGCGACGCGACCTCGAGATCGTTGCGGTCGCGTACGCGAATGCCTGTGCCAGTGAGGCGCAGGCTGCCGCCGAAGTCGTTGGCGGCGTTGTCCAGCGTGATTGCGCCGCTGCCCGCGTTGACGGTGGCGGCGCCGGCCACGTTGAGTGCACCGGCCTGGGTGATCGCTCCGTTGCCGCTGCTTGCGGTGAGCGAGCCGCCGATCGCGCCGCCGCCGAGATTCAGCGCGCCGTTACTGGTGGCGATAAGGTTGCCGGTGGAAAGCGTGCCCAGAGTCAAGGCGCCGCTGTCGGTGATCCGGGTGGCACCACTGGTCAGGCTGACGGCACCGCTGAAATCGTTGCCGGCATCGGTCAGCGTGAGCGCCTGGCTGCCCAGCGAGAAGTTGCTGGTGCCGCCCACCGTCAACGCGCCCTGTTGGGCCAGATCGATGGTATTGGTCAGGCCCAGATTGCCGGACACGCCCAGGAATGCCAGGTTGACGATCCTGTTGGCGCCGCTGAAGCTGGCATTGCCGCCGATGCTGCCGACGACGGTGCCAGCGGTAAGCACGCCGCCCTGCTGCACGCCAACGTCGCTGACATAGCTGATGGCACCGCTGCCGACATCGATGGTGCCAGTGCCGACGATGCCGTTGCTGCTGCCGCCATTGGCCACCAGCGAGACGCTGCCGTCGCTACCGCCGGACAGCGCCGCAGCGCGGACGACGCCGCTGTTGTTGACCAGCGAGTCGAACACGCCCCGTGCTGCGCGCGCGCTCAGTGAGATGGTGCCGCCGGGCGCGATCACGCTGCCGGAGTTGTCCACCGCGAACTGGTCCAACTGCAATTGCAGCGCTTTGTCGATGACCACCGCAAACCCGCCGCTCTCGAAACTGAGGGTGACCTTGTCGGCACCGACCAGGTTGATGTTGCCGGCGCTGGCGGTGATGGTGCCGCTGTTGGCTACCTTGCCGCCGATCAGATCGACCGCGCCGGCGGCGGCGTTGATGGTGCCGGCGTTGGACATCAGCGCGACCGTATTGCCGCCGGCATCCAGCACGTCGTTGCCGCTCATGAAGGCGGAGGCGGTGGTGCCCAGGGTGCTGGCCACCAGTCCGCCGACATTGATCTGCGCGGTGCTGCCGAAGATCATGCCGTTCTGATTGATCAGGAACACCTGGCCGTTGGCGTTGAGGTTTCCGAAGATCTGCGTCGGATTGCCGCCTTGGACCTGATTGAGCACAACTGCGCTGCTGGACGGCTGGTTGAACGTCACCGTGGCCGCAGATCCGATGTCGAACGTCGACCAGTTCAACGCCATGCGGTTGGAGGTCTGGGTGATGACCTGGCTGGCCCCGCTGGGCGCATTGATGGTGCCGGTGCCGCCGGCAATGCTGCCGCCGGTGGGGAGCTGAGTGGCCGCCACCTGCGCGATGGCCGACTGGGAAAGCGCCAAGCCGGCGATCGCCACAGCGAGCGCAATGGGAAGCGCGGCGTGACGCGGCGCCCGGCGTTCTACCAGGGGCGACCGGTTGATCTGCGTGATGGACATGGTGCGCTCCTTAGAAGTTGAAGCCGAGGCCGGCCCAGATCTGGATGTCGTCGCCATCGGGCGAAGGCGTGCGGCCGGTCGGAGTGGCTGCGGACAGATTGAATTGCAGTCCCTGCTGGTAGGGCAGGCGCAGTTCCAGACCCAGGCCTGCACCTTCGTAGGTGATCGGAAGCACGCCGATGCGGCGGTTCTGCTCGACCGGCGAGACGCGGCCCCAGTCGTAGAACGCGTGGAACGTCAGCACCTCGGACCAGGTGCGTCCCTGGAAGGGAGAGGGGCGCGCGGCGAAACCGGGGGCATCGATCTGGTACTCGAACGTGGCCTGCACACCGCGATCGCCCAGCGCCGCCGACAGCGGCACTGCACGCACGCTCGTCGGACCACCGATCGAGAACTGTTCGAGCGGTGGCAAGGCGTCGTCGGTGAACTGGCTGTTGCCGCGCACCAGAACGCGCTGGTTGGGTGTGATCCCCTGCAGGCGGGACAGCGACAGGCGGCCGATCCAGAAGTGACTGTCGTGGGCGCTGTAGATCAGGTTTTCCGGGGCGGACTCGTCGTTGAACGCCTTGCGCACGCTGAGCTGGGCGAAGTTGATGCCGCGGCTGCGCGGCTGGTCCTGCCGGACGGCCAGTCCGGCCTCGACCACGTCGAACGTGTGCTCCGAGAGCCGGAACCCGAGACCATCCAGACGGGACGTCTCATGGATGTAGCGTCCGGACGCCTGCATCTGCAGGTCGGCGCGGTTGATGAATTTCCAGTCCACGCCTGCGTAGCCGAGCGTCGTCGGCCCACTGATGTCGAGCGATGCGAACGGCCCGCTGCCCAGCTCGATCTCGCTGCGTGTGAAACCAAGGATGCCGCTCATGCCCGGGGTGCCGGCGAACGGAAGGCTGTAGGACAACGCGCCTATCCAGCTGTCGTTGGGGTCGAGGGCGTAGGCGTAGTTGGCGGACAACAGGTCGCCGACGCCGAGCGGACTGTAGAGCGTCAGGCCTGTCTCGAGGCGGTAGCGTCCCGTCGTCTCGGTGCCGTGGTTACTGGCGCCCAGCCGGACCGCATACGGTCTGGCGCTGTCCTCGGCGACGATGATCACGTCGGTTTCGCCAGGATTCTCGCCGGGTGTGAGCACCGACGACACGGACACACCGGGCAGCTCGCGTGCGTACAGCAGGGCCTGCTGCAGTGTCCGGGACTGCAGCGGCTGGCCGGCGAGGCCCTGCATCGGCGCGGCCAACGCACTCGCATGGTAGCGACCGCTGCCCTGCACGCGGATCTGACCGATCCTGCCTTCGACGACCTGCACCGTGAGCACCTGGTCGGGGCCGATCTGCTGCGGCGGCAGGATGGCGGTGGCGACGACGAACCCTGCAAGGCGGTAGGCCTGGGTGATCCGAGCGGCGATCTGTTCCAGTTGCGCGAACGTCAGGGCAGCCGGCGCGGCAGCCTCGCCGGCCTGTTCCCGCAGCGCTGCGTCGGCCACGCGCTGGATCGAGGCGGCCGTGATGCCGGCCTCGGGGTGGTCGGCCACGCCGGTCACGCGCACAGCGGCGATCGTCACCCGCGCTGCGTCATCTGGAACTGCGCCGCGGTCAGCGTCGGGTGATTGGGCGACGGCCGCGAACGGCATGGCAAGGCACAGCGCGGCCGCGACTGCGAGTCGATGCTTGGACGACATGTTTTCCCCTGATAGAGGCCCGCGCATCTGTGTCGCAGGCCATTGCTGATGCGGGCGCCAGTCCGTCGACCGGATCGGCAGACCCGTTCCCTCATCACAACACGGGCTAAGGTAATCCAAACCCGGTGCCGGCGCCTGACTGGCCGGGGGGCGGTCGCGCGGCGCTGACGGCGTCTTGCCCACCTGTCCGGGTGGCGGCTCCGGCCGAACGGTCGGGTCCGCGAGCCGATACAATCGGTGTCCGTCCTGCATGCATTCCCGGAGTTCCGATGTTTCCGCGCGCCGCCCGTCTCGAAAGCTACGATCCCGAACTCGCCCAGGCCATCGCGAACGAGGTCCGCCGCCAGGAAGACCACGTCGAGCTGATCGCTTCGGAGAACTACTGCAGCGCGCTGGTCATGGAAGCGCAGGGCAGCCAGCTGACCAACAAGTACGCCGAGGGCTATCCGGGCAAGCGTTATTACGGTGGCTGCGAGTACGTCGACATCGCCGAGCAGCTCGCGATCGACCGCCTCAAGCAGCTGTTCGATGCCGACTACGCGAACGTGCAGCCGCATTCGGGTTCGCAGGCCAACCAGGCCGTCTACTTCGCGCTGTTGCAGCCGGGCGACACGATCCTCGGCATGTCGCTGGCGCATGGCGGTCACCTGACCCACGGCGCCAAGGTCAACGCGTCGGGCAAGCTGTTCAACGCGATCCAGTACGGTGTCGACGATGCCGGCCTGATCGATTACGACGAAGTCGAGCGCCTCGCCGTCGAGCACAAGCCGAAGATGGTCGTCGCCGGGTTCTCCGCGTATTCGCAGGTCGTCGACTGGGCGCGCTTCCGCGCGATCGCCGACAAGGTGGGCGCGTATCTGTTCGTCGACATGGCGCACGTCGCCGGCCTCGTCGCCGCGGGCGTGTACCCGACGCCGGTGCCGCATGCGCACGTGGTCACCTCGACTACGCACAAGACTCTGCGCGGTCCGCGCGGCGGCATCATCATCGCCAGCCACCAGGGCGCCGGCGAGCAGTTCGACGAGATCGCCAAGAAGCTGCAGTCGATCGTGTTCCCCGGCATCCAGGGCGGTCCGCTGATGCACGTGATCGCCGGCAAGGCGGTCGCGTTCAAGGAAGCGCTGGAGCCCGCGTTCAAGACCTACCAGCAGCAGGTGGTGAAGAACGCGCAGGCGATGGCCAAGGTCATCATCGAGCGCGGCTACAAGATCGTCTCCGGCGGCACCGAAAACCATCTCATGCTGGTCGACATGATCGGCAAGGACGTCAGCGGCAAGGACGCGGAAGAAGCACTCGGCCGCGCCCACGTCACCGTCAACAAGAACTCGGTGCCCAACGATCCGCGCAAGCCCTTCGTGACCTCGGGCCTGCGCCTGGGCACGCCGGCGGTGACCACGCGTGGCTACGTCGAGCAGGACTGCACCGATCTCGCCCACTGGATCTGCGACGTGCTCGATGCACCGAAGGACGAGGGCGTCATCGCCACCGTGCGCGACAAGGTCGCCGCGCAGTGCGCGAAGTATCCGGTGTATGGCTGAGATGTGGTCGAATTTACTGTCCGGGATGCTGGCTGCGACATCGGGTCAGGCCTACCAGCCGGCATTATCGATGCATGAAGTCGACCCTATCTACACCGAAGTCGCAGAGGATACTTTGCTGATCTGTCCCGCAGGTACTACGCCGCGCATGACGGAAGCTGAGTTGCGAGGAAAATTAGAAGCGTGGTACGGCGCTTTGACGGATCAGGATGTGTCGGAGGCAGTGGAAGCAAGCCTGCTGGAACGACCGGCTGAACTGCGATACCCGCGCAGAGCGTTGGCTGGGTACCAGGCGGGGCAGGTTGTGGTGATGATGCTGATCGAAGAAGACGGCACGGTACCGAAGGTGCTGGTCAACTGCAGTTCGGATCCTCTGTATGAGGCGAGTGCTGTCGAGTTTGCGTCAGGCTTCCGCTTCAGTCCTGCCACGCTTCATGGAAAACCTATCCGATCGATTGGCCGGCAGCCGGTCGAGTTCGGTCCGCCGACGCCCTGACGTCCTCCGGAACCCCGCATGCATTGCCCCTTCTGCCAGCACACCGACACCCGCGTGATCGATTCGCGCGTGTCCGAGGACGGCGCGACGATCCGTCGCCGCCGCGAGTGCGAGGCCTGTGGGGAACGTTTCAGCACGCTTGAGACGATCGAGCTCAAGCTGCCGACGATCATCAAGGGTGACGGGCGGCGTGAGCCGTTCGATGCGCGCAAGCTGCGCCTGAGCATGGACCGCGCGCTGCACAAGCGGCCCGTGTCGGAAGAACAGATCGAGGCGACGGTGCGCGCGGTCGTGCACCACCTGCGCATGACCGCGGAACGCGAGGTGTCCTCGCGTCGGGTCGGCGAGTTCGTCATCGCGGAACTGCGCAAGCTCGACCACGTCGGCTTCGTGCGGTTCGCATCCGTGTACCGCTCGTTCGAAGACGTCGCCGATTTCCGCGAGGAACTCGACCGGCTCGAGCGCGACCTGCCGGGTGATGGCCAGCTGCCGCTGCTCGAAGGCGAGACAGCGCCGGCCGGCAAGGGCCCGCGCAGGCGCTGAGTAGCGGCATCGGGCGCGAGGTGATCTTGCTGCACGCGCACGCTGTCCAGGCGTCCTTCCCGATCGTGATCGAACACGTTGTCTGGAGAATTCCATGTCCGATTTCACCGCCGACGACCACCGTTTCATGGCGCAGGCGCTGCGCCTCGCCGAGCGCGGCGCCTGGACCACGCGTCCCAATCCGATGGTCGGTTGTGTGCTCATTGCCGGCGGCGAAGTCGTCGGCGAAGGTTTCCACGTGCAGAAGGGCGGCCCGCATGCGGAAGTGGTCGCGCTGCAGGCGGCCGGTGACCGCGCGCGCGGTGCGACGGCCTACGTGACGCTGGAACCCTGCGCGCACACCGGCAGCACGGGGCCATGCGCCGACGCGTTGATCGCGGCCGGCGTGTCGCGCGTGGTCGCGGCGATGCGCGATCCGTTCCCGCAGGTCGATGGCGTCGGCTTCGATCGGCTGCGCGCGGCGGGCATCGAGGTCGAATCCGGCCTGATGGAGACGCAGGCGCGTGCGCTCAATCGCGGCTTTCTGTCGCGCATCGAGCGTGGACGGCCGTGGCTGCGGATCAAGCTGGCCTGCAGCATCGACGGACGCACCGCGATGGCGAACGGCGATTCGAAATGGATCAGCGGCGATGCCTCGCGCGCGGACGTGATGCGCTGGCGCGCACGCGCAGGCGCACTGTTGACCGGCAGTGGCACTGTGCTGGCGGACGACCCGCAGTTGACCGTGCGCCTCACCGAAGACGCGCCGTTCGCTGTGCCGCTGCGCGTGGTGCTGGACGCGGGCCTGGCGACGATCGCGCGCGGCAACGTGCGCGACGGCGCGGCGCCTACGCTGTACGTGCACGCACACGATGCCAAGGTGCCGCACGGTTTCGACGCACCGCGTGTCTCGATGCCACGCGGCGCCGACGGCCAGCTCGACCTGCACGCGGTGCTGGCGACGCTGGGCGAGGGCGGCATTAACGAGATCCAGGTCGAAGCCGGCGCGACCCTGTCGGGTGCGTTCCTGCGCGCGGGCCTCGTCGACGAACTGCTGCTCTACGTCGCGCCGGTGTTGCTGGGCGAGCGCGGTCGACCGCTGTTCGACGGGCTGGGCATCGACACGATGGCGCAGCGGCTGCATCTGCAGACGATCGAGACGCGCCGGATCGGCGACGACCTGCGTCTGCTGCTGCGGCCGAAGCCGGCTTCGTGATGCGGTTCCGGAAAGTGTCCGCTTTCGTATGAGCTGTCCGATCCGTTTCTAGCGTGGCCGTCAACTGGAACGGGCCCCGAAGGGCCCGTTCCATGACAGCTGCAGGACTGGATCAGAAGCTCGCGCGCACGCCCAACTGGAACTGGGTGGTGTCGCTGTACTTTTCGACTTCGCCCACCAGGCCCCAGGTGCGGGTCAGGTTGATCTGGCCACCCAGCACGCCGAAGAAGTTGTCTTCGAGATCCTCGCCATCCGCATAGCCGGCCCTGATCCAGGCTTCGGTCTTCGGCGACGGCTTGCCGCGCAGGCCGGCGGTACCGCGCCACAGGTTGACGTGGTCGCGGATGGTCTCGCGAGACGTTCCGATACGCAGATCGGATTCCACGCCCAGGCGCACGTAGGCGATGTCGGCGGTGAAGTCGAGGCGATCGGCGACGTCCATGCGATAGCCGATGCCGATCTCCGCTTCGTCGACGGTCAGTTCCGCATCGATGGTGGAGGCGCGCCAGGTCTTGCTGACCTCCGAGTAGCCGCCGAACACATAGGCCGTCGGTGCGATTGCAAGCGAGCCGCGGATGTAACCGCCATCGCCCTTGTCGAGGAAATCGTCATCGATCTGCAATTGGGTCCAGCCGGCTTCAACGAAGGTGTAGCTGGGCATGTCGGCTGCACTGGCAGCGCACGGCAGTGCGGCCAGCAAGCTGGCGAGAAGGATGTTCCGCATTGAAAAATGTCTCCGGTGAATGAAATCCATGTCACCCGGCCATTGCGGCGGGGCAAAAGCGACGTACTTGTCGCGGCGCGAATTCTAATGTTTTCTTCACGAAGCGCCAGATGGTGCAAAGTTGGCCCACCTGTGCAATGAAGCGTCCCGGGCTCGCGGGCAGCCGTGCAACGGCGCGCTGCTAGAATGCGCAGGCCGGCCCTGCCGGCAACACACAATCGAATGTCTTCGGGGCGGGGTGGAAGTCCCCACCGGCGGTAGGCGCGGCGACGCGCGAGCCCGCGAGCGCTGCCGGTACATGCCGGCGGGTCAGCAGATCCGGTCGAACTCCGGAGCCGACGGTCAGAGTCCGGATGCGAGAAGACGACCTCATGCGTGGCCGATCGGCCGCGCACGCTGTCGCGTCCTGGACCGTTCCCTTTCGGCTTGACCGTGCGGGCGTGCCCCGTGCGGACGGAGGCAGCGACATGTTCACCGGACTGATCGAGGGCGTCGGACGCCTGGTTTCCACCGAATCGCGCGGCGGCGACGCGCGGCTGCGCATCGCGGTCGGCACGCTGCCCTTCGACGGCGTGGCGATGGGCGAAAGCATCGCGGTCAATGGCGTCTGCCTGACCGTGGTCGCGTTCGACGACATGCATTTCGAGGCCGACGCCTCGACCGAAACCCTCTCGCTGACCACGCTGGGCGTGCTGGCGCCGGGCCGCGCGGTGAATCTGGAGCGCGCGATGCGCCCGACCGATCGCCTCGGTGGCCATATGGTCAGCGGCCATGTCGATGGCGTCGGCAGCGTCGCCTCCGTCCACGACGATGCGCGCGCGCAGCGCTGGCGCTTCGACGCGCCGGCGGCGCTGCTGAAGTACATCGCGCACAAGGGTTCGATCTGCGTCGACGGCGTCAGCCTGACGGTCAACGCCGTCGATGCGACCGGCTTCGAGGTCGCCCTGGTGCCGCACACCGTCGCGCACACCGCGTTCGGCAGCACCCCTGTCGGCGAGGCGGTGAATCTGGAGGTGGATCTGGTCGCGCGCTACGTCGAGCGTCTGCTCAGCGCGGGCGTCGTCCCTGCGGGAGCGGCGGCATGAATTTCGCACCCGTTCCCGAACTGCTGGAAGAGATCCGCCAGGGCCGCATGGTGGTCATCGTCGACGACGAGGACCGCGAGAACGAAGGCGACCTGATCATGGCCGCCGAGCTGGTGAAGCCGTCGGACATCAACTTCATGGTCACCCACGGCCGCGGTCTGGTCTGCCTGCCGGTGACGCCCAGCCGCGCCGCGCAGCTCGGTCTGGCGCCGATGGTCCGCGCGAACACCGCGCAGTTCCAGACCAACTTCACCGTCAGCATCGAAGCCGCCGAAGGCGTGACCACCGGCATCTCGGCCCATGACCGCGCGCACACGATCCGCACCGCGGTGAAGGCGAACGCGAAGCCCGAGGATCTGCACCAGCCCGGCCATATCTTCCCGCTGGTCGCCCAGCCCGGCGGCGTGCTGACCCGCGCCGGGCACACCGAGGCCGGCGTCGATCTGGCGATGCTCGCGGGACTGGAACCGGCCGGCGTGCTGGTCGAGATCCTCAATCCCGACGGCAGCATGGCGCGTCGCCCGGAGCTGGAAGTCTTCGCCCGCGAACATGGCCTGAAGATGGGCTCGATCGCCGATCTCATCGCCCATCGTCTCGCCACCGAGCACACCGTCGAGCGCATCGACGAACGCGAGATCGAGACCGAGTTCGGCGCGTTCCATCTGGTGACCTATCGCGACCGCATCGCCCACGAGCTGCATTTCGCGCTGGTGCGCGGCACGCCGGATGCCGATACGCCCACGTTGGTGCGCGTGCAGGTGGAGAACCCGCTCGCCGATCTGCTGCACTGGCGCCGCGACGATTTCGGCGTGGCCGGCAGCGATGCGCTGCGCGCGATCGCCGACGCCGGGCAGGGCGTGATGGTGGTGCTGTCGGCGCCGCGCGACTCCGACGCGCTGCTGGCGCGTCTGCGCAAGGAAGCCGTGGTCCGCCCCCCCGGCAAGGACAAGGACGTGGGCCAGTGGCGTCGCAATGGCGCCGGCGCGCAGATCCTGGCCGATCTCGGCCTCGGCCGGCTGCGCGTGTTGGGCACGCCGCGCAAGCAGGTGGGCCTCGCCGGCTACGGCCTTGAAGTCGTCGCATACGTCACGGCCTGACCCACGTTAAACTGACCGGCCTTGCGCGAATCCCCCATGCCCATGAGCTACATCGAAGGCGACCTGCGCGCCCCGGCCGGCGCGCGTTACGCGATCGTCGCCAGCCGCTGGAACCCCAAGATCACCGACGCCCTGATCGCCGGTGCGCGCAAGGCGTTCGCCGATCACGGCGTCGCCGAAGACGCGGTGGACGTGATCCGCGTGCCCGGTGCCTGGGAGATCCCGGTGGTCTGCGCGCGGCTCGCCGCCGCCGGCGCGCACGCCGCGCTGCTGGGCCTGGGCTGCGTGGTGCGCGGCGACACCCGGCATTACGAGCAGGTGGCCGACGGCTGCAGCGACGCGCTGATGCGCGTGGCGCTCGACAGCCGCGTGCCGGTCGCCAACGGCGTGCTCGCGGTCGAGGACTACGTCGACGCCGAGAAGCGCGCCGGCGGCAGCCACGGCAACAAGGGCGAAGAAGCGGCGCTGGTCGCCATCGAAATGAGCAACCTGTTGGACAAGATCGGATGAACCAGACCCGCAAACCCCATGGTGTCGACCCGGTGCTGCGCTCGCGCGCGCGCCGCCGCGCGCTGCAGGCCATCTACGCGATGCAGATGTCGGGCACCGAGCCGCGCGAGATCGTCGCCCAGTTCGCGCACGAGCAGGCCAAGGAAATCGCCGATCTCGCGTACTTCGAGGATCTGGTCCACGGTGTGGGCACCCGTTATCGCGAACTCGACGCGTCGCTGGCGCCGTTCCTCGACCGCACGATCGAAGAAGTCGATCCGATCGAACGCGCGATGCTGCGCATCGCCGCCTACGAACTGCAGCACCGCGTCGACGTGCCGTACCGCGTCGTCATCGACGAAGCCCTGAAGACCGTCAAGCGTTTCGGTTCCGAGCACGGTCACACCTACGTCAACGGCGTGCTCGACCGTGCCGCCGCCGAATGGCGCGCGCCGGAAGTCGGAGCGCTGCGCGGGCGTTGAGCCCGGCACGGCTGCAATGGCCGGCGAGTTCGACCTGATCGACCGAATCCGCGCGCGCGTCGTGGCGCGCGACGACGTGGTGCTGTGCATCGGCGACGATGCCGCGCTGCTGCAGCCGCCCGCCGGCATGCAGCTCGTCGTCGCGATGGACACGCTCAACGCCGGCATCCATTTCCCGCACGACACCGCGCCGGCCGATATCGGCTGGAAAGCGCTGGCGGTGAACCTGTCGGATCTCGCGGCGATGGGCGCCACGCCGGCGTGGTGCACGTTGTCGCTGTCCCTGCCCGAACCCGATGCGGCCTGGGTCGATGCGTTTCTGGATGGTTTCGAAGCCCTCGCGCGTCAGCACGCCGTGGCGCTGGTCGGCGGCGACACCACGCGAGGGCCGTTATCGGTCTGCGTGACCGTATTCGGCTTCGTTTCGCCTGGCCGCGTGCTGCGTCGTGATGCTGCGAGCGTCGGCGACGAGATCTGGGTCAGCGGCACGCCGGGCGATGCCGCTGAGGCCTTGGCGCAGTGGTCGGCCTGTGGTGCGCGCGATCCTGCGCTGCGCGCGCGGCTCGACCGGCCGACGCCACGTGTTGCGCTCGGCCTGCAATTGCCCGGGTTGGCGCATGCCGCGATCGATATCTCCGATGGTCTGCTCGCCGACCTCGCCCATGTCTGCTGCGCGAGCAGTGTGGGCGCCGAGATCGATATCGACGCGGTGCCGGTGTCGGATGCGCTGCGCGCCGCTGGGCTCGAACCGGATACGCGTCGCACGCTGCAGGCGAGTGGCGGCGACGATTACGAACTCTGCTTCACCGCGCCGGTCGGTGCGCGTGACGCGATCGTGGCCGCTGCGCTGGAAGCAGGTGTGCCGGTGACCCGTATCGGACGCATCGTTAAAGGGCGGGATGTCGTCGCGACCGCGAACGGCGCGCCCTGGACGCCGGCGCGCGCTGGTTGGGATCACTTCGGCGGTTGAAGCGCCTGCTGGCGGAGCTCGTGCGTATCAGGATTACATCGTCGGATGCTTGGCTGGTTCGGGACTGCCCTGCTTCGGCTTCGCTTTGCCTTTGATTTGCCTTTAGCTTTGGGTATTCGCTTTTGACTTGAATCGAGCCGTAGAGCGAGCCGAGCACCGGAGCCTGGCGCGGCCGAAGAGCAGCCCATGTCTGAGCGCAGCGAGTTTGGGCTGCGTGCCGCGTCAGGCGAGGAGCGGAGGGCACCGATGCGGCTTCATCGCATCGGCTCGCGTCCGGCGAAGGGACCTTTTGGTTCCTTTTGGGTCCATCCAAAAGGGACTCGCACGCGCAGCGGGCGAAAGCCCTGCACTTGAGGTTCGCTTCTTAGCCTTGGCGTTGGATTTTGATGCGCCGCCAAACGAGGTGCTCGCAAGCGAAGATCAAAGACAGGGCTTCCGCGCTGTCGCGCGGCTTACTTTTGTCTTGGCAAAAGTAAGCAAAACCGTCTTCGCCGGACGCGATCCGCCGCGATACAGCTGCGGCGGTCCCCTGCGCTTCTCGGGCGACGGGGCACGCAGCCCAAACTCGCTGCGCTCAGACATGGACTGCTCTTCGACCCCGTCGCCCTGCGATGCTCGGCTCGCTTTACGGCTCGATTCAGATCAAGAGCTAGAAGCCAAAGCCAAAGGCGAAGCCGAAGAAATGGCGAGGCCAGGGCCTGGCGCCCGCCAGCGCAAACACAAAATAGAGTCGCGTCCCGCCAGAACGGATCAATCATCCGCGCGGAACGCATCCTCAATCCAACGCAGCGTCGGCGCATCGGAATCGCCACTCGCTTCCACCACATCGAACCGGCACGGCAGATCACGCAGCCCACGTTCACGCATCAGGAACTGGTGCGCAGCCAGCACCAGTCGCCGGCGTTTGCCAGCATCGATCGAAGCAGCGCCACCGCCGAACGCCGCGGTGCGGCGATGGCGGACTTCGACGAAGACGACGACGCGCGTCGCGCCGCGTGCGTCGAGCATCACCAGATCGAGTTCGCCGCCGCGGAAACCGACGTTCGCGGCGAGGGGGCGCAGGCCGGCGGCCTGCAGCTGCGCGGCCGCGGCCCGCTCGACGGCAGCGCCATCGCGCCGCCGGTCGTTCAACCGCCGGCGTCCGCCTGCGGCACCACATAGCCGTTGCGCCACGTGGCCCATGCGGGCTGGCGCATGACGTTGCCATCGCCGGCGATGCGCAGCATGCCGGTCGCGCCGCCGATGGCGGCATCGGGCGTGCGGGCGAGGTGTTCGAGATAGCCGCTCAGCAGCCACGCGTCGAAGCCGAATGCGAACAGGCGCGCGGCGCCGCCCCGTGCGGTGGGCAGTTCGCGCGACACCTCGGTCAGCGGCGGCAGCGAACGCGCGCTGGCGCCGGTCGACCAGCTTTCGGTCGGGAACACGATGCCGTCGAGAATCTGGTCTTCTTCCGCCTTGCCGGTGCCCTGTGCGAGCAGCGAGCTGCCCACGCGCGGGCGCGTGGCGAGGCCGGCGACCGACAGCTGCGGCGCGAGCACGCGCGCCTGGTTGCCGCGGATCGCGAGATACACCGCGTCCACACCGGCGCCGCCGGCCAGCGCGTTCTGCAGCGCCGGCGTCTGGTCGACGGAGGTGTCGCCGATGATCGCGAGCGTCGCGACCACGCTGCCGCCGTTCTGGGCCAGACGCGCGGTCAGCGCATCGACGCTGCGACGCGCGGCGTCTTCGCCGTTGCTCAGCACCAGCACGTTGCGTGCGTTGCGCTTGAGCAGGTACTGCGCCGCGGCGTCGCCTTCGTCTTCGGGCGCCAGCGAGAACGCGGCCGCGTTGTCCGGCGCCTGCACGGAGCCGCGGTTGAGCGCGATCACCGGCACCTGCGCGGGGCTGTGGAACAGCGCGTCGACTTCCTCGCGGCCGAGCGGACCGACAACCTGGTCGGCGCCTTCGGCGATCGCGCGGCTGTAGGCGTTCGCGGTGCCGGCCGCGGTGCCGGCGGTGTCGTAGAACGCGAGTTCGGGGCGCGCACGGCGCTCGCCGTAGTAGCCGGCCAGCAGGCCATCACGGACCGGCGCAGCGGCGGTCGCGAGTGCGCCGCTCATCGGCAGCAGCACGGCGAGCTTGCGCGGCGGGCGGTAGCCATCGCGCTCGGCGGCGGGACGGGTGTCGTCGAAGGTCCAGCGACCCGGCGCAGCCGGCGCTTCCGACGGCGCGGCGACCGGACCGGCACTGCCGGTGGTCTGCACGGTCGCGCAGCTGGCGAGCGCCGCCACCAGTGCGGCGCCGGCGAGGAGGCGCAGAGCGCGGGGCGGTGCACCGACGGCGCGCGTCGTGCGCGTGCGGGCGTTCGAAGGCTGGGCCGTTGCTGCCATGTCGCGGTTCCGCTGCGGGATAATGGGCGCATTCTAGCGTTCCCGGTGTGCAGACGATGAGCGACCCTTCCCGCGCCCCCGGCGTCCTGCACGTCGTGGCGACGCCCATCGGCAATCTGGGCGATCTGTCGCCGCGCGCGCAGGCGGTGCTGCGCAGCGTCGATGCGATCTGCGCCGAGGACACCCGGCACACGCGCCAGCTGCTCGGCCACTTCGGCATCGAGCGCCCGCTGATCGCCCTGCACGAACACAACGAGGACGGCCTGGCCGCGCGTCTGGTCGAGCGTCTGCAGGCCGGCGAGTCGCTGGCGCTGGTCAGCGATGCCGGCACGCCGCTGGTCAGCGATCCCGGCTTCCGGCTGGTGCGCGCCGCCCGCGAGGCGGGGCTTCGCGTCTCGCCGGTGCCGGGACCGAGCGCGCTGATCGCCGCGCTGAGCGTCGCGGGTCTGCCGAGCGACCGCTTCGTGTTCGAAGGCTTCCTGCCGGCCAAGGCCGGTGCCCGCCGGGAACGCCTGCAGACGCTCGCGTCCGAGCCGCGCACGGTGCTGTTCTACGAATCCTCGCACCGCATCGAGGAGATGCTGGCCGATGCCGTGCAGACCTTCGGCGGCGCGCGTCCGGCGGTGGTGGCGCGTGAACTGACCAAGCTGTTCGAGACCGTGCTGGACGGTCCGCTGGAGGCCCTGGCCGCGCGCGTCGCCGGCGAGGCCGACCAGCGCAAGGGCGAGTTCGTGGTGCTGATCGAAGGCGCTGGCGACGATGTCGATGCGCGGCTGGCCGAAGGCCGGCGCGTCTATGCACTGCTGTCCCGCGAGATGAAGCCCTCGCTGGCCGCGAAGCTCGCCGCCGACATCACCGGCGCGCCGCGCAAGTCGCTGTACGGGCAGGGAACTCCCGACGCCTGATCGCGTCGAACGGTGTCCCAAGGAAGGAAGTCACCGCATGCAGTCCCGATCCGTCCGCGGCCTGATGGCCGTCGTGCTGTGCGTCGTCATGGCCGGTTGCACCTATTCGCTGAAAGAGTCGCATCTGGTGCGGCCGATGCCGGCACCGCCGCCCGATCTCGCCGTGCTGGCGGCCACGCATGCCGGTTACACCGCCACCGAATCGCGGATCGACACGCCGGACGACGTGTCGATCTATCGCGTCGACCTCAAGCGCGCCGACGCCCGCGCGACGGTGCTGTATTTCGGCGGTAACGGTTTCCGCACCGGGCTGCACGCGCGACGCATCTTCGACGCCTACGCCGGGCTGCCGGTGGATCTGGTGCTGGTCGATCATCGCGGCTATGGCGCCAGCACCGGCACGCCGACCATCGACGGGCTGCGCGCGGACGCGTTGCAGGTCTACGACCAGGTGCGCGCCGAGACGACAGGCCTGCCGCTGATCGTGCACGGCCAGTCGCTGGGCAGCTTCTTCGCCGGGCATGTGGCCGATGCGCGACAGCTCGATGGCCTGGTGCTGGAGAGCTCGATGACCACCGCCGAGGACTGGACCCGGGCGATGCGCGCGCGGGCCGGCTTCTGGACCCGGCTTGCGGTGCGGCGCTTCGACATCGCGCCGGCCCTGCAGAGAACCGGCAACCTCAACGTCGCGCGTCGGCTCGACGAGCCGGTGCTGTATGTGGTCGGCGAACTCGACGTCACCACCGCGCCGAAGTTCTCACAGGCGCTGTTCGATGCGACGCCGTTGCAGGCGGGCGTCAAGCAGTTGGTGATCGTGCCGGGTCGTAGTCACAACGACGCGACGCTGTCGCCGGAATTCGGCGTCGCGTTCACCACGTTGCTGGAACGGGCATCCACCGACTGAGCACAGGGCGCCGGTCTGCGGTGTCACCGGCGTGCGACAATGCGCGCGGCGGAGTCGGCCAGACAGTCGCGTCATCCCGGGTGCTCGCATCCGGCGATGCCGAGGAAAGTCCGGGCTCCACAGGGCAAGGTGCCAGGTAACGCCTGGGCGGCGCGAGCCGACGGAAAGTGCAACAGAAAGATACCGCCCAAGACTGCTTTAAGCAGGACGGCAAGGGTGAAATGGTGCGGTAAGAGCGCACCGCGAGTCTGGCAACAGACCGGCACGGCAAACCCCACCTGGAGCAAGACCAAATAGGGACCTCATGACGTTGCCCGCGTCGGGTCCGGGTAGGTTGCTCGAGCGTACCGGTGACGGTGCGCCTAGAGGAATGACTGTCCACGACAGAACCCGGCTTATCGGCCGGCTCCGCCACCTTTCTGTCTGAAGCCTCCGAAGGACTGGAGGCTGTGTCGCGTGGGGCGCGGTCCAGACCGAGGCCGTACGGCGCCGTTGCCATTCTTTCTGGGGGACCACGTGGACGCTGCGCTGGAGCGGTGCGGAAGGCGCCATTAGCGTTCCGCGGATCCTGTCGGAGTTGGAGAGCGATCGTTCCGGTGTCAGCACTGGGAGCGGACGATATCCGGCATCCGGCCCTCACCCGACGCGCTGTGCGCGTCGACCTCTCCCGGAGGGAGAGGTGTCTGGTTGGGGGGTGTCGTCTCGCGTCCCGGCCGGAGGGGCAAGCGTGTCGTCCCGATCGAGGAGCTGGGGTCCGCTGGTCCCCGTTTGGAGGCTCGATGCGGCCTGAATCAGCCTGCCCAGCCATTCGCCCGCGCAACACGACTTCAAGCAGCACTCGAAACGCGTGAATGCTGCACCGCAACAAGCCGTTTACGTGAAGCCCACGTGAGGGTTCCGTTCATCGCCAAATTCACCCGAATCTCAAAATTTGAGACGAAACAGAAGCTTGTGGATAAAGCTTGAACAAGTCTCTGAAGAGTGCTGCAAGTCATTGACCAGACAGGTGAAAAGTTCTCGACAAAGCTGTTGACAACCCAAATGGCGGGTCCTAAGGTGGCGACTCGTGGGGAAACCGGGAATTTCGTGGTTTTCCGAACGCCAAAGCCCGCTTCAGACGGGCACTCAATGGGCAGGAACGGACGTGTTGCAGGGCGAGACCGCCATCACCATCGACGAGAAGGGCCGACTGGCGATTCCCACCGCCTATCGGGATTTCGTCGCCCGTGAATGCGACAACCGGCTGGTCCTGACCTACAACCCCTTCGATGCCGGCGGGCTGTATCTCTATCCGTTCAAGGCTTGGGAGACGCTCCGCGACCAGGTCAATGCGCTGCCGCGCACGCTGGCCCGCAACCGCACTCTGCAGCTCAAGCTGGTCGGCGCCGCCACCGTGCTCGAGCCCGATGCCAGTGGCCGCATCGGCATTCCGTCCAGCCAGCGCAACACGGTCGGCATCGACCGCCGCGCGGTGCTGGTGGGCATGGGCGACAAGTTCGAGCTCTGGAGCGAGCAGGCGCACCAGGCGCAGATCCGCCAGACCCTGACCGACGAGGACATGGCCGGCGACGATCTCGAAGGATTGCCGTTGTGACCGCCGGTGGTACGGATGCGATGTCCGGCCACCTCCCGGTGTTGTACGCGCAGGTGCTCGACGGCCTGCACGTGCGCCCGGATGGCCGCTATCTCGATGGCACCTTCGGCCGCGGTGGCCACGCTGCCGGCGTGCTCGCGCAGCTGGGCGCCGATGGCCGCCTGCTGGTGATGGACAAGGATCCCGAGGCGATCGCCGTCGCGCAGGCCCGCTTTGGCGACGACCCGCGCGTGTCGATCTACCGCGGCAGCTTCATCGAGCTGACCGGCTGGCATGAGGCCATCGACGCGCCACTCGATGGCGTGCTGTTCGATCTGGGCGTGTCCTCGCCGCAGCTCGACGTTGCCGAGCGCGGTTTCAGCTTCGGCAAGGACGGTCCGCTCGACATGCGCATGGACCCGGACGCGGACGAGAGCGCGGCCGAGTGGATCGCGCGCGCCGACGAGGCCGCGATCGCCGATGTGCTGTGGACCTACGGCGAAGAGCGCATGAGCCGCCGCATCGCGCGTGCGATCGTCGCGCGTCGGGCCGAGACGCCGTTCCTGCGTACCGCCGATCTCGCCGCGGTGATTGGCGCCAACGTGCCGCGCAGCAAGCCCAAGCCGGGCCAGAAGGAGACGAATCCGGCAACGCGTTCGTTCCAGGCGATCCGCATCCACATCAATCGCGAACTGGCCGATCTCGAAACCGGTCTCGACGCCGCGCTCGCGGCGCTGCGTCCCGGTGGCCGCCTCGCGGTGATCAGCTTCCACTCGCTGGAAGACCGCATCGTCAAGCGCTTCATCGCCGGTCATGCGAAGGCGCCGGCCGGCAACCGCCGTCTGCCCGAAGCCGCGCCGTTCGTGCCGCGCCTGCGCATCGTCGCCGACGCGACCAAGGCCGATGAGACCGAACTGCGCGCCAACCCGCGCGCCCGCAGCGCGGTGTTGCGCGTGGCCGAGAAGCTGGAGGCGGCCGCATGAAGCTGCGCCATCTCGTCGTCGCGATCCTGCTCGCCGCCAACGTGATCACCGCGATCGGCGTGGTCCACGCGCGCCACGACTATCGCCAGCTCTATATCGCCCTGACCCGTCTGGAGCGCGCGCGCGACGAACTCAACATCGACTTCGGCCGTCTTCAGCTCGAACAGGCGACGTGGGCGATGAGCAACCGCGTCGACCAGGTCGCGCGCGAGCGTCTGGGCATGCGCTTCCCCGAGACGGCCGAAATCGTCGTGGTGCGCCCATGAACTTCCGCAAGTTCATCAAGGCCGGCGACGGCCACGCCAAGAAGCCGCGCAAGCGCGCGCAGTTCGATCTGCGCCTGCGCCTGATGCTGGTCGGCGGCGCGCTGGGCCTGGGCGCGGTGGCGCTGGTCGGCCGTGCGGTGGACCTGCAGCTGATCGACAACGCGTTCTACCAGCAGAAGGCCGATGCGCGCTTCCGCCGCGAAGTGCCGATCCCGGCCTCGCGCGGCATGATCACCGACCGCAACGGCGAGCCGCTGGCGATCTCCTCGCCGGTCGAATCGCTGTGGGCCAATCCGCAGGAACTGAGCAAGCATCCCGATCGTCTGCCCGAGCTGGCCCAAGCCACCGGTCTGCCGCTCGAGGAGCTGTCGCGTGCGGTGTCGCAGCGCGCCGACAAGGAATTCATGTATCTCCCGCGCCACCGCCGGATCAGCCCGGTAGCGGCCAAGCGCGTGCTCGATCTCGGCGTGCCGGGCGTGTTCTCGCAGCGCGAATACCGCCGTTTCTACCCGCAGGGTGAAGCGGTCTCGCACGTGCTGGGCTTCACCAACATCGACGACAACGGCCAGGAGGGCGTGGAGCTGGCGTTCGACGAGTGGCTGGCCGGCAAGCCGGGCGCGCAGAACGTGATCCGTGATCGCCACGGCCGCATCGTCGAACACGTGAGCCTGGTGCGCGCCGCCGAGCCGGGCAAGGACCTGGTGCTGAGCATCGACCGCCGCATCCAGTTCCTCGCGCATCGCGAACTGCGCCGCGCGCTGGAGGAAACCGGCGCCAGCGCCGGCTCGATCGTCGTGCTCGAAGTGGCCACCGGCGAGGTGCTGGCGATGGCCAACCTGCCGACCTACAACAACAACCGCGTCACCGGCGAGAATCGCGATGCGCACCGCAACCGCGCGGTGACCGATCTGCTCGAGCCCGGCTCGACGATGAAGCCGATCACCGTGGCCGCGGCGCTGGAGAAGGGCGTCATCACCCCGGCCAGCACGTTCAACACCAGCCCCGGCTGGATTCCGAACGGTCGCTTCCGCACCAGCGATTTCCGCAATTACGGCGTGCTCGACACCACGGGCATCATCACCAAGAGCTCGAACGTCGGCTCGGCGATGATCGTGCACAAGCTCGAGAACCAGTACTTCTACGATTTCGTGCGCAGCTTCGGCTACGGCCAGAGCACCGGCAGCGGCTTCCCCGGCGAAGCCGCGGGCCTGTTCCCGGATCCCTCGCGCTGGAGCGGCACGAGCAAGCAGGGCATGTCCTACGGTTACGGCCTGTCGGTCACACCGATGCAGATCGCGCACGCCTACGCCACGCTCGGCAACCACGGCCGCTCGATCGCGCCGACCTTCGTCAAGGGCCACGCCGGCGAATCGCGCCAGGTCGTCTCGGCCGCGGTCGCCGATGAAGTGGTGCGGATGATGCAGACCGTCACCGAACCCGGCGGCACCGGCACGCGCGCGGCGATCCTCGGCTATCACGTCGCCGGCAAGTCCGGCACGGCGCGCAAGGCCAGCGGTGGCGGGTATGCACGGCGCTACCTCGCGTTCTTCGCCGGCCTGGTCCCGGTCGAGAATCCGCGCTTCGCGATGGCCGTGGTCATCGACGATCCGGACACCTCCAAGGGCGGTTCCACCTACGGCGGCGGCTACGTGTCCGCGCCGGTGTTCCAGCGGGTCATGGACGGCGCGCTGCGCCTGATGGACGTGCCGCCGGACGACATCGACACCTGGCTGGCCGCGCAGGCCACGGCCGATGCCAAGCGTGCGCGCGAGCAGGGCCGTACCGTCCCCGCGCCCGCGACGCCTGCTGTCGCACCGGTCGCGCCGGTCGTCTCCGCCGCGCAGGGCGCGCCGGTCGCCGCGCACGTCGCCGGAGGCCAGCGATGAGCCGCGCGATGGCACTCAACGCATTGCTGCCCGATGTGGCCGCGGTGCCGGCCGACACGGTGATCACCGGCCTGGTGCAGGACAGCCGCGCGATCCGTGCGGGCGATGCCTTTGTCGCGATCGGCGGCTTCGGCACGCACGGCCTGCACTTCACCGACGTCGCGCGCGCCGCCGGCGCCAGCGCGATCCTGTTCGAACCGCCGGTGCCGGCGGAGATTGCGTCGCTGCCGGCCGATGCGATCGCCGTCGCCGGCCTGCGTGCGCGTATGGGCGCGATGGCCGATGCCTTCCACGGCCAGCCGTCGCACGCGATGACGATGGTCGGCGTGACCGGCACCAGCGGCAAGACCTCGACGGTGCAGCTGCTCGCGCAGGCCTTCGAAGCCGTCGGCACGCGCGCCGGCACCATCGGCACGCTCGGCGCCGGCCTGCACGGCGCGGTCGAGCCGACCGGTTTCACCACGCCGCTGGTGCTGCAGACGCATGCGCTGCTCGCGCAGCTGCGTGATGCCGGCGCAGCCGCGGTGGCGATGGAAGTCAGCTCGCACGCCCTCGACCAGGGCCGCGTCGACGCGGTGCATTACGACGTCGCGGTGTTCACCAACCTCACCCGCGACCATCTGGACTATCACGGCGACATGGCCGGCTACGGCGCGGCGAAGGCGAAGCTCTTCGTGCGTGAAGGTCTCAAGGCCGCCGTGATCAACATCGACGACGCCTTCGGCGCGACGCTGCCCGCGCAGCTCGCCGACGGCGTCCGTGCGATCACGATCAGCGCCGCCGGCAATGCCGCCGCCGACATCGCCGCGCACGACATCGCGCTCGACGACCGTGGCATCGCGTTCTCGCTGCGCATCGACGGCCAGTCGCTGCCGGTGCGCGCGGCGCTGCTCGGCCGCTTCAATGTCGATAACCTGCTGGTCGTCGCCGGCGTGATGCGCGCGCTGGCGTACGCACCTGCGGACATCGTGCGCGTGCTCGCCGGTCTGCAGCCGATCGCCGGCCGCATGAACCGCCTCGGTGGCGATGACACGCAGCCGCTGGTCGTCGTCGACTACTCGCACAAGCCCGATCCGCTGCAGCAGGCCCTGCAGTCGCTGCGCGGTCATCTGCGCGGCGAACTGGTCTGCGTGTTCGGCTGCGGCGGCGAACGCGACACCGGCAAGCGTCCGCAGATGGCGGCGATCGCCGAGGCGAATGCCGACCGCGTCATCGTCACCGACGACAACCCGCGCGGCGAGAACGGCGATGCGATCGTCGCCGACATCATCGCCGGCTTCGCGAATCCCGACGCCGTCACGATCGAACGCGACCGTCGTCGCGCGATCGAACGTGCGATCGGCGGATCGAAGCCGGGCGACATCGTGCTGATCGCCGGCAAGGGCCACGAGCCCTACCAGGAGATCGACGGTGTGCAGCATGCGTTCGACGACCGCGTCGTCGCGCAGGCCGCGCTGGATGCACGCAACGCGGAGGGCGCGCGATGAATCCGCTGTCGCTCGCCCGCATCGCCCAGCTGGTCAACGGTTGCCTGCACGGCGCCGACAGCGATTTTCCGATCGATGGCGTCGCCACCGACACCCGCAAGCTCGACGCGGCCGAAGTGCACGCACTGCTGTTCGTCGCGCTGAAGGGCGACACCTTCGACGGGCACGACCACGTCGCCGATGCCGCGGCCCGCGGCGCGCGCGCGGCGCTGGTCGCGCGTCCGCTCGACATCGCGTTGCCGCAGATCGTCGTCGCCGATCCGCAGCTGGCGCTCGGTGCGCTGGCGACCGCGGTCCAGCGTGCGCGCGCGGCGACCGTCGTGGCGATCACCGGCAGCAACGGCAAGACCAGCGTCAAGCAGCTGGTCGCCGCGATCCTGTCGCGTCATGCGTCCACCAGCTTCAACCCCGGCAACTTCAACAACGAGATCGGTCTGCCGCTGGCCGTGCTCGATGCACCGGAAGATGCGCAGTTCGCGGTCTACGAGATGGGCGCCGGAAAGCCGGGCGACATCGCGTATCTGACCGCGATCGCGCAGCCGCGCATCGCACTGGTCAACAATATTGCGCCGGCGCACATGGAGCGCATGGGCAGCCTGCTCGGCATCGCCGACACCAAGGCCGCGATCTACGATGCGCTGCCGGCCGACGGCACCGCCGTCATCAATGCCGACGACGCCTTCGCCCCGTTCTTCGCGCAGCGCGCGCATGGTCGTCGCCTGCTGCGCTTCGGCATCGAGGCCACGGCCGACATCTCCACGCGCGACGTGCGCCTCGACGAGGGCGGCGCGGGTTTCCGTCTGCTCACGCCCGTGGGCGAGGCCGACGTCGCGCTGCCGCTGCCCGGTCGTCACAACGTGCGCAATGCGCTTGCTGCGACGGCCATCGCGCTCGCGGCCGGCGTGCCGCTGGCCACCATCGTCGCCGCGCTCGGCAGCGCCGAAGCCGTGTCCGGCCGCTTGGTCCGCTACACGCTGGCCGACGGCGCGGTGCTGATCGACGACAGCTACAACGCCAATCCCGGTTCGCTCAATGCCGCCATCGACACGCTCGCCGCCGGCGGCGGGGACCGCTGGCTGGTGCTGGGCGACATGCGCGAACTCGGCAGCGACGGCGCGGCGATGCACGCCCAGGCCGGCGTGCGCGCGAAGTCCGCCGGCATCGCGCGGCTGTACGCGCTGGGCGCACTGAGCGCGGCCGCGGCCGATGCCTTCGGCGACGGTGCGCGCCGATTCGATACCCACGAGGCGCTGATCGAAGCGCTGCGGGCCGACCTGCACGCCGATGCGCGCGTGCTGGTGAAGGGCTCGCGCGGCAGTGCGATGGACCGTGTGGTCACCGCGCTGCGCACCACTGAAGGAACCGGACATGCTGCTTGAACTCGCCCGCTGGCTGCAGGGTCTGGAAGACTTCTTCAAGCTGTTCGAGTACCTGACGTTCCGCGGCATCCTCGCGGCGCTGACCTCGCTGCTGCTGTCGCTGTGGCTGGGCCCGGCGGTGATCCGCAAGCTCGCGCAGTTCAAAGGCGGCCAGCCGATCCGTCAGGACGGCCCGCAGACGCATTTCTCCAAGGCCGGCACGCCGACCATGGGCGGCGCACTGATCCTGCTGACGATCTTCCTGTCGGTGCTGATGTGGGGCGACCTGCGCAACAAGTACGTGTGGGTGGTGATGGCCGTGATGCTCGCCTTCGGTGCGATCGGCTGGTACGACGACTGGATCAAGATCGTCAAGCGCGATCCCAACGGCCTCAAATCCCGCTGGAAGTACCTGCTGCAGTCGATCTTCGGCCTCGCCGCCGGCCTGTATCTCTATCTGTACGCCGACGTCGCCGCGGCGACGACCTTCTACGTGCCGCTGTTCAAGTCGATCGCCCTGCCGCTGGCCGGCATCAGCTTCGTCGCGATCGCCTACTTCTGGATCGTCGGCTTCTCCAACGCGGTGAACCTGACCGACGGCCTCGACGGGCTGGCGATCATGCCGACCGTGCTGGTCGCCTGCGGTCTGGGCGTGTTCGCGTATGCCTCGGGCAACGCGGTGTTCTCGAACTATCTGCAGATCCCGCAGGTGCCGGGCGCGGGTGAACTGGTGATCATCTGCGCGGCGATCGCCGGAGCCGGGCTCGGGTTCCTGTGGTTCAACACGTATCCGGCCATGGTCTTCATGGGCGACATCGGTGCGCTGGCGCTCGGCGCCGTGCTCGGCACGATGGCGGTGATCGTGCGCCAGGAACTGGTGCTGGTGATCATGGGCGGCATCTTCGTCATCGAAACGCTGTCGGTGATGATCCAGGTCGCCAGCTTCAAGCTGACCGGCAAGCGCGTGTTCCGCATGGCGCCGATCCATCATCACTTCGAACTGAAGGGCTGGCCCGAGCCGCGCGTGATCGTGCGCTTCTGGATCATCTCGGTGATTCTGGTGCTGGTCGGCCTCGCCACGTTGAAGGTGCGCTGATGGCCCGGACCTACGACCAGCACGCCCACGACAGCGCCGCCCGCCAGGCGACGCGCATCGACGACATCGTGGGCCGCTTCGATCCGTGGCTGGTCGGCATCATCGTGTCGATCGCGACGCTCGGCGTGATCATGGTCGCGTCGAGCTCGATCGCGATCGGCGAAGACCTCGACGTCGGCCGTTACCACTTCCTGACCCGCCACCTGATGTTCCTGGCCATCGGCCTGGCACTGGCGGTGACGGTGATGCGCACCGAACTCAAGACGGTCGAGAAGTACGACCGCTTCCTGCTGCTCGGCTGCGTGGGCCTGTTGCTGCTGGTGTTCGTGCCCGGCCTGGGGCGCTCGGTCAACGGCGCGCATCGCTGGATCTGGCTGGGTGTGTCGAACTTCCAGGTCGTCGAAGCCGTCAAGGTGATCTACATCGTCTGGCTCGCCAGCTATCTGGTGCGCTTCCGGGACGACGTCAACGCGACCTGGGGCGCGATGCTCAAGCCCATCGGCGTCGCGGTGGTGCTGGTCGCGCTGCTGCTGCTGCAGCCCGACTTCGGCTCGTCGATGCTGCTGCTGGGCGTGACCGGCGGCATGCTGGTGCTCGGCGGCGGACATCTCCAGCGCATGATGCTGCCGGTCATCGGTCTGCTGCCGCTGGTGATCGGCGTCGCCGTGCTCGAGCCCTACCGCATGCGCCGCATCACGTCCTTCATGAATCCGTGGGAAGACCAGCTCGGCGCCGGCTACCAGCTCAGCAATGCGCTGATGGCGGTGGGCCGCGGCGAGTTCGCAGGCGTGGGCCTGGGGGCGTCGGTGCAGAAGCTGTCGTACCTGCCCGAAGCGCATACCGACTTCATCTTCTCGGTGCTGGCCGAAGAACTCGGCTTCATCGGCGTGTGCCTGGTGATCGGCCTGTTCGTCGCGCTGGTCGGCCGTGCGTTGTGGGTCGGCCTGAAGTGCGTCGAGATGCGCCGCCACTTCGCCGGCTACTGTGCGTTCGGCGTGGCGCTGATGATCGGCCTGCAGAGCCTGGTGTCGATCGGCGTGAATCTCGGCCTTCTGCCGACCAAGGGTCTGACGCTGCCGCTGGTGTCCTCGGGCGGTTCCAGCGTGATGATGACCTGCGTGGCGATGGGCCTGCTGCTGCGCGTCTCCTACGAACTCGACCGCGCCCAGCGCCAGGTCGCCCGGTTGCGCGGCGATGCCGCGGCGCCCGCGCGCCGCGCCCCCCCGCCCGGGAGGCCCCCCGCCCCCCCCCCCCGCGGCGGG
>JASCOC010000012.1 GCA_029959605.1 Lysobacteraceae bacterium PS02340 | reverse complement strand
CGTGTCACCCTTCCCCAAGCAGGCTCGGGGATGGGTGACACGCCCTAGTGCACCTGCACATCCGCGGCGATACGTGCGTAGCTGTCGTTGGCGACGTTGCCGTCGGCGCCTGCGGAAATGGTCTGCAGACGCGCGGCGAAGCCGTAAGGATCGCCGCCCAGGTTGCGGGCGAGCGAGACGGCGAAGTCCATCGTGTCGTTGACCGGATTGCCGCTGTAGTCCTCGACGAGCACGCGCAGATCGCTGTGCGCGCCGCCGATGCCCTGCCCGCCTTCGACCGTCGCGCGGGTCTGGCCGATCAGCGCTTCGAGCTGCGATTCGCTGAAGGTCAGCGTGACCGTGTCGCCCGCACTGACCGGACCACCGCCGTCGAATCCGCCAGTCAGTGCCCAGTTCAGCAGATCGGCATTGGCCTGTTCTTCACTGGCTTCGTTCCTGCCGAGGATGTTGCGCTCGAACCAGTTGTAGGACGGTCGATCGGTGCTGAGTTCGAACGCGTAGCTGCGCTCTCCCGGCAGTTCGTTGCCGGCGGCGTCGAAGCGTTGCTCGATCGTCAGCGGCACGTTGCTGCCGTAGCTCAGATCAGTGGTCAGTGCGCGCGAGCCGTCGGCGTATTCCACCTGCACGGTGCTGCCGAGATTGGCCTGGCCACCGAGCGCGATGCTGAGCTGGTCGAAGCCGGCGCGCAGCTGGGTCTGCGACGAGTAGTCGATGCGCGAGATCGTCGCGACGTTGTCGACGCCCGGCGTTGCATGCGCGACCTGACCGGTCGCGTTGAAGTGCGCATACGCGGCCTGGCCTTCGACGCTGGAAATGTCGAACTCGGCCGTCTGCAGGGTCGCGCCATGCAGCTGGTCTTCGCGGCCCGCCATCACCGACAGGTCGCCCGCGCGCAGGCCGACGCCGTTGAACGCATTGATCGTCTCGGTCGGGCCTGTGGTCACGCGCACGGTGTCCGCGTCCACGCGCTCGACGGTGTAGCTCACGCCATCGGACGCCTTGATGTTGGTCTCCGTTCCGATCATGCGGAACGAGCCGGCCAAGGCGGTTTCGGCGAACGCGCTGCTGTCGAGGGTGACACTGCCGCCGACCGGGATGGTCGTCGGATCGAAGGGATTCACGGCAGCCGCCGCTTCGACGGTCTGGCCTTCGCCCGGCAGCGTGACCTTGTAGGTGGACTCGAAACCGGTCGCGGCGCTCGCCTCGACCTCGGCGCCGCCGCGGCCGCCTGCATTCGCTTCGCCCGACACGCTGATCTGCGAACCGGTGGTGACCGAGAACGACGTCGTGCCGTCGCCTTGGCTTTGCTGGAATTCGACGGAAGACTCGCTGGACACGCTGATCGACGCCCCACGGCTGCTCGCCGGCGCGCCCTCGGCGCGATTGTTGCCGAGCTCGACTTCCTGCTCCGCGGTGAGCTTGACCGTGCGGCTGTCGGGCTGCCAGGTGATGCTGCCGTCAGCGGCCTTGACGCTGACTTTGACGTCGGTGGTGGAATGGTTCGCGCTGCCGCCGTCGATGTCGCCGCTGGCGCTCATCGGCGAGGCCGGAATCTCGATCACATCGCCAGGCTGGATCGCATTGCCGCCCTGCGCAGTGGGCGAAACCAGCTGCGGATTGGCCGCGTGGATCGCCTCGGGGCTGACCATGTAGCGCTCGGCGAGCGTCGCGACGGTGTCGCCGGCCACCACGTTGTGCCGCGTGGGATCGAGCGTCGGGGTGGGCAGGGTCGGTGCAATGGAGCCGCCGCCATCATGTACGTGCATGTTCAAACGCGTTGCCTCGTCCTGTTCATGGGAGCCACGCATCCAGCGCGGTGCGGACATGGTCTTGCATGCGGACGAAAGCGACCTACTGGGGTAAACCCGAGGTCGTCGCCGCAGCCTGAATCCACGTTCATGCCGACGGCTTCGATCGGCGCGGTTGCCGACTCCGGCAGCAGGCCGTCAGTCACACGCCTGCGATAGAATGGGGGTCGCCTCGCCGAGGGGCGCTGCGACCGTGGACTGCACGGCCAGGCTCGGCGCGGTGTCCTGTGAACGGCGCCCGTAATCGCGAATGCGCGTGGCGCATTCCACTACGGAGCCTGCTATGAACGCACAGCTGAAGACCTTCTCGACGGAAGGCGATTACAAGGTCGCCGACATCACGCTCGCCGACTGGGGCCGCAAGGAACTCGACATTGCCGAGCACGAGATGCCGGGCCTGATGTCGATCCGCAAGAAGCACGCCGCCACCCTGCCGCTCAAGGGCGTGCGCGTGACCGGTTCGCTGCACATGACGATCCAGACCGCGGTGCTGATCGAAACCCTCAAGGACATCGGCGCCGACGTGCGCTGGGCCTCGTGCAACATCTTCTCGACCCAGGACCACGCCGCCGCCGCGATCGCCAAGACCGGCACGCCGGTGTTCGCGTGGAAGGGCGAGACGCTGGAGGAATACTGGGACTGCACGCTCGACGCGCTGAGCTTCCCCGACGGCAAGGGCGGCCTGATCGGTCCCGAGCTGGTCGTCGACGACGGCGGCGACGTGACCCTGCTGATCCACAAAGGTTATGAGCTCGAAAAGGGCGACGAGAGCTGGGTCAACAGCACCGGCGGCAGCCACGAAGAGCAGGTCATCAAGGCACTGCTCAAGCGCGTGCGCAGCGAGCGCCCGGACTTCTGGACCCGCACGGTCGCCGAGTGGAAGGGCGTCTCCGAAGAGACCACCACCGGTGTGCATCGCCTGTACCAGCTGGCCCAGGCCGGCACGCTGCTGGTGCCCGCGATCAACGTCAACGACTCGGTCACCAAGTCGAAGTTCGACAACCTCTACGGCTGTCGCGAATCGCTGGCCGACGGCCTGAAGCGCGCGATGGACGTGATGCTGGCCGGCAAGGTCGCCGTGGTCTGCGGCTACGGCGACGTGGGCAAGGGCTGCGCCGCGTCCCTGCGTGCCTACGGCGCGCGCGTCGTCGTCACCGAGATCGATCCGATCTGCGCATTGCAGGCGGCGATGGAAGGCTTCGAGGTCAACACGATCGAGTCCACGCTGGGCCGCGGCGACATCTACGTCACCACGACCGGCAACAAGGACATCATCACGGTCGAGCACATGCAGGGCATGAAGGACCAGGCGATCGTCTGCAACATCGGCCACTTCGACAACGAGATCCAGGTCGACGCACTCAATGCGCTGAAGGGCGTCGAGAAGATCAACATCAAGCCACAGGTCGACAAGTACGTGTTCGGCAACGGCAACGCGATCTTCCTGCTGGCCGACGGCCGTCTGGTGAACCTCGGCTGCGCCACCGGCCACCCGAGCTTCGTGATGTCGAACTCGTTCGCCAACCAGACCCTCGCCCAGATCGACCTGTGGGCGAACAAGGACACCTACGAGAACAAGGTGTACCTGCTGCCGAAGCAGCTCGACGAGGAAGTCGCGCGCCTGCACCTCGAGAAGATCGGCGTGAAGCTGACCACGCTGTCGAAGGAACAGGCCGACTACATCGGCGTGCCGGTCGAAGGCCCATTCAAGCCGGACCACTACCGCTATTGATCGACCCGCTTCGCGGATGCGACACGGAACGGGCGCCGAGAGGCGCCCGTTTTTCGTTGCGAGGTGTGGATCCGTCTCAGGGCCGCCAGTTCGCGTTCCGCTCCCAGAAGTCCACACTGCGCCGGTAGGCCTCGCGATCGAGCGGCACACCGGAACCGCCCTCCTCCACGCCGAGCGCATTGCGCAGCATCGTGATCGGGGCCATCGGAATCTCCGCCGGCTCGGCGGTGTAGATGCAGCCGACGATGCCCCAGTCCGCATCGATCGGCGAGCCTTCCTTCGCGAGCTGTTCGGCGCTGTAGAGGATCACCACGAGATACTCGGCACGTGGCGACTCCACGCCTTCGAACCAGCGCACCAGCACCGGCAGTTCCGCGCTGTTGCGCGCTTCGTAACCCGAGCGCAGCAGGTGCCGGTTGGCGTCGGTGATCGGCACCGTCAGGCAGCGCGTCGAGGTCCAGTTGCCATGCACGTGCAGCTTGCAGAACGGCGCGTAGCCGTCGAGCACGGCGTGCGGCGTTTCACTGTTGAGGTGCGCTTCGAACTGCGCGGGCGTGATGTCCTGGATGGTGTTGCCGCGCGGCGTGCGCGGGAACAGACGCGGGCGGGCGAACGGCGTGAGAACGATGGACATCGGCGGGTCGCATGCGGGGCGCGACAGGGTAACGCGCCTGCACCGCGCAAGAAAAAGGCGGGCCTCGCGGCCCGCCTGTTCGTTTGGATCACAGTGCCTGCGTGCGCCGGTCGAGCTCGGCCTCGTCCGGGCCTTCATCGGGGCCGTGCAGTTCGTCGTTCGCCGCCGGCGGCTGGCCATCGCCGACCGCGGCGCCCGGCACTTCGTGATACGGCAGCTGCAGCACGCGGCTGGTCATGCCACGGATGCGGTTGGTCAGCGCGACATCGGTGTTGAGCGTCTGGCCGAACGACGGAACGATCTGCGCGATGCGTTCGCGCCACGGGCCGTCCATCTGCGCCGGATAGGCCTTGCGCATCACGTCGAGCATGATCTTCGGCGAAGTCGACGCGCCCGGCGACGCACCCAGCAGCGCAGCGATGCTGCCGTCGGCATCGGTGACGATCTCGGTCCCGAACTGCAGGATCGCGCCCTTCTCCGGATCACGCTTGATCACCTGCACGCGCTGGCCTGCGGTCACCAGACGCCAGTCGGCGGGCTGCGCGCCCGGATAGTACTTCTGCAGTTCGGCCATGCGATCGGCGTCCGACAGGCGTGCCTGGCTGATGAGATAGCCCACCAGATCCCGGTTCTCCGCACCCACGCGCATCATGCCGGCGACGTTGTGGTTGTTGACCGAGGAGAACAGGTCGAACCACGAGCCGTGTTTGAGAAAACGCGTGCTCTGCAGCGCGAACGGGCCGAACAGCAGCACCGGCTTGCCGTCGAGCATGCGCGCATCGAGATGCGGCACCGACATCGGCGGCGAGCCTTCTTCCGCCTTGCCGTAGGCCTTCACCTCATGCTGCGCGGTGACGGCCGGATTGTCGGCGGCGAGGAACTGGCCGCCGACCGGGAAGCCACCGTAGTTCGCGGCTTCCGGAATGCCCGAGTGCTGCAGCATCGTCAGTGCCGCACCGCCGGCGCCGACGAACACGAACTTCGTCCGGATCGAGCGCGTCGTGTCGCTCGCCAGATCGTGCACCGCGACGGTCCAGGTGCCGTCGTCATTGCGCTGCAGCTTGCGGACTTCGTGACGCAGATGCAGGCCGAAGTTCGGGCTGCGCTCGAGCGCTTGGGTCAACTGGCGGGTGATCACGCCGAAATTGACGTCGGTGCCGAGCGGCATCCAGGTCGCAGCGATCTTCTGCGCCGGATCGCGCCCCTGCATCATCAGCGGCGCCCACGCGGCGATCTGCTTCGGATCTTCCGAGTACGCCATGCCGTTGAACAGCGGCTCTTTCGACAGCGCAGCGTGGCGCCGGCGCAGGTAATCGATGTTCGCATCGCCCCAGACGAAGCTCATGTGCGGGGTGGCGTTGATGAATTCGCCCGGCGTGCCGAGACGGCCGGCTTCGACCTGGTGCGACCAGAACTGGCGCGAGATCTCGAACTGCTCGGCAATGTCGACCGCACGCGCGGTCTCGATGCTGCCGTCCTCGCGCTCGGGCGTGTAGTTGAGTTCGGCGAATCCCGAATGTCCGGTGCCCGCGTTGTTCCAGCCGTCCGAACTTTCGAGCGACACGCCATCAAGGCGCTCGTACATCTCGATGCGCCAGTCGGGCTCGAGCTCCTGCAGGTACGTGGCCAGCGTAACGCTCATGACGCCGGCGCCGATCAGCACCACGTCCACGGGCTCGGCGTTGTCCGGCTCGGGCGGCGCGCGTTCGAACAGCGGCCAGTAGAGGAACAGTCCGGCGGCGATCGCCACCAGCACGACGAGGCCGACGAGGGCCTTGAAGAATTTTTTCATGACGGGATCCTTGGGGGAGGACGCCGGTCGGCGGCCAGGACCGTCGAGGGGCACGGCCCGGCACGGGGCCGGGCGACCGGCCAATTATAGGTCCGGCGCGCGTGGAGCCGGCGGGAAGGCGTGTTCCACGCAGCGGGGTGGCGTGCGGGTCTTCGCTTTCATCGCGATCAAGCGATACAATCGAGGCACTCCGCCGTCGCAGGTCGCGCATGCTCCCGCTCAGCTTCGAGTTCTATCCGCCCAAGACCGACGACCAGCGCAGCCAGCTGGACCGCACCGCGAAGAAGCTCGCCGTGCATGCGCCCGAATACGTGTCGTGCACATTCGGCGCCGGCGGTTCGACGCTGAGCCACACGCCCGAGACCGTGCGCCGGCTCAAGCAGCAGCACGGTCTGGACGCGGCCCCGCATCTGTCCTGCGTGGGCGGCAGCCGCGCGGAGATCCGCGAGTTGCTGGAGCTCTACCGCGCGATCGGCTGCAACCGCATCGTCGCGTTGCGCGGCGATCTGCCGTCGGGCATGGGCCAGCCGGGCGATCTGCGGTACGCGGCCGATCTCGTCGCCTTCATCCGCAGCGAATTCGGCGACCATTTCCGCATCGAGGTCGGCTGCTATCCGGAAATCCACCCGCAGGCCGACGACGCGCGGGCGGACCTGCGTCACTTCAAGGCCAAGGTGGACGCCGGCGCGGACGCCGCGATCACCCAGTATTTCTACAACGCCGACGCGTACTTCCATTTCGTCGACAGCGTGCGCCGCGCGGGCATCGAGATTCCCATCATTCCCGGCATCATGCCGATCTCGAATTTCAGCCAGCTGCGCCGGTTCTCGGAAGCCTGCGGCGCCGAGATTCCGCGCTGGATGCAGCGACAGATGACCGCGCACGGCGACGACGTCGATGCGATCCGCGAACTGGCGACGGATGTGGTCACGCGCCTGTGCGAACGCCTGATCGCGGGCGGCGCGCCGGCGCTGCATTTCTACACGCTCAATCTGTCCAAGCCGACCCAGGCCGTCCTCGCGCGCCTGTCCTGACGGCCGCGCCCGGCGCCACTGTCGTCATCACCTGCCAGCCGCTAGGCTGCGCCGATGCCCCGCCACCCCGTCCCCGCCCTGCTGCTGACCGCCTCGGCGATCGCGGCCGTGTGCGTGCCGTCGGGCGCCTCGGCGCAGGTGCGTCGCTGCACCGCGCCCGACGGCGGCACGATCTACACCGATCGCGCCTGCTCGGCCGTCGGTGCCACCACGAGTACGCCACGACGCGGCCCCGCGCCGTCCGCCCTGCCGCGGATCGGTTGCCAGCGCCAGGTGCGCGGGCTGATCCAGGAACTGAGTTTCGCGATCGACCAGCGCGACACCAATCGCGTGGCCGGGCTCTACCACTGGCAGGGCCTGAGTCACAGCGGCGGGTACCAGATCCTCGAACGCCTCGACGCGATCGCGCAGCGGCCGCTGGTCAACATCACCGCGCAGCGTCCGGCGCAGACCGTGGTCGCGCAGGAGCGCTCGGGCTTCACCGGCTGGGTCAGCGCGCGCGACATCCCGACCGCGGCGCCGGAGCGTCCACCGACCTCGCTGCGGATCGACCAGACCGGTGCGAGCGGCGGCGGCACGGTGACGACCGTGTTCGGCCTGCGCCGGCATCTCGGCTGCTGGTGGGTGAGCCTCTAGGCAACCGGGGAGCGACGCGCGTTCCTCGGGGCCGGCGTCAACCCGCTGGCATCGACGGCCGCTCGGGCCGGAACGACAGCGTCGCCACGACGCCGCGCACTGCGCCCGGCACCACGCGTACCTGCCAGCCGTACAGCGCGCACAGACGCCGCACGATCGACAGGCCGATGCCGCCGCCCTGCGAATGCTCGGCATGCGTGCCGCGATAGCCGCGCTCGAACAGTCGCGCGGCATCTTCCGCGCTGAGGCCCGGACCGGAATCGGCGACCTCGACGGTGTGCTCACCCAGTCGCACGACCACTTCGCCCTCAAGCGTGTACTTGATCGCGTTGCCGACGAGATTGCCGAGCGCCACGGTCACCGCGGCTTCGGGCGCATCGACGACCAACGGCTGCGCGCCGGCCTCGAGCCGCAGCGTCAACGGTTTGCCGGCCAGCTGGCCGCGATGCGCGTCGAACAGCTGCTCGACCACGCGGCCGACGTCGGTCGCGCCGTGCCCGCGTTCGTTGCGCGAGAGCAGCAGCAATGCGCTGATCAGATCGGTGCACTGCTGTTCGGCACGCTGGATGCGTTGCAGTCGCGTGCGGGTCTTGTCGTCGAGCTCCGGGCGCGACAGCAGCAGTTCGACCGCGCCTTTGATCACCGCCAGCGGCGTGCGCAGTTCGTGGCTGACGTCGGCGTTGAACTCGCGGTCGCGCTGCACGACCTCGGTCAACCGGAACGCGTAATCATCGAGCGCGCTCGCCAGCTGGCCGACCTCGTCGTCCGGGAAATGCGGCGCGAGCGCCTCGGGCGTGGACGAATCACCGGAACTGCGCAAGCGGTTGGCCAGCGCCGAGACCGGACTCATGACCCGCGCGGCCGACCACCAGCCGATCAGCAGCGACAACAGCGACACCAGCACCACGGAGCCGAAGATCGCGCGCTGGAATTGCGTCGCGCCGCGCATCGTCTCGCTCATGTCGTAGGCGAGGAAGAACCACTCGTCGGGTGTCTTGCGCACCGCGAGCTTGTACATGAAGGGGGTGCCGTCCTCGTCGACGCCACTGAGGTTGTGGATGCCGTCGCCGAGTTCGTACCAGTCGGGCTGGTCGCGGCGCAGCTCCTGGAAGCGGTCACGCTTGATCACACGCGCGCGGATCTGTTCCAGCGGCACCGCGGGGTTGCGCGCCGGATCGACGTAGTACCGCCGGGCGTACTCGTCGATGTTGCGGTTCATCAGGTCTTCGACCAGCGTGTTCTCGACGCGGTCGCGCGCTTCCTGGGTCAGGAACGCGAACAGCGTCGTGAGCCCGAGACCGAGCAGCACGAACGACAGGATGATGCGACTGCGCAGACGCCGCCGGTAACGACGGCGCCCGCGCGTGCGGGCCGGTCGGCCCTGGCTGGGCTCAGGTGGCCGCATCGGGAACCGCGATGCGGTAGCCGATGCCGTGACGGGTCTGGATGTACGGCGTGTCGAACGGCTTGTCGATCACCGCACGCAGGCCATGGATGTGCACGCGCAGCGAGTCCGAATCGGGCAGCTCTTCGCCCCAGACGCGGGTCTCCAGTTCCTGCCGCGTCACCACCGCCGGCGAGGCTTCCATCAGCGACTGCAGGATCTTCAGCGCGGTCGGATTGAGCTGCAGCAGCTTGCCGCCGCGGCGCACTTCCAGCGTGTCGAGGTTGTACTCGACATCGCCGACGTCGAGCACGCGCGTGTGCGTGCCCTTGCCACGACGCGACAGCGCATTGAGGCGGACCTCCACTTCCTGCAGCGCGAAGGGCTTGACCAGATAGTCGTCGGCGCCCGAATCGAAACCGGCGAGCTTGTTGTCGAGACTGTCGCGCGCGGTGAGCATCAGCACTGGCGTCTGCTTGCGCGCGTCGTTGCGCAGCTTGCGGCAGACCTCGAGGCCGTCCATACCCGGCAGGTTGAGGTCGAGCACGATCGCGTCGAAGTCGTGGACCACGGCCAGATGCAGGCCGGTGACGCCATCGGCGGCGAAATCGACGGTATGCCCGCGGTCTTCGAGATAGTCGCCGAGGTTGGCGGCGATGTCCTGGTTGTCTTCGATGACGAGGATGTGCATTGGGTGTCCTTGGCGTCGCACCCGATCGGGCGCATACGGTGAATACGGGTCTGCGCCGGATGATGGCACAGCGCTGCGATGCTTCCACGACGACCGTCGTCGTCGCGCATACAAACCGGTCCGGCGCGCCGGCGCTCGAGGCACGTGCCCTGGCTGTCGACTGCCGTTGCCGGGACGGGACACAAAAAGACCCGGGCGGAAACCGCCCGGGTCGAAGGAGTGTTGCCCCGATTGCCGTCATCCGCTGCGGCCCCGGTTGCCCGGGACGGAGAGAGCGCGAGCGCATTCCGGATGTGCAGATTAGGGTTGCCGCCGTCGAAATCCGGAAAAAAAACGTTCAAGTTCCGTTCGGAATCGCACGCCGTGCGCGCCGGGCCAGCGGCTTCGCCGCGACGTGGGCCGAGAGGTAGTCGATGATGCCGCCGGCAATGTCGTCGCTGGTCGCCTCCTCGATGCCTTCCAGGCCCGGTGACGCATTGACCTCCAGCACCAGCGGGCCGCGTGCGGAGCGGATCAGATCCACGCCCGCGATGCCGAGCCCGATGACCTGTGCGGCGTGTACAGCAGCCGCGCGTTCCTCCGGTGTCGTCTCGACCGGGCTGGCCGTGCCACCGCGATGCAGGTTGGAGCGGAAGTCGCCCGGCGGCGCCTGACGCTGCATCGCGCCGATGACCCGGTCGCCGACGACGAAGCAGCGCAGATCCGCGCCCTGCGCTTCGGCGATGAACTCCTGCATTACGAAACTGGCGTACAGCCCGCGCAGCGCTTCGACGACGCCCCGCGATGCCGACGGCTTTTCGGTCAGCATCACGCCCGCGCCCTGGCTGCCTTCGTTGAGCTTGATGACGTGCGGCGGCGGACCGAGCATCGCCAGCAGATCGTCGGTGTCGTCCGGGTTGTCGCCGAACACCGTGACCGGCAGGCCGAGACCTTCGGCGGCGAGCAACTGCTGGCAGAGCAGCTTGTCGCGCGCGCGCGCAAACGCCGCCGAAGGATTCGGCGCGAAGGTGCCCATCAGTTCGAACTGGCGCAGCACCGCGTTGCCGTAACGCGTGACCGACGCCGCGAAGCGCGGGATCACCGCATCGTAGCCGACGACCGGTTTGCCCTTGTAGCGCATCGAGAACCCTTCGCTGCTGATGCGCATGTAGCAGCGCAGCGGATCGAGCACGCGCACAGTGTGCCCGCGCACGCGCGCGGCCTCGACCAGACGCCGGGTGGAATAGAGCTTGGTGTTGCGGGAGAGGATCGCGAGCTTCATCGAATCACCGGACAGGCGCACAGCGAAGAGAGACGGACCACCAACGAAAACGGCGACACCAGTTCGATGGTGTCGCCGCACGGATGTCACACACACCGGTTGGAGCGGGTGAAGGGAATCGAACCCTCGTCAGTTGCTTGGGAAGCAACAGCTCTACCATTGAGCTACACCCGCGCGAGGTGGGCAGTCTATGCCGGCCCTGCGCGCATTGGCAACGACGCCAGCCGGGCGCCGTTGCCTGTCGACGCAGGCTTCAGAAGCCGGCGCCGATCGTCGCGAACGCGGTGGTGTTGCTGCCGCCCTTCTGGCCGATTGTCAGGCTGGCGCCGACGTTGGCGTCGAGGCCGAACAGCTTGGTCTGCGTGCCCAGCGTCGCGGTGGCGTAGCTGTTGTCGTAGCCGCGCGCCGGCACCGCGTACGGCAGCGTCGACGGCAGCGACTGCGCCTGCGCGAAGGCTTCCATCGGCGCGTCTTCGAACTCGCGATCGATGGTCAGGCGCGCATACGGGCGGAACGCGTCGCTGGCGGCGTAGGCGAACTGCCAGCCGGCGCTGCCGATCAGCGAATCGAGGTCCTGCGACGGATACGCCAGCGAGCTCGACACGGTCGGATCGCTTTCGGCGAAACCGTCGACTTCGATGCGCTGCGCGACCAGCGACAGCACCGGGCCGTGCTGCAGCGCGCCTTCGCCGAAGTTCCAGCCGGCGCCGATCGCAGCGGTGACGTTGCTGCCGTCGGCCTGGCCGGAATGCACGCGCGTCACCGGGCCGATCTGCACCGTGCGGTCGGTGTCGAAGTCGAGCCAGGTATAGCTCAGCTGCGCGTTGACCCAGGCGCCGCTGTCGGCGCGCCAGCCGACGAAACCGCCGACCGTCGCTTCGCTCTGGTCCCAGTTGCCGCGACGCAGGCCCCAGTCGTTGCCCTGCTTGCCATAGCCGACGAAGCCGCCGAAGGTCGTCTCACCCGAGGTCCAGTCCATGCCGGCCGTCAGCGCCGGGCCGACGCCGTCGTAGGCATCGCCGTGGTCGTAACGCTGCATGTCGGCACGCACGTCGGCCCACCAGCTGCGGCCTTCGCTGCGTGCCGGCGCCAGGCTCAGGCGGTTGTTGATGCGATCGGCGCGGGCGCGGCCGCTCACGGTCGCCGACTGCGGCAGCACCGCGATCTGCTGCGGGCCGTCGATCATCGCGATCGCCAGGTCGGCGATCATCTCGTGCGCGCGGCTGGCCGGGTGCACGCCGTCGGCGAACAGATAGGTGTCGGCCGCGGACGGGGTGACCAGCGAATTCGGATTGCAGAAGACAGACGAGTCGCCGATGCCCGGCTGCGCGCGACACGCGGCCGAGGTCACGTTGGCGAAGCCGTACAGCGCCGGGCTGGCGCTGACTTCCTGCAGGAAGTGGAAGGTGTCGACCGGGATCACCCGCAGGCCTTGGCTGGCCAGGCCGCCGTAGAGCGCGGTGTTGTAGGTATTGGCGAGCGCGGTGCCGGTCGCCATCGCAACGGCGCCGCCCGCGCGCGACTGCGGGGTCAGGCCGATGTCGGGGATCGACGGCACCACGACGTAGCGGGCGCCCGCGCCCTGCAGCGCGCCGACCAGACCGACCTGGGCGGTGACCGCCGAGCCGATGATCTGCTGCGCCTGCGCGGGATTGGCGGCGACCGCGAACAGGTCGTTCGCGCCGCCCCACACGGTGTACAGCGCATTCGCATCCGCGCGGCCACCATTCGCGGACAGGTAGGTGTTGACCTGCGAGGCCAGCGACGGCGCGACACCGAACGCGGTCGGATTGGCCACGGCCACGCGCGCACCGCCGGCAGCGTAGTTGTCGCCGACCTGGCCGTTGCCGTTCGGGTACGCCTCGGTGCCGTAACGGTCGGCCACGTGCTCGGCCCAGGTCAGGCCCGGATTGGTGGTGAAGCGGCCGAGGAGGGCGCCCTGCGCGCCGACGGCGCGCACGATGGCCGGACGGAAATAGCCCGAGTCGGTGAGACTGTCGCCGAAGAACACCGTGCGCGAGAACGTGTCGTCGGCGAGAGCGGGAATGGCGGCCGCGGCGAGCGCAACGGCGAGGGCGGCACGGATGGGCGTGGACGACATCTGGGGGTTTCTCCTGGGGAATTGACGTTGGCCGGCGCGTTCCCGCCGGTCCATCCGGCAGCGCATGGCGCCGAATCGCGGGATCATCCCACGCCGTTTCCGGCGCCGGCACGCCGCAGTGCGGCACGCGTGCGCCGGCTGCGCGAAGCGGCGACAATCCAGCCATGAATATCCGACTCAACGGCGACGATCTCGCCCTCGACACCGGCAGCACCATCGCCGCACTGCTCATCCAACAGGGACTGGCCGGCCGCCGCGTCGCGGTCGAGATCAATGGCGACATCGTGCCGCGCGGCCGCCACGCCGAACACGTGATCCACGAGGGCGACCGGGTCGAGATCGTGCACGCGCTGGGCGGCGGCTGAGCGTCCATCCGGCGTCGCGTCGGATGATGCCCGGGCCCCACCAGGCATCTCCGCGTGCGGCCGGAAGCGCGCTCGATTCCGACGGGCCGACCGCGAACGCCCACATGCCCCGGCCGCATCGGCGATAATCCCCCGATGACCACTGCATCCCCCTCTGATGCCGGCCTCATCATTGCCGGCAAGACCTATTCCTCCCGCCTGCTGACCGGCACCGGCAAGTTCAAGGATCTCGACGAGACCCGCCTGGCCACCGAGGCTGCGGGCGCGCAGATCGTCACCGTCGCGATCCGCCGCACCAATATCGGCCAGACCCCGGGCGAGCCCAACCTGCTCGACGTGCTGCCGCCGGACCGCTACACCATCCTGCCCAACACCGCCGGCTGCTACACCGCGGAAGACGCCGTGCGCACCTGTCGCCTCGCGCGCGAACTGCTCGACGGCCACAACCTGACCAAGCTCGAAGTGCTGGGCGACCAGCGCACGCTGTTCCCCGACGTCGTGCAGACGCTGAAAGCGGCCGAGCAGCTGGTCAAGGACGGCTTCGACGTCATGGTCTACACCTCGGACGATCCGATCCTGGCCAAGCGCCTGGAAGAGATCGGCTGCGCCGCGGTGATGCCGCTGGCCGCGCCGATCGGCTCGGGCCTGGGCATCCAGAACAAATACAACCTGATCGAGATCATCGAGAACGCGAAGGTGCCGATCATCGTCGACGCCGGCGTCGGCACCGCGTCCGACGCGGCGATCGCGATGGAGCTGGGCTGCGACGGCGTGCTGATGAACACCGCGATCGCCGGCGCGCGCCATCCGGTGCTGATGGCCAGCGCGATGCGCAAGGCGGTCGAAGCCGGTCGCGAGGCGTTCCTCGCCGGCCGCATTCCGCGCAAGCGGTTCGCCAGCGCGTCTTCGCCGGTCGACGGTCTGCTGGGCTGATCGACGCGCGATGACGAACCCGTTTTCCAGTGAAGGCGCCAAGGCCCCGCCCAAGCCGTTCACGGCGACCGAAGGCCGTCGCGAGATCCGCAGCTTCGTGCTGCGCCAGGGCCGGTTCACGCCGGCCCAGCAGCGTGCGTTCGACGACGCCTGGCCGAAGTTCGGCCTGGACTACACACCATCCGAACGTGGGGGCACCCCCCGCGATTTCGACGCAGTGTTCGGACGCCGTGCGCCGCGCATCGTCGAGATCGGGTTCGGCAACGGCGCTGCCCTGCGTCACTCGGTGCAGCTGGACCCCGCGCGCGACCACATCGGCATCGAAGTACACGCGCCGGGCGTCGGCCGCGTGCTCAATGCGCTGGCCGAGGACGGCAACGGCAATGTCCGCGTGTATCACCACGACGCGGTCGAAGTGCTGGAACACGAGATCGCCGACGGCGCGCTCGACGAGATCCGAATCTATTTCCCGGATCCCTGGCACAAGAAGCGCCACAACAAGCGCCGACTGGTGAAGCCGGAGTTCGCGGCGTTGCTGGTGCGCAAGCTCAGCCCCGAAGGCCGCCTGCATCTGGCGACCGACTGGGCGGATTACGCCGAGCAGATGTGGGACGTGCTCGACGCGACGCCTGGCCTGCGCAATCGCGCCGGCCCTCGCGGCCATGTGCCGCGACCGCCGTGGCGGCCGCAGACCCATTTCGAAACCCGCGGGCAGAAGCTCGGACACGGCGTCTGGGATCTGCTGTACGACCGCGTCGCCGAAGACGCCGCCGGACGCTAGTGCCGTGACACGGGCCCCAGGATGCCGGGTTCGACATCCGCTGCACGCGGCGCCGCGCAGTCTGTGGCCGATGGCCCGCGCCCGCACCGATCATTGCGTCACCCAGCGCCAGGGCGGCCTGCGACGCTGATGGACACCGCGCTCGCCCTCACCACCGACATGAAGATCGTCCTGGCCCTGGTGGGCCTGACGATGGTGCTGTTCGTGTTCCAGCGCGTGCGCGCCGATCTCGTTGCGCTGGTGGTACTGGTGATGCTGGGCCTGACCGGCCTGGTCGCGCCGGAAGACGTATTCAACGGCTTCTCGTCGAACGCGACGATCAGCGTCATCGCCACGATGATCCTCGGCATGGGACTCGACCGCACCGGCGCGCTGAACCGCCTCGCGGGCTGGCTGCTGCGACGGGCCAAGGGCCAGGAAGACCGGCTGCTGATGCTGACCGCCGGTATCGCCGGCCTCAATTCCTCGGTGATGCAGAACCCGTCGGTGATGGCGCTGTACATGCCGGTCGCCGCGCGCCTGGCATCGCGCTCGGGTCTGCGGCTTGCGCAGATGCTCTTGCCAATCTGCGTCGCCATCATCATGGGCGGCACGCTGACGATGGTCGGCTCCTCGCCGCTGATCCTGCTCAACGATCTGCTGACCGCGGCCAATGCCAACCTGCCCTCCGGCTCGGCGACGCTCGAATCGCTCAACATGTTCGCGCCGCTGCCGATCGGCCTGGTGCTGCTCGCCGCGGGCCTTGCCTATTTCCATTTCCGCGGCAACCGACAGCTGGGCGATCTGGGCGACGGAGAAGGCAACGTCACGCCGGCGCGCACGCAGAGTTACTTCGCCAGCGCCTACGGCATCGACGGTGACGTTTACGAACTCGTAGTGACTGCGGAAAGTCCGCTGGTCGGCATGACCTTCGGCGAAGCGGAATCGATCCACGATGCGCCCGTGCTGCTGGCGCTCAAGTCCGAGAACGAATCGCGACTCGCGCCGCCATCGGATGCGCGCATCTGGGTGGGCAGCGTGATCGGCGCGATGGGCCAGCGCCAGCAGGTCGCCGACTTCGCCCAGAACCAGTTCCTGCGCCTGAGCACGCGGCTGCGCAATTTCGGCGATCTGTTCAACCCCAGCCGCGCCGGCATCGCCGAAGCCGTGGTGCCGCCGACCTCGAAGTTCATCGGCAAGTCCGCGGCCGAACTGAGCCTGCGCAAGAAGTACGGCGTGCGCCTGCTGGCGATCAACCGCGACAAGCAGGTGATCCGCGAGGACGTGCGTTCGATGACGCTGCGCGCCGGCGACATGCTGGTGCTGCACAGCATCTGGCAGGACCTGGCGAAGACCGCCAAGTCGCTCGACTTCATCATCGTCACCGATTATCCGAAGGGCGAGCAGCGGCCGCACAAGTTCAAGATCGCGATGGCGATCTTCGCGGTGACGATGCTGATCGCGCTGTCCTCGCGCGTGCCGACCTCGGTCGCGCTGATGGCCGGCGTCGCCGGCATGCTGGTGTTCGGCGTGCTGAAGATGGACGAGGCCTACAGCGCCATCAACTGGAAGACCGTGTTCCTGATGGCCTGCCTGATCCCGCTGGGCTGGGCGATGGATTCCAGCGGCGCGGCGGCGTGGGTGGCCGGGCACACGATCGAACGGTTGCCGAGCGGTCTACCGGTGTGGGTGCTGGAGATCGCGGTCGCCCTGCTGACAGCGGCGTTCTCGATGGTCATCAGCCACGTCGGCGCGACGATCGTCGTGGTGCCGCTGGCGATCAATCTCGCGCTCGCGGTGGGCGGCAATCCGACCGCGTTCGCGCTGATCGTCGCGCTGTCGGCATCCAACAACTTCATGACCCAGTCGAACCCGGTGATGTCGATGATCATCGGCCCGGCCGGCTACAAGGCGCGCGAGCTCTGGCGGATCGGCCTGCCGATCTCGCTGATCTACACGGTGATCGTCGTGCTGATGGTCAATCTGCTGTTCTGATCGAAACGCTTCGATCGCACGCTGGTACGCAACGCGCCACGTTCAATCCAGCACGACCTGCCCGTCCTGCACGCGCACCGCGACCGCGCGCAGCGACTCGCCGCGGCAGGGGCCGGCGACGCACACACCGTCGGTCAACGAAAAACTCGCGCCGTGCGCGGCGCACACCAGTTCACCGGTCTTCGCGCGCAGGAACTGGCCAGGTGACCAGTCGAGACGACGCCCCGCATGCGGACAGATGTTCAACCACGCCTGTACGCGTGCGCCGTCGCGGAACAGCACCAGCGATTCGGCATCACCGTCCAGCGTCGCCTCCACTTCGGCGAATCCGCCGTCGGCAATGGCATCGAGCGCGAGCAGGGGCGCATGCGCTTCACATGGATTTAACGAAGACATTACAACTCCGATCGGCCCGGGCCCGATACTGGTCGCCGGCCCATCCGCCGCATTGTGTCACGACGTTGACGGAACCCATGTCCAAGCCTTTCTTCCGCGATCTCCATGCCCGATTCGACGCCTCCGGCGTGCGCGCGATGTTCGCGCCGCGCAAACCGCGTCACCCGCTGCTGCGCATCGCGCTCGGCCTGGTCGGCGTGGCGATGCTCGCGGTGCTGCTCGTCGCCGGCGTCTTCATCGGCGCGGCGATGATCCTGTTCGGCATCGCCCGTCGCCTGCTCGTCCGCGGCCCCGCGCCGCGTCGCGACACGCGCATCGTCGACGCCGAATATCGCGTCGTGCGCGATCGCGACCACGCCGCACTGCGTTGATCCAACGCGCGCGGCAACTGCGCCGCGCCTGTCTTGCATCTTGATGGCGCGCTGCGCCGAGGACCCGCGATGACCGACCCCGCGCGCGATGTCGTGCCCGCTCTCGAGCCCGTGCGCCTGTCGGTGCGCGGCGGTGGCCGTTTTCCGGTACGCCGGGTGTACTGCGTGGGCCGTAATTTCGCCGACCACGCGAAGGAAATGGGCGCCGAGGCGCCGGCCTCGAAGGCCGCGCGCGGCACGCCGGTGTTCTTCGCCAAGCCCGCCGATGCGGTGACGACCGGCGATGCGGTGCCCTACCCCAGTGCCACGCAGGATCTGCATCACGAGGTCGAACTGGTCGTCGCGCTCGGTGCCGACGCGCCTGCAGGCGTGCTCGCGGTCGAGAACGCGCAGGCGCTGGTGTTCGGCTACACGGTCGGTCTCGATCTCACCCGTCGTGACCTGCAAGCCGCGGCCAAGGCCAAGGGCTTGCCGTGGGATGTCGCCAAAGGTTTCGACGCGTCCGCGCCCGTCGGCGAACTGGTGCCGGCATCGAAGATCGGCGCGCTGGAATCGCGCACGCTCGCCCTCGAGGTCAACGGCGAACGTCGCCAGGCGTCGACGCTCGACCAGCTGATCTGGGATGTGCCCGAGATCCTGCACGAACTGTCGAAACTGTTCGCGCTGCGCGCCGGCGATCTCGTCTTCATGGGAACGCCTGCCGGCGTGGCCGCACTGCAACCCGGCGATCGCTGCGTCGCCACGCTCGACGACGTGATCGCACTGCACCTCGAAATCACTTCGCCGTCGGTATAGTCACTCGCGCTCGTTTCCCCAATACAGTGCAGGAGTGATCCATGGGCATTCTGTCCGAATTCAAGGAATTTGCGGTCCGCGGCAACGTCATCGATCTTGCGGTCGGTGTCGTGATCGGCGCATCGTTCGGCAAGATCGTCACCGCCCTGGTCGACCAGATCATCATGCCGCCGATCGGCATGCTGATCGGCAACGTCGATTTCACCGAACTGGCCATCACGCTGCGCGCGGCGTCGGTCGATGCCGTCACCGGCGACGAGATTCCCGCGGTCGCGATCGGCTACGGCATCTTCATCAACACCATCATCCAGTTCACCATCGTCGCGTTCGCGATCTTCCTCGCGGTCAAGTTCATCAACCGCCTGAAGCGCAAGCAGGCCGAGGCACCGGAACCGGCCAAGCCGGCCGAGCCGAGCGAAGAAGTGAAGCTGCTGCGCGAAATCCGCGATTCGCTGCGCCCGCAACTCTGACGCAGCGTTCCAGACACGCTTGAGCAATCCGACGGGCCGCGCGCGACAATGCCGCGGCCCGTTTCTTGTTTCTGCCGATCCCCTTCACCGCTGGAGTCGTCCACATGCGCGTTCCGTCCATCAGGCCTCTGGCCATCGCCCTGCTGTCGACCGCGCTGCTGGCCGCGTCTCCCGCATTCGCGCAATCGCGCGAGTCCACGCCGCTGTCGGCAGCCGCACTCGAGCAGGCCGCGCAACTGCGCGAACGCGCCGCGCAGGACGGCACCGCATACGCGCTGATCGAATCGCTGACCACCGAAATCGGACCGCGCCTCCCCGGCAGCGAGGCGGACGCACGCGCCGTCGCTTGGGCGAAGGCGCGCTTCGAGGCGCTCGGCTACGACAAGGTCTGGACCGAGCCGGTGACGTTCCCGAAGTGGGAGCGCCGCAGCGAACACGCGGCCGTGGTCGGCGCACATGCGCAGCCGTTGGTGATCACCGCGCTCGGCGGCAGCCCGGCCGGCGACGTCACCGCCGAACTCGTGCGCTTCGACAGCGTCGCCGCGCTGGAAGCGGCCGATCCCGCGACGCTGCGCGGCAAGCTCGCGTTCGTCGACGTGCCGATGGCGCGTTCGCGCGACGGCAGCGGCTACGGCGCCGCCGGCCCGGTGCGTGGCCGCGGTCCGTCGATCGCGGCACGCAAGGGCGCCGCCGGCTATCTGATGCGCTCGATCAGCACCAGTCCGCATCGCGTCGCCAATACCGGCATCACCCGGTTCGATGCCGACGTCACCCCGATTCCGTCCGCCGCGTTGTCCTTGCCCGACGCCGACCAGCTCGCGCGCCTGCTGACCCGCGGACCGGTGCAGGTGCATCTGGCGCTGGATGTCGGCTGGAAAGGCGACTACACCTCGCAGAACGTCATCGCCGAAATCACCGGCCGCGAAGCGCCAGGCGAGATCGTGCTGATCGGCGGACATCTGGATTCGTGGGATCTCGGCACGGGCGCGGTCGACGATGCATCCGGCGTCGGCATCACGATGGCCGCCGGTCATCTGATCGCGCAGCTGCCGCAGCGTCCCCGCCGCACGGTGCGCGTGGTCGCGTTCGCGAACGAGGAACAGGGCCTGCTCGGCGCGCGTGCGTACGCCGAGGCACACGGCGGCGCAGACGTCATCGCGCAGCATGTCGTCGGCGCGGAAAGCGACTTCGGCGCGGGCCGCATCTACGGCTTCAACACCAGCGCACCGGCCGAACAGCGCGCGACCAGCGACGCGATCGCCGAGGTGCTGCGCCCGCTCGGTATCGACTACCTGCAGGACAAGGGCGGACCGGGGCCGGATATCTCGCCGCTGGCCGCCAAGGGCGGCGCCTGGGGCTGGCTGGGCCAGGACGGCACCGACTATTTTGACCTGCACCACAACGCCAACGACACATTCGACAAGGTCGACCCCGACGCCGTCGCGCAGAACACCGCCGCCTACGCCGTGTTCGCGTGGCTGGCAGCGGAATCGGAAGGCGGATTCGGCAGCGCGCCGAAGAGCGAAGCCACGCCAGAGCACTGACGTGACAGCGAATCGCCGTCAGCGATTCGCAACGATCACCCAGATGCCGTGTGGAAGACCACGTGTGACGTCGGAAACGCGATGCGCAGCCGCGTCGTTGAAGCCAGCGTCACGCAGATCCTGCAGCAACGCCCAGCCGAAGTGATGGAAGCACGGAACGCCGCTGCCCAGCGGATCCCCGTGGTACTCGGGCTCGCCGACGAACTCGACCGCTCCCGCAGCGGACAGCGTTGCGATCTGTGTGCTCTGCAACGCGTCTTCGTAGAAGGGAATCGTCATCACGAGTACCCCCCCCAGGTCGGATCACGCGTGCCAGCTCCGAGAAAGCGCTGCGCGCGTCCGGCACATGCTCCAGCACATCGAGGCTGAGCACGGCGTCCAGCGCACCATCCACCCAGTCGGAAGCCGTGACATCGCCGTGTCGGACGATTTCGAAAAGGCCTTTTCGCCACAGCCAGGATGAGAGACGCAGACGCTTGCGCCAACTGCCGACGAACTCCGCGCCGGTCGTTCGTTGAAAGCGGCGCCGCATGGCGAGGTAGAGACGACTCGCCTGTTCCGTTAGATGGATCCGTGGGTGCGCGTGCGCGGCCAGCTGTTGCAGCAGCAGACCGCCTGCCGCGCGCTGACGCGCATTACAGCCACACGTCGTGCAACGCAGTCCTTCTCGCGCGTCGGCGGGATCGAGTGCGGGCGAGAATCCCCGTGACGATCCACACAGATCACACGAACCCGGGAGCAGGCGCCCATCCAGCTGCAAAATGCTGTCTGACGCTCTTGCAGCCGGGGCATCCTCGCGCCACGACGCAAGATCACGCCAGTGACTCATGTCCGGTGCTGGGTCCACTGCGCCAGCAGTACGGCCGTCGCTGAAGCGACGTTGAGGCTTTCGACCTTGCCGCTGCCCGGGATGCCGACGCGCAGATCGCAGGCCTTGGCGAGTTCGGGATCCATGCCCTCGCCTTCGGAACCGATGACGAACACGACGCGTTCGGGCAGCGGTTTCGCGAACACACTGTCGCCGCCGCGCACGACGGTCGCCGCGAGCGAGAAACCGGCGCTGCGCAGCTGGGCCAGCGAATTGTCGTCGCGGCCGAGGCGCACGAACGGCACCGATTCGGCGCCACCTTCGGCGACGCGCGCGGCCGCGCCGGACAGCGCCAGCGGCGAGGTCTTCGGCAGCAGGATCGCGCCCACGCCGAAGTGCGCGGCCGAACGCAGGATCGCGCCGAGGTTGTGCGGATTGCCCACGCCATCGAGCCACAGCGCGCACACCGGACCGGCCGGCAGCGACTGCAGCCAGGTGCCCAGCGACTGCGGCGCCTCGCGCAGCACGTCGGCGACGACGCCTTCGTGGTGCGAGCTGGCCGCGAGCTTGCGCAGATCGTCCTCGGCGACGACGCGATAGCCGACGCGATTCGCCGCGCACCACTTCAACAGGGGCTGCAGCTGCGGGATGCGCGCCTCGAGCAGATAGAGCTTGCGGATCGCGTCGGGTCGACGCGCGAATACGGCGTCGATCGCGTTGCGCCCGTAGAGGCGCATCTCGCGCCGGTCTTCGGTTTCGCTGCCCTCCGCGTCGTCCGCGCGTACATCAGGCCGCGGCGCAGCAGCGCGCGGCGGTGCAGGCGTGTCAGGACGCGAACGCGCGCCCCATGGGCTGTCACGGCCGGGTGCGGGCGCTGGTGTGCGTGGCGTGTCGCGGCCACTGCCGGACCAGGGGGACTTCGTCATATCAGGGGGCCTTGCGCCAGAAATCGGCATTGCGGATCCCGAGCTTGTCGGGATCGAAGATCGGGTCGAGACCCTGCTTCTTCTGCGTCTCGTAGTCGCGCAACGCGAGCATCGCGGGCTTCTGCAGGATCAGGATCGCGACGATGTTGAGCCACGCCATCAGACCGACGCCGATGTCGCCGAGCATCCACGCCATCTCCGCGCTGCGCACCGCGCCGAAGATCACCATGCCCAGGATCGCGAGACGCAGCAGCAGCGTGCGGGTCGGCCGGGCGACGTGGTTGTTGAGGTAGGTGAGGTTGGTTTCGGCCATGTAGTAATAGGCCATGATCGTGGTGAACGCGAAGAAGAACAGCGCCACGGCGACCATCGCTGCGCCCCAGCCCGGCAGGATCGATTCGATGCCCGCCTGGGCGAAGCCCGAGCCCGCTTCCACGCCGGGCAGCGCCTGATGCAGCACGGTGCCGTCGGGCATGATCACGTTGTACATGCCGGTCGCCAGGATCAGGAACGCGGTCGCGGTGCAGACCAGCATCGTGTCGAAGTAGATCGCCCACGCCTGCACGTACCCCTGCTTGGCCGGGTGCGACACCTCGGCCGCGGCCGCCGCATGCGGACCGGTGCCTTGGCCGGCCTCGTTGGCGTAGATGCCGCGCTTGACGCCCCACTCGATCGCCAGGCCCAGCATCGCGCCGAAGCCAGCGTGCACGCCGAACGCGCTCTCGAAGATCATGCGGAACATCGTCGGCACGAAGTCGTAGTTGATGATCATCACCGCGACCGCGATGAAGATGTATGCCAGCGCCATGAACGGCACGAACAATTCGGCGAACGCCGCGATGCGCTTGACGCCGCCGAAGATGATCACCGACAGCATCAGCGCCACGGTGATGCCGATCCCCGCCTTGAGCGCCGTGCGCGCGTCCATGCCCATCCACTGGCCGGACAGGTCGCCGCAGACCGAAGTGCCCGCGCAGGCGTTGGCGATGCTGTCGGCGATCGCGTTCGCCTGCACACCCGGCATCAGCAGACCGGCAGCGATCAGCGTCGCGAACGCGAACGCCAGCGCGTACCACTTCAGGCCCATGGCCTTTTCGATGTAGTAGGCCGGGCCGCCGCGGTAGCGCCCTTCGCTGTCCTTTTCCTTGTAGATCTGCGCCAGCGTGCATTCGACGAACGAGGTCGAGGCGCCGAGGAAGCCCATCACCCACATCCAGAACACCGCCCCGGGACCGCCGAAGGCGATCGCGGTCGCGACGCCGGCGATGTTGCCGATGCCGATCCGGCCGGCCATCGACATCGCCAGCGCCTGGAACGAGGACACGCCCGCGTTCGAGCTCTTGCCGCTGAAGGTCAGCCGAGTCATCTCGACGAAGCCGCGGACCTGCATGAAACGGGTGCGGAACGAAAACCAGAGGCCCGCGCCCAGGCACAGCGCGATCAGCGCCTTGCTCCAGATCAGCCCGTTCAATGCACTGAGTAAGGTATCCACGTTGCGCGATGCTCCCGTCGGGTGGCTGTCGCGATCCCCGTCGCAACTGGCGGACACGATACCTGCATTTCCGCGCGGCGTGCCCCGTCCGCCGGGCTTTTCGCGCGTGGATCAGCCGATCGCGGCGTCGCGCAGCAGTGCGAATACGCGCAGATCGTGCAGCCCGTCGGGTTTGCGGATCGCGCCGCGCAGCAGGCCTTCCTCGACGAAACCGTTCGCTTGCAGCACCCGCGCCGAAGCCGGATTGATGTCGAGCACGTTGGCCTGCAGGCGCGTCAGCGACAGCGCGTCCATCACCCAGGGCACGTACCGCGCGACGACCTGGCGCATCACGCCGCGGTTCCAGTGCGCACGGCCGAGCCAGTAGCCGAGCTCCGCCGCATGCGCGCGCTCGCCGCTCGCGGCGTGGCGCACGCCGATGCTGCCGCAGGCGGTGCCATCGATCTCGATCGCCAGCACCGGCAGCGACAGATCGACCACGTGTCCGGCGAGAAAGGCCTCGCCGTCGGCGCGCGTATAGGGATGCGGAAAGCGGTCGCTCAGGCCGCGATTGATCAGTGGATCGTCCGCGTGGTGCAACAGCGCGCCGAGATCACCGGCGCGCCAGCGGCGGAGCACGAAGCCCGCACCGCCCAGACGCACCGCGTCCCAGCGCGCGGCGTCAGGCATGGCCGCTGACTTCGGGCGTCTCGCCTTCGAGCCGCTCGAGTTCGTGCGCCAGCGCTTCGGGCGAACGCGTGAACGGCGCGAGCAGCGCATAGAACGCCGGCACGACGAACAGCGATAGCAGCGTCGAGAACGCGACGCCGAAGATCACCACGATGCCGATCGTCGCGCGGCTCGCCGAACCCGGGCCGCCGGCCACGACCAGCGGAATCGCGCCCATGATCGTCGCCGCCGAGGTCATCAGGATCGGGCGCAGACGCACCGCAGACGCCTCGGTAATCGCCTCGCGCACGGTGCGGCCGTCGTCGCGCAGCTGGTTGGCGAACTCGACGATCAGGATGCCGTTCTTCGCCGCCAGGCCGATCAGCATCACGATGCCGATCTGGCTGAAGAGATTCAGCGTGCTGCCGGTCGCCCACAGTCCGAGCAGCGCGCCGAGCACCGCCAGCGGCACCGTCAGCATGATCGACAGCGGATGGATGAAGCTCTCGAACTGCGCCGCCAGCACCAGATAGACGATCAGCAACGCCATCGCGAAGGTCAGCAGCACCGCGCCGCCGGCTTCCTGGAATTCCCGGCTCTCGCCCTTCCAGTCGACCTGTGCGTAGTCCGGCAGTTCTTCGGCGGCGACCTCGTTGGTCCACGCGATCGCCTCGCTCATCGTGTAGCCCGGCGCGAGGCCTGCGGCGATGGTGATCGCACGCAGACGGTTGAAGCGGTTGAAGCTGCCGGGCTCGGCGATCTCGCTGAGCGTCACCAGATTCGACAGCGGCACCAGTGTGTCGTCGCGGCCGCGCACGAAGGTGCCGGTGAGATCGGACGGCGACATGCGACGGTCGCGATCCGCCTGCAGCAGCACGTCGTACTCCTCGCCGTTGTCGACGAAGGTCGTGACCTGGCGCTGGCCCATCATGGTTTCCAGCGTGCGGCCGATCTCCTGCACCGACACGCCGAGATCGGACGCGCGCGCGCGGTCGATGTCGACGCGCATCTGCGGACGCGTTTCCTTGTAGTCGGAATCCGGATCCTGGATGCCCGGGTTCTCGCGCATGCGCGCCAGCATGCGATCGCGCCACTGCGCGATCTCGGCGTAGTCAGGACCGCCCAGCACCAGCTGGTAACGCTGGCCGCGACCGCCGACCAGGCCACCGGGCACGTTGGCGCGCGCCTGCACGCCCGGCAGTTCCGCCAGCTGGCCGCGCAGCTGTTCGACGACCGACGCCGTGCTGACGTCGCGCGTGCGCCAGTCCTGCAGGAACACCACGATCTGTCCGGTGTGCATGTCCTCGCTGCCGCCCCAGCCGCGCGGCACGCGCGAGTTGGCGCGTTCGATCGGCTGGTCGTCGCCGACCAGCGGCGCGAAGATCCGCTCGACCTGCTGCATCTGCGCGACCGTGTAGTCGTAACCCGCACCTTCCGGGCCATCGACGCCGATGAAGAAGCGGCCGCGGTCCTCGGCCGGCGACAGCTCGCTGGGCACGCGCCAGTACAGCAGCACCGCGGCCACGGCGCAGACCGCCATCGCACCGACCACGAGCAGCAACAGGCGGCCACCCGACAATGCGACCAGCCCACCGACGCGACGGCCGTAGCCGTTGGACAAGCGCGTGAGGTGGCGGTTGGTCCACGCGTTGAAGCCGGTCTTCTTGTGGCTCTGCGGGCGCACGAGCTTGGAGCACATCATCGGCGTCAGCGTCAGCGCGATGAACGCCGACAGCGCGACCGCGCCGGCCAGGGCGACCGACAGTTCGCGGAACAGCCGTCCGGAATTGCCTTCCATGAAACCGACCGGCAGGAACACCGCGACCAGCACCGCGGTCGTCGCGATGACCGCGAACGCGACCTGCGCGGTGCCGCGTTTGGCCGCGACCAGGGGCGGCTCGCCGAGATCGGCGCGGCGCTGCACGTTCTCCAGCACGATGATCGCGTCGTCGACGACGAGGCCGATACACAACACCAGCGCGAGCAGGGTCAGCAGGTTGATCGAGAAGCCGAATGCGTACAGCGCGATGAAGGCCGCGACCAGGCACACCGGCACCGTGATCGCGGGAATCAGTGCCGCGCGCAGGCTGCCCAGGAACAGCCAGATGACGACGAACACCAGGCCCATCGCTTCGGCCAGCGTCCAGTACACGCGGCTGATCGCCGCGTCGATGAAAACGGTGTTGTCGGCGGCGACGAAGATCTCGGTGCCTTCGGGCAGCGCCTGCTGGATGCGCTCGGCCTCCGCGCGCGCGGCGTGGGCCACGTCGAGCGCGTTGGCGATCGAGGTGCGCACGATGCCGAGACCGACGTTGGGCACCGAGTTGCTGCGCATGTAGGAGCGACGCTCGGCCGTGCCCAGCTCGATCCGGGCCACGTCGCCCATGCGGATCACGTAGCCGTCGTCGCCGCGGCGCAGCGGGATCGTCGCGAACTGCTCGGGCTCGCGATAGCCGCGCTCCACGCGCAGGGTGAAGTCGCGGGTTTCCGACTCGATGCGGCCGGCCGGCAGTTCGACATTCTCGTTGCGCAGCGCGGTCTCGACATCGTTGGCGGTGATGCCGCGCGCGGCCATCGCATCGCGGTCGAGCCAGATGCGCATCGAGTAGCGCTGCGCACCGCTGAGCTGCACGCGGGCCACGCCGTCGAGCGAGGACAGACGGTCGACGACGTAGCGATCGGCGTAGTCGCTCAACTCCATGGTGTCCATCACCGTGGAGCGCATGTTGAGCCACATGATCGGATCGGCGTCGGCCTCGACCTTGGAGATCTCCGGCGGGTCGGCCTCGATCGGCATGCGGTCCATGACGCGGCTGATCGCATCGCGCACGTCGTTGGCCGCCGCTTCGATGTCGCGGTTGAGGTTGAATTCGATGGTGACGTCGGAGCGGCCGTTGCGGCTGCGCGACTCGATCGTGCGGATGCCCTCGATGCCGGCCAGCGCGTCCTCGAGGATCTGGGTGATGCGGGTTTCGACGACGGCCGCCGACGCACCGGCATAGCTGACGTCGACCGAAACGATCGGCGGATCGACGTTCGGCAGTTCGCGCACCGTCAGGCGCATGAACGCCATGATGCCCAGCACGACCAGCAGCAGGCTGATGACAGCCGCGAAGACCGGCCGCTTGATCGAGAGATCGGACAGCTTCACTGGGCGTTACCCGCCGGTGCGGCCTCGTCGGCCTGCTGCGCTTTCGCTTCCTGCACCGTGCCCTCGGTGATCTGCATGCCGGGCCGCAGCTTGCCGGTGCCGTCGACGACGATGCGGGTATTCGGCTCCAGGCCGTCGAGGATCTCGACCAGGCCTTCCGCGCGCACGCCGACCGTCACCGGTGCCTGCTCGACGGTCTCGTCCTCGCGCACGCGATACACGAAGGTGTCGCGTCCGACCTGGATCACCGCGATCTCGGGAATCATCAGCGCCTCGCGCGCCGCCTGCTGCAGGCGCACCTGCACCAGCATGCCGGGGCGCAGCTCGCGATCCGGATTCTCGAACGCACCGCGCACGGTCACCGCGCGCGACTGCGGATCGATGCGCGCATCGACCGTCTGCACCACGCCCTCGAAATCGCGACCCGGGAACGAGGCCACGCGGCCGAACAGGCGCTGGCCGTTGACCACGCGCGAGAGCTGCGTCTCGGGCACCGGAAAATCGACATAGACCGCACCGATGTCGTCGAGCGTGGCGATCGGCGTGCCGGGTGTGACCAATGCGCCCGGGCTCACCTGGCGCAGACCCAGAACGCCGGCGAACGGGGCGCGGATGGTGCGGTCGCTGATATTGGCCCGCATCTCGGCGACGTTGGCGCGCGCCGAGTCGCGGTTCGCGCGCAAGGTGTCGACCGACGCGCGCGCGATCAGCTGGCTGTCGACCAGCTCGGCGCCGCGACGGAACTGGCTGTCGGCATCGATCGCCGCGGCCTCGGCCGCCTGCAAGGTGGCCTGCTGCTGGTTGCCGCTGAGCGTGATCAGCGGCGCGCCGGCCGCCACCTCGTCGCCACTGTCGAAGTGCACGCGCTGCACGATTTCGCTGACCTTGGCGGTCACGGTGATCGACTCGCGCGCATTCACGGTGCCCAGCGCAGTGACGCTGTCGTTCCATTGCCGCGGCGCTGCGACGGTCGTCGTCACCGGTACGGGCGCGGCTGCGGCCTGGCCGGACGGTCCGGCCTCGCCCCCGCCGCAGGCGGACAGCACGAGCGCGGCGGCCAGACCAAGGGCCCGCAACGGAAACGCGGGTCGGACGGAGACATGCGACTGGGACAAGGGATGCTACCGGGACGGAAAACCGACCGATCTTACCCGCTGGTCCGTGACGTTCCCTGTGCCATCGGATGGGCATGAAAAAACAGCGTTCCACGTCAACCGCTGGCGGCCTCGTGCGTTATGGCCCAGTCTGGTCCGACCGCGCCCAGCGCCCGTGTCGAGGCACCCCCATGGCCCTGTACGACAACATTCTCCAGACCATCGGCAATACGCCGGTCGTGCGTCTGCACCGCATCGCCCCGCCGAACGTCGAACTCTACGCCAAGGTCGAGTCGTTCAACCCCGGCGGCTCGGTCAAGGACCGCCTCGCGCTGGCGATCATTCTCGACGCCGAACAGCGCGGCCTGCTCAAGCCCGGCGACACCGTCGTCGAAGCGACCTCGGGCAATACCGGCGTGGCGCTGGCGATGGTCTGCGCGGCGCGCGGCTACAAGTTCGTTGCGACGATGGTCGAGACCTTCTCGATCGAACGCCGCAAGCTGATGCGCGCCTATGGCGCCAAGGTGATCCTCACCCCCGCCGCCGAACGTGGTAGCGGCATGGTCAAGCGCGCCAAGGCGCTGGCCGAGGAACACGGCTGGTTCTGGGCCAGCCAGTTCGAAAATCCCGCCAATCCGGCGTACCACCGGCAGACCACGGCCGCCGAGATCCTGCGAGATTTCGCCGGCCGGAGGCTCGATCATTTCGTCACCGGCTGGGGCACGGGCGGCACGCTCACCGGCGTGGGCGAGGTATTGCGGGTCGCGCGACCCGAAGTGGAGATCGTGACCTGCGAACCGGCGGGTGCCGCGCTGTTGCAGGGCAAGGAATGGGCGCCGCACAAGGTGCAGGGTTGGACACCCGACTTCGTGCCTGGCGTGCTCAATCGCGATGTCGCGCACCGGGTGCTGTCGATCGACGATGCCGACTCGATCGACACTGCGCGTCGACTCGCCGCCGAAGAAGGCATCTTCGTTGGCATCTCGGCCGGAGGCACGCTCGCCGCCGCGCTCCAGGTCGCGAAGACCGCTGCCGATGGGGCGGTGATCCTGACGATGCTGCCCGATACCGGCGAGCGTTACTTCTCCACGCCCCTGTTCGCCGACATCAATGAAGGCTCCGACGACGAATGGCTGGCCGGTCTGCCGTGACCGGCTGAGTTCCAGCACGGATCTCGTGCGGACGCGCTCGCGCGCGATGGCGGCTGCCGGTCAAGCCCATCGCAGGCGAGCGTGCTCCTGCAGGGTGCCCGTCGTGCGGGCCGGGCGCTCAACCCAGCCAGATCGCCAGACCACCGCCGACGACCACCAGCGCGAGCACCCAGCCGAGCCAGCCGAACTGGCCGCTGTCGCCGCGCACCACGGTTTCCTGGCGTGCCTCGCGCATCAATGACGAGCCGTGCTTCGCGATCGCGTCGCGCGCCGCTTCTTCGCTCAATCCCGGCTTGACGTCGCGCAGGCGCTTCGCGGCGTCGAGGATGTTGCCGGTCGCGAGCTTCGCGGCGACCTCGCTGGGCAGCGTGCCGCTCGACGGGGGCGCGGCGCCGCCCGCGGGCCGGAACCTGTCATCGGGATCCAGCGCGTCCGACGGATTGTCCGCCAGACGCTGCACCGCATCGCGCGCGTCGGCGAGCTTCAGGTCGGGATTCGCGTCGCGCAGCTGCTTGATCGCCTCGATCGCGCTGCCGCGCCGCAGCGCATCGTGGACCGCGAGCGGCACGTGCAGGCGTGTGGATCGGGAAATGACGCTCATCGATGACCTCGGCGCTCGGAAATGCCGGATCAGCCTAATCGCCGCGTGCGCGCCCCGGACTCACCCGGCCTCCACGTCGCGGCGCCGAGCCTGCGCGCATGCCGAGTCTCGAAGCCCGTCAGGCCGACATCACCCGCGTCGACGCCGATGCGATCGTCAACGCCGCGAACGAAACCCTGCTCGGTGGCGGCGGTGTCGACGGCGCGATCCATCGTGCGGCCGGGCCCGCCCTGCTGCAGGCCTGCCGGGCTCTGCCGCAGGTGCGTCCGGGCGTGCGCTGCCCAACCGGCGAGGCGCGGATCACGCCGGGGTTCAGATTGCCGGCGCAATCGGTGATCCACACCGTCGGTCCGGTATGGCGCGGCGGCGCTGCCGGCGAAGCCGGGATGCTTGCGGCCTGCTATCGCAACAGCCTCACGCTCGCCGCCGGACACGGGCTCGCACGTATCGCGTTTCCGGCGATCAGCTGCGGCGTCTACGGCTATCCGATCGACCAGGCGGTGCAGATCGCCGTCGACACCGTGCGCGCCTGGACCGGCAACATGCCGACGCACGTGCTGTTCTGCTGCTTCGATGCCGCGATGCTGACGCGTTACGAGGCCGCACTCGCGGATTGATCGCCGCACACGCAAACGCCGGCACGAGGCCGGCGTTTCCAGACGCGATGCGGGTCGCGATCAGCCGTTGAACTTGCCCTGCGCGGCCAGACCGTTGTCGCGGGCGCGCGCATAGACCGTGTCCTGCGCCTTGCGCACATTGCCGGTGAGATCCTGCGACCACAGCTTCAGCGCAGCCTGCTGCATCGCGCGGCCGTAGGAGAACGACAGCGGCCACGGATTCGGGCCGAGGCGGTTCATCGCATCGAGATGCGCGGTCGCCAGTTCGTCCGACTGGCCGCCCGACAGGAACACGATGCCCGGCAGGATCGCCGGCACCGACGACTTGAGGCACATCAGGGTCGCTTCGGCGACTTCCTCGACATCCGCGTCTTCCTCGCAGTCCTTGCCCGGCACCACCATCGAGGCCTTGAGGATCGTGCCTTCGAGCATGACGTTCTGGCTGTAGAGCGCATCGAACACGCCGCGCAGCACGACCTCGGTGACTTCGTACGCGGTCTGGATGTCGTGGTCGCCATCAAGCAGCACTTCCGGCTCGACCATCGGCACCAGGCCCTGCTCCTGGCACAGCGCGGCGTAGCGCGCGAGCGCGTGCGCGTTGACGTCGATGCAGGTGCCCGACGGCATGTCTTCGCCGATGGTGATCACCGCGCGCCATTTGGCGAACCGCGCGCCGAGCTTGTAGTACTCCTCCAGGCGCGCACGCAGGCCGTCGAGACCTTCGGTCACCAGCTCGCCGGGGAAGCCCGCCAGCGCGTGCGTGCCCTTGTCGACTTTGATGCCCGGAATGATGCCGTGCTGCGACAGGTACTTCGCGAACGGCACGCCGGCCTTGGTCGACTGGCGCAGGGTCTCGTCGAACAGGATCGCGCCGCTGATGTGCTCGGACAGCTTCGGCGTGGTGAGCAGCAGCTCGCGGTAGGCGCGGCGGTTTTCTTCGTTGTTCGGAATGCCGACCTGCTCGAAGCGCTTGCCGATCGTGCCCGTCGACTCGTCGATCGCGATGATGCCCTTGCCCTTCGCCACCATGGCCTGGGCGGTTTCGGCAAGCTGTTCGATGCTCATGACGGGTTCCGGGATCGCGACGGGAAAGGGCCGCGATTATAGCCCGGCGCATCGGCCGGGCCTCCGGAGACGGCGCGTCGCTGACGCAGCCAGCGAACGCACAGCCGGCGTTACAGCTCGCCCAGCCCCTCGGCGCGGCCGTCGACGCCGACCTGCAGCAGGCGCAACGTGTTCGTGGCGCCATGGGTTTCCATGTGCTCGCCGCTGGTGAATACGACGCGCTGGCCGGGGCCGAGCAGACCGGCTTCGACCAGCAGGCGCACGCTGCCGCGCGCGGCCTCGCGCGGGGTCTGGCCGCGGCTGTCGTAATTGAACGGAAACACATCGCGCATCAGCGACATGCGCCGGCGTGCGCCGTCGTGACGGGCGAACGCATAGATCGACGCGCCACCGCGGAAGCGCGACAGATAGCGCGCGGTGCCGCCGGATTCGGTCATCGCGACGATCGCGCCGACGCCCACGTGCTCGGACAGGAACATCGCCGCCATCGCGATCGCATGGTCGGCGCGTTCGAGGTTGCGCTGCGCCTTCTCGAAATCGGTGTCGTGGGCGAACTGGCGTTCGGCGCCGACGCAGATGCGTGCCATGGCTTCGACCGCGCGCACCGGATACGCACCGGCGGCGGTCTCGGCCGAGAGCATCACCGCATCGGTGCCGTCGATGACCGAGTTGGCCACGTCCAGCACTTCAGCGCGCGTCGGCATCGGGCTCTCGACCATCGACTGCAGCATCTGCGTCGCGGTGATCACCACTTTGTTGCGGGCCAGCGACTCGCGGATGATCTTCTTCTGCAGGCCCGGCAGCTCGGCATCGCCGATTTCCACACCCAGATCGCCACGCGCGACCATCACCACGTCGCTGGCGTCGATGATCTCGGCGAGGTTGTCGATCGCCTCGGTGCGCTCGATCTTCGACACCAGCGCGGCATCGCTGCCGTGCGAGCGTGCGATCGAACGTGCCTCTTCCATGTCGGCCGCGTTGCGGCAGAACGACACCGCGATGAAGTCGACGCCGATGTCGGCCGCGACCTTGATCAGCTGGCGGTCGTGGTCGGTCAGCGCGCCGAGCGACAGGCCGCCGCCCTGCTTGTTGAGCCCCTTGCGGTTCGACAGCACGCCGTCATTGAGCACGGTGGTGACGATGCGCGCGCCTTCGACGGCGGTGACCTGCAGCTGCATCAGGCCGTCGTCGAGCAGCAGCACGTCGCCGGCTTCCACGTCGCCGGGCAGGCCGAGATAGCTGACGCCGACTTCGTCGACGGTGCCCGGAGGCGCCGCGGGATCGGCGACCAGATCGAAGCGCGCGCCAGCGCGCAGCTGCACCTTGCCCTCGGCGAACTTCTCGATGCGGATCTTCGGACCCGGCAGGTCGGCGAGGATGCCGATCTCGACGCCGGCGCGGTCGGCCGCGGCGCGTACGGCTTCGGCGCGCACCTGCTGCGAGGACGGATCGCCGTGCGAGAAGTTCAGGCGCACGGCGTTGACGCCGGCGGCGATGAGCGCATCGAGCACACCGGGCGCATCGGTCGCGGGGCCCAGCGTGGCGAGAATACGGGTGCGGCGACGGTGCGCCGGAACGGAAGGCAGGTCGGTCGTGGTCATGGCGCCAAGTCTAATGTCCACCGGTGGTCAGCCGCACGTTGCACGGCAACATGAAAACGGCGCACCAGAGCTGGCGCGCCGTTCTCGAAGCTTACTGCGAAACCCCGCAGCCGGCGCGGACCACCACGTTGTCGGTCACCTCACCCCAGGCCTGGTTCGGCACACACCCGAACGTCGCCTCGCCGACCAGTATGCCGGCATCGTCGTAGTACATCTCGGCGCCGGGGAATCCGTTCGCGCCGGCGATGCCGGCACCGGCCAGCAGACAGGTGGCCAGAATGCCGAGGCCCCAACGGGTCCGTGTCTTCATGATGCTGCCCTCCACGTCGCGGCCGATCGCCGCGGCCTCACCCTCGCAGCGAAGCGGCAATGGCGGGTTGGCGAAGCGTTAAAGCATGCGGCGCGGCGCGCATTTGCGGCGCCGGGTCTCGCACTGAACGCGACCCGTGCACGGTCGCGTCGCTCAGGCCAGTGCGGCGCGCAGCGCGGCCGGCGAATCGACGACGACATCCGCGCCCGCCGCGCGCAGCTCCTCTGCGGCGCCGAAGCCCCACAGCACGCCGATGCCGCGCATGCCGTGCTGACGCGCGCCTTCCATGTCGTAACGACGGTCGCCGATCATGACTGCGTCCGCCGCGGTCAGCGCGAGCCGCGACAGCGCTTCGGCGATCAGTTCGCGCTTGTAACGGCGCGTGCCGTCGTCGCTCGCGCCGACCACGGTCTCGAATGCCGCGCCGAACGGCAGCGACTCGAGGATGCGCCGCGCGAAGCCTTCGTTCTTCGAAGTGACGACCGCCAGCCGGTGACCGGCGGCCTGCAGCGCGGCGATCGTCTCCGGAATGTCGGCGTAGACCGAATGCTCGCGCCAGCCCTGCGCGTCGTAGCGTTCGCGATACAGCGCGACCGCGCGCTCGGCACGCGACCGGTCGCCGTCGAACAGCGCCTCGTAGCTGTCGCGCAGCGGCGGGCCGATCCACGGCAGCAGCGCCTCGCGCGACAGCGGCGGATGTCCCAGCGCATCGAGCGTGTGCGCGATGCCACCGAGGATGCCCGGCTCCGAGTCGATCAGCGTGCCGTCGAGATCGAAGAACAGCGCCTGCGTCATGCGCCGCGGGCGTCGAGCGCCGCGACCGCCGGCAGCGTCTTGCCTTCGAGGAATTCGAGGAACGCGCCGCCACCGGTGGAGATGTAGGACACGTCATCGGCGATGCCGTACTTGTCGACCGCCGCCAGCGTGTCGCCGCCACCGGCGATCGAGAACGCCTTCGACGACGCGACCGCGCGCGCCAGCGCCTCGGTGCCCTTGCCGAACGCATCGAACTCGAACACGCCGACCGGGCCGTTCCAGACCACGGTGCCGGCATCGGCGATCATCGCGGCGTAGCGCTTCGCGGTATCCGGGCCGATGTCGAGGATCATGTCGTCAGCCTCGACCGCGTCCACCGCCTTGACCGTCGCCGGGGCATCGGCCGCGAACGCAGGCGCAACGACGACGTCGGTCGGCACCGGAATGTCGGCGCCGCGTGCCTTGGCGTCGGCCATGATCTGCTTCGCGGTGTCGAGCAGATCGGTCTCGACCAGCGACTTGCCGACGCCGTGACCCAGCGCGGCGATGAAGGTGTTGGCGATGCCGCCGCCGACGATCAGCTGGTCAACCTTGCCGACCAGCGACGACAGCAGCTCGAGCTTGGTCGACACCTTGCTGCCGGCGACGATGGCCAGCAGCGGGCGCGCCGGCGCGTCGAGCGCCTTGGCCAGCGCATCGAGTTCAGCCATCAGCAGCGGGCCGCCCGCGGCGGTGGCCGCATGACGGATCACGCCGTGCGTCGACGCCTGCGCGCGGTGCGCGGTGCCGAAGGCATCCATGACGAACACGTCGCACAGCGCTGCGTATTTCTTCGACAGCGCCTCGTCGTCGTCCTTCTCGCCGACGTTCATGCGGCAATTCTCGAGCAGCACCAGCTGGCCCGGCGCGACCTCAACACCATCGACCCAGTCGCGCACCAGCGGCACGTCGATGCCGAGCAGCTCGGACAGCCGCGCGGCCACCGGCGCCAGCGAGTCGGCTTCGCTCCAGCTGCCTTCCTTCGGCCGCCCCAGATGCGAGGTCACCATGACCGCCGCGCCCTGCGCCAGAGCGGCCTTCAACGTCGGCAGCGACGCGGTGATGCGCTGGTCGGAGGTGATCGTGCCGCCATCGACGGGGACGTTGAGATCCTGCCGGATCAGCACGCGCTTGCCGGAAAGGTCGAGGTCGGTCATGCGGACGATGGTCATGGCGCTGGGCTCGCTGTATTCGGAAGGAGAACGCGTATGCGTCAGCCGCCCATTGTCCGCGGTGTGGACGCGGGCAGGCAAACCCGCTGTCGCTTCGACGCCCGTGGGAGCGCGCTCGCCCCCTCAACGCGGCTTCGGCGCCCGCAGCAGACTCAACGCGAAGCCGCCGACCAGCAGCACGCCCAGCACCAGCACGCCCCACAGCAGCCACGTGCTCCAGTCACGCGGCGGTGTGTCGTCGAGTGCGGCTGCGCCGGCGAGTTCGGTCCGCGCGCCCAGCGTCGCGACCGCAGGCGTCCAGCGCCCCCCATTGCGCGCCCGCAGATCGGCGAGCAAGGGTGCGACCGCTGCATCGACACGCGTGGCACGGCCACTGCCCGCGCGCAGCGAGAACGGCGGCGCGCCCTCGGCGACGAACACCAGACGCTCGGGGCGATAGCCGAGTCGCAGCACCGGCGCCGCACCGGCGGCGGGCGCATCGGGCACCAGCCGCCACTGGCGTTCGCGCACGACTGCATCGAGGGCGAGCGGCGGGGTGCGGGACGCCGCATCGGCCCCGATCCGATAGACCAGCCAGTCGCTGGCGACCGTGCGCCATGGCGCCGCCTCGTGCTCGCGCACCGACAGCGTCCAGCGCGCGGTCGCGTTGCCGTCGAAACCGAGATCGACATGCGTCACAGGCACGCGCGCATCGAGATGGAATACGAGCCCACCCTGTGCATCGGCCGGTCCGACCGGTTCGAGGGCACGCCATTGCAGGGCCGGCGAATCGGTCATCGCCGGCGATTCACCGGTCACCGAGACGATTGCCGGCATCGCACCGGCGCCGGCACCCGGCGAGAGACGCAGATAGCGCGTGCGCACCGGCGTATCGAACACGATGCGCCGCTCGACCAGCCGCGCTTCGCCGCGACGCAGATCGAGCAGACGACCGCCTGCGGACAACGGCTGCCAGTCGCGCAGATCCTCCGAGCCCTCGACCCGCATCGTGCGCTCGAACGCCACGTCCGCGACGCCCCAGTCCAGCACCAGCGCCTGCAGCGGCAACGCCGATGCGCTGGCATCCACCAGCAACGCGGCCGGCGGCGCATCGCCCGGCGCGGACTGCCACTGGATGCGGCGCAGGCGGCCGTCGGGATCGAGTTCGCTGATCGCGGCGATGTCGCTGCCCGCGCGCGCCGCCGTCGCCGGCAGCGGGAACCACGCCAGCGCCTGCGTGGTGCGGCGCGCCGCGGGCGCCGGCGCCGACTGCAGCAGCGCCGGCACCTGACGGCCCGCACCGTTGACGATCACCAGATCGCGCAGCGCCGGCGACACCGTGGTCGCATAGATCGCGTCGTCGAGTTCGACCTCGTAGGCGCCGGCATCGGACGATGGCAGATCCAGCGGCCACTGCGCGACGAAGGCGTCATCGCCGGCAGCTGCGATCGCCACACTGCACAGCACGCCGCCGGTGAGGACGGCCAGGCATTTCAGAGTCCGGTTCATGCGCCGGCCTCCTGTGCCGGTTCGAAAGTGGGGGTTCGTGGCGGCGCGGGCGCGAAGAAGCCGACGACCGTGCACAGCAGGCCGTAGGCGATGAACGAACCGATGCCCCACAGATTGCCGAGATGGCTGCGATCCACCAGCACCAGCTTCGCCAGCACGATCGCCATCAGCACTGCGCCCGCCAGCCACAGCACGCGCTGGCCACGGCGTGAGCCGATGACCCAGCCGAGTACGCCGAGCACGCTCCACACGATGGTCAGGCTGGTCTGCGCCAGGCTGCTGTCGACGAGCGCCATGCTCCACGGCACGCCGCCCCAGTGATGCGCGCCACGCAGCGTGATCGCGGTGACCAGCAGGAACGCGCCGACCGACAGCAGCGGCATGCGAGCGCGCGCGCCGACCGGCGCGTCGCCGGACCACACCCAGCGTGCGATCAGCAGCAGCGCCGCGATCTGGGCGAGGTCGAGCGGATTGAGCAGCGCGATCCACGGCAGCGGTGCGGGGTTGCCGGCGTTGCCGAGCGCCACGCACCACCAGAGCGCCAGCAGCCCGCAACAGGTCGTGCGGAACGCCCCGCGCATGGGATCGAACGCCGCGCCGAGCGGGTGCGTGAGCCACGGCCAACGCAGCAGCGCCACCGCGCTGATCGCCAGCCAGGGCGCAACCGCGGCCACGAGCCACCAGCCATCGCCTCCGCCGATCCGGTCGGACAGCTGCACCAGCAACAGCGACACCGCGAACGGCCACAGCAGCCACCAGACGAACTGCGCGGCGCGGGCGAACCCGCTGTCGCCGACGCGCAGACACAACAGGCTGCGCACGCCGAGCGCGGCGAACACGAGCCACGCCCAGACGCCGTTGCCGGCGAACGGCTGCTGATGCGCTTCGGCCTGCAGGACCGCCAGCGGCAATGCGGCCGCCAGCGCCAGGCACGCGGTGCCGGCCAGCAAGGGATCGAACACGCGCCGGTTGCGCTCCGCCGCCAGCCAGCCGGTGACCGCGGCGAGCACCAGCCACGCATCGGGGACGTCGCGTCCCGGCAGCACGCGCTGCAGTTCGAATACCCACGCACCGAGCCACCAGAACATCGCCCAGACGTAGGCGATGCGCGCGGGCGCGACGGCACCTGCACGGGAATACGCCCAGGCGATCGCGAGCCCGGCGATCACGAACAACATCGCGCCGACGAACAGGCCGTGCACGAACGGCGTCTCGTCGATCGTCGTATTGCCGGCCGCGAACACATACGCGACCAGCGCCGCGATCTGCAGCGCGATGCCCGACCAGCGCGGCAGGCGCCGCTGCTGACGCAGCCCCAGCCACACCAGCGCCGCACCTTCGAGCGCGAACACGCTGGCGGTGGCCTGCGCCGACAGCGCCAGCGGCACGGCCAGCGTCGCGAAGCCCGCGGCCAACAGCGCATACGACTGCTGCAGCACCTCGAAGCGACCGCCGCGACGCAACCACCACGACAGGCCGGCGTACACCGCCGCGAGACCGAGCGCGCACAGGGCCAGCGTGGTCGTGTTGTCACGCATCAGCCCCGACTGCAGCGAGAACGCGATCAGCGGCGTGCCGAACACGAGACAGCCATCGATCAGATCGCGACGCCCCACCGGCCTGCGCCGTGCGTGCAGCAAGGGCACCGCCAGATAGATCGCGAAGAACACCGCGAGGAACGCCTGCGCGGACGCGTAGTCGGCGGCCTCGTAATCGAGCACGCCCCACAGCGTGCCGATGCCAAACGTGAAGACGAAGCCCAGCAGGTTGAGCAGGCGCCATGCGCGGAACCAGGCGATGGCGACGATCGCCGCGTTGAGCACCGCGTAGTAACCGAACAGCGCGACGTGATTGCCGCCGCCGGTCGACAGCCAGATCGGCGCGAGGAAGCCGGCCAGCACCGCGAACACCGCAAGTGCCATCGCGCCCTGCAGCACCGCCAGCGCCCCGGCGCCGAACACCAGCGCCACGCTGGCGGCGAACGCGAATTCCATCGGCACCAGGCCGAACATCCGCGACGCGGCGAACACCACCAGCAACAGGATGCCGATCATCCCGCCCTGCAGGCTGAGCGCGAATGTCCGGTGGCTGGCGCGTCGCATCCAGCCGAACACCAGCCCGGCCACCGCGGCCACCGACACCCCGGCCAGACGCAGCGACACCGGCACCTGCAGCAGGCCAGCGTCACTGGCGTACTTGAGCAATGCGGCCACGCCGGCGAACAGCACCAGCATGCCGATCTTCACCGGCACATTGCCGGAGGTGAACCAATGCCGGACCAGACGCAGGCCGCGTTCGAACACGTCCGGCCCTGCCGGCGCGGCGGGTGCGGCCCGCGGCGCATCGGACGTGGCTGGACGCACGGGATCCGCATCACGCCAGCTCGCGCGCGGCACCGTGAGCGGCAACGGCGGCGGGCCTGCGACGGGTGCATTCGATGCGGGGCGCGGGGGTTCGGTGATCGGCGGCGCAGCCGATGGGCTCTCGACGGGCGTGGCTACCGAAGCGGGAGGCGCCGCGCGCGATGCCACGGCAGGCGTAGGCGCTGCCGGCATCGCCCGACCGGCGATCTCCGCGCGCAGCCGCTCGCTGAGGTCTTCGAGATCGGCCACGCGGCGGCGCAGGCCGAACAGCATGACCAGTCCGACGACCAGCAGAACGGGCACCGTCAGCAGCGCGAGCCCGATCAGTACGACGAGTTCTTCCATGGCACCCCCGCGGCGCCGGAGGGGCGCGCCCGGCCACCTTACGCGGCGAACGTCCGAAAACAAGAAGCCCCGCATGTGCGGGGCTTCGGGTATCGCGTCGCGAGACTGCGCGGTTACTTGGCCGCGACCACGCGGACCATCTCCAGGCACTTGTTGGAGTAGCCCCACTCGTTGTCGTACCAGCTGACCAGCTTGACGAAGGTCGGGTCGAGCGCGATGCCCGCCTCGGCGTCGAACACCGAGGTGCAGGTCTCGCCGCGGAAGTCAGTCGCGACGACCTTGTCTTCGGTGTAGCCCAGAATGCCCTTGAGCGCGCCTTCGCTCTGCGCCTTCATTTCGGCGCAGATTTCCTCGTAGCTTGCCGGCTTGTCGAGTTCGACCACCAAGTCGACCACCGACACGTCGGACGTCGGCACGCGGAAGCTCATGCCGGTGAGCTTCTTGTTGAGCTCCGGGATCACCACGCCGACGGCCTTGGCCGCACCGGTCGAGGACGGAATGATGTTCTCCAGGATGCCGCGGCCGCCGCGCCAGTCCTTGTTGCTCGGGCCGTCGACGGTCTTCTGCGTCGCGGTCGCCGCGTGCACGGTGGTCATCAGGCCGCGCTTGATGCCCCACTTGTCGTGCATGACCTTGGCGATCGGCGCCAGGCAGTTGGTGGTGCACGAGGCGTTGGAGATGATCGCCTCGCCGGCGTAGGACTTGTCGTTGACGCCGAACACGAACATCGGCGTGTCGTCCTTCGACGGCGCCGACAGGATCACCTTCTTCGCGCCCGCGTCGATGTGCTTCTGTGCGGTGTCCTTGGTCAGGAACAGGCCGGTCGACTCGATGACGACGTCGGCGCCCACCTCGTCCCACTTCAGGTTGCCCGGATCGCGTTCCTGGGTCAGGCGGATCTGCTTGCCGTTGACGGTCAGCGTGTTGCCCTCGACCGACACCGTGCCCTTGAAGCGGCCGTGCACCGAGTCGTAGGACAGCATGTAGGCCAGGTAGTCCGGCTCCAGCAGATCGTTGATCGCGACGATCTCGATGTCGCCGTCGAAGTTCTCCACTGCCGAACGCAGCACGTTGCGGCCGATGCGGCCGAAGCCGTTGATGCCTACCTTGATCGCCATGAATCCGGACTCCTGCAGCCGCGCGCACGCGGCAAAAGTGGGAAAGACGTGGCCGCGCGGCGCGTGGGCGCCAGCCCGGACAGCGCTGCACAGTCTACCAGCCGAGCCGATCGCGGCGCCCCCGTGACGCATCGCGGCGCGCGAGACAATTCCGATCGAGACGCTTTTCAGGCCAGCGCCTGTCAAGAGGCTCTCCCAAACGACGATCAGAACCGCCTGCGCGCACGCCTTTTCCTACACTGACCGCCATCGCGATTGTGGCGCCGGTTTCGCACAACGGACTATCCAGTCGGAGACTGCACCCTCACCCTGACCGCCCATCAGATGACTCCGACGTTCGCGGCGCTTGGCTCGCCGACCGCATGCTGCCGCTCCAGATCGGCGGCAGCACCCGTCCGAAGATGGCTATCGGCTACCTCTTGCAATTGCGGGCATCGGATTGCTCAACGTATCGCGATTCGCCTCAATTCCGATCCCAGCGTCGATCGCACTGTCTATTTGCAGTCGACGCTGAACTCCGCGCCCCGTACCCGCGTCGCCCGTTCTTTGGCGTGAGCGTCAGCTGCGCGACATCCGCCGGGAAGAGACCAGAGGCTCACTCGCGGGCGTCAAGCTCGAGCTGGATGACTCACGGAGTCTGGCGAGACGCGAGCGCGCGGAGTACTGCAAGCGGCTGATGCCTGCGCAGTGATATTGATTGAGAGTGTGGCGGGAAGTGATCACTAGGCAACGAGACCCATTGCCGCAAGGCAAGGCAAGCTCCCTTCGCCGCCAACTGCTTCTCAGAAGCCGCGCCAGTAAGGGCTAACCGACTACCGCCACTTCAGTCAAAGAAGGGTATCGATGAAACGCATACTGTTGGAGAGAGCTAACGTCTCAGTTCAGGAAGACTGCAACCTTCTCTGAACACTTCGCATACGCCGCCCAAAGCTTCGCATCTGCGCGTGGCCGCATCTCGCGCACCCTCGAGTTCATCCGCTCTTCCATATGCCGTGTGACGCTCAGACCGGACGACGGCGCCGCACTGATTCTGGAAAGTAAAAATGATCTCGCAATCAGTTACTCCGCCACTCCGCACTCGACATTGCTCAAGCGCATCTGAGTCAGCGGATTTCTCTGACGCGGCATCTTGAGCCCAGCCTGACCATCCCGTGCTACGGCTCATTGCATAAGCGCCAAAGCGGTCGATCCAAGGGTAATGGGGGTCAGAAGCGCCTAACGAAGGCAGATAGCGAGAGTTGTAAAAGCTCGAGTTGGGATTGCTCTCAGGCACCTGAGCCTGCTGCGAAGGCGTCATCTGTGCATAACTTGGAACGCCCCAAAGCAGGAGCCCGATACCAAGAGTAGAGAAGAAAAAAACTGCTCGTAGCATTCCGAATCCGCTCCTTGGACCAGCCCGCGACTGCGAGGCCCTATCTACCTCTCACGCCATCAACGTAACCGTCATCGTCAGTCCTTTTTCTAGGGCCTGAGCGCTGCGTGGGCATAGTTGTATCAGCAACCTGACCCGAGCTATTGCGACCGACAGCACCGAAACTGGAATTGGCTGCGAACTGCCCCAGCGTCCCGCTGAAGAACATTGCGGCCATCGGGGGTGCCATTACCATCAACACCGACATCAGCAGGCCGATGCCGCCTTGCTGCATGGCCGCCGCATTGAGGCCGCCCGGGGGTACGACACCAGGCACGTCGATGATTTCCTGCGTCATCAGGGTGTATTGCAGCAGCATGGCGGCGGCGGTGATCGCGACCAGTTTGGTCGCCACAGACACCATGAAGGACAGCACGGCGAGGCTGAACATGGTCCCGAGGCCGTACAGCAGCCACCGTTTGAACAGGTCCTTGGTCTGGTCGAACATCAGGCACAGGATGAAAAGCGGTCCGAACCCGACGAAGAGCACCAGCGCGATCTTGTAGAGCAGCAGCATCGCGCCGCCGACGACGGAGGGCCCTGCGATGCCGATGCCCATCAGCGTGATCGTCCTGTCCTGGCTGGTCTTGTTCTGCGGGTCGTCCGTGCCGACGCCGACCCGGTCCACCAGCACGAAGATCAACCCCATGATCTTCAGATTCTTGTCGATCGACTCTTCGGGCTTTTCGTCGGTGCCGGTCACGATGGTGTTGATCGATTTCGGCAAGCCGTCAGCGAGGAAGCTGGTCAGGTTGGTGCCGGCGAACGACATCGCGGTCGCGGCCGATACGATCAGGAACACCCGCAGCGAGCCGACGACCAGGCCCATCATCGATTCCCGGCTGCGTCCGGTGACGATCATGAAGCCCTGCATCAGGACCCACAGTGTGCAGAGCGTCAGCGCGAGGCCGCTGACGAACTGCGTGCCGCGCGCGATCAGACCGGTCTGGAACGAGGCGATCTGCGAGTTCAGAAACTCGAAGATCAGCGCGAAGAACGCCCACTGGGCGAAGCCGGCCAGACTGTCCATGTCGAACTCCGAAGTCGTTACAGCGAGGCGGGCAGGTCCACGCCGCCCCGGCCGGTGAACAGATTGCGGGTCAGCGCGATCTGCGTGTGCCGGATGTGTGCGACCCGGGCCTCATAGGCCCGCATATAGGTCTGGAAACGGTCGCGATCGTTGTCCATCAGTGCGGTCAGCGCCAGCAGCTCGTTTGAATTGGCTTGCAGGTCGGCATAGTCGTCCGCGCCCAGCGCACGGCGACGCTGCTCGATCGCTTCCAGACGCGCATGGTGCTCGGCTGCACGCTCGAACATCCGCATCGCGAATGCGTACTGTGCGAGCTCGGTCTGCACCATCTCGCGGCAGAGCGTGCGCTGCCGCTGCCCGAGACCGCTCGAGATACCGGACGGACACAGCCTGCCGATGCTCAGGGACGCGGTTGACGGTGCGGACGGATCGAGTTTGGCCGTGCCTTCCGGCTCGGCGACGAGTTCCACGGTCTCGCCGGCCGGCTTGTGATCGACCTGCAACCGCGTGTTGACCTTCTGCAGCTCGCCGACGACGGTCGTGCTGCCGCCTCCGCCGATGCGGTCGCGCAGTTGCTGCACCTGCTGGTAGGTCTCGCGATCATGGACCTGCCACGCGGCCGTCGCGGCGCCTGTGGCGAGAATGGCGGCGACCGCGATCGCCACGACAAACCGGCGCCGCAAGCGCGGCCAACCGAGGTGGATTCCGAATGTGCGATACAGACCGCTGGCGAGGCTGTGTGCACCCGCCTGATGGCTGATCCGGGACCTCATGCGACACCTCCTGTGTCCGTGTGGCGGGGAAAGTCATCGATCCACGAGTGCGACGGCGTCCGGGCGGTCGACCGGTTGAACCGAACTCTGCCCGTGACGAGCCCGTCCGGATCCTTTCCGTTGCGCATAGAACGCGGGCAACCAGTGTTCGGGGCCGAGCTCGCCATGCGCGATGCCCAGGGACGTCGCCTGCTCCGCGACGATCCGATGCATGATCTCGATGTTGTCGGTACTCGACGAGATGACCGCCAGGGCGTCGTCCATACCGCGCAGATTCAACTGGCACACGGTCGAGGCATGACCCTGCTTGACCAGGAAGCTGCGCGAACGCTCGTCGAGCGAGCGGACGACTTCGAACTCCGCTTCGGTCAGCTTCAGGCCTTCGACGTAGTCCTTCCGCGACGCGTTCGGATTGGGCAGCAGAATCAGGGTCGCCGTCTGTTCGATCAGGGCCGCGGAGATATCGCTCGCCAGCGCGTCCTCCGGACTCTGCGTCGCGAAGATACCCAGGCCGTTCTGCTTGCGGATCGTCTTCTGCTTGTTCTTGGCGAACTCCTTGAGCGCGCCGCCGCCGTCGAGGATCTTCCAGAACTCGTCCATGACGTAGATCAGCGGCCGGCCATCGATGAGCGCTTCGAGCCGGTGCAGCAGATAATTGATGACCGGCACGCGCACTTCGGGGTTGTCGATGACCTCGGTGTAGTCGAAGCCGATGATGCTGGCGCGCTCCAGATCGATGACGTCCACGGGATTGTCGAACACCCAGCCCAGTGCGTTTCCTGCCGTCCATTTGCGCAGGCGCGCGTACAGCCCGTCGTCGCCCATGTTGGGCAGGCTCTTCTGGAAGTTGCCCATCGAACGCAGCGGGGCCGGCATGTCGAGAATGCTCTCCACGGCCCGGTGGATGTCCTCGTCCTCGCGCGCCGTGTACTGGGACTTTCCGGCCAGTACTTTGATCAGCCCGGCGAGAAACTGCACGTTGGCCTCGGTGTGCGCGCACTGGAACGGATTGAAGCCGGTCGGCGCGCCGTTCTCCAGCGCGAGATAGGCGCCGCCACAGGCCCGCACGAAGATCTCGGCGCCGCGGTCCTTGTCGAAGAAGAAGATGGTGGGCACGGGATCAAACTTCTGCACCTGGCTCAGCAGGAAGTTGATCAACGCCGTCTTGCCGGTGCCGGACTTGCCGATCACCATGGTGTTGGCGATCGCCTTCTCCCCCAGCGAATGCTCGGCCGGATGCGTGGCGTGGAAGTTGAAGTAGTAGGGCTGACCGTTGGTGGTCTGCAACGCCGTGACGGCGTCACCCCACGGATTGTGCGCGCGCTTGCCGGTGGCGAAGTTGTGCAGCGGCGAGAGCCCGAGGAAGTTCAGAGAGCTGACGTTGGCCAGCCGGGTGCGGAACTTCCAGTTCGCCGGCAGCTGGGAATAGAACGACGCGCAGACTGCGAGGTCTTCCTTCACCGACACGAATCCGGCGTTGGACAGTTCGGCACGCGTCGTGGCGATCTGCTGCGCCAGCGCCTGCTGGTCCGGCGCGTACAGCGCCATGATGAAGTGGTACTCGCCGAGCACGAAATTGCCCGATGCGATCTCGTCCATCGCGTGATCGAGTTCCGCGATCTGGCTCACTGCCTTGTCGCCGGAGGAGATCATCATGCCCTTGGTGCGGTCGAGCACCTTCAACGCGTCCTGCCGACCCATCGGGCTGAAGGAGTGCGTGATGACGTACTCGAAGTCGAGATACTTCAGCGCATTGAGGATGCCCGGCCAGGTGGCGTCGGTGTATTCCTTGATGTTGAGGATCGCGCCGTACTGGTTGCCGCCCCCCGGCGTACTGATCACGAAGTCGCCTGTGCGAGCCGAGAAGGTGTGTCCGCTCACCGCGAGGTAATCGCAGACCGGCGCGCGCAGTACCGGGACCGGGGCGTCGATCCGGTTCAACAGGTAGGCGAACAACTCCAGCGTCTCGGAGAAGACGACACCGTTGTCGCCGGCGTACATGCCGAGCCGCGCGGGCGCGTAATCCCGGAGCACCGCTTCCACATTGCCGGCCAGCTCGACGAGCTTGGCCACCGCCTGATCCTGCTCCGCCTGCAGTCGCGCGAGATCGGAGGATTTCTCGACGAGTTTCTTGCCGCTGACGACCGGCCGGAAGATCATCGTCAGGTACAGCTCGTTCTGCATGATCTTCTGCGTGGAGAGCGCCTCGAAGTACTGGTCGGACAGCGCCTCGTTGAACGTCTGCGCGAAATCGGCCGACATATCGATATGACCGCGTCTGCGCACGTCGTGGACCCAGAACGCGACGTTGACGAAATCCGGCGCGCGCAGCGTCTGCAGCATGCGGTTGAAGGTGGCGTGCCGGTGTTCGAGTTCCCACGTCTCCCGCCCGACGAACGGCAGGCCGCCCAGACGCCAGGTCAGCAGATAGTCACCGCCGGTGGTCTTGACCACATGCGGTGACACATGGGCCGACAGCGGCACGAACTCGGCGATCGACGTGGCGGGCGCGCGCATGGTCAGGATGTCCTGCGGCCGTCGTGGATGTCCGGCCGGTAGCTGTTCGCCGTGAAGATCCAGACGTTGCCGTGCCGGCCGACATCCCGGGCACGGAGCCGGAACATCCAGCGCAGGCCCAGCAGGCGGAAGATCATCTCGTCGCGTCTGGCCATCTGCCGCATGACCATGATCACGAACGGCAGCAACGCCAGGAAGAACATGTCGATATAGAACGTCAGCAGCAGACAGGCGCCCGCACCCACCGCGAACGGCAGGTAAGGCACGCCCATGAACATCGGCGGGCGCGTGCAGCCGCGGAACAGGATGTCCTTACGCATAGCCCGGCAGCAGCTGGACCGCGATCATGGCGGTCGACGTGACGTCGTCGGGCAGCAGCATCTTGGCGATCTGCGCCGCGGCGCCGATCAGGAAGCCACCGATCAGGACCGGTGCGACGTCACCGATGCGCTTGTGGTTGAACGCGATCTGGTAGCCGGCAAAGATGATCGCAATGGTGACGACCGCGATCGATGCGACGTTCAGCAGCGCGTTGATGTTGCCGAAGAAGCTCTGCACCCGTGTGGTCGCACCGGCCACGTCCTGGGCCCAGGCGATGATCGGGAGCAGCGCGAGCGCGCCGCAGGCGAGCGCCTCGCGCAGTCGGGTGCGGGCATGGCGGGCGCGATCGGGAGTGATGATCTTCTGCATGATGCTGTCCTTGGCGTTGGCGGTGGAGAGTTCGATGGTTGGCCGGTCTGTTCAGAACACGAAGGCGGTGTCGATGGCGTGGTTGGACGTCCCGGATTGACCGGACGTGCTGGTGGTCGGCGCGCGCTGTTGGGGCGGCGCGGACGTGAGCTGCACCGTGACCGGGGCGTCCGCGTCGGTCTGCAGCGAAATCGCGTCGGGTGCGTGGCGGACGGACGCCGGCAGCGCGGCCCCGCTCGCCTGAAGACGGACCGGCGAATCCGTGGGCGCTGCCTGTCCGGCAATCGCAGTCGCAGAGGGAGTCCTGTCTACACGTGGTGCACCGGCAGCTTCCTGCACGCGGCGGGCCAGCCTCGAGGACGGCGCTGCGACCTCGCCGACGCGCGAAGAAGGAGCGGACGCAGCGCCGTTGCGGATCACCGGAATCGACTGTGCCGGCGCGACGGCCTGCCAGGAGGCGAGCACCTTCTGCACGTAGCCGTGCTGGTAGCCGGTGACGAAGTTGCCCGAGTAGTAGCAGCTGAAGGCCTTGCCCCAGTCGCCACCGGCGCGTGTGTGGCACTCGGCGAGGATCTGCGCGCCTGCACGCAGGTTCGGACAGATGTCGAAGGCTTTCTCGTGTGAGTCGAGCCCGTAATGTCGCAGGTTGTGCCGGTTCACCTGCGCCAGACCGAGCGAGAAGTTGTAGCCCTCGCGCTCGAGCATCCGGCTGGTCGAAAGCGCTTCCTCGAGCGTCCGCGGCTGGCGTGCCAGGCGGCCGCCGACCACACCGATCGCGAAGGGGTTGTACGACGACTCGACACGCACCACGTGGTGCATGACCTCGGCAGGGACGGCAAGCCCGACGCAGCCCATCAGCTCCATGCCGGGCAGCATCAGTGCGCCCTCCCCGTCTGCGTGCGCGTCATGTGGACCGCCGCGTGCGGTTGCGTGAACGTCGGCACCCGGCTCATGCCGCCACCGCGCGTTCGGGATCGAAATCGATACCGGTGATGAAGCGGCGACCCGCGTGCGCCTTGATATGGACGACGATCTCGATCGTCATGCGCAGCAGGCGCTTGATCACGTCGAACTCCAGCCCCGCACCTTCGGCGGATGCCTTGACCATCAATGCGAGCTGGTCCCAGGTCTGTTCGGTGCTGCCCGCGTGGCAACTGGTGATCGACCCGGGATGGCCCGAGGCGCAGTTGCGGATGAAGTAGAACGACTCGTCGCCGCGGAGTTCGGCGAGGATGATCCGGTCCGGCTTCATGCGCAGACAGGCTTCCATGCAGCTCTTGGCGGTGACGTTGCTCGCACTCTGGCCGCCCTTCGAGTACAGCAGATGCACGACGTTGGGCTGGCGCAGGAAGAGTTCGCGGGCGTCCTCGATCGTCACCAGCCGTTCCTGCTCGGGAATGTGGTCGACGAGGGATTTCATGAACGTGGTCTTGCCGCTGCCGGTCGCACCGGCCACGACGATGTTCTTGTGGTAGCGGACGGCCTGGCGGAAGAACTGCGCGTAGTCGCGGGCGCGTCGCAGTTCGAGCAGTTCCCGATCCTGGTCGCTGATCGACGCCGACGTCTCGGGAATCTCGGCGAAGAAGCCGTCGCGCTCGTACTCGTCGAGTGTCCGGGCGTAGCGCGACGGCAGTCGGATCGTGATCGAGACCCGCCCCGCGTCGCAGGCCGGCGGAATCACGAACTGCGCGCGTTGCCCGGTGGGAAACGTCAGCGACACCATCGGATCGACGTCGGTGATCCGCTGGCCCGTATTGCTCTCGTTGACGATCGACGTGCAGAACTGCCGCGCACGCTCGAACGTCAGCGACGGGACGTCGGTGCGGCGCCAGCCCTCCCGGGTTTCCAGATACAGCTCGCCCGGCCGGTTGATGCAGATCTCGGTCACGTCCGAAGACTGCATATGTGCACCGATGCCGAGCACCTCGTACTGGTACTCGAGGAACCGGTTGGAGATCTGCGCGACGGTGGCGGGCTCGAGGTCCATGGCCGGCTCAGCGCACCACCGCGGAGAAGTCGACATCGCGTGCGACGTAGACGTTGACCACGGTGCCCTGGTTGATCGTGACGGTCGGTGGGCGCGCCATGTTGCGCTCCAAGGCCATGTTGGCCATCCGCTCGAGCGTGCGTGCGGTGTTGCTCTCGTAAGGGTTCTGCACGACGAAACCGTTGCCGAATGACGTCTGCGGCCGGCCGTGTTCGGCGGCCGCGTACTTGAACGCGTCGCTGAGCATGCTGATCAGCAATGCCGAGGCGAGCCGCTGGCCCCAGTGCGCCGTGTAGTGGCCCGCGTTGCCGGCGGCGCCGAGGGCGTCCACACCCGGGCTGCGCATGTTGACGTCGAGTCCGGTGGGCGTGGTGATCCTGTCCCAGACGATGCCGGCGCGATCGCCGATGACACTGTCGGCGTTGTAGAAGCCCATGACCTTCGAACCACGCGGCAGCAGCAGGCGTCTGCCGTTCACCGAGTACACCGGCTCGGTGACGATGCAGGAGGTGTAGCCGGGAAAGTCGCTGATGACGCGCGATTGCAGCACGCACCGGATGTAGGTGCCGCGCAGCAGCAGGGTGTCGGGGCTGTAGAGCGGGCGTGCACTGGTGGGCCCATCCGCGGGCGCCTGCGTGACGGACGCTGGCGCGGCCGCGCCGAAGCCTTCGGGCATACCCGGCATTCCATCGGGCCCCGTGCTCGACATGCCGGACATGCCCGATCCGCCGGCAACATCCTGCATCCGTCGCTCAAGCAGCGATGGCGGAGCGCTGCCGGAGAACATGCCGCCTGACAGCGCGTCGCCCATGCCGGCGGACGGCGCCGGACGCGGGTCCTCGATCACCGGCAGTGGCGGCAGTTCCGGGGGCGGCGCTGCGGGCCTCGCCACCGGCAGTTCGGGCAGATCCCGCGGCGCGGCCGGGATCACGATCTGTTCGGCGGTCTGCGTGCGGGGACGCGCGTCCTCGCTGGCCGGACCGCCGCCCGAAAACAGCCAGAACGCCAGCCCGCCGAGCAGCAGCACGATGCCTGCGAGGAACACCAGCGCGCGGCGGTTGAGGCGTTGGACCTCGGCCGCCTGCAGCACCGGCGCGTCCGCATCGAGATCCGCCTGCTGGCCCACCCGCGCCTCGTAGGGATTGGCCGGGCCGCGACCGCCCGGACCGGGCGCGCGTTCGGAGTCGACGGGATGCTCGCTCACGGCTCGGCACTCCTGCGCAGGCCGACGACGTGCGCGCCGTGCCGGACGACCAGAAAGGGATAGGTCCCATGGACCACGATCACATCGCCTTCGACCGTCGAATTGACGACGAACTCCTCGCCGTGTTCGCTGTCCCGGGCGAACACCGCGGGAAAATTGCCGCTGGGAAAGCGGGCCCGGTCCCCCATGCGGATATAGGTGAAGCGCCGATCGTCGTAGACCGTCGATGGCACCAGCCAGTGCGGCGTGCGCCGGTGCTGGGTGTAGTCGTAACGGAAGTGGTACTGCCGGTCGGGCTGCAGGCCGGTACTCAGTTCGGCGGCGGCGTCCGGCGCTTCGGTCGTCTCGGGCGCGAAGCGGGTATCGCCCGGATAACTGAAGCGGATCTTGTACTGCACGCCGGCGGACCGTGCCTGATCGAGCGAGCGCCAGTCGCTCGCGACGACCTTCAACTCGAAGATGTAGGCGTGCGCGGCGGTGCGCACCAGCAGATTGGTGTCGACGTCGACGTTCCGCGGTTTGACGTAGAACACGTTGTCGCGGCGACTGATCTCCCAGCCGCCACTGAAACCGCTGCTGTAGTCGAGAATCTGTTCGTGCGCACTGAGCTCGATCTGGGTGGTGATGCCCAGCCCGGTCCGCACCTGGTAGACGGCATCGGGCTGGTAGGCGTATTCCTCCACGACTTGCGCCAGCGCCGACAGCGGGGCCAGCAGCAACAGCGCGACCAGTGCGCGGCATGCGGCTGCGATCGGGCGGCGGTGTGCACCACGACTCATGGGAGGGCTCCGGTCACGCCAGGTTCGATCGGCGGGATGTCGGCGTCGTCATCCGACCAAGCCGGCGGTGGCGCAGCCGCGTCGAGCGTCGACGGCGTCGCCGCAGGACGCGGCACGGGGAACTCGCGATCCGGCACGGGACCGGCGGCGAAATCCAGGTCGACGCGGTAGTTCGTCACCCGGAAACCCAGCGGATTGAGCAGGCGGTCCTCATCGCTCAGTCGCAGCTCCGGGTTGTAGGCGAACTCGAGCGTCGCGATCCGTGCATCGATGGGTTCCACGCGTCCATTCGACTTGTCGTAGAGGCTGCGCTGGAAGCGAACGGTCGCACCCGACGGGCGGCGACCTTCGCCTCCACCGATCAGCACGATGCTCAGAATCCGCGTTCGTACCGAACGGCCCGTCCCGTAGATCCGGAACGGGCGTTCGGGGTTATGTTCGGCATGCAGGCCGATGTAGGCGGGTGCGACCGCAGGACCGGCCATCGACAGCGTGGTCCGCCAGTTGCGCTGACCGATCAGTCCCGAGTCGTAGGATTCGCGCGCGAGCACGAATTGGGCAACATTGCTCTTGTTGATCGCCTCTTCCATCGTGACGTCGCGTTCGTTGAAGTTGCCCGCGAGCCGCGCGATGCTGGCGGTGCCGGTGTAGGGATCGGCCATCACCAGATAGGGCACGCGTTCCTTGAGCGGCAGGAACAGCACGTAGCCGCCGGCGAGGATCACCGACATCGCGACCGCGCAGCCCGCCACGCGCCAGGCGCGCCGCTCGCTGCGCCGCATCTGGTCGGTCAAGGTGAGTTCGTAGCTGACCCCCTGCGCGACGGCCTTGTCGATCTCCGGGGATGCGGTGCGTTTGCCGAACATGCGTGCCCCGTCAGTCCGTTGCGCCGTCGGCCGTCGCAACCGAAGTGGCTTGCGCGTGGCTGACCACGATCGCGCCGCGTTCGGCCGACACCCGCACGCCCTGCGCTGCATACGCCGACGACAGCGCCGAGGCCGCCTGCTCGATGCTCGTGGTGCGGAGCTGCGCGACCGGTGCGTGCAGCGTGTAGTCGTTGGCGTGCAGATACGACAGACCGAGCCCGGCATCGTTCGACCAGCGCGTCAGCAACGTCTTGAGGGTCTGGTCTGATGGAAACGCCTGGAACATGTAGGCCTGCTGCAGCGGAATCGCCTGCGGTGCCTCCGCGAACTGGTGCAGAGGCCGCCATTTGCCGCGCGGGTCCGCTGCATCGGGCGTGGCACACCCGGCGATCGCGGTCAGGCAGACGCCGACGACTACCGCGAACCTCCATCCTGCGACTGGTGTGCTCATACCCACGCGGTTCTTCCCTGATGTGCACGCTCCGCCGCGGTGCGGTCGCGAGCGTCGAACGTGCGTCCCCTGGTCACTGCGCACGTCGCGTTTCCGACGACCGCGAAGCGATGACGGGTCGAAGCTAAGCGACACGGAAAATTCGCGTCAACGCGGCGACGCGCCGCGTCCGAGCAGTTCGAAGCGAGCCGTGCCGGTCGCCTGACGCGCGGTTGAAGTGACCGGAAACACGTGATTTCCCGGTGCTTCGCACCCTCGACGATTCTGCAGCCCTGCACTGGACGCGGGCCTGCGCTGACGCGTGATGACATGATTTCCGCAAGTCCTCGGGTGATTTCCCGACCCGCCGATCCGGACAATCACGTCGGCTTCTGCACTGCGCCAGCCCGCATCCTCGTCGTCCGGGAACGACATCGTCAGCAGGAGCCATGGAACGGACGCAGATGGAGGACTTCGTGGCGAGCGCGGCACTGCTGGCCGCGCACCTGACACAGCAGTGCGAGCAGGCGGCGCGCGAACAACGCGACGCCGCCGACGCATTGCAGGACGCGGCCACTGGCGTCGCCGAACGCACCGCTGCAGGACGCGATGCCGTGTTGCGGGCGACGACCACGGCGGTGCGCGACGCGTTGACCGGTCAGCTGGACGCAACCACTGCACGCGCCGAATCGGCTGCGCAACGACTCGAACATCTGATCGCACATCTCGACCGCACGCAGGCGGGACTGACCGCGCGCTCACGTCTGTTGGGGAGCGGTGCCCTGCTGGCGCTCTTGCTGGGCGGCGCCGCGCTCATCGGTGCGAGTGGCTACGTTGCGAAGCTCAACCTGGAGCGTGCGGAACGCGCGAGCGTGCGTGCCGACGTGCTGGAGGCGCTGCAGCAGGTCGCGATCACTGCCTGTGATGGTCGCCCCTGCATCAAGCTCGATGAGGGGCTCGCCCGCTGGCCATCGAACGACGACTACGTGTTCGTCGATACGCAGCAGGTGGCGCCATGACCGGGTGCTCATCGTCTCCCGAGCGGCGCGCATGGAGGAATGCGCGTGTCGACTGAACGCTGGATCGGTGCAGCGCTCGTCACCGCCGGCGCCACCGTGGCGGCGCTCTATCTCGCGGGCTATCTATTGCTGGTGCTGCTCGGGCTGGACACCACGCTGCTCGGCATCGGCACCTGGTACGCCTACGCGAGCGTCGTCGATCATCCGCAGGTCGCGCCGCATGCGTGGCGGATCTGGACCGCGGGCGGCATCGGCTTCGGTCTGATGGGCCTGGTCTGGCTGGCGCTGGTGGTGATGCTGTTCAAGCTGCGCAGTCACCGCAACATCCATGGCCGCGCACGCTTCGCGGGCATGTTCGATCTCGCCCACACAGGGCTGCTGAAACATCGCGACGACGGCATCGTGCTCGGCCAGATGAACGGCAAGCTTCTGCGCCTGTCGGGCCAGCAGTTCGTGATCCTGGCCGCGCCCACGCGCTCGGGCAAAGGCGTCGGCGTGGTGATTCCGAATCTGCTCGACTACCGCGAATCGGCCGTGGTGCTCGACATCAAGCAGGAGAATTTCGATCTGACCTCGGGCTGGCGCCGCTCGATCGGGCACGAGATCTTCCTGTTCAATCCGTTTGCCGAAGACCGGCGCTCACATCGCTGGAATCCGATGACCTACGTGTCGTCGGATCCATCGTTCCGGGTCTCGGATCTGCAGGCGATCGCCGCGATGCTGTACCCGGACAGCGACGACCGCGACAAGTTCTGGACCAGTCAGGCACGCAATGCGTTTCTGGCATTCACGCTGTACCTGTTCGAACGCGCCGACCAGTCGAACGATGCCCCGACGCCCACGCTCGGCGAGGTGCTGCGCGTGTCGTCGGGCGATGGCAGCGAACTGAAGCCCTATCTGCAGACGCTGTCCGAGGCGCCCTTCCTGGGCGCGCAGGCGCGCACCGCGTTCGCGGGCCTGCTATCCCAGGCCGATGTGACTTTCGCCTCGATCATGGGCTCGTTCCGCGAACCGCTGAACGCCTGGCTCAATCCTGTGCTCGATGCGGCCACCAGCGGCGACGATTTCCGCCTCGACGACGTGCGCCGCAAGCGCATGACCATCTACGTCGGCATCCAGCCCAACAAGCTGGCCGAGAGCCGGTTGATCGTAAATCTGTTCTTCAGCCAGCTGATCAACGTCAACACGCGCACGCTGCCGCAGAACGATGCGTCGCTGAAACACCAGTGCCTGTTGCTGATGGACGAGTTCACGTCGATCGGTCGCGTGGACATCATCGCCAAGGCCGTCGCCTACATGGCGGGCTACAACCTGCGCCTGCTGCCGATCATCCAGTCGATGGCGCAGCTGGACGCGGTCTACGGCAAGGACCTCTCGCGCACGATCATCACCAACCATGCGCTGCAGATCATCTACGCCCCGCGCGAACAGCAGGACGCGAACGACTATTCCGAAATGCTGGGCTTCACCACCGTCCGTCGCCGCGCACGCACGCGTTCGCACGGAGGCGTCAGCAACGTGTCCGACAACGAGGTGCTGGAGCGCCGCGCCCTGATGCTGCCGCAGGAGCTCAAGGCGATGGGCCCCGAGAAGGAGATCGTGCTCTACGAAGGGCTCGCGCATCCGGTGCTGTGCAGGAAGATCCGCTACTACAAGGACGGCTACTTCACCAGACGCCTGCTGCCCAAGGTGGAGATCGCAGCCTTGTCACTCGATCGGATCCCGCCAGCGCCGTCCACCGACGACAAGCCGGCGCGCGTCGAGACCTGCCCCTCCGCGCGCACGACATCGGCCGCCTGACCTCCTTGCCCAGGCAATATTTCTGCGGGCCTGCCGGGTATCGGAACCACCACGATCGGCGACATCCGTCCTGTTCCCGGCTCGCCAGCCCCGCGCTGTCAGGTCCATCGGGCATCGGCCGGTTAAACTGCGCCCATGCTGCGTCGAATTCTTCTGTGCGGTGGCCTGCTGGCCGCCTTCGCCCTCCCTTCCTCCGCCCTCGCCTGGGGCAAGCTCGGTCACCGTCTGGTGGCGCAGATCGCCGAGCGCGATCTGACGCCCGCCGCGCGCGCGGAGATATCCCGGCTGTTGGCCGGCGAGCCCGATCCCACCCTGCCTGGCGTCGCCAGCTGGGCCGACGAACTGCGTGAGCACGATCCGGATCTGGGCAAGCGGTCCGCGTCCTGGCACTACGTCAACATCGGCGAGTCGAACTGCCGCTACGAGGCGCGACGCGACTGTCCGGATGGCAACTGCGTGGTCGAGGCGCTCAAGGCCCAGACCGCGATCCTCGCCGACCGCAGCCGTCCGCGCGCCGAGCGGGCGCAGGCGCTGAAGTTCGTCGTGCACTTCACCGGCGATGCGCACCAGCCGATGCATGCCGGTTACGGCCATGACCGCGGCGGCAACGACCAGCAGATCAACTTCCGCGGTCGCGGCACCAACCTGCACGCGTTCTGGGACAGCGGCATGCTCAACAGCCAGAACCTGTCCGGCGATGCCTGGCTGGCGCGGATCGGTGCGCGTGCACCGTCGGCCAACGCCAGCGGCCCGGTGCGCCTGCCACCGCCGGCGGCAGAGTGGGCCGAAGCCGCCTGCCGCATTGCCCTGTCGCCGGGTGTCTATCCGCGCCGCGCGCGCGTCAGCGAGACCTACGTGACCACGCATCTGCCGCAGGCCGAGCAGGAACTGCGCGATGCGGGCGCCCGTCTCGGCGCGCTGCTGAACACCGCGCTCGCGCCGCCCGCGCAACGCTGACATTACGCAATCGCAACGTCCGCGCGGGCCGCGTGGACTAGCATCGGACGCGGAGTACACGCCGTCCGGACGGCGTCTGCCGCCCCGACTCCCAGGAGGATCGCGATGCCGCCACCGCAGGTCACCCCGTTCCACCACGCCGGCAGCGGCACGTGGAGCTACATCGTGCGCGACCCGATGTCGAACGCGGCGGCGATCATCGATCCGGTGCTGGATTTCGACATGGCCTCGGCGCGCACCTCGACGGCCTCGGCGATGGTGCTGCTGGACCACGTGCAGGCGCACGGCCTCGACGTGCAATGGATCCTCGAGACGCACGCGCATGCCGATCACCTGTCGGCTGGCGACTGGCTGCGCCAGCAACTGCCCGACGCACGCCTGGCAATCGGCGACGGCATCCGCACGGTACAGAAGACCTTCCGGCCGATCTTCAATCTGGGCGAGCACTTCCCGGTCGACGGCTCGCAGTTCGACCGGCTCTTCGAGGCCGATGCGGCGTTCGCGATCGGCGCGCTCGAAGGCCGCACGATCCCGGTGCCCGGCCACACCAGCGACAGCAGCGCGTACCTGATCGGCGATGCGCTGTTCACCGGCGACTCGCTGTTCATGCCCGACGGCGGCACCGCCCGCTGCGATTTCCCGGGCGGCGATGCGGCCACGCTGTACCGCTCGATCCAGCGCATGTTCGAACTGCCCGACGCCACCCGCGTATTCGTCTGCCACGACTACGCCCCCGGCGGCCGCGCGGTGGCCTGCGAGACCACGATCGGCGCGCAGAAACGCGAGAACATCCACGTCGGCCACCACATCGACGAGGCCACCTTCGTCGCCTTGCGCGAGGCCCGTGACGCCACTCTGCCGATGCCGGCGCTGCTGCTGCCCTCGGTGCAGACCAACATCCGCGCCGGCGCCCTGCCCGAGGCCGAGGCCAATGGCGTGCGCTACATGAAGCTGCCGATTGATACGGTCTGAGGCGCGTTGTCGCCGGTGCAGCGGGTCGTTATGCTCGGTCGTTCATAACGAGGAAAGCCGCCATGGTTCGTGGCCTGCATCTGTCTGTGCTGCTGCTGTGCGCCTCCGCGGTCCATGCGCAGGCGCCCGGGACACACGACCACGCCGCGCACCAACGCGCGGCGACGCCGGCCGATCCGTCGCCGGTCGTCGTGCCGCTGGACGCCGCCGCACGCGCCACGCTGACCCGTCACAGCGTCGAGGCCACCGCCCACGGCCAGACGCTGCACTGCGAAGGCGTGTCGCTGGCTGCATTGCTGCAGTCCAGCGGCGCGATGCCGGACGCGCCCTTGCGCGGCGCGCATCTCGATCGCTACGTGCTGGTCAGCGCGCGTGACGGCTACCGCGCGGTGTTCTCGCTCGGCGAACTCGACGCGACGCTGGGCAATCGCGGCGTCTATCTGGTCGACCGCTGCGACGATGCCCCGCTCGATGCCGATAGCGGTCCGTTGCGCCTGCTGGTGCCCGACGACACGCGCCCGGCACGCGGCGTGCGCCGGGTCGAACGCGTCACCGTCATCGCCGCGCCCTGATCCTGTCGCCCTCCTGCCGGAATCGCCATGCACATGCTCCGTTCCCCCCGCTGGCTGCGCACCTTTGCCGCCGTGCTGCTCACCACCCTCGCTGCGCTCGCTGTCCTGCCGGCCGTCGCCCAGGAACGCGCGCCGCTCACCGTCTTCGCCGCCGCCAGCCTCAAGGAATCGATGGACGCCGCGGCCGCGCGCTATCAGCAGGACACCGGCCAACCGGTCCGCGTCTCCTACGCCGCGAGTTCCGCGCTCGCGCGGCAGATCGAACAGCGCGCGCCGGCCGATGTATTCGTGTCCGCCGATCTGGAATGGATGGACTGGCTGCAGACACGCAACCTCATCGATAACGCCTCGCGCCGCGTGCTGCTCGGCAACACCCTGGTGCTGGTGGCGCCGGCCGACAGCGCCGCGCGGCCGCTGACACTCGTGCGCGGCACCGATCTGCTGCCTCTGCTCGGCGCGCGCGGTCGCCTCTCGCTGGCGCTGACGGCGAGCGTGCCGGCCGGCAAGTACGCCAAGGCGGCGTTCGAATCGCTGGGCCAGTGGTCGGCCCTGCAGCCGCGCGTGGCCGAGTCCGACAGCGTGCGCTCTGCGCTCACCCTCGTCGCGCGCGGCGAGGCGCCGCTGGGCGTGGTCTACGGCAGTGACGCGAAGGCCGAACCGCGGGTCAAAGTGCTGGCCACGTTCCCGGCCGACAGCCATCCGGCGATCGTCTATCCGGTGGCGCGCGTCGCCGCCAATCGCAACCGCCAAGCCGATGCCTTCGTGCGCTGGCTCGACGGCGAGGCCGCATCGGCGATCTTCCGCGAACACGGTTTCTCGATCCGCTGACCGATGGCGGACCCGGGCACGCTGCTGGGCTTCGGGCCCGATGAACTTGTCGCGATCCGGCTCAGCCTGAAGGTCGCGGCCGCCGCCGCGTTGTGCAGCCTGCCCTTCGGCATCGCGATCGCGTGGTTGCTCGCGCGCCGGCGCTTCTTCGGCAAGTCGCTGCTCGACGCGCTGGTGCATCTGCCGCTGGTGCTGCCGCCGGTGGTCGTGGGTTACGCGTTGCTGGTGCTGCTGGGCGGCAACGGCGTGATCGGCCGCTGGCTCGAAGAGACGCTCGGCATTACGTTCGCATTCCGCTGGACCGGCGCCGCGCTGGCCAGCGCGATCATGGGATTCCCGCTGCTGGTGCGCACGATCCGGCTGTCGATCGAGAACGTGGATCGCCGCCTCGAACAGGCCGCAGCCACGCTGGGGGCGAGTCCTTGGCGGGTCTTCTTCACGATCACCCTACCGCTTGCTTGGCCGGGCGTGATCGCCGGCGCGGTACTCGCGTTCGCGAAGGCGCTGGGCGAATTCGGCGCGACGATCACGTTCGTCTCCAACATCCCCGGCGAGACGCAGACCGTGTCGTCGGCGATCTACGGGCTGATGCAGGTGCCCGACGGCGAAGCCGGCATCTGGCGTCTGGCCGCGGTGTCGGTGGCGATCTCGCTGGCGGCGCTGCTCGCGTCCGAATGGCTGGTGCGGCGCCAGCGCGGCGAGGTGCACGACTGATGCTGCACGTCGACATCGACCTGCGCCGCGGCAGCTTCGCGCGCCACATCCGCATCGACGCCACGCAGCGCGTGCTCGCGCTGACCGGGCCCTCGGGCGCCGGCAAGACCAGCGTACTCAATGCGATCGCCGGCCTCGTGCGTCCGCGCGCGGGGCGTATCGAGATCGACGGCCGGGTGCTGTTCGACAGCGCCGCGCGCATCGACGTGCCCGCGCATCGTCGGCGTGTGGGCTACGTCTTCCAGGACGCGCGCCTGTTCCCGCACCTCGACGTGCTGCGCAACCTGCGCTACGGCCGCCATCACGCCGGCGCCGACACCTTCGAACTCGATCAGGTGGTCGAACTGCTCGGCATCGGCGCGCTGCTGCAGCGCCAACCGGCGAATCTCTCCGGCGGCGAAGCACAACGCGTGGCGATCGGACGTGCGCTGCTGTCGCAGCCGGCGGTGCTGTTGTTCGACGAGCCGCTGTCGGCGCTCGACGAAGCGCGGCGCGAAGAATTGATCCCGTGGTTGCAGCGCGTGCGCGACGAGGTGCGACTGCCGATGCTCTACGTCAGCCACACCAGCGACGACGTGCGGCGCCTCGCCGATGCGGTGCATACGCTCGACTGACCGGGCGACGCGGCGTTCACCGCCGACCTGAGGCAATCGCAGGCCCGCCTGCAGGTTCGCGCCATGCCCCGCACCCATGCGATTCCGCCCGACCAGACGCGTCGCTTTCTCGAGCCCGGCCCCGTCGTGCTGCTGTCGACCGCACACAAGGACGAGCGCGGCATCATGACGCTGGGCTGGCACATGATGCTGGGCTACGACCTCGTCGGCACCTACATCTGGTCGGCCAACCGCAGCCACGCCCTCGCGCGCGCCAGTCGCGAATGCGTCCTCAATCTGCCGACCGCGGCCATGCTCGACACCGTCGTGCGCATCGGCAACAGCAGCAGCGCGGACGCGGACGCGGACGCGGACAAGTTCGAACGCTTCGGCCTGACCGCGGTGGACGGCAGCGAGGTCGACGCTCCCGGCATCGGCGAATGCCACGCGCGTTTCGAATGCCGCCTGCACGAGACCCGCATTACCGCCGACTACCCGCTGTTCGTCTGGCGCGTCGTTGCCGCGCACGCCGCACAACGTCCGAAATGGCCGCGCACCGTGCACTACCGCGGCGACGGGCAGTTCATGGTCAGCGGCAACGAACGTTCGCGGCGTGCGCTGTTCAAGCCGGAGATGCTGGAGTCGTGAACGCCGCCGCTGACGGCGGTATCGTGTGATTGCCTGCCCTCCCGCCCCGTCGACCGCAAGGAGCTGCCGATGCGCCACCCACGCGTTTCACGTCCGAGCCTGCTGTGCACGATGGCGCTCGTTGCGCTCTCGATGTCCGGCTGCGGCAGCGCCAACGGCGATGCGGCGCCCGTCGCGCCTGCTGGCAATGCCGCGCCGCCTGCGGCCATCGCCACGCCTGCCCAGCCGCCCACGCATGACGCGGTGCGCTTCACCTCCGGCACCAGCTACGCGGCGACCGGCGCGCAGGCGGAAATCGCGCTGTCGGTCAGCGACGCGCGTGCCCGCGATGTGCTGGAGCAGATCGCGACCGCGAGTGGCGTGCCGCTCGACATCGCCGATGGGGTGACGCTCGATCACACCGTCTCGCTGCATTTCGACGGCATGCCGCTGAGCGCGGTGCTGACCCTGCTGGGCCAGGACGCGAATGCGGAGATCACCGCCGAGCCCGACGCGATCCGCGTGCGACCGCGAGCGACGCCCACGCGCTGACGTTCCGGACGTCGGCGCTCCGACGCACGCGCGTGACGATGGTCGCGCGCACTGCCGGCGCCCGGGCGGCCGCCTATTCACGTGCGCCTGCGTATCCTCTCGCCATGACCGCCTACGTCGACTCCATCGAAGACGCCGTCAGCCGCATCCATGCGCATGTCGACGGTGCCCTCCATATCGGTGCGCCGCTCGGCATCGGCAAGCCGCACCGGCTGCTCAACGCGCTGTTCGATGCCGCGATCGCGGATCCCGCACGGCCGTTCACGCTCTACACCGCCCTCTCGCTGGATCCGCCCAAGGGTGGCGACGATCTCGAAGGCCGTTTCATCGGCCCGTTCGCGAAGCGGCATTTCGGCGAGGACTTCGTGCATCTGAAGTACGTGGACGCGCTGCGCCGCAATGCGCTGCCGCCGCATGTCGAGGTCGAAGAGTTCTACATGCAGTCCGGCGCGATGCTGGGCTCGTCCCAGGCGCAGCGCCGCTATGCCAGCCTCAACTACACGCACGTGGCGCGCGCGCTCGCCGACCGCGGCGTCAACGTGCTGGTGCAGAAGGTCGCGGCCAATGACGACGGCACGCGCTTCTCGCTGTCTTCGAACACCGACCTGACCTTCGATGCGATCGATGCACTCGTGGCGGCCGGTCACCCGCGCCCGCTGGTCGTCGGCGAAGTCGATCCTGCGCTGCCTTGGCTCGACGGCACCGCCGCGGTGGACGCTGCGTTCTTCGACGTCGTGATCGCCCCGCCACCGCCCTACCCGCGCCTGTTCGGCCTGCCGCGCCAGCCGGTGTCGGATGCCGACTACGCGATCGGTTTCTACGCCAGCACGCTGGTGCGCGACGGCGGTACGCTGCAGATCGGCATCGGCGCGCTCGCCGATGCGCTGTGCCATGCACTGGCGCTGCGCCATACCGACAACGCGGCGTACCGGCGCGTGCTGCACGCGCTCGATCCCGATCTCGCCGCGCATCGCACGGTGCAGGCGGTCGGTGGACTCGATCCGTTCGAGATCGGCCTCTACGGCTGCAGCGAGATGATCAACGAGGGATTCAAGCGCCTGGTCGAAGTCGGCGTGATCAAGCGCCGCGTCGTCGACAAGGCCAGCCTGATGCGCCGCGTCAACGACGGCACCGCGAGCGCGCTCGATCTCGATCTGATCGAGCGCAACGGCGAATTCCTCCACGGCGCGTTCTACCTCGGCTCGCCGGATTTCTATGCCTGGCTGCGCGGACTCGATGACGAAACGCGTCGCGGCATCGGCATGAAGCGTGTCGGCGAGGTCAACGAACTCTACGGTCTGGACGAAGGCCTCGAGCGCCTGCAGCGCCGCGACGCGCGCTTCTTCAACAGCTGCATGATGGCGACCGCACTGGGCGCGGCGGTGTCGGATGGACTGGACGATGGCCGCGTGGTGTCCGGCGTCGGCGGCCAGTACAACTTCGTCGCGATGGGCCACGCGCTGCCCGACGCGCGCTCGGTGCTGCTGCTGCGCGCGGCGCGCGATGCCGGCGGCGGCCGCGAGGCCAACATCCGCTGGAACTACGGCCACACGACGATTCCGCGGCATCTGCGCGATGTCTACATCACCGAGTACGGCATCGCCGACATCCGCGGCGCGACCGACGAGGACTGCACGCGCGCGATGGTGCGCATCGCCGAAGCGCCGCATCAGGCAGGACTCGTACAACGTGCGCAGGCGGCCGGCAAGCTCGACGCGCGTTTCGTCGTGCCCGCGCCCTGGCAGCGCAACACGCCGGACACGTTGCGCAAGGCGCTGGCGCCGCTGCGCGCCGACGGCAGCCTGCCCGACTATCCGCTGGGCAGCGATTTCGACGTCGTCGAGCAGCGCCTGCTGCGCGCGCTGGCCTGGCTGCGCACGCAGACCGCCACACGACGCGGCAAGCTCACGACCGTGATCGACGCGTTGCGCGCAGGCATCGGCGACGACACGCCCGCGCTCGCGCGCATGCAGCTGCAGGCGCCCAGCGGCTTCAACGAACATCTGATGGCGCGACTGGTGTCGCTCGGCCTGCACCGCACCGCGCGGCCCAGTGCGCCGCAGGATGTGATCGCGCCGACATCCGCGGCCTGAAGCGCGGTTGCGAACGCGCAGCGCGCCTCCATCTCGTTCGACGACACCCGTGCAGGACCCGACCATGACCACCCGCGCCGACCAGCTCCGCGATGCGCTCGCCGCACTTGAGCCCACCCACCTCGATGTCGAGGACGAGAGCCACATGCACAGCCGCGGGCTGGAGACGCATTTCAAGGCGGTCGTTGTCAGCGCGGCGTTCGACGGCAAGCGTGCGCTGCAGCGGCACCAGGCGGTGTACCGCGCGCTCGGCCCGCAGATGCAGCAGATCCACGCACTGGCGCTGCACACATTCACGCCTGACGAATGGGCCGCGGAAGTGCAGGTGCCGGATTCGCCGCACTGCCGGGGTGGGAGCAAGCACGACAAGCCGGTGGGCGGTATCTGAAGCCCTCCCCTGCTTGCAGAGGGCGAATCGTGAGCCGCAGGAAAGCGCCGCTCCTGATTCGTGGATGGGGCGCAGCAACGTTTGTAGCCGCAGAACCGCGCGCTGATCGAACTTCGCGAGCGTCAGCCCTCACCCCAACCCCCGCTCCGCGCCCCGGCCCTCGCGCTGGCGCGAGGGCGTTCGTCGACACGCGAGCCAGTGGCTCGCAAGCGTGCCGCCTCACCCCAGAGGGAGAGGGGCCAGAAAAAAAGCCCGCTTGCGCGGGCTTTTTCGTTCACTGCTGCAGATCGCAGCGACCGATCAAAGCGCCTTCGCCGCCTCGACGATCTTCTCGACCGTGATGCCGAAGTGCTGGAACAGCTTGTCGGCCGGCGCCGAGGCGCCGAAGGTGTCGATGCCGATCACGGCTCCGTCGAGACCCACGTACGCACGCCAGAAGGCGGTGACGCCGGCTTCGATCGCAACGCGCTTGCGCACGGCATTGGGCAGCACGGATTCGCGATAGGCCGCGTCCTGGCGGTCGAACACGTCGGTCGACGGCATCGACACCACGCGTACCGTGTCGCCGAGCTGTTCGGCCGCCTGGGTCGCCAGACCGATCTCCGAACCGGTCGCGATCAGGATGATCTCCGGCGTGCCGACCGAGTCCTTCAGCACGTAGCCGCCGCGCGCGATGTCGGCCACCTGCGCGGCGTCGCGTGCCTGGTGGGGCAGGTTCTGGCGCGAGAAGATCAGGCAGCTCGGGCCGTCCTGACGGGTGATCGCCGACTTCCATGCCACCGCCGATTCGACCGCATCGCACGGGCGCCACACGTCGTTGTTCGGGATGTAGCGCAGGCTCGCCAGATGCTCGACCGGCTGATGGGTCGGGCCGTCTTCGCCCAGTCCGATCGAATCGTGCGTGTAGACGTGGATCGCGTGCGCCGGAATCAGCGCGCTCATGCGCACGGCGTTGCGGGCGTAATCGCTGAAGACCAGGAACGTCGCGTCGAACGGAATGAAACCGCCGTGCAGCGCCAGGCCGTTCGCGATCGCGCTCATGCCGAACTCGCGCACGCCGTAATAGACGTAGTTCGCGTTGGCATCGGTGCTGGCCGCGGACGTGCTGCCCTTCCACAGGGTCAGGTTGGAATGCGCGAGGTCGGCCGAGCCGCCGATGATTTCCGGCAGCAGCGGCGCGAACGCTTCGATCGCCATCTGCGAGGCCTTGCGCGAAGCGATCGTCGGGCCGTCGCTCTGCAGCTTGGCGATGAAGGCATCGGCCGCTTCGACGAAGCCGTCGGGCAGGTCGCCGTGCGAGCGGCGCACGAGTTCGGCGGCGAGCTCGGGGTACTTGGCCCGGTAGGCATCGAGCTGCTGATTCCACTCCGACTCGCGCACCTGGCCGGCCTCGACCGCGCGCCAGCCATCGCGCAGCGCCTGCGGCACCTCGAACGGGCCGTGGTTCCAGCCGAGCGCGGCGCGCGTGGCGTCGGACTCGTCCTGGCCCAGCGGCGCGCCGTGCGAGGACTCCTTGCCGGCGCGGTTGGGCGAGCCGAAGCCGATCGTCGTGCGGCAGCACACCAGCACCGGCTTGTCGTCTTCGGCGGTGGCGGCTTCGATCGCACGCGAGATCGCCTCGGCATCATGGCCGTCGACGTCGCGGATCACGCGCCAGCCGTAGGCCTCGAAACGCGCCGGGGTGTCGTCGGTGAACCAGCCTTCGGTGTTGCCGTCGATCGAGATGCGGTTGTCGTCCCAGAACGCGACCAGCTTGCCCAGGCCCAGCGTGCCGGCGAGCGAGGCGGCTTCGTGCGAGATGCCTTCCATCAGGCAGCCATCGCCCATGAACACCCAGGTGCGATGGTCGACGACGGCGAACTCGGGACGGTTGAAACGCTGCGCGAGCAGGCGCTCGGCGAGTGCGAAGCCGACGGCGTTCGCGAAGCCCTGGCCCAGCGGACCGGTGGTGGTCTCGACGCCGGGCGTCTCGTGGCGCTCCGGGTGACCGGCGGTCTTGCTGTGCAGCTGGCGGAAGTTCTTCAGCTCTTCCAGCGGCAGGTCGTAACCCGACAGGTGCAGCAGCGCGTAATGCAGCATCGAGCCGTGGCCGTTCGACAGCACGAAGCGGTCGCGGTTGAACCACTGCGGATTCGCCGGATTGTGGCTGAGGTGGTCGTTCCACAGCACTTCGGCGATGTCGGCCATGCCCATCGGCATGCCGGGATGGCCGGACTTGGCGGCATCGACGGCGTCGATGGCGAGGAAACGGATGGCGTTGGCGAGTTCGCGACGGGTCGACGTGGTCATGGGCTCGGAGACGGGCGGCAGCGGGCGGGAGCCGCCAATTGTCCCACGAGCGCCGCGCCGCTGCCCGGGTGATGTCCCGGCAGCGGCGTGATGCGGCCTCAGGCCGGGCGCGGCAGCGCCTGGTCGGTCACCGGTTCTGCATCATCGTCCTCGTCCGCTTCGCCGCGGCCGATCACCACCGAGCCGACCATGTCGCCGCCGATGTTGACCGTCGTGCGGCACATGTCGAGGAAGCGGTCGACGCCGAGGATGATGCCGATGCCCTCGGGCGGAATGCCGAACATCACCAGGATCGTCGCGATCACCGGCAGCGAGCCGCCCGGCACGCTCGCCGCGCCGATGCCGCCCATGATGCACATCACCAGGATCATCGCCTGCTGCAGCAGCGTGAGTTCGATGCCGAACAACTGGGCGAGGAACAGCACGGTCACGCCCTCGTAGAGCGCCGTGCCGTTCATGTTGACGGTCGCGCCGAGCGTGCAGACGAAGCGCGCCACGCGCCGCGGCACACCCAGGTTTTCCTCGGCGGTCTTCAGCGACGTCGGCAGCGTGGCCGCGCTCGACGAGGTGGAGAACGCGGTCAGCAACGCTGGCTGGGATTTCTTGAACACTTCCAGCGGCGAGCGCCGGCCCAGCACCGCGATCAGCAGCGAGAACGTGCCGAAGAAGTGCAGCGCCAGCGCCAGCACCGCGGTCAGCACGAACCAGCCCAGCTGCACCATCAGGCCCAGACCCATGCGCGCGGTCAGCGTGAACAGCAGCGCGGCCACGGCGTACGGGGCCAGACGGATCACCCAGTCGATCAGCTTCAGGCTGATGTCGTAGATGCCCTGCACCGCGCCGACGAAGCTGCGCGTGCCCGGCGAATTGACCACGGTCGCGGCGATGCCGAACAGCAGCGCGAACACCATCACGGCGATCAGGTCGGTCGCGGCGGCGGCGGCGATCGGATTGCGCGGCACCATGTTGAGCAGCATGTCGACGAGGCCGATCTTCGCCGGCTCGGCGATCGTGGCGCCCGCGGCGACGGAGTCCGACAGCATCGCGTCGCGCAACGCGGGGTCGATGCCCGCGCCCGGCTGGATGATCGACACCACGACCAGACCGATGACGACTGCGATGAAGGTCGTGCCGAATACCCAGACCAGCGTCTTTCCACCCAGACGCCCGAGCGCGCGCGGATCGCCGATCTCCATCACACCCAGGATCAGCGCCGAGAACACCAGCGGCACCACCAGCATGAACAGCAGACGCAGGAACAGTTGGCCGACCGGTTCGGTGACGTACCGGATCAGGCCTTCGACCCATCGGGAGAACGCAGGCGGGACGCCGTCGACGGTCAGATGGCCGGTCAGCAGGTTGATCGCCAGGCCGGCAATCGCGCCGACGAGGAAGCCGATCAGCATCTTGGTATGAAGCGGCATGCCGCCGGATCCGGGCGTCGAGGTCATGCGGTCGTCCTGCGGGAAGACCGGTCAGCTTAACAAACGCCGTCCGGACGACGCTTCGATGCGCGCTTCGGCGATGCCAGAGCGCCGGTCGCAGCCGGTATCCTTGTGCGATGTCTTCGTCTTCCGACGCCGGCGCGCTCGAGGTTCTGCAGCGCGTGTTCGGCCATGCCGCGTTCCGCGGCGAACAGTCCGCGATCGTCGCCCACGTGGCCGCCGGCCACGATGCGCTGGTGCTGATGCCCACCGGCGGCGGCAAGTCCATGTGCTTCCAGGTGCCCGCGCTGTTGCGCGACGGCGTGGCGATCGTGGTGTCGCCGCTGATCGCGCTGATGCAGGACCAGGTGGACGCGCTGCTGCAGTCGGGCGTGCGCGCCGCTTTTCTCAATTCCACGCTCGATGGCGAGACCGCGCAACGTGTGGAACGCGAGCTGCTGGCCGGCGAACTCGACCTGCTCTACGTCGCACCCGAGCGCCTGCTCACGCCCCGCTTCCTGTCGCTGCTCGACCGCGCGCCGCTGGCGCTGTTCGCGATCGACGAGGCGCATTGCGTGTCGCAATGGGGCCACGACTTCCGCCGCGAGTACCGCGAGCTGACGATCCTGCACGAGCGCTGGCCGCACGTGCCGCGCATCGCGCTGACCGCGACCGCCGATCCGCCGACCCAGCGCGAGATCGCCGAGCGTTTGCAACTGGAAGACGCGCGCCGCTTCGTCAGTTCCTTCGACCGGCCCAACATCCGCTACACCGTGGTGCAGAAGGAGAACGCCAAGCGCCAGCTGCTCGATTTCGTGCAGTCGCATCGCGGCGAGGCCGGCATCGTCTACTGCCTGTCGCGGCGCAAGGTCGAGGAGACGGCCGAATATCTCGCCGGCCAGGGCATCGATGCGATTCCGTATCACGCCGGCATGGATTCGGAACTGCGCGCGGCGAACCAGCGACGCTTCCTGCGCAGCGACGGCGTCGTGGTGGTCGCGACGATCGCGTTCGGCATGGGCATCGACAAGCCGGACGTGCGCTTCGTCGCGCATACCGACCTGCCGAAATCCATCGAGGGCTACTACCAGGAAACCGGCCGCGGCGGCCGTGACGGCGAACCCGCCGATGCGTGGATGTGCTACGGGCTCGGCGATCTGGTGCTGTTGCGGCAGATGATCGAACAGTCCGAGTCCGGCGACGAACGCAAGCGGCTCGAACACCGCAAGCTCGACGCGCTGGTCGGCTACTGCGAAACGATGCGCTGCCGCCGCCAGGTGCTGCTGGCGAACTTCGGCGAAGACTACGCGGCCAAGGGCGCGGGCCAACCCTGCGGCAACTGCGACAACTGCCTCGACCCGCCGGCCGCGTGGGATGCCACCGTACCCGCGCAGAAAGCGCTCAGCTGCGTGTATCGCAGCGGCCAGCGGTTCGGCGCCGCGCACATCATCGACATCCTGCGCGGCAGCGAGAGCGAACGCATCCGCCAGTTCGGCCACGACCAGCTCAGCACCTACGGCGTCGGCACCGACGTCGATGCGCGCGTCTGGAAGAGCGTGCTGCGCCAGCTCGTCGCGCAAGGCCTGCTCGACGTCGACGCCGAAGGTTACGGTGGCCTGCGGTTGACCGAAGCCAGCCGCGGCGTGCTCAAGGGCGAGACGCAGGTGATGCTGCGCAAGCCGACGAACATGAAGGAACGCGCACGCACGACACGCGCCGCGACCGGCGCCGACATCGACCTCGCACCGGCCGACCGCCCGCTGTTCGAATCGCTGCGCGCGCTACGCGGCCGTCTGGCGCGCGAGCAGAATGTGCCCGCCTACGTGATCTTCCATGACGCCACATTGCGCGAGATCGCACGCCTGCGCCCGATCAGCCACGGCCAGCTCGGCGGCATCGGCGGCGTCGGCGCCGGCAAGCTGGAACGCTATGGCGATGCCGTGCTGGAAACGGTGCTGGACGCGGATTGACCGCGTCCAGAGGTCGCGTTACGGCGCGCCGCTCGCGGTGACGCGGCAGGCAAACTGCAGCGTCACGGTGCCTGTGGCCGGCAACGTCGGAATGACGATGCCCGCGCCCTGCAGTGCGGCGATCGTCAGACCCGATGTCGGACACGCGGCGTTGTTGGTCGCCGAGCAGCTGACGGTCGCCGCACTGCAGTCGGCACCCGCGACCGCCGGGTCCTGCACCACCGCACCATCCGCAGCGCCGGGACCGGCGTTCGCCACAAGCAGCGACCACGTCGCGCTCTGGCCCGATTGCACCGGACTCGGCGACACGCTCTTGGTCATCGACAGATCCGCCGTGCCGCAGGCCGGCGTCGCGCTCGCGCTCGCCGTGTTGTTCGCGGTGCCGCCCGGCGCGGGCGAGGCGAAGCCGCCGCCGATCGCGGTGCCTTCCTCCAAGGTGTTGCCTTCAAGCGCAATGGTCGACGTGTTCGTGACCGCCGCGCACTGCCCGGCCGCGAATGTGCCTGCAACCGTATAGGTCAGGCGCCCACCCGCTGCGCCCGCCTGACCGGCGGGCAACGTCGCCACAGCATTGATCGCCCCCGTGCCAGAAGCTGCCGGGCAGGTCGCGGTCGGCGTGCCGCCCGCGGCGCAGGTCCAGCTGTAGGCAGTGAAGCCGGCCGGCAACGCATCGGCGATACGCACCGACGCGTCATGCGCGTTCACCGGCCCGACGGAGGGCTGCGCGGTGTTGTTCTCGAACAACACGGTGAACGACGCCAGCCCCTCCGGGGTATTCGGATTGGCTGTCTTGAGCGTGCGCACGTCGACGTCGTTGTCGACGATCGTCCAAATGGCTGCAGCCGCGCCTGCCTGCCCGCATACCGTCGTCGAACGGGCCACATAATCGTCCGGCTGCGCGACGATCTCGAGCTGCACGGTGCGGTTGTTCTCGACCAGCGTGTTGCCGATCGTCGTCATGCCCATCGGAAACGCGTCACCGGCGTACGTGCCTGCGGGCACGGTGACGGGCCACTGCACGGCATCGCCCGGCGTGGTGTAGTCGGTGCCGCGCACGGCCGTGCCGCCCGCCACCCGCACCAGCACCTGCAGCGGCGCGTCGAGGTGACCGGCGACGTTCAGCGCCGGCAGGCCGGTCGATGCCCCCTCCACGGTACTGAAGACACCATTACCGAGTTCAACGAAAGGGCGGAGCGAGACCTGGATGTCGTCGAGGAAGTTTCCCAACGCGGCGTTGTTGGGATCACCGGTGGAAATCGCCTCAAACCCCAGATTCGTGATGCCGCTCGCGCCGGTGTACACGAAGGTACCGCTGTAGTCGCGCCAGTTGCCCGGTCCCGCCGCAACCGACACCGTGCCTTGGGACGCGGTGGGCGCGGCGCCAGTACCGGCGTTGTTGCTGCTCATGGTGGCGATCGGCGCGGCGCCGACGAGAAAGCGCATGACGTCGGGCACGGTCGCACTGGCGCGGCCGCGGTGGCTCAGACGCCAGCGGACGGTATCTCCGCTCTCGAGACAGACGTTCTGCGAAAGCCGGGACGCCCGCTCTGCGTTGAGCTCCGCGAACTGCGCGCCCGAACGGGCGGACACGAGTCCGGATCCGCCGCCGCGCGGTCCACGCCACAGCTCAATGATCGGCGCGCTCACACCCGCGGCATAGCCGGCGGGAAACGGTGAGCAGGTACCGCCATCGGTGGCACTGCTGCCCTGCGCGAAGTTCGGGTGATTGGTGGTCCACCCCGGGACCGCGGCCTCGTTGATGTAAAGCCTGCAGCCTGCGGACGCCAGCACCGGGGATTCGAACCCCAGGTTGATGAAACTGCGCTGCACGACATTGACCTGCTGCGCATGCGAGAGCCCCGGCAACAGCACGGCGGCACTCGCCAGCGCGGTGGCCAGCAGGCGGCCACGCGGACCGGTGGAACGGGAGTTGGAACGGGCGATACGCATGATCAGTAGCTGCCGACGAAGTTGATGTAGAACCCGCGGTGGTCGTAGTCGAGATCGGTGAGGTCGTCACTGAAATCGGTGAAGTTGTAGCCCACGCCCACGCGGAAGTTGCGGCCGATGTCGCGGTCGACGCCGGCCATCCAGCCCTGGCGTGTACCGCCGTTATCGACGTCGAGCCAGCGGTACTCGGCCAGTGCGTGCCACTTGTGCAGCAGTTCGTAGCGCAGCTGGCTGGCGGCGAAGGTCGTCGCCGAGTCGAACCACGCGCCGGTGCCGCGGCCGTAACGCGCTTCGCCTTCGCGGCGTGCGAGCTTGCCGGCCACTTCCCAGCGGTCGTCGATGCGGTACACACCTTCGAGCGACAGCACCTGCGACTTCTGGTCGTAGTCCGCGCCGCCCAGCTGGCCCAGCGTCGCCAGGTCGTACAGATACGTGTAGCGGCCGAACAGGCCCCAGCGCGATCCGTTCCACGGGCGGTACGCGAAGCCGAGGTTGCTCTCGATGAACTTCGCGCTGGCGCGCGGATCGAGATCGTCCTGGGTGTCGGCGTAGTTGAAGCGCGCGGCGACGCGCCAGCTTTCGTTGAGGCGGTGCTGCACGCGGTTGGTGGTGATCCACTGCGTGCGGCGTTCCGCGCCGGTGTCCTCGCGCCACTCGAGCTTGCTCTGCCAGTCGGTGACGTTGGACGTGTGACCGCCCGAGACGCTGATCGCGCGCCGGTCGACCTGGCCGCCATCGCGCGTGGTCAACTCGCCGTCCGACAGCGTGAAGCCGAGGTTCCAGCCCACGCCCGGATAGAAATCCATGCCGTAGGTGTGCGCCAGGCCCGACTCCTGCCGGGTCTTGAGGAACTGGCTCTCGTTGAAGATGTTGACCTGGTTCGACAGGCGCCAGCGCTGGCCGAGCGTCCAGCCGTTCTGGCGGGTCGGGTTGAACAGCGGGTCGTACTCGGTGGTGTCGGTCGAGTAGGTGTAGGCGCCGTACAGCGCGTGCTGCGGCGACAGACGGTACTCGCCGTTGACCTGCGCCGCGTCGCCGCGATCGCCGGTCGTGACTTCGCCGCCCAGCGTGGAGAGGTTGGCGAAGTTGTAGCGGCTGCCGAGCGTGAACGCATCGTTGTCCGCGTAACGGCCGTCGTCATCGTCGAGCGTCAGCTGCGCAACGCCGTAGACGTCGAGCGACGTGCCGAAGCGATGCGTATAGCGCAACGCGCCGAGCGTGCCGGCGATGTCGGCCGTCGCCGCGCGCTCTTCCTGCACCCGGCGCAGTTCGGCGGCGAGCGCGGAGACGTCGGAGAAACGCCACTCGGTCGTCGCCTGCGCCTGCACCAGCGCATCGACGCCACGCTCGGCGCGGCTGTAGCGCGCGTAGAAGCCGATGTCGGACGTGAACTCGCCCAGCACTTCGGCGCCGTATTCCTCGATGTCGGCGCCCGTGTCGAAACGCGCGACCGAGAAGCCGGCATCGACGCGGCGCCACCATGCGCCCGTGCTCCAGTCCTGCGTGGTCCAGCCGAGCTCGCGGAAGTTCGCCCGCAGTTCGACCGCACTCGCCTCGCCTTCGCGCGGACCGACCGGGTTGAGCTGGGTGAAGGTGAAACCGCCGTTGTCGGAGAAGAACACCGGCGCGCCGGTGGACTCGGTGCGGCTGTGCTCGAGCTTGAGGTAGGTGCCCTTGCCGGCCTGCAAGGTCAGGTCGGCCGACATCAGCGTGTAGTCCTCGCCGGCGCGGTTCTCGTCGACCCAGGTCGCGCCGAGGCCGACGTGATCGCCGAACCATTGCTTGGCGCGCACGCCGGCGGCGATCTCGTCGGGATCGAAGCCTGCAGGCACCCATTCGTAATCGACGATCAGGCGTTGCTCGAAACCGTCGAGCGGTGCGTCACGGGTGATCGTGGGCACGTTGTCGCGCGAGACCGGCATCAGCGGACGCGTCAGGATGATGCGGCCCTGCAGCTCGTCGATCTCGTAGTCGGCGCCGCGCAGCAGCACGGCGCGCGCTTCGACACGGCCCGTCGTCGGATCGCGCGTCTCCACGACCACCTGCTCCGAACCCGGCAGCACGTCGGTGTGGCGCAGGTAGTACAGGCTGCCGCCGGTGCCCACGAACTCGCTGTGTCCCGGCGCGGTCTGCGCTTCGGAACCGAATGCACGCAGCTCGCTGACCGGGTCGCCCCAGACGTTGGCCGCGCGCGAACGCCACGCCAGCGCCGCGCCGTAGAGCGCACGCTGGTATTGGCCGTACTCGGTGCCGGTGAAGCCGGTCGAGAAGTTGCCCCACAGCGCCTGGTTCTTGTCCCAGTCCATGCGCACGTAGAAGCGGCCCATGGTGTCGACGTCGCGATACGTCGTGGAATCGTCGCCGTAGCTCGGGTAGTACAGGTCCGGATCGACGCGGCGGAAGATGTCCTGCGGATCGGCAGCGGTGAAGCCGTCGAACAGATCGCTGAGCGGCCGGTTCTGCGTGTCGGCCTGCGCGGTGATCAGGTATTTTCCGCCGATCTTGCCCTTGCCGTAGAACGCCAGGCGGCCATCGCTGAGGATGTCGTCTTCGCGGCCGGCCAGTGCCATTTCGCGGCCGGGACCGCTGGCCTTGTTCTGGAACACGGTGACATCGGCGATGCCGACGCCGAAGAAATAGCGGCCGCTGACATCGACATCCAGCGCGTGCTTCGCGGTGTCGCCGTTGCGGTTCTTCAGGCCGATGTCGAACCGGTGCTGGCCGACGGGCATCAGGTATTCGGCGACGAACTTGCGTTCCAGATCGACCGGGTAGCTGTCGCCGTTGATCAGCAGCGTCTGGCCTTCGGCCAGGTTGCGGCCTTGAATGCGCACGCGCGAGCCGTACACCGGAATGTTCTGCTGGCGCAGGCCGTTGCCGGAGAACACCGCATCGACCAGCGACTGTGTGGCCGACTGGTCGGTGGTCAGCGCGGTGCCGAGCGCACGCTCGGTGCCGGTGCGCAGCATCTGGTCGCCGCGATCGGCTTCGGCCGGCGTGACCAGCTGCAGGCGATGCGTATACGTCTCGTCGAAGTGGCCCTGCGCGTCGTAGGCACGCAGCACGTAGACCAGCTCGTCGCCGGGACGGAACTGGCGCCCGGCGGGCAGCGTGCCGTCCCACTCCGCATCGGCGACGGCCGCGTGCGGCAGGTCGAACTGCGCGATCGGCTCGATCAGATCGGCATCGCTGGCGCGATACAGCGTGAGCTCGAGGCGATCGATGAAGTCGACATAGTTGCTGCGCGCGTAGAAGCGCACCGGACGCGTGATGCGGCCGGCTTCGAACGGCGCCAGCGACGGGCCGGACACCGACAGCTCGGGCTGGCCGAGATCGGGATCTTCGGTCGCCCAGATCGCGCCACCACCGGGCAGCTGCACCGAGAAGCGACCGAGCGCGGTCGCGCGTCCCGGCTGCTCCAGCGCCACGCTGACGCGGCGATCGGGCTGCAGCGCGGCCGACGACGAGCGCGCGGACGTGCCCGTGGTCACCGGCTGGTCGAAGCTGCGCGTGCGCAGCTGGAACAGCATCGCATCGCCGTCGCGGCAACCCGACTCGTCGCAATCGATCGCGGTGCCGGTCGGCGCTGCGTTCGCCGCGTCCGTCGCGACAGCGTCCTGCGCCGTCGCGGCTGCCGACGCCATGCTGGCCAGAATGCCCAGCAGGGTGGCGTCGAGCAGTTTCATCTTCATGTTGCGGTTCCCGTTCACTTGCGCACCTCCCCGACCGGTGCAGCCGGATCGCGCGTGGCCTCGACCCGTGTATTCGCACGCACCTCCGGACTCAAACGCCCTGCAAGCGCGTCGTAGACCGCACGCGCACGGCGCAGGCCCAGATCGACGTTGTAGGCATGCGCGCCGCGCACGTCGGTATGTCCGACGATGCCGACCACGCCGCCGCCCAGCGTTTCCAGACGTGCGGCCACGGCATCGAGCAGTGCCGCGAATTCGGGCCGGATCGTCGCGCGGTCGGTATCGAACAGCACCGTGCCGAGCAGCACGTCGCCGTTGCCGACACCGGCCACCAGCGCGTGCGGATCCTCGACCCGCGTACGCAGTTCGACCTGCAGCGCCTGCGTGGCCGCGGGCGAGACCTTGCCCTGCAGCGCATCGCGCACCGAGGCCGCACGCGCGAAAGCGAGCGCTTCCTGCCCACCTTCGCCGGTGATGACGATGCTGCCGCCGCCGTGGCGGTCGACCTCGCGCGCCATCGCTTCGATCGCCGGCAGCATGTCCGCGCGCAACGCGCTGCTGTCGGGATCGAACATCACTTCGCCCAGCGTCATCTCGACGGTCTCGCCCGGTGCCTGCAGCTCGACCACCGGCAGACGCACGCCGAAGTCGAAGCGCACCGGCAGACCGGCGGTCACGCGACGCACCAGCGGATTGGCCGTGGTGAACGTGGTGCCCGGCGGCAACGTCGCGGGATCGACCTTGAGGATGAAGTTGCGGCCATGCGCGGCGGTGCCGCCCGGCACGTCGACCAGGTGGTAGCGGCCGTACTGGTCGGTCTCGATCAGCAGACCTTCCACCGACGCGATCCGCACGCCCGGAATGCCGCGCTCGTCGATGCCGGCGTTGCCGATCACGTACTCGACCAGCACGCCCTCGCCGTCCTGCGAGACGCGACGGGTCACCACCGGCTCGGCAGCCGACAGCCCCCTCGCCACGTCGCCACTGCGCTCCACGCGGGTGCTGCCATCGGCCGACATGCGCAGCGTCGCGCCGTCGCCGCTGGTGAGCACGAAGTTATCGGTGAAGTCCGCGCTGCGCAGACGCTGGCGGATCACGATCTGGTTCACCTCGACCGGATCGGCCACCGACTGGCGACCGGCAATCGTGTCGAGCACCACGCCGTGCAGCAGCGGCACGCTGGCGTCGGCGAGCGGCTGCGGGCCGTCGCCATGATCGATCGTCGTCGAACCCGCGATGTAGGCACCCGGCGCGAAGCCGCCCTGCACGCGCACATCGCGCAGCACCGCGCTCGCCTGCCAGCCATCGCCGTTGCGATCGTCGAACACGGTGCCGAACACCAGGCTGTCGTCGAGCAGCGGATCGAACGCGGTCTGCACCTGCGCGGTCGCGACGTTGGACAGCGCGATGCCGCCTGCGCTCTGCGCCTGCACCTGGTTGACGTGACCACCGGCGCGGATGCCGGCACCCACGCGCAGCAGGTAGCTCATCGTCAGGCTGTCGCCCGGCGCAAGATCGAGGCTGGCGATGCGGATCGGGCGTGCGCCCGTCACCGACAGCGCACGGCCATCGCTGGCAGCCAGCGATCCGTCGACGTAGCTGAAGCCCGCCGGCGGCGTGTCGACCACGCTCGCGCCCGAGACCACGGCATTGCCGATGTTCTCGACCGTCACCGTGTAGCGCACCAGATCGCCGACCTTGACCTCGCGCACGGCGGCGGTCTTGGTCACGCGCAGCGGCGACACGCCTTCGACGCGAATGGTCACCGTCGCGGTGTCGCAGATCGCCACCGGGAACGAGGTGTCGCAGACGCGGTAGGTGAAGCGGTCTTCGCCCGCGAAGCCGAACTCCGGCGTGTAGGTACAGATGCCGTTGGCGCAGACCACGCTGCCGTGACCGGCCGGCGTGATCACCGTGATCGAATTCGGATCCAGCGGCGCACCGGTGCTGCGATCGTTGCCGACGACGACGATCTGCAGCGGCACGCCGGATTCGGCGGTGCCCGCATCGTCATCGATCGCCTCGACCACGTTCGGACGCACCGTCACGACCACGGTCGCGGTGGCGCAGTTGTCCGGATTGGTGGTCTCGCAGATCGTGTAGGTGAAGCTGTCGTCGCCCGCGAAACCGGGGGCCGGCGTGTAGATGATGCTGCCGTCCGGATTCACGACCACGCTGCCGTTGCCTGGCGGCGTCACGGTGATGGTCACATTGTCCGGATCGACCAGCACGCCATTGAGCGTGTCGTTGTCGAGCACCCGAATGGTGACCGGCGTGTTCTGGTCTGTGGTCGCACCATCGTCCACGGCCGTCACGTCCGGCGCGACGACAGTGATCGTCACCGTCGCGGTGCTGCAGTTGGTCGGGTTGAGCACTTCGCAGATCTGGTACTCGAACGTGTAATCACCTGCCGGCGTGCCCGGCGCGACACCAATGACGCCCGTCACCAGATCGACCGTGATGCCGCCCGGCAGCGTGCCGACGATCGTGATGTCGACCAGCGACGGATCGGTGACCGGCTGACCGTTGAGCGTGTCGCCGTCGAGCACGTTGCCGACATTCGGATTGCCGCTGCCGCCGTTGACCGGACCGAGGGTGTCGTCGATCGCCACGATCGCAGGCGCTTCCACCGTGATCGTCACCGTCGCGGTGCTGCAGTTGGTCGGATTGAGGATCTCGCAGATCTGGTAATCGAACGTGTAGTCGCCTGCCGGGGTACCCGGCAGCACGCCGATCACACCCGTGTCGAGATCCACCGTCAGCTGCGGCGGCAGCGTGCCGACGATCGTGATGTCGACCAGCGACGGATCGGTGATCGCCACGCCATTGAGCGTGTCGCCGTCGAGCACGTTGCCGACGTTGGGGTTGCCGCTGCCGCCGTTGACCGGACCGGGGGTGTCGTCGACCGCCACGATCGCAGGCGCCTCGACCGTAATCGTCACGGTCGCGGTGCTGCAGTTGGTGGGATTGAGCACCTCGCAGATCTGGTACTCGAACGGGTAGTCACCCGCCGGCGTGCCCGGCGCGACACCGATGACGCCTGTCACCAGATCGACGCTGATGCCGCCCGGCAGCGTGCCGACGATGGTGATGTCGACCAGCGACGGATCCGTGACCGGCTGACCGTTGAGCGTGTCGCCGTCGAGCACGTTGCCGACGTTGGGATTGCCGCTGCCGCCGTTGACCGGACCCATGCTGTCGTCGATCGCGACGATCGCTGGCGCTTCCACCGTGATCGTCACCGTCGCGGTGCTGCAGTTGGTCGGATTGAGGATCTCGCAGATCTGGTAGTCGAAGGTGTAGGTACCGGCCGGGGTGCCTGGCAGCACGCCGATCACACCCGTGTCGAGATCCACCGTCAGCTGTGGCGGCAGCGTGCCGACGATCGTGATGTCGACCAGCGACGGATCGGTGATTGCCACGCCATTGAGCGTGTCGCCGTCGAGCACATTGCCGACCGCAGGATCGCCTGAAGCACCGTTGACGCCGGTGTAGGTGTCACCGACCGCAGCGATCACCGGCGCGTCGACGGTCACGGTGATCGTGGCCGTGGCGCAGTTCGTCGGATTCAGGACTTCGCAGATCTCGTACTCGATCTCGTAGCTGCCCGCCGGCGTGCCGGCCGGCACGCTGACGATGCCAGTTACAGGGTCCAGCACCGGCACCGGGCCGCCGTTGATCGGCGTCGCCGGTGTCACCACGCGACCGGTGATGTCGGCCGGGTCGACCGGTGCGCCACCGAGCGTGTCGTTGTCGTAGGCATTGCCGGCGTTCGGATTGCCGACTGCACCGTTGACCGGACCCAGCGGATCATCGGTCGCAGTGATCGGCGAAGCGTTGACGGTCACAGTAATCGTGGCCGTGGCGCAGTTGGTCGGATTCAGGACTTCGCAGATCTCGTACTCGATCTCGTAGCTGCCCGCCGGCGTGCCGGCCGGCACGCTGACGATGCTAGTTACAGGGTCCAGCACCGGCACCGGGCCGCCGTTGATCGGTGTCGCCGGTGTCACCACGCGACCGGTGATGTCGGCCGGGTCGACCGGTGCGCCACCGAGCGTGTCGTTGTCGTACGCATTGCCGGCGTTCGGATTGCCGACTGCACCATTGACCGGACCCAGCGGATCGTCAGTCGCAGCAATCGGCGAAGCGTTGACAGTCACAGTGATCGTGGCCGTGGCGCAGTTCGTCGGATTCAGGACTTCGCAGATCTCGTACTCGATCTCATAGCTGCCCGCTGGCGTGCCCGGCGGGACGCTGACGATGCCCGTTACAGGATCCAGCACCGGCACCGGCCCGCCGTTGATCGGTGTCGCCGGCGTCACCACGCGACCGGTGATGTCGGCCGGGTCGACCGGTGCGCCACCGAGCGTGTCGTTGTCGTACGCATTGCCGGCGTTCGGATTGCCGGCCGCGCCGTTGACCGGACCCAGCGGATCATCAGTCGCCGCGATGGTCGCCGCATCGACGGTCACAGTAATGGTGGCCGTGGCGCAGTTGGTCGGATTCAGGACTTCGCAGATGTCGTACTCGATCTCGTAACTGCCCGACGGCGTGCCGGGCGGGACGCTGACGATGCCCGTTACAGGATCCAGCACCGGCACCGGCCCACCGTTGATCGGCGTTGCCGGCGTCACCACGCGACCGGTGATGTCGGCCGGGTCGACCGGTGCGCCACCGAGCGTGTCGTTGTCGTAGGCATTGCCGGCGTTCGGATTGCCGACTGCACCGTTGACCGGACCCAGCGGATCATCGGTCGCCGCGATGGTCGCCGCATTGACGGTCACAGTAATCGTGGCGGTGGCGCAGTTCGTCGGATTCAGGACTTCGCAGATCTCGTAGTCGATCTCGTAGCTGCCCGCCGGCGTGCCCGGCGGGACGCTGACGATGCCGGTTACAGGATCCAGCACCGGCACCGGCCCACCGTTGATCGGTGTCGCCGGCGTCACTACGCGACCGGTGATGTCGGCCGGGTCGACCGGTGCGCCACCGAGCGTGTCGTTGTCGTACGCATTGCCGGCGTTCGGATTGCCGACTGCACCGTTGACCGGACCCAGCGGATCATCGGTCGCAGTGATCTGCGGCAGCACGTCGTGCTCGGTCGAGCAGGTCGTGCAGACCGGCGTCGGCTGCGTGCCACCTGGCGGCACGGACGCCACGACGGCGTTGCGCAGCGTACCGGTCGCATCGGCATCGACGGTCGCGGTGTAGCTCACGGTATAGGTGCCCGGCACCGTGCCCGACGGCAGCGTGCAGCTCAGGCTGCCCGTGCACGTCAGAATGTCCGTGCTCGTGACCGCACCTAAGCTCAGACCGGCGCCGAGCGTGTCGGTCAACGTCACGATCTCGGTGGTCGCTGCGTCGGCGACGGTGGCCGACAGCGTGTAGGTCAACGTGGCGCCGGCGGCGACCGTGGTGCCCGACGCCGGATCGGCGGTCTTGACGATCGTCACCGACGATGCTGCGAGCGGATGGCTCGTGGAGCAGCTGGTACAGACCGGCGGCACCGGCGAAGGCGCGTTCGGGTCGTCACCGCCGGCGGCAGTGACCGAATTCGTCACGCGGACGGCCGCATCCGAATCGACGTTCGCGGTGTAGCGCACGGTGTAGGTGCCCGGTGCGGTGCCGGCTGGGAGAGTGAAGGTGCGCACGGCACCCGTGCCGCCCGCGACGAAGCTGCCGGGATCGACCACAGCGCCGAAGGTGAGGCCGTTGCCGAGCGTGTCGGTCAGCACGACGTCGGACAGGATCGCCGCGTTCGCGATCGTCGCCGTCAGCGTGTACGTCAGGGTCTGGCCGGCGGTGACCGCCGTGTTGGTCGCGGTGTCGGCGCTCTTGGAGACCGTCACCGCGGGGCCGACCGGCGTGTTCACCGTGCAGGTGTTGCCCGGCGACGCACAGCTCACCTCGTCGACCGCGACATTGTTGACGATGCTCGTTGCAGTGGTCGGCAGCGTCGCATCGACTTGCACGGTGAACGAGTAGATCTTGCTGCTGCCCACCGGAATCGTGGCGGACTGTGTATTCGCACATGTGGCGCCGTTGCAGGTGAAATCGGGATTGGCGCCGGCGACCGGGGTGGTGTACGTGGGCACGGCCTCGACCACATCACCGGGGAAGAGCGTCGCCGCAATCGAACCGCCGGTGTGCGCGACCGCGATCGAATAGGTGAGCCGATCGCCAGCCTTCGTCGTCTGGCCTGGAACCGCCGTAGTGCCGTTGATCTGCTGCAACGTCTTGGTGACCGAGAGCTGCGGCGGCGTGAGCGGAGGATGCGGGCAGGATGCGAGGTCGCGCCCGCGATCTGCAGCAGTTCCCGACGATGTTCCGGCAGGCGTGATCGTCGCCGTCGCCAGGTTCATCTCGTAGTACGCGCCCGTGGCGTTGACCACGACGTACAGGCGACCGTTCTGACCGAACGCGGCGCCTGCGTAGTTGGCTGCCGGCGCGCCCGTGAACGCGGTCTGCCGGGTCGCGGTCAGCGCATCGACGTCCACGCGATACAGATTGGAACCGGCAACCAGCCAGCCCACGCCACTCTGGTCGAAGGCGATGTCGCCAGAACCGGTGTCACTGGGCGCCTGGTCGTAGCGCAGGGTGCGAGGGGCACTGACGGTGTAGCCGTAGGCGTCGCCCGGCGTGGTGGACGGGGTCAACGTGTAGATCTGCGCGGTCGCGACCCGAGCCGGGGCCGGGCCAACCGTCACGGCGGTGACCAGATAGCCGACACCAGCTGTCGTCATACCGGCGCGCGGAATATCCACACCGACCCGGGCACCCGTGTCATACCAGCCTGGCGAGGTCGGATGAGTGGCGTCATACGCCCAGATGGCACCCGTTCCGCTGGCGTGGAACAGCAGGCGACTGGCACGGCCGCCGACAGCGGGACTGACCATCAGTCCGTTGACGTTACCCGTCACCGGTGTACGCAACTCGGGCACGCGGACATCCGTGCGGCTCGTAGTCGAATACCGATAAATATCCACACCGTTGACGATGTTGAACACTTCGTCCGCAGCACAGAAGTTGATCGCCGGCACCGCAGGCGAGACGTTGAGCGTCGCGCTCGACGTGTTGTTGCCCGGCGTAGGATCGGTCACGCCGGCTGGCGTCGTCACCGTTGCGGTGTTGACCACGGACGTCTGCGCGCCTGCTTCGCTGATGAGCGAAGCGCCGGCCACGAGGCCGAGCGCAAGGAAGAAGCCACGGGCAAGCGCCCGGGCCGAGCTGGTCATTCCGTTGTCGAACACGTGTGTCGCCCCTTGATCCAGCGTCCCTTTCGGGTCGCCGGGACGGCTCCTGGCCGTCCGCTTCCGTCTGCCACCGCATGCTGTGCACCCGGTGGCGACGCCCCTTTCAAGCCGCCCGGTTGTCGCAGGACGTTAAAACATCGCGAATTCTATGTGATGAAAGGCACATATTTGCGACTTCGCTTGAGATTTTTCTCACGGCATGCGGAAGATCAGGGGGCTTGTAAGACTCTATTCAGTTTTCAGCGGCGCATTCGGGGCGCAAACGCTCGATCGACGGACCTGAAGCCGAATGAAAAAGCGCGGATCGAACACGCATGGGCGGTCGGGGTGCGCCATCCGCGTGGCATCCAAGGCTGCGCCGGGTGCGGCTGTCGAGATCGGCATCGGCGAGACCCGCCCATGCATCAGGAACCGGCCGTGATGTGCGACGAGGCGTGCCGCCGTCAGATCCATGACGGCTGCCTGGCCGGATGCGCGCACATCCTTCGGCGCGCGCGTCGGTGTGGATCCTGCAGGACACGCGCGTCCGCCACCGGCGATCGCGCCACGACGCGCAGATGGACCACGTGCGTGCTTCGACCACCCACGCCGCTGCGCAGACCGCGGTCAACCACAGTTGTGCGCGACCGGGCGAACGGGCGAGAACGCGTGTTGGGTAGCTGGTGGGTCGTGATGGATTCGAACCATCGACCAGCGGATTAAAAGTCCGATGCTCTACCGACTGAGCTAACGACCCGGAAGACAGTCGCCGGCAGCAGTGGCCGGCGCAGGGGGCGCATTCTAGCGCAATGTGGACCGCGCGTCGGCCTCAGGCCGTCGTTTGTACGTACCGCGTGGGGTCAGGCACGCCCGCGGCGTCGAATCCGTCCGCGCGCAGACGGCACGCGTCGCAGTGCCCGCAGGCCAGACCCTGCGCATCGGCGTTGTAGCAGGACACGGTCAGGCCGAAGTCGACGCCCAGGCGTACGCCTTCGCGCACGATGTCGCCCTTGCCCATGCGCTGCAGAGGGGCGTGCACGCGGATACCGGCACCTTCGACGCCCGCCTTGGTCGCGAGATTGGCCAGACGCTCGAAGGCATCGACGAACTCGGGACGGCAATCCGGATAACCGGAATAGTCGACCGCGTTGACGCCGCAGAAGATGTCGGCTGCGCCCAGCACCTCGGCCCAGCCGAGCGCGAGCGACAGCATGATCGTGTTGCGCGCGGGCACGTAGGTCACCGGTATGCCGGCGCCGCCCGCCTCCGGCACGTCGATGTCGTCGGTGAGCGCCGAGCCGCCGATGCTGCGCAGGTCGACGTCGACGGTCTTGTGCACGGTGACGCCCATCGCGGCGGCGACGCGCGCGGCGGCATCGAGTTCGGACGTGTGGCGCTGGCCGTAGCGCACGCTCAGCGCATGGACATCGAAGCCCTGTTCCTGGGCGATGGCGATGACGGCGGCGGAGTCCATGCCTCCGGACAACAGGACGACGGCTTTTTTCATGGGTGATCTGGATGCAAAACGGAAATTCGGATGTCGCGTGACAGGCTAGCGCAGCCTTCGATCGAAGACCGGGCTCATCGCCCCGGTTCGTCGTCCCACAGCAGCTTGTGCAGCTGCATCTGGAACTTCACCGGCAGGCGGTCGGCAACGATCCAGTCAGCCAGTTCGCGGCCGGTGATCTCTCCCTTGCTCGGCGAGAACAACACGTCGCAGCGATGCGGCAGGCCCTTGGTCAGCACGAGATCGCGCGCCCACGCGTAATCGGCGCGGGAGCAGACGACGAACTTGATCTGGTCGTGCGCGGTCAGCAGCGGCAGGTTGTCCCAGCGGTTGCGATGCGCTTCGTTGGACGCGGGCGTCTTGATGTCGAGCACACGGCTGACGCGCGGATCGACGTCGCTGATGTCGAGCGCGCCCGAGGTCTCCAGCGACACCTGATAGCCCGCGTCGCACAGGCGACGCAGCAGGCCGATGCACCGCTTCTGCGCCAGTGGCTCGCCACCGGTCACGCAGACGTGCCGCACGCCGTGCTTCGCGACTTCCGCGAGGATGTCGTCGATCGTCCACCACTGGCCGCCGTGGAAGGCGTACGCGGTGTCGCAGTAGGTACAACGCAACGGGCAGCCGGTCAGGCGGACGAACACCGTCGGCCATCCGGCATCGCGGGCTTCGCCCTGCAAGGACAGGAAGACTTCAGTGAGCTTGAGCCGGTCAGCCGCGGATGCGGCGACCGCATCGGGCGCGACGGCGGTCATGGATCAGCGCAGGCGCGAGAGCTGGATCGCGCGAAGCCGGTCGGCGGCGGTGCGTGCCGCGTCGGTGCCGGGATACTGCTTGCCCACATCGGCGAGCGTCGTCTCGGCGCCGTCGAGGTCTTTCAGTCCGTACTGCGACAGACCGACCTTGAGCATCGCGCCCGGGGCCTTGTCGCTCTGCGGATAGCGCTGCAGCAGCGACAGGAACTGCTCCTGCGCCAGTGCGTAATTCTGGGTGACGTAATAGCTCTCGCCGAGCCAGTACAGCGCGTTCGGCGCGTAGCTGCCCTGCGGGTGCTGCTGCAGGAAGCCCTGGAACAGGGTGGCGGATTCGTCGTAACGCGCATTCTTCAGCGCATCGAACGCCTGCTCGTAAGCGGCGCGTTCGTCGGCAGGTGCGGCCTGCGTTGCGGCGGGCGCGGCGCCCGTCGCGGAACCACGCGCGGCCTGCGCATTCGCGCCTGCCGCGGGTGCCGGCGTTGCAGCGCCGGTGGGATCGGGCAGTTCCAGACCACCGCCACCGCCGCCCTGCCCGCTCTCAAGCCGGTTGAGCCGGCCGTCGATGTCGAGGTACTGGCTGCGGTTGCTGGACTTGAGCTGCTCGTTCTGCTGCTGGAGTTCTTCCACCTGCGAGCGCAGGGACACAATCTCCTGCCGCAGCTGGTTGAGCTGGTTGAGCAGATCGACGTTGGCGCTGGTGTCACCCGCGCGCGCTTCGAGCGAGGCCACGCGGTCCGCGAGGCTCGCCCGTTGCGCCCATGCGGGCGCGGCGACCACGAGGGTCGCCGCGAACGCGACTGGGAGTACCAGCCAATGACGCATCGAACGCATCAGCGAGCGGTGTAGATGATCTCGACGCGACGATTGCGGGCCCAGCAATCTTCGTTCGAGTCATTGCAGACCGGACGCTCTTCGCCGTAGCTGACGACAGCCAGCTGGGCAGCCGAACCACCGTTGGCCTGCAGTGCCGAGGACACGCCATTGCCACGACGCTCGCCCAGACCCTGGTTGTACTCGCGGCTGCCGCGCTCATCGGCGTGGCCTTCCAGCGAGATGCGCGCAGCGCTGCGGTCACGCAGGTACTTGGCGTGGCAAGCCATCACGGCTTGGAACTCGGGACGCAGGTTGTCCTGGTCGAGATCGAAGTAGACGACGCGCTGACGCAGGCATGCATCGCTGTCGAGGTCGGCCGGGGTGTAGGCACCCGCGGTGGAGGGGGCCGGAGCCACGGTGCCGGTCGACGGACCGGTATCGACCGGTGCCTCTTCCTTGACCTTCTTGGAACACGCAACGGCAGCGGTGCAGAGCATCGCGGCCAGCATCAAACGGGTGGTCGTCTTCATCTCGTCGATCCTTGGTTTTCTATGGCAACAGGGCAATTGTTATTGGACGGGACGTGCAGGCAGCGTCAGCGCTGTTCCCGGTACGGACCCCAAGCCGGCTCGCGCACATCGCCATCGGCGAGGACGAGGCGCTGACGCACACGGCCATCCGAGGACACCGCATACAACACACCCCTGCGCCCCTCACGCGCCGCGTACAGGACCATGCCGGCGTTCGGGGCGAAGCTCGGCGATTCGTCGAGCGACCCTGGCGACAGCGTGGACCAGCGGGGCGACCCCAGGCTGCGATCCAGCAGTGCAATACGGTACACGTTGCCCGAACCTTGCGCCACGACGATTTTCTTGCCATCGAACGAGACCGACGGATCGGCGTTGTAGCTGCCCTCGAAGGTCACCCGGGTGGCGCTGCCGCCCGACACCGGCGCCTGGTAGACCTGCGGGCGACCGCCGCGATCGGAGATGAAGTAGAGACTGCCGCCGTCGGCCGCCCACGAGGGCGAGGTGTCGATGGCGAAATGGTTGGTGACCTGGGTCAGCGCCTTGCTGCCGAGGTCCATCACGTAGATCTCGGGGTTGCCGCTGCGCGAAAGCGACAGCGCCAGACGACGGCCGTCGGGCGAGAACGCCGGGGCGCCGTTGATGCCTCGGAAGCTCGAAACCAGCTCGCGACCGCCGCTGGTGATGTCCTGGATGTAGATCGCCGAGTTGCCGCTCTCGAAGCTGACGTAGGCGACGCGACGGCCGTCCGGGCTCCAGCTCGGCGACATCAGCGGCTCGTTGGAGCGCACCACCGTCTGCGGGTTGTGGCCGTCGGAGTCGGCGACGATCAGCGCGTACCGCGCACTCGGACCGACGCCGGTCTGGGTGATGTAGGCGATCCGGGTCCAGAACGCGCCGCGCACGCCGGTGATCTTTTCGTAGATCGCGTCGGCCATCTGGTGGGCGACGTCGCGCATCGCATTCGGACGCGCGGTCATCGCGAGACCGAGTACGCGTTCCTGCTTGGCGACGTCGAACAGCTCGTACTCGACCCGGTAGCTGCCGCCGCCGGCATCGACGACGCGGCCGACGACCAGGAAGTCCTGACGCAGCGCGCGCCAGGTCGGGTACTGGACCTCGCTGCCGCGGGTCGGACGCTCGACGATGTCGCGCTCGGGCAGCGTGCGGAACTGGCCGGAACGGTCGAGGTCGGCGCGCACCACGGCGGCGACATCGGTATCGGGCGCGGCACCGCTGCCCTGGTAGGGCATCGGCACGACCGCGATCGGCATCGCTTGGGCGCTGCCGCCGGTGATGTCGATCTCGAGGCCCTGCTGCTGCGCACTGGCGAGCATGGGCAGGCCGAGTGCGAACAGAGCCAACAGGCAACGGATCAGAATGGGTTTCATCGGCTTACCGGTTTGAAGAGAGTGAACCCGGGCAGCTTGGCCGCTGGACCGGGGAACAGGATGAATACCAGCGCAATCATCGCCCTGCGCAGGTGAACGTGGTGGTGAAGCCGCAGTCACGCCGGGAGGATGCCCGCACGACGCGACGACGCGGCGCCGTGCGCACACTGCACGACGCGAAGCGGGCGCATGCGGCGCGCCGCGCCGGCGTCAGTCCTGCGCCGTGAAGTTGAGGTTGAGCCTGCGGTTGAACACCGCCTCGAAGCCGGCATACGGCAGCGGCTCGGCCGCGCGCACAGCGGCTTCGACCGAACGGCGGCCCTGCGCGTCGTAAGGACAGGACGCGTCGAACTCGACGTTCAACACCTCGCCGCCCGGCAACTGGGTGATGTAGAGGCGGCAGCGCTGGCCCAGCGGCACGTTGTCTGGGCGACGCCAGTTGCGACGGATCGCCTCCTGCAGCGCGGCGGCGTACTTCGCGGCCAGACCGCTGTCGCCATCGGGACGACCGGGCGGCGGGCTCGCGGCGGACGCGGCGGCGCGCTGCTCGGAGGCCTGCTGCGCATTGCGCTCGGCGATCTGCTTCAGGCGCTGCTCGGCGAGCTGCGCTTCGCGCTGGGTCTTCTCGCGCTCGGCACGCAGCTTCTCGAGTTCCTGGCGCGCGAGACGGCGCTTCTCCTCGGCTTCCTGCTGCTTCTGCTGTTCGGCCAGTTCGATCTGCGCCTGACGCCGCTTTTCTTCCTGCTCCTTCTCGCGCTGCTCGGCGGCCAGCGCGTCGCGGCGCACGGCGGCCTGCGAGACGGTATCGGGCTCGGGCACGACTTCCTGCAACTGGGGCTGGCGCTGCTCGACGGCGTCTTCAGGACGCGGTTCGGGCAGCGGCTGCGGCGGCGCGGACGCGGGTTCTTCAACCGGCTCGGGCACCGGCTCCGGCACGGGATCGGGCACCGGTTCGGGCGCGGGCTCCGGATCGGGCAGCGGCTCGGGCTTGCTGGCCAGCGCGCGCCGGTCGGCGGCGCTCAGCGCATTGGGATCGATGATGTCGGCCGAGACCGGCGAGCCCATCGCCGATTCGGGCCGCGACGACGCGCTCCACAGCGCGCCGAGGATGATCAGCCCGAACAGCAGCACATGGACCAGGATCGACAGTCCGATCGCCACCACATTGTCGGAACGCGACTCGCGCATCTCAGTTCGCGCTTTCCGCCGGACGGCTGATCAGGCTGACCTTGGTGATGCCGGCCTCGTTGATGAGGTCGATGGCGTTCATGATCCGCTGGTAGCTGGCCGCGCCGTCGCCGCTGACGAGGATGGTCGCGTCCGGGTTCTGGGTGTGGATGCCGCGCAGGCGCGCGACCAGATCCTCACGCGAGACCGAGGTGTTCTGCTGCTCGACCATCAGCGCCAGCTGGCCGTCGGGATAGACACTGACCACGACCGGATCCTGCGGCGAGCCGAGCGACATCGCGCGCGAATCCGGCAGGTTGATGTCGGTGCCAAGATTCATCAGCGGTGTGGTGACCATGAAGATGATCAGCAGCACCAGCATCACGTCGATGTAGGGCACGACGTTGATTTCGTTCTTGAGCTTGCGCCGCTTGGAACGGCGAAGGGAGATCGACGACATGGCGGAATCCGGATGCGGGGACGGTCGAACGGGACTGGTCGGGCGCGCCGGAGCGCACCGCGCGGATCAGTCGGTGCCGCTCTGGCGTTCGAGGATCGAAGAGAACTCGTCGGAGAAGGCCTCGAAGCGCGTGGCGACGCGTTCGACCTTGGTCGCGAAGCGGTTGTAGGCCCACACCGCCGGGATCGCGGCGAACAGACCCATCGCGGTCGCGATCAGCGCTTCGGAGATGCCCGGCGCGACGGTGGCGATGGTCGCCTCCTTGACGCTGGCCAGGCCGTGGAAGGAAATCATGATGCCCCACACGGTGCCGAGCAGACCGACGTAGGGCGCGATCGAACCGACGTTGGCGAGGTACTCGAGATTGCTTTCCAGGCCGTCGAGTTCGCGCGCGCCGGCGACGCGCATGCCGCGCTGTGCACCTTCGAGATGCGTGCGCGCATCGACGCCGCGTCGCTGCCGCTGACGCGAGTACTCGCGATAGCCAGCCTCGAAGATCGCTTCCAGGCCTTCGATCTCGCGATTGCGCTCGGTCGCCGAGGCGTAGAGCTTGCTGATCTCCGCGCCGGACCAGAACCGCTCTTCGAAGCGGTCGGCTTCCTTCTCGGCGCGATCGAGCAGGCGCTTCTTGCGGAAGATGATCACCCACGAGGACACCGACGCGAACAGCAGCAACAGCATCACCAGCTGCACCGGAATCGACGCGTGCAGGATCAGCTCGAGGATGCTGAGGTCATTGGGCAGCGGTGCGGTGGCGGCCGCGGCGGCACCGGTGTTCGCGAGCTCGGTCGCGCCTGCGGCGGCCTCTTCGGGCAACGCCTGCACCTGGGCGGCGGACTGCAACAGCACGGGCATGAGACTCATCCAGGATTACTCCGCTGACGTTTCGAGTGACTTGAGTTGTGTGTAGAGCGCGTCGGGAATCGCACGCGGCCTGAAATCGGATGCCGACAACGCGGCGACGCGCACCTCGGCATCGAGCAGCAGATCGCCATCGCGGCGCACCTCCTGCACGAACACCGCGCTCGCACGCCGGCACTGCCGCAGCGCCACGCTGACCTCCAGCGCATCGTCGAGCCGCGCCGGTGCGCGGAAATCGATCCGCATCGCACGGACCGCGAACACCGTGCCGTGCATCTCGCGCAACATCTGCTGTCCGTAGCCGTGTGCCCGCAACCACTCGCTGCGCGCGCGTTCCATGAACGCCACGTACTGCGCGTGATAGACGACGCCACCTGCGTCGGTATCTTCCCAATAGACGCGTGTCGGCCAACTGAATAGACCGGTCGCAGGGCTGGAAATCGCTGTCAAAGCCGCACCTCGCAGGACATCAGAACAGGTGGCCGGGGGTCGCGGTGGCATCGCGGCGCGGTTCCAGGCCCAGATGGCGCCAGGCCTTGACCGTCGCCATGCGCCCGCGCGCGGTGCGCACGAGGTAGCCCTGCTGGATCAGATAGGGCTCGATGACGTCCTCGAGCGTGCCGCGCTCCTCGCTGAGCGCGGCCGCCATCGACTCGACGCCGACCGGGCCGCCGTCGAAGTTCTCGATGATCAGATGCAACAGCCGGCGATCGAGTTCGTCGAAGCCTTCGGGATCGACCTTGAGCATCTGCATCGCGGCATTGGCCACGTCGCGATCGATGCGGCCCCCGGCGCGCACCTGCGCGTAGTCGCGTACGCGGCGCAGCAGACGGTTGGCGATGCGCGGCGTGCCACGTGCGCGCTTGGCGATTTCGGCCGCGCCATCGGGTTCGCAGGACAGGCCGAGGATCTGCGCCGAGCGGCGCACGATCCGGGTCAGCTCTTCGGTGCTGTAGAACTCCAGACGCTGCACGATGCCGAACCGGTCGCGCAGCGGCGCGGTCAGCAGGCCCGCACGCGTGGTCGCACCGATCAGGGTGAAGGGCGGCAGGTCGATCTTGATCGAACGCGCCGCGGGGCCTTCGCCGATCATGATGTCGAGCTGGAAATCCTCCATCGCCGGATACAGCACTTCTTCCACGACCGGCGACAGGCGGTGGATCTCGTCGATGAAGAGCACATCGTGCGGCTGCAGGTTGGTCAGCAATGCGGCGAGATCGCCGGCCTTCTCGATCACCGGCCCCGACGTCACGCGCAGCGCGACGCCGAGTTCATTGGCGATCACGTGGCTCAGCGTGGTCTTGCCCAGGCCCGGCGGCCCGAAGATCAGCACATGATCGAGCGCCTCGCGCCGCTGCCTCGCGGCCTCGATGAAGATCGACATCTGCTCGCGAACCGGCACCTGGCCGAGGTAATCGTCCAGCCGCTGCGGCCGGATGCTCGCCTCGATGGCGTCGTCCTCGCGGGTGGCGTCGGCGGCGATGATGCGGTCTGCGGTCATTCGCGCATGATCGCACGCCGCGGGCATGGCATCGCCTGTGGGCGCGTCCCTGGGCGTGATCCTGCACTGCGATCTGCATCGCACTCAGGGACGCGCACACAGGATCCGATCAGACGCGCATCGCCTCCGCGGCCAGCGCGAAGCTGTGCTTGCGCGCGCCGTGGTCGAAGATGTTGGCGGTCAGCATCAGCTCGTCCGGGCGATGGCGCGCGACAAATTCGGCGATGCCTTCGCGCACGTCGGCCGGATCGCCGATCACCGAACACGCCAGCGACTGCGCGACCATCGCCTTCTCGGCCGGCGTCCAGAACGCCTCGATGTCGTCGATCGGCGGCGGAATCAGCCCTGGCGCGCCACGGCGCAGGCGCACGAAACTCTGCTGCTGCGTGGTGAACAAGCGCTGCGCCTCGGCGCGCGTATCCGCCGCGACCACATTGAGCGCGAGCATCGCGTGCGGCTGGCGCAGGTGCTTCGAGGGGCGGAAATCGCGGTGATACAGCGCCAGCGCTTCCGACATCGCCGCCGGGGCGAAGTGCGAGGCGAACGCATACGGCAGACCGAGCGTGGCCGCGAGACCGGCGCCGAACAGGCTGGAACCGAGGATCCACACCGGCACGTCGAGCCCTGCGCCGGGCACGGCTTGCACCGGCTGGCCCGGCTGCGCGGGCTCGAAGTAGCGCAGCAGTTCCATGACATCGGATGGAAACGCATCCGCGCCGGCGTAATAGCGGCGCAGCGCCTTCGTCGTCGGCTGATCGGTGCCCGGCGCCCGACCCAACCCGAGATCGATCCGCCCCGGATACAGCGACGCCAGCGTGCCGAACTGCTCGGCCACCTGCAGCGGTGCGTGGTTGGGCAGCATCACGCCGCCCGAGCCGACCCGGATCGTCGACGTGCCGCCGGCGATGTGCCCGATCAGCACGGCCGTCGCCGCACTGGCGATACCGGGCATGTTGTGGTGTTCGGCGAGCCAGTAGCGCGCGTAGCCGAGCGCCTCACCGTGCCGGGCGAGATCGAGCGACCGGGCGAAGGATTCGGCCGGCGTGCTGCCCTCGGTGACCGGGGCGAGATCGAGAATCGAGAAGGGAATCATGGCGGGACATCCTGGGGGATGCCCTCGACCTTGGGGCGGCCGGACGGGAACACCAGCGTGGGCGGTGGGGTGCTCTGTTCCAGATCAGCTCGGCGGGCGCCGTGCGCCGCAGTGCGTCTACATTACCGCGCTCTTGCTTCCTTCAACGCGGATCGCAGTGTACGGGGCCACCCATGGCGAGCACCTCGTCAAAGAGGCAATGGGCCGTATCTGCTTCTGCTCTGGCTTTTGCTCTGGATTTTTCGCGGCGCTGACGAGCCGGCAAAGCACGTAGACCCGCAGGGCGCCGCACATGGATGTGCGGCGTTTTTCGACCGAGCCAGGATGGCGAGTCGAAAAATCCCGAAACGAACAACGCGCCATGACGCTGTGATCGGGGCTGGCCCTTTTCTTTGGTTCCGTTTCTTTTGGGCCAGCAAAAGAAATGAACCCGCTCGCCGCAAGGCGAGTGGAAGCGTTTGACTTTGCCTGTTCGCTCTAGGCAAAGATCAGAACAGCAACGTTAATTGCTTTCGTCCGCTGACGCGGCCGAGTTCATTTCTTTTGGTAGACGCCAAAAGAAACGGAACCAAAGAAAAACGTCTCCCCGACACGTCCGAAGCCCGCGACTCGTAGTCCGCAGGGATTTTCCGACTCGGCATCCTGCCTCGGTAGGAAAACGCCGCCCATCCATGGGCGGCGCCCTATGGGTCGGCCGCTGCAGCACGGCGTTACGCCTCATGAAGGCCAATCAAAGGCAGCGAAGCGCCAGTCGCACGCATCGTGGCGCTGATGCGAAAAACAAAGCCAGATCAGATCTGCACCTGCGACCCCAACTCCACCAGCCGGTTCCCCGGAATCCGGAAGAACACCGTCGCCGGCGCCGCGTTGCGGTGCATGAACGCGAACAGCTTGTCGCGCCACACCGGCATGCCGCGCCGCGGACTCGCCACCACCGTCTCGCGACTGGTGAAGTAGGTCGTGTCCATCGGATCGATGACGATGCCGCTTTCGACATCGCCGCAGCGCATCAGTGCCATCGGCACATCGGGTGTTTCCATGAAGCCGAAACGGATCGTGACGCGGTGGAAGTCGTCGCCGATCGACTCCATCTTCAGGCGCCGGTCCGGCGCGGCGTACGGCAGCGTCAGGGTCTCGACGGTCAGGAACACGTTGCGTTCGTGCAGCACCTTGTTGTGCTTGAGGTTGTGCATCAACGCATGCGGCACGATGCCGCGGTCGCTGGTCAGGAACACCGCGGTGCCGGGCACGCGCACCGGCGGGGCGAGCATCAGGCCCGGCAGGAAGGTGTCGAGGCGGATGCCGTCCTTCTGGATTTCGGCGTGCAGCAGCTGACGGCCCCGGCGCCACGTGCGCAGCAGGGTGAACAGCGTGATGCCGAGCACCAGCGGGAACCACGCGCCCTGCAGCACCTTGGCGCCGTTGGCGACGACGAACGCCACGTCGATCAGGATGAAGCCCGCGCAGCACGGCAGCACCCAGCGCCGCCAGCGGGGCCACAACGCGCGGGCGACGACGATCAGCAGCAGAGTGTCGATCAGCATCGTCAGCGACACCGAGATGCCGTAGGCCGCCGCCAGCGCCGAGGACGTCTGGAACGTCAGCACCAGCGCGATTACGACGAGCGCCATCGCCCAGTTGATGCCGGGGATGTAGATCTGGCCGATGGTGTCGCTGGAGGTGTGGCGCACGTGCATGCGCGGGATGTAACCCAGCTGCATCGCCTGGCGGGCGACCGAGAAGCCGCCGGTGATCACCGCCTGCGAGGCGATGACGGTGGCGCAGGTGGCCAGCACGATCATCGGCCAGCGCGCCCACTGCGGCACGCCGATGTAGAACGGGTTCTGGATCGCGGCCGGGTCTTCCAGCACCAGTGCGCCCTGCCCCAGATAGTTGAGCATCAGCGACGGCAGCACGAAGAAGTACCAGGCGTAGCGGATCGGCTTGGCACCGAAGTGGCCCATGTCGGTGTAGATCGCCTCACCGCCGGTCACCGCCAGCACCACCGCGCCGAGGATGAAGACACCGCCCCAGCTGTGCTCGAGGAAGAAGCGGCCCGCCCACAGCGGGTTGATCGCGTGCAGCACTTCCGGCTCGTGCAGGATGTTGAGCACGCCGAGCGCGGCGAGCGACAGGAACCACAGCATCGTGATCGGGCCGAACACGCGGCCGACCTTGGCGGTGCCGTACCGCTGGGTGGCGAACAGCGCCGTCAGCACGAGGACGGTGATCGGGATGATCCAGGCATGCAGCCCGGGCGCGACGACCTCCAGACCCTCGACCGCGGACAGCACCGAGATCGCTGGCGTGATCACGCCATCGCTGAAGAACAGCGATGCCCCGAAGACGCCGAGGATGCCGACCAGATACGCGGATTTGCCGCCCTTGGCGAGGCAGCGCTGGGCCAGCGCCATCAGCGCCATGATGCCGCCCTCGCCGTCGTTGTCGGCGCGCAGGATGATCGTGACGTACTTGAGCGTCACCACGATCATCAGCGACCAGAAGATCATCGACAGCACGCCGAGCACGGTGTCGTGATTGGCGACCAACCCGTAATGCGGCGAGAACGCCTCGCGCAATGTGTACAGCGGGCTGGTGCCGATGTCGCCGAAGACGACACCGATCGCGCCGGCGATCAGCCCGGCGAGACCCACCTTGCCATGTCCCGAACCGTGGGTACGCGGGCCCGTGCCGGGCTGGCTGCTGGCGTGTGACATGTAGTGTCGACCTTGCCGACGGATGTGGGAGTGGGGGTCAGCGAAGCGCGGACTGTAGCGCTTTCCGGATGATGATTTCCGGCGGGTCGCCTTCATTCGCCGCGGCCTTCGCCATCCGCACCGCATCGGCGGGTTTGTAGCCCAGCTGCTGCAGCGCCACGACCGCTTCGGACATCGGATCGGCCGGCACCTGCACGCCACCGATCGCCCCGCCCGCGCCCGCCAGATCGGCCGCGCGATCGCGCAGTTCGACGACCATGCGCTCGGCGGTCTTCTTGCCGATGCCGGGAATCTTGGTCAGCGCCGCGACGTCGCCGGTCTGCACCAGCCGCGCGAACGCATCGACGCTGACGCCCGACAGCACCGCCAGCGCGATCTTCGCGCCGATGCCGGTGACCTTCTGCACGTCGCGGAACAACCGCCGCTCCGACTCGTGCAGAAAGCCGTACAGCGACACGCTGTCCTCTTTCTGCGCGTAGTGCGTGAACAGCGCGACCTCGCGACCGACCTCGGGCAGGTCGTAGAACGTGCTCATCGGCGCTTCGAGCTCGTAGCCGACGCCATTGACGTCGATCACCAGCCAGGGCGGCGCCTTGTGGGCCAATTTGCCGCGCAGTCGTCCGATCATCGGCGGTGCCTCTCGGGGCGGATGGAACAGGGGGATTGGAGTACAACGGGCACGCAAGCAACGGGCCAGCACGCGATGGATTCAGCGCGATGCGCGTGTCCGATGGCGCCGGCGTTCATCCTTTGCGCCCCCAGGCCTGCTTCACGTCGACACCGAGCCGCTTCGCGGTGGCGCTGACGTGCGCATGGGTGATCGCGACCGCCAGCGCATCGGCGGCGTCGGCCTGCAACTTGCCGCTCAGGCCGAGCATCAGCCCGACCATGTGCTGGATCTGCGCCTTCTCCGCGCTGCCCCGCCCGACCACCGCCAGCTTGACCTCGGTGGCGGCGTATTCGCTGACCGGCAGATCGCGCAGCACGACCGCACCGATCGCGGCGCCGCGCGCCTGGCCGAGCTTGAGCGCCGAATCCGGATTGCGCGCCATGAATACTTTCTCGATCGCGACCTCGTCGGGCCGGTGCTCGACGATCAGCGCGGTCAGCCCGTCGAGCAGGCGCCGCAGGCGCGCAGGAAACTCACCCGCGGTCACCAGCACCAGCGGCGCATGGAACACGTGCGTGACCTTGCCGGCCGCATCCACGTCGATGATGCCGACCCCGGTGCGCTGCGAACCGGGATCGATGCCCAGGATGCGGGTCACGGGTGTCTTCAGCCCTCGAACTGCGCGTTCGAATAGACAGCCTGCACGTCGTCGAGATCCTCGAGCAGGTCGAGCATCTTGCGCACCTGCTCCGCCGTCTCGCCGTCGACGGCGATGTCGTTGTCGGCGCGGAACGTCACCTCCGCGTGGCCCGCGACGATGCCCGCGGCCGCCATCGCATCGCGCACGGATTCGAACGCGTCCGCGCTGGTGACCACGTCGATCGCGCCGTCCTCCGGATACACCACGACATCGTCGGCGCCGGCCTCGATCGCGGCCTCGGTCACCGCGTCTTCGCCCATGCCTTCGAAACTCAGCACGCCCAGACGCTTGAACATGAAAGCGACCGAGCCTTCGGTGCCCATGTTGCCGCCGCACTTGCCGAAGGCGTGGCGGACTTCGGCCACGGTACGTACGCGGTTGTCGGTCAGCGTGTCGACGATCACCGCGACGCCACCGGGCGCGTAGCCCTCGTAGCGGATCTCTTCGTATTCGACGCCTTCGAGCTCGCCGGTCGCCTTCTTGATCGCGCGCTCGACCACATCCTTGGTCATGTTCTGCGCCATGCCCTTGTCGATCGCCGTGCGCAGGCGCGGGTTGTTCGACGGATCACCGCCGCCGGCACGCGCGGCCACACCGATTTCGCGAATGATCTTGGTGAAGATCTTGCCGCGCTTGGCGTCGGTCGCGTTCTTGCGGGCCTCGATCGAAGGTCCTCGTCCCATGGGTCGTCAGGTCTGTTGGCGTTGGAAGCCGGCGATTTTACTCCGCATGTCCGGGCCGCGCGTGTTCGAAGCGGCCGTGGCGCAGGAATCCGGCGGTCTGGCGCACCGCGTCGGCCGACAGCAGCAGGCCGCTGTGGCTGGCCTGCACCACGATGTGGTCGGCCAGCGCCGTCGCCCGGGTTTCCTCGACCGACACCGTGCCGTCGTGCGGCCCGTCGAACCGCGCCAGCAGCGCACCCAGCCCGCGCGGCACGCAGCCGGCGACCATGCCTACCTCGAGGCCGGCCGGCCATTCGACGCAGCCGGCATGCAGCAGGTCGGCGCTGCGGCCGAAATACAGATGCGACATCGGCACCCGCGACAGCGCATGCGCCGCGCCGCTGCCGCATACCGGCGAGCCCAGACAGACGATGCGGCCCACCGGCAGATCCGGCGCCGCGCCCGCCGCCCGCAGCGCCGACAGGCCGCCGAGACTGTGGCCGACGACGTGCGCCGGGCCTTGCGCGAACGCGTCGGCGAGGCGTTCGGCCGCCGCATCCGGGCCACCCGCGATGCTGGGGTAACCGATGATCTCCGGTTCGAAGCCGGCCTCGGCCAGGCCACGCGCGAATCGGCGCATCGTCAGGCCGACCATCCAGATGCCGTGCAGCAGCAGCACGCGCGTCGGCGCAGCGCTCACGCGACGGCCTCGCTTGCCACCCGCGCCTGTCGCCAGGCCCGCGGCGATACGCCGCTATGCGCCTTGAACGCGCGCGACAGCGCCGCCTCGCTGCCGTAACCCACCTCGTCGGCGATCAGTTTCAGCGGCCGCCCGCGGCGCAGCGCGCGTTGCGCGAGGCCGATCCGCCAGGCCTGCAGATACTGGCCCGGCGTCTGCCCGATCGCCTCGCGAAAGGCATCGGCGAAGGCGCTGCGCGACATGCCGGCCGCGTCCGCCAGTGTTTCCAGCGACCACGCCTGCGCCGGCGCCTCGTGCATCGCCACCAACGCGCGCCGCAACCGCGGATGTGCCATGCCGGCCAGCAATCCGCCCTGCAACGCGCCCGCTTCCATCTGCTGGCGCAGCACCTGCACCAGCAGCGCCTCGACCAACCGCTCGATCAGCGCGGTGCGACCGCAACGTCCGTCGAAGGCCTCTTCGAACAGCAATGCCAGCAGGCCCTGCGAACCCGGCAGCGCATCCGGCGAGACCCACAGCGCGCCCGGCAATGCTGTGGCCAGTGGACTGTCGGCGCCGCCTTCGAACAACAGCCGCACGCGCATCCAGGCCGCGCCGGCTTCGGGGCTGACCGCGTCGCGGGCCTCGATGCGCGGCTGCAACAGCAGACCTGGGCCCGTCCACGCCCCGGTACCCGGCAGCGCGATGGCGCCGTCGCGGAGCAACCAGAGCGCGGCGCCCGGCGCGCCGTCGCCGAGCGGATCGACCCGCGCCGTGATCGGAAAGCGGTCGAGCAATGTCGCGAGACGATCGACCATGACAGGACTCCGAGACAAGTTTGATGGACTTTGTATCACCAATCGTCGTCCGCGACCGTGCACGATGACCACCTCGCCGGCGCATCCCGTGACCGGTCCGACAGGAGATTTCCGATGTCCATCGACACCGTGCTCTACACCGCCACCGCCAGCGCCACCGGCGGCCGCGAAGGCCGCGCCACCTCGTCCGACAACGTCCTCGACGTCACCCTGTCGACCCCGCGCGAACTCGGCGGCGCCGGCGGCCCGGGCACGAATCCCGAACAGCTATTCGCCGCCGGCTATTCGGCCTGCTTCCTCGGCGCGCTGAAGTTCGTCGCCGGCCAGCACAAGGTCGCGCTGCCGGCCGAGACCACGGTCACGGGCAAGGTCGGCATCGGCAAGATTCCGACCGGCTTCGGCATCCAGGCCGATCTCACCATCTCGGCGCCGGGCGTGGATCGCGAACAACTGCAGACCCTGGTCGACGCCGCGCACATCGTGTGCCCGTACTCGAATGCGACCCGCGGCAACATCGACGTGACGCTGTCGATCGCCGAGTAAGTCGCAGGTGGGTGGGACGCGCTTGGCGCGTCCCGCTCAGCCCTGCGCCGGACGGCGCAGGATGAATTCCAGATCGTTGATCGCGCCGACCGGGAAGAAGTAGTCACCGACCTGCTCGAAGCCGTGGCGCGCGTAGAAGCGCTGCGCGCCCAGGTTCTCCGACCACACGCCGACCCACAGCGTGCGCGGACCGTCTCGCAGCAGCCAATCCATCGCGGCGTCCATCATCCGCGTGCCGTTGCCGCCGCCCTGGTGGCCCTGCACCAGATACAGGCGTTTGAGCTCACCGTCGCCGGGCGCAACGTCTGCGTGCGGCAGTCCGCATGGGCCGGCCGCCGCGTGGCCGATCGCCTCGCCCTCGTGTTCCAGCAGCCAGACCGCGTAGTCGGGATGCGCGAGGATCGTGCGCTGCTTCTCCACCGCGTACGCATCGGCGAGAAACGCCGCGAGATCCGCCGGCGGATACAGATGGCCGAAGGTTTCGGTGAACGTACGCGCGGCCAGCGTGGACAGCGTCTGCGCATCGTCGACGGTGGCGCGGCGGAGCGTCGTCATCGCGCGATCAGGCCGCCGGCTTCGGTGCGACCGGCCGGACCTGGATGTGCACTTCGGCCAGCTGCGCATCCGCGATCGGCGACGGCGCATCGGTCATCAGGCACTGCGCGCCGGTGGTCTTCGGGAATGCGATGACGTCGCGGATCGATTCGGTACCGGCCATCAGCGCGGCGATGCGGTCGATGCCGAACGCGATGCCGCCATGCGGCGGCGCGCCGTACTTCAGCGCGTCCAGCAGGAAGCCGAACTTCGCCTGCGCTTCCTCGGCGCCGATGCCGAGCAGCTCGAACACCGCCGACTGCATCGAGGAGCGGTGGATACGGATCGAACCGCCGCCGATCTCGTTGCCGTTGAGCACCATGTCGTAACCGCGCGACACGGCCGTCGCGGCGTTCGCGCGCAGGTCGGCCTCGTCGTCGACCGACGGCGCAGTGAAGGGGTGATGCAGGGCGACGTAGCGCTGCGCCTCGTCGTCCCATTCGAACATTGGGAAGTCGGTGACCCACAGCGGCGCCCAACCGTCGGCGACCAGGTTGAAATCCTTGCCAGCCTTCAGACGCACCGCGCCCATGAAATCGCTGACGGTCGAATACTTGCCGGCGCCGAAGAACACGAGGTCGCCGTTGCCGGCGCCGACGTGCGACACGAGCGCGGCGAACGCGGCCTGGTCGAAGAACTTCTGGATCGGCGACGACACCTCTCCGCTCTCCGAAATCTTGATGTACGCCAGGCCCTTCGCGCCGTACTTCGCGGCATGCGCGGCGTACTCGTCGATCTGCTTGCGGCTCAGACTCGCGCCACCGGGAATGCGCAGCGCGCACACGCGACCACCGGCCTCGTTGGCCGGGCCGGTGAACACCGCGAACTGGCTGTCCTTGACCAGATCGGCAACGTCGACCAGCTCCAGCGAGATACGCAGATCCGGCTTGTCGGACCCGTAGCGACGCATCGCCTCGGCGTAGGTCATGCGCGGGAATTCGGCGGCGAGTTCGACATTCGCGACATCGCGGAACACGTCGCGGATCATCGCCTCCACGAGATCCTGCACGTCGCGCTCCGACACCCACGCGAACTCCATGTCGAGCTGGGTGAATTCCAGCTGGCGATCGGCGCGCAGCGCTTCGTCGCGGAAGCAGCGCGCGATCTGGTAGTAGCGGTCGAAGCCCGCCATCATCAGGATCTGCTTGAACAGCTGCGGCGACTGCGGCAGCGCGTAGAACTCGCCGGGATGCATGCGCGCCGGCACCAGGAAGTCGCGCGCGCCTTCCGGCGTCGCCTTGGTCAGGATCGGCGTCTCGATGTCCTGGAAACCCTTGTCGTCGAGCCAGTGGCGCAGCGCGCTGACCAGCTTCGTGCGCGTGCGCATCCGGCGCTGCATCTCCGGATGACGCAAGTCGAGATAGCGGTACTTCAGACGCGTTTCTTCGCCCGGGTTCTCGTGGTGGTGGAACGGCAGCGGCTCGGCCTTGTTCAACACTTCGATCCGCGTGGCGACGATCTCGACCTGGCCGGTGCGGATCTTCGCGTTGACCGAATGCCGCGCGCGCACCGTACCGGTGATGCGCAGGCAATCCTCGTAGCCCACCTGCTCCGCAGTCGCGACGACGGCGGCATTGCCGTCCGCGTCCGACGATTCCGCGACCACCTGCACGATGCCTTCGTGGTCGCGCAGGTCGATGAAGCAGACGCCGCCGAGGTCGCGGGCGACGTCGGCCCAGCCGCACAGGGTGACGGTCTGGCCGATCAGCGATTCGTCGATCAGGCCGCAGAAATGGGTACGCATGGGAACTCCGGACACGAAAGCGCGGGCGCACGGGCCGCCGTGGCGACGGCCGTACTGGATGGAAGCCCGCTAGTTTAAGGCGTCGCCGCGGTGCGCGCGGCCGACGGGGCGTCAGTCCGCCGCAGCGGGCTTCGCCGCAGGCTTGGCGGCCGGCTTGGATTCGCTGGCCGCGGGCTTGGACTCGGTCTTGGCCGCAGGCGCATCGGCAGCCGGCTTGTCGCCACCGGACGTGGCGCCGCTGCCGCTGCTCTCGACCAGGTTGCGCTTCTTGTCGCCATCCTTCTTGAAGTCGGTCTCGTACCAGCCGCTGCCCGCGAGGCGGAACGACGGCGCGGTGAGCTGCCGCTTGACCGCGGACGCACCGCAGTCCGGACAGGTCTCGGGATCGGGATCGGACATCTTCTGCAGACGGTCGAAACTGTGGCCGCATTCGGCGCACTGGAAGGCATAGATCGGCATGGCGGGACGCTGCGAGGAATTCAGGGGGACGGACATGAGGACGCCCCGGGCCGGTTCAAGCCGGCCGGGGGCGCGATTGTGCGGGATCGGCGCGGGCGCCGCACGAGGGCGCCCGTGCCGGGTCAGTAGCCCCAGGGGGTCGGCGGCGCGGCGACGGTCTTGGTCAGATCGAACTCGACCTGGAACTTGCGGCCGCCCGGGCGGGCCAGCTCGTAGACGAAGCGCTTGCCGGGCTCGATGTCCATCGCCCAGGTGTTGGTGACCGAAGCGTTGAGGCCCTCTTTTTCGAACAGCGCGATGGACTCGGCGTCGACCGGGAATTCCTGGCGCTGCGCGGTGCCGGCGTTCTGCGATTCGCCGCCGTACATGGTCACCGGATCATCGCTGCCGTCGGGCATGCGGTGGTCGTGCTTCAGACGCAGGCCGTGCTCGGTACGGGTCAGGATCCAGGTGCGCGAGTGGTCGTCGCCGACGTGGAACGGGATGCGCAGCTCTTCCTTGCGGTTGCTGCAGTCGCGCACGTGCATCACCAGTTCCTTGCCCTCGAACGGATCGGGCTCGGCGCCGGGCGCGGGCGCCGGCTCGTTGGCGATGATGCGGCCGGCGAACGCTTCGCCGCAGTGGCGGGCGATCGCGGCGAGGAATTCGTCGGCGGGCACGCGCTGGGTGGCGGCATCGACCGCCGCGGCGGCAGCGGCGGCGTCGGCGGTGGGATTGGCCGCGGCAGGCGCAGCGGGTTCGGGCGTGTCCTGGCCACCGCAGGCGGCGAGCGAGATCACGGTGGCGAGCAGGGCGAGTCGGAGCGGATTCGGGTTCATCGCATCACCCTAACCGGCACCCGCAGGAGCGGCAACCCGGGCGCACCCGGGGGCCGCGATCATGCGGCCTCGTACAACGCCAGCAGATCGCCTTCGGCCTGTTCGAGTTCGGCGCGCAGCGCGGCCTGGCGCTGGCCGAGCGTCGTGGCCTTGTCGGGATCGGCGTAGGTCTGAGGATCGGCGAGTGCGCCGTCGATCTCCGACAACGCCTGCTCAAGTTCGGCCACGCGCCCTTCCGCCTTCTGCAGCTTGTGCGGATTGGCTTTCGGTCGCGACGCGGCGGGCGCGGCAGCGGGTGCCGGCGCTGCGGCCTTGGTCGGCGGCGGCGTGCGCAGTTCGCCGGCATTGCCGCGCGCGCGCAGCCATGCGGCGTATTCGTCGAGGTCGCCGTCGAACGGAATCACCACGCCGTCGGACACACGCCAGAAGGTGTCGCTGACCAGACCGATGAGATGGCGGTCATGCGAGACCAGCACGATCGCGCCGGCGAAATCGCTGAGCGCTTCGGCCAGGGCCTCGCGCATTTCCAGATCGAGATGGTTGGTCGGTTCGTCGAGCAGCAGCACGTTCGGCTGCAGCCAGGCGATCAGCGCCAGCGCCAGACGCGCGCGTTCGCCGCCGGAGAAGCCGTCGATGCTTTCGAACGCACGATCGCCGGGGAAGCTCCACTTGCCGAGGAAGTCGCGGAACGACTGGATCGACGCGGTCGGCGAGATCTCGCGCAGATGGTCGATCGGCGAGGTGCCGGCGACCAGCGATTCCACCGTGTGCTGGGCGAAGTAGCCGATGCGCAGATCCGGATGCGCGTAGCGCTCGCCGGCCAGCAGCGGCAGTTCACCGACCAGCGTCTTGACCAGCGTCGACTTGCCGGCGCCGTTCGGGCCGAGCAGACCGATGCGGTCGCCGGCTTCGAGACCGAAACCGACGTTGTCGAGAATCACGACCTGCCCGTCCGCGGTGGGATAGCCGCAGGTGCCGTGATTGATGCGCAACAACGCGTGCGGCAGCTTCACCGGCGCCGGGAAATCGATCTGCACCTCGCGCTCGGCGCGCACCGCTTCGGTGTCCGCCATCTTGGCCAGACGCTTGACCCGCGACTGCGCCTGCTTGGCCTTGGCCGCGCTGGCCTTGAAGCGGTCGATGAACTTCTGCAGATGCGCCTTCTCGGCCTGCGACTTCTCGTGGGTGATCTGCTGCAGGCGCAACTGCTCGGAGCGCTGGCGCTCGAACGAGGTGTAGTCGCCGGAATAGAGCTTGGCCTTGCCACCGTGCAGGTGCAGCGTGTGGGTGCAGACGTTGTCGAGGAACTCGCGGTCGTGCGAGATCAGCAGAAGCGTGCCCGGATACTTCAGCAGCCACTGCTCCAGCCACAGCACGGCGTCGAGATCGAGATGGTTGGTCGGCTCGTCGAGCAGCAGCATGTCGCTGGGCGTCATCAGCGCGCGGGCGAGATTCAGGCGCACGCGCCAGCCGCCGGAGAACGTCGCGACCGCGCGCTGGTGCGTATCGGCCGGAAAGCCCAGACCGTGCAGCAGCTTGCCAGCGCGCGCGCCGGCATCGTAGGCGCCGACTTCGGCCATGCGCAGGTGCACGTCGGCGACGGCTTCCCAGTCCTCGGCGGCCAGCGCATCGGCCTCGGCCTTGAGCACGGCGGCCACGGCGGCGTCGCCGCCGAGCACGAAGTCGATGGCCGGGTCCGGCAGCGACGGCATTTCCTGGGCGATGCTTGCCAAGCGCAGGCGGTTGGGCAGATCGAGATCGCCCTTGTCGGCCTCGACTTCACCGCGCACGGCCGCGAACAGGGAGGACTTGCCGGTGCCATTGCGTCCGACGACGCCCACGCGCCAGCCGGCATGCATGGTCAGGTCCATTTCGGACAGCAGCAGCCGTTCGCCGCGCCGCAGGGCGAAATTCTTGAAAGAGATCATGGCGCCGATTCTACCGGACGCCGCCTGTCGGGCGGCTTTCCGGGCGGGGATTCGGCGCGCGGAGCGCTTTAACGCGAAAGGGGGTCGAGAGCGGCCATCGATACCGATGAAACCTTTGACCGGTTTGTTACGTGCGTGTTAAAGCCGAAGGGCAGTCGTTTCGCACGCATCGCTCTCCTCACCCCACAAGGACCGCCGCATGACCCGACACCCGCTGCATCTCGCCCTGCTCGCATCGCTCGCCGCAGGCCCCGCCCTCGCCCAGGACACGCCCGCCGGGCAAGGCCCGCGCACGCTCGACACGCTGATCGTCACCGGCACCCGCGTGTCCGACCGCACGGTGGCCGAATCGCAATCGCCGATCGACATCCTCACGCCCGAAACCCTGACCGCCACCGGCACGCCGGAACTGGCGACTGCGCTGTCGCGCGCGTTGCCGTCGCTGAACTTCCCGCGCCCTGCGATCAACGACGGCACCGACGCCGTGCGTCCTGCGCAGATCCGCGGCCTGTCGCCGGATCACGTGCTGGTGCTGGTCAACGGCAAGCGCTATCACTCCGGCGCGCTGGTCAACGTCAACGGCTCGCAGGGCCGCAGTTCGTCGCCGGTCGACCTCAACACCATTCCGATCTCGGCGATCGAACGCGTCGAAGTGCTGCGCGATGGCGCGTCGGCGCAGTACGGCTCGGACGCGATCGCCGGCGTGATCAACATCGTGCTCAAGGGACGCGCCGGCAGCGGTGGCGTGTCCGCGCGCTACGGCCAGTACGGCGCCGGCGACGGCGAGCAGTACCAGGTGCTGGCGGATGCGGGTTTCGGGATCGGCACCGACGGCTTCGTGCACCTGTCCGCGCAGGGCGCGCACCAGGACCAGACCAACCGCGCGCGGCCTTACATCGGCACGCCGGGCCCGACCACCGCGCCACTCGGCCAGGTGGTGCAGCGCCAGGGCGATCCCGAGGTCGACCACGGCTCGGTGACGTTCAACGCCGAACTGCCGGTCACCGAATATCTGCAGTTCTACGGCACCGGCATCTATACCAAGCGCGATTCGCTTTCCAACGGCTTCTTCCGACCTGCCGGCGACCCGCGCAACATCCCGTCGATCTATCCCGACGGCTTCCTGCCGCAGATCAACAACGTCACCACCGACCACCACTTCACCGCCGGCTTCAAGGCCGAGACCGCGGGCGGCACCGCGATCGACTTCAGCTATACCTACGGCGACAGCGAGATGACGTTCGACATCCTCAACACGCTCAACCGGAGCCTGGGGCCGACGTCGCCGACCGAGTTCTACGCCGGCGCGCTGGAAGTCCGCCAGCACGTGTTGAATCTCGACCTGAGCAAGCCGCTCGAATGGGGCCTCGACTATCCGGTGACCTGGTCCTACGGCGCCGAATGGCGCGGCGACGGCTTCATCCAGTCGCCGGGCGCACCGTCGTCGTACGCGAACGGCGGTGTCGTCGCGCCGGGCCAGACCACGCCGCTGCCGGGCGCACAGGTGTTCGCCGGCTTCCGTCCCGGCGACGGCGGCGATTTCGATCGCAACGCGCTGTCGTTCTATACGGGCCTCGAAGCCGACCTCACCGACAAGCTGTCGCTGGGCGTGGCCGGTCGCTATGAGGACTTCAGCGATTTCGGCGACACCAGCAATTTCAAGATCTCTAGCCGCTACGAGTTCACCGATGCCATCGCCCTGCGCGCGACGGCCTCGACCGGCTTCCGCGCGCCGTCGCTGCAGCAGCAGTACTTCCAGTCGACGGCGACGAACTTCATCGCGACGCCGCAGGGCACGCTGCCGTTCGACATCGTGACCTTCCGCGTGACCAACCCGGCGGCGATCGCGCTGGGCGCCGAGCCGCTGCGCGCGGAGGAGTCGACCAACTACAGCCTGGGTCTGGTGCTGCAGCCGGTCGACAACCTCTACGTCACCGTCGACGCGTACCAGATCAAGGTCGAGGACCGCATCTCGCTGTCGGCCAACCTCACCTCGGCGCCGGTCCGCAACTACCTGCAGGCCAACGGCTTCGCCGGTGTCGGCGGCGGTCGCTACTTCACCAACGCCATCGACACGACGACCAAGGGCGTGGATCTGGTCGGCACCTACGGCTGGGCGCTGGCGAACAGCCAGCTCGATCTCACCCTAGGCTACAACTACAACAAGACCACGATCGACCGGGTGGCCGAGAACCCCGCCACGCTGACCGCGATCGATCCGACCGCGGTGCGCTTCGACCGGGTCGAACGCGGCCGCTTCGAGGTCGGCGCGCCGCGCGACAAGATCCTGCTCGGCGGCACCTGGACCGTCGGCGGGTTCGAAGCGACGGCCAATGCCACGCGCTACGGCGACTTCAGCGTGCTCGGCAGCACCGCCGCGCTCGACCAGACCTTCGATGCGGCCTGGACGCTGGATCTGGCGTTCTCCTACGCGCTCGACAAGTGGAAGTTCACCGTCGGCGGCGACAACGTGCTCAACGAGTATCCGGACGAAGTGCTGTTCGCGAACTCCACCGGCGGCCAGCTGCCGTGGAGTGGCAGTTCGCCGTTCGGCTTCAATGGCGCCTTCGTCTACGCGAATGCCGCCTACCGCTGGTAGACCCCCACGCCCCACCGCAAGTCCTCGACGCCCCGGCCCGCCGGGGCGTCGTCGTTTTCGGCCGATACCGTCGTTCTACTCAAGGAACGATTGAATCGCATTTTTATGATCATTGACGGTTTCAGGACAACGCGCTCCAATCGCCTTTACGAATTTCCAACAACAGGCCTCCCCCGATGCTTCGCCCCCACCGTTTGACCCTCGCCGTCGCCGCGGCGCTGGTGTTCCCGACCGCCGCGTTCGCCCAACAGGCGCCCGCCGACACGCAGGCGCGCACGTCCACGCTCGACACGCTGATCGTCACCGGCACCCGCGTCAGCGACCGCACGGTCGCCGAATCGCAATCGCCGATCGACATCATCACGTCCGAGACGCTGACCGCCTCCGGCACCACGGAACTGGCGACCGCCCTCGCCCGCGCCCTGCCCTCGCTGAACTTCCCGCGCCCGGCGCTGACCGACGGCACCTCCGCGATCCGCCCGGCGCAGCTGCGCGGCCTCGCACCGGACCAGGTGCTGGTGCTGGTCAACGGCAAGCGCCGCCACACCTCGTCGCTGCTCAATCTCAACGGCACGATCGGCCGCGGCTCGTCACCGGTCGACCTCAACACCATTCCGATCTCGGCGATCGACCGGGTCGAAGTGCTGCGCGATGGCGCCTCGGCGCAGTACGGCTCCGATGCGATCGCCGGCGTCGTCAATGTGGTGCTCAAAGGGTCGTCCGAAGGCGGCAGCCTGTCGGTGAGCGCGGGCCAGTACTCGGCCGGCGACGGCAATCAGACCCAGATCGCCGGCGACACCGGCCTCGCGCTCGGTGAGCGCGGCTTCCTGCATCTGTCGGCGCAGGTCGGCCAGCAGGAAGAGACCAACCGCGCGCGTCCGTTCGCGGGCACGCCCGGCGTCACCCAGCCCGCGCTCGGCCAGAAGGCCTTCGTGATCGGCGAGCCGGAAGTCGATTTCGGCGCGGTGGGTTTCAACACCGACATCGCCCTGACCGACAGCATCAGCGTCTACGGCTTCGGTACCGCGAGCAATCGCGACATCACCTCGTTCGCGTTCTTCCGCGCCCCAAACAATACCGCGCAGAACATCCGCAGCATCTATCCCGACGGCTTCCTGCCGGAGATCAACAACATCTCCAAGGACCGGTCGCTGGTCGCCGGCGTCAAGGGCCACGCGGGCGAGTGGAACTGGGACCTGAGCTACAACTACGGCTACAACCACCTCGAGTTCTATACGCGCAACACGCTCAACGCGAGCCTGGGCGCGACCTCGCCGACGTCGTTCTACGACGGCGCGCTGGAGACGACGCAGAACATCGTCAACCTCGACATCAGCCGTCCGCTGGAACTCGGCCTGGCCTATCCGGCGACACTGTCGTTCGGCGTGGAAGGTCGCAACGAGAAGTGGAACCAGTCGCCGGGCGAGTTCGGTTCCTACGCGAACGCCGGCCTCGGCGCGCCCGGTGCGGGCGCGGGTGCACAGGGCTTCGGCGGCTTCGCGCCCGAAGTCGCCGGTGCGTTCGACCGCGACAGCCACGCGGTGTACGCGGGCCTGGAAGCGGACCTGACCGAGAAGTTCTCGGCCGGCGCCGCGGCGCGTTACGAGGACTACGACGACTTCGGCAGCCAGGTCTCGGGCAAGCTCTCGGCGCGCTACGCGTTCAACGATGCGATCGCACTGCGCGGCACGGTGTCGAGCGGCTTCCGCGCGCCGTCGCTGGCGCAGCAGTATTTCCAGACCGTCAGCACGACCTTCATCGCCGGCATCACCACGCCGTTCGAGATCCGCACGTTCCCGGCCAGCAGCCCGGTCGCGCAGGCCTTCGGCGCCGAGGCACTGAAGCCCGAGGAATCGCTGTCCTACAGCCTGGGCCTGGTGCTGCAGCCGGTCGACAATCTCTACGTCACCGTCGACGCCTACCAGATCGATGTCGACGACCGCATCGCGCTGTCGTCCAACCTCACCGGTGACGCGGTGCGTCGCCTGCTCGAATCGCAGGGCATCTTCGGCATCACCGGCGGACGCTACTTCACCAATGCCATCGACACGCGCACGCGCGGCATCGACGTCGTCGGCAGCTACCGCTGGGATCTCGCCGCCAGCAGCCTCGATCTGACCGCCGGCTACAACCACACCAAGACCGAGATCACCCGCATCGCGGCCAACCCGGAAGAACTGGCGCAGAACGGCCTGAACCTCGAGCGCATCGACCGCGTCGAGATCGGCCGCATCGAGGACGGCTTCCCGCGCAACAAGCTGCTGCTCTCGGGCACCTGGAACGTGGACGACTGGGCGTTCGCGGTGTCGACCACGCGCTACGGCAGCGTGCGCACGACGCCGAACAACGCGGCGCTCGACCAGAAGTACGGCGCCAAGTGGCTGCTCGACCTGTCGGCGACGTTCAAGCCGGGCGACAACTGGGCCCTGACGCTGGGCGCGGACAACGTGCTCAACGAGTACCCGGACGAGAACATCTTCGGCAACTCGACCAACGGGCAGTTCCCCTACAGCAACCTCTCGCCGTTCGGCTTCGGCGGCGCGTTCGCCTACGCGAAGGTTGCCTACAACTGGTAGCCGGCTCGTTCCGATTGCGCTTCGATGCCCCGGCTTGCCGGGGCATCGTCGTTTCGGGGTTCTGGATTTCTTCCGGACGCTCGGCGAGTTCGGATCGAACGACATTGACTTCGGAGACCCAGCGGCCGGGCGGGTGCGGACCGCTCGTCACTCGGTCAGGGCATCGTGCCCTGACTCGGGCGCGCACCATCCATGGCGCGCTGGGCGCGGCCCGCGCCCGCCCGTCCGCTGTCGGATCGTCAGGTTCTGCTGCTTCGGATGCTTGCTTCCACCGATCGCCCATGGATGCCGAAGCGGGCTCTGCAGAACTCGCGCGTCGAAGCGAACCCCTGCGTTCGATGCACCTCGACACCCGCCGTTTGACCGTCGCATTCCTGCCCGTTCGCGGCCTTTGGCATCGCCAACACCGGAAATCGACGAAGAACGCACACATTGCTGCTTGCCCCTGTCGCAATGCGTCGGCGACACTGCGAGACCAGTCCAGCGCGAAGCCTCGATGCCGCACAACACCGACCTGATCAACATCGTCGCCGTCGGCCTCGGCATGGCCTTCGTGTTCGGCGCGCTCGCCAACAAGTTGCGGCTCTCGCCGCTGGTGGGCTATCTCGTCGCGGGCATCATCGTCGGACCGTTCACCCCGGGCTTCGTCGCCGACCAGGACCTTGCCAACCAGCTCGCCGAAATCGGCGTGATGCTGCTGATGTTCGGCGTCGGCCTGCACTTCTCGCTCAAGGATCTGATGGACGTGAAGTCCATCGCGATTCCCGGCGCCATCGCGCAGATCACCGTCGCGACCGTGCTCGGCTGGGTGCTGGCGTGGCTGATGGGCTGGCCGATGGTCAGCGGCTTCGTGTTCGGCCTGGCGTTGTCGGTCGCCAGTACGGTGGTGCTGCTGCGCGCGATGGAAGAGCGGCGATTGCTGGATACCCGGCGCGGCAAGATCGCGGTCGGCTGGCTGATCGTCGAGGATCTGGTGATGGTGCTGGCCCTAGTGCTGCTGCCGGTGCTGGCCGACATCTACACCGATCGCGGCGGCGACACGCCGCCGGGCGCCGGCGCGATCACGCTGATGATCCTCTGGACGCTGGTCAAGGTCAGCGCCTTCGTCGCAGTAATGCTGCTGGTCGGCCGCCGGGTGATTCCGTGGGTGCTCGAGCGCATCGCCGGCACCGGCCAGCGCGAACTGTTCACCCTGTCGGTGCTGGCGATCGCGCTTGGCGTGGCCTTCGGTGCGTCCGCACTGTTCGGCGTGTCGTTCGCGCTCGGCGCGTTCTTCGCCGGCATGGTGCTCAACGAATCGGAGTTCAGCCACGAGGCCGCGAACGATTCGCTGCCCTTGCGCGATGCGTTCGCGGTGCTGTTCTTCGTGTCGGTGGGCATGCTGTTCAACCCGATGATCCTCGTCGAGCATCCGTGGCAGGTGCTGGCGACGTTCCTGATCATCGTGGTCGGCAAGTCGATCGCCGCGTACTACATCGTGCGGCTGTTCAAGCACCCGCGCTCGACGGCACTGACGATCTCGACCAGCCTCGCGCAGATCGGCGAGTTCTCTTTCATCCTCGTCGGCCTCGGCGTTGCGCTGAGGCTGCTGCCCGAAACCGGGCGCGATCTGGTGCTGGCCGGCGCGCTGCTGTCGATCGTGGTCAATCCGCTGCTGTTCGGCTGGCTCGACCGCTGGCAGGCGAAGCAGGAACTCGCCGCGCGCGCCGCGTCGGCCGCGCACGAAGCGCCGCTGCCGCCCGAGCATGGCGTGCCGGACGATCTGCACGGCCACGCGATCCTCGTCGGCTACGGCCGTGTCGGCCGCCAGCTCGCCGATCTGCTCAAGCAGCGCGGCGTGCCGCTGGTCGTCGTCGAGGACGACAACGAACTGGTGCGTCGCGGCCGCGAGCGTGGTTTCACCGTCGTGCGCGGCAACATCGCGTCCGAGCCGGTGATGCTCGACGCCGCGCCCGATCGCGCCGCGCTGGCGATCTTCGCGATTCCGCAGGCGCTGGAAGCCGGCGAGGCGATCGAACGAATGAAGGCGGTCAACCCCGCACTCACCGTGCTGGCCCGCGCGCACAGCGACGGCGAGGTCAAACATCTGCTGCAGCACGGCGCCGACGGCGCGGTGCTGGCCGAACGCGAGCTCGCGTATTCGCTGGCGGAGATGGTGATGTCGACACCGCCGTTCCGTCCGGTGCGTCCGGGTTCGGTGCCGGTCGAGGCGCCGCAGCCGGGCTGACGATGCGCCTGGTCGTCCTCAGCGGTGCGGGCATCTCGGCAGAGAGCGGCATTCCGACATTCCGCGATGCGCTGACCGGCTTGTGGGCGCGCTTCGACGCCGAGCGCCTCGCGACCGAAGACGCGTTCCGCGCCGATCCCGCGCTCGTCTGGGGCTGGTACCGCTGGCGCGCGGCGATGGTGGCCGCGGCCGCGCCGAATGCCGCACACGTGGATGTCGCCGCGCTCGCCGATGACGGGCACGCGCTAATCGTGGTCACCCAGAACGTCGACGATCTGCACGAACGCGGCGGCGCACGCGACGTGCTGCACCTGCATGGCCGGCTGTTGGCCTCGCGCTGCATCGGTTGCGGTGCGCGCGTCACGCCCGATCCGATCCTCGCGCCGCCTCTGCCGCCCGCCGGCGGGACGCGCGAAACCCCGCCTGCATGTGTGGCCTGCGGCGCAGCGTTCCGGCCCGATGTCGTGTGGTTCGGAGAAGCATTGCCGGCCGACACCTGGGACGCGGCCGAAGCGGCTGTCGACGCCTGCGATCTGCTGGTCGTCGTCGGCACCTCGTCGCTGGTGTGGCCGGCCGCCGGCCTGCCCGAACGCGCGTTGCGCACCGGCACGCCGGTGCTCGACATCAATCCGCAGACGACGCCGCTGTCGTCGCGCGCGACCGCGCACTGGTCATTGACCGCGACCGCCGGCATGGCGCGCCTGCGCGCGCGTCTGCAGCAGACGCCGGACGATCCAATGCACGTGCTCGCGGACTGAGCCCGCGCCTCAGTCGTCCAGCGGCAACAGGATGTCGGCACGAAGATCGGCCTCCGCCACCTGCTCGGGATCGTCGAGGAAGTGGTAATGCAGCGGCGCATCGCGCAGGCGCTCGCCACTCGCCGGCCACCACTGCGCCAGCAGGCGATCGGTCATCTCTTCCAGTCCCGAATAGGGGCCGACATGGCGCGCGCGGGCATAGCGGCCGCCACCGATCGTCAGCCTGCGCAGCGGCTGCGGCACAGTCGCCGGTACCGGTAGACGCAGCGCGGCATCGAACTGCAACGCGTGGGGTGGCAGGTCGCGGTGATCGCCCAAAGGCACGCCAATCAGCGCTTCGATGCCGTCCACCACGCCGGCCGTTTCGGCCCAGCCGAACAGACGGCCGAAAGCATCATCGAGATCGTCGAACGCACCGCGCGCACGCAGGGCCACGACGTCGAACGGCGCGATCTCGACCAGTTCGACGGCCAGCGGTTCGAACATCTGCGGCGAAGGCGGTTGCAGCCGATCCAGCAACGCAGTCGCCTGCGCCGTCCGGCCGCGCAACTCGGCAGGCGTGACGTCGAGCGTCTGCCGGAACGTGCGAGCCAAAGCCTGCGGACTGGCATAACCGACCGCGAGCGCAGCGTGCGTGACCGTCTCGCCCGCGGCCAGCAACTGCAGCGCGCGCGACAGGCGCAGTCGCGTCAGGGTGCGGCCCAACGTTTCGCCGGTCGCCGCGCGCCACACGCGATGGAAGTGGAACGGCGACAGGCTGGCCTGGCGCGCGAGCGTCTCCAGCGGCGGCAGCGCCGCGCCCTCGGCGACGATGTCGTGCAGGTGCCCGGCGACAGCGGCGATGCGCGGTGCGAGACGGCTCCGTGTGTCGGCTTTCATGGCTGCACTCGCGATGGGCTTGCCGCGAGTATCCGGTTCCGGCGGACGGTACGCGTACCCGATCTTGCGCAGCGCGGCCTCGGCGCAACGTGGCTCAGCGCAGCACGGATTCCAGATACGGCTCCAGCGTCGGCCAGGCGAACGCGTGGCCACGCTGTTGCAGACGCGCGGGCAGCACGCACTGGCCATCGACGAGCAGTGTCGCCATTTCGCCCAGGCCGAGTTCCAGCGCCTTCGCCGGCACCGCCAGCAACGCCGGGCGCCGCAGGGCATCGGCCAGCGCGCGGGTGAAACGGGTATTGGCGACGGGCTCGGGCGCGGTGAGGTTGAAGGCGCCGGTCGGCGCATCGGCGGCGCCATCGAGATGCGCGCGCAGCAGCGACACCGCCGCATCGATCCAGTCCTCGCGCGCGATCCAGCTCAGCACCTGGCGACCATCGCCCAGACGCGCGCCGAGTCCGAACTGGAACGGCATCCGCAGGCGCTGCAGCATGCCGCCGGCCGGATGCAGCACGACGCCGGTGCGCAGCAGCACCACCGGCACGCGGTCCTCGGCCGCACGCGCGGCGTTTTCCCAGTCGGCGCACAGGCGATGCTGGAATTCGTCGTGCGGCGCGCTGGTCTCGTCCAGTTGCGCATCCCCCTGCGCGCCGTACCAGCCGATCGCCGAACCGCTGAGCAGAACTTTCGGGGGCGTGTGCACCGAACGGATCCAGTCGGTCAGCACGCCGGTCGGAATCAGCCGGCTGTCGCGCAGCATCTGCTTGCGCGACGCGGTCCACCGCGCGTCGGCGATACCCGCGCCGGCGAGATTCACCACCGCATCGAAACGATCGTCGGCCCACAGCGACGCGTAGTCGCGCACATCGACGCCTTCGGGCGACGGCGTGGACGCGCGCCGCGACAGCCAGGTGACGTGCGCACCATCGCGCTGCAGACGGGCGGTCAGCGCGCTGCCGATGAAGCCGCTGCCGCCGGTGATCAGGATGCTCATGGACGTGCCTCGGGCCGCGGACGAACGCCATCGTGGCAGTCGCCGCGTGAGCGCGTGTCAAGGCGCTGCGCTTTCAACGACCTCATCGTGCCCGAGCGCCGGTCACCGCGGATGCGATGGACCGGCGCAGACGCGGACGCGATCAGCCCTGTTCGAACACCAGCTGCCCGCCGGCGGCATCGACCTTGATGGTGTCGCCGCTGACGAACGCGCCCGAGAGGATGCGCTGCGCCAACGGGTTCTCCAGCTGCTGCTGGATCGCGCGCTTGAGCGGACGCGCGCCGTAGACCGGATCGAAGCCGACATTGCCGAGCAGATCGAACGCGGCATCCGAGACTTCGATGCGCAGCCCGCGTTCGGCCAGACGCTTGTCGAGGCCGCGCAGCTGGATCTTCGCGATCTCGCGGATCTGCGCCTTCTGAAGCGGATGGAACACGACGATGTCGTCGAGCCGGTTGATGAACTCCGGGCGGAAGTGCGCCTGCACCACGCCCATCACCGCCGCCTTCATCTGGGTGTAGCCCTCGGCGCTGTCGGCATCGGTGCCGCGCTCGCTCATCTCCTGGATCTGGTGCGAGCCGAGATTCGAGGTCATCACGATGACGACATTGCGGAAGTCGACCGTGCGGCCCTGGCCATCGGTCAAACGCCCATCGTCGAGCACCTGCAGCAGGATGTTGAAGACATCCGGATGCGCCTTCTCCACCTCGTCGAGCAGGATCACGCTGTACGGGCGGCGGCGCACGGCTTCGGTCAGATACCCGCCTTCCTCGTAGCCGACGTAACCCGGCGGCGCACCGATCAGGCGCGCGACCGAATGCTTCTCCATGAACTCGCTCATGTCGATGCGGACCATCGCGTCCTGGCTGTCGAACAGGAACTCGGCCAGCGCCTTGCACAGTTCGGTCTTGCCCACGCCGGTCGGGCCGAGGAACAGGAAAGAGCCGGTCGGGCGATCGGGATCGCTGAGGCCGGCGCGCGAGCGGCGCACCGAATCGGACACGACCTTGATCGCTTCCTCCTGGCCGATCACGCGCGTGTGCAGCTGGGATTCCATCGCCAGCAGCTTCTCGCGCTCGCCTTCGAGCATCTTGCTGACCGGAATGCCGGTCCAGCGCGCGACGACCTGGGCGATCTCCTCGGCGGTCACCTTGTCCTGCAGCAGGGTGAAGCCCTGCGTCTCGGCCTCCTGCGCGGCGCGGAGCTGCTTTTCGAGTTCGGGAATGCGCCCGTACTGGATTTCGCTCATGCGCGCGTAGTCCTGCGTGCGCTGCGCGGACTCGAGATCGAGCTTGGCCGCCTCGATCTGTTCCTTGATCTTCGTGGCGCCCTGCACGCTGGCCTTCTCGGCCTTCCAGACTTCTTCCATGTCGTTGTAGTCACGCTCGAGCGTGGCGATCTCGGCTTCGAGATCGGCCAGGCGCTGCTTCGACTCGGCGTCCCGCTCCTTCTTCAAGGCCTCGCGCTGGATCTTGAGCTGGATCAAGCGACGTTCCTTGCGGTCGAGTTCCTCGGGCTTGGAGTCGATTTCCATGCGGATGCGCGAGGCCGCCTCGTCCATCAGGTCGATGGCCTTGTCGGGCAGTTGGCGGTCGGCGATGTAGCGGTTGGACAGCGTGGCCGCGGCGACGATCGCCGGATCGGTGATCTCCACGCCGTGGTGCACTGCGTAGCGTTCCTTGAGGCCGCGCAGAATCGCGATCGTGTCTTCCACGCTCGGCTCGCCGACGAACACCTTCTGGAAGCGACGCTCCAGCGCGGCGTCCTTCTCGACGTACTTGCGGTACTCGTCGAGCGTGGTCGCGCCGATGCAGTGCAGCTCGCCGCGCGCGAGCGCGGGCTTGAGCATGTTGCCGGCGTCCATCGAGCCTTCGGCCTTGCCGGCGCCGACCATCGTGTGCAGTTCGTCGATGAAGAGGATGATCTGGCCCTCATTCTTCGACAGATCGTTGAGCACGCCCTTGAGGCGTTCCTCGAACTCGCCGCGGAACTTGGCGCCGGCGATCAGCGCGCCCATGTCGAGTGAGAGCACACGCTTGCCGCGCAGGCCTTCGGGCACTTCGTTGTTGATGATGCGCTGGGCCAGGCCTTCGACGATCGCGGTCTTGCCCACGCCCGGCTCGCCGATCAGCACCGGATTGTTCTTGGTGCGCCGCTGCAGCACCTGGATCGTGCGGCGGATTTCCTCGTCGCGGCCGACCACCGGATCGAGCTTGCCACTCTCGGCGCGCGCGGTCAGATCGATGGTGTATTTCTCCAGCGCCTGGCGCGCGTCCTCGGCGTTCTCGTCCTTGACGCTTTCGCCGCCGCGTACCTTCGTGATCGCGGCTTCGAGCCGCGCCTTGTCGGCACCGGCCGCCTTCAATGCCTTGCCGGCATCGCCGCTGTCGTCCAGCGCCGCCAGCACGAACAGCTCGGAGGCGATGAACGCATCGCCGCGCTGCTGGGCCAGCTTGTCGGTCACGTTGAGCAGGCGAGAGAGATCGTTGCCGACCGACAGCTGGCCGGCCTGGCCGGTGACCTTGGGCAGCCGGTCCATCGCCTCGGTCAGGCGCTCGCGCAGCACCGGCACGTTGACGCCGGCCTGGCCGAGCAGCGGGCGGGTACCGCCGCCCTGCTGGTCGAGCAGCGCCAGTAGCAGATGCACCGGTTCGATGAAATTGTGGTCGCGGCCCACGGCCAGCGACTGCGCGTCGCTCAATGCCTGCTGGAAACGCGAAGTGAGCTTGTCCATCCGCATCGGGAAATCCTCGGGAGATCGGGGGCCGGCCGTACCGGCAATGTCCAACAGATGCGGTCGAAGCGGCGTGTTGCAAGCGGTCGGGGCCGGCAAGGCGTCCGGGGCGCAACGGAATCCTGCCGTCGCCCTCACCCGCCGCTTGCGTGGGCGGTCCTACGGTGACCGCCTGCCCGCTCGTGGAGCCGCACATGACCTACCAGCTCTATTACTGGACCGGCATCCAGGGCCGCGGCGAGTTCGTGCGGCTCGCGCTGGAGGACGCCGGCGCCGACTACGTCGACGTGGCCCGCGTGGACGGCGACGACGCGATGCAGCCCTTTCTCGACGGCGACCGCACCGGTGCCCGGCCGTTCGCGCCGCCGTTCCTGGTATCGGACGATCTCGTGGTCGCCCAGGTCGCCAACATCCTGCACTTCCTCGGGCCCCGCCTCGATCTCGTGCCCGAAGGCGAAGCCGCGCGGCTGCAGGCGCTGCAACTGCAGCTCACCATTGCCGACCTCGTCACCGAGATCCACGACAGCCACCACCCGATCGCCAGCGCCGCGTATTACGAAGACCAGAAAGACGCGGCGAAGCGCCGCGCCGCCGATCTGCGGACGAACCGGTTGCCGAAGTTTCTCGGCTATTTCGAGCAGGTGGTCGATCGCGGCAATGGGCATGCGCTGGGCGCGCATTAGTATGTCGACCTGTCGCTTTTCCAGCTCATGCGGGGGCTCGATTACGCGTATCCGGAGGCGATGCAGGCGCTGGGGCCGAAGATTCCGCAGCTGCGCAAGCTGGAAGCGAGCATCGCCGAACGACCGAACATCGTGGCGTACCTGGCATCGGAGCGACGGCTGGCGTTCAACACGCAGGGGATTTTCCGCCAGTATCCCGAGCTGGATGGCGGTATCGAGGGTTGATCATCACGGAGGGTGCGCATGCACAAGGATGTCTTCTCCGCTTGTCGCGCGGCGCGCTGGGGTGCACTGCTCGCACTGCTCGCGACCACGGCGTGCGCACACAGACCAGTCACCCCGAACGACCTCGTGCGGTTCGAGCCGCCGCTTCCCGGCATGGAGGACATCTGGCTGACAGGCGAATCCAGCGGCAGGCTCGCGTATCGCGGGGGTTGCTTCCGGCTCGAACACAGCACGCTGCCTGGTGATGTCACGATTCTGTGGCCGCACGATTATCGAGCCGTGGTTCGCAGCGACGGTCGCCATGGCGTCATGGATACCGAGGGCAACGTCGCGTTCGCCGGCGAGTGGGTCCGTCTGGGCGGCGGTGGCGGGAGTGAAATCCTCCCGGAGCGCGTCGTCCGGCGCGACATCGCCCTCGCCTGTGGCGGTCCTTACGCCAGTGGCTGGTTGCCGTTCTGAGCCGACCTCACAGGAAACGTCCGCGCATGCCTGCCGGCGGCAACATGCAGCTGTCGCGGCGCCCGAACACGCGGTAGCGGTTGCGCGCCAGCAGCCGATACGCGGCATCGCGCGGACGACGCGGGATCAGGCGCAGCACAGTGGCGATCCGCCACACGCCACCGAGCCGCCGCAGCACTTCGATCACACCATCGCTGTCGTGCCAGCCGGCATCGCCGTCGACCAGCAGGAACGAGACCGGATCGTCCGGATCGATCCCGTGCGCGACCAGCAGGTCGCGGCCGATGCGATCCTGCATCGCGGCGAAGCGGAACCCGGCACGGCGATCGTGGCGTAGCAGGAAGCGCACCCAGCCGCTGCACAGCGCGCACACGCCGTCGAACACGACGATGGGACCATCGTGCGGTGCAGTGGATGAGGCGGATGGGCTGGCGGGGTTCACATCGGTTTTCCGGACGCGTGGCCATCATGCTGCAATGCGCCAATCACCGGAAGCCACCCCACCCTTCCAGACGCCGGCCGCGACCGCGCTGCCTCCGCCGCCCACGCTGCCGGCGAACGCGGCGTTGTTTCTCGATGTCGATGGGTGCCTGTTGCCGTTCGCGCCGCGTCCCGACGCGGTCGAGGTCCCGCCTGCGCTGCTCGCGCGTCTGACCGTCCTGCAGCAGGCGCTGGGCGGTGCGCTGGCGCTGGTCAGCGGCCGCAATCTCGCCACGCTCGACCAGCTGTTCGCGCCGCAAAGGTTCGCGGCCGCCGGCCTGCATGGCGTCGAGCGGCGCCGCCTCGGCCACACCGGCGTCGCCGGCGACGTGCCACTCGCGCTGGTGCGCGCACGGGACGCGGCCATCGCGTTGATCGACGCGCATCCCGGCGCACTGGTCGAAGACAAGGGCGCGGCGCTCGGTCTGCACTGGCGCATGGTCGCGCCGGAGCACAAGGCCGCTGCCGAACTCGCGCTGCGTGCATTCGCCGCCGGCGCGCTGACCGGATTGCCCGACTACCAGTTGCAGCCCGGCGACCACGTCATCGAGCTGCGCCCGCGCCATGCCGACAAGGGCAGCGCGATTCTCGCGTTCCTCGAAGAAGCGCCGTTCAAAGGTCGCGTGCCGGTGTTCGCCGGCGACGATCTCACCGACGAGCCGGGCTTTTCGGCCGTCAACACCCATGGCGGCATCAGCGTGCTGGTCGGCGATCGCGCCGGCAGCGCCGCCCGCTTCCGCCTGCCCGATCCTGCCGCGATCCACGCGTGGCTCGGCGTGCCCGCAGGCGATCCGAATCCGGAGAGTGCCCGATGACCCAACCGCTCGCCCCCAGTCTCGACCTCGGCCTCGTCGGCAACGGCAGTTTCGGCGCGCTGTTCGACCGCAACGCGCGCCTGGTGTGGTCCTGCCTGCCGGCCTTCGACGGCGATCCCGCGTTCTGCGCGCTGCTGTCGCCGAAGGACGGCCACGGCGACTGGTCGATCGAACTCGACGATTTCGAACGCAGCGAGCAGAGCTACGTCGAGAACACGGCGATCCTGCGCACCGTGCTGTACGACCGCCATGGCGCGTCGCTGGAGATCACCGATTTCGCGCCGCGCTGGCGCCAGCACGACCGCTTCTACCGACCGGTCATGCTGATGCGGCGCGTGCGTCTGCTCTCGGGCAGCCCGCGCATCCGCGTGCTGCTGCGCCCGTTGGCCGATTGGGGCGCACGCGTGCCCGACAGCACTTGGGGCAGCAACCACATCCGCTACGTGCTGCCCGGTTTCACGCTGCGCGCGACCACCGATCTGCCGATCCGACTGCTGCGCGACGGCCTGCCCTTCGTGCTCGATCGCGACCTGCATTTCATCCTCGGCCCCGACGAGACCCTGACCCAGCCGCTGACAGAATTCGTCCGCGACGGCCTCCACCGCACGACGAACTACTGGCGCGAATGGGTGCGCTACCTGTCGATTCCCCTCGACTTCCAGGAGGCAGTGATCCGCAGCGCGATCACGCTGAAGCTGTGCCAGTACGAGGACAGCGGCGGCATCATCGCGGCGATGACGACGTCGATTCCGGAAGCCGCCGATACCGAGCGCAACTGGGATTACCGCTACTGCTGGATGCGCGACTCGGCGTTCGTCGTGCGCGCGCTCAACCGCCTCGGCGCGACGCGCACGATGGAGGAGTACATCCGCTACATCTTCAACCTCACCGTCAGCGACGACGGCGACATGCAGCCGCTGTACGGCATCGGCTTCGAGCACACGCTCACCGAGGAAACGATGCCGGCACTGGCGGGCTACCGCGGCATGGGTCCGGTGCGCCGCGGCAATCTCGCCTACGTGCAGCGCCAGCACGACACCTACGGCAGCGTGGTGCTCGCGTCCACGCAACTGTTCTTCGATCGCCGGCTGGAGCACCGCGGCGACGAGGCGACGTTCCGCAAGCTCGAACCGCTGGGCGAACTCGCGTTCAAGCTTTTCGACCAGCCCGACGCGGGCCTGTGGGAATTTCGCGGCAAGGCACACGTGCACACCTACTCGGCCGTGATGTGCTGGGCGGCCTGCGACCGGCTCGCGCGGATCGCCGGGCAGCTCGGCATCGACGACCGCATCAGCTACTGGCGCGAACGCGCCGACGGCATGCGCGAGCGGATTCTGGGCGAAGCGTGGAATGCCGAGCTCGGCCATTTCGCCGACGCCTTTGGCGGCGACCGGCTCGACGCCTCGCTGCTGCTGCTCGCCGATCTCGGTTTCGTGACCCCGGACGATCCGCGCTTCATCGGCACGGTCGAGGCGATTGGCCGGTCGCTGCGCCATGGCGACGGCCTGTTCCGCTACGTCACGCCCGATGACTTCGGCACGCCGGAGACCAGCTTCACGATCTGCACGTTCTGGTACATCGACGCGCTGGCGTCGATCGGCCGCACGCACGAGGCGCGGCAGCTGTTCGAGACGCTGTTGTCGCGCCGCAACCATCTCGGCCTGCTGTCGGAAGACCTGTCGTTCGAAACCGGCGAGGCCTGGGGCAACTTTCCACAGACCTATTCGCATGTCGGTCTGATCATGGCGGCGATGCGCCTGTCGCGGTCCTGGCAGGACGCGGCATGAGCCGCCTGGTCGTCGTCTCCAACCGTGTCGCGTTGCCGGGCGCCAGCCAGAACGGCGGCCTCGCGACGGCGCTCGACGCGGCGCTCAAAGAGACCGGCGGCCTGTGGTTCGGCTGGAGCGGCAAGGTCGCGCGCGCGCATTCGGGCGAAGTGCATCACCAGCAGGCCGACGGCATCGAGTACCTCACCGTCGATCTGTCGCGCGAGGATTACGAGGGCTACTACAACGGCTTCTCCAACCGCACGCTGTGGCCGCTGCTGCATTTCCGGCTCGATCTCGTCGACTACAACGCGCTGACCCAGGCCGCCTATCGCGGCGTCAACGCGTTGTTCGCCGAGAAACTGTCGAAGGAGTTGCGCGACGACGACATCGTCTGGGTCCAGGACTACCACCTGTTTCCGCTCGCGCAGGAACTGCGCAAGCGCGGCGTGCGCGTACGCATCGGCTTCTTCCTTCACGTGCCGTTTCCCTCGGCCGACATCGTTGCCGGCCTGCCGCACCATGAAAAGACCTTCGGCGCGCTGTCGTCCTACGACCTCGTCGGGTTCCAGACCGAACGCGATCTCGAACGCTTCCAGGATTACATCCGCCTGTTCCGCGGCGGACAGGTCGCCGCCCAGGGCGATCTGCGAGACCACGACGGGCGCCGTTTCAGCGCGGCGGCCTTCCCGATCGGCATCGACGCCGGCGTGATCGAATCGCTGGCCGAGACCGCCTCACGCAGTACGACGACCAAACGCATGCAGGCCAGCCTCAACGGCCGTGCACTGGCGATCGGCGTCGACCGGCTGGATTACTCGAAGGGCCTGCCGGAGCGCTTCCGCGCGATCCAGCGCTTCTTCGAACGCCATGCCGACCAGCGCGGCAAGATGACCTACCTGCAGATCGCGCCGGTCTCGCGCGGCGGCGTCGCCAGCTACCGCACGCTGCGCCGCGAGCTCGAGCAGTACGCCGGCCACATCAACGGCGCACATGCCGAGCCCGACTGGACGCCCGTGCGCTACGTCAACCGCACGTATCCGCATCCCGCGCTGACCGGCTTCTACCGCCTGTCGCGCATGGCCCTGGTCACGCCGCTGCGTGATGGCATGAATCTCGTCGCCAAGGAATACGTGGCCGCGCAGGACGGAGACGATCCCGGCGCACTGGTGCTGTCGATCTTCGCCGGCGCCGCGCGTGAGCTGGACGGCGCGTTGCTGGTGAACCCCTTCGACAGCGACGGTGTCGCCGACGCGATCGCCGCTGCGATGGCGATGCCACGCGAGGCACGGCGCGAGCGCTGGCAGTCGATGATCACGCGGATCCGCGAGTACGACATCCACGCGTGGCGGAAAGATTTTCTGTCGCGGTTGGCAGCGACGCGGAGCTGATTTTGTCGCGTCTTGCGGGTTGAGGTAGCGCGAAGCGAAACCCGTCATGTCTCGCGTGGACGTTGATCGCCGGTTAGCGGCGCGGCGAATCTGTAAATTCCTGCTGACGTTCAACCCTCCCCCGACGCACTGCGTGCGTCGACCTCTCCCGGAGGGAGAGGTGCCCGTTCGCTGCGTAGAAGGCGGGGTCTGGGTGGCCTACTAGGTGAGTCACTCCTGCTC
>JASCOC010000011.1 GCA_029959605.1 Lysobacteraceae bacterium PS02340 | reverse complement strand
GTCCGGGCATGTGACACGCCCGGACGCCGCGATCGGGTCATTCGACGTTCCGATCCGTTCAGACGTCTGGGACGCAGAAACCCCGCAGCGGAACGCGGTGGATCATTCGGCCTGGGCGGCCATCTGGTTGCCGCCCGCTTCCGCGAGCAGCGTCAGCTTCTCGTCGGTCGCTTTTTCTTCATCGAGCGTGGCCTTGAGCAACCTGACCGCATCCGTGTGGCCGAGCTGCTTCGCCAGTGCGCACAGCGTGCCGTAGGACGCGATCTCGTAATGCTCGACCTTCTGCGCGCCGCCGATCAGTGCGGCATCGCGCAGCGGCCCCTTGTCCATCGATTCGATGACGTCCTTGCTCTCTTCGACGAGGCCCTCCATCGCCGCGCATTTGATGCGCTTCAGGCGTGCGCCCAGCAGTTCGACCACTTGATCGAGCCGTTCGATCTGGACGTTGGTCTGCTCGAGGTGCAGCTCGAACGCGGCGGCGAGATCGGGGTTGTGCGTCGCGCGTGCGAGCTTTGGCAATGCCTTGGCCATCTGTCGCTCGGCGGAGTGCATGTCCGAGAGTTCGTGGATGAAGAGGTCTTCGAGCGTCTTGATCGTCATGTCGGGTTGTCCGGTGTGAAGGGTGCGGATGGACACCGCGCGTGGTGGCCACGTGCAGTGCGGATGTGCGTGAGGGGGTTTCGCGTTGCGTCGTCAGCTCGACAGCGGCTCGTCCGGTCGTGGCGCGCGGAACCGGAACCCGGTGCCGGGCATCGTCACGATCAGGTGTTCGTCGAAGCCGTCGTTGAGCGTGCGGCGCAGCTGGTACATGTGGCTGCGCAGCGAGTCCGAGCGCGGCAGTCGCGAGCCCCAGATCGCGGACTGCAGTTCCGCGCGCGTCACCACCCTCGGGTGATGCCGCATCAGGGTCGCGAGAATCTTCAGGCCGACCGGCAGCACCGGCAGTTCACGGCCTGCGCGGGTCACGCGACCGGTGCCGGGATCGACCCGCAGATCGTCGAGCGCGATGATTTCCTGCGCGACCTCGGCACGGCTGCGACGCAGCAGCGCATCGATGCGTGCACCGAGTTCGGCGGGCGCGAACGGTTTGATGAGGTAGTCGTCTGCGCCTGCACCGAGTCCCGCCAGCTTGGCGTCCAATGTGTTCAACGCCGACAGCATCAGGATCGGGGCGACCGGATGCGCCGCCGCGCGCAACTGCCTGCATACCTCCACGCCGTTCATCCGCGGCAGCGTGACGTCCAGCAGGATCGCGTCGTAGCGTTGTGCACCGACGAGATTGAGAGCCTCGATCCCGTCGTGCGCGTAGTCGACGGCGAAGCCGCGACGGACCAGCCATTCGCCGGTCAACGAGGCGAGGTTGGCGTCATCCTCGACGATGAGGATGAGACCGTTGTCGTTCCTGGACGTGTGCATGTTCCCTGGGACTCTGGATGTGCCGGAGATGGCGACATTCCAGTGATACGCGCCGCCGCCCGCTGGGCCGTGACGCATGCGCATACACGAAGCACGCCGTTCATCGGAATCACGTCCGCCTCACCGGCGCTCGCCGTCCGTGCGGTGCCGTGCGCGATGCGCGGGCGCGGTCGCATTGATCAGACGCGCAGTTCGACCCACGTCGGCGCGTGATCGCTGGCGCGCGGTTCCAGTCGCACCCAGCGGTCGACACCCACCGATTCCAGACGTTCCGCCAGAACGGGATTGAGCAGCAGATGGTCGATGCGTAGGCCGCGATCGCGTTCGGCGTGCTGACGGAAGTGGTCCCAGAAGGTGAAGACCTGTTCGTCGCCGAAGACCTCCGCCAGTGCGTCGGTCCACCCCTGCTTCAACAGGTCGAAATACGCCTCGCGGACTTCGGGCTGGATCAACGCGTCCTTCTTCCAGGCCTTCGCGTCGTAGACGTCGGCGTCGGTGGGAATGACATTGAAGTCGCCGACCAGCGCAGCCGGATGTGCCAGATCGACCAGCGACTTCGCGTGCCTGTGCAGGCGCTGCATCCACGCGAGCTTGTAGTCGAACTTCGGTCCCGGCTGCGGATTGCCGTTGGGCAGGTACAGCGCGCCGACGATGATGCCGTGCACCGCGGCCTCGATGTAGCGGCTCTGCGCGTCGTCCGGATCACCCGGCAGGCCGCGCCGGCTTTCCACGGGTTCCACGCCGCGCCCGAGCAGCGCGACGCCGTTCCAGGCGCGTTGCCCGTGCCAGATGGCGCCGTAGCCGGCGGCTTCGAGTTCGGCAGCCGGAAAGGCCTCGTCGGTCGCCTTGAGTTCCTGCAGTGCGACGATGTCAGGCGCCTCGTGCGCCAGCCAGGCGAGCAGGTTCGGCAGGCGCGTGCCGATGCCGTTGACGTTGAACGTCGCGAGCTTGAGGGTCTTCTTCCTGGCCATGCGGGGCATCCGGTCGACAGCGTGGCTGCCGTTCTACCGCGCGGCAGGTGACGGGCGCTGCTACCGGGGCAATGCCGTCCTGCACCACAATTGCCGCATGCCATCCCATCGCCCCTGCACGTCGCTGGACCCCATCGCCCTGACCGGGCCGGACGGCATGCCCTGATGGCGACGCCGCGTTCGCTGTGGCGCCTGGCCCTGCGCGTGCTGCTGTGCATCGCCATCGCCGTGTGCGTGCTGTGGGGCATCGGCGCGCTGTGGTACCAGGCACCGCTGCGCTGGCTGTGGCTGCTGCCGTGGAGCGCGCTCGGTGTCGCGACACTGCTGGCAATGGCCGGCCGCATGACGCGCTCGCGACGCCGTCGCGTCATCGGCGCCGGCCTCGTCGCCGCGCTGGCGCTGCTGGGCTGGTGGCAGACCGTACTGCCGATGCACGACCGCGACTGGGCGGACGACGTCGCGCGCCTGCTCGATGCCGACGTCGACGGCAGCCGCGTGACCCTGCACAACGTCCGCAACTTCGACTGGACCCGCGACGACGATCCGGCGCCGCGCTGGGAGACGCGCACCTATGATCTCGACGGACTGGCGTCCGCCGATCTGGTGATGTCGTACTGGATGGGCCCGGCGATCGCGCACACGCTGGTGTCGTTCGGCTTCGACGACGGCAGCCGCGTGGTGTTCTCGCTGGAGATCCGCAAGGAACGTCACGAATCGTTCTCGGCGATCGGCGGTTTCTTCAAGCAGTTCGAGGCGGTGCTGATCGCGGCCGACGAGCGCGACATCGTGCGGGTGCGCAGCAATGTGCGCGACGAGGACGTCGATCTGTACCGGCTGGCGATTCCGCGCGCACAGTTGCGCACGCTGTTCCTCGCCTACGTCGACGAGGCCGGCACGCTGCAGCAGGCGCCGCGCTTCTACAACACGGTGACCAGCAACTGCACGACGATCGTCTTCGACGTCGCCCGCCACATCGCGCCGGGTCTGCCGCTCGACATCCGCCTGCTGCTGTCGGGTTACTTCGGGCAGTACGCGCATGCGCACGGCGGACTCGCCGGCCAGGGCTCGTTCGACCAGCTGGAAGCGGCGGGACGCATCACCGACCGGGCGCGCGCCGCGGATCGCGATCCCGATTTCTCCCGCGCGATCCGGCGCGGCGTGCCCGGCATTCCGGAGGCCGAGACCCGATGACTTCGCACAACCCCTCTCGATGGATCCGCAGCGCGCTGGGCCTGCTGCTCGTGCTGTCGCTGGCCGGCTGTTCGCTGGCGATGGTCGATGTGAAGTCGATCCCGCCGGGCGAATACATCGCGATCAAGCGCGGCGACATCCTCACCACCGGCGAGCTCAGCGCCGCGACGCGCGAGATGCTGCGCGTGGCCGGCCTCGACGATCGCGCCTGCGCGCGTCCGCAACACGATTGCCTGCAGGCGCTGACCGACGTACACGACGTCAACGACGAGCGGCGCATGGCGGCGTTGACCGAACTGTGGGTGCAACGCGCCCTGTCGCTCGCGCCCAGGCGCGACGCAGCGCCGTCCGACGCGCAGCTCGACGCGTGGTTCGAAGTCGCGCGCCACGCCTACGCCTATCTGTTCTTCAGCGCGCGCACGCCCGGCGAGCGCGCCTTCGAGGACCGGCAGACGCAGGTCCGCGACTACTACAACCTCGCCACGCAGGAAGCGGCGACCGCGCTGTTCGCCCGCTACGCAGGCGCGCCCGGCGCCGAGGGCGAAGCGCTGCAGCAGGCCGGCTGGACGATCCGCACCACGCTCGAGGGCGTGCGCCTGCCCGATGGTGTGGACCTGCCGGAAGAACTCATCCCGGCCTCGTCGCTGCAGTTCGCCGGCCTGCGCAGCGTGTACCGGCGCGACGGGTTCGGTGCCGAACTCGTCGCGGTGATGCAGCCCGATCCGGTGACGACGATCGTCGCGGCCGATGCGGAGGTCACCGCGGACACGCCGCACCGTCGCCAGCGCCCGCAGCGTCGCGATTTCAGCGAGATGCCGTCACCCGCGTTGACCGTGCTGCTGCGCTTTCCGGCGGACGATCTCGCGCAGCTGATGGCCACGCGCGAAGTTGCGTTGAGCGTGCACGATCCCTACGTCGACAGCGTCGCGCAGATGCATGGCCAGCAGGTGCCGCTGGCGGCGAACTTCACCGCCGGCTACGGCCTGTGGCTCGCGCGTTCCGGCTTCGCCACGCAGTCGCTGCGCACGCTGTTCGGCCGCGACCACGGCATCGACCGGCCGCATCTGTACATGATGCAACCTTACGATCCGGACCGCCGGATCCTGCTGATGCTGCACGGGTTGGCCAGCAGTCCCGAAGCCTGGGTCAACGTCGCCAACGAGGTGCTGGGCGACGAGACGCTGCGGCAGAATTTCCAGATCTGGCAGGTCTACTACCCGACCAACATGCCGATCGCGCTCAACCACGCGCAGATCCGACGCACGGTCGACGACGCGCTCACGCACTTCGATCCCGACCGCCGCGCACGCGCGTCGCAGGACATGGTCGTCGTCGGCCACAGCATGGGTGGCGTGATCGCGCGGCTGATGGTGTCGTCGTCGGGCGATGCGCTGTGGGACGCAGTGACGGCGAATCGCGAGATCGCGCCCGGCGATCTGCGCCGCGTGCAACGGCGGCTGTCGCCGTTTCTGCGCTTCGAGCCGATGCCGCAGATCGAGCGCGCGGTCTTCATCGCCGCGCCGCATCGCGGCACCGACATCGCCGGCACGCGCGCCGGCCGCTGGATATCACGCCTCGTACGCCTGCCACTGACGTTTCTGGAGAACTTCGACGACGTGCTGCAGACGCTCGCCGGCAGCGCGCAGACACCCGATGGCAGCACCGGCCGCATTCCCAACAGCATCGACAACCTGAGCGCCAGCGATCCCTTCGTCCGCGCCGCCGCAGATCTGCCGCGCGCGCCGGGCGTGACGCTGCACACGATCATCGCCCAGCGCGATCCCGCGGTGCCGCTGGCGCAGTCGAACGACGGCCTCGTGCCCTACGCCAGCGCGCACCTCGACGACGCGGTGTCGGAGAAGGTCATCGCCTCCGGCCACAGCGTGCAGGAGACCGCGCCCGCGATCCTCGAACTGCGCCGAATCCTGCACGAGGACGTCGCGGCACATCCGCTGGACTGATCGTGTCTAGCGCGCCATCGCCAGACGCAGCGGTTCGCGATGGCGTCGGCTGCAGGGCACGACGGTGCCGTCGTGCAGATGGACTCGCGCGTCGCCGCTGTCGAGCGGTTCGATCGACGCGATCCGGTCGACGTTGACCAGATGGCTGCGATGCACGCGCAGGAACCGCGCGGCATCGAGGCGGGATTCGAGTTCGGCCAGTGTGCTGCGCAGCGGATAGACCTTGCCGCGCACGTGCAGGTTGGCGTAGTTGCCCGCGGCCTGCACCCATTCGATGTCGTCTGCGGCCACCAGGAATTCTCGGCCGAGCTTGCGGACCAGGAATCGCGAAGGTCGCTCGACCGGCTCCACCGGCGCGCTGTCGTCGTCCGGCGCTGCCAGCAGCGAAGCTTCGCCCTGCAGGCGACGCACCAGCAGGCGGTAACCATGCAGCACGACCACGATGCCGAGAAAGGTGCGCGCATCCTTCAGGTATTCGTAGACGAAGGCATCGCCGAAGACATAGCTGCTGCCGTGCCAGGCGTAGACCAGCTTGCGGATGGCCACCATCAGGCCGACGTGCAGCATCGACCAGACCACGCTCGCCAACGCGTACAGCGGCAGCCGCCGTCGCCAGTTGTCCAGATGCACCGGCCAGCGCGCGGTGAACCACACCATCGCCGGCACCAGCATCAGCAGCGCGACGGCGCTGCTGCCTTCCCAGCTCGCCACCTCCCACGCGGCGTAGTCCAGGCCGAGGCGCTCGACGTCCATCCAGGTGGTCAGGCTGTTGCCCAGCCCGGACAGCAGGTAGGTGATGAACCAGTAGCCGACCTCGACCGGTCGGCGGATGGCGAGATAGCGCTCGGCCCCGGTGGGCGGCGCATGGGGGCGTGCGGACATGCGCGCATTCTAGGCAGCCGGCGCGCGCCCGCCCGTCCCGTTCGTCCCTGCCGGCCCCCGGTTCGTCCCCGAAGACGCGCCATGAAGCCCCTGACCGGACTGCGCTGCGATGCGACCCGGCACCGTGTCGACCTCTTCCACATCGCAGCCCACGATGGACCGACGCCACGACATCGACACGCTGCGCGTGATCGCCCTCGCCTTGCTGATCCTCTATCACGTGGGCATGGTCTACGTGGTCGACTGGGACTTCCACATCAAGAGCCCGACATTGCTCGGCTGGGTCGAGTGGCCGATGGTGCTGGTCAACCGCTGGCGGATGTCGCTGCTGTTCCTGCTGTCGGGCATCGCGCTGGGACTGGTGCTGGCGCGGTCGTCACCGGCGCGGCTGATCGGCAATCGCAGCTGGCGCCTGTTGTTGCCGCTGGCGTTCGGTATCCTCGCCATCGTGCCGGTGCAGGCCTGGTGCGAGGCGCGGATGCTCGGGACGTATGACGCCGGCTTCGGCACCTTCCTGCTGCGTTACCTGCAGCTGCGGCCGTGGCCCGCCGGCACGTTCACCGGCGCCGAGTACGGCTTCACCTGGAACCATCTCTGGTATCTGCCGTATCTGTGGGCCTACACGCTGCTCGCGCTGCTGACCCTGCCGGTGTTGCGCGCGGTGGGCGGTGCGCGTGGCGCTGACTGGTTGACCACGCGGGGTCGCTGGCTGCTGTGGACCGTGCCGCCGCTGTGGATGCTGTTCGCCATGGTCGTGCTGGCGCCACGCTTCGAATCGACGCACGCCCTGATCGGCGACTGGTTCAACCATGCGCACTATGGCGTCGCGTTCGCGTTCGGACTTCTGATCGCCCGGCAGGCGCCCATGTGGGACGCACTGCTGGCACGACGCTGGACGCTGACGACGTATGCATTGCTGGGCGGGGGTGTCCACATCGGCCTGCGTGCGCTCGGGCGGCTGATCGATGCCGGTTTCGTGTCGTCCGAACCGTTCCTGCGCCTGATGCCGTTGGTCGCCTGGGATTTCCTGTCGACCGTGGCGCACGCGATCTACTGGTGGGCCGCGCTGCTCGCACTGCTCGCCTGGGGCGCCCGTCTGTTGAACCGGCCGTGGCCGGGACTGCGTTACGCCAGCGAGGCCGTGTATCCCTGCTACATCCTGCACCAGAGCCTGATCGTGCTCGCCGCGTACTGGCTGATTCCGCTGCACCTCGGACCGGCGTGGGAACCGCTGCTGGTGCTCGCGATCACCGTGGCCGGCTGCGTGTCGATCCACGAACTGCTGATCCGCCGCATCGGCTGGCTGCGCCCGCTGTTCGGACTGCCGCTGCGCCCGCGTGCGCCGACGAAGGCGCGCCCCGAGGACGCGACGTTGCCGGCGCTCCGCGCGCCCTGAGCATCGATGCAGACGCGCGTCGGGTCAGGCGTGTGCCGCGCCGCGCATGCGGCGCCGGAGCCATCCCGCCACAGCGGACACGAGCGCCGCCGGAATGGAGAGCGCCGCCGCGTAGAGCACACCCGCCAGCAGCAGCGGCCCCGCGCCCGATACCGCGATCACGATCGGCACCTGGACGAGCACCACCATCAGACCCCACAGCCAGGCCCGCGTCGGCATCGCGAATCCGAGGACGGCGGACAGCAGCAGCGCGCCCGGATACACGAGCGTCCAGAACGCGTCGGCATCCCAGGGTTCTCCACCGCGCAGCGCGCCGGACACCGCGGCCCAGTACGCGATACCGGCAACGGCCGCGATGCACGCGCCGACGAGTACGGGTCTCTTCGTCATGCCTGTGGTCCTCCTCGATCAAAGTCCGTACCAGACCACAGTCGTGCGGAACGAACGATGATCGCGATACGCAACCTCGGTGATCGCAGGCCTGCGGGCGTCAGTCCGCCCACTCGACGTCGGTCGTGAACACGATCGTCAACCAGCGGTCGGGCGTGTCGTGGCCGATGTGGGCACCGATCTCGTCGCGCAGACGGTCCCAGTCCTCCAGCGCACGCGGCGGCGCGCCGGCCGGCACGATGAAGGCCAGTTCGATCTGCCGGCCACGCCCGACTCTGGCGACGTACGCGCGGTGATCGACGAACCCGTACTGCGCGACGATCGCACGCGCCACGTCGTCGACCTGGGCCTTCAGATCGGCCGGCGTGATCAGGAGGATGTCCGCCAGCGCACGCCGGATCGTGGCGATGGGAATCGGGATGATCACCAGGCACACCAGTGCCAGCACCGTGGGGTCGATGTAGGGCGAGATCCAGGCCAGCTCCGTGCCCTCGACCGCGACGCCCACGACGAACGCGACCAGCAGCGATGCGGTGATCGCGCCCGACATCAACCAGCCTTTCGCATCGAGCGCGACGAAGTCCGATTTCAGTCTGCGGTTCGTGCGCAGGCCCAGCAGCCCCATCCCGAGACAGATGCTCAAGGTCAGCACGGCGTAGACGATCGCCTGATCGAAATTCAGCGCGCGACCGCCCGACAGCAACACGCCGATCGCGGTAATGAACGCGTAGACCGCCGCGCCGGTCAGCAACAGTCCGTTGACGCCGAGCACCATCGGCTCGAGATGCCAGAACCCCATCGTGAAGCGCTGGACCAGGCGACGTCCGCCCGCACCCGCGGCCGTGGACGCCGCGATCAGATTGGCGACCAGTAGCGCCACCGATGTCATCACGCCATCGACGAGCGAGTACACGCCGTCGAAGACAATCGAGAACGAGCCCGACAGCAGACCGAAGCCGATGCCCAGCGCCGACACCACCACCGTGGCCGCAATGGACAACCGCAGCGCACCCGCCTCGGTGTCGGGACGGAATCCGGAACGTCTAGGACCACTGGACATGACACACCCTGGAACGAAGCGTCGACGACGACGCGTGACCCGGAGGAGCGTTGCTCAGGCCGCGTGTGTGCGCCGTGCGCGTTCCAGATGCACCAGCAGCAGCGAGATCGCCGCCGGTGTCATGCCGGGAATGCGCTGCGCCTGACCGACGGTGAGCGGGCGCACCTGCGCGAGCTTCTGCGCGATCTCCGCCGACAGGCCGCGCACCTGCGCGTAGTCGAAGGTCTCGGCGATCTCCGTCGTTTCCTGACGTTGCTGGCGTTCGATCTCGACGCGCTGCCGATCGAGATAGCCGGAATACTTGGCTTCGATCTCGACCTGCTCGGCGACATCGGCTTCCTCGACACCCGGCCCGATCGCGGGCACACGCATGAGATCGGCGTAGCCGAGTTCGGGACGACGCAGCAGGTCGATCCCGTTGCTCTCGCGGCGCAGTTCGATGCCCAGCGTCGCGACGACATCGTGGCCGATCGTGTTCCGCGGCGACGCCCACAGGCCACGCAGACGCGCGGTCTCGCGCTCGACGCTTTCGCGTTTGGCATCGAAGCGCGCCCAGCGCGCGTCGTCGACGAGACCGAGACTGCGGCCCGCTTCGGTCAGGCGCAGGTCCGCATTGTCCTCGCGCAGCTGCAGCCGGTATTCGGCGCGGCTGGTGAACATGCGGTATGGCTCCTTGGTGCCGTGGGTGATCAGATCGTCGACCAGCACGCCGATGTAGGCCTGGTCGCGGCGCGGACTCCAGGCATCAAGACCGCGCACCTGGCGCGCGGCGTTGACGCCGGCGAGCAGGCCCTGCGCGGCGGCTTCCTCGTAGCCGGTGGTGCCGTTGATCTGGCCGGCGAAATACAGGCCGGCGACGGCGCGCGTCTCGAGCGTGTTCCTGAGCCCGCGCGGATCGAAGAAGTCGTATTCGATCGCATAGCCGGCGCGGGTGATGTGCGCGTGCTCGAAGCCGGTGATGCTGCGGACGACTTCGAGCTGCACGTCGAACGGCAGCGAGGTCGAGATGCCGTTGGGATAGATCTCGGCGACATCGAGGCCTTCGGGCTCGACGAAGATCTGATGGCTGGCCTTGTCGGCGAAACGCACCACCTTGTCTTCGATCGACGGACAGTAACGCGGACCAATGCCTTCGATCTGGCCCGAGTAGATCGGCGAGCGGTGCAGCGCGCCGCGGATGATCTCGTGCGTGCGTTCGGTGGTGTGCGTGATCCAGCACGGCACCTGCCGCGGATGGTCGTCGCGTGTGCCCATGAAGGAGAACACCGGACGCGGATCGTCGCCCGGCTGGATGGTCATCGCGGCGTAGTCGAGCGTGCGGCCGTCGATCCGCGGCGGGGTGCCGGTCTTCAGACGGTCGACGACGAACGGGCGCTCACGCAGGCGCGCGGCGAGCGTGGCGGCAGGCGGATCGCCCGCGCGGCCGCCGGCCGATTGCGCCTCGCCGATGTGGATGCGCCCGGCGAGGAACGTGCCGGCGGTCAGCACCACCGCCGGCGCGTCGAAGCGCAGGCCGGTCTGGGTGATCGCGCCGCGGACGGCGTCGCCTTCGATGACGAGGTCATCGACCGCCGACTGGAAGACCGTCAGATTCGGCTGCGCTTCCACGGCGCGGCGCACGAACGCGCGATAGAGATTGCGGTCGGCCTGGCAACGCGTCGCGCGCACCGCTGGGCCCTTCGATGCATTGAGCCGACGCCACTGGATCCCGGCCGCGTCCGCGGCGCGCGCCATCACGCCGCCGAGCGCGTCGATCTCGCGCACCAGATGGCCCTTGCCGATGCCGCCGATCGCCGGGTTGCAGCTCATGACGCCGATGGTTTCGACGTTGTGGGTGAGCAGCAGCGTGCGGGCGCCGGCGCGCGCGGACGCGAGCGCGGCCTCGGTGCCGGCATGGCCGCCGCCGACGACGATGACGTCGTAGCTGTGGAAGTCGTTGGACATGGGGCGATTATCCGCGAGTTCGGCGGCGCACGTCAGAACCGCGCCACAGTTGGCACAGTTTCTGCGTGGTTGTGGGCGCACCCGCAGCGGCAAGCGTCTGAAAGGGGGGCGCGGCCGGAATTGGAACAGGGCTGGCCAAGTACGCTGCGGGGAAGCACGGGGCCGGATGTCGGGGGACATCCGGCCCCATCTTTTTGGGGCTCGTGACCGGTGCATCGGGGGAGATGCGCGGATCAAGAGCCGACACCCGGCGGAGGCGGAACAGGGGGGATCCGGTATTCCCCCGCCGGGCGTCGACAGCTGGTGTGACCATTTCGTCGGAAACCGACGCAGCCGGTCACTCGGGCGCAAGCTTCCTCCGCCGCTCTAGCCAGCGCAAGCCCTAAATCGGCTCGACTTCCCGGGGTGTGATCGTGGTCCGCCTTTCGCCGCGCGGGCTCGGACGCGATTCGGTGCGCGCCGGCGGCGGGCGGCTCACGGGCGCGGCCTGCTGCGGACGCTGGAATTCCGGACGCGACGGTCGCTCGGGGCGCTGACCTTCCGGCCGCCCCGGTCCATCCCCACGTGGCGGACGACCACTCCAGCCACCGCCGGGACGACCCGGACGACCGGTCTCGCCACCGCTGGGCGGACGACCGCCGAAGCCTGGGCGATCCGGACGGTCGGGGCGACCGGCCCATGGGCGATCAGGGCGGTCCGGGCGCCCCATGCCGGGACGATCGGGACGGTCCGGTCGGCCGTCCCCCCAGCCGGGACGATCGGGTCGGTTGGGACGACCGTCGCCCCAGCCCGGACGGTCGGGCCGGTCCGGGCGCCCGTGCCCGTACGGCGGACGATCGGGACGATGCCCGCCCGGACGACCGGGATACACCGGACGCACGATCACCGGCGGCGGCCGGTAATAGCCGCCGCCGTAGCCGTAGGGATAGCGGTTCCACGCGTCGTAGCGCCCGTAGGGCACGCCGTAACCCGCGCCGCCGTACCAGCCATAGCCGCGGCCGTAACCGAGGCTGCCGTAAGGCGCGCCGTAGTGACGGTAGGTGGTGCCGGGCGAGCCGTAGTAGTAATCGCCACTACCGCCGCGGTAGCCGTAGGTCGCACAGCCGGCGAGCGTCATGCAGGCAACGAGCAGAAAAGCCTTGCGGATCATGTCGGTCCACCCCTGTCGATCAGGCAGCCAGAATCCGCCTGCAGCATTGAATCCGCCCTTAAGCGTTTCGACCACGTGCGGGTCGCTTCATCCCGCGTCCGGCCTGTGATTCGCCGGGGTCGCTCCGTTACGCTTGTGCCATGACGGACACGATTTCCCTGCCGACGCCGGACGATGTGCTGGCCGCGGCCGCGCGCATCGCCGGCCACGCGCATCTCACGCCGGTGCTGCGGGCCCGCACCTTGGACGATGCGGCCGGCTGCACGCTGCAGTTCAAGGCCGAACATCTGCAGCGCGCGGGTGCGTTCAAGTTCCGCGGGGCCACCAATGCGGTGTGGTCGCTGGGCACGGACGCGGCCGCGCACGGCGTGGTGACGCACTCCTCCGGCAACCACGGTGCGGCGCTGGCACTGGCGGCCGCGTCGCGCGGCCTGGTCTGCCACGTCGTCGTGCCGGAAGGCGCGGTGGCGGCGAAGCTCGCGGCGATCGCCGGCTATGGCGCCGTGCTGCACCACTGCGCGCCGACGCTCGCCGCGCGCGAGGCGGCCTGCGAACGCCTGCGCGTGCAGACCGGCGCGACGCTGATCCATCCCTACACCCACCACGACGTCATTGCCGGCCAGGGCACGGCGGCGCTGGAACTGCTGCACGCGGCCGGGCCGCTCGACGTGCTGGTGGTGCCGGTCGGCGGCGGCGGGCTGGCCTCAGGCACGGCGCTGGCGCTGCGATACGCGTCGCCGGCCACGCACCTGGTGCTGGCCGAGCCGCGCGGCGCCGACGACACCCTGCGCTCGCTGCAGGCAGGCGCGCGCGTCGACACGCTCGTGCCGGACACCGTCTGCGACGGACTGCGCGGCCTGCTGGGCGCGCCGAACTTCGAGATCCTGCGCGCGCATCGCAGCAGCGACGGCACGCCGGTCGAGGTGATCGCGGTGGACGATGCCGACACCGTCGCGGCGATGCGCCGGATCGCGGTGCACACCAAGCAGCTGGTCGAACCGTCGTCGGCCATCGCGCTGGCCGCCGTGCTCGCCAACCGCTCGCGCTTCGCCGGTCTGCGCGTAGGCCTGGTGCTCAGCGGCGGCAACGTCGATCCCGATCGCCTGCTGTGGCTGTCATGACCGGCGCGCGCAGTCCATGAAGCGCAAACGCGGCCCCATGCGCCGCTTCTTCCGTTTCGTCTTCTGGCTGGTGCTGCTGCTGGCCATCTGGCTGCTGGGCGTGGCCGCGTGGATCGTGCACGTCGGCAATCGCGACGAGGCGGGTCCGGCCGATGCCATCGTCGTGCTCGGCGCGGCCGCCTACGACGCGCAACCCTCGCCGGTATTCGAAGCCCGCATCGATCACGGCCTCGATCTCTATCGCGCCGGCCATGCGAAGACGCTGATCTTCACCGGCGGCTACGGCGGCGCGAAGGCGCGCTTCTCCGAATCGCAGGTCGCGCGGCGGTATGCGTTGCGTCGGGACATTCCCGAATCGGCGATCCTGATCGAATCGCGTTCGCGCACGACGCTGGAAAATCTCGTCGAGACCCGGCGCCTGTTGCAGGACCATCGCCTGCATCGCGTGATCATCGTCAGCGATCCGCTGCACATGGCGCGCGCGCTGCGCGCCAGCGAACGGCTGGGCATCGACGCGCTCGGCTCGCCGACCCCATCGACGCGTTTCCGCACCTTCCGCACCCAACGCGAGTTCCTGCTGCGCGAGGTGTACTTCTTCCATCGCGACCTGTGGGACGCGGCCCGAGAGGCAATCAGACGATGACCGGAACCCCACAGGCCAGCGCACTGCAGCTGGTGCAGGCCTACTACGCCGCGTTCAATGCCGGCGATCGCGACGCGATGCTCGCGCTGCTGACCGACGACGTCGCGCACGATCTCAACCAGGGCGCACGCGAAACCGGGCGCGCGGCCTTCGTCGCCTTCATGCAGCGCATGGACGCGAGCTATCGCGAGCGGCTGGAGGACGTCGTCGTCATGGCGTCACTGGATGGCGCACGCGCCGCTGCCGAGTACGTGGTGCACGGCGCCTACATCGCCGACGACGCCGGCCTGCCGACCGCGAACGGCCAGCGCTACGTGCTGCCGGGCGGCGCGTTCTTCGACATCCGCGACGGGCGCATCGCGCGCGTCACGAATTACTACAATCTCGAAGACTGGATCGCGCAGGTCGGCTGATCGCACCGACGCATGCGCTCACCAGCGCAGGATGAAGTGCGCGAATCCGGGGATGTCGTTGGGCGTGTACTCGGCCCGGTACCCACGCGACGCCAGCATCGCCACGGTCTCCTCGAAGCCCGCGTCGGTCATGCCGCGCACGTCGACGGTCCATTCGAACGTCCGCGCGCCGCTGAAGGGGCGGCTCTGCAATTGCTTGAGCAGATCGCGCACCACCTGACGTGGCGTGCGCACGCGTCCGGGGGGCGCCGGAGGAACCGTCGCGTCTTGCATGAGGCCACTGCCTTTCGTGATCGTGCACGGACGCGAATGCCCGCGGTCGGCGAGCACGATCAATCGGACTGCACGGACACCGAACAGTCGGGCTGGATCAGGCGTGGAATACACGCAGGCCGCGCTCCCGTCGCACTCCGAACGCAGTGCGCCGGATGGCCGGCGTGTGAAGAGCGTTCAGTGTACGCGAGCCACATCGATCCCGATATGACGATCGGACGACGCATCACGCGATCGCCCGGCGCATCACACACGCATCGAATCAACCGGCCGGTTGCGCGTCGGCGACGAGGGTCAGACCTTCGTTGAGCAGCCAGCGCGTCGCGAGCACGCGTTGCGGTTGCGGCTGGTCCTTGAGCACGTCGACCATCTGCCGGAACGAACGGCAGCGCGCCTGACGACTCGCATCGTCGGTACCGGTCGACGTCAGGCCGAGCATGAAACCGTCGTGCAGCAAGGTCGCGGTGATCGCCGCGGACCGCAGCACCTGTTGCGCCACGGCGGGATCATAGGTCTGCGGCTGTCCCTGCAGACCGCTCATCGCGACATTGGTGAACGCATTCGCGAAGCGGTTGCGGCTGGCCGGACCGAGCGTGTCGACGGTGCGCTGGAACGCGGCGAGATCGCGACGCGCATCGGGCTCGAACAGGGCGCACAGCGCGCGCGATTCCTTCGGCTCTCGCGAGGACTGCAGCACGGCCTGGAACAGGTCGTCGACCGATTGCGCCGAGGCGCGACGCAACACGTCGCCACCGGTCGACAGCACCGCGGCCGGATCGAGACGCGACAGGTCGATTTCGTACTGCTGCGCGGACGCGATGCCCGGCGCGGCGAGTGCGAGACACAGCAGAGGTGCGAGGACGATCCGGCGCATCGAAGACTTCCCGTGGGCCCGGCGGGCCGATGGCTCCGAGTCTATGCAGCGCAGGCTGAATGTCCGAGGTGGCCGCGCACGTCGTCGCGCCGCAGAAGCGTCGCCCTCAGGCGCCCATGTAGCGCCCGGGCCGGTGGTTGAACAGCAGCACCAGATTGAGCACCAGCACGCCGAGCGCGGAGTACAGCACCTGCGCGGGCGGCACGATCGTCAGCGCGACCAGCATCAGCACGGTGTCGAATCCCATCTGCAGCTTGCCCGCGCTCCAGCCGCGGCTGCGCTGCAGCCAGACCACGACGATGCCCACGCCGCCCAGACTCGCGCGATGGCGGATGAAGGACAGGATGCCCATGCCCACCAGGGCGCCGCCGAAGATCGCCGAGAACGCGGGGCTCATCGATTCAAACGCGGCCCAGCGCGGAATCGCGTCGGCGACGAAGCCGGTCACGCCGACTGCGAGAAAGGTCTTGAGGGTGAATTCCCAGCCCATGCGCCGCACCGCGATCCAGTAGAACGGCAGGTTGATCAGCACGAACAGCAGGCCGAAGTTCCAGCCGCTGGCGTAGTGCACCAGCAGCGACACGCCGGCGATGCCGCCGACCAGCAGGCCGCCAGTGGCCAAGATCGACATGCCGAGCGCGCCGACCAGACTGGCCAGCACCAGGCCCTGCACGTCTTCGACCAGCGTGTGCCGCTGCGCCGAAGGCTCGGGCGCGGCCACGGCGACGGCCGCTTCGGCTTCGGCGGCGTCGTGCGGATCGGGCTGGGACGGTTTGGCGTGAATGGCGGACACGAGCGCGAACGGCGGATGTTGCGTTGCAGCATAACCGACCGCCATCGAATGAACGATGACGCGGCCGCCGGATGTCCGCTCCGCCGGCCGCGCAGGACACGAAACGGGCGCCATTAAATGTAATGTTATTACATGATAGAGTGCCGGCCCGTTCAGCCACGCTGCCCTGTCCGCGCATGAAGATCCACCGCCTGTCCGCCGCACTGCTCGCCCCGATCGCTGCTGCCCTGATCTCGCCCGCTGCACACGCCCAGTCGCAGGGCGCCACCACCACGATGGGGCCGGTGCACGTGCACCAGGCGCGTGGCCAGCTGACCGCCCACGAAGTGCTGACGTCGGTCGACGTGCTGGGCGCCGAGCAGGTCGAAGACAAGACGGTGACGCAGAGCTGGGAACTGCTCGGGCAGATGCCCGGCATGCAGCTGACCGAGACGCGCCAGGGCGCGGAGTCCGGCAAGGTGAGTTTTCGCGCGTTCAATGGCGAGGGCTATCTCAATGCCATCAAGACGCTGATTGACGGCATTCCGAGCAACGTCAACAGCGGCAACCAGCGCTTCATCGACATGCTGTTTCCGCTGGAGATCGATTACATCGAAGTCGTGCGCGGCACCAACGATCCGCGCTACGGCCTGCACAACATCGGCGGCAACATCAATTTCGGCACGCGTCAGGGCGGTGACTACACCGATGCGCGCCTGACCTACGGCAGCTTCGACACGCGCGAGGCGCAGATCGCGGTGGGCCGCGAGCGTGGCGGCTTCGCGCAGAACTACTTCGTCGGCGCGCAGGCCTCGGACGGCTATCGCGACCACGATGCGTCGGAGAAATACTCGCTGGGCGGCAAGTGGTTCTACGGCAGCCTCGACGACGGCATGCGCATCGGCCTGACCGCGCGCGCGTACAAACAGGAAGCCGAAGAACCCGGCTTCATGACCGCCGAAGAACTGGCCGTCGACCGGCGCAGTTCCGACCGCCGCAACGCCAACGATGGCGACGACCGCGAGATGCGCCAGATCGGCGTGCACATGGATCTGAAGCTTGCCGAGAATCTGGTGCTCGGCAGCAAGCTCTACTACAACCGCTACGAGGACGACCGCCGCGTCACCTTCAGCGATCTGCCCACCGGCAATGCGCCGCGGCAGCGTCGCGTCTGGGATGAAAAGCAGACCGGCATGCTCGCCACGCTGACCTGGGTCGCCAGCGACACGCTCACGTTCGAGAGCGGCGCGAACTACGAGCAACAGCGCAACGGCTACACGCGACAGCGCTTCAACTACGCCGAGCCGACCGATTTCGACGCGCCGCCCGCACGCGTGCAGAACGACGACTTCCACAGCTTCGACAACACCGGCGCCTACGTGCAGGCGATCTGGAAGCCGGTCGACGCCCTGAAGATCGTGCCGGCCTATCGCGTCGACCGCTTTGATGGCGCGACGCATCTGGCCGGTGGCGTGCGTGCGCCGCTGCAGGACTACCGCACCATCGGCCAGCCCAAGCTCAGCGTGGTCTATGCGCTGTCGCCGGACACCAACCTCTACGCGAACTGGGGCCGCACCTTCCAGGTGCTGACCGGCTCCACGCCGCCCGCGTATCTGACGCCGGGTCAGATGGCGATGCAGCCTTCGACCAACACCGGTATGGAGGCGGGTCTGCGCTTCGCGCCGTTCGCCGGCAGCCAGGCGCGCATCGCGGTGTGGCAGCAGGATGCCGAGAACGAGGTGTCCAACATGTCCGCCACCGGCACGACCGTGGTGCTGGGCAAGACCCGCCGCCGCGGCGTGGATGCGCAGATCGATGCGCAGCTCGGCGAGCGCTGGACGCTGCGCGCTTCGCACGCCTACCAGGAAGCGAAGATCGAACGCGACAGCCGCACTGCCGGCCTGTCGATCGAAGGCAACGAGGTCGCGGCGACGCCACGCACCATCAGCAATCTCGGTGTGGACTACCGCGCCAGCGATGCGCTCGCGTTCGGACTGCAGGCACGCGCCCAGGGCGATTACTACCTCGAAGAGCGGAATGTGACGGAGAAGTTCGGCAAGTTCGCCGTGCTCGACCTGAGCGCGAAGTACCGGATCAATCCACGCCTGAGCGTCGATGTCCAGGTCAAGAATCTGACCGACCGCGAATACGCGTACGCCTGGTACGACAGCTTCTTCTGGGAAACAGCGCAGCCGATGTTCTCGCCGGCGCCGGGCCGCAGCGCCTTCGTGTCGCTCAGCTTGCGGTTGTAGCGATCAGATCGGCAGCGCACGGGACGCCGTGCATCCGCATGGGATGCACGGCCCGCTGCAAGCCTGCCCCTTAGAAGCTGTATTTGACGTGGGTGTGCACGCGCTGCAGATCGCCTTCGAGGCCGTTTTCGAGGCGCCGGTCGGCCCAGCTGATCTCGCCGCCGATGTCGAGCTTCGGCGCCGGCGAATAGATCATGTTCACGCGGAACGACTGCGCGCGCTCGGTGACGAAACCGCCGGTGAGCAGTGCGTCGTTGTCGAGCGAGGCGATCGAGTAGACGACGTTGCCGCGCAGCTTGGCGTTGAACGCATGCCGCCACGCGGCGAATCCGCCGTAACCGCTCTGGCTGTGCAGGCCGCCGTCGGCGTCGAGCACGGTGTCGCTGCCGAGCGCGAAGCCGAGATAGCGACCGATGCCGTCGCCGCCGCTGACCATGTAGCGGATGTCGTCGCTGGCGCCGACGTTGAAGCGGCCCGACACACTGAGCGCCGCGCCCGATGCGGTCGCATCACCGTTGCGGAAGCTGCGTGCCAGACCGGCGACGGTGAAGTGCCCCCAGTCGCCGCGGGTGATCCAGCGCGCGGTCACGTCGGGCGCACGATTGTCGCCACTGTTGAACCGCGCGGCTTGCGACAGGTACGGCGTGACCGTCGTCTGCGGATTCTCGATCGACACCGACCACGGCCCGCGCGTGTAGCGCACCTGGGCCTGGCGGTTGAATACCGTGCCTTCCGAGGGCCCGGTGAAATCGACCGTGTCGGGCAGCGCAGCGACGTCCTGGAAATTCGACCAGGTCTGGCCGGCGAGCCAGCCGTTGTAGCTGACGTAGGCCTGCCGCAGCGTCAGCGCATAGGTGTTGGTGATGGTCTCGTTGCCGGCGAATGCGTTGCTGCCGCCGCCGTACATGTCGGCCTCGATGTAGGCCTTGATGGTGTTGCCGCTGTCGGTCAGCGTGTCGGCGCCGAACGAGAAGCGCGAGAACTGCGCGTGCAGATCGCTGTAGGTGCTGCGCGCGCCCTGCCCGTCCGCGGCGACCGGCGTCGCGCCCGGGAAGTAGAACAGGCGACCGGCCGAGCCGTCGGCGATCTTGCCGTCGCTGGTGCTGGTCGTCATCGCATCGAGCTTGATGAAGCCGCCGAACAAGAACGTGGTGCCCGGCGCCGCGCCCGGCATCGCCACGGTCTTCTGCGCCGGCGCTGCTGCGACGGATGCGGCTGCTGTGGCGGGCGCCGTTGCGACAGGTGCCGACGACTGTGCGACCGCCGGCGACACGGCTGTGCCGCCGTGCGCTGCGAGCAGCGCGCGCAGCTCGCGCATCTCCTGCTCCATCTGGCCCAGACGCGCTTCGACCGCGGCGACGTCGATGTCCTGCGCCGCAGCGGGCGCCGCGCAGGCGGCCGCGAGGGCCAGGGCGAGCGACAGGCGCGCGCCCTTCCGGTTCGATCTCAACATGAAGCTCCCCTCCCAGGGCGACAGCCGGCGCCGGAATGGCGCCGGACGAAACGTGTGTCGTGGATTCAGACGAAGCGCAGCCCGGTCGAGCCGAGGCCGTCGATGCGGACCTGGACGTGGTCGCCGGCCTCCACCGCGACCGCGGCCGTGATCGCGCCCGACAGCACCACGCTGCCGGCGGGCAGCGACTGCCCGCGCGCATGCAGCATGTCGACCAGCATCGCAACGGCGCGCGCGGGATTGCCGAGCACCGCGGCGCCCGCACCGACCTCGACCACCTGGCCGTTCTTCTCGAGCACCACGCCGATCGATTCCAGATCGCGCCCGTCCGCGGACGCGGCCTTCGAGCCGATCACGTAACGCGAGGCCGACGTGTTGTCGGCGATGACGCTCGGCAGGTCGAAGCGGAAATTCTCGTAGCGCGAATCGATAACCTCGACGGCCGGCAGCAGGCAGGCGGTCGCCGCCAGCACCTGCTCGACCGTGCACTCCGGGCCCTGCAGGGCGTCGCGCATGACGAAGGCGATTTCGGCTTCGACCTTGGGGTGGATCAGCGCCGCCGTCTCGACCGCCGCACCGTCGTCGACCGCGTTGTCGCTGCCGAGGAAGCCGTAGATCGGCGTGTCGACGCCCATCTGTTCCATCTTGGCGAAGGACGTCAGACCCATCTTCATGCCGACCAGTCGCACGCCGCGCGCGAGCTTGAGCGCACGCAACGCGTCCTGTACGCGGTAGGCCGCTTCGGTATCGAGATCCGGCTGCGCGTCGGTGACCTTGACCACGTCGCGCACGTCGCGCTCGGCGTCGTGCAGCAGCGTGGCGATCTCATCGATGGTGGCGGGCGACAGGCTCATGCCGCCACCTCCGGCTGCGCGGCCGCGGTACCGCGTGCGCGCGCGACGTCCAGGGCCACGTCGACGATCATGTCCTCCTGACCACCGACCATGCGCCGCTTGCCGAGCTCGACGAGGATGTCGACGGCGCTGATGCCGAAGCGCTGCGCCGCGGCTTCCGCATGCCGCAGGAAACTCGAATAGACGCCGGCATAGCCGAGCGCCAGCGTTTCGCGGTCGACGCGCACCGGACGTTCCTGCAACGGACGCACGATGTCGTCGGCGGCGTCCATCAGCGCATACAGATCGCAGCCGTGCTGCCAGCCGAGTTTCGAAGCGGCGGCGATGAAGACTTCCAGCGGCGCGTTGCCTGCGCCGGCACCCATGCCGGCGAGACTGGCGTCGATGCGGTCGCAACCTTCCTCGACGGCGACGATCGAATTCGCCACGCCCAGCGACAGGTTGTGATGCGCGTGCATGCCGGTCTGCGTGGCACTGTCGAGCACGTCCTTGAACGCGCGGAAACGTTCGCGGATCTCGGTCATGCCCATCGCACCGCCGGAGTCGACCACGTACACGCACGAAGCGCCGTAGGACTCCATCTTCTTCGCCTGCGCGGCGAGCGCAGCCGGCTCGGCCATGTGGCTCATCATCAGAAAGCCAACCGCGTCCATGCCCAGCGCGTTCGCCGCTTCGATGTGCTGGCGCGCGACATCGGCCTCGGTGCAATGCGTGGCCACGCGCACCACGCGCGCGCCGGCGGCGTAGGCATCCTTCAGATCGTGCACGGTGCCGATGCCGGGCAGCAGCAATGTCGCGACCCGGGCGTGCTGCACGGTCTCGGCGACGGCCTCGATCCACTCCAGATCGGAGTGCGCGCCGAAGCCGTAGTTGAACGAGGCGCCCTGCAGGCCGTCGCCGTGCGCGACCTCGATCGAGTCCACGCCTGCCTTGTCGAGGGCCGCGGCGATCTGCCGCATCTGCGCGACCGTGTATTGATGGCGCACTGCATGCGAGCCATCGCGCAGGGTGACGTCCGAGATGTAGAGCGTCTTGCCGCTCATGCCTGCGTCTCCTGCGATGCGGCCTGCAGCGTTGCGGCGATGCGTTCGCCGGTCGCGAGCGCGGCCGAGGTCATGATGTCGAGGTTGCCGGCGTAGGCCGGCAGGTAATGCGCCGCGCCTTCGACCTCGAGAAACACCGACGTCTTGAGGCCCGTCATCGGGCCGAGTCCCGGCACGTTGACCGGCTGTTCGATGCGCTCGAACTGCACGGTCTGCTTGAGGCGATAGCCCGGCACGTCGCGCGCGACGCGCGCCACCATCGCTTCGATCGCCGCTTCGACACGCGCGGTGTCCACGTCGTCGGACAGCACGTAGACCGTGTCGCGCATCAGCAGCGGCGGCTCCGCCGGATTGAGCACGATGATCGCCTTGCCCTTGCGCGCGCCGCCGACCGCCTCGATCGCACGCGAGGTGGTTTCGGTGAATTCGTCGATGTTCGCGCGCGTGCCCGGGCCGGCCGAGCGGCTCGAGATCGACGCGACGATCTCCGCGTAATGCACGGTGGCCACGCTTGCCACCGCGGCGACGATCGGAATCGTCGCCTGGCCGCCGCAGGTCACCATGTTGACGTTGGGCGCATCGAGATGCGCATCGAGATTGACCGACGGCACGCAGTATGGGCCGATCGCCGCGGGCGTCAGATCGACCACGCGGATGTCAGGCCGCGCCGCGCGCAGCACCGCGTCGTTGTGGACGTGCGCCGCGGCGGACGTCGCATCGAACACGATCTGCACGTCGTCGAACGCCGGCGACATCGTCAATCCGTAGACGCCGGCGTCGCAGGTCTCGACGCCCATCGCGCGGGCGCGCGCCAGACCGTCGGAAGCAGGATCGATGCCCACCATCGGGCCCATGGACAGTGCCTGGCCGTGGCGCAGGATCTTGATCATCAGATCGGTGCCGATGTTGCCGGAACCGATCACGGCAGCCTTGACGGGCATGTGTGACTCCTCGAAACGATGAAGAACCGGACGCGCGACCGCGCCCGATAAGAAGGGGACGCCGTGCGATCAGACGAAGTGCAGGTCCACCGCGCCGATGCCGCCGACGCGCAGGCGCAGGTGGTCGCCGCGGACGACAGGCGTCAGCGGCACGAGTGCACCCGAGAGAATCGTGTCGCCGGCCTTGAGGCCACTGCCCAGCCGGCCCAGCTGGTTCGCCAGCCACACCAGGCAGTTCAATGGCGAGCCGAGCGCGGCGGCGCCGGCGCCGGTCGAGAGCAGCGCGCCGTTCTTCTCCAGCGCCATGCCGCAGGTCCCCAGATCGAGTCCGATCGGCGACACGCGCGCCTCACCGGTGACGAAGGCCGCGGCGGAGGCGTTGTCGGCGACGGTATCGAGAATGCCGATCTTCCAGTCGCGGATCCGCGAGTCGACGATCTCGAAACACGCCGACACCGATTCCGTCGCCAGCAGCACGTCGTGCAGCGTGACGCCGGGACCGGCGAGATCGCGCTTGAGATGGAAGGCGATCTCGCCTTCCGCACGCGGCGCGATCATGCCGTCGACGGGAATGGCGCCACTGCGCGAATGGTCCATGCGATCGGTCAGCACGCCGAAGTCGGGCTGGTCGACGCCGAGCATCCGCTGCACGGCCACGCTGGTCAGACCGATCTTGCGACCCACGACGGTCTCGCCTTCGGCGAGCCGATGGGCGATGCCGGCCTGCGCGATCGCGTAGGCGCCGGCGAGATCGAGTCCGTCCACGCGACCGGTCAGCGGATCGATCGGCTGGCCACTGCGCAGCGCCGCGTGCAGGGCATCGGCGTGCGTCGAGATCGCTACGGTCATGCTGCCGTCTCCGGCGCCGGATCGCTCTTGAGCCGCGCGCCGACGGCGAAGCGGTTCGCCGGGACTTCGTGGACCATGACGCGGATCGACGGCAGCGGCGCATCGAGGGTCGCGCTGACGACGCGCGCGACGTCGCGGATGCAGGCTTCGATGCGTTCGGAATCGCGGCCTTCGACCACGGTGATCTGGATGACGGGCATGGGGTTCTCCAATCGGTGTCGGGTCAGGCGAGCTCGCGGCCCTTGGTCTCGGGCAGGCACACCCAGACGATCAGGCCGGCCAGCGCGAAGAACGCGGCCGTCGTCACCAGTCCGCTGGTGACGCCATAGCGCGTGGAGATGAAGCCGATGAGGAACGGCGCGACGGCGGCAATCGCGCGGCCGCCGTTGTAGACGAAGCCCTGCGCGGTGGCGCGGATCGTCGTCGGGAACAGCTCGGCGAACGTCGGGGCGAATCCGCTGTAGAAGCCGGTGCCGAAGTAGGCGACGACCACGCCGAAGACCATCAGCATCTCGGGCGACCGGATGGTCGCGAAGATCGGCACGACGAGCGCCGAGGCGAGGAAGAACAACAGGAAGGCTTTCTTGCGACCGATCCGGTCGGCGATGTAGCCGAAGGTGATGAAGCCCGCGGCCGCGCCGACCTGCATGATCACGATCCAGATCGTCGACTTGACCAGATCCAGGCCGGGGCCGCCCTCGGCGACCGGCGTGGCCAGGTACGTCGGGATCCAGGTGAACAGTCCCCAGTAGCCGCACATCGCGGCCGTGGTGAACGCCAGGCCGATCCAGGTATTGCGCGCGTAGGGCCCGCCGAACAGCTCGCGCACCGTTTCGCCGAACGTCAGTCGCCTGGTCTGGCTGAGCCAGATGTCCGGCTCCTTGACGTGGCGGCGCACGTAGAACGCCAGCAGCGCCGGCAGCAGACCGACTGCGAACACCCACCGCCAGCCGGCGACCGGGATCACCAGCGCCGCGACCACGGCGGCGGCCGCGTAACCGGCTGCGAATGCGCTCTGCACCCACGCCATCACCTTGCCGCGGTGCTTCGCCGGCCAGGTCTCGCTGACCAGCGCCGAGCCCGCCGACCATTCGCCGCCCACGCCGAGGCCGACGATGATCCGGAACAGCATCAGCTGGCCGAGCGTGTCGGCCAGACCGCACAGCGCAGTGCCGACCGAGTAACAGATGATGCTGAGCATCATCGACCGTGCGCGTCCGAGACGGTCGGCGAGGAAGCCGAACACCAGCCCGCCCGCGGCCGTCGCCATCAACGTGGCCGACATCACCAGACCGGCCGAGGACTTGTCCATGCCCAGATCGACGATCACGTACTTGATGACCATCGCGAACAACATCAGATCCATGATGTCGAGCATCCAGCCGAGATAGGCCGAATTGAACGCGCGCCACTGCTGCTTGCTGGCGCCCTTCCACCAACGCTCGCCGCGGGCGTTGCTTCCCATCTCCGCACTGCTGTCTTGAGACATCGCACGCCCTCCCGAGCGAGTTGCAGCAGGTCTGCACCTGCATGACTGGTCTGTCACGTTTGTATCGTTGATCGATACTCGTGTATCAATATACAATAAGTCTCGATCAATGATCCACATCATTCATTTCGTATCGACAGTCGATACAAATGAGTCTCACGAGGAGTTCCTGCATGCGCGCGCTGACCCTGCGTCTCTACGAAGACCTGTTGCCTGCGGGCTGCCCGCCCGTCTTTCTGCCGGCGACGCCGCGTGCGCTGTATGTGGTGGACGGCGGCCTGACGCTGGAAGGTCCGGACGATGGGCAGTGGCTGACCGCCGGCACCGCGCGCGTGTCCCAAGACAGCACCACGCTGATCGGCGACCAGACGGATACACGGATCTGGCGGTGGGAGCTGACGGAGGCATCGACACCTGCGGCGCCTGTGTTGCCGTCGGCGCCTTCGACGTCGACCACATTGAAGCTGGAAGCCGACGTCGCACTCGACCCGCGCTTCGACTGGCTGATGCGTTGCGACGAGGTGGGCTTTCCGCCCGGCGGCGTCGCCCTGACCCACGTGCACCAGGGCCCGGGCATCCGCATCTGCGCGAGCGGCGAGATCTCGATCGAGACCCAGGGCACGCGACACACGCACGCACCGGGCGAGGCCTGGTTCGAACTCGGCCCTGCGCCGGTGCTCGCGCCGACCACGGAAGACACTCCGACACGGTTCGTGCGCTGCTTCCTGCTGCCGCGTGCGGTGCGGAGCCGCAGCTCGATCCGCTACGTACGCCCCGAAGACGCGGACGCACCGAAGGTGCAGACGTATCGCGTGTTCGCCGAGCGCGACATCGAACTCCCCGCGTAAAGGCGCGCGGGTTACCCTCCGACGGCGCACGTCGCGCGATCGATTCCCAGAGACACGTCACCGACCCATGCAGAACGCAGATCCCTCCACCGATCTCGGCGATGCCGCACTGCCGACCGCCGTCGTCTCGCTGAAGGTCATCGAGGCACTGGCCAATGCGCCGCAGGGTCTGGGCGTGACCCAGCTGTCGCATCTGCTCGGCATGCCGAAGGCACGCGCGCACCGGCATCTGAGCGCGCTGCGCGAGCATGGCTACGTGACCCAGGACGCGACCAGCAACCACTACCGGGTCGGCTGGCAGCTGTATCTGCTGGGCCGCGCGTGCGTGGGCCGCTTCGATCTGATGACGCTGGCCAAGCCCGCGCTGCAGCGCCTGCGCGACGAGGTCGGACAGACCATCGTCATCGCCTCGTACGCCGACGACTCGGTGATCGTCATCGACTTCCTGCGCGGCACCTCGCCGATCGAGATCACGCTGCGACCCGGCAGCCGCTTTCCGCACAACACCAGCGCGCAAGGCAAGGTCGTTCTCGCTTTCGGCCCCGACGACGTGCGCGACGGCTTCCTGTCCGCGCCACTGCCACAAAGCACGCCGCTGTCGATCACCGATGCGAACGCACTGCGCGCGGAGATCGACGCCGTCCGCGCACGCGGCTGGTCCGATGCACCCGAGCAGTTGTTCACCGGCATCAACGCGCTCGCCGCGCCGTTGCTGCAGGCCGACGGCTCGCTGTTCGGCACGCTCGCGATCGTGGGCTCGATCCACTACCTGCCGGCATCGGCCGATCCGCAGCACGTCGAATCCCTGCTGCGGACCTCGCGCGAAATCTCCGCGATGCTGGGGTTCCAGATGGACTGAAGCGCCGCCCGCGAACGCGGGTCGAACCGGCCGTGGCGAATCGATCCAGGCCGTCGGAATGACCGCCGCCTGCATGCCGCGCCGCATCTCGCCAAGCCCCCGGCGATGGCACAGACTACGCGCCTCACCTCGACCGGTTGATCGACATGCAGGCCTGGCTGCGACGCAAGGACATCAACCGGATCACCGAGCATGAGGAGGGCCGTCGCCTGGTCCGCACGCTCGGCTGGCCGCACCTGATCGCGCTGGGCATCGGCGCCATTGTCGGTACGGGCATCTACACCTTGATCGGCGTCGGCGCGGACAAGGCCGGGCCCGCGGTGCTGCTGTCCTTCATGATCGCGGGCGTGGTCTGCGCCTGCGCCGCGCTGGCCTACGCCGAGCTGTCGACGATGATGCCGGCGGCCGGCAGTGCCTACACCTACAGCTACGCGGTGCTCGGCGAGGCGATCGCCTGGGTCGTGGGCTGGAGCCTGATTCTCGAGTACTCGCTGGTGGTGAGCACGGTCGCGGTCGGGTGGTCGGGCTACTTCGTCGGCTTCCTCGAGTGGCTGCAGACGAACTTCGGCTGGAACGTCACCCTGCCCGCCTCGCTGGCGGCCGGGCCGCATGCCGGCGGCGCGCTCAACGTGCCGGCCATCGCGATCACGTTCGCGGTCGCCGGCCTGCTGATCGCAGGCACGCGCGAGAGCGCCACGCTCAATGCGGTGCTGGTGGTGTTCAAGCTGATCGCGCTCGGCGTGTTCATTGCGGTCGCGCTGCCGGCGTTCGATGCGGCCAACCTGGAACCCTTCATGCCGTTCGGCTTTCCGAAGTCGCTCGGCGCCGACGGCGTCGAACGCGGGGTCATGGCGGCGGCCGCGATCATCTTCTTCGCGTTCTACGGCTTCGATGCGATCTCCACCGCGGCCGAGGAAACCAAGAATCCCGGACGTGACCTGTCGATCGGCATCGTCGGCTCGATGGTCGGCTGTACGATCATCTACATGCTGGTCGCGCTGGCCGCGGTGGGTGCGATGAGCTTCGCGGTGTTCGGCAAGAGCGCCGAGCCGCTGGCGCTGATCATGCGCGAGCTAGGCCATCCCACCGCTGCGCTCGCGATCGGCGTGGTCGCGATCATCGCGCTGCCGACCGTGCTGCTGGCGTTCTTCTACGGCCAGAGCCGCATCTTCTTCGTCATGTCGCGCGACGGCCTCCTGCCGCGCGGCCTGTCGAAGGTCAATCCGCGCACCGGCACGCCGGTGGCGATCACGCTGTTCACCGCGGTGCTGGTCGCCGCGCTCGCAGGCGTGGCGCGGCTGGACGAGATCGCCGCGCTCGCCAATGCCGGCACGCTGGCCGCGTTCACTGCGGTGGCCGTCTGCCTGCTGGTGCTGCGCCACCGCGATCCCGAACGTCCGCGCGTGTTCCGCACGCCGCTGGCGTGGGTGGTCGGACCGGTCGCGATCCTCGGCTGCCTGTATCTGTTCTGGAGCCTGCCGTCGCGCACGCAGCTGTGGTTCCTGGCGTGGAACGTGCTCGGCGTCGTGGTGTATCTGGTCTACTCGCGCCGCAACAGCGTGCTGGCGAAGGGCGGCGTGGCGTAACGCGTCGCGACGTGCGACGACTCAGTCGGCCTTGCGTCGCCGCACCGGAATCGCACCGGCATCGAAACGCGCCAGTTCTTCCGCACCCTCGCGGATCGGCGCGCCGTGTGGCGGCGACCACGCCATCGCGGTGATCCACTCCCAGCTCGCCGGCAGGCCCTCGGCCGTGCGGAACTGTTCGTAGTGTGCGGCGGCGGCGGCGAAGCGCGCGCGCCCCGTCAGTGCACGGCGCCGCTCGACGAGCGCATTCGTCGCACCGATCGCACGCTGCTCGCGCATCAGCGCGGTCATGTCCGGATGCCAGTGCACGGCGACATCGCGGTCGACGACGGGATTGCGGAATCCCGCGCGCATCAGCGCGTCGCCGAATTCGGCGATCGAAGCGAACGGGCTGACGTGCGGCTGCGCATCGGCGACGCCGAAGGACTCGCGCAGTTCGATCAGTGTCTGCGGCCCGAAGGTCGAGACCAGCAGCAGGCCGTCGGGCTTGAGCACGCGGCGGAAACCGGCGAACGCCGACGGCAGGTCTTCCACCCATTGCAGGCACAGATTGGAGAACAGCAGGTCGACGCTGTTGTCGGCGAACGGCAGCAGGCGCAGATCGGCGCACACCCGGTCGACGGGCTTCTGCAGGCCGAGACGGTCGCGCCAACCGGTGCGGACCGGCGCCTGCTGCAGCATCGACAGCGAGAGATCGACCGCGACGATGCGCGACTTCGGCCACCGCTGCCGCATCGCCAGCGCGGCATGCGCCGGGCCACTGCCGACATCGAGCACGACGCCCGGCACACGGTCATCGAGATACTCGAGCGATTCGAGCAACTGCGCTTCCACGCCATGTTGCAAGGCGGCGGCGCCGGCGTAGCTCGTCGATGCGCGCGAGAACGCGCGGCGGACCTGGCGGGGATCGAAAATCGGTTTCATGCGGCGTCGAGGAAGTCGAGCAGACGCGCGGCGACCGCGTCGGCGTGGGTCAGGAAGGGCGCGTGGCCGGCATGCGCGACGGTGTGGGCGACGGCGCCGCTTGCGAGGGCAGCCGAAGCTTCCATCGCGCGCGGATCGACGAGGCGGTCGCGACGACCGGACATCCACAGGCTGGGCACCGACAGCGCCGGCAGGTGTGCGCGCAGATCGGACGTCTCCAGCAGGCCGAGTCCGTCTGCGAGCACATGCGCAGCCGGCTCGCCGCGTGCGAACACTTCGGCGCGCAACGCGCGCAGTTCGCTGCGCGCATCGTCGGATCCGAAGGCCTCCAGCGCGATGAAGCGGTCCAGCGTGCCGCGGTAGTCGCTGCGCAGACCCTTGGCGAAATCGCGGAAGATCTCCGGCGACATGCCATGCGTCCAGTCGGGGCCGCGCACGAAACGCGGGCTGGCGCACAGCATGACCAGCGCGGGCACGCGATGAGGATGCAGCGCCGCGGCCTGCAATGCGATCAGGCCACCGAGTGACCAGCCCAGCCACGGCGCGGGCGGCAGCGCATCGACCAGCGCATCGACGACGGAATCGATCGCCAGTGGCAGCGTGCTGTCGCGGCTCAGGCCGTGGCCCGGCAGGTCGACGAGATACAGCGTGCGCTGCGATTCGAGGCGCTCGCGCAACGCGGCGAATACGCCGCCGTGCATCGCCCAGCCGTGCAGCAGCACCAGCGGTGCGCCCGTGCCTGCCACTTCGATGTGCAGGCCGTGCGGATTGTCCAATGTGTTCATGCGCCCTTGTCTCCACGCAACGCTTTCGTGCGACGCGCGTTGCCGGCCGCGGGACGTGCGACGACGATCGCGAACGCCACGATGCCCAGCGTCACCACCACCGCGCCGATCAATGCACGGCCCTGCGGCCACGCCTCCTGCAGGAACAGCGCACCGAGGAACGCCGCGAACAGCAACTCGGCCGCCTGCATCGCCTCGGCCGCGCCCAGCGCGACCGGGTTGTGGCGGACCATGCCGGTCGCCTGGAAGAACAGGATGGTCGCGATCACGCCGGCGCTCAGCGCCACGCCTGCCGCCAGCCACACCTGCGACATCGACGGCGTGCCGGCCTCACTCCAGGCGAACGCCGCCACCAGCAGCCACAACGGCTGGCTGGCGAGCGTGAGCCCGAACACGCGCTGGGTGGCATTGAGGTCTTCGCCGGTGCGCTCGAGATGCAGCAGCAACAGACGATTGCCGAGCGGATACGCGACCGCCGCGGTGAGCACGCACAGCAGTGCGATCCAACCCGCGCGATCGAGGCCGGGGCCGCCGTGACCGAACTGCATCAGCAGGACGCCGACGAGGATCGCCGCGGCGATGCCGAGCGCGGCGGGCGGCACGCGCCGGCGCGCATCGCGATACAGCAGCGGCGCGCACAACATGCCGGCGATCACCGTGAACTGGAAACTGCCGGCGACCAGCCACGCCGGCCCGCTCGATGCCGCGAACGAGAGCATGCAATAGAACAACAGAAAGCCGATCGCACTGCAGCGCAGCCACGCCCACGGATGCGCGGCGATCGCGCGCAGCACCGGTTTCGCGCCGCCCTGCAACGGCATCAGCGGCAGCAGCAACGGCAGGGTGATGAAGTAACGCAGGCACGCCGTCCAAGCCCAGTGCCCGCCGCCGCTCGCGCTCGCGCGGTTGAGCACGTACGTCATGGTGAAGAACAACGCGGATGCGAGTGCGATCCCGACCGCGAGCAGGGCGCGGCGGGCGTCGTGTTGCGGATCGATCATGGCGTCGGAACGGCAGGTGCGGCTGCAGTCACCGGTGGCAGCGCATCGCGTGCGGCGGCGAGTGCATCGACCAGCGCATCGACATCGGCATCGGCATGCGCAGCGCTGAGCGTGATGCGGAGACGTGCCTGACCTTCGGGCACGGTGGGCGGGCGGATGGCGGCGACCCAGAAACCGGCCGCGTCCAGCGCGCGGGACAGCGTCAGCGCCGTCGCGTTGTCGCCGCAGCGCAGCGGCTGGATCGGCGTGTCGGACGGCATCAGGTCGAGCCCCCGACGCTGTGCACGTGCGCGGAAGCGCTGCACCAGTGTGGTCAGCCGTTCGCGGCGCCAGTGGTCCTGGCGCGCGATCCGCACCGCGGCCAGCGCGGCGCCGGCGACTGCGGGGGGAAGCGCGGTCGTGTAGATGTAGGGGCGTGCGGTTTCGGCGAGATGGCCGATCAGATCCGCGTCACCCGCCAGCACCGCGCCGCACCCACCGAGCGCCTTGCCCAGCGTGACCAGCTGCAGTGGCACCGCGTCGATGTCGAGCCGTGCATCGGAGACGCTGCCGCGGCCATCCGGGCCGAGCACGCCCACGCCGTGTGCATCGTCGACGTACAGCAACGCCTGCTGCACCCGCGCGACGATCGCCAGTTCGCGCAACGGCGCGACATCGCCGTGCATGCTGAAGACGCCGTCGGTCGCGAGCACGGCAGCGCCCTCCGGCAGGGTGCGCAGCTGGCGCAATGCGCCCTGCGCATCGGCATGCGGATAGCGGCGCAGACGACAGCCGGCGAGCCGCGCGGCGTCGATCAGGCTGGCGTGGTTCAGACGGTCCTGCACGCAGGCATCGCCTTCGCCGAGCAGCCCCTGCAACACCGCGAGATTCGCCGCGAACCCGCTGCCGAACAGCAACGCCGCCGGCACCTGCAGCCAGTCGGCGATCTCGCGTTCCAGCGCGTCGTGCAGCGCGTGGTGGCCGCTGACCAGATGCGAGCCGCCACTGCCCGCGCCATGCAGCGCCGCGGCATCCTGCAGCGCGCCGGACACCTGGTAGTGCAAGGCGAGGCCGAGGTAATCGTTGCCACAGAAGTTCAGCAGCCAGCGCGCATCGCGGCCGGTATCGAGCACTTCGCAGCGCATGCCGTCTCGACGCGTGACCGTGCGCCGCACGCGACGTGCCTGCGCCTGCGTTCGGGCATCGCGCGCATCACGCGCACGCGTGCGCAGATCGGGCCGCTCAGGCGCCACGGCCGGCCCAGATCGCCAGGGCGCCCATCGCGATCGCAGGCAGCACGACGAGACCATTGATGGCCACGCCGGCGCGAGCCGAACGGTCGAGCTTCATGCGCGTAGCGTCCTGCGCATCGGACACGCTCTTGTGCGCGAGCAGCAGCACCGCGACGAACAGCGCGCCGGCGAACAGCACATGCGCACCTGCATCGCGGAAATACAGCACGACACCCCAGACCAGCACACCGACTGCAGCCAGACGTGCGATCGCCAGCAGCTTCGACTGTCCATCGCGCACGGTCAGCGCGAATCCGCTCAGACCCACCAGCGCCAGCAGCACCAGATAGGCCCAGGCGAACCACGGAATCATGCGGCGAAACTCCGCGGGTGCTGCGGCAGTTCGATGATGTCGACGTGGGCCGTGCCGGGGTGATCGTGATGCTCGGCATCGACGTGCACCTGCATCGGCCGAAGGCCCAGACGCGCGAACAATGCCATGTCGCGCTCGGTATCCGGATTGCCGGTGGTCAGCAACTGCTCACCGTAGAAGATCGAGTTGGCGCCGGCGAGGAAGCACATCGCCTGCAGCTCGTCGCTCATGTCCTGACGTCCGGCCGACAGCCGCACCATCGAGCGCGGCATCAGGATGCGCGCGACCGCGATCGTGCGCACGAAATCGAAGGGATCGATCTCTTCCGTACCGTGCAGCGGCGTGCCTTCGACCTGCACCAGCCGGTTGATCGGCACCGAGTCCGGATGCGAGGGCAGATTCGCCAGCGTGCGCAGCAGGCCGGCGCGCTGGCGCCCGGTCTCGCCCATGCCGACGATGCCGCCGCAGCAGGTCTTGAGCCCCGCGTCGCGCACGTGTTCGAGCGTGGTCAGGCGGTCCTGGATCTCGCGGGTCTGGATGATCGAATCGTAGAACTCGGGATCGGTGTCCAGATTGTGGTTGTAGTAGTCGAGGCCTGCGTCCTTGAGCGCGCGCGCCTGCTCGCCGGTCAGCATGCCGAGCGTCGCGCAGGTCTCCAGACCCAGCGCCTTGACCTCGCGGATCATCGCCGCGACCTTCGGCACGTCGCGGTCCTTCGGGGAACGCCAGGCCGCGCCCATGCAGAATCGCGTGGCGCCGGCGGCCTTGGCTTGACGGGCCTTCTCCAGCACCGCGTCGGTCTCCATCAGCTTCGTCGCCTGCACGCCGGTGTGATAGCGCTGCGCCTGCGGGCAGTAGCTGCAGTCCTCGGGGCACCCGCCGGTCTTGACCGACAGCAGCGTGCTGACCTGGACCTCAGCCGGATCGAAATGCTGGCGGTGCACGCTGGCGGCGCGGAACAGCAGTTCGGGCATCGGCAGCGCGAACAGCGCCTCGATCTCGCTGCGCGACCAGTCGTGACGAAGGGGGGTGGGCTGGCCGGCGGCTTCGCGGGCGTGGCTGACAACGGACATGGCGATCTACCGACGGTGACGACGGGACAAGCCCGGCAGTCTGGAAAGCATGCCCGGCGCTGTCAACCAGAATCCACCCGCCCCGGTTGACGGGCGTTGGCGCCAGTGGCTCCGCGGCCTGCTGCATACCGCGCTGCCGGGCCGCTGTCTGGTATGCCGCGAGCCCGGCGCAAGCGGGCGCGATCTCTGCCCCGCCTGCACCGCCGCGCTGCCCTGGATGCCGCACGCCTGCGTGCGCTGCGCGCAGCCGCTGCCCACGGCCGATCCGGTCTGCGGCGCCTGCCTGTATCGGCCGCCGCCTTTGGATGCGGTGATCGCCGCGTTCGATTACGGATTTCCGGTCGACCGGCTGCTGCCGCGCTTCAAGTTCCATCGCGATCTCGCCGCCGGCGCGCTGCTCGGCGATTGCCTGGCGCAGGCGACGGCAGGTGCGGCGCGTCCCGCTGCGCTGGTGCCGATCCCGTTACACACCGCGCGACTGCGCGAGCGCGGCTACGACCAGGCGCTGGAGCTCGCGCGCATGCTCGCCCGTCGCCACGGCCTGCCACTGCGCACCGATCTGCTGCGCCGCGTGCGTGCGACTGCGCCACAGTCGCGACTCGATGCGAAGGCGCGACGACGGAATCTGCGCAGTGCATTCGCGGTCCAGCGCCCGGCCGGAATGCCGGCACACGTCGTACTGATCGACGACGTCATGACCACGGGCGCGACGCTGCACGCGGCCGCGCGCGCGCTCAGACTTGCGGGCGCGCAGCGTATCGAGGCCTGGGTCTGCGCGCGCGTGCGGTGACCGCTACGACGTGATGGCAGGCGTCGACACGCGCTCGATCAGGAACGTCCGCAGGTCCTGCGGGCTGCACGGGCGGCTGATCAGATAGCCCTGCGCTTCATCGCATTTCCAGCGACGCAGCAGCTCCAGCTGCGCCTCGGTCTCCACGCCCTCGCCCACGGTGCGCAGACCGAGTTCGGCGCCGAGCCTCACCAGCGTGCGCACCAGGCGCGCGCGACGTCCGTCGGCTTCCATGCCGTCGACCAGCGACCGGTCGATCTTGATCGCCGTCGCAGGCAAGGCATTGAGATAGGCGAAGTTGCTGTAGCCGGAACCGAAATCGTCGAGCGCGATCGAAAAGCCCAGGGTGCGCAGCGTCTGCAACTGCGACACCACGGCCTCGCCCTGCAACCAGTGGCCTTCGGTGATCTCGAACTCGATCCGGTTCGCCTCCACGCCGTACTGCTCGGTCAGCGCGAATGCGCGTTCGACGATATGACCGTCTTCCAGGTCGGCGCCGGCGAGATTGATCGACACGCCGATGCGGTGGCCGAGCGCATCCCAGTCCGCCAGTTGCCGGAGCGCCTGCTGGATCACCCACTGGGTGACGCGCGGCATCAGCGGGGTGGTCTCGATGATCGGCAGGAACTCGTTCGGCCCGACGGTCCCGAGCGTCGGATGCTCCCAGCGCAGCAACGCCTCGACCCACGCCACCTGTCCGGTCGCCAGGTCCAGCCGGGGCTGGTACGCGAGATGGAACTGCTGCTCGCGCAACGCCGCATCGACCTGCGTCGCGAGCGTGTGCTGTCGACGCAGGCTGGCGTCGCGCGCGGCATCGTAGTGCGACCACGGCACACCCCGTTCGACCGCGGCGTGCAGGGCGGTCACCGCCATGCGCATGGCGTCGTCCTCGCCGTCGCCGTGGAACGGCGCCAGACCGGCGTGGAAACTCGCCGACATGTCGAGCCCGTGCGTGTGCACCGGCTGCATCACGCGTTTGCGCATGCCCGACAGCAATCCGAGCAGGCCGTCGCCGCCCTCGTCGGGCAGCAGGAACGCGAAGCGCGCCGTGTCCACGTGATACAGCGGCGCGTCGTCGTCTAGCAGGTCCAGGATGCGGAAGGCCGCCTGCCGGATGATGGACTCCGCAGGCCCCTGCCCCAGCGCCTGGGTCAGACGACTCGATGCCCCGGACTCCAGCACGTCGATGACGACCAGTTGCATCGTGCCGAACATCGACTGGCGCTTGCGGATCGCGACGTCTGCCGACAGCTGCTGCCGGTTCGGCAGGCCGGTGACCGGATCGCGTCGACCGATCATCCGCAACAGCTGGATCTGGTTCACGGCGAGATCGGCGAACGTGCGCAGCGCGATGTGCTGCGCGTCCGACAGGCGCCGCGGTTCGAAATCCACGACACACAAAGTGCCGACATTCATACCGGACGAAAGCGTGAGCGGCACACCCGCGTAGAAACGCATGCCGTCTTCGGTGACGGTGCGGAACCGTGCGAAACGCGCGTCCTGCGAGAGGTCCTCGACCTCGAAGACACCCTTGGACTCGATCGCCACCGCGCACACGGAAATCTCGCGCTCCGTCGCCTTGAGGTCCGTGCCGACGGTCGAGATGAAATGCTGTTCGAACTCCTCGACCACCGTGATCAGCGCCATCGGCGCATCCAGCGCCTGCGCGGCGAGCCGGGTGATGCGATCGAGATCCGGCGTGCCCTGCAACCCCAACAGATCGAGGCTGCGGATCAATGCCAACCGGTCCGCCTCGTGTTCGATGTGGGCCATCCGTCCACTTCCCTGTCCTGACGGGAAATCTGCGCGCGCCGCCGTGGTGATGGGATGACGGTAGCGGGCAACCGGGCCATGCGCCACCCCATTCCAACGCAACGTCGAAGGGCGTCGCACCCGGCCATCCGGCCGGGCATGGACGTCGGCCAACGACGACGGGCGCCGGAAAACGCCCGTCGCATCGGCAGCGCACCGCGCTTATTTGTGGAACATGTACGACTTGGTATTGGTGAACTCGCACAGGCCCTCATGGCCGTTTTCCACGCCCATGCCGGACAGCTTGTGGCCGCCGAAGGGAATGTCGATGCCGTGGATGTGGATCTCGTTGACCCACACCGTTCCGGTGTCCAGGCGCCTGGCCACGTCGATGCCGCGTGCGCGATCGCCGCTCCACACCGAGCCCGCCAGTCCGAACGGACTGGCGTTGACGCGTTCGACCACGTCGTCGACGTCGTCGAACGACAGGATCGGCAGGATCGGGCCGAAGGGCTCTTCCTGCACGATGCGGCTCGATTCGGGCGGGTTGTCGACGATGGTCACCGGCACGAAGTTGCCCGCGAGGCTTTCGTCGATCGTCCCGCCCAGCGGCACCTTGTAACCGTTCTTCTTCACGTCGGCGAACAGGTCGAGCAGCTTGCCGTACTGCATCTTGTTCTGGATCGGGCCCAGGTTGGTCACGGGATCCATGCCGTCGCCCACGACCTGCTGGCGCGCGTAGTCGACGAAGGCCTCGACGAACTGCGCGTGGATGCTCGAATGCACGTACAGGCGCTTGACCGCGATGCACCACTGCCCGGAGTTGCCGAACGCCGCCCAGAACAGCGTCGGCACGATCGACTTCCAGTCCGCGTCGTCCAGCACGACCGCCGCGTCGTTGCCGCCCAGCTCCAGCGTGATGCGCTTGAGCGTGCCCGAACCGCTGGCCATGACGCGCTTGCCGGTGGCGGTGGAGCCGGTGAAGCTGATCTTGGCGATGTCGGCGTGCTCGGTGATCTGCTGCCCCAGATCGTTGCCGCCCGAGACGACGTTGAGCACGCCCGGCGGCAGCACCGACTGCGCGATCTCGCCGAAGAACAGCGAGGTGAGCGGCGTATAGGGTGAAGGCTTGAGCACCATGGTGTTGCCGGTCAGCAGGCAGGGCGCGACCTTCCACAGTCCCAGCAGCACCGGGAAGTTCCACGGCGTGATCGCACCGACCACGCCCAGCGGCACGTGCGCGACTTCGACCACATGCTCGGCGGTGTCCTCGATGGTCTCCACCGGCAGGGTACGCTTGGCGACTTCGCGCACCCAGTAGATCGCGGCCTCGACCTCACCGGTCGCCATGCTGTGCCGCGGCTTCCCCTGCTCGAGGGTCAGCAGCGTGATCAGATCGTCCTTGCGCGCTTCGAGTGCATCCGCATAGCGGGTGATGTATTCCGCGCGCTCGGACCATGGCAACTGCGACCAGTGCTTGAAGGCGCGCTTGGCAGCGGCGACCGCGGTGTCGAGCTGCGTCGGACTGCCTTCGGGTGCGTGCGCGATCACCGCGTTGCTCGCGGGGTTGTACACCGCGAAGGTGGCATCGGTGTCGACCAGTACGCCGTCGATCGACAGCTTGAACGGGTGATCGAGAATGTCGTGTGTGGCGGGTTGAGGCATCGCGTTCATTGCAGTCTCCCGGTGTCGTGTGGGCATGCCCGCGTCCTCCGCACGGACGCGCGCATGGAGGTCAGATGGTGCGGCCGCCGTCGACCGGCAGTTCCACGCCGGTGATGTAGTCGGCGCCGGCCAGATACAGAGCGGCTTCGGCCACGTCGGCCGGTTCGCAAAAGCGTCCGAGCGGAATCGAGCCGAGATACTTCTGCCGGTTCTCCGGCGTGTCGGGCATGCCCATGAAGTCTTCGAGCATGCCGGTCACCCCCATCACCGGGCAGATGGCGTTTACGCGGATCTTCCACGGTGCCAGCTCCACGGCCAGCGACTTGGACAGGGTGTTGGTCGCGCCCTTGGACGCGTTGTACCAGGTGAGTCCCGGACGCGGACGGATGCCGGCGACCGAACCGACGTTGAGCATCACGCCGCCGCCGTTGTCGCGCATCGCCGGCACCACGGCCTGCACCATGTTGTAGATCGACTTCACGTTGACCGCGAACACGCGGTCGAACGTCGCCTCGTCCACGCCCAGCAGCGGACCGTTGCGATGCGTGTAGCCGGCATTGTTGACGATGACGTCGGGCACGCCGAAGGCCTTGACCGTCATGGCGATCGCGGCGTCGATGTCGGCGCGCACCGAGACGTCGGCGCGCACGCCGATCGCCTGTCCGGCGCTGATCGACGCGGCGACGGCGGCGGCCTTGTCGCCGTCGAGGTCGACGATGACGATGCGCGCGCCGTGCGCGGCGAACCGCCGCGCGGTTTCCTCGCCGAAGCCGCTGGCGGCGCCGGTGACAAGGACGGTCTTGTTCTCGAACTTCACGTGCTGGCTCCCTGGTGCAGGTGACCGCTCATCCGTGATGGATGACGATCGTCTTGGTGATGCTGAAGTCGTGCATTGCCGCAAAGCCTTTCTCGCGACCGTGACCGCTCTTGCCCGTGCCGCCGAACGGCAGTTCGATGCCGGCACCGGCGCCGTAGCAGTTGACGAACAACTGGCCGGTACGGACCTTGCGGCCGAGCCGCAGCTGACGGGCACCGTCGCGCGTCCAGATCGCGGCGACCAGGCCGTAGTCGGTGCCGTTGGCGAGCGCCAGCGCGTCGGCCTCGTCGTCGAACGGCAGGACCGCGAGCACGGGGCCGAAGACTTCCTCGCGGGCGAGATCGTTGTCGCGCGGCACGGGTCCGAACAGCGTGGGCGCGACGTAGAAGCCGGCCGGATCCGCGTCCGGATCGATGCGGCCTTCGGCCAGCACCGGGATGCCGTCGGCGCGCGCCCGATCGATGAACTGCTGCACGCGCGCCTGCTGTTTCGCGGTGATGATCGGGCCACAGGCGCGATCGGCCGCGGGCGCGCCCACGCGCACATCGGCGAACGCGACAGCGAGCCGCGCAACTACGGTGTCGTAGGCGCTGCGTTCGACCAGCAGCCGGCTGCCGGCCGAACAGGTCTGGCCGCTGTTCTGGATGATCGCCTTGACGATCACCGGGATCGCGGCGTCGAGGTCTGCATCGGCGAACACGATCTGCGGCGACTTGCCGCCCAGCTCCAGCGTGCAGGTGATGAAGTGGTCGGCGCAGAGCTTCTGGATGATCTGGCCCACCTGCGGCGAACCGGTAAAGGACATGAAATCCACGCCGGGATGCGAAGCGAGTGCGGCGCCTGCGCCTGCACCGCTGCCGGTGACCACGTTGATCGCGCCGGGCGGAAATCCCGCTTCGCTCGCCAGTCCGGCCAGCTGCAACGCGCTGGCCGAGGCGTCTTCGGCCGGTTTGAGCACCACCGCGTTGCCGACCGCGAGCGAGGGCGCGAGCGTGCGGCCGAACATCTGCGCAGGATAGTTCCACGGCAGGATATGACCGGTGACGCCGTAGGGTTCGTGCACCACCGCGACCATGTAACCGTCGAGGTAGGGAATGGTCTCGCCGTGCAGCTTGTCGGCCGCGCCGCCGTAGAACTCGAAGTAGCGCGCCAGTGCGACGATGTCGGCCCTGGCCACACCGTCGGGCTTGCCGGTGTCGCGGGCTTCGGTGGCTGCGAGCGACGCCGCGTCGCGTTCGATCAACGTCGCGAACCGCGACATGATCCGCCCGCGCTCGGTGGCGGTCAGCCTGCCCCAGGCACCGTCGTAGGCCGCGCGCGCGGCGGCCACGGCCGCATCCACGTCCTGCGCGACGCTGTCGGCGATGTGGCCATAGGCCTGGCCGGTGGCCGGCTCGATCATCGGCAGCGTCGCGGTGCCCTGCGATGCGCGCCAGCCGCCCTCGATGTAGTTGCAACCCGGTTCCATCAATCGTTCCTCATTGCGTCAGTAGTGCTCGAACACCAGTCCGAGCAGGGGCGCATGCTGTTGCGCGCCGTAGATGTCGGTATCCCCGACGGTGCCCGAGGGGGTGGGCCGTCGCAGCGTGGCCTTGATCGCCCAGGCCGGCTCGAAGGCGATCACCGACAGCACGTCCTGTTCGCGCTGGCCGTAGAGCCGCGCGATCAGCGCCTTGTCGATCCATCCGGCCGAGACCACCCGGTCGAAGGCCTCGCGTGTCTTGAAGATGATGTCGAGCGTGAGCTCGCCCGGGCCAGCGTTCTTGCTGCGGATCACGCTGGCCAGATCGATCAGTCGCGTACTCATGCCGCGGCCTCGCAACGCACCATCGGACGGACCGCTTCGTAGTGCACCGGGAACCGTGCCACCGGGTCTTCGACTGGCAGCAGGTGATAGACGCTGAAGCGGTACACCTCGCCCGCCCTGAGATCGGACGGCGAATACGGAAACGCGAGGTTGCCCGCCGTGGACACGCGTCCCGGGTAGCCGTAATGCAGCATCGTCGAGCGCGCGAAACCACAGATCGTGTCGGCCAGCGCCTGGGTCGGCGCGACCGCTTCGATGACGATACCCAGTTCGTGGGCGCCCGTGCCCGGGTGTGGTTCCAGCGCACCCATCACGCCGTTTCGCCCGTAGAGGCGGAACAGCAGCGAATAGCTGTCGGTGGGAATGTCACGGAAGTTGTCGGCAATGCGCGCACGCACCGCGTCGACGATCGATTCGACCTGACCGATGAAGACCGGATCGCGCACCCCGGCGATCGAGATCGTGCGATAGCCCACGCGCGCCGCACCTTCCAGCTTCACCGTGTACGGCACTTCGACGTGTCGGCTGCCCGACACGCGCACGGTGCGCGCGTCGACCTGTTCGAAGCGCGTCGCTGAGAGATCCAGCACACCGCCGGGGCCCGGCAGGTGGTACGGATCGCTCTTCTCGTAGAGCGTATGCGCCGCCACCGAGGCGACCGTGCACGCGCGCGCGGGGTCCAGTGGATGCAGCAGGAAGTGGTCGGCGCGCAGCACCCCCATCATGCAGTCGCTGCCGCTGCCGGGCGTGCAGGCGATCGCCGCGCATTCGAGGATCTTGCCCATGTGCAACGCAAGCCCGTGGTCGAAGCCGCGCAGCACCGGCAACGCCGCGAACACCACCGGATCGTAGGCGCGACCGGCCAGGATCACCTCCGCGCCCTGCGCCAATGCTTCGACGAACGGTTCCACACCGAGCTGTGCAACGATCCGGCTGCTGCCGCGCACGTCGTCGCCGGTCAATGCAGGCCACTCGCCGCACGGCGCCAGCAGTCCGGCATCGAGCGCCTGCAGCACCGCGGCCGGTTCGACCTCCGCGTCGATCACCGCCAGCTTGAAGGCCAGCGCATCCTCGCGCGCGAGCTCGAGCAGGATCTGCAGGGTCCAGTCGAGATGTGGCTGGCCCCCCGCACCGCCGCAGGAGCCGACGATCAGGGGAATCCGCCGCGCGCGCGCGGCGCGCAGCATGATGCCGAGATCGCGCTTGACCGCATCGCGGTCGGTGAACGAATAGCCGGCGCCGAGATAATGCGGACCCGGATCGGACGACCCCGCGTCCACCGCGATCACGTGCGGATCGAGCGCCAGGCCCGCGTCGAACGAAGCCATGGGAAAGCCGTAGCCGAGGATCGCCGTCGGCGACAGCACACGGATCTCCTCGAGGCTCGGCGCGGCGATGGACATGACGACTCCTGGGCAACGTTCGACCCGGCACCAGCCGGGCGCTGCAAGGCTATGCCCGGTCCCATGATTCGTCCAATATATGATCCAGCTCACTATGATCTGATCTGAATATGGAACTCCGCCATCTGCGCTATATGATCGCGATCGCGGAAGAACTGCATTTCACCCGCGCGGCCGAGCGTCTGGGAATCGCCCAGCCCCCGCTGAGCCAGCAGATCAAGCAGCTTGAGGCGGAGATCGGCACGCCGCTGTTCGAGCGCCATGCGCGCGCCGTGCGCCTGACCGAAGCCGGCCAGGCGTTTCTGCCGCATGCACGCGACGCGGTGGAGGACGCGGAACGGGCGATCGCCGCGGCCCAGCGCGCGGCGCGCGGCGACCTGGGGCATCTACGGATCGGCTTCACCAGTTCGGCGTCGTTCAATCCGCTTGTCCCCGGTATCGTGCGCCGCTTCGGCGAGCTGTATCCTGACGTCACGCTCGATCTCGCCGAACAGGCGACCAGTCAGTTGCTCGAGGACCTGCGCGCAGAACGCATCGACGTCGCCTTTCTGCGCGCAGCCGCCAGCGAACGCGAGGGGCTGGAAACGGTCGAGCTGCCGGACGAGGAGCTGTGGATCGCGCTGCCGTCGCGGCATCCGCTGGCGACGCAGAAGCGGATCGATCTGCTGCAGCTCGCCGGTGAGGCGTTCGTGCTCTACCCGCGTGGCAACGGGCGCCTGCTCTACGACACGATGATCAGCGCCTGCCGCCAGGCGGGCTTCGATCCGCGGATCGCCCAGGAAGCGCCGCAGATGGCATCGACCGTGCATCTGGTCGCGGCCGGCGTGGGCGTGGCACTGGTCCCGGCGTCGATGTGCCAGCTGCATGCCTCGGGCGTGACCTACGTGCGTATCGCAGGCGAAGTGCCGCGGGCGCAGCTGTGGCTGGCATATCCGGCGCACGTGCGGCGCGCGCCAGCGGTGCAGAACCTCGTGGCGCTGGTGCGCCAGGACCTCGGTCCGCTCAGGCGACGGCGGGCGATGCAGCCGTCGGGCTGAGCGGCGCCATGAAAACGGCCCGCTCCCGGAAGGCGGGAGCGGGCCGTGGGTCCGCAGCGATCGACGTGGCGGAACGCGCTTCAGGCGGCGAGCATTTCCGCCGCCTTCCAGCCGATCAGGATCGACGGCGCGTTGGTGTTGCCGGTGGTGATCGACGGCATGATCGAGGCGTCCGCCACGCGCAGGCCGTCGACGCCGTGCACGCGCAGTTCCGGATCGACCACCGCATCGCTGCCCGTGCCCATGCGGCAGGTGCCCACCGGATGGAAGAACGTCGCGCAGGCCTTTCGCAGGAACGCTTCCATGTCGGCCTTGCTCTTCACCGAAGGACCAGGCAGCACCTCGCGTCGGCGGATGCCGTCGAAGGCGGCGCCGTTGCCGATCTCGCGACCGAGCTCGGTCGCGGCCAGGAATGCGCGACGGTCCTGCTCGGTCGACAGGTAGGCCGGATCGACCAGCGGATCGATCCGCGGATCCTTCGACGCCAGTGTGATCGCGCCGCGCGAGGACGGCCGCATGACACCGGTGAGGATTGAGTAGCCGTTCTCGAACGTGGCCGGCAGTTCCGGCGTGTGGAACGGCAGGCTGACGTAGAGCGTGTTGATGTCGGGCGCGCGTAGGCCCGGGTTGGACTTCGTCCAGAAGTAGGTCTCGGACATGTTGTATTCCGATGCCGGCACCGGCGCCTTCGCTTCCCAGTTCAGACCACCGCCGAGCACGTGGTCGTGCAAATTCTGGCCGACGCCCGGCAGGGCGTGCTGGACCGCGATGCCGTGCTTGCGCAGCTCGGCTTCCGGCCCGATGCCCGAGAGCATCAGCAGCCACGGCGAGGCGATCGCGCCAGCGGATAGCACCACCTCTCGCGTCGCGCGCACGACCGCCGGCTTGCCGTCGTGCAGGTATTTCACGCCGACGCAGCGGCCGCGCTCCATCACCAGCTCCAGCGTCGGCGCCTCGCACAACACGGTGAGGTTGTCGCGCTGCTCCATCGCCGGATGCAGGAACGCCACTGCCGAAGACTGGCGCTTGCCGCCGGAAATCGTGAAGTTGACCCAGGTCGGCCCCTCCATCGACGGCCCGTTGAAATCCGGGTTTTCGGCATAGCCCATGGCGATCGCCTGCGCCATGAAGGCTTCGGCGCCGTCGTGGCGATGTCCGGGCGCGGGCTGGGTGACGAACAGCGGACCGCCGTCACCGCGATACTCGCTCGCGCCGCCCTGCCAGGTTTCGAGTGCTTTGTAGGTCGGCAGCACGGAAGCGAAATCCCAGCCGTAGCAGCCTTCGTGCGCCCAGCTGTCGAAATCGCTGGCGTGACCGCGCTGGTAGATCATGCAGTTCACCGCGCTGCAGCCACCCAGGGTCTGCGTGCGCGGCCAGGCGACGCTGCGGTTGTCGGCATGGATCTGCGGCGTGGTGTTGAACACGCGGGTCATCGGCGAGCCCAGCACCTTGGGCCAGTCGCGCGGGTCGTGGATCTCCGGCGCGACATCGGGCACGCCTGCCTCGAGCAGCAGCACGCTCGCGCCACTGCGCATCGCAAGCTGACCGGCGAGCGTGGCGCCCGACGAGCCGCCACCGACGACGATGTAGTCGAAGCTGCCACGCGGCACCGGGCTGGTCCGGGTGGACTGCGCGCGCGCCTGCGGCGACCACATGCTCGCGAGCGTACCGGCCAGGCCGATGCCCACGCCGGCAGCGGTCGCCATTTTCAGGAAGCCGCGGCGGCTGACCTGCCCCGACCGGTATGCACCGATCGCGCTCGCGACCGTCTCGTCATCGTGTCCGAATTTCATGTTCCCTCCCAGGAAGCGGGCAATGGTGATCAGAACGCCTTGAGAAAACGCAACTGCACGCGGCTTTCCTCACGGAAGCCGTTCTCGATACGGATGTCGCGACCGGCCTGCAGCAGCAGCTGGGTGTTGCCGGGCAGCGCGCGGCTGTAGGTCGCCAGTGCGGACCAGTTGCCCAGTTCGTTGTCCTGGTCGATGCCGTTGACCCGGGTTTCGCCGCCGGCCTGGTAGCGCACGCGCAACGACAGTTCGTTGGCCGGGTTTAAGGTGTAGCGCAGGAAGCCCTGGGTGTCGTAGAGCGCCTTCTGCTTCATGGTGTTGTTGCCGGCGAACTCGTCGTTCTCGCCGTGCACCTGCACGTCGAACGACAGCTCGGTGGTCCAGTGCTCGCCCAGGCCCTGCGAGACCACGGCCTGCAGCGCACCCTTCCAGCGGTTCTCGCCTGGATTCAGCGCGCGATTGCGGTCGTAGCTGCCGGTCGGCAGCCAGACGTAGGGCGTAACGCCGAAGTAGCGGCGCTGGTCCTTGTCCTCGACCAGCCACAGCGTGCTGACCAGGATGACGTCGGCCATGCCGCTGGTGCTGCCCAGGCCCGCGGTGCTGCCGCCGCCCTGCAGACGGACCCATGGCGCGAGCACTTGCAGGTCGAGCGTGCGACCGCCGACCTCGACGAACTTCACGTAGCGGCCCATGATCAGGTCCACGCCCAGGCGCGCGTCGTCGTCGATACGGTTGCCGTTGGCGTACAGCCCCTTGGCATCGGAATGCTGGGCGTAGATCAGGAACAGATCGGTGCCCGGGGGCGCGGCGACGTAATCGCCGGCATCGATGCCGACAGCGCTGGCGGCGCCGCTGGCGAGCAGCGCGGTAGCGACTAGCGCAGGACGCAGCGCGCTTCGAAGACGATTCGACAGACGGCGCCCGGCGGACGCGTGAAGCTGGACTTGCATGATCCCCTCCCGTGGACATGGCCGCGGACAGGTGGCGGCGCTCGCAGTGTCTTCACATCCGCGCCCACTTGGAATTCGAAATCAGTCCACGCCGATTTCGCAGATTGCGAAGGCAGGCGTAGAGTGCAGCCACCTCGTCGAAGGCCTGTCCCGATGCTGCCCGACCCCAGCTCGCTCGCCCTGTTCCTCAACGCCGCCGAGATGGGCAGCATTTCGCGCGCGGCGGAGGTTTCCAACATCGCGCTGGCGGCCGCGAGCCGGCGCATCGCCCTGCTCGAGCACCACTACAAGGTGAAGCTGCTCAAGCGCACCTCGCGTGGCGTGGAGCCCACCGATGCCGGCAAGGCGGCGATTCCGCAGATCCGCCAACTGCTCAACATGGTCCAGAAGATCGATCTGGACCTGAGCGATTACGCGGCCGGCATCACCGGGCACGTGCGTATCCAGGCGGCCACCTCGGCGCTGGCGCAGTTTCTGCCCGACGACCTGGTCTCGTTCTCCAACCTGCATCCGCAGGTCCGCGTGGACATCGAGGAGCGCTGGAGCCACGAGATCGTGCAGTCGGTGCGCGCCGGCGCGACCGACATCGGCGTGATCGTCGACAAGGACAACTGCGACGATCTGTCGGTGTTTGATTACCGGCAGGACGATCTGGTCGCGATCGTGCCGGCGAGTTACGCGATCCGCCGCAGCCGCGTCCGCTTCTCCGAACTGCTGGCCTACGACTTCGTCGCGCTCGAGGGCAGCACCGCATTGACCCGGCGCCTGATGGTCGAGGCGATGACCGCGCGCGGCGCGCTGCGGTTGCGCGTGCAGGTGCGCAGCTTCGATGCGGTGTATCGCATGGTCGAAGCGGGCCTGGGCGTGGCGGTCCTGCCGCGCAACATCGTGCGCGCGTTCGCACTCGACCAGCGCGTGCGACTGATTCCGCTGCAGGACGCCTGGGCGACGCGCCGCATGCACCTGTGCGTGGCCTCGTTCGAGCGTCTGCCGGCGGTCGCGCGCAAGTTGGTCGAACACATGACTCGCGCGGCCTGAGCCGCGCCGCACGTCAGCGCAGCAGCATTGTCGCCGGCGGCAACGCGTAATGCGCCGCAATGCCCGCGAAGATCGCCATGCCGACCCAGTGGTTGTGCAGGAACACGCGGAAGCAGGCGTTGCGATCGCGGTATCGCGCGACGAAGAATTCCCAGACGACGAGCAATGCGGCGAACGCAAGGCCGAGCCAGTAGTTCGGCCCAAGCCCCGCCTCGCGCCCCACCAGCGCGAGCGCCGCGAACGCCAGCGCGTAGAGCACGCCCTGCGCGACCAGATCGAGATCGCCGAACAGGATCGCCGTCGATTTCGAACCGGCGCGGATGTCGTCTTCGCGATCGACCATCGCGTACCAGGTGTCGTAGCCGGTGGTCCAGAAGATGTTGGCCACGAACAGGACCCAGCCGATCGGCGGCACCGTGCCTTGCACGGCCGCGAACGCCATCGGAATCGCCCAGCCGAACGAGATGCCCAGATAGACCTGCGGCAGGTAGGTATGGCGCTTGAGATAGGGATAACTCGCCGCGAGAAAGACACCGACGACGCTCATCGCGACCGTCAGCCAGTTCATCGTCAGCACCAGCGCGAACGCGACCAGCATCAGCGCCGCGAACAGCAGCAAGGCCTCGCGCCCACGCACCGCGCCGCTGGCGAGCGGCCGGTCCTTGGTGCGTTCGACATGCGGATCGAGCCAGCGATCGGCGTAATCGTTGATCACGCAGCCGGCCGAGCGCGTCAGCCAGACGCCGGCACTGAACACGAACAGCGTCCACAGCGGCGGCACGCCCCCGGCCGCAATCCACAGCGCCCACCACGTCGGCCAGAGCAGCAGCAACCAGCCGATCGGCCGATCCCCGCGCACCAGCACCCAGTACTGGCGCAAGCGCTCGCGCCAGCGTGGGACGGCGGGTTCGGAGAAGCGTTCGTAGTCGTGCATGGCGATGGGAGGATACCAGCGCGCCCGCGGCGCCCAGCCACGCTCGGGCTGTGAGGGACATCCGGTCGCGAAGCCGACACATTGCCCACCTAGCATCGCCGCGAGCCTCCACCGGATACGCGCATGCGCATCGCCATCGCCGGTACCGGCTACGTGGGCCTCTCCAATGCCCTGCTGCTGGCACAGCGCCATACCGTGGTCGCGTTGGACATCGATGCGGCGCGGGTCGAGGCGTTGAACCGGCGCGAGTCACCGCTCGACGACGAGGAGATCAGGACCTACCTCGCGCGCCCCGAACTCGACTTCAGAACAACACTGATCCCTGCAGAGGCGTTCGCGGGCGCCGAGTACGTCGTCATCGCGACACCCACCAACTACGACTCGGCGACCCATACCTTCAACACCCGATCCGTCGAAGCTGTCATTGCCAACGTGCTGGCGATCGAGCCGGACGCGACGATGATCATCAAGTCGACTGTGCCCGTCGGCTACACCGAGCGCGTGCGCGCGATGTTCGGCACGGATCGGATCATCTTTTCGCCCGAGTTCCTGCGCGAAGGCCGAGCACTGCAGGACAACCTCTATCCGAGCCGCATCGTGGTCGGCGAGCGATCAGAACGCGCGTTTGTATTCGCTGAGCTTCTGCGGGAAGGCGCACTCAAGGCCGATGTGCCCGTGCTGTTCACCGAATCGACGGAGGCGGAAGCCATCAAACTGTTCGCGAACACGTACCTCGCCATGCGCGTCGCGTACTTCAATGAGCTCGACAGCTATGCGTGCACGCATGGACTCGAGACGCGCCAGATCATCGAGGGTGTGTGTCTCGATCCACGCATCGGCGGGCACTACAACAACCCGTCCTTCGGCTACGGCGGCTACTGCCTGCCGAAGGACACGCGCCAGCTGCTTGCGAACTACGACGCGGTGCCGCAGAACCTGATCCAGGCGATCGTGTCGGCCAACACGACGCGCAAGGATTTCATCGCAGCCGACATCGTGCGTCGCAATCCGAAAGTCGTCGGCATCTACCGCCTGGTGATGAAAGCCGGCAGCGACAACTTCCGCGCTTCCGCCATCCAAGGCGTCATGAAACGGATCAAGGCCAAGGGCATCGAAGTGATCGTGTACGAGCCCGTTCTCGATGCGCCGGATTTCTACCGCTCACGCGTCGTCAATGATCTCGCCACGTTCAAGCGACAGGCCGATCTGATTCTCGCGAACCGCCTGACCGACGAGATCCGCGATGTGGAGGACAAGGTGTACAGTCGGGACCTGTTTGGCGGGGATTGAGACCAGGGTTACAGATGCTGCGTCGATCCATGCTGCTGCTTCGAAACCTGACAGGCCAAACCGTAATCGACCACGCAGTGACTCACCGGGAGAACACGCCTGCGGCGCTATTTCCGAACAGCTGCGGAACTGTCTCAATACCCGCAGTTTTCGATACAATGCGCGACCGCCCTGCCCGTTGTTCCGGCTTGGCGTGGACGACGCGCCTGTAGCTCAGCCGGATAGAGTAGTGGCTTCCGAAGCCATTGGTCGGGGGTTCGAATCCCTCCAGGCGCGCCATTTTCTGCGATGTTCCGTGCGGTCCCGGCCGCGTGCGAGGACCGATGCCGCAGGCCTGTTCCCTTTCTTACGTGTTGGCTCCCACCGCTTGGCCGGTGCTCAGTATCCGTGCGTGGGCTGCGGAGCAGCGGCTTTGAACCGGCTGTTGTTGATCGCGCTCGGCGGTGCGTTCGGTTCGGCGTGCCGGTATCAGCTGTCGGTGTGGATGCTGCAGTTTGCGGGCGCGAGCGCGGACGTGCCGCCGCGGTTTCCGGTGGGGACGTTCGTGGTGAACCTGTTGGGGTGTCTGGTCGCCGGGCTGATGGCGGGCGGAATCTCGCGGCACGGCTGGTTCACGCCGGACGTGCGGGCAATGCTGATCGTCGGCGTCATGGGGGGATTCACGACGTTTTCGGCGTTCGGGCTGGAGACGCTGGCGTTGCTGCGCCGTGGGGATGTGGGGATGGCAGCGGTGTATGTGATCGCAAGCGTGGTGCTTGGGGTGTTGCTGTCGGGGTTGGGGTGGTGGGTGGTGGCGCGGGGGAGTTAGATCGTGCGTTTGTTGCTCTCAGTACAGTCGCTTGGGCCCGGCGCGCAGCGGGCGATGGCGGCGCGACGGCGCTGAGCGCTTGGTTGTCGGCGGGCTTTGATGCGTGGGTCAGGCGGCTGGGCGGCTGAAGTTTCAGGCAACGTCAAAATGGGACCCAGCGTGCGCTGGGGCGACGGGCTCTGAGAGCCGCGCCGTCTGTAGTCGCTCTTGCAGAACACATTGCAAGCCGAGTCGCTGGGCCCCAGCCTGCGCCGGGGCGACGAATGCGTCAGTCGGCAATGACCAGTGGCCCATCGCCCTTCATGCGTAGCGTGTCGCCTATCGCCTGTCGCCTGTGCCTGTCGCTGATCAGGGTGTCGGCGGTGCGGGCTCGGATGTCTCGGGCGTCGCGTCTGGATCCGTCGAGTCTTCGGAGGTCGAAGACTCCGTCGATGTCCCAGGTGTCTCAGCCGGTTCTGCTGCCGGAACAGGCTCTGCTGCAGGAACGGGTTCGGATGTCGGAGCCGGCGTGGTTTCCGGCGCTGCGTCCGTTGCGGGCGTCGGCTCGGTTGCAGGCGCAGGCGTTTCGGTTGCCGGGACAACGACGGGGGGCGTGTCTTCGGCGTGGACTTGGGCGGTCGGCACCCAGGGCTTTTTCAGTTCGGCGAGCGCGGCGTTGATCGGGCCGTCGCCGGGCAGGGCTTCGCCGCCGGTGGAGCCGTCTTCTTCGTCGCCCTGCAGGTGGCCCGGCAGGTTGGCTTCGGTGTAGACGGTGGCGGCGCGCGGGGCGTTGGGGTCGGCGGTCTCCGCGCCCTCGGGGCGCAGGGTGGTGTCGGGATCGATGCCGCGGGCCTGGATCGAACGGCCGCTTGGGGTGTAGTAGCGCGCGGTGGTGAGTTTCACCGAGTCGCCATTATCGAGCGGCAGCACGGTCTGCACCGAGCCCTTGCCGAAGGTGCGGCTGCCGATGACGCGGGCGCGGTTGTTGTCGCGCAGGGCGCCGGCCAGCACTTCGGAGGCGCTGGCCGAGCCCACGTCGACGAGCACGATCACCGGGGCGCCGTCGAGCAGGTCACCCGGCGTGGCACTGAACTCGGCATCGCTGATCGGGATGCGACCGCGGGTGCTGACGATCTTGCCGCTGTCGAGCAGGTCGTCGGCGATCTGCACCGCCGAAGTCAGCAGGCCACCGGGATTGCTGCGCAGGTCGATGACGAGGCCACGCAGTTTGCCGCCGGCCTGCTGCTTGAGTTCGTCGATGTTGCGCGCGAAATCGGCGGCGGTCTCGACCTGGAACTGGCTCACGCGCACGTAGCCGTAGCCCGGCTCGAGCATGCGACTGCGCACACTGACGACGCGGATGGTTTCGCGGTCGACACGGATTTCCAGCGGCGCGGTTTCGCCATCGCGCAGGACGCCGACGGTGACCGAGGTCCCGGGCGCGCCACGCAGCGGGCCGGCGCCATCGTTGTCGGATGGCGTCAGCGTGCGGCCGTCGACGCTGACGATCACGTCGCCGGCGCGGATGCCGGCCTTCGCGGCAGGCGTGCCGTCGATCGGCGCGATGACGCGCATGCTGCCGTCGCCCAGATACATCACCTCGACACCGATGCCGTCGTACGCGCCCTCGGTGCCCTCGTCGAAGGCCGTGGCGGTTTCCTTCTGCATGTACACGCTGTGCGGATCGAGATCGAGCAGCAGGCCGCGGATTGCCGAGGACATCAGCTTGCTGTCTTCGACAGGTTCGACGTAAGCCTCGCGCACGGCGTTGAACACGCCGACGTAGCGGCGGATCTCCTGCAACGGCACGCGGTTGGAGGCCTGCTCCATCGCGCCAGGATCATCGCTGGCGGCAACGGGGATCTCGGCATCGTCCGCAGCCGACGGCGTTTCGCTCGGCGCCGTCGCAGGCGGCGTGGGCTCGGACGCCTCGCCGGGCGACTGCGCTGGGGTCTCGGCAGGCGGCGGGGTCTGCGCGAACGCGGCTGGCGACAACAGCAGGGACAGGGCCAGCGTCAGTGAACTCACGCGCATGCAGGACTCCGGGGAAAGGCGGGCGACACGCGCGGTCGCGCGTCGATCGATTATGCGGGCAGGGTGTGTGAATGCGTTAAAGGCGGGCGGGGATGTTCAGTTCTGTGGGTGGGTTTGATGTCGGCCTGTTGGAGGTGCGCGCAAGAAGTCGCACGCACAGAAGGTGCTGGGGTCGGCGGCCCTCACCCCAACCCCTCTCCCGGAGGGAGAGGGGCTTGCGTCTGCGCAAGCGTTTTGCCCAGTCCGATTAACCGAACACAGCCGCTCAACGCAGTTTGAGCCCCTCTCCCTCCGGGAGAGGGGTTGGAGTGAGGGCGACGCTCGCGAGGATGACTTCGAGGACCGATTCCGTGCGCACCAGGACGTCGTGATTCCAGAAGCGCAACACGCGGAAGCCGCGACGTTCCAGAAAGCGCATGCGGCCTGCATCGACCGCTTCCTGATGCTGTGAGCCGTCGACTTCGACGATCACTGCGGCTTCTAGACTGAGAAAGTCGACGATGAAGGGGCCGACGGACTGTTGCCGTCTGAACTTCGCGCCGAGGCGCCGGTCGCGCAGGTGGAACCACAGCAGGCGTTCGGCGTCGGTCGATTCGCGGCGGATTTGGCGCGCGAACTGAAGTTGGGCGGAAGTGCACTGCATGCGCCGGACTCCGGGGGATCCGGATGCAGTGTTGTGGTGCGTGGGCGGTGGGTTCGCTCGGGGGAGGCGGAATGGGGACGTGGGGGATTGCCGCGGCGTATCCGCCCAACAGCAGTGCATCGCGTGCGTCTGCCCTCACCCCCCGCTCCGCGCCCCAGCCCTCGCGCTGACGCGAGAGCGTTCGTCGACACGCGAGCCAATGGCTCGCCAGCGTGCCGCCTCACCCCAAGGGGAGAGGGGCTCGTACGTTGCGAGCGTCTGGGCCTTGGCCCGTCTCCCACCGGGAGCGGGGTTGGGGTGAGGGGTGGCTTAGGCAGGCGGCGAGCAGCGCTCAGCCAGTGCCACTCACCGCCGCTGCAACCACGTCGTCGGATTCACCGGCGTGCCGTTCTGGCGCAGTTCGAAGTAGAGGCCGCTGCGGCCCTGGCCGCCGGAACTGCCGACGCTGGAGACGGTATCGCCGCGGCGCACGGTGTTGCCGACGCTCTTGAGCAGGCCGTCGTTGTGCGCGTACAGGCTCATGTAGCCGTTGCCGTGATCGACGATCAGCAGCATGCCGTAGCCGGTCATCCATTCGGCGAAGACCACGGTGCCGTCGGCGACCGCCTTCACCGCGGTGCCGGCGGGTGCGCCGATCAAGATGCCGGTGCTGCTGCGGCCGTCCGGCAGCTTGCCGCCGTAGGCGGTGAGCAGACTGCCGCTGACCGGCCAGCCGAGGCCGCCGACCTGCGGTGCGTTGGTGCGGGCCACCTGGGTCGGTGGACGCGGCGGTGGCCGCGGACGGCCTGACGCGGCTGCGTCACGGGCCTCGCGCGCTTCGCGTTCGCGCGCGGCGGCGGCGGCGGCGCGGCGTTCGGCTTCGGCACGACGCGCCGCTTCGCGCAGCTGGGCGAGCACGCGCTCCAGCGAGCGGGCATCGCGGCCGAGGGCTTTTTCGCGGGCACTGCGATCGCTGAATCGCGACTCGATACCCTTCATTGCCTCGGCACGCTGGCTGCGATCGCTTTCGACCTTGGCCAGCTGCGCGCGTTGCTCGACCTGCGCGGCTTCGAGCGCAGCGCGGCGATCCTGGATCGCGGCTTCGATGCCGTCGAGTTCGTCCATTTCCGCGCGCAGTTCGTGGATGCGCGTGCTGCGCTGCTGCTGCAGGTAGCGGTGGTAGGTCAGCAGGCGTCCGGCATCGGCGACGCGGTCCTGCGCGAGCATCAGTTTCAACGCAGCTTCGTCGCCGACGGTGTAAGCGGCGCGCACCAGCGCGGCGAGTTCCGCGCGGCGCGTCTCGACCGTGGATTCGAGTTCCACCCGGCGCGCCTGCAACTTCTCCAGCGCGATCTGTTCTTCGGCCAGCTTGATGCGCGTGTCGCGCAGCGCGCGCGCCGAGGTCGAGACCTGCTCGTCGGCCGCACGCAGATCGCGCGCCGCTGCACCGCGCTGGCCTTCGAGGCGGCGGCGCTCGGCGGCGACATCGCGCAGCTCCTTGCGCACGCGCTCGAGGCGGCGCTCGGTTTCGCGGCTGTTCTGCGCGGCAGCGTCGAGCGCAGGCAGCGCCGCGACGAGCAGCGCGACCAGCAGCAGCGCGCGGCCGCGGGACATGTTCAGCCGGCGGCCTGCAGCAGGCTGCGGCCGGTCATCTCGGCCGGTTGTTCGACGCCGATCAGATCGAGGATCGTCGGCGCGAGATCGCGCAGTGCGCCGCCGCCGCGCAGGGGCACGTCACGACTGCCGACGTAGATCAGATCCACCGGCCCGACGGTGTGCGAGGTATGCGGCTCGCCGGTTTCCGGGTCGCGCATCATTTCGACATTGCCGTGATCGGCGGTGACCAGCAGCTCGCCGCCCTGCGCGCGCACGGCCGCGACGATCTCGCCGACCGCGGTGTCCACCGTTTCCACGGCCTTGATCGCCGCCGCCAGCACACCGGTGTGGCCGACCATGTCCGGATTGGCGAAGTTGCAGATCACCACGTCGAAGCGCTGGTCGCGCACGGCCTGCACGAGCTTGTCGCAGACCTCGGGCGCGCTCATCTCGGGCTGCAGGTCGTAGGTGGCGACCTTGGGGCTCGGCACCAGGATGCGGTCCTCGCCCGGATAGGGATCCTCGCGGCCGCCGCTCATGAAGAACGTCACGTGCGCGTATTTTTCGGTCTCGGCGATACGCAACTGGGTCAGGCCGTTCGCGCCGAGCACTTCGCCCAGCGTGTTCGGCAGGTTGTCGGGCGCGAATGCGAGCGGCGCCGGCAGGCGCGCGTCGTATTCGGTCAGGCAGACGAAACGCGCGAGCTGCAGACGACGTGCCTCGAAGCCATTGAACGCCGGGTCGACGAACGCGGCCGTCAGCTGGCGCGCGCGATCGGCGCGGAAGTTCATGAAGACGACCGCGTCGCCATCGGCCATCGGCGCGGCGCCATCGATGACGGTCGGCAGCACAAACTCGTCGTTCTCGTCGCGCGCATACGCGGCCTGCAAGGCGGCGACCGCATCGGGCGCGTGGTGCGGCGATGTCGCATCGACGATCGCATCCCAGGCCAGGCGCACGCGCGCCCAGCGATTGTCGCGGTCCATCGCGTAGTAACGGCCGGACACGCTGGCGACGTGCGCATTGCCGAGCGCGGCGCAGTGGTCCTGCAACGCGCGCAGGCTCGGTTCGGCCGAACGCGGCGGCATGTCGCGGCCGTCGGTGAAGGCATGCACGGCGACGCGGGCGACGCCGCGCTTCGCGGCGAGGTCGAGCATCGCCGCCAGATGCGCCTCATGGCTGTGCACGCCGCCGGGCGACAGCAGGCCCATGACGTGCAGCGTGCCGCTGTTGCCGCGTACCGCATCGCAGGCGGCCAGCAGTTCGGCGTTGTCGAAGAAGCTGCCGTCCTCGATCGCCGCGTCGATGCGGGTCAGGTCCTGGTAGACGATGCGGCCGGCGCCGATGTTCATGTGGCCGACTTCGGAATTGCCCATCTGCCCGTCCGGCAGGCCGACGTGGCGGCCCTCGGTGTGGATCAGCGTGGACGGATGCTCGGCCAGCAGACGGCGCCAGTTCGGGATGTCGGCGAGCGCCAGGGCGTTGTCGCGCGGATCGTCGCGGTGCCCCCAGCCATCGAGGATCAGCAGGACGACGGGGCGCGGACGGGGAGAGCTGGCGGCGTGCGGCACGACGATCGACCCAGTGACGAAAGACAGATGCGATTGTAGCGAAGCGGGGGCAAGCTACCTGTCGACGGGTTCCGGCCCGCCCATCCATTCACGAGGTCACGGCCATGTCCCCTGCCCCTGCGCGCTTGCGCTCCGCCCCCCTGCTGCTCGCTGCCGCTCTTGCGCTGGCCACCGGCGCCGCGTTCGCGCAGGAGGACATTTCCAAGGTCAACGGCGGTGTCGAGGCAGAAGCCGGCCAGACCTACCGCGACCTGAGCACGGTCAACGGCGGCATCCGCATCGGCGACGGCGCGAAGGCGCGCGACGTAGAGACCGTCAACGGCGGCATCCGCGCCGGCGACGGCATCGCGGTCGAGGACATGGAAACCGTCAACGGCGGCATCAATGTTGGCGCGCGTGCGCAGGCCAAATCGCTGACCACGGTCAACGGCGCGATCCGCGTCGGCACCGACGCGCAGCTGGGCGGCAACGTCGAGAGTGTCAGCGGCGGCGTCTTCGTCGACCGCGGCGGCCGCATCGACGGCAACGTCTCGACGGTCAATGGCGCGATCGGCATGGTCGGCACCGAGGTCACCGGCGACGTGAAGACGGTCAATGGCGATGTCACCATCGGCGCCGGCTCGCACGTGCGCGGCAAGCTGGTGATCGACAAGCCGTCGTCGAACTGGTTCCCGGTGACGATCAGCCGCCGCAACCCGCGCGTGATCATCGGACCCGATGCGGTCGTCGACGGTCCGCTGGAGTTCAAGCGCGAAGTCACGCTGTATGTGCACACGAGCGCGAAGACCGGCGCGATCAGCGGCGCGACCGCAGTGCCGTACGACAGCGCGCGGGCGCCGCAGGAATAAGGGCGTCAACTACCAGCTTGGCTGCGTGTTTGATTGCGCTTTGCGATCTAGATTGAAGTCGCGGTGCGCGCAGTACACAGGAATCAACCACCTCTCCCTCTAGGAGAGTGCCTGCCCCGGACGTGATCCGGGGTCGAAGCGCACAGCGCTTCGGTTGAGGGTTGAGTTCTATACGTAGCGCCCGAAAAGCATCCTCACCCCAACCCCCGCTCCGCGCCCCGGCCCTCGCACTGGCGCGAGGGCGTTCGTCGACACGCGAGGCAATGGCTCGCAAGCGTGCCGCCTCACCCCAGAGGGAGAGGGGCTCGAAAGCAAGAGCGGGCAGTGCGAAGTGCGCTGCAACGCAACTAGAAAGCCAGGCACCTCTCCCTCTGGGAGAGGTCGAAGCGCACAGCGCTTCGGGTGAGGGCTGAGTTTTACGCATGGAGCTTGAAGAGCTCCCTCCCCCCAACCCCCGCTCCGCGCCCCGGCCCTCGCACTGGTGCGAGGGCGTTCGTCGACACGCGAGCCAATGGCTCGCAAGCGTGCCGCCTCACCCCAGAGGGAGAGGGGCTCGAAACCAGCAGCTAGCGCCCTTCAAAAAGCATCTCCCCCTGAACGCACGTATAGTGCGGCCTCCACGATTTTCCGGAGATTCCAGGATGCGCAAACCCCTTCTGCTGCTGGCGCTGCCGGCTGCGCTGGTGCTCGCCGCGTGTGGCGACAAGACCGCGACGCCGGATGCGGCCACGCCGCCCGATGCCCAGGCCGCCCATACGTTCTCGCCCGACATCACCGCCGGCGATTTCGGCGAGATGGTGCGCGTGCTGGCATCCGATGAGTTCGAGGGACGCGCGCCCGGTACCGCTGGCGAAGACAAGACGGTCGAGTACATCAAGGCCCAGTTCGAGCGCATCGGCCTGCAGCCGGGCGGCGACAACAACGACTGGTACCAGACGGTGCCGATGGTCGAGACCACGGCCGATCCGTCGACCGTGCTGCGCCTGAGCAACAGCGCCGGCACGCGCGATCTGAAGTTCGGCGACGAGATGGTGATCGGCACGCGTACCGGCCAACCCGAGATCAACGTCGCCGACAGCGAGCTGGTGTTCGTCGGTTACGGCGTCGATGCGCCGGAGCAGAACTGGAACGATTACGCCGGTCTCGACCTCAAGGGCAAGACCGTCGTGATGCTGGTCAACGACCCGGGCTTCCACGCCAACGACGCGACGCTGTTCGACGGCGAGAAGATGACCTATTACGGTCGCTGGACGTACAAGTTCGAGGAAGCCGCGCGCAAGGGCGCGGTGGCCGCGCTGATCATCCACGACACGCCCGGCGCCTCGTACGGCTGGGACGTGGTGAAGAATTCCTGGTCGGGCGCGCAGTTCGATCTGCGAGCAGAGGACGATCCGGAACCGCGCCTGCCGGCGCAGGGCTGGATCACCGGCGACGTCGCCAAGCAGCTGTTCGCCGAAGCCGGTCTCGATCTCGACGAACAGATCAAGGCCGCGAACACGCGCGGCTTCAAGCCGGTGCCGCTCAACGCGAAGGTCGGTTTCGATCTCAAGAGCACGATCGCCGAGAAGAGCTCGCGCAACGTGATCGGCATCCTGCCGGGCAACGAGGCGCCGGAAGAGGCGATTCTCTATCTCGCGCACTGGGATCACCTGGGCAAGCACGAGGGTGAAGGCGACACGATCTACAACGGCGCGATCGACAACGCGACCGGCGTGGCCGGCATCATCGAGATCGCCGAGAAGTTCGCCACCACCGAACCCAAGCCGAAGCGCTCGCTGGTGTTCCTGGCGGTCACGCTCGAGGAATCGGGCCTGCTGGGCAGCAAGTACTACGTGGCGCAGCCGAGCATCGGCCTGGCGCAGACGGTCGGCGTGATCAACCTCGATGCGATGAGCGTCGCCGGTCCGTCGCGTGACTTCGTCGTCACCGGCAAGGGCAACTCGGAACTCGAGGACATCCTCAAGACCTACGCCGACCAGCAGAACCGCACGCTGGTGGAGGAAGGCAATACGGCCGGTGGTTTCTACTTCCGCTCCGATCACTTCAACTTCGCCAAGGCCGGCGTGCCGGCGCTGTATGCGAAGGGCGGCAACGATCTCGTCGACGGCGGCACCGCGGGTGGCAAGGCCGCGACCGACGACTACGCCAAGCGCTATCACCAGCCCAGCGACGAGTACAACCCGGACTGGAACCTGGACGGCGTCGTGCAGGATCTCGAAGCGCTGTACGGCGTGGGCCGTACGCTGGCCGACGACGGCCAGTGGCCGAACTGGTACGAGGGCAACCCCTTCAAGGCCGCGCGCGACCAGATGCGCAGCGAAGCGGGTGGCGCGCCGTAAGGCAACGCCTGCAGCCTTGCATGACGAAAGCGGCGACAGTGATGTCGCCGCTTTTTTTGTTTCAGGCCCTCCCCCCGTCCACGGGGCATTGCGCCCTTCACGGGCGGAGGGTTGGGTGCAGGCGAACCGTCAGCCCCCGGAAGACGCGAAGATCAAGAGCTCGCTTCCGCTCTTGAGAGACGTCACGTCTTGATCGGCACGTTTGCCCCCTCCCAACCCTCCCCCGCCTCCGCGGGGGAGGGCTTCGAGCACTGCAGCGGCGACACGGTGCATACCGCTGTGCGATAAGCCACCGACCGGGATTCAAGGAACCAGCCGATGACGCTCTCCACTGCCTACTGGTGCGTGCTGATCGCCGCGCTGCTGCCCTACTGCTGGGTCGCGCTCGCCAAGGCTTCGGCGCCGCGCTACGACAATCGCGATCCGCGCGGCTGGATCGCGCGCCAAGAGCATCCGCGGCTGCGGCGCGCCTACAACGCGCATCTCAATGCGCTGGAGGCCTTCGCCCCGTTCGCGGCGGGCGTGGTGCTGTCGCAGCTCGCCGGCGTGGCGCATGACCGCATCGCGATGCTGGCCGTCGCATTCGTCACGCTGCGGCTGCTGCACGGCGTCGCCTACGTCGCGGATATCGCCTGGCTGCGCAGTCTCGCGTGGTTCGCGGCGCTCGGCTGCGTGGTCGCGCTGATCGCGCAGGCGGCGCTGTCGATCGCATGAGCGTGCGCGACACGCACGACGCGCGTCCGGTGCTGGCCCTGTTCGATTTCGACGGCACCCTCACCACACGCGAGACACTGCCGGATTTCCTGCGCTTCGCCACACCGCCGCGACGCCTGCACGTCGGCAGGCTGCTGTTCGCGCTGCCGGTGCTGGCCTACAAGCTCAAGCTGCTACCGGTGCACGCGCTGCGCAGCCTGCTGGTCGGCTATGCCTTCCGCGGTCTGCCGCGCAGCGCCGTCGAAGACGCCGGCCGCCGCTTTGCGGCCACGGTATTGCCGGCACTGGTGCGGCCGGAGATGCAGGCGCGTCTCGATGCCCATCGCGCGCAAGGCGACACCATCGTCGTCGTGTCCGGTGGCTTCGATGTCTATCTCGCACCGTGGTGCGAGGTGCAGGGGCTCGACCTCTTCTGTTCGTCGCTCGAAAACGATGGTGCACGCCTGACCGGCCGTTACGCCGGCGCGCAATGCGTGGCGGGCGAAAAGGTGCGGCGGGTGCGGGAGCGTTACGACCTCGCCGCATACCGCGAAGTCCATGCGCACGGCGACACACACGAGGATCATGCGCTGCTCGCGCTCGCCCACGTGGCCACGTATCGCGGTGCGGCGTGGCCAGCGCACGCATCCGCCTGATCGCGCGCGTAGCTCGATCGATGCGATGCGAGAGCGCGGGAATCCGACAAGAAAAAGCCGCCCGCCCGGGGGAGGGGCGGACGGCAACTGGGACCGGTCGGAGAGAGAGTTACGCCGGGGGGCGCTGACGTCAGCGACGTCAGACCGGTCTCATGGGCACGGGATGTTTCGTATGGACGCGCGGATCAGCTGGTGCTGGTCGGGGTGCCTTCACCCTCGACCGGCGGCGTCGCCGGCGGCGTGGTGGTCGGATCGGTCGGCGGTTGCGTCATCGGATCCGTCGGCGACGGCATGGTCGGATCGGTCGGCGTCGGCGATGCGGGATCGGTCGGCGGCGGGTTCATCGGGTCCGTCGCGGGATCGACCGGCGGCGCCGCCGTGTCGTTCATCGGGGCCGGATCGGTCGGCGGGACATCCGGCGGCGGCGGATCGTTGCTGCAGGCCGTGAACGCGAAAGCCATAGCGGCCGCCAGCGGAAGCGCAATACGTCGCATCGGATAACTCCTTGTATGGATGATGATGTGCACTATCGGCGCCTGCGTGTAGTGCCGGCGTGGTCCGTGCCGTAGAAATTCCGTTATCCAAGACGCATCGCCGATGTCCGTTCAAGGTCATGCCGCGTGTGATCCGCACTGCAATTCCTGAAAGCGTGCCGACGACGGCACCGTCACGCAGCCACACGAAAACTTCACCGATGTCGCTGCATGCCCCTGTTCCGCCCTCCTCCGGAGTCGGCGATGTCGACGCGCGTTGCCACCGGCTCGCGCAGCGCTTCGATGCTGTGCGTGGTCGCAGTGCGGCGCTCGCCGCGCCCATCGGCGCGGAAGACGCCATGGTGCAGAGCATGGCCGATGCCAGCCCCACCAAATGGCATCTCGCCCACACGACCTGGTTCTTCGAACGCTTCGTGCTGGCCGACGGCGGTCCGTACACGCCCTTCGATTCCGCCTGGGATTACCTGTTCAACAGTTACTACCAGAGCGCAGGACCGATGCATGCGCGGCCGCAGCGCGGCGTGTTGTCGCGGCCGACGCTCGCGCAGGTCACCGATTACCGCGATGCCATCGAAAAACGCATGCGCGCGCGACTGCAGCGCGGCGATCTCGATGCGCGGCTGCTCGACATCGTCGAACTCGGCCTGCAGCACGAGCAGCAGCATCAGGAATTGCTGCTGACCGACATCAAGCATGCGTTTTTCAGCAATCCGCTCCATCCCGCCTATCGCGACGATCTGCCGCAGGCCGGGGGCAGCTCGGCAGCGCTCGGCTGGATCGCACGGCAGGAATCGATCGTGGAGGTCGGCCATGCCGCATGGCCCGGCGATGCGGGTTTCGCGTACGACAACGAATCGCCGCGCCATCGCGTGCTGGTGCCCGCGCATGCGCTGGCGAGCCGGCCGGTCAGCAACGCCGAGTTTCTCGCCTTCATCGAAGACGGCGGCTATCGCGCCGCGGGCGCGTGGCTCAGTGCGGGCTGGGACACCGTACGCGCCCGTGGCTGGACGCGACCGCTGTACTGGAACGAGGCCTGCGAAGCCGAGTTCACGCTGGGCGGCTGGCGCGCGCTCGATCCCGCAGCGCCGGTGTGTCATCTGAGCTATTACGAGGCGGATGCGTTCGCGCGCTGGGCCGGCGCGCGTCTGCCCACCGAATTCGAATGGGAACAGGCGGCCGCCTCGCTGCCCGTGGACGGCAACTTCGTCGATTCCGGCCGGCTGCATCCCAGCGCGCCGTCGACTGCCGCGACCGGTCTCCAGCAGATGTTCGGCGACGTCTGGGAATGGACGTCCAGCGCCTACACCGCCTATCCCGGCTACCGGCCCTGGCCGGGCACGCTGGGCGAATACAACGGCAAGTTCATGGATGCGCAGTGGGTCCTCCGCGGCGGCAGCTGCGCGACCTCCGCCGACCACGTGCGCGCCAGCTACCGCAATTTCTTCCCCTCCGATGCGCGGTGGCAGTTCGCCGGTCTGCGCCTGGCCAAGGATTCCGCATGAATGCCGCCATCGCCCGCGCCCGAGCGCAGGCCGCGCTGACCGATCTGCGCCCGCAACCCGACGACATCGCCGCCGATGCGATCGCCGGCCTGTCGCGCACGCCCAAGACATTGCCGTCGAAGTACTTCTACGACGCGGAAGGTTCGCGCCTGTTCGAGGCGATCACGCACCAACCCGAGTACTACCTCACCCGTGTCGAGCTGGCGCTGATGGAAGCGCAGATGCCGTCGATCGCGCAGGCGATCGGCGACGGTGTGCACGTGGTCGAGTTCGGCAGCGGCAGCGGGCGCAAGACCGAGCTGCTGCTCGAAGGTCTGGCGGCGCCGGTCGCCTACACGCCGATCGAGATCTCGCGCACCGCGTTGATGGACAGCGTGACCCGCCTCGGCCAGTCTTTTCCAGATGTGCAGATGCTGCCGGTCTGCGCGGACTTCACCCGTCCGGTGCCGCTGCCGCGCGCCGAACGGCGTGCGCACCGCACGCTGGTGTTCTTCCCGGGTTCGACGCTCGGCAACTTCTCCGACGAGGAAGCCGTGCGTCTGCTGCGCTCGATGCGCGGCACGATGGGCGATGCCGGCTGCGCACTGATCGGCATCGATCTGGACAAGGACCCGGCGATCATCGAGGCCGCCTACAACGATCTGGCGGGCGTCACCGCGGCGTTCACCGTGAACCTGCTGACGCGGCTCAACCGCGAGATCGACAGCGATTTCGACACCGACGGCTTCCGCCATCGCGCGCACTATTCGCGCGAACGCATGCGGATCGAAACGAGCCTGGTCAGCGAACGCGCACAGACCGTGCACATCGCCGATCACGCCTTCGATTTCGCCGCCGGCGAAGCCATGCACGTCGAGATCAGCCAGAAGTACACCGACGCCTCGTTCTCCGCGCTGGCCGCACAGGCCGGGCTGCGCGTGACGCATGGCTGGAACGACGAGGGTGAGAGTTTCGGCCTGCGGTTGCTGCAGCCGGCCTGAGCTGGTGACCCCTGACGATGCGCGCATCGCAGCGGAGATCCACGCGCTGCTGGCGGCGCGCGCGTTCGATGCGTCCATCTGCCCGTCCGAGGTCGCACGGCGTCTGTATCCCGAAGAGGCTTGGCGAAACGCGATGCCGGGCGTGCGCCGCGTGGCGCAGGCGCTCGCGGCGGAGGGTGCCATCCGGATCACGCAGGGCGACGCGGTGCTCGATCCCGGCGCGGCGATCTCCGGCCCGGTCCGCCTGCGGCGCGGCCCGCGCTGGCCCGACGATCCGTCCAGGCGCTGACCGGCCTCCGCGATCGCGTGCCGTATCGTGTCGCGCATGACGATGTCCCCCGACAAACCCTTCTCGCCGTCCTGCGATCGCAATCGCGCGCCGATTCTCGACGTCCTGCGCGCGCAGTTCGAACACCGTCGGCAGGTGCTCGAGATCGGCAGCGGCACCGGCCAGCACGCGGTGCATTTCGCCGCGGGGATGCCTTGGCTGCGCTGGCAGACCTCGGAACGCGCGGCGCATCTGTCGGGCATCGCGGCCTGGCTCGACGAGGCCGCGCTGCCGAACACGCCCGCACCGGTCGCGCTCGATGTCGCGCAGCCCGACTGGCCTGCGTCCACGGCCGCCGACGGTCGCTTCGATGCGGTGTTCACCGCGAACACGCTGCACATCATGGGCTGGCCCGAGGTCGAAGCCTGTTTCGCCGGCCTCGACCGTGTGCTCGCCGACGATGCGACGCTGGTGGTCTACGGGCCGTTCAACGTGGGCGGCACGTACACCAGCGACAGCAACCGCGATTTCGACGGCTGGCTCAAAGCGCGCGATCCGCGGTCGGGCATCCGCGATCTCGAAGCGGTGGATGCGCTCGCGTTGCAGATCGGTCTGCATCTGCACGGCGACATCGCAATGCCGTCGAACAACCGCTGCCTGGTGTGGCGGCGCTGAGCGCGCGGCGTTCTTCCGGCGAGTGATCGCACCGCGTCAGCGCGGCATCCGTGAACCCGGTCGCGGCGCCTGCCCGCGCGCCATGGCTACAATCGGGCCGGGGATGTCGTGGTCATCCGCACGACACGGAACGGACACACGGGGGAGAGGGTGATGGGATATCTGCGTGCCGGCCTGTGCGCGCTCGGGCTGCTGTTCGCGTCGACTGTCGGCGCACAGACGTTGCCGGCGCCGGCCGAATTCTATTTCGACGACGATGCGCGGACGGCCTCGCCGATCGTCGCGATCGCCGGCGACGACGACCAGACCCATGCGCGGCTGTTGCAGTTGATCGAACGCAACGGTCGCAATGCCGACCAGGCGCGGGCGCAGCTGGCGCAGGCGCTGATGCGCAGCGGTCGCGCGGACACCGGGCGCGCGATGTACGCGCAGGCGCTCGCATCGCTGTCGACGCGCGCGCCTTTGCGCAGCGCGGTGCAGTGGAACTACGGCTGGGACCTGTATCGCGCCGGCCATCACCAGGACGCGCTGGAGCAGTGGCGACAGGCGCTGGACGGTCGACTGCTGCGACCCTCGTGGGCGCCGCCGACGCTGGCCCTCGGACTGTGGTCGACCGACCGCCGCGACGAGGCCGTGCGCTGGTACGCCGCCGCAGTGCGTACCGAACCGACGCTGTGGAGCGATCCGGCGCGCTATTCGACCCTGCTGCCCGACTGGACGGCTGCGGAACGCGCGACGTTGGCCGAAGTGTTCGCGGCGTGGCGGGCGTCGCCGCCGGCATGGCCCTGACCGGGCAGCTGTTGCAGCGGGTTGGCGGCTGACCTGGCGAAACGTGAAATTCGTGGTCCGCAAGGCGTGGCCCGGCACGGAGCTTCAACAGCGCGAAGCGCTGATCATCCGGCCTTTCACCTGAGCGTGCGCACGCCTTGTGCCGGACTCACGACTTCCCGGCTGTTCAACTTGAAGTCACTGGTTCCCGGCTTACGCCGGGATGACGGTGCTGGCGTTCCGTAAGACATCGCGAGCGCGCGCACGCAAGCGAGCGCATTTGCCGGAGGCGTCTCCCCGCGCAGGGCGACACGTCGATCAGTGCTTGTCTTCGACCGGAATCTGCCGCGCGACCAGCCACTCGCGCACGGTCTCGCGGTCGCGCTTGGCATCGGCCGACAAGACCGCGTCGCGCGCGCGGAAGAACGAGGGCTGGAAGGTCACGCCGACGCGGTCGCGGGCGGTCGGATCGGCGCCGGCTTCGAGGAAGCGCACCACCCAGCCGGTCGCGTTGATGCGTGCGGCCTTGTGCAGCAGGGTCGCGCCGAACGCGTCGGTCGCATCGGCACGCGCGCCGGCGTCGAGCAACAGCCGGATGTTCTCGTCGTTGCGTGCTTCGAGCGCGTTGAACAGCGGTGTCTCGCCGTTCTTCGTATTGGGTGTGTCGGCCGACGCGCCACCGGCCAGCAAGGTCTTCAGATAGCTGGCGTCATCCTGCATGGCCGCGAGATGCACGGCGGTGTTGCCGTTGGCCGCGCCGGTGGTCGCGTCAGCGCCGGCATCGAGCAGCGCCTGGAACGCGCGACGATCGCCGCGCAGGATCGCCGCCTGCAGCAGCGGCGAGCCCTGGGTGTCCTTGGCGTTGGGATTGGCGCCGTCGGCGATCAGGCGCCGGATCTCGGCGGCATCGCCCGCACTCGCGGCGCGCGACAGCGCGGAGGCGGCGGGATCGGTGGCGTGGTCCTGGGTCATGCTCGTTCCTTGTCTGGCGCAGGCGCCGCTGGCAGCGAGCGCCAACACGATGCAGGCGATGATCCGCCACTGCGGAAATGGCGCGATCGAAGCGACACCCATCATGGCGAGGCCCCCGAAGCGGTACAAGCCATCAGCCTAGCCCGACCGGCAGTCGGGCGTCGTGACAGGGTGCGGGGATCCCGGGCGTGGTGACGGCCGGGAATCGCGGCACTCAACGGAACCAGTTGACCGGGTTGAGGTTTTCACCGGCCCAGCGCGCGCCATCGGCCAGACGGTCACCGGTCCAGCTGGCGGCATCGCCCACCGCGCGTGCGCCGTCGGCGATGCGGTTGCCGGTCCAGGTCACGCCGTCGACCACGCGGTCGCCGACCCACTGGGCGCCGTCACCGGCGCGATCGATGACCCACTCGGCGCCGTCACCGACCTTGTCCAACCCCCACTGCGCACCGTCGCCGACGGTGTCGGCCACGGTGTCGACCGCGCGGCCGGTCCATTCGACGCCACTGGCGACGGCATCGAACGGTGCATCGAAGCCGGTGCGGTCGCCGAGATCGCGCAGCACGCTGCCACCGAGATTGGTGATGTTTTCGACCACGTCACCCGCGGTGCCCAGGGTGTTGGAAATCGCGTCGCCACCGAGACCCACCACGCCGTCGACCACGTCACCGGCGATGCTGAAGGTGCCGCCGACATAGCGGCCGTTGCCGTAGTCGTTCTGCACCGCATCTGTGATGCCGCTGACAGCCTCGGTCACCGTGGAGCGGCCATCGGAATAGAGACCGCCGATGCCGTTGGCCAGCGAGCCCAGCTGATTGAGGTTGTGCTCACCGATGTTCTCGAGCGTGCCGAGCGCCAGCCCCAGATTGGTGCCCGAACGATCGACCGGCGCCTGCGCCTCGTTCTGGCGCAGGGCTTCGACGTAGGACGGATTGTCGCCACCACCGCCGTGCAGGCCGAGCATGTCGAAGCGGCCCATGCCCTCGGGCGGCGCGACACGCAGCTCGGTGCCTACCGCGTTCGGCGGCGACATGCTCAGCACCGGAATCATCGGGATGTCCTGCTGCGCGAGCGTCAGCGGATCGCCATCGACGACGTAACGGCGGATCTGGCCACTGTCGGCGATCTCGCCGCGCGCGGCATTCGGATTGAAGCCCAGGCCGGTCAGCGTGTTGTTGCTCAAGCCCGAGGAATTGAAGGTCACGCCCGGCACATCCGTGGCCAGCATCGCGGCCGAAGCGAGACCGCCGCCCAGCGAATGGCCGGTGATCGCGACGTTGCCGGTGCCGAAGGTGTCCACCGCGATGTTCGCCAGCTCCATCGCCTGCGAATACTGCGCGGTCTCCATGCCGAGACCCTGGCCGCCGTTCGCGCGCGAATCGCCGCCGGCGCCCAGGCCCCAGCTGTCGGTGCCGCGATAGGCGACGACGTACTGGCCGTCGGAGTTCTGATAGATCGCCGCATCGAAGCCCGTCTGCGCGTCGTGCAGCGCGTCCGGCGAGATCGGGATCTGGTTGCCCTGCGCATCGACCAGATGCGTGCCGTCGGCGCTGGGCTCGAGACGGTTCCAGCCCGCGGCCTGCAGATCGGCTTCGGCCGCGGTGCCGGTGACGCCATCGGGGCCGGTCAGCGTGTAGCTGTCGTTCGCCATCAGGGCGAACTGCAGATCCTGGTCGGGCTGCGGCGCGGTGCCGCGGACCGAATCGGCGAAACTGCCATCGCCGCGCGGGAAGCCGGCGCTGGTGTCGACGTTCGCGGGCGTGCGCGGCTGCAGCGCGGACGAGGCCTGCAGCGCCGGATCGAGCGCGAAATCGCGGAACGGATCGACGGGCGTGTTGTTGCCGGATACCGGGGACAGGCTCATGGCGCGCGCACCTACGGAAACGATAGCCCCGACGATAGGGGGCCGGGGCAGCGCAGGACAGCTGGTGCGGACCCTAGGTCGCGGCGCGCCCGTTCAGGGCGGCAGCGGCTCAGTACGTCGCGGCGACGTTCGCTTCCAGCGGCACGCCGTTGGTCTTGAGCCAGGCCACGATCTCGCGCCGCTCGGCGCGGGCGCGGTCGTTGAGCAGGTTCGCGGGGAAGCCGAAATACTCGTGCTGGAAGGTCACGCCGCGCGAATTCTCCGTCTGCGGGCGGGCGCCCTTGCGCAGCAGCGCGAGGATCGCCGCGCCGCCGTTGGTGCGGCCGGCGACGTGCAGCGGCGTGTCGCCATTGCGATCGGCGAGATTGGGATCGGCGCCCGCATCGAGCAGCACCTCGGCCTGGCCGGCGGTCGGCGACAGCAATGCCTGCACCAGTGGCGTGGCGCCGGTGTGCGGGTTGGCCACGTCGACATCGCCGCCCTTGGCGATCACCGCGCGCAGGATCGCCGGATCACCGGAGAACGCCGCGGCATGCACCGGCGTGTCGCCGCGCGCATTGACACGGTTGGGATCGGCGCCGCCTTCGAGCAGCGCATCCACGCTGGCCGCACGGCGCTGGCGGATCGCTTCCATCAGCAGCGTCTCGCCGTCACTGCCCGGCGTGTCGGGGGCGACGTGTTCGAGCTGTCGGCGGATCTCGGCGGCATCGCCGCGGCGGACGGCGTCGGCCAGTTGCGCCGTCGTCGGCGAATTGAATGCGTCGTTGCTCATGGACGGCTGTGCACACCCTGCGGCGCAGAGGAGAAGGACGGTCGAAGACAGGGCGCGGAGGCGGGTCATGTCAGCGCCCGATCATACGCACGACACATGCGCGGTCCGTGAGTCTCAGCGGCCGAACAGGCCACCGACGAAGTTCGTCGCGCCCTGAGCTTCCCAGCCCACGCCGTCGGCCAAGATCTCGGTCACCTGGCCGGCCACGTCGGTGGTGAACTCGGCGACATCGCCCGCCCCGTCGATCACGGTCGACAGCGCGCTGCCACCCCAGCCGCCGATGTTGCGGTCGACCACACCGGCCAGCTGGTCGGCATAGCCATCGATGGTGTCACCGGCGGAATTGAACGCGCCTTCGGCGAAGTCACCGGCCAGGCTGATACCGCCCTGCAGGTACTGGCCGTTGGCGAATTCGTTGGCGACCACGGTGTCGACGTCGGTGGCGAAGTCATGCACGTTGCGCGCGTAGTCGTCCTTGGTCGCATCGGGCAGCAGGTTCTGCAGATCGCGGCCGGTGGAGGACGGGTTCTGGTAGCCCGCCTGCCACGGCTGCGCTTCGATCATGCCGGCGGTCAGCGCGTTGGGGCTGTGGCTGATCGCGGCGTAGGCGAGTTCGCCGCCGCCGAACACGAGCGCGGGTGCGGCCAGCGCGCCGGCTGCGGCGCCGCCGAGCGGATTGCCGAACAGGCTGCCCACGAGCGCGCCACCGGCCGTGGTCACCGGCGCGATCGCGGTCGTCATCAACAGCCCGGTCACCGGATCGCGCGCGGCTTCGACCACCGTGTTGAGCGTGTCGCTCTGCGCCTGCGAGAAGCCTTCGATCGGCCCGTAATTGGAGAACATGTTGTCGACGTCCGCAGCCGTCGGGTCGACGACGATTTGCGTGCCCAGCGCATCCGGCGCGACGATGCCGGTCACCCAGCTGTCCTGCACGTTGGTCAGCGCATCGCTGGACAGGGAGTAGGCCCGGATCTGTCCACCCTCGGCGCTGTCGCGCGCGGCCTGCGGATCGATACCGATGCGGTCGAGCGTATTGGGATGGATGCCCGACGCATCGAACGTGACGGCGGAAATGCCACTGGCCAACGCGCCGACGCTGGCGAGGCCGCCGCCCTGCGAATGGCCGGTGATCGCGAGATTCGAGGAATTGGCGCCGTTGTCGCCGAACACGTTCGCGAACTCGCGTGCGGTGTTGACCGCGGTGACGCTGAACTTGTCGCCGTCATTGGTCTCGTAGCCGAGGCCCTGGCGGAAGTTGTTCTCCCAGTCCGGGCCGCCCTCGGCGGTGCCGCGATAGGACAGCACGTAGTTGCCGGCGCCGTCGGTATAGACCTCGGCGCGGAATTCCTGGGCGTTGCTCGGCACCGCATCGTTGGCGCCGAGGTACTGCAGACGCCAGGCCTGCGGATCGGCGACGCCCTGGTCCATCAGTTGCTGGTCGCTGACCGCCTCCCAGCCCGGCGGCGGCGCGCCGCGCGTGCCATACACGGCGGTGGCGAGCTGCGAGAGGGTCACGTCGAAGGGCTGCGCCTGCGTGCCGCTGGCGACCTCGTCGAGCGTGCTGCCTGCGGGAATCGCATACGGGCTGGTACCGCCCTGCCCCTGGCCCTGCGCGGGCGCGGTGCCCGGCGCTTGCACCTGCGGGTGATAGCTGGTGTCGGGGCGGTAGGCGCCACTCTGCGGCGGCGGCAGCGGCGGGCTGTACGACTGGAGCGGTGTCTGTTGCGGACGCCAGGTGTCCTGGACGCGACCGATGCCATCGCCAATGGTCAGGGACATGTCCGCGCTCCACCCGGGCTTTCGAGGACTCCACGCTAACGCGGGCGTCGGCGGCTGCCATCTAGGGCGGGCACTAGGGCGTCAATGTCGTCGGACCGGCTTTGCGAATGTTCGGGACGCCACGGGCAGTGTGCAGTCCGCATCGTCGACGGGTGCAGAAAATGCGCGATCGGACGCGGTGTCGAACCTGACGGCCCTGCACGTTCCTGCACTCGGCGCGCTCCGGATCAAGCCTGGCAGCTGCGCTCGCATCGGAAACGGTGCAGGGTCGTGCAGACGGTGGCAGGGTCAGTTGCCCGCCTCGAGAGCAACGGACCATTTGCGACTTCTAGAGCCGAGCGGCGCGACGGAACGGCTGGCGCGTCAGTCGCCGCCACCTTCAGTCGGCGCCGGCCTCGAGCCGCACCTGATGCGCCTGCAGCCACGCCACCACGGCCTCGCGCTTCGCGCGCGCCGCGTCGTTGAGACGGGCATCGGGCGTCTTGAAGAAGAAGCGCTGGAAGGTGGCGCCCTGGGCGTTCTTCGCCAGCGGGTCCGCGCCCGCATCCAGCAGAGCCAGCACGTGGTCGCCGGCGTTGATCATCGCGGCCTTGTGCAGCGGCGTATTGCCGGTGCGATCGGCGGCGCCTGGATCGGCGCCAGCCGCGAGCAGCATGCGGAACTGCGCATCGGTGCGCGGCCCCGTCGCGCCCGCCAGCGGCGTGGCATGCGTTTCGCCGTGTCGCGCATCGGGATCGCCGCGGCGGTCGAGCACGATCTTCAGATACTCCGGATCGTCGGCGATCGCGGCGCCATGCACCGCCGTTGCGCCACCGAGTCCCGGCGCGTTCGGATCGGCGCCGGCATCGAGCAGCGCCGCCAACGCGTCCTTGGCTTGGGCCAGCATCGCGATCTGCAACAGGTTCACGCCCTGGTCGCCGCGGGCGTTCGGATCGGCGCCGGCCTGCACCTGCGTGCGCACGGCGGCGGCATCGTCGTCGGCAACGGCATCGGCCAGCGCAGCCGCGCTGGCATCGGTGAAAGCGGCTCGAGCGTCCATCGCGTCTCCACTGCAGGCGGCGCCGGACAACATCAGCAACAGGCTCAGGACTGCGGCGCGCATGCCCGCATTCTCACACAGCCGCCGCGGGCATCCCGTCGACACGGATCAGATCAGTTCGCCCACGGCTGCTGCTGCGACAGCGCTTCGATCACCGTGTCCTGCATGTGCTTGGCGATGCTGTGGGAGACGATCGAAATCGGATTGAAACGGTCGAATCCGGTCAGCGGCGAGGGATCGTCGAGCACGATCTCGTGGCCGGGTGCATCGGGAATGTTGTTCACCACCCAGATGTCCTGCTGGGCCTTGGTCAGCGCTTCGCCGTCGACGTTGTAACGACGGATCTGGCCATCGGCGGCGTCGGCCTTGGCGGTTGCGGGATCAAGACCCAGCCCCTCGATCGTGCGGTCGTGCACGCCGGCGGCGTTGAACGTCACGGCAGCGCCATCGACGGCCATCGCCGCGGTCGCGGCCAGTCCGCCGCCGAGCGAATGTCCGGTGATGGCCAGATCGTCGCCATAGGCGGCGGAGGCGAGCTGCGCCAGCTGCACGGCTTCGTCGTACTGCTCGGACTGCCAGCCCACGCCCTGGCGGAAATTCGCGCCGGTCCAGTCCTTCAGATCGTTCGATCCGGCGAACGCCAGCACGTGGTTGTCGTCGCCGTCGGTGTAGATGCCGGCGCGGAATCCGCTCTGCGGATTCTCAAGCAGTGCGGGGTCGATACCGGCGGCCATCAGGTCCGCATCGCTGACCCGGCTCCAGTCGCCGACTTGCTGCACGGCCGGGTCGTAGACCGCGGCGGAGATCTGCATGAGGTCCAGATCGATCGCCCGCGATTCCTGACCGCGCACCTGGCTGTCGAACGACGCCGCGTTCGCGGCAGTCCCGCCGGTCGCGAACAGGGCGCCGAGCTGCGGGTGATAGCCGGGTTCGAGCTGGTAGCTGCCCGTGGGCAGCGGCGGCGCGCCCTGCGACTGCGCACGCAGGACATCCGGCGGCGGCATCGCCTGCAGGCTCGACGGCGTGACGCTGGACGACTGGACGCTGAAGCTCATGACCATCTCCACAGGACCGATGGACCGACCCTAGGCATACACGGCGCGCGTCGACAGCTGGGGTGGACCCCAGTTCGCGGCGGCATCCCATTCATCGATGCAGACGATCAGCGCGCGCAGCCCTGCTCGGGTGCGGCTTCAGGCGCGTCTGGCGTTGCGTTTGCACGCGCGACCTGGACGGCGAAGGTCCGACCGAGTGCGGTCTCCGAGAAATCATCCAACGCGCCCTTGAGCATGGCAGGGTCGCCGGACCGCGCGGCTGCGAGCAGTACGTCGAGTGGCGACGCCGCCGCGCCCGGCGCAGGCACCGCAGTCGACGGCTCGGCCGGCTGGCGTCGCGACACCTGTTCGAGGGCGCCGCGCGTGGCCGGTCCCACGATGCCATCGACTTCCAGACCCTGCGCCTGCTGGAACGCGCGCACGGCTTCGGTGGTCCGTGCGCCGAACACACCGTCGACCTGCAGCGCGCGATCACGCGCATCCGTGAAACCGAGTCCGGCCAGCGCGGTCTGCAGGTGACGGACGTCGTTGCCGCGGCTGCTTTCGCGCAGCAATGCATCGGCGTGCGGTTCTCCTTGCACCGGCGCGGGGGCGCGGCTCCAGAACGTTTCCGGGCTGAGCAGAGCACCCTGGGGATCCCGCAACTGGTAGTGCACGTGACGTGCGTACTGCGCCGGGCCTTCCGGGCCACGGCCGCCCATGGTGCCGATCGGATCGCCAGCTGCGAGCGCCTGGCCCGCTTCGACCTGGCGGGCATCGAGATGCAGGATCTCGTGCGAGTACCCCTGCGCATCGCGGATCTTCACGGTCCCGAACGCGCCACCGGAGAACGTGACCACGCCCGCGACCGGGCTGTGCACGACCGGATGCGCCAGATTGACCCCGGTCTGCCCGCCGGCATAGTTGAAGTCGGTGCCGCCGTGCGCATGCGCGCCCCGCTGTTCGCCGTAATGCCCGGTCACGTGCGGCGCGATCCCGGCCTGCGGCGGCAGCATGACGCGCATCGTCTGCGCGAATCCGGCCGCCGGCGTTTCGATGTCGGCCTCGACCGCGCGCGCGTCCGACAACGTCTGGATACGGTCCGGCGTGAGCTCGCGCGCCCAGCGTTCGAAGCGTTGCATCCGGTCGTCCAGCCCGTTCGGCGGATCGGTCCCGTTGATCGATGCACCCGCCGCGCGTGCATCCTCACGCGAGCCCGGCGGCACGTTCTGCTGCCAGTACCAGGTGGCGATGCGCGACGCGTGCTCGGGCCGCGCTGCGAGATCCGGATTGCCGACCAGGTCCAGTGCCAGCGCCTCGCCGGCAGCGGCGTACTGGTGCTTGCCGGTCAGTTGCATGTAGCCGCGCCCGCGATACAGATAGCCATCGCCCGGCTCGCTGTTGCCCATGCGCCCGCCGTACATCAGTTCGGCGAGTGCTTCGGGCCGGCCCGCCAACGCCTCCAGTCGAGCGGCCTCGAGCGCATCGCGACCCTGGCGCAGGGCAGAGCGCACGTTGCCGCTGATCTGCTCGGCGCTGCGCGTGTAGCGGAAACCTTCTTCGAGGCGTTCGAGCCCACCCGATTCATGACCGACCTGGGCCATGAAATTCGCCAGTTCGCGCGGCCGGGTGATGCCGGCTGCATAGGCATCACGCAAGAGCTGTGCTTCTCGTTCCGTGGTCATCGTGCAGTTCCTTCTGCTGGGTGCGTTTCGACGAAGCGTCCGGGTTCGTCATGTCTCGATTGGTCGGCAATTCCTCAAGGCGTCAATCCAGCACCGGCGCCGGGGGAAGGCGTGCCGGGTCGAAGTCCACGAAATCGATGTCGCCGAAGTCCGCCGCGGTCAGTGCCTCGTGTGTCTGCAGATCTGTCTGCGTGTCCGTCACACCGCGGGCCACGTTCGCGAGCTGCCAGGTCGCGCGCTCTGGCGCGTATCGGAAGACGTAGTCGTGGAACCAGCGCTGGCGCGATCCACCGGCCACTGCCAGCCTCACGATACCTGCCTCGATCCGGGCGCCGGCATAGGGATCGCCCGCCATGCCGCCGCAGCGCGCGCACGGCACGATGCGCGCGTTCTCGGCCACGTTCTGCAGAGTGCCCGTCGCATCCCGGGCCAGCAGGACGACCGTGCGCGCCGGGCCATCGCCGAATGCGCGTCCGTCCGTCGTGGCCGGCGAGAACACGATCAATGCGTCGGCGCTGCCACGCCCGGTCAGATCGCCCGGCACGGTATCGACCAGGGTCGCGCCCTGCGGCACGAAGGCGGCCGGATCATCCACATCCGGCGGCGTCGCGGTCGGCGGTTCGTGCGACGCGGGCATCTGCGAAGCATCCGCGGTCGTTGCGATGTCGGGTCCGGACGGTATCGCGACCGGTTCCTCCTGGGCGACGCAGCCGAGCAGCAGCGCGGAACAGAGCGGCGCGAACCTCCATGTCAGGTGCATCGATCACTCCTTGAGACGGATCGCGCTGCACATTGCGCGCGAGGGATGTCAGATCGACTCGTCGACCACGCGCTGCAGCTGCCAGCACGGCGATTTTCCGAAGACGTAGCGTTGCTGGTCGCTGGTGTCGGGCGTCCGGACCTGCACTTCCATGCGGCCATCCGCGACCGCCGCGATGTCGTAGGTGCGACCGCTGCCGCCGACGAGGTCGAGACGCGGCATCACCGGCCAGACCACGTCCGCGAGCGCGACATCCGCCACGACGCGGCGGGGCTCGGGCTCGGCATCGGTGTCGTAACGCTCGACGATGAGCGGATCGGCGGTCGTCAGTTCCTGGAACGCGATTTCGCGACCGAAGCGCTCGATGAAGACATCGAACGAATCGATCGGACAGGCGGATGCTGTCGCCCTCGCCGCCGGTTGCGCCGCCGCGGAGTTCGATGTGGGCGCGCAGGCCACGAGGACGAGTGAAAGAATGACGGCGACACTGCGTTGCATACGCAAAGTGCTCGAGATCGTGCCGGCGCTGCGTGTTGAACCCAGACGGGCACCGGTCCTGCACCTTGAATCGTCGCTGCCACATGCGCGTTGCTGGCCGCGTACAACAGTCGTGCACCACGCCCAGACGTTCAGCGCGTCTGCGAGAACTCCTGCGACTGGATTTCTGCTGTCCATCTTCTGCACTCTTCTGGCGTCGTCACAACCGCAAGCGCGACATCGACGCCCGGGCCGTTGAGCATCGACGATTTCTGCCGTCGAAACGCGTGCGGACGTTCCCGGTTCGACAGACGCACGTGTCGGCAATCAACGCGTCGGCGTGTCCGGCAAACCCGGACGCGGCCGTGTCATGCAGATGCGCGGCGCTACTTCACTGTCTGGGGTTCGAACAGCAGGTCCTGGTAGTCGTAGCTGAAATCCGCAGTCGGCGAGATCGCCTGCATCCGGATCTGCGCGATCTTGCCTTCCGCGTCCAGCGAGAAGGCGACCGACGCCGGCTCGATCGCCGCATCGTCCCAAGTCACCCGGAAGGTGTCGTACTGCCAGTGGGTCAGCGTGCCCTGCATGCCGGGCGTCTGGTGGAAGTCGATGCGCAACTTGCCGCCTGTCTCGGTGATGGTGATCGGGCCGTACCAGGCATCGGCGTAGGTCCCGGCGTAACCGGCTGGCGACAGCGACGGCCGTGATGACCTGCGGACCTGCGCGCCGGTCGCGTCCAGCGCGGCCAGGCCGTCGGCGAGGCGCGCCTGATTCCAGGTGGCGAATGCCGCGACCCAGTCGCGGGGCTCGAAGCCGAGGTAATGGTCGAGCAGCTCGAAACCCAGCCCCCGCAGGACGTCCACGTCTTCGGAATTGATCTGCAGCGAGATGCCGATGTTCCGCTCGGGCACCAGCACGGTGAAGGCCAGCACGCCGAACACCGCGCCGCCGTGCTGGATGACTTTGATGCCGCGGTAGTCCTGCACGTTCCAGCCCAGCGCATAGCCGGAGAACTGGGGGGTGATGTCGGTGATCGGCGCCGGGTAAGGGCGGATCGGCACAGGTACCTGCGGCGTCCACATCTCGTGCGCCGAAGCTTCGCTGTACAGCCGGCCGCGATCGTCCGGCAGCGCGCCGAGCGCGAGCTGCACCTGCAGCCAGCGCGCGAAGTCCTGCGCGCTCCAGGACAAGCCGCCCGCGGCGGCGCCGACCTGGCCCAGACCTTCGCGTTCCGGCAGCAGCTGTTGCGGGCCGAGGCCGCGCAGGCGCGGATCCAAACGCGCATGCGGCTGCGCGCGATTCTCGGTCGCGAAGCGATCGTCCTCGTGACTGGTCGCGGTGCGCATCTGCAACGGCGCGAAGATGCGCTCGCGCACGAAGGTTTCCCAGTCCTGTCCGCTGACCGCTGCCACCACTTCGCCGGCGACGATGTAGAGGATGTTGTCGTAGGCGTAACCGCTGCGGAAACTTGTGGCCGGCCGGATGTGCCGCAGTGCGCGCACGATGTCGGCGCGGCTGCGCGATGTGCGGGGAATGAACAGCAGGTCGCCCGCACCCAGCCCCAGGCCACTGCGGTGCAGCAGCAGATCGCGCACCGTCATCTCGCGCGTGACCCAGGGGTCGTACATGCGGAAATCGGGCAGATGGTCGATGACCCGGTCGTCCCAGCCGAGCTTGCCGTCGTCGACGAGGATCGCGAGCGCCGCCGCCGTCACCGCCTTGCCGGTCGAACCGGTCGGGAAGATGGTGTCGGCGTCCACGCGCTCCGGCGCGCCGAGCCGACGCACGCCATAGCCTTTGGCGTGCACGATCTCGCCGTCCTCGACGATCGCGATCGCCATGCCCGGCACGTCGCGGGATTGCATCGCGGCCTCGACCCGCGCATCGAAACCGGCAGGCGGCGCCGCAGCGGCGGTGAGAACGCACAGCGACAGAAGCGCTCCGGCGATGGCCGGCAAAGGGTTCGACATGACGGCGTCTCCCGTCCTCGCGGACGTGTCGTTCAAGGCAAGGGGATTACACCGATCGACCTGCGGCGCCACAGCAGCCATACGCCCCAGGTCATCAGCGGCAGTACGTAAATCGCCAGGAAATACCAGGTCAGCGTGCCGTAGCCCTTGGCGATCAGGTCGACCAGGCCGACGGCCGTGGCGGCATACACCGCGATCAGCATAACGCCCACCGCGAGCGCCGGACGCAGCGCGCGCGGCATCGGACGCTGCCGCTCCGCCCAAGTGTTGGCGACACGCTCGTTGAGGGCGTGCAGCAGCGCGACGCCGGTGTCCACCAGCGTCAGCATCACCGCGATCTGGAACACCCACTCGAACCACGGTGCCTGCAATTTCGCCAGCAGGAACGCCGACGGCAGGGCCTCGGCGCCGATCTCGTGGTAGTAGCCCATCATCGCGATGTAGAACACCACGCCCGGCAGCATGCCCAGCGGTCCGGCCAGCGCGCCGGCGGCGAGTGCCTCGCGGCGACGGCCGAAGTGGCGCACGCAGAACAACACCGCGGGAATGGTGGCGACGTTGTAGCCGGCGTAGGTCACGCCGGCCTTGAACCACCCGGCCTCGACCGGCACCGACGCGAAGTTCGTCCCGATGCGGTCGCCGAATGCCACCACCGCCCAGATCACGAACACCACGTAGACCAGATACAGATAGCCGACCGAGGCGACCAGGAATTTTTCGATCGCGGCGCTGCCGCAGAACAGCAGCGCGCCCGTGGCGGCGATCATCGCCAGCGAGCCCGCCACCTTCGGCAGGCCGAACAGGCTGAAGGCGATTTCGCCGGCGGCCGCGCCCATGACCGCCAGGATCACCAGCATCAACAGCACGTAGCCGATCTCGAACGCGAACCAGCCGCGGCCCAGCAGCACCTTGAAGAACGCGCGGTAATCCCAGGCGCGGGCGACGCGGGCCAGCTCGAAGCTGACCATCAGCACGCCGCTCCACACCAGCATGCTGACCGTCATGCCGAGCAGGCCGCCCCAGGGACCGGCCGGCAGGAAGAACTCGACCAGTTCACGCCCGGTCGCATACCCGCCGGCGATCACCGCAGCCTGGAACACGAAGCCCGGCAACAGGTAACGCTGGAACCAGCTGGCCCGGGACGTCATGCGAGGCAGGCGTCGACCAGCCGACCAAACGCCGCGCCGCCGCGGACCGGATCCGCGACCGGCAGGCCCAAGCGGGCAGCGGTGGATACGATCGCGTCCTGCGCGTCCGCATCGTCGAGCGCCGCGGTGTTGAGGCTGACGCCCGCGCAGCGGATCGCGGGATTGGTGCGGGCGCCCAGTCGCAGCGCGAGTTCGATGGTCTCCTCGATCGACGGCACCAGGTAATGCGCATGGCCGAGCATGCGTTCGCGCCCGACTGCGTGGCAGACGACGATGACGTCCGGCTGGCTGCCGTGGAGCAGCGACAGCGACACGCCCGCATAGGCGGGATGCGACAGCGAGCCCTGGCCTTCGACGACATCCCAGTGCTCGGGATCGGCATCGGGCGACAGGAATTCCGCCGCGCCGGCCGCGAAGTCCGCGATCACCGCGTCCATCGGCACACCCGCGCCGGCGATCAGGATGCCGGTCTGCCCGCTGGCGCGGAACGTAGCGTCGAGGCCGCGTTCGCGGAACGCGCGCGCCAGCGACAGGGCGGTGTATTTCTTGCCCAGGGCGCAGTCGGTGCCCACCGTGAGCAGACGCTTGCCGGTGCGCTTTCGGCCGCTGGCGACGGGCAGGTCCGAGGGCGGCTCGCGCACATCGATCAGGCGCCGCCCGTGCGCGATGGCCGCGTTGCGCAGCACGTCGATGCCGGCCAGCCGGGCATGCATGCCGCCGACGAGGTCGAGCCCGGCCTGCAAGGCATCGAGCAACGCAGGCACCCAGGCCGGCGGGATCCGCCCGCCGGGGTTGGCGACGCCGATGACCATCGCGCGCGCGCCCCCTGCACGGGCCTGCGCGGGGGTCAGGCGCGGCAGGCCGGTGCTGACCGTCGCGCCCGGACAGGCGAACTCGCCGAGACACCGCTCGGGGGCCCAGTCGCGCAGACCGTACGCGGTCTTCGCGTAGCCGGGTTCGACGATGTCTCCGAGAAACAGCAGGTACGGCTGGGGCAACGCCTCGGGGGCGTGCGGTACGACGGCGGCGGTGGACATAGGGCCGGGTCCGTCCGGCTCAGAACCGGACGTCGAGTTCGACGCCGAACGTCCGCGGCTGGATCGGTACCGCAGCCAGGTAAGCCAACGTGCCGCTGAGCGCGCCGGCCGCCGGCGTCATCGACGAGTAGCCGCCTTCGCCGGTGACATTGCTGACGTAGGCGCGCAGCTCCCAGCGCTCCCGGCCGAAGCCGGCGTAGAGATCGAGCGCGCGGTAGCTGTCGAGCCGCAGCGGCGCGGTCACCTCTTCCTGCAACACCGTGGACGGGTCACCCGGCGCGGTCACGCGCTGGCGCTCGGTGGTATCGCTCAAGCGCTCCCCGGTGAAGCGCAGCACACCGCCCACCTGACCGGACAGACCTTGCGCGGTCGTGAACGCGTACTCGGCGGTCGCCGCCCACGACAGCGTCGGCACGTAGGGCATGCGGTCGCCGGCCAGTCCGGTGTTGAGCACGACATCGAACGCGCCCTGCGGAATGACCGTGGCTTCAAAATCGTTCTTGACCCGCGCCTTGGTGTAGGCGGCATTGATGCCGAGCGACAGCGCATCGGTGGCGCGGAACTGCGAGGCCAGTTCCAGGCCTTGGCTGCTCGCCTCGCCACCGTTGACTAGGCCGCCGATGCCGTTGAACGACGACGCCACCTGGATGTCGTCCCACTCGATCCGGAATGCGGACACGTCGACCTGCACACGGCGGTCGGCGGTTTGCGATTTCAGTCCCAGCTCGTAGCTGGCCAGCATCGACGAGTCCACGCTCGGCGGAATCCCCGGCAGCGCGACATTGGGGCCACCGGGCTGGTAGCCGGTGGCGACGCGCGCGTACAGCATCGTGTCCTCGGCCAGCTTGAACTGCGGGCTCAGGCTCCAGGTGAACACGTCTTCGGTCGATTCGCCGGGCGCATCGCCGATCGGCGCGAGGATACCTTCGCTGACATTCTGGCTGAACCACTGGTCGTTGCGGGCCTGGCGCAGGCCGGCGTCGATCTTGAAGCGCTCACCGAACCGCCACGATGCGTTGGCGAACAGCGCGACTTCCTCGTACGTGCTCGGCAGGCCGATCACCGCCAGGGTCCCGAATGCCGCGTCGAACGGCGCCGGCAGCGGGGAGCCATCGCGCTGGCCCAGCCACGCGACCTGGTTCTGCAGCGCGTCTTCCTTGGTGTAGAACACGCCCGCCATCCACTCGAAGCGACCACCTGTTTCGGAGCTGAAACGAAACTCCTGGGTGATCTTGTCTAGATCGAAGGTGTAGCGCACGTTCGAGCTGCCGGGCTCGGGGAACCCCAGCAGCAGGTCCGCCACCTCGCCGAACTGCACCGTCGTGTCGATCTGGTCCAGTGTCTTGGTTTTCGACCAGCCGGTCGCGGAGACGAGATCGGCCCAACCCAGATCCCAAGCCACACTGAGCGAGGTCAGCGTCAGCTCCTTGGTGAACGGCTGCCGCTGCCAGTTCCTGCTTTCGAATTCACCGCCGAGCGGCGCGTAGCTGTCGGGCGCGAGGGCGACCACGGCCCGGTCGTCGGCCTTGATGCGCTGGTGCAACACCGCGAGATCGACGTCGACCGCGTCGCCGTCCCAGGACAGTGCCGCGCGACCGCCCAGTTGCTCGCTGTCGTTGATGTCGCGGCGGCCGTCGACGGCGTTGTCGGTGTAGCCCGGCAGGCCGTTGCGCGCGAAGCTCATGCGCAGACCGAAGCGATCCTCCTGCAGCGGCACGCCGACACCGATGCGGCCATTCCAGTCCTGCCCGCCATCCGTCACCGAGCGCAGCCCGACGCCGGCGCGGAACTCCTCGTTGACCAGGTCCGGCGCGCGGGTGACGTACTTGAGCAGGCCGCCGATCGCGCCGGCACCGTACAGCGTGCCTTGCGGCCCGCGCAGCACTTCCACGCGGCTGATGTCATAGGGCAGCAGGTCCAGCATCAGCGAGCCGGCGCTCTGGTAGATGCCGCTCGAGCCGACCGGCACCTCGTCGATGTAGGTCGCCACCGTCGCGCCCGACGACAGCGTCGAGATGCCGCGCAGCGAGACCGACGTCAGGCCGGGGGTACCGCTGCTCTGCACCTGCATGCCCGGAATCAGCGCCGCGTAATCGGTCAGCGAGCTCGCGGACATGTTCTCCAGCTGCCGTTCGCCGATGACGCTGATCGAGGCGCCGACGTCACGGACGTTCTCGACGCGCTTGTTGGCGGTGACGACCACCGAATCGAGCATGACCGCCTCTTCCGATGCCGTCGTCGTGCGCTCCTGGGCCAGCCCGGGGGCGACAACGCAGGCCAGCGTACTGGCGATGGCGAGAGACAACGGTGAGCGGAACCACGGACGTGCGGATCGGAACGCGTGCATCGGTTGTCTCCCCAGACGATTATCCTGATCAGGATCATGATCCCAATCAGAGAATTGTCAACACGTCTGGAGAAATCCGAACACTACCCTTCGTGCGCCCGTCACCGTCCGACGGATCAGCGGCCCACCCAGCCCGGACCGCGCACCACGCGTCCCGGGGTGGCGCCGGTGTGTTCACCGTCGCGCAACACCTGCACCCCGTTGACGAACACCTCGCCGACGCCGCTCGCGTACTGTCTGGGGGCGTCGTACGTCGCATGGTCGATGATGATCGCCGGGTCGAACACCACGATGTCGGCGTAGCAACCCGGCTGCAGACAGCCGCGCTGGTCCAGCTTCCAGTTCGCCGCAGGCAGGCCGGTCAGGCGGTGGATCCCTTCTTCCAGCGGCATCAGTCCGCGGTCTCGCACGTAATGCCCCAGGAAGCGCGCAACGTTGCCGTAGGCGCGGGGATGGGTGCTGGATTTCAGGAACACGCCTTCGGGCGCCGACGATTCCGCGTCCGATCCCAGGCTGACCCACGGCTGTTTCAGACCGAGCTCGACGTTCGCCTCGCTCATCAGGAAGTACGCCGTGCCGATCCGCGAGTCGTCCTCGATGATCAGGTCGATCGCAGTGTCTTCCGGCGACGTGCCGCGCTCGCGCGCGATATCGGCGAGGCTGCGCCCGCTCAACGGTTTCAGCGCCGGATTGTGGAAATCGAGCAGCAACAAGCGGTCGTCGGATCCGGCCAGCAGCCGCAGGTTTTCCCAGTCGACGTCCGGATTGCGCATGTCCGCAAGCACACGTGCGCGGATCGCGGGGTCGCGCAGACGCGCGATCATCGCGTCGTGGCCACCCGCCTGGACCCACGGCGGCAGGCTGGCGGTCAGGCCGGTGCCGCCCGCGGTGTAGGCATACATGTCGGCGCTGACCTGCAGGCCTTCGGCGCGCGCGGCTTCGATCCGCGCGATGGCCTGCGCCATCTTCGGCCAGTTTTTCTCGCCCGCGGCCTTGAGGTGGTACACCCCGGCGCGTTGCCCGGTCGCGCGCGCGATGGCGATGGTCTCGTCGAGCGCCTCGAGAAAGCGGTCCGCCTCGCTGCGCATGTGCGAGACATACCCGCCGCCCGATTCCGCGGCCGCCTGCGCCAGGGCAACCAATTCGGCGGTGTCGGCGAACGTCGCCGGCGGATAGATCAGGGAGCTGCCGACACCGAGCGCACCCTCGCGCATCGCCTCGCGCACCACGTCCTGCATGCCGGCGAGTTGCGCGGGCGACGGGGTGACATCGTCCTCGCCGAGTTCATGGATGCGCACGGTGGTCGCGCCGACGAACGAGGCCACGTTCGGCGTGATGCCGCGCTGCTCGAGGAACTCGAGATAGCCGCCGAACGACGTCCACGGCATGTCGTAGCGGAGGTCGCCCTGCTGCTTGAGCGCATCGGCCTTCATGCGCGCGTTGACCGGCCCCATCGACCAGCCTTCGCCGAAGATTTCCAGCGTGATGCCCTGTCTTGTGTCGCTCATGCCGCGGCCGTCGACGATCAGCGATTCGGTCGCCCAGCTCAGGGTGTTGATGAAGCCCGGAGACACCGCGCGACCGCGGGCATCGAGCGTCGTGTCGGCCAATGCGCCGCTGCCCGGCGGCAGCAGCGCCGCGATACGGTCGCCACGCACGGCCACGTCCACACGCTGTGGCGGTGCGCCGCTGCCGTCGTAGACCACGCCATTGCGGATCAGCAGGTCGTAGTGCGCTGGCGTGTCGATCACCGGCGCGGCACTGCAGGCAGCGAGGGCGAGCGGCAGCAGGGCGATCGTCAGACGTGACATGGCGGAACTCCGGTGCGGGATGAAGCGGATCATCGCAGCGCGCGGATCGGGCGATCCAGGCGCCACAGCAAGGCGGCGGCCACGACGGCCAGGCCGGCGAGCAGCAGGAAGAAGCCGGAATGGCTCGCTTTCGACCACAGCGTGCCGACCAGGCCCGCCAGCAGACTCCCGCTGAAGACCGCGAGGAACCACGAGGCCACCGTGGTCGCGCCCAGTCGCGGCGGCGCGAGCCTGGCGAACAGGCCGAGGCCGGTCGGCAGGATGTAGAGCTCGCCCAGCGTCAGGATCACAAAGAACGCGACCAGCCACAGCCAGCCGATGCGGGTGTCGCCGGCGACGGCGGTCACCGCGGCCAGCAGCACGTACGCACCGGCCACGATCAACGCGCCGATTGCCATGCGCAGCGCAGGCGCGGTCTCGTGTCCGGCCTCGGCGCGGCGGCGCCAGTGCAGCAGCAGCAAGGGCGTCATGCTGATCACCAGCAGCGGGTTGAGCGACTGGAACCACGTCATCGGAATAGTGAAGCCTGCGATCACCCGGTCCACGCCGGTGTCGATCAGCAGCGGCAGCGTGTTGCCGACCTGCTCGTAGGCACCGCGGAAAATGGTCGCGGCGATCCCGACGCCCAGCAACAACAGCCACACCTTGCGATGGTTGCCGCGCTCTTCCTGCGCATCCACCGCGCGCGCCACGCCGCGCAACGGTTCGGGCGGCAGGTAGCTTCGGCCGAACACGTAGATCAGCAGACCGATGAACATGCCGATGCCGGCGGCGCCGAAGCCGTAGTGCCAGCCGTAGACTTCGCCAAGCGTGCCGCACACCAGTGGGGCCATGAAGCCGCCGATGTTCAGGCCGACGTAGTAAACGTTGTAGGCGCGGCCGCGGCGGGGGTCGTCGGCGGCGTAGAGATCGTTGATCTGACTCGGCAGGCTTGGCAGGAACAGGCCGTTGCCGAGCGCGATGGTCGCCAGCGCGACGTAGAACATCGGCTCGAACGCCATCACGAAGTGCCCGAAGGCCATGATGCTGCCGCCGAGAATCACGGCATTGCGCTTGCCCAGCCAGCGGTCGGCGATGGCGCCGCCGAGGATCGGGGTGAAGTACGCCATCGCCGTGTACGCGCCATAGATGAAGGACGCCTTTTCCTGCGCGAACAGCAGCTGCTTGGTCATGTAATAGACCAGCAGCGTGCGCATGCCGTAGTAGGAGAACAGCTCCCACATGTTGGTCAGGAACAGAATCGTCAGCCCGCGTGGCTGACCGAACCACGTCTTGTCGGCGACGCTGCTCATGCCGTCGCCGACGGCCCCCAGACCTCGTCGCCGCACCAGATGTGGCCATCGGTGTAACGCACTGACGGCGTGCGGTCCTGCCTGAGGAAGATCGGCCCGTCCAGATCCACCACGTCGCAGCACTGGCCGAGTACGAACGCGGGCGCCGCCGCCAGGCTGGTGCCGCACATGTTGCCGACCATGACCTGCTTGCCGAGCGCGCGCGCGCGGCGCGCCATCAGCAGCCCCTCGGTCAGACCGCCGCACTTGTCGAGCTTGATGTTGATGACGTCGAAGTGGTGGTGGCGCGCTTCGAGTTCGGTGAGATCGAGGATGCTTTCGTCGGCGGCGAACGGCAGTGCGCGCGCGATGCCGTCGAGTTCGTGTTCGCGGTTGCGGACGCAGGGCTGCTCCAGCAGCGCCACGCCCGCTTCCAGCAACACCGGCAGCAGGCCCGCCAGCGACGCGCCGTCGTAACCCTGGTTGGCGTCGACGCCGATCCACGCCGCCGGACAGCGCGCACGTACCGCGCGGACGCGCGCCGCGTCGAGATTCGCGTCGCCGGTCAGCTTCAACTTCAGCGCGCGCGCCTGCGTGTAGGCCGCGGCGCGATCGGCCATGACGGCTGGATCGTCGGCGCCGACGGTGAAGGTGGTGAGCAGCGGGCGCACGCTGTCGAGACCTGCAAGCTGCCAGACCGGCATGCCCGCCTGCTGCGATTCGAGCTCCCACAGCGCGGCATCGAGTGCGTTGCGGGCACCGCCGGCAGGCAGCAGGGTGCGCAACGTCTCGCGATCGAGTCCCGCCTCGATGCGGGGCCGCATCGCCTCCAGCGTGGCCAGCATCGTGTCGGGATGATCGTGCGTGTAGTAGACGCCGGCGGCCTCGCCGCGTCCGACATGCGCGCCGGCGCGCAGCGTCACCACGGTGGCCGGCATCGCCGAGAACACGTGTCCGGCGATCCGGAAGGGCGCGGACAGCGGCAAGGGTTCGTTATGCAGCTCGAGTTCGACCGGCTGGGCAGTCACGCGTGTTCCTCGTCGGGACAGGGGCGAACGCACCGGCGGCTGATGCCGCCGGTGCGTCGGGTCGTCAGTAGTTCGCGCCGAAGCCGATGACGTGCTGGGCGATGCCGATCCACAGCAGGAACAGGCAGGCCAGCGCCAGCAGCCCGGCCCACAGCTTGGCCAGCACGCGGCGCCGGCCGCGCAGCACCTGCCACGCATTCCAGACCGCGACCGCCGCGCCGAGCGGCAGCACCACGGTGGCGAACAGCCGCACGGCGATGATCAGGACATCGGTATCCGGGCTGGTCATCGCGAGATTGCTCAGCATGCCGACGACGAGCGCGAGAGCCCCGCCCATCGCCAGCAGCATCAGCAGCGCGGCGATCCGCACCAGGCGATGCGCGCGTGCGTCGGTGCCGGTCAGCCGGTAGGGCGCGCCGTAGTAGCGCCGCACCAGCGCCGAGACCGGCCACGCCACCACGGTCAGCAGCAGCACGACGAGGCTCGCGACCAGCAACGGCATCGCCAGGGCGCGCCAGGTCGAGACGCGCTCGAACACCATGATCGGCGCGTACGGCTCCATCGTGAACCGCACGACTCGGCCGTCGACGACATCCGCCGCGAGGCGGTCCGTGCTGTCGCGGTCCTGCCACACGTACGGCGCCACTTCGCGCCACTGCTTCGGTGCGCCGGCGGCGCTCGTGGCCATCGCCACGGTGATTGTGCCGTCTTCGTTGGCGGCGACTTTGACCGGTCCCAGCACATTGGCCAGCGACAGGAAATTGCGGTCCGGCCGACGGCTGCTGGTGTAGGTGCCCGCGATCAGCTGGGCGTGCGCCTTGGCGTCCGCTTCCGGCACGCCGGGCGTCTGTGCGGGCGTGCCCGGCAGGTAGCGGTCGGCGAAGCCACGCGACAACGCATAGCGGATATGACCGGTCGCGCCGTCGCGTCCCGAACTGTTCATCGATACGAACAGGCCGATGCCGTCGTCGAGGAACAGTTGCAGGTCGCTGTGGAACCACTGCGTGTCGCCGCCATGCGAGATCGCACGATGGCCGTTGACCGAGGTTTCGTAGAACCCGAGCATCATGCGGTTGAGCGGTCCGATCGACGCCTGGCCGGTGGAATGCATCTGGCGCGCGGTGTCGGCGTCGAGGATGCGTGCGTTCCCGAGTGCGCCGTCCTGCAGATGCGCGATCATGAAGCGCCCCATGTCGGCGCCGGTGGCAGCCAGGCTGCCGGCTGGCGCCAGACTGATGAACTCGTAGGGCTTGGCTTCGCCGTCGGACGCCTTCGAGTAGCCCATCGACATGTTCGCCAGCAGCGGCGCGGGCAGTGGCTGGCGGAAGCTCGAATGGGCCATGCCGAGCGGCTGGAAGATATGGCGTTCGATGTAGTCGTCGAACGACTCGCCCGACACGCGCTCGACGATGTAACCGGCCAACGCGGTCGCGTAGTTCGAGTAGGCTGGCGTGGCGCCCGGCACATGGATGCGTTCGGGCACCCAGTGCTTCAGCGCGGCGCCCAGCGGCGAGATCTCGTCGGGGTCGGCCGTGATCAGCGCGCGGACCTGCTCCTCGAAACCGGTGGTATGGGTCATCGCCTGGCGCAGCGTCACCGGTACACCGTCGCGGGCCGGGATCTCGAAGTCGAGGTACTGGTTCACGTCGGCGTCGAGGTCGAGCTTGCCCTGCTCGACCAGTTGCATCACTGCTGTCCAGGTGAAGAGCTTGGACACCGAGCCCGGACGGAAGAGCGTGGCGGCCGGGTCGACCGGCGTGCGCGCGGCGAGGTCGGCATAGCCGTAGCCCTTCTGCAGCAGCACCTCGCCGTCCTTGACCACCACCACGACGGCGCCCGCAATGTCGCCAGCGGCCAGCGCATAGGGCACGAAGCCGTCCAGCCAGGCTTCGGCGTCCGCGGCGTTCAGCGCGGGCGCGCTGCCAGGCGCGACCGGCGTCTGCGCATCCAGCGGCGGCGTGTCGACCGGCGTGGCCGGCGTCAGCGGAGCGGCGACAGGCGCTGGTGGGATCGCCGGATCCTGGGCGGCCGCGAGTGCCACGCCAGCCGCAAGCAACCCGGCGAACAGGAAGGTTGGAATCACGCGCATCGCATTGCCCCGGTTTGTCCTGATTGGCGATATTGATCCCAATCAGAGAATTGTCAACCGTGCCGGAAGTCCTCACAACGCGGTCGATGACACCGCTGCGAGTACCGCAGCGACTTTCACCGATCGCCCGCTGGGGCGATGATGATCCCGAAACGACACGAACGGACCCGGTACGGATGACAGCGCAACACCCCACCATCGGCCGCCTGCTGCGCTCGCTGCGCGCGCGGAAAGGCTGGACGCTCAAGCAGATGAGCGAGCATTCCGGCATTCCGCTGTCGACGTTATCGAAGGTCGAGCACGACCGGCTGACGCTGACCTACGACAAGTTGCTGCAACTCAGCCAGCGCCTGCAATTGCGCATGTCGGAACTGTTCGCCGAACAGGACGAGGCGCCCGAGCCGCCGGTCACCGCGCGCCGGAGCATCGGCCGCGTCGATGACGCGATCCGCATCACTACGCCGAATTACGACTACTACTACCTGTGCCCGGAACTGCGCCGCAAACGCATGATTCCGGTGCTGACCCGCGTGCGTGCCAAGACCATCGCCGAGTTCGGCGCGCTGGTGCACCACTCCGGCGAGGAGTACATCCACGTGCTCGAAGGCCGCATGGAAGTGCACACCGAGTTCTACGATCCGATCGTGCTCGACACCGGCGAAGGCGTGTACATCGACTCGAACATGGGGCACGCCTACATCGCCGCCGAAGGCTGCGACGAGGTGCTGCTGCTCGGCGTGTGCTCGAGCGCCGACGAACAGCTGATGGAATCGCTGCTGACGCTGCATGGCGAGGAAGGCGCCGTCGCCACCAAGGTCCGGCAGCTCGCACCGGCCGCAAAGCCGGCCAGGCGCGCGGCGAAGAAGCCGGCGACGCGTTGACGCGTCTCTGCGCGGGCTGGTTTCTGCGGATCCGCGCACCCCGGAATTTGCCCTGATCAATGCCGGTTCCGGGCTGCGGCCTCCTTCCGGATGCGATTGCACATCCCGCCCGGTTGGACAGGCGGTATCGTGTCCGCCTGATCCTGTAGCGGAAATCCAGATGCCCCGTCACGCTCACCTGCTGTCCGCCCTGTTGCTGGTCGCCGTGCCGGCGCTGCCTGCCCTCGCCGCCGACCGCATCACCGGTCAGCCGTTCGCGACCCGCAGCGAGGTGCATGCGCCGCACGCGATGGCCGCGACGTCGCATCCGCTGGCGACGCAGATCGCGCTCGACACGATGAAGGCGGGCGGCAGCGCGGTCGATGCCGCGATTGCCGCCAACGCGGCGCTCGGGCTGATGGAGCCGACCGGCAACGGCATCGGCGGCGACCTGTTCGCGATCGTGTGGGATCCGAAGACGAAGCGCCTCTACGGCTACGACGGCTCGGGCCGTTCGCCGCAGTCGTTGACGCTGGCCGAGTTCCAGCGTCGCGGCCTCACCGATATTCCCTCACACGGCCCGTTGCCGGTCACCGTACCCGGTGCGGTCGACGGCTGGTTCGCACTGCACGGCCGCTTCGGCAAGCGTGCGATGGCCGAAAACCTGGCGCCGACGATCCGCTACGCGCGCGAGGGCCATCCGGTGCACGAGGTCATCGCCTACTACTGGGACCGCTCGGTGCCGCGGCTGGGCAAGTGGCCGGGTTTCACCGAGCAGTTCACGATCGACGGCCGCGCCCCGCGCACCGGCGAGACCTGGCGCAATCCGAATCTCGCGAACACGCTGCAGGCGATCGCCGACGGTGGCCGCGATGCGTTCTACAAGGGCGACATCGCACGCACGATCGGCGATTACTTCGCCGCCAATAACGGTTTTCTCGCTTACGAGGATCTGGCCGCGCACACCGGCAACTGGGTCGAACCCGTCTCGACGACGTATCGCGGCGTCGAGCTGTGGGAACTGCCGCCGAGCGGACAGGGCATCGCAGCGCTGCAGATCCTCAACCTGCTCGAACCCTACGACCTCGAGTCCTACGGCTTCGGCAGCCCCGAGCACGTGCATCTGTTCGTCGAGGCGAAGAAGCTCGCGTTTGCCGATCGCGCGCGCTGGTATGCCGATCCGGCGTTCCATCCCGCGCCGGTCGAACGGCTGATCTCCAAGGACTACGCCCGCGAGCGCGGCGCGCTGATTTCGATGGACACCGCGCTGCGCGAAGTGCAGCCGGGCACGCCGAAGCAGCTCGACGAAGGCGACACGATCTATCTGACCACCGCCGACGCCGACGGCATGATGGTGTCGCTGATCCAGTCCAACTACCGCGGCATGGGCAGCGGCATGGCACCCCCGGGCCTGGGGTTCATCCTGCAGGATCGCGGCGAGCAGTTCGTGCTGCGCGAGGACCACCCGAACGGCTATGCACCCGGCAAGCGCCCGTTCCACACCATCATTCCCGCGTTCGCGACGAAGGATGGCGAGCCGTGGCTGAGCTTCGGCGTGATGGGCGGCGCGATGCAGCCGCAGGGCCATGTGCAGATCCTGATCAACATGCTCGACTTCGGCATGAACCTGCAGGAAGCCGGCGACGCGCCGCGCATCCAGCACGACGGATCGACCGAACCCACCGGCCAGAACACCGCGATGACCGATGGCGGCGAAGTGGATCTGGAAACCGGCTTTCCGTATGAAACCGTCCGCGCGCTGATGCAGAAGGGCCATTCGGTGCGGTTCTCGCACGGCCCCTACGGCGGCTACCAGGCGATCATGAAGAACCCGTACGGCGGCTGGACCGGCGCCAGCGAATCGCGCAAGGACGGACAGGCCGCGGGCTACTGACGCATCGCCTGCGCGCAGGTATTCTCGCCGCCTCATTCAAGGGACTGGACGGCATGCGCGGATGGATCGTGGCGGGACTGGTGGTGCTCGCGGTGTCGAGCGTGGGCGTGCAGTCCGACGGCGATGCGCACGACGACACGACGCATGCGTCGGATGCGGTGTCGCGTTCCGAGCAGATGCGCCTGCGTCGGACGCGTGTCGAAGTGGGCGCGTCGCCGCAGATGACGCAAGGCGTGGACGACACCGCGACGGTCTCGATGGACACGGCGGCGCAAGGCGCGCACTGATCCCACGCGAAGCGCCTGTAGGGACGCCTCGGGATTTCCGCATCACGGAATCGAGAACGCGACCGGCGCCGGTATGCTGATCACCTCGTTCCTGCCGGGCCGTCGCATGATCCGTCCCCTCCTCGCGGCTGCGTGTGCCGTCACTCTGTTCGTCCCGATCGCCCAGGCGCAGGCGCCGTACGCGCGCTTCGACGAAGCGCCTGTCGCGCAGCCGGATACGGCGGCCGACCAGGCTGCGTGGCGCAGCTGGTCGCAGCGCAGCGCCGCCGCACTGGCCGCCACTGGCCAGCCGAGGGAGCTGGCATTCGCGGCCGTGTTGCGCGGGCTCGCCGATGCGCCTCCGGAACACCCCGACACCGACGCGCCGTCGCAGCCGGCGGCGCCGGACGCACAGGCCAGCGCCTGGCGTCGCAACGCTGCCGCGCGCGCGGGCGACGATGTGCTCGCCAATGCGTTGCTCGCCTACGGCGCCGACGAAGCGACACGCCTGCGGGCGGCGCAACGCTGGCTCGGCGCCGATCCGCAGAATCTCGCGCCGCTGCTGGTGCGTGGCGGCGGCGTCGATGCCTTGCTCGCCGATGCACGTGTCGCGACGCGGTTCGAACTCGGCATGCTCGAGCAGGTGCGCTGGGTGCAGGCCGCATTGCTGCGCACGCCACCCACGTCGGCAGAGCGCACCGCCCTCGCCGAAGGCGGCGAATTCGTGCCGAGCGAACATGCCGCGATCACCGCGATGGGTCTGTGGGCCGCGGTCGCATTCCCGGGCCTCGACCCGCTGATGCAGGACTGCGACACCGACGCGCTGGGCGCGAATCCCACCCGCGCGCGCGATTGCCGCCACGTGGCCGACATCCTGGCCAACGGTTCGGACACGCAGCTCGGCGCAATGCTCGGCCTGGTCCTGCTCGAACGCCTCGCCACCACGCAGGCCGAACGTGCCGATGTGCAGGCACGACGCCGCGCGTTCGACTGGCGGATGCTCGAATGGGGCCGCGCCAATGCCGCCCTGCCTCGCGACGGCGCCGGTCAGTTCGTGCGCTTCCTCGCCGATCCGTCGATCCGCACCGAAGCCGATCTCATCGCCCGCGCGCTGCAGGACGCCGGCATTCCACTCCAGCCACCGGCGGGTTGGCAGCCGCCGCGCTGAGGCGTCCGTCCGCGCTGTTTCGCACGGCACCGCGCCCCCTGTTCAGCGCAATCGCGCAGGCGCACACTCCCGCCAGCGTCGGCACCGCGCCGCCGCCCGGGGATGGAGAGATTCGATGCGGCACATGCACCTTGCCTGCGGCCTGCTGGCCGCGGCGCTGACCATCTGCGTCAATGGCCCGGCCACCGCGCAGGCCTACAACAGCTTCACCCTCGGCGCGGGATTCACGCCCGATCCGCAGACCGGCAACGGCGAGACTGGCGGCGCCACGCAGGCCTCGCGCTTCGGGCCGCAGTGCAGCGGCGTCATCGACACCACGCCCGACCACACCATCCGCGTGACCTCGCCGCTCGACCTGCGCCTGTCGGTGGACAGCACGACGGATTCCACGCTGGTCGTCGTCGGCCCCGCCGGCGTGTTCTGCGACGACGACAGCGCCGGCGAACTCGATGCACAGGTCGATGCACGTCTGACGCCCGGCGACTACGCCGTCTACGTCGGCCACATCGAGCAGCCCGGCCGCTACACACTGACCCTCACCGAAGGCAGCGGCGTTGCCTCGACTGGCGGCGGCGGGCAGTACGCGAACTTCCAGCTCGGCGCCGGCTTCACGCCTGATCCGCAGATCGGAACCGGCGACACCGGTGGCGGTGTCGAAGCCAGCCGCTACGGCGCGCACTGCACCGGCATGATCGATTCCACGCCCGACCATCGTCTGACGATCACTTCGACGGTGGCGTTGCGCCTCGCGGTCACCAGCACCACGGATTCGAGCCTCGTCGTCACCGGGCCGGGCAAGGTGCTATGCGACGACGACGGTGCCGGCGCACTCGACGCCGCAGTCGTCGATACCTTCCGCCCGGGCGAGTACGAAATCTACGTCGGCCATCTTGGCCAGGCCGGCACGTACCGGCTGGAGATCAGCGAGACGAACTGAGCGCCGGGTCGCGCCCGTTCGATCGAACGGGCGTTTCAGCGCTGTGTCGAATCGACGGCTGCAGCCTCTCCGCCGAGACTCAATCCGCCGGCACCGTCCGCTCGCGCGCCCAGCTGCGCAGGGCGTCGACCTGTTCGCGCATCATCACCGACAGCGGGCGCGTGTCGCGCAGGGATTCGACGACCATCGGCTGCGACAGCGGAGCGCCGGCGGCGTGTGCGGCGTAGAGCGCTGCGACGATGGCCTGTTCGATCTCGGCGCCGGAGAAGCCTTCGGCTTCGATCGCGAGCAATGGCAGATCAAACTCGGCGACGTCGAAGCCGCGCCGCACCATATGCACGGCGAACACTTCGGCGCGGACATCGGCGCCCGGCAGATCGACGAAGAACGTCTCGTCGAAGCGGCCCTTGCGCAGCAGTTCCGGCGGCAGGTCGTGGACCTGGTTGGCGGTCGCAACCAGGAACACCTTGGACTTGCGTTCGGCCATCCACGTCAGCAGAAAGCCGAGCACGCGGCGCGACACGCCGCCGTCGCTGTCGCCGCTCGAGGCCAGGCCTTTTTCGATCTCGTCGATCCACAGCACGCAGGGTGCGAGCTGTTCGGTCGAGGCGATCGCTTCGCGCAGATTGCGCTCGGTCTCGCCGTGGTACTTGTCGTAGAGCGTGCCGAAGTCCAGTCGCACCAGCGGCACGCCGAAGCCGCCGGCGATGGCTTTCGCGAGCAGCGACTTGCCGCAGCCCTGCACGCCGAGCAGCAGCACGCCCTTGGGCGGATCGAGACCGGGCGGCGCGTCGCCTTCGACGAACACGCGACGTCGCTGTTCGACCCAGCGCTTGAGCCGGCGCGCACCCGCGACATCGGCGAAGCCGGCGGTGTCGTATTCGTAATGCAGGTGCCCACTCTTGTTGAGCAGTTCGAACTTGAGCTTGGCCAGCGCCGGCAGATCGTCGTGGGCGAGCGCGCCGTCGGCATGGATCAACTGGCGGGTGATCCGGCGCGCATCGCCGAGCGACAGGCCCTGCAGGTTGCGCACGATCTGGCGCACCGCATCGGCGTCGGCCTCGACGCGCCGTCCACCATGCTCCTGCTGGTAGGCGGCGGCTTCCTCGCGCACCAGTTTCAGCAGCGCGTCGGCATCGGGCAGGCGCGGGCGGAAGCGCACGGCCATGGTTTCGAGGTCCGCCGGCAGTTCGACCTTGTGGCCGACCAGCACGATCACGTGCGGCAGGCAATGACGGCGCTGCACCAGGTCGCGCAGCTGGCGCTGGGTGCCGGCGTAGCCGAGGTAGGGATGGAAATCGAGCAGCAGATAGATGCCGCGCTGGTCGGCGTCGCGGATCGCGGCCAGCGTGTTGCTGGCGTCGGCGGCGGTGTCGGTCTCCGACTCGCCGTCGAGATCGACGCGGCGCAGGCCCTCGGTGATCGTCCAGCGGTACAGCGCGCGCCAGACCTGCACCAGCGACTGCCGGAACAGCTCGACCGCGCGCGGCTCGTCGGGCGTCTCGACGACGATCAACGGCGTGTTGGCCCGGATCAGCGCGGCCAGGTCCTGCAGTTCACTCATGGGCGCGGCGCGCTCGCGGTCTGGGATGCCGATGTTAAACGGGTGGCGCGCGCATGCGGTCGCGGGCGTCGCACGGGCGGTGTACGCTCGATGCGCGAACCGACCCGGAGACTTCGATGAAGACGGTACTGGTGGCCAGTTCCAAGGGTGGCGTGGGCAAGACCACGATCGCCACCCATCTCGCCGCGCATGCCGCGCTGTCGGGCGAGTCGACGGTGCTGGTCGATGCCGATCCACAACAGTCGTCCACGCGCTGGGCCGAACGCCGCGCCGGGATAGAAGCGGCGGTGTTGCCGGTCGACGGCAGCGCGCGCCACAAGAAAGTGCTGGCGTCGATCCCCGATGGCGCGACCCGGCTGGTGGTCGATGCGCCCGCGGGCGCGATGGCCGACGATCTGGATGCGTATCTGGAGATCGCCGATGCGATCGTCGTGCCGGTGCTGCCGTCGGCGCTCGACATCGATGCGACCGTGGGGTTCCTCAACACGCTGGCCAAGCATCCGCGCATCCGCCGCGGCCAGACCCGTGTGGGCCTGGTCGCCAATCGCCTGCGCCCGCACACCAATGCCTCGCAGCAGGCGCTCGCGCTGCTCGCGCAGTGGCCGTATCCGGTGATCGCGCAGCTGCGCGACAGCCAGGCCTACGTGATGCTGGTCGGGTTGGGCAAGAGCCTGTTCGACTACCATTCGGCGCAGGTGCGCGACCATCAGGACGACTGGGCGCCACTGCTGAAGTGGGTCCGGAAGTAGGCTGTCCGCCGACGCGTTCACCGCATCCGAACGCTCCGCCCGTCATGAAGTCACAAAACGAGGCCGCCGACCGCCCATGCGCGAACTGATCCTGCTCCGCCACGCACACGCCGATCCCGCCCTGCCCGGGCAAGCCGACATCGACCGGCCCCTGTCGGCCGAAGGTCTGGCCGAAGCGGAGGCGGCGGGTCGCTGGCTGCGCGAGAAACACCTCGTGCCCGACTGCGTGCTGTGTTCGCCGGCGCGTCGCACCCGTGAGACGCTCGAAGCGGTGCTCGGCGCGATCGGCTACGTCGACCAGCGTCTCGAGCCCTCGATCTACGAAGCGACGCCCGGCACGCTGGCGACGCTGCTCGACGAACATCGCGACACCGGCCGCCTGTTGCTGGTCGGCCACAATCCCGGACTGGAGCGCCTGGCCGCATTGCTGCACAGCGGCCAGACCGGCGAATACCGCGGCATGCCGCCGGGCGGCATCGCGGTGCTGACGCTGCCGACGGGCGCTGCGGTCGAACCCGCCGTCGCCGAACTGTCGGCGTTCTGGTGGCCGTAGGCGCACCGGCGCCCGCTTCGCTCAACGCTGCTTCGCCCATGGCCCATGCCGCCGGCTCCGCGCTGCGTACGCTGGCAGGCCTGTGCCTGTCGGCGGCGTGCGTCGCTCCCGCGTTCGCATCGGCCGACGTGCCGGGCCAGACGCTTCTGATGGATCTCAAGCGCTCGGAAATCGGCTTCAGCCTCAAGACGCGCTGGGGCCAGCAGCTCGAAGGCCGCTTCGACGACTGGCGTGGCGACATCACCGTGCTGGCCGATGGCCGCCACCAGGTGCGGCTGATCCTGGACGCGGACAGCGTCGAGATCATCGACAGCCGCGCCTACACGCGCATCACCCGCGGGCCGGGCGTCTTCGACGTCGCGCGCTATCCCGAGGTGCGTTTCGTGTCCGATCCCTTCCCGTCCACGCTCGCACGCGACGGCGGCGAGATGACGGGCATCCTGAGCATCCGCGGCGTGCAGCGTCGGGAGACCTTCCGGATCACGCCGTCGCAGTGCGCGCGCCCGGGCCTCGACTGCGATGTGATCGGCGAAGGCGATGTCCGCCGCAGCCAGTACGCCATGGACCGCTGGGGCTACGCGCTGGCCGACCAGGTGCGATTCACGCTGCGGATCCGCGCGCTGGAATCCCGCTGATGCACGCCGTCACCCGCATCCTGCTGCTGGCGCTGACGCTGGCGACCGCGGCCTGCACTTCGCTGTCGCCGGCCAAACGCGATGCCGCCGCACACATCGCGGTCGAAGCGCGCTCCACCGAAGTGCTGTGCGATCGCGCCGATGCCTGCGCGGCGCCGTCACCACTGCGTGATCTGGGCACCCGGGCGGTGGCGCGCAGCACCCCGGCAGCCCCGCAGCATTACGCGCTGCTGCTGGAATACGGCCAGGACGCGTTGCTGGCGCGCCTGGATCTGATCCGCGGCGCGCAGCGCACGATCGACGTGCAGACCTACATCTTCGACGAGGACGATGCCGGCCATCTGGTGCTCGAGGAACTGCTGTCGGCCGCGCGTCGCGGCGTGCAGGTGCGGCTGCTGGTCGACCAGCTGTCGGCACTGCGCACCGTGGAGACGCTGTCGGCGCTGGCCGGCGCGCACACCAACTTCGAGATGCGCATCTACAACCCGGTGCTGGGCCGGGCGCGCATCAGTTATCCGCAGTACGCGCTGGCCGCGGCCTGCTGCTGGCGGCGGCTCAACCAGCGCATGCACAGCAAGGCGCTGCTGATCGACGGCGTGGTCGGCATCACCGGCGGCCGCAACTACCAGGACGACTATTTCGACTGGAGCGACAGCTTCAATTTCCGCGATCGCGACGTCCTGATCGCGGGGCCCGTGGTCGAGGCGATGGAGGAGAACTTCGTCGCGTTCTGGCACGCGCCGTTGAGCACGCCGGTCGAGCAGCTGGGCGACGTCGGCCGGCATCTGTTGCGCAGCGGCGTGCCGCCGGTGTCGTTCCAGGAGTACCAGCGCCCGCAGCGCGTGGCCGCGATCCTTGAAGACGCCGGCGACGGGGCGCTCGTGCGCCAGCGTCTGGTCGATGCCGCGCTGCCGGTTGGGCCGGTCGAGTTCATCGGCGACCTCCCAGCCAAGCACCGGCGCAATCGCGAGGCGGCGAAGGCCGCCATCGCCGCGACGCCGCGGCTGCGCGAATTGATCGAGTCGGCGCAGGACGAAGTGCTGCTGCAGACGCCGTATCTGGTGCTGTCGAAACCGGCCGAGCAGATGTTCTTCGACCTGCACGCGCAGCCCGCCGCGCCGCAGGTCGTCGTGTCGACCAACAGCCTGGCCGCGACCGATTCGTTCATCACCTACGCGCTGTCGTACAAGTACAAGCGCCGGCACCTGCGCGATTTCGGCTTCCAGATCTACGAGTACAAACCGTTTCCGGAAGACGCACCGATCGATCTCGAGGTCACCGGTGCGGTCGGCATTTCGTGGAACGCCGACGGCAGCGTCAACCTCGACGAGAGCGGCACCGAAGGCGCGGCGACGACACGTGAGGAAGTGATCGCCGCGCGTCCCGCGAGCGCCGCGCCACTGACACGCGAGTATTCCGCGCTGCGTTACGCCGGCATCGGCGTGAACCGGCGCGTGCCCTTGAATCGCACGGGCCTGCGTATGGGGCTGCACGCGAAGTCGCTGGTGGTCGACGAACGCATTGGCGTGGTCGGCACGCACAACTTCGATCCGCGCGGCGACAACCTCAATACCGAGAGCGCCGTGGTCATCGACGATGCGCGCTTCGCGCAGCGGCTGGCCGCGAGCATCCGCCGCGACATGTCGCCGGAGAATTCCTGGACGATCGCGCGGCGCGATCCGCCGCCGGTGTTCTCGGGCGTCGACTATTCGATGGCCAAGGTCTCCGAGCGGTTGCCGATCTTCGATCTGTGGCCGACGCGCTACGCGACCAGTTTCGAGTTCCAGCCCGGGCCCGAGTGCCCGGCGCCGTTGCCGCCGGACGCCCCGGGCTTTCGCGAGTGCTATGTCGCGGTCGGTGACTTCCCGGAAGTGAGTCTCGGCTTCCGCAGCCTGCTGACGCGGATCTTCACCGCGTTCGGCGCGGGGCTCGTGCCGATTCTCTGAGACGCGCCCGGCGCGTCCCACGGTCGGCCCGGCGACGACGGGGTCTCTGCGCAGCACACGCCCCACGGATCGCGTGCCGCCTCGATGAAGGGGCGCGTCTCGCCCTCTGCTTTGTCGACCGGACGTCCTGACGGCCACGCGGGCGCGCGCCTGCGCTGCACGGTCACGTTCTGCGATGTCCAGCCGTCTTGGTCGCAACGGACGGTGGAACCGAGAAAAAATGAACGCAGGATTAATGGTTTCGATGAATTCGCGGGATATGACTTCTTGCACGTGGTGTTATCGAACAGTGGTGTTGTAGTCTACCAACACACCGAAGCACAACGACCCCGAGGACACCGCCATGCAGACCCAGACCACTCCCGCCGCCCGCAACGCCAGCGCCGCACTCGTCCGCCCGTTCGGCCTCGGCTACGGCCGCAGCAGCAGCTACGGCGCCCCGCGCAGCTACAGCAGCGCACCGGCGCCCGCCCGCTTCCGCGTCGTCTGATCCGTCCATCCACTTCACCTCTCTCTAGGAATCCCGCCATGTCCCGTATGCACGCCATCGTCCACGCCGCCGCCCACCTCGCGCCGCCCGTCGCCTTCCGCCAGGCCCGTCTGTTCGGCCTCGGCTACGGCCGCAGCAGCGGTTACGGCACGCCCCGCAGCTACGCCGCCGAATCGGTCCCCGCCCGCTTCCGCGTCGCCTGATCCCCGCTCGACCCACCAGGAGTTCCGCCATGTCCCGCATGCACGCCATCGTCGACGCCGCCGCCCATCTCGCGCCGTCGGTTGCACCGCGCCCCACCCGCGAACCCGGCACCGGTTACGGCGCCAGCAGCAGCTACGGCGCCCCGCGCAGCTACGTCACCCACACCAGTCCTTCGCGCTTCCGCATCGCCTGATCCTCCGATCAGCTCCGGCGCCTGAAGCGTTCCCCCGATCCTCAGGAGTTCCGCCATGTTCCGCATCCACACCCTCCGCGCCACCGACGCGTCCGTTCCGGTCCCGGCCTGCATCGCCCCGCCTGCGCGCTTCCATGCCCAGGTCCGCGCTGCGCGCAGCCACGCCGACAGCCCGTTCCGCTACGAAGTGCGCGACAGCGCCATGCCGACGCGTTTCCACATCGTCTGATCCGCATCGATCCTCCGCGACCGGTACGCGCGCCATCGCGACGCGCCATTCCGCCGGTCGCGCTGCGCGGCGGCCCGCAACGGCCTAAGCTGCCGGGTTTCCCCCGGAGCCTTCCCCGCATGTTCCGCAGCGACACCTCGCTCGACCAGCTCAACGCGATGTCCGCCGATACGGCGATTGACGCGCTGGGCATCGTCTTCACCGAAATCGGCCCGGACTTCCTGCGCGCGACGATGCCCGTCGACAGCCGCACCCATCAGCCCTTCGGACTTCTGCATGGGGGCGCGTCCGCATTGCTGGCCGAGACCCTCGGCAGCAGCGCCGGCGGCCTGTCCGCGCCCGAGGGTTGCGGCGTCGTCGGCATCGAGATCAACGCCAATCATCTGCGCGGCGTGCGCGCCGGCATCGTGACCGGCACCGCGCGTCCGCTGCACGTCGGACGCAGCACCCAGGTGTGGGAGATCCGCGTCGAAGATGCGGCCGGCAAGCTGGTGTGCATCTCGCGGCTGACGCTCGCGGTGGTGCCGAAACCGTGAGCGCGCATTCTGCAACCTGCGGCGCGTGGCAGGCGTTCCTCGAACGCGTTCCACGCCGCGCAGGCCCATGTTTGGGTATCGTGCACCGATGAGTGCTTCTTCCGTTCGCGCCGACGCCGGCGACACGCCGGCGCGCGTGTTGCGTTACTGCGTGCGCGTGCCGGTGCTGTTGTGGCACCTGTGCATCCATCTGCCGATCCTGCTGCTGTCGATGCTGCCGCCGATCGGCCGGCGCCGGCTGCGCAGCGGCGAGCGCGTCGGCCACCGCATGATCCGCTGGTGGCAGGGCGGACTGATGTGGGTCTTCGGTTTCCGCCTGCATCGCAGCGGCACGCCGTTGCCGGGTGCGGTGCTGTTCGTCGCCAATCACGTGAGCTGGGTCGACATCGTCGCGCTGCACAGCCAGCGCATGGTCGGCTTCGTGGCCAAGCGCGAGATCGCCGGCTGGCCGGTGGTGGGCTGGCTGGCCGCGCGCGGCGAGACAATCTTCCACCAGCGCGGCAGCACCGAATCGCTGGGCGGCGTGCTCGAGGAGATGGTCACGCGGCTGCGGGAAGGCCGGCCGGTGGCGGTGTTTCCCGAAGGGCGCACGCGCGGCGGTGATGCGGTCGGCCCGTTCCACGCGCGCATTTTCCTGGCGGCGGTGGAGACCAATGTGGCCGTGCAGCCGGTGGCGCTGCGTTACGGGCGGCACGCATCGGCGCAGCGCATCGTTGCCTTCGGCCCGCGCGAATCCTTCTTCGCCAATTTCATCCGTCTGCTCGGCGAGCCCGCGCGCGATGCCGAGGTCGCGTTTCTCGAACCGATCCTGCCGGCCAATGCGGAAGGCCGCCGGCATCTGGCCGAAGTGTCGCGCGAGCGCATCGTCGCGGCGCTGGACGCACGCGATTGAATCTCCTGCGTCCGTCACCGGCGACGGATGCGGGCGGCCCTGCCGCGGAGGGCATGCGCGTGGGCGGCAGCGAGTACGCGCCGCCGTTCTGGCTGCGCAATCCGCATCTGCAGACGGCGCTCGGCAGCAGCCAGTGGCGGCGGCGTCGCGGCGCGCAGGCCCTCGCCGCGACCGGCGCGGTGACGACCGAACATCTCGTTGACGGCGGCGAAGGCGTGCGCCTGCACGGCCTGCACAGCGTGGTGCCCGGGCGCGCGCCGCGCGGCCTCGTACTGTTGCTGCACGGTTGGGAAGGCAGCAGCGAATCGAGCTACATGCGCCAGACCGCGGCGCAGATGCTGGATCTCGGCTACGCGGTGTTCCGGCTGAATTTCCGCGACCACGGCGACAGCCACCATCTCAACGAAGCGATCTTCCACTCCAACCGCATCGATGAGGTGGTGCATGCGGCGGTCGACATCGCCGCGCGCTTCGATCCCCGGCCGATGCTCGCGGCCGGCTACTCGCTGGGCGGCAACTTCGCGCTGCGGCTCGCGCTGCGCGCGCCGGCCGCCGGTCTGCAACTGGCTGGCATTGCCGCGGTCTGTCCGGTCATCGACCCGGCGCGCACGATGCTGCAGATGGAGGTCGCGCACCACCAGCTGTACTTGCGGCACTTCGAGCGCACCTGGCGGGCCTCGCTGCGGCGCAAGCGCGACCTGTTTCCCGATCATCTGGACGTCGACGACGCCACACTGAGCCTGGGCCTGCGCGACCTCACCGACTGGCTGGTGCGCACGCATACCGAGTTCGGCACGCTCGACGACTATTTCGACGGTTACTCGGTCGCTGGCGACCGGCTGTCGTCGCTGCAGGTGCCGGTCGACATCCTGATGGCGGCGGACGACCCGGTGATTCCGCTCGACGCCTTCCACGCCCTCGCGCTGCCGGCGCATGCGCGGCTGGAGATCAGCCGTTGGGGCGGGCATTGCGGCTTCCTGCTCGACCGGCATCTCGACGGCTTCGCCGAACGCTGGGTCGCCGCGCGTCTGGATGTGCACGCGGACGCGGCGCGGACCGCGTCTGAGCGCACACGGTTGGCGACGGCGGTGCATGCGGGTGCGGGTGCGCCGGGCGTTTGAACTTCGCACATCGATTGAGGCTTTGCGGCTGGAAGCGATTCGAAACCGCGGGATCGCACATCCTCCGGCTTGGTTCCGGGTGGCCACACCGACGTCGGTCCTGATCGACGATCACGATGGGCCCCAGCCTGCGCTGGGGCGACGGGTTGCGATTCCTGTGCGCATCAGTCGCGTGCCCGCGCGCGGCGTCGCGTTCGGCACCGTAATCCGCTTCGAACCCGCCCGACCCCGCCCGCTACAATGCCCGGCCTTGCCTTTGGTCGGCTTCGCGCCGGGATATCCAGCATGTCGCAACAGATCTACCAAGCCCTGCGCCGCGGCGCGAATGCAGAAGCCGCCACGCTCGCCCGCCAGGCGCTGGCCGAGGGACACAAGGACACCGATACGCTGAGCGCCGCCGCGCTCGCGTTGCGTGCGACCGGTGATCGCGAGAGCGCGCTGTCGACGATCGACGCCGCCATCGCGCAGATGCCCGACGACGCGGAACTGCATTTCCTGCGCGCCGGCATGCTGCTCGACACGCGCGACCTCGGCGGCGCGCAGGCCGCGCTGGCGCAGACCGTCGCGCTCGATCCGAACCAGTTCGGCGCGTACGTCGTGCAGGCGCAGATGGCGATCGGCCGCAACGATCTCGACGAAGCCGAGCGCCAGACCAAACTCGCCGCACGCGTCGCGCCCGAGCATCCGTGGACGCTGATGCTCGAAGGCGTGCTGGCCTCGCGCCGCAACGACCACGATCGCGCACTGACGCTGCTGTCGGCGGCCTCGAAGGGGGCGCCGGACGATCTGCAGGTGATCAGTGCGCTCGGCTTCGCGTATCTCGCCAAGGGCCACTTCGCGTTCGCCGAGCAATCGTTCCGCCGCCTGATCGAGAAGACCGGTCAGGTGCAGCTGCGCGGCCTGCTCGCGCAGATCGTGCTGCAGCAGGGGCGTCCTGCCGAAGCGGCCGACGAACTCGCCGTGCTGCTGGCCGATCCCGCGCACGCGACGCCGTCGCTGCAGGCCTTCGCCGGCGAGCTCGAACTGCAGGCGAAGCGCTTCGATCGCGCCAAGCCGTTGCTGCAGGCCGCGTTCGCCGCGCATCCCGATTCGCACCGCGCGACCAACGGCCTGCTGCTGTTGTGGGAAGCGACCGGCAACACCGAAGAGACGCAGGCCACGCTCGACGCCGCGCTCGAAAAATCACCGGAGCTGGATCACCTGTGGGTGGCGCGTCTGGCAATGGAAGGGTTCGGCAGCGAAGCGGCGACCGCGATCATCGCGCGCTGGAACGCGGCGCGTCCCGATCATCTGCCGGCCCTGCAGGCGCAGCTCGCGCTGGAATCGGGCACCGGCGCGCACGAGGCATCGGAAGCGACCGCGCGCAGGATCACCGCGCTGCAGCCCGGCCACGGCAACGCCAACCAGTTCCTGTTCAACCGCCTGCTGGATCGCGATCCCGCCGCGGCCGTCACCTTCGTCGAAGGCCTGCTGCCGGCGGCCAGCCCGCAGGCGCGCCTGATGCTGCGCCGCTGGATCGGCACGGCGCAGGACGCGGCGGATCGTCCGGCCGACGCGATCGCGACGTGGCTCGACCTCAACGTCGAGGAAACGGCGCAGGTCGGTGACCCGCCCGTGCCCACCGCCGCGCCGGCGAGCTGGCCCGAGCGGGCAACCGTCGACGGCCCGCGTGCACCCGCGGTGTTCCTCTACGGCGCGCCCGGCGCGCAGGTCGACCGCATCGCGAACGTGCTGCAGCGCGCGTTGCCCGAATTCCGCGCCGACCGGTTCTCGACCGCGGTCCAGGATCCGTTCCAGGACACCAACGTGCCGGCGCGTCTGGCGGACGGCGTGTTCACCGCCGAACAGGTCGCCACCGGCTGGCTGTCGCAGCTGCCCGCGCGTGGCATCGGCGCCAACGGCGCGGTCATCGACTGGATTCCGTTCTGGGACAACGCCTGGCTGCTGGCGCTGCGCCCGCAGCTGCCGCAGGCGCGTCTGCTGTTCGCGCTGCGCGATCCGCGCGACATGCTGCTGGAGTGGTTCGCGTACGGCGCGCCGATGGCGTTGCGCATCACCGATGTCGACAGCGCCGCGCAGTGGCTGGCCGCGCATCTGTCGCAGATCGCCGACGTGATCGAGCAGGACCTGTTCCCGCACACCGTCGTGCGCACCGATGCGCCGGGCGAGGATCTCGAACGTCTGGCCGCGCGCTTCGCCGAAGCCCTCGGCGTGCCCGCGTTCCCGACGCCGCCGCGCGAACTGCTGGGTCCCGACCGCATTCCGGCCGGGCGCTGGCTCGCCTACCGCGAGGCGCTGGCCGGCCCGTTCGCCGCGCTGACGCCGGTTGCAGTACGTCTGGGCTACCGTCAGGACTGATCCTTTCCGAGCGGAGACACCATGCGACTCCACAGCGACAGTTTCGAGCAGGGCCAGCCGATCGCGGCGACGTTCGCGGTCGGCGCGCCCGACGGCTTCGGCGGCAACCGCAACCCGCATCTCGCCTGGGACGACGTGCCGGCGGGCACGCGTTCGTTCGCGCTGCTGTGCCTCGATCCCGACGCGCCGACCGATCCGTCACTGGCGGGCAAGGACGGCGTCGAGATTCCGGTCGAACACCCGCGCGGCACCTTCGTGCACTGGGCGGTCGTCGATCTGCCGGCCGATCTGCGCACGATCGCAGAAGGCAGCGCCAGCGATGGCGTGACCAAGGGTGGCAAGCGCAATCCGCCGGGCCCGGACGGCGCGCGCCAGGGCCTCAACGACTACACCGGCTGGTTCGCCGGCGATCCGGACTTGGCCGGCGACTGGTTCGGCTACGACGGCCCCTACCCGCCACCGAACGACCTGCGCACGCACCGCTATTTCTTCCGCCTGTTCGCACTCGACGTCGCCACGCTCGACGTGCCGGAGCGCTTCACCGCCAACGACGTGCTGCGCGCGGTGCAGGGCCACGTGCTGGCCGAAACCACGACCTGGGGCAGCTATGCGCTGCATCCGGAGGCTGCGAAACCCTGACGGTGTCGCGACGCGACCGGTCACGTCGCGCTGAGCTGTTAAGAGCCCCTCTCCCTTCGGGAGAGGGGCTGGGGTGAGGGCAGCAGATCGCGTGAAGCCACATCGAGCGCGACACATCACTCAACGTCGTCGCGCGCAGCGCCTCAGCGACCCACGCGCTCCGACTCCACCACCATGTCCAGCACGTACGCCTGCGATGGCGCATCGGCCGGCGGATTGGCCACGTCGAAGCGCTGCACGCGCACGACGTTGCGCACGCCGTCCTCGAAGGTGAAGCCCTCGATGTCCTGATACAGCGGTGTCCATTCGGCATCGCCCGGCGAGCGCACGCCTTCGTCGTCGTACTGCACCTCGCGCGTCTGCAGGCAGCGCTGTTCGGGAATCAGCGGATGGCTGCAGGCGACGCGCTCGGGCGCGATTTCCAGGAACACCGTCTCGCCTTCACCGCCGTAGCGCGTGGCCGGCGTGGGCACGCCCTCGAACACGAGCACGTCGCCATTCTCGAGCTGCAGCGTCAGCCGCGGCGGCTCGCCGCCGGTCAGCGCGAGGCGATGCGTGCCGGGCAGGCGCTGGCCGATCTCGCGCTCGCGCGCGGTCAGGTGCGCATCGGCGCAGGCCATCATCGTGGAGATCACCTGGTCGACCGTCAGGCGGTCGTCGTCGAGCGCGACATTCGCGCCCATGTGGTTGCAGGCGTTCGACACGCGCAGACCGCCGTCGGCGAAGTCCAGCTGCAGCGCTTCGCCGTCGCCATCGAGCAGGGCGTCGATGCGCGCGCCACCGCTGCTGGTCGCGTCGACCAGACGCCAGTGGTAGGCCTCGAGCGTCTTCGCATGATCGGCGGGCGCGGCATCGGGAATCGCGTCGGCGGCGGCTTGGGTAGGCGCCGCGGCGGCGCCTTCCGGCGGCGTGGAGCCGCCACAGGCGACCAGGGCGAGTGGCAACAGCAAGATCAGGGGGCGGCGCATCGGCGTCTCCTCGGTGCTCAAGGGGCCGGGCAGCTTAACGGGCGGGCCCGAAACGCCCCGTGTGTGCGATGTGCTTCGAATCCGTCCGGCGATGTCGATTTCCGGTGCGCCGGGACGTCGTTCCAACGACACCGCCAGCCGGCGGCCCTTCGAGGACACTGCGATGCGTATCGATCCCTACCTGTATTTCGACGGCACCTGCGCCGACGCGTTCAAGGCCTACGCGGCGCTGCTGGGCGGCGAACCGATGCTGATGCCCTATGGCGACGCCCCGCCCTGCCCCGGCAGCGACGCCGCCGCGCCCGAACGGATCATGTATGCCCATCTCCCCATCGGTGCGCAGTTCCTGATGGCGTCCGACGTGCCGCCGGGCACGCCGTTGCCGGCCGCGCCGCATGCATTCGTCAATCTGGGCGTGGACAGCGACGCGGAGGCCGAGCGCATCTTCGCCGCGCTGTCGGACGGCGGCGAGGTGCGTGCGCCGATGGGCGAGACCTTCTTCGCGCACCGCTTCGGCATGGTCGTCGACCGTTTCGGCACCGGCTGGATGGTGATGCGCTCGAAGCAGGGCTGCTGAAGTTCCACATCTTCCACATCACAGGAGCTCCGCCATGACCCGTCCCCAGATCTACGTCAATCTCCCGGTCGAAGACCTCGATCGCAGCGTGCGCTTCTTCACCGCGCTCGGTTTCCGGTTCAATCCGCAGTTCACCGACGACAACGCGACCGCGATGATCATCGGCGACGACAGCTTCGTCATGCTGCTGGTCAAGCCGTTCTTCCAGAGCTTCACGAAGTTGCCGCTGCCACCGCCGGGCCACGTCGGCGCGATCATCGCGCTGTCGCAGCCCGATCGCACCGCGGTCGATGCGATCGTTGCCAAGGCGCTCGCCGCAGGCGGCACGGTGACCGCCGAACCGGTCGATCACGGCTTCATGTACCAGCACGGCTTCGCCGATCCCGACGGCCATCTGTGGGAGGTGATGCACATGGACGTGGCCGCGTTCCCGACGGAATGAGCACGCGAACGTGCGCGCCGCAGCCGACCGTCCTCCATGCCCGGCGTACCGTGCGCCGCAGTGCGGCTTGCCCGGCCGCGCGCGGGGTGCTGTCATCGCCGCCCATGGACACGGCCACCCTGCACCGCACGATCGAAACGCTCTGGCGCGAGGAGGTGCCGAAGATCATCGGCGGCCTGATGCGCGTGGTACGCGATCTCGATCTCGCCGAAGAACTGGCGCAGGATGCACTGGTCACCGCGCTCGAACGCTGGCCGCGCGACGGCCTGCCCGACAATCCGGGCGCGTGGCTGATGACCACCGCGCGTAACCGCGGCATCGACCGCCTGCGTCGCGGCCAGCGCCTCGACGCGCATCACGCCGAACTCGCGCGCGAGATCGAGCAGGCGCAGCACGAATCGGACGCGCACGCGCAGGACGCGCTCGACGACGTCATCGGCGACGACGTGTTGCGGCTGATGTTCGTCGCCTGCCATCCCGCGCTGACCGTCGAATCGCAGGTCGCGCTGACGCTGCGCCTGATCGGCGGCCTGACCACCGACGAGATCGCACGCGCGTTCCTGGTGCCCGAGGCGACGATCGCCCAGCGCATCGTGCGTGCCAAGAAGACCATCGCGAATGCCGGCACGCCGTTCGAAGTGCCGCAGCGCGCGGACCTGCCGCCGCGACTGTCGGCGGTGCTGCACGTGCTGTATCTGGTGTTCAACGAAGGCCACGCGGCGAGCAGCGGCGACGACTGGGCGCGCCCCGATCTGTGCGCAGAAGCGCTGCGGCTGACACGGGTGCTGGCGGCGCTGATGCCGCGCGAGGCCGAGGTGCACGCGCTCGCCGCGTTGATGGCGCTGCAGGCCTCGCGGCTCGATGCACGCACAGACGCCGACGGGCATCCGGTGCTGTTGCCCGACCAGGACCGCACGCGCTGGGATCGCGGCTCGATCGATGCGGGGCTCGCGGCACTGGCGCAGGCGCAGACCGCGCGCGGGACCGCGTCGCCCGGCGGCTACGAACTGCAGGCCGCGATCGCCGCCTGCCACGCGCTGGCGCCGACCGCGGACGCCACCGACTGGGCGCGCATCGCCGCGCTGTATGGACAGCTGCTCGCGCTGACGGGCTCGCCGGTGGTCGCGCTCAACCGCGCGGTCGCGATCGGCAAGGCGGCCGGGCCTGCGGCCGCATTGCCGCTGGTCGATGCCTTGGCCGGCGACGCCACGCTGGCCGACTACCACCTGCTGCCAGGCGTGCGCGGCGATCTGCTGGCGAAGCTCGGGCGGCATGCGGATGCGGCGGATGCGTTCGAACACGCGGCCTCGCTGGCGCGCAATCCGCGCGAGCGGGACTGGCTCGCTGCGCGTGCGACGGAGTGTCGGGCGCGACTCAACGACTGATGCGCTGCGCTCGAGTCCTCCCCCGTTTACGGGGGAGGGTTGGGAGGGGGCAATCGGTCAGAGTCGGCGCTATCGGAATCGAGCCATAGATCAGGAGGCCGCTCGAATCATTTCGACGCGCTCGGAACCTTCGCCCCCACCCAACCCTCCCCCGCCTGCGGGGGAGGGCTTGAGAGCAGTCAGTTCACTGCGTCGACGACTTCAATCCCGCAGATGCACCGGCGACCGCCGCGGCCATGCCGCGAGCAGCGCCCACAGCCCGCCGACACCGGCAACCCACGTCGCCACCGGCAGGCCGACGAAACTCGGGCCCCCCGCTTCCAGCGCGTACAGCACCGCGGCGACGATCAGCAGACCGACGCCGAGGATCGCGGCGACCATGCGTTTCTGCATGCCCTGCATCGTCGCGGTCAGCGCGGCGAGGTCGTCGGAGCGCATGCGCAGTTCGTGGCGGCCTTCGACCTGCTGCTTGAGCCAGCCATGCAGCAGGCGCGGCATGTCGGGCGCCTGGGTAATCAGTTCCGGCAGGCGGTCGCGGAATTCGCGACCCAGGCGCTGCGGGCTGTAGCGCTCGACGAGGATGCGTTCGAGCACCGGACGCGCGACCGCCCAGATGTCGAGCTTCGGGTCGAGTAGACGACCGATGCCCTCGATGCTCAACAGCGTCTTCTGCAACAGGATCAGCTGCGGCTGCAACGTGAGCTGGTAGCGCTGCGCGGTGCGGAACAGTTTGCCGAGCACTTCGCCGAGCGAGATTTCCGACAGCGGCCGGGTGAAATACGGCTCGCAGACAGAGCGCACCGCGGCTTCGAGTTCGTCGATGCGGATGTGCCCCGGCATCCAGCCGGCCTGGATGTGCAGCTCGGCGATGCGCCGGTAATCCTGGCGGAAGATCGCCATGAAATTCTCGGCGAGGTAGTACTGATCCTCGCGCGAGAGCTGGCCCATGATCCCGAAATCCAGCGCGATGAAACGCGGATTGGTCTTGCGGTCCGGATCGACCCAGATGTTGCCGGCATGCGCATCGGCGTGGAAGAAGTTGTCGCGGAACACCTGCGTATAGAACACACGCACGCCCTTCGCCGCGAGCGCCTTGCGGTCGATGCCCGCGGCGTCGAGGGCGGCGATGTCGTCGCTGGGGATGCCGTGTACACGTTCGAGCGTGAGCACGCGCTGCGTGGTGCGCTCCCACACCGGCGCCGGCACGTAGAGATCCTGCGAACCGGTCCAGAACCGGCGCAGCACCGACGCATTCGCACCCTCGCGTTGCAGGTCGAGTTCGGCGGCCAGCGTGTTCTCGATCTCGGCCACGACTTCGCGCGGACGGATCTTGTCGGCATTGGGATGCGTGCGGTCGACCAGCGCGGCGAGGTTCTTCAGCAGCGCGATGTCGGCGGCGATCTGCTTCTCGATGGTGGGGCGCAGCACCTTGACCACGACCTCGCGACGCGGATTGCGGTCATCGGCCGGCAGCGTCGCCGCGTGCACCTGGGCGATCGACGCCGACGCCAGCGGCACGGTGTCGAAGGCCTCGTAGGCCTGCGCGATCGGCATGCCGAGTTCGCGCTCGATGATCGCCTGCGCCTGCGCGCCGTCGAAAGGCAGCACGCGGTCCTGCAGCAGCGCGAGATCGTCGACGATGTCCGGTGGCACGAGATCGCGGCGGGTCGAGAGGATCTGTCCGAACTTGACGAAGATCGGCCCGAGTTCCTGCAGCGCCAGACGCAGGCGCGCGCCACGCGACTGCGCGGCGATGTCGGCCGAGGCGCGCGGCACGAACGGACGCGCGAGCTTGAGCCAGCGCTCGGCCGGCGTGTCGTTGAGCAGATCGTCGAGACGGTAGCGCAGCAGCACGCGGCCGATACGCGAGGCGCGCAGCAGACCCTTCATGCAGCCGGCCCGCGCGACAGACGCGACACGCGCGCCGCGAGTCGCTCGACGTCATCACGCAACACGTCGACGTCGTCATTGAACGCCTCGAGCTCGTCACGTCCGAGCACGTCGCGCGATTCCTCGGTTACGTACTCCACCGCGCTTTCGGTCAGCGTGCGGCCCAGGCCCTGCGCCTGCTGCAGCGCGCTGGCGAATGCGTTCGCGACCTGCACGCCGATCACCTCGCCGAAGACGGCGACGAACGGCTTCTGCCAATCCGGATCGAAGCGCCCGGCGAGCTTCTGCAGCCGGCGCGCGAGTTCGGCATCGCCCGAGACGCGGACCTTGCCGATCGGCGGCGCATCGTCGCGGCGCAGGAACGGCAGCTGCGACAGCACACCGGCGATCGTGGTGCGCACCGCGAGATCGGGTTCGACCGCGTCGTCGACCGGACCGACGCGCAGGCGCTCACCGTCGACGCGCAGTTCCAGCGCGATCGGCGGCGAGGCGAGGGTCAGCGCGATGCGTTGCCCGTCGAGTCCGGCGAGCGCGGTGCGCGTGTCGGCATCGAGTGCGAGCGCCTGGTTGAGCGCGGTTTCCAGCGCGCGTCCGGCGATCGGCTTGAGCGCCGCGAAAGGAGAAGGAAGGAATCCGGCCATGCCCGCATTGTAGCGGCCGATACGGCGGCGCCACGCGCAGTGCGCACGGGAGATCGCTAGGTGCGACGGGCTGCGCGCGCCCAAAAGAAAACGCCCGCCGGAAGGCGGGCGTTTCGAATCACGTATCGGGCTGGGACGTTACGGTCCGCGGCCACGCAGCATCGAGATCACGGCCAGGATCAGGAACACGACGAACAGGATCCAGGCGATGTTGGTGGCGGCGCCGGCGACACCACTGAAGCCGAGGACACCGGCAATGATGGCGACGACAAGAAAAATGACTGCATAACGAAGCATGGGTGGTCTCCTGATTCCCGTGAGCGGTTCGGGGGTCACCCTATGCCCGCCGGAGTCGCGATCAGGTGACGGTCAGGTACCTGTCCACGAATCTTTCAGGCGGGTGAGTCCTTCGTGAAGGCTGACCCGCGGGACGTAGCCGAAGTCGCGCGTCGCCGGCGCCATGTCGTACCAGTGCGTCGTGCTCAACTGCTCGGCGAGGAAGCGTGTCATCGGCGGTTCGCCCTGCAGACGCAGCAGCGGCCACACCGATTCGCAGATCGCGCCGATCGCATACGCCGCGCCGAACGGCAGCGTCCTGGTCACCTGCGGCGCGCCGGCGGCGGCGAGCAGTGCGTTGACGATCTCGCGCACGGTCGTCGGCTCGCCGTTGCTGATGAAGTACGCACGACCCGCGCAGGCCGCGCCCGGCCTTAGGTGCTCGAAGGCGTCGAAATGCGCTTGCGCGGCGTTGTCGATGTAGGTCGTGTCGATGCGGTTCTCGCCATCGCCGACGAAGCGCAGTCGCCCGACCCGCGCGCGTTCGACCAGGCGCGGCAGCAGTTGCTGGTCGCCCGGCCCCCAGATCAGGCGCGGACGCAATGCGACCGTCGCCAGATCCGACCCGTTCGCTGCCAGCACGGCCTGCTCGGCGATCTTCTTGGTCGTCGCGTAGGGCGCCTTGAAGTCTTCGCCGTAGGGCACGGTGTCGGCGGTGCCGCCTTCGACCGGGTGCGTGGCCCGGTGGGTCACACTCGGCGTCGACGTGTAGACCAGCCGGCCGATGCCGTGCGCACGGCAGGCGTCGAGCACGTTCTGCGTGCCGACCACGTTGGCCTGGTGGTAGCTCTCGTAGCTGCCCCAGGCACCGGCCTTGGCCGCGTTGTGGAAGATCGCGTCCATGCCCTGCGCGGCAGCGCGTACGGCGCCGGCATCGGCGAGATCGCCGCGGACCTGACGCACGCCGATCGCATCGAGCTCGGAATAGTGGCCGCGATTGAAGCTGGTGACATCGTGGCCGCGTTCGACGAGGCCGCGACACAGGGCCTGTCCGAGGAAGCCGCCGCCACCGGTGACGAGAAGTTTCATGCGAGGTCCTGTGCGTGTGTCGCGGCCCAGATCGCCAGCGTTTCACGGCCGATCTTGGCGTTGTGGCGGATGTCGACCGGGAAGCCGGGATGGAACAGCACGCGCGCGATGCGCCCGGTGTGCACGAAGCCTTCGCCGATGCGGCGCAGTTCGTCGGCGATGCGCGCCTGTTCCGTCTTCGCGACACCGGCCTCCAGCTCCACGCACAGCACCGGCGTCTGCGCGCCCTTCGGACCGATGCCGACCAGCGCCGTGCGCTTCACCTCCGCGTGAACGTTGAACACCGGTTCGACCTGTTCGGTACACAGCGTGCCGGTGGTGGTCACCACGCGATGGCCCTTGCGGCCGCAGAACCACAGCCGGCCTTCGGCGTCGAAGTAACCGAGATCACCCATGCGATGGACGATGCGCGTGCGGCCGTCGGGCAATGTCTCGGTGATCTTCGCCAAGCGAGTCTGGGCGTCGCGGTTGAAGTAGGTGTCGGTGGCGCTGGGTCCAGCAACGGTGATCTCGCCGACCTGGGCGCCGGGCACGCACAGCGCGTCGGACCACGTGGGAATCGCGTCGTCGTCGACGCGGATGATGCGCACCTCGTTCGGCGGCACCGGTCGGCCGACGCAGGTGCCGGCGCCGTGTTCGGTGCGCGTACGCAGCGCCAGCAGTTCGCGACCTTCGACGACGGCGACGGGCAGGCATTCGGTTGCGCCGTAGGGTGTCCAGAAACGCGCGTCGTCCGGCAGCAACTCGAGAATCTTCGCGACCGTCTCCGGCGGCACCGGCGCACCGGCCGAGGTGACGCGGCGCAATGTCGGCAGCGGCTTGCCGTACTTCGCGAGCACGCCCATCAATGCGGGGGATCCGAACAGCTGGTCGACGCCGAAGCGTTCGATCGCCGCATGCAGCTTGCGCGGATCGGCCTTCGCCGGCCGGGTCGGATCCATGTCCGGAATGATCGAGGTCAGCCCGAGCGCGGGATCGAACAGCGCGAACGGCGGGAACGTCGGCAGGTCGATCCCGCCGGCGCCGATGCCGAACGCGTCGCGCAGCATGTCGATCTGCGCGGCGAAATGGCGATGCCGGTAGACCACGCCCTTGGGCACGCCGGTCGAGCCGCTGGTGAACAGGATCGCCGCGACGTCGTCGCCTGCCGTCGCGGCGAGTTGCGGGCCGGCGCCAGCGCCCGCGCGTTCGACATCCGCCAGCGTCGCATCGCTGAGCACCGCCCAACGCCCGGTGGTGACGCGCACGCGCGCGGATTTCGCCCAGCCCAGCAGCACCCGCGCGACCTGCGCCAGCGGAATGCCGATGAACGCCTCGGCGCCGGCTTCGTCGAGACACTGCTTCAGCGCGCGCCTGTCGATACCCGGATCGACCAGCACCGGCACCGCGCCGGCCTTGAACAGCGCGAACATCAGCAGGAAGAACTCGGGCGTGGGCCGCACCATCAGCACCGTGCGCGTGCCGCGGACGACGCCGCGCGCGGCGAGTCCGGCGGCGATCGCGTCGCTGCGCGCATCGAGCGCGCCGTAGGTCAGGGCGTGTGCATCGGCGTAGCGGCCATCGGGGCCGGGGCAGCGCATCGCGATGCGATCGGGCGCTGCGTTGGCGAGCCGCGGCAACGCGGCGGCGATATTGACCGGGGCGGCCCGGACAGAAGTGTCGACATCCATCGCCAAGAGGATACCGGCAGCCGCCCGTGCGCCGGCCGCGGCGGCTACGATGGCGGCCTCACGATTCGAGACCCTGCCATGCGCGCGACTTACGCCCGTTCGTCCCTGTACCGCGTCTCGGTCGTCGCGGCGCTGCTCGCGCTGCTGGCGCTATTCCCCGGTTGCGCCAGCGCCGGCAAGCAGGGCACCGCGCTCGAGCGCGCGCAGTACGCCTGGACCGGCGCGGTGCGCTGGAACGACATGAAGACCGCCTGGCAGCTGGTCGACCCCGAGTACCGGACCGCGCATCCGGCCAGCGAACTCGATTTCGCCCGCTACGAGCAGGTGCAGGTCACCGGCTACCGCGAGGCCAGCGCCACGGCGACTAAGGAAGAAGCGGTCCGCGAGATCCAGATCGGCGTGGTCAACCGCCACACGATGGCCGAGCGCACCGTGCGCTACACCGAGCGCTGGCGCTGGGATGCCGCCGCCGGCACTTGGTGGATCGTCGACGGCCTGCCGGATCTGTGGGCCGGCGAATGACCCCGCCCGGCCGCCATCGGCCGCCCGCCGCCGGGCGGTCATGGTGGTGTGCGACAATCGCCGCCCGCTGCCATACCGCGATCCGTCCGTGAATTTCGAAGAACTTCTGGCCTTCCTGGGCCGCAACCAGATGCTGTCGCTGATCCTCGCCGCATTGACGGTGGCGATCGTCTTCAACGAGATCTCGCGGCTGTTCCGCGGCTTCAAGGTGCTGCGCCCGGCCGAACTGACCGTGCTGGTCAACCGCGACAACGCCCTGGTCGTCGACCTGCGCCCCGCCGCCGACTTCGGCAAGGGCCACATCCCGGGCTCGAAGAACGTGCAGATGAGCCAGTTCGATCCCGAGAGCAAGCAGCTTGCGCCTGCCAAGGCCCTGCCGGTGGTGCTGGTCTGCAAGACCGGCAGCACGGCGAGCGATGCCGCCAAGCGCCTGAAGAAAGCCGGCTTCGAGAACGTCTACGTGCTCGACGGCGGCATCGGCGGCTGGCTGCAGGCCGATCTGCCGCTGGCCAAGGGCCGCGGCTGAGCGCAGCGGTACCGCCTCGACGGAATGCCATAATCGGCAATCCGTCTCACCCAACATTTTTGCCGGAGTCGATTTACATGTCCGAAGAACAGGCCACCAACGGCGCCAATGGCGCAGCCCCGGCGCAGCCGACGGGCGCGCAGTTCAGCGTCGAGAAGATCTACGTCAAGGACGTCTCGTTCGAGTCGCCCAAGTCGCCGGCGATCTTCAACGAGCAGGCCCAGCCGCAGCTCAACATGAATCTCAACCAGAGCGTGCAGCGCGTCGGCGACAACGCGTTCGAAGTCGTGCTGGCGATCACCCTGACCTGCACCACCGGCGAAGACAACGCCAACACCGTGTACGTCGCCGAAGTGAAGCAGGCCGGCGTGTTCGGTCTGGCCGGTTTCGACGGCAACACCCTCGACGCGCTGCTCGGCACCCAGTGCCCGAACGTGCTCTATCCGTATGCCCGCCAGCTGATCGGCGATCTGATCCAGGCCGGTGGGTTCCCGCCGTTCCTGCTGCAGCCGATCAACTTCGATGCGCTCTACGCCGAAGGTCTGCGCCAGCGCGGCGCGCAGGGCAACGAGCAGCCCACGACCGATCAGATCGGCAACGCCTGAGCGTGACCGATCGCAAGACCGCGGTCGCGGTGCTGGGCGCGGGCTCCTGGGGGACCGCGCTCGCCTCGCTGATCGCACGCAACGGGCACCCCACCACGCTGTGGGGCCGTAACGCGGCGCAGATCGAGGCGATCGACCAGCGCCATGAGAACCCGCGCTACCTGCCGGGCATCCCGCTGCCGGACAACCTGCGCGCGACCACCGATCTGGCCCATGCCCTCGACGGCGTCGGCCTGATCCTGGTCGTCGTGCCGTCGCATGCGTTCGCCGAGACGCTGGAACTGCTGGCGCCGCTGCGCCCGGCGGGTGTCGGCGTGTCGTGGGCGACCAAGGGCTTCGAACCCGGCTCGGGCCGGTTCCTGCATGAAGTCGCGGGCGCGCTCGTGGGTGAGGACGTGCCGCTGGCCGTCGTCACCGGCCCGTCGTTCGCCAAGGAAGTCGCGTCCGGCCTGCCGACCGCGATCACCGTGCAGTCGGACGACGCCGATTTCGCCCAGACCGTCGCCGACGTGCTGCACGGCCCGACGTTCCGCGCCTACACCGGCACCGACATGCGCGGCGCCGAACTCGGCGGCGCGATGAAGAACGTGCTGGCCGTGGCCACCGGCGCGGCCGACGGCATGGAGCTGGGCCTCAACGCCCGCACCGGCCTGATCACCCGCGGCCTCAACGAAATGCTGCGCCTCAACCAGGCGATCGGCGGTCGTGCGGAAACCCTGATGGGCCTCGCCGGTCTCGGCGATCTGGTGCTGACCTGTTCCGGCGACCTGTCGCGCAACCGCCGGCTGGGTCTGGCGCTGGGCCGCGGCGAGAAGCTCGAAGACGCGGTCCGCGCGATCGGCCAAGTGGTCGAATCGGTGCAGACCGCCGACGAGGTCATGCGTCTGGCCGAGCGGCACGGCATCGAACTGCCGATCTCCAGCCACGTCCGCGCCGTGCTGCACGGCGAGATGACGCCGGCCGAAGGTCTGACGCGACTGATGGCGCGCGAGCAGAAGCCCGAGTTCGAGTAAGAAGCCGGGCCGAAGGCCCGACCTGTCCCGTCTCCCTTGGGGGTGAAGAGGCGCGCTTGCGAGCCGCAGGCTCGTGCGTCGATGAACGCCCTCGCGTCAGCGCGAGGGCCGGGGGCGCGGAGCGCGGGGGGACCATCCGCAACGCGGATGGTGGGGTGCGGGCAGCGCAGAACGTGCTTTTCCTGCCTCTGAAACCCAGGCGGAATCCAGCGACGTTGCGTGCACAGCGCGGATTCGCACCAATGCCGGGCGCAGCTGTTCGTCTCGGTTGCAATCGCGGCCCCTGCAACTGCCGCTGCGAACACTTCAAGTTTCTGGATCCCGGCCTGACCAGACATGCGTCTGTTGAAAGCCGCCGGGATGACGGCAATCGGGTGTTCGTGGGCCGTCCGACGCGCTGTCAGTCATGGCATCGCCCAAAAAAGAACCCGACCATCACTGGCCGGGTTCTGGCGATTTCCGGGAGAGAGAGGCGCCGGGGAAGCGCTGGGGACCGGAAACCGCGGGGGAGCGGTGTGGTGCTTACCAGGTCAGACGCGGACCCACGAACCACTGGGTGTCGCCACCCTTGATCAGCTTGATGTCGCCGGCGACGCCGAAGTTCGGGTTGAACTTCCACTGCGCGCCGAGGCGGCCGTAGAACTCGCTGTCGAAGCCGCTGTCGAGATCCTCGTAGCCGGCCAGTGCGTAGCCTTCCAGCGCCGGCAGCAGCGCGGTGCGCGCGCCGACTTCGACCGAATAGCCGTCGGCGTTGATGCCGCGTCCGAAGTCGAGCTTCTGGTAGGCCACGCGGGTAAGTAGATCGGTGCGCGGCGTCACTTCGTGGTTGTAGCCGACGCCCAGACGCCACTGGTCGCGATCGAGCGGACTGTTGTCGACGCTCTCGCGGGTGTAGTCGCCGAAGGCGTGGAAATTCGGGAGGAACGCGGCGGAACCGCGGATCGACCAGCCGTCGGAATCGACATCACGGTTGACCGGAGCGATGTCGGATTTGCTGGCCGAGTAGCCGCCTTCGACGTAGTTGTAGGACAGACCTTCGGCGGCAGTGGCGGCGAAGGGGAGCGCAGCGGCGAGGGCTGCGATCGGAAGGAGGCGCTTCATTCGGGGTTCTCTCTCCGGCCGGACCCTGCGTGGAGCCCGGCTCTTATGGGTGCTGCCTTGAAGAAATGCCGGCCCGGGTGACAGGGAGGGGATGCGCTTCGAGGGGAGGGGAAGCACGGCCACCCGGGCCGGTATGGCGCATTCTCGACCTGCGCGTGCAACCGGCGCTGAATATTGAACTCCCAAGTACAGGAACTTTTGGCGTGGTGTTCAGGTCGCGGTGCAACCGTTTTCAACCACCCCGCTTTCGGCCTGCAGTCGATGCCGGGCGGCTTTGCCGGGCGTACCCCGCTGGCGTGTTATTGGCCGCCGGCGTACCCGTGCTGACGCCAGGCCTCGAACACCACCACCGCGACCGCGTTCGACAGGTTGAGGCTGCGGTTGCCCGGCTGCATCGGCAGGCGCAGGCGCTGGCCGTCGGGCACACGGGCCAGCACGTCGTCGGGGAGGCCGCGGGTTTCGCTGCCGAACAGGAAGGCGTCGCCCGGCGCGAATGCCGGCGCATCGAAGCGGACGCTGTTGCGCGTGCTCAAGGCGAACAGGCGCGCCGGCTGGATCGCCGCGAGTGCGGCATCGAGATCGTCGTGCACCTGCAGCGTCGCGTACTCGTGGTAGTCGAGCCCGGCGCGGCGCAGGTTGCGGTCGTCGAGATCGAAGCCCAGCGGCCGCACCAGATGCAGCCGCGCACCGGTGTTGGCGCACAGGCGGATCACGTTGCCCGTGTTGGGCGGAATCTCGGGCGTGTGCAGGATGACTTCGAACATGGGCCGGACCGGGCTGCGGGCCGGCCATTGTCGGTCACCAGGGCAGTGTCGCGCCGGTCCAGTCGAGGAAGCGGCCGCTGTCGTCGGGGCCGAGGCCGTCGATGACCTGGCGCAGGCCGGCGACCGAATCCTCGGGCACTTCGCTGGCCTGGGCGCCGCCCATGTCGGTCTGCACCCAACCCGGATGCAGGGCGACGACGACGATGCCGCGCTCGCGCAGCGCGTGCGCCAGCTGCACGGTCGCCATGTTCTGCGCGGCCTTGCTGATCGCATAGCTCGGCGTGCCGAAGCGTGCGGTGTTGGCGATCGAACCGAGTTGCGAGGACAGGTTGGCGACGCGCGCGCCGTCGACGAGCAGCGGCGCCAGCGCCTGGGTCAGCAGCAGCGGGCCGGTGACGTTGGTGCGCAGGCTGTCGTCGAGCGTGTCGGCCGACAGCGTGCCGAAGCGCTCGCCGCTGTGCAGCACGCCGGCGTTGTTGATGAGCACGCCGATGCGCGCGTCCTCGCCCGCGGCCAGCGGCCATTCGCGCACCAGCTCGTCGCGCGAGCGGGCATCGCCGACGTCCAGGGGCAGCACCTTCAGATGGCCGGGATGTTCGCCCGCGAGATTGTTGAGCGCCGTCGCCTTGCCGGGTTGGCGACAGGTCGCGACGACGCGGGCGCCGTCGGCCAGCAGCTGACGGACGAATTCGAGGCCGAGGCCGCGGTTAGCGCCGGTGACGAGGGTCCAGTGGGTCATGGCTGTGCCTTGGGGAAACCGGGCTTCGATGCTAGCGGGCGGGTCGTGAGGATCAGACGGGCAAGGCCGCGGAGATCGCTGGCGCATTGCCAGACCAAGGCAGGTCCGCGATCTGCGCCTTCCCCCGCGCGCGGGGGGTGATAGCGACTCGCTTGCGCGGCACCGCCGCGCGAGTCGATCGAACGACCGGCGCGCTGCGCCGGGCCGGACAGGCCGGGATCACGGCAGAAACAGATCGCACGCGGCGCAAATGCCTCGAATCCGGACACCCGTCAGCCTGGCCGTTCGCCCCCACCCAACCCTCCCCCGCAGCGCGGGGGAGGGCTTCGATCCGCTGCGACGATCGCTTCGACCGCAAGCAGAGGCCCCACCATGACCTGCGGCCCGTGCCGAAGGCACCGCGGCTGGCTACGATGCGGGTCCAACTCCGCCAGATCCCAAGGACCGGCATGTCCGTCGACCGTCTCCGTACCGCTCCGACCCGCCCGCGCGCGGCCCTGCTCGCGCTGGCCACCGGCCTCGCCCTGTCCGGCTTCGCCGCCGCGCCGATGGCGCTGGCCGCACCGCCCGCCCAGGCCGTCGGCGTCGACATTCCGTACGAGACCTTCACCCTACCCAACGGCCTGCGCGTGGTGGTGCACACCGATCGCAAGGCGCCGATCGTCGCGGTCAACATCTGGTACCACGTGGGCAGCAAGGACGAACCGGCGGGCCGCAGCGGCTTCGCGCACCTGTTCGAGCATCTGATGTTCCAGGCCAGCGAGAACCACGACGGCGAATTCTTCGATCCCTTCAAGCAGGTGGGCGTGACCGACCAGAACGGCACCACCAACACCGACCGCACGAACTACTTCCAGAACGTGCCGACCACTGCACTCGACATGGCGCTGTGGATGGAATCCGACCGCATGGGCCATCTGCTCGGTGCGGTCGACCAGGCGGCGCTCGACGAGCAGCGCGGCGTGGTGCAGAACGAGAAGCGCCAGGGCGAGAACCAGCCCTACGGCCAGGTCTGGGACAAGCTGACCCGCGCGCTGTACCCCAAGGGCCATCCGTATCACCACGGCGTCATCGGCTCGATGAACGATCTCAACGCGGCCTCGCTCGACGACGTCAAGCAGTGGTTCCGCACCTGGTACGGCCCGAACAACGCGGTGCTGGTGCTGGCCGGCGACATCGACGTGGCCACCGCGCGCCGCAAGGTGGCGCAGTACTTCGGCGACATTCCGGCCGGCCCGACGATGGCGCAGCCCGCCGTCGACGTGGCCAAGCGCAGCGCCGATACCCGCGAAACGATGGAAGACCAGGTGCCGCAGGTGCGCATCTACCGCGCGTGGAACGTGGCCGAACTGGGCACCACCGAGATCGATCACCTGCAGGTGCTCGGCAGCATTCTCGGCGGCGCGAAGGCGTCGCGCCTCGACCGCCGCCTGCTGCACGACGACCGCCTGGTCGACAACATCAGCGCCGGCGCCTACGGCTCGCAGCTGGGCTCGAACTTCGTCGTGATGGCGACCGTGAAGCAGGGCGTGGACCCGGCGACGGTGGAGGCGGCGATCGACGAAGAACTCGAGCGCCTGATCACCGAAGGCCCCAGCGCCGAGGAACTCGAGCGCGCCAAGACCTCGTTCCGGGCCGGCTTCGTGCGCGGCATCGAGCGCATCGGCGGCTTCGGCGGCAAGGCCGACGCGCTGGCCGAATGCACCGTCTACGAGGGCGATCCGGGTTGTTTCCGCGACTCGCTCGCGAACGTCGCCGCGACCACCGCCGAGGACGTCAAGGCGGCCGGCGCCAAGTGGCTCGATGTCGGCAGCCACACCATTACCGTCGTGCCGGGCGCACGTACGCCGCTGGTCGAGGAGCCCGCGGTCACGCCGGCACCGTTCACCCCGCCGGCGCCCGATGCCAAGTACACGACCACGCGCAGCACCGTCGACCGCAGCACCGGCGTGCCGAAGACCGCGTCGTTCCCGGAACTCAAGTTCCCGGCGCAGGAGCGCGCCACGCTGTCCAACGGCACGCAGGTGATCCTCGCGCGCCGTCCGGAGATTCCGGTCGTGCAGCTGAGCTACGAGTTCAAGGGCGGGTACACCGCCGACCTGGGCCGCACACCGGGCACCGCGAGCTTCACGATGAACGTGCTCGACGAAGGCGCCGGCGGTCTGGGCGCGCTCGACTTCGCCGACCGCGTCGAAGCGCTGGGTGCGAGCCTCGGTGCGGGCGCGTCGCTCGACGGCAGCAACGCCTACGTCTCGGCGCTGAAGGAAAACCTCGATCCGTCGCTGGCGCTGTTCGCCGACATGCTGCGTCGCCCGAACTTCGACCAGAAGGAAATCGACCGCATCAAGGCGACGTGGATCGCCGGCATCGCGCAGGAGAAGGCGCGCCCGTCGAGCGTGGCGATGCGCGTGCTCCCGCCGCTGGTCTACGGCGCCGGGCATCCGTATGCGATTCCGTTCACCGGCAGCGGCACCGAAGACGCGATCGCCAGGCTCACGCGCGACGAGCTGGTCGCCTTCCACCGCGACTGGGTGCGTCCGGAAGGCGCGACGCTGATCGTCGTCGGCGACACCACGCTCGACGAGATCGTGCCGATGCTGGAGCGGCATTTCGGCGACTGGCGCGGCACCGGCGCGGCGCCGGCAGCCATCGAAGTGGCCGAGGTCGCACGTCCGACCGCCCCGCGCGTGTTCCTGATCGACCAGCCCGGCGCGGTGCAGGCCAACATCTTCGCCGCGCAGGTGATCCCGCCGACCAACGATGCCTCGTCGACCCGTTTCGACATGGCCAACACCGTGATCGGCGGCGATTTCACCGCGCGTCTGAACATGAATCTGCGCGAGGACAAGCACTGGTCCTACGGCGCGCGCAGCTCGGCCAGCGGCACGCTGGGCCAGCGCCCGTGGATGGCGTCGGCGCCGGTGCAGATCGACAAGACCGCCGAGGCGATGGCCGAGATCCAGCGCGAGCTGACCGATTTCGCCGATGGCGACCGTCCGGCGACCGCCGCCGAACTCGCCCGCGCCCAGGCGATCCAGACCCTGAGCCTGCCCGGTGCCTACGAGACCGCGTGGTCGGTGATGTCGACGATCGGCGGCAACGTGCGCTTCGGCCGTCCGGACGACTACGTGTTCCAGCGCAAGGCCGAGATCGAATCGATGACGGTGGCCGATCTGGGCGGCGTGGCGACGACGATCGATCCCAAGGCGCTGACCTGGATCGTCGTCGGTGATCTCAAGCAGATCGAGGCGCCGATCCGCGCGCTCGACCTGGGCGAGGTGCAGGTGCTCGATGCGGACGGCAAGCCGGTCGCACGCTGAAACCAGTCCAACGTCCTGCTGCGCTTGCCGGCTGGTGCGCGCAGCAGACTTGAACAGCTTCCGAGCACGGTGATCGCTCGCTCAGCCGATGCCCGCCACAATGGCGGGTATCGCGTCCTAACCCATCCATCCCCGGAGCATTCCGAATGCGCAAGTCCCTGACCGTGATGCTGCTGTCCCTGTCCGCCGTCGGCTGCACCTGGGTGCACATGGCGCCGGGCGCGAGCGCGGTGCGTGTGACGAGTGCGGCGCCTGCCGACTGCCAGAAGCGCGGCGAGGTGGAAGTCTCGGTCAAGCACAGCATCGCGTTCGTCGAACGCAACCAGCTGCGCGTGCGCGAGGAACTGGAAACCCTCGCCCGCAACGAGGCGCCCGGTCTCAACGCCGACACGATCAGCCCGCTGGGCGAGCCGGCCGGCGGCAGCCAGCGCTTCGGCGCCTGGCAGTGCGGGCGCTGACCGCGCACGTCGCGATCGATCGGGTCCTGATCAGGAAAGCGCGCGCAAGCGCGCTGTCTGCATTGCGCCTGCGGGCCCGCTGATCCACTAGCATCGACCGGTCACCCGCCGAGGATCCGCCGATGCATCGTCTCGCCACCGCGCTGCTGTGCGCCTGCGCCGCCCTGCCTGTTCTGTCGCATGCGCAAGGCCCGCAACGCCCCGAAGTCGCCAGTGCGGCGACTGCGCTGCAGGCCAAACTCGTCGACTGGCGTCGCGACATCCACCAGCATCCCGAGCTCGGCAACCGCGAGACGCGTACCGCGGCACTGGTCGCCGAGCACCTGCGCAGCCTCGGCCTCGAACCGAAGACCGGCATCGCACACACCGGCGTGACCGCCGTCCTCAAGGGCGGACGTCCCGGCCCGAAGATCGCGCTGCGCGCCGACATGGACGCGTTGCCGGTGACCGAACAGACCGGCCTGCCGTTCGCCTCCACCGCGACCACGACCTACCGCGGCGAACCCACCGGCGTCATGCACGCCTGCGGCCACGATGCGCACGTCGCGATCCTGATGGGCGTGGCCGAAGCGCTGGTCGGCATGCGCGAGCAGTTGGCCGGCGAGGTGCTGTTCGTGTTCCAGCCGGCCGAGGAAGGCCCGCCCGACGACGAGGACGGCGGCGCGTCGATGATGCTGGCCGAAGGCATCTTCCGCGACTTCAAGCCGGACGCGATCTTCGGGCTGCATGTGTTCTCGACGCTGCAGGCCGGCCAGCTCGGCGTGCGCGGTGGCCCGCTGATGGCCGCGTCCGACCGTTTCAACATCAAGGTCATCGGCCGGCAGACGCACGGCTCGCGGCCCTGGGGCGGCATCGATCCGATCGTCGCCGCGGCCGACCTGATCGGCACCGCGCAGACCATCGTCAGTCGCCGCACCAACATCTCCACGTTGCCTGCGGTCGTCAGCTTCGGCGCGATCAAGGGCGGCATCCGCTACAACATCATTCCAGACAGCGTCGAGCTGGTCGGCACGATCCGCACCTTCGACGAAGACGTGCGCAGCGACATCTTCGCCGACCTGAAGAACGTGGCCGAACACGTCGCCGCCGCGCACGGCGCCACCGTCGAAGCGCATGTGCCCGACGCCACCGGCAACCCGGTCACCGTCAACGACCCGGCTCTGACCGCGCGCCTGCTGCCGAGCCTGCAGGCCGTGGCCGGCGCGGAGAACGTCGTCGAAACCCCGCTCAACATGGGCGCCGAGGATTTCGCGTACTACGCGAAGGAAGTCCCCGCGATGTTCTTCTTCGTCGGCGCGACGGCGGCTGGCAAGGACCCGGCGACCGCGCCGAGCAACCATTCGCCGCAGTTCGACCTCGACGAGTCCGCGCTGGATCTCGGGCTGCGGGCGATGCTGCAGGTGAGCCTGGATTATCTGGATGCGGGAGAGGGTTGAGGCGTTTTCGAACGTGAGCGCAAGTCGCTGGCCCCGGGCGTGACCAGACATGCGTCTGTTGAAAGCCGCCGGGGCGACGGATCGAGGGCTGACGCATCCGACGCATCCGACGCATCCGACGCATCCGACGCAGACAGGCTGACGGCCTGACCTTCTGACGCCCTGACGTACGCCCCCACGCAACGCCCGTCATCCCCCCGGCGCTAAAATCCCCGCATGTCCCCCCGAACCCCCATCGCGGCCGCGCCGCCCATTCCGCTCGGCCGCGAGGTCGCCTATCCGCGTCATTACGATCCGGGGCTGCTGTTCCCGATCGCGCGCACGCTCGGGCGTGCGGAGATCGGTATCGGCGCGGCGCTGCCCTTCGTCGGTCACGACCGCTGGCATGCCTACGAACTGAGCTGGCTGGACACGCGCGGCAAGCCGGTCGTGGCGACAGCGACGATCACCGTGCCGGGCGATTCGCCGCTTCTGGTCGAGTCGAAGTCGCTGAAGCTCTATCTCAATTCGCTCAACCACACGCGCTTCGACACGGCCGAGGCCGTGCGCGTGCGCATCGTCGACGACCTGTCGCAGTCCGCCGGTGCGCGCGTCGACGTCGTGTTCGGGTTGCCCGCGATGGCCGACGTCGCGCACGACGGCGCATCGATCGACGCGCTCGAGGTCGAGATCGCCAGCTACGGCCCGCCCGATGCCTCGCTGCTCGCGGCCGATGCCGGCGAGATCGTCGAAGAACAGCTGACCTCGGCGCTGCTGAAGTCGAACTGCCCGGTCACCGGCCAGCCCGACTGGGCGAGCCTGCACATCGCCTATCGCGGGCCGCGCATCGATCGCGCCGCGCTGCTGCGGTATCTGGTGTCGTTCCGCGATCACGCCGAATTCCACGAGCAATGCGTCGAACGCGTGTTCGTCGACCTGCTGGCGCGTTGCCATCCGGAGACGCTGTCGGTCGAGGCGCGCTACACGCGGCGCGGCGGGCTGGACATCAATCCGTGGCGGGCAACGCCCGGGCACGCCATGCCCGCGCGCCTGCGCGACGAACGGCAGTAGGCGATTGCCCGCCCCGCGCGATGGATTCTTAACGCGGGGCGTGGGAGCCTGCGCCGTCGCCTCCACGCACGCCCGGCCATGACGCCTTCCCGCATTCCCGACCCCCACCCGATGCGCACGTACGTTGTGCGCAAGGGTGACAGCCTGTCCGGAATCGCCGAATCCGAACTCGGTGCGCGGGACCGCTGGCGCGAGCTGTTCGACGCCAACCGCGACGTGCTCGACGATCCCGATGCCCTCCATGCCGGCCAGGTGCTGCAGCTGCCTGCCGCGTGACCGATTCCCGATTCCAGGAGTTTCCATGACCCGACCCGTCGTCCTGACCCTGGCTGCCGCACTCGGTGGCGCGCTCCTGCTCGCCGGCTGCAATCGCGATGCGCCCACCACGGCGCCGCCGCCGGCACCGACCGCGCCCGAGCCACCGCCGGCGCCCACACCGCCAGCACCGGCCACGGTCACCAGCGTCGAACTCGGCAACGCCGTCGACGACCAGAACCGCGTGTCGACGCCGGCGTCCGAGTTCGCGACCACCGACACCATCTACGCGTCGGTCGGCACCGAGGGCGAAAGCGCGGCCAAGCTCGCCGCGCGCTGGACGTTCGGCGAAGGCCAGCTGGTCCGCAACACCGAGGCGGATGTCGCCGCCGGCCCGCAGGTCATCGCCTTCGACATCCACCATCCCGAAGGCTGGCCGGTCGGCACCTACAAGCTGGAGATCTCGCTCGACGGTACGGTGGTGGAGACGCGCGAGTTCTCGGTGAAGTAGGCCGCAGCGCGCGCACGGCTTCGAACACGAACGCGGCTCCGGCCGCGTTTTTTCGTAGTGCGTGACATGCGCACCATGCTGTCCCGTATGTCTCCGCGCAGGCGCGCGCCTTCCGCGACCTGCGCAAACGCGCGACAATCGAGGGGCTGTGTCGTCCGCACGCAGCGGCCGTCGACGGCCGATCCGCGGACGCGCCGGCACGCGCGGCCACTGGATGCCGCGACGCGCGCCGGCCACGCATTCCCCCCGTTTCCAGACGAGACACGCCCGCATGTCCGATACGCCGAAGATCCTCTACACGCTCACCGACGAAGCCCCGTACCTGGCGACGCAGTCGCTGCTGCCGATCGTCGAGGCGTTCACCAAACCGGCGGGCATCGCGGTCGAAACGCGCGACATCTCGCTGGCCGGCCGCATCCTGGCGCAGTTCCCGGACGTGCTGAGCGACGACCAGAAGATCGGCGACCACCTCGCCGAACTCGGCCAGCTGGCGACCACGCCGGACGCCAACATCATCAAGCTGCCGAACATCAGCGCTTCGGTGCCGCAGCTGAAAGCGGCGATCAAGGAACTGCAGGGTCAGGGTTACGCGCTGCCGGATTACCCGGACGTGCCCAAGACCGACGCGGAGACCGACATCAAGGCGCGCTTCGATCGCACCAAGGGCAGCGCGGTGAACCCGGTGCTGCGCGAAGGCAACTCGGACCGCCGCGCACCGAAGTCGGTCAAGGCGTTCGCGCGCAAGCATCCGCATCGCATGGGCAAGTGGTCGAGCGATTCGAAGTCGCACGTCGCACACATGAGCGAAGGTGATTTCTACGGCAGCGAACGCTCGGCGACGCTGGAGAAGGCCGGCGCGCTGAAGATCGAGCTCGTTGGCAGCGACGGCGCGACGACGGTGCTCAAGGACGCGGTGAAGGTACAGGCCGGCGAGATCGTCGATGCCGCGGTGATGTCGCGCAAGGCGCTGTCGAGCTTCATCGAAGCGCAGATCGAAGACGCGAAGGCGCAGGACGTGCTGTTCTCGCTGCACCTCAAGGCGACGATGATGAAGGTCTCCGACCCGATCATGTTCGGCATCGTCGTGCAGGCGTTCTACCGCGACGTGCTGACGAAGTACGCCGACGCGCTGACGCAGGTCGGCTTCGATGCCAACAACGGCATCGGCGATCTGTACGCACGCATCACCTCCCTGCCGCAGGACCAGCAGGACGCGATCCGCGCCGACATCGACGCGCTCTACGCCACGCGCCCGGCGCTTGCGATGGTCAACTCCGACAAGGGCATCACCAACCTGCACGTGCCGTCCGACGTCATCGTCGACGCCTCGATGCCGGCGATGATCCGCGACTCGGGCGGCATGTGGAACGCCGACGGCAAGCTGCAGGACGCCAAGGCCGTGATCCCGGACCGCTGCTACGCCGACGTGTTCCAGGCGGTCATCGACGACTGCAAGACCCACGGCGCACTCGATCCGACGACCATGGGCTCGGTGCCCAACGTCGGCCTGATGGCGCAGAAGGCCGAGGAATACGGCAGCCACGACAAGACCTTCCAGATCCCCGGCGACGGCACCGTGCGCGTCACCGACGCCGACGGCAACGTGGTGTTCGAGCAGGCGGTCGAGAGTGGCGACATCTGGCGCATGTGCCAGACCAAGGACGCGCCGATCCAGGACTGGGTGAAGCTGGCCGTGAACCGCGCGCGCCTGTCGGAGACGCCGGCCGTGTTCTGGCTCGACAAGAGCCGTGCGCACGACGCGCAGGTGATCGCCAAGGTCGAGACGTATCTCAAGGATCACGACACCGCCGGTCTCGACCTGCGCGTGCTGCCGCCGGTCGAGGCCACGACGTTCTCGCTGGAACGCATCCGCAAGGGCGAAGACACGATCTCGGTCACCGGCAACGTGCTGCGTGACTACCTGACCGACCTGTTCCCGATCATGGAGCTGGGCACCAGCGCCAAGATGCTGTCGATCGTGCCGCTGATGGCCGGTGGCGGCCTGTTCGAAACCGGCGCCGGTGGCAGCGCGCCGAAGCACGTGCAGCAGTTCGTCGAAGAGAACTACCTGCGCTGGGATTCGCTCGGCGAGTTCCTCGCGCTGGCCGCATCGCTCGAACACCTCGGCAACGCCTACGACAACCCGAAAGCCAAGGTGCTGGCCGCCGCGCTCGACGTCGCCAATGGCCGCATCCTCGACGAGAACCGCTCGCCGGCGCGCAAGGTCGGCGAACTCGACAACCGCGGCAGCCATTTCTACCTCGCCCAGTACTGGGCGCAGGCGCTGGCCGACCAGAGCGACGACGCCGATCTGAAGGCGACATTCGCACCGGTGGCGAAGGCCCTGACGGACGGTGAGTCGGCGATCCTGTCCGAACTCAACGGCGCGCAGGGCAAGGCGGTCGAGATCGGCGGTTACTACCATCCGGATCTGGCGAAGGTCAGCGAGGCGATGCGCCCGAGCCGGACGCTCAATGCGGCGATCGATTCGCTCAAGCAGTAAGCATTCGCTTCAATGTGTGATCGACAGGCCCGCTTCGGCGGGCCAGTTGCGTTGTGGGCTTTGCTTTTTGCGTTGGCTATCGCAGTTGTTCTGCGGTTGCTGTGCTCTTGCTTTCTCGGGACGCGCTTACATCGCTCGCAGACCCGTAGGGCGCCGCACATGGATGTGCGGCGTTTTCCGACCGAGCCAGGATGGCGAGTCGGAAAATCCCGGAACAGGTGACACGCCGGGTGAGCTTCGTCGGGGCTGGCCCTTTTCTTTGATTCCGTTTCTTTGACTCGCATCTTCGATGCTCGCCCCGTCGGGGCCGGCTTCGCCGTTCGCACTGCGTGCGTGGGCCAGCAAAAGAAATGAACCCGCTCGCCGCAAGGCGAGTGGAAGCGTTTGACGTTGCTTCTCACGCCGGAGGCAAATGCACAGGCGTAGATCAAACGCTTTCGTCCGCTGACGCGGCCGAGTTCATTTCTTTTGGTTGACGCCAAAAGAAACGGAACGAAAGAAAAACGTCTCCCCGACACGTCCACAGCCCGCGGCTTTTAGCGAACCGGGATTTTCCGACTCGGCATCCTGCCTCGGTCGGAAAACGCCGCACGTCCTGTGCGGCGCCCTACGGGTCTGCAGTCGCTACTGCGTCATCGAGATTTGGGAAGAGCGAAGCAACTGCAACTGCAAAGCTACGGCTGCACGGCAGCATCCGCCGGAATCGTCCACCCCTGCACCAGCGCATAGAGGATCCGCTGATCCTCCGCATCCAGCGGCCCTTCGGCCAGCGCGCGGAACCGCAAACGGAACGCCCGCGCCGTCGCGTCGAGATCGTCGACCGGATAGCCCACGACGCGCAACGCCTGCACCACATCGAAGCCCGCCGGCGCCGGCGGTGTGTCGTCGCGCGGCCAGACGCCGTAACCGTGTTGCGCCAGACGCTTCCACGGGAAATGCACGCCAGGGTCGACCTTGCGGCCGGGCGCGAGGTCCGAGTGGCCGATGAAGTTCTCGGGCGGAATGCGCCAGCGCGTCTTCAGATCGCCCAGCAGCACCAGCAGGCTCTCGACCAGCGGTTCGGTGAAGGGCACGCGGCCGTTGTTGTCGAGTTCGATGCCGATCGAGGCGGAGTTCACGTCCGACACCGCGCCCCAGCTGCCGGCACCGGCATGCCACGCGCGGTCGAGATCGGACACGAGTTGATAGCGCTCGCCGTTCTGGCCGATCAGGTAATGCGAACTCACGCGGCCGCCGCTGTTGGCGGTGCGCAGCGTGTCGAGACTGCGCTGCACCGATTCCTGCTCGGTGTAGTGCAGCACCACCAGCACCGGTCGACGTGCATCGTGATTGGTCGACGGCACCCAGGTGGCCAGCGGATTGCGGGGCGACTGGTGGGCACAGGCCGACAGCAGCAGCGCGGCCAGCAGAACGAGGGGAATGCGCATGCCCGCATTGCACCCGCTCCCGCGCATCGGCGCAAGCCGCGCAGTCAGCGATCGAGCACCACGCGCACGTCGATGCGGTCCCGCCTATGTTCCATGCGTGCTTCGTACCAGCAGCCGTCGCTGACCAGGCGTTCGCATTTCCAGGACAGGAAATCGAGTGACCAGGAGCCGTGCGCGGCCTGGCTGCGCTGCAGGAATGTCGCCAGGTCGAACACCGCTTCGAGCCGGTGATCGTCGCGCGCGGACCAGTCGGTCCAGGTCAGCAGCCAGTCGTAGTTCGCAGGTGGGCGTGTCGGTGATTGCATCGGTCGTGTCGCATCGCGCGCGCGTTGCGCCTCGCGACGGTCTGCAGCGTCAGTCGGGTGTCGGGGTTCCACCGGTTCGCGGACACGGTGCCGGGCCGGGATCCCGCACGATGCGCAGCACCTCGATGCCGCCGCGCGTGTCGCGTGCCGCGATCTCGTACCACTCGCCGGTCCGGATCAGCCGCGCACTGGCCCAGGACACGAAGGCGAACTGCCACTCCGTACCGGTCATGCCGCTGCGGTGGATGAAGTCGGAGAGTGCGACTTCGAGCGTTTCGCAGCCATCGTCCTTCGGCCCCCAGTACGGCAGGACCGTCAGCCAGTCGAATCGGATGTCCGGCGGCCTGGGCATGGGCGTGGGCGATCGCCACCCGCGTCGGCGGACCGACGCGGGCGGCATCTCCGGCTTACTGGCGTGCGACCAGGGTCATGCCGGCATAGGTGCCGGTCAGGCGCACGTAGTAGGTGCCGGCCATCGGCGCGGTGAAGCGCACGGTCTCGGTATTGCTGTTGGCGCGCGTGGAGAACCCGTCGCGATCGGTCGGCGTCGGCACGCGGCCGGCGGCCACGTACATCGAGACGTTGCCCGTCCCGTTGTAGGTCATGAAGCTCAGCGTCTTGCCGGCTTCGGCGCGGAAGCTGAAGACCGCATCTTCGGCGCCGTTCGACAGTCCGCGCAGCTCCACTTTGTTCGACAGCTCCACCGTGGGCGGCACGCAGTTCTCGGTGCAGGGTGGCTGGGTCGCACGGTTGAGCAGCGTTGCGACATCGAGGATGCCCGTGCCCATCGGCGTGGAACCGGGAATGGAAGCCGGGAACGGACGCGCCGTGCGGCGCAGCAGGTCGCGCATCTCGCCCCACTTCAGCGGCACGTCGACGACGCTCTGCACCATCGCCACGGCGGCCGCGACGTGCGGCGAGGCCATCGAGGTGCCGGTGTACCCGCCGAGCACGTACTCGCCGGTCGGGCGCGTCGTGCCGGCGTTGATCGCCTGGAAGATGTAGCCGTTCGGATCGCCGTCGATCGAACCGCCACCGCCGGGCGCGGACAGGTCCACGCGCGTGCCCCAGCTGGAGTAGCTCGCCTTGCCACCGGTGACCCGCGTCGCGCCGACCGCGATGACGCCGCTGCAGGCGCCCATCGTGTAGGTGCCGGCGTCGGCGTTGGAATTGCCCGCGGCCACGACGATGATCGCGCCGAGATTGTTCACCTGGTTGATCGCGTCCTGGTACAGCGCCGGGCACGCCTGCGGGCCGCCGCTACCGAGACTCATGTTGAGCACTTCGGCGGGATTCGGATTCACCGGCAGGCCTTCCACCGGCGCACCGGCCGCCCACAGCATGCCGTCGGCGATATCACTGCCGAAGCCGCCGCAGGATCCGAGTACGCGCACCGGGACCACCTTGGCGCCATGGGCGAGGCCGGCGAGGCCGATGCCGTTGTTGGTCTGCTGCGCGATCGTGCCGGCGACGTGGCTGCCGTGCCAGGAGCTGTCCTCGGGCGCGTGCGGCTGTCCGCCGAGTGCGGTGCAGTAGTTCGCTTCCACCCAGTCGCCGACATCCCAGCCACCGGCGACGCGGCCGTCGGTGTCGCGGCGCGACACGCGCTTGTCGGAAATCATGTCGTAGCCCGGCAGCACATTGGCCGCGAGATCGACGTGGTTCTGCACGATGCCGGTGTCGATCACTGCGACGACCACGCCCTCGCCGGTCGAGATCTCCCAGCCCTGCTCGGCCCGCACGCCACCGGTCGCGTTGTTGAAGTTCCACTGGAAGCGCGCGTAGTTGGGATCGTTCGGCGCGGCAGCGGGCAGTGCCTGAGCAGTGCGGGCGACGTCGGCGCGCTGGTAGAGGCGGTCGGGCTCGACCTTGAGCACGCCCGGCTCGGCGGACAGCTCGCGGATGAAGCTCGCCTGCTCCGAAGCCGTGAGCGCGCGCGAGGCCTGCACGACGTGCCAGCCGGGCGCACCCATGCTGCGCAGCACGCGCGCAGTGGCGGCCGGACGTGCGGCGGCGGTAGTGGTCGCCTGCACGGCGGCGGCGAGTCCGGCGCGGCGCACCGAGGTGCCCAGCGCGCTGGTCAGCGCAGTACGGCCCGGTGCGGAGGCGGCCGTGGTCTTGACCACGAAGCGCTGCCCCCCGATGCCCGCGGCCGGCGCGGCGAGGTCGCGGGTCACGGTCCGGTCGAGGCTGGGCGGGGCCGCCTGGGCGGCGCCGGTCAGCAGGATGGCGGCGATCGCGGCGCCGAGTGTGGTCTGGATGCGCATGGAACGTGTCTCCGTCGAAGGAAGGGTGCCCGGATGGGCGAATCGGGAAAGACGGCGGCGCGGGACGCCGCCGTGGGATGTCACAGATCGATACCGAAGCCGATGCCGGCCGACTTCTCGTCCCCGCTGAACGCACCGCCCAGGCTGAAGGACGCGCGCTCGCCGACCTTCTTCGCGTAGCCGATCGACAGCGCCTGCTCGCCGCTCTGGAAACCGGCGCCCACCGCCACGCGACCGCGCGGACTCTGGGTGCCGGCCGCGTTCGTGGCCATGTTCAACATCGCGGCGCTCATCGCACCCTGCTTGTCGATGCGGCGCTCGGTATCGCTGAAGCGACGCTCCACGTCGCCGCGGTAGACCTCGAACTGGTCGCCCCAGCTGGCGAGGCGCTGGTCGGTGTAGGCCTTGGACGTCGCGACCGCCTGCGTGGCGGTGGTGTCGGCATAGGCCTTGGCCTCGGTCACGCCCGCGCGCACCTGGCCGACGTTCGCGGCGTCAGTCGTCTGCGTGCCGGCGGCGACGTTCGTGATCTGGCGCTGTTGCGTGGCGTTGCCCACCGACACCGTGTTCGCCCGGTCCGCCACCGCGCCCTGGCCGAGGGCGACGGCACCCTGCGCGGTGACGCTCGCGCCCTGTCCGATCGCGGTGCCGGAGGCGGCCGGCACCGACGCGCTCTCGCCGACGGCGACCGCATTGGTGGCGTTCGCCGAGATGCGGCTGTTCGCGCCGACCGCCGTGCTGCCGTCGGCATTCACCCGCGCATTGCCACCGATGGCGGTGTCGTTGGGACCGTGCGCATAGGCGTTGCCGCCGAGCGCCACCCCGTTGTCGGCGTTGGCCGTTGCGCCCGCACCGATGGCCACCGCGTCCGTATCGGCGCCGACCGTCGCCGGCGTATCGCCGCCGACCGCGACGCGGTCATTGGCCCCGCCCTGTTCAACGGTCGTTTCCACCCGGTCCACACGCTGGTTGAGGCGGGTGATCTGCGTGTCGAGTGCAGCAAAGGTTGCGGCGATGCCGACGTACGCGCTGCCCTGGATCGCATACGACGGCGCGCTGAGCGTGCCGATCGCGGTCACCGTCGCGCCGCCGCCCAGTGCTTCGGCAGCGCTCTGCAGGCCAGCGTGCAGCTGGCGGCCACTGATCGCGTCTGTGCTCGTCGCGGAGACCGCACCCTCGGCAAGGTTGCCGATCCGCGTGCCGTCCACGCCAGCCAGACGCAGCGACGCCTTGTCGGCGGCGTCGTAGACGACCGCGTTCTCCGCGAGTTCGCCCAGGACCGACGTCATCGAGCGGACCTGCGCGAGATTCACCGCATCGGTGTCCTGCGTGCCGGCGGCGACGCTGGTGATCTGGCGCTCCGCGCCCCCACGGCCGACCGACACCGTATTCGCACGATCCGCCAGCGAGCCGGCGCCCAGCGCGACGCTGCCGTCGATCCCCGCCCACAGGCCGCTGTCTTCCTGGATGCC
>JASCOC010000010.1 GCA_029959605.1 Lysobacteraceae bacterium PS02340 | reverse complement strand
CCCTCACCCCAACCCCTCTCCCAGGGGGAGAGGGGCTCGAATCTCGCGAGCGTCTGCTTTGAAGCCCCTCTCCCTCCGGGAGAGGGGTTGGGGTGAGGGCCGCCGCCGAAGAAGAATTTCGAACCGCACGCCGCCCCAACCCGCATCAGCCTCGCCGCACCACCCGGTACACGACCGTCGACAACGCGGTCACCCCATCCGCCACGAACCCAAGCTCGTTCGCGAGAATGTCGCGCCGCTCGATCGCATCGATCCGCCAGTCGTCATCGAGCAACGCATGCACCTCGTCCGCCATCACTGAAAATGGCGGACCGGATTTCTCCGCCTGCGGATACTCCAGCGTGACCAGTAGCCCGCGGCATGCCGACGGCAATCGATGCCATGCCGTGGCTGCATACGTGCGACGCAGTTCCGGCGGCAGCGCGATTAGCGCTGCGCGATCGTAGACGGCGGCGCAGTCCGCGAGCACGTCGGCGTCCAGCGCGAACGCATCGCCGACGATCAGTTCGTACGCACCGGCAACAAAGTGGCGGCCCGCAGATGTTTCATGGATCGCCGGCAGCAGGTCGCGTTCTTCGAAGAACTGGCGCACCGCCAGCTCCGACAGTTCGACACCGAGCACGCGATGGCCGCGTTCGGCCAGCCACACCATGTCGAGCGATTTGCCGCACAGCGGCACGAACACACGCGAGCCCGCTTCCAGATCGAGCGCCGGCCAGTGCTGCAGCAGCAGCGGCAGCGGGGCGTCGCGATGGAAGCCGATGCGGTTGTGGGACCAGCGGTCTTGCCAGAACTCGGCGTGCATGGCGGCTCCAGCAGTCGAACAGTGTGGCGATCGCGACGATCAGGCGCGCGCGGCGCAGGAACGCCGCGACACGCCTGACTCGGCATTACTCGACGGCGAGTCCTTCGACCTTCTGCCAGCCGCGCGGCAGCAGCCCGCCGCGCGATGCACGTGCGCCGATGTAGGCATCGAGTTCCTTGAACGACAGCGTCATCGTGCGCGCACCCGAGCGCACCAGCAGCGCGCTGCCGGGCGCGACGACGGCGAGCGCGACCACCTGTTCGGTGCCGCGCTTGGCCTTCGGGATCTCGATGATCTTGTTGCCTTTGCCCTTGTCGAGTTCCGGCAGTTCGGCCACCGGGAACACCAGCAGATGGCCGGCGCTGGTCACCACGACCAGCCGATCGGCATCGACGGCGCGCACCGCGGCCGGCTGCAGCACCGTCGAGCCCGGCGACAGCGACAGCATCGCTTTGCCCGCCTTCTGGCGACCGGTGAGGTTCTCGAAGCGGGTCACGAAGCCGTAGCCGTGCGAGGACGCGACCACGAAGCGTGCGTCCGATTCACCGGCCACGACCGCCTGGAACGACGCACCCGCGGCCGGCGAAAAGCGGCCGGTCAGGGGTTCGCCGTTGCCGCGCGCGGACGGTAGCGAATGCGCGACGGTGGAGTAGCTCCGGCCGGTCGAGTCGAGGAACGCGACCTGCTGCGTGGTGCGGCCGCGCGCGAACGCGAGCAGGCTGTCGCCATCGCGATAGTTCATGCCGGCCGGGTCGACGTCGTGGCCCTTGGCCGCGCGCACCCAGCCCTTCTCGCTGACGACGATCGTCACCGGCTCGCTCGGCACCAGATCGCTCTCGTCGAGCGCCTGCGCGGCGCCGCGCGCGACCAGCGGCGAACGACGCGCATCGCCGTACTTCTTCGCATCGGCCTGCAGTTCGTCCTTGATCAGCTTCTTCAGCTTGGTCTTGCTCTCGAGCGTCGTGATCAGGCGATCGCGTTCGCTTTCCAGCTCGGCCTGTTCGCCGCGGATCTTCATCTCCTCCAGGCGCGCGAGCTGGCGCAGACGCGTTTCGAGGATGTAGTCGACCTGCTCGTCACTGAGTGCGAACCGCGCCTGCAGCACGGCGCGCGGCTCGTCCTCGGTGCGGATGATGTGGATCACTTCGTCGAGATTGAGGAACGCGACCAGCAGGCCATCGAGCAGGTGGAGGCGACGCTCGACCTTGTCCAGACGATGGGTCAGGCGACGGGTCACGGTGGTGGCGCGGAACTGCAGCCATTCCGACAGCAGCATCTTCAGGTTCTTGACCTGCGGACGGCCGTCCAGCCCGATGACGTTGAGGTTGACGCGGTAGCTCTTCTCCAGATCGGTGGTCGCGAACAGATGGCCCATCAGCTGTTCGGCGTCCACGCGGTTGGAGCGCGGAATCAGCACCACGCGCACCGGATTGGCGTGATCGGATTCGTCGCGGATGTCTTCCAGCCACGGCAGCTTCTTGGCGCGCATCTGGGCGGCGATCTGTTCGATCACCTTGCTCGGGCTGACCTGGTGCGGCAGCGCGGTGATGACGATGTGGGTGTGTTCCTTCTCGAACGTCGCACGCGCGCGCACGCTGCCGTGGCCGGTCTCGTACATCTGCAGCAGATCGGCGGACGGCGTGATGATTTCGGCGCTGGTCGGATAGTCCGGACCGCGCACGTGTTCGCACAGGTCGCGCACGGTCGCGTCGGGATCGTCGAGCAGGCGCAGACAGGCGCTGACGATCTCGTTGACGTTGTGCGGCGGCACGTCGGTGGCCATGCCGACCGCGATGCCGGTGGTGCCGTTGAGCAGCAGATGCGGCAGGCGCGCCGGCAGCCACGAGGGCTCCTGCATCGTGCCATCGAAGTTGTCGGTCCAGTCGACGGTGCCGTGGCCGAGTTCGGCCAGCAACATCTCCGCGATCGGCGTCATCTTCGATTCGGTGTAACGCATCGCCGCGAAGGACTTCGGGTCGTCGCTGGAACCGAAGTTGCCCTGGCCGTCGATCAGCGGATAGCGGTACGAGAACGGCTGCGCCATCAGCACCAGCGCCTCGTAGCACGCGCTGTCGCCATGCGGATGGTATTTGCCGATCACGTCGCCGACGGTGCGCGCGGACTTCTTCGGCTTCGCCGCCGCGCCCAGGCCCAGCTCGCTCATCGCGTAGATGATGCGGCGCTGCACCGGCTTGAGGCCGTCGCCGATGAACGGCAGCGCACGGTCGAGCACCACGTACATCGAGTAGTCGAGGTAGGCGCGCTCGGCGAACTCGCGCAGCGGCAGCTGCTCGAAGCCATGGAAGGGGGTGCGGACGGACTCGGTCATCGGGACAGCATCTACGGCGGAACCGGGATTTTAGCGGCTGGTGGTCGCAGGTGCTGCGTTGCGATGCGCATCCGGCCTGCGCGGGGGCGCGATTCGCTGGCGGCGCACCCGCATGCGTGTCGCGGCCGTCGCGTGGGAGCTCTGGCGCCCGCTTGCCGCGCTGGGCTGACCGTTCCGCCCGGCGCGGCGTCCGATGGCTGCCGACGCGGCATCACATGCGAGCGCGCGTCGGCTGCGCACACTGACGCCCTCACCCGTGGAGCGATGACGATGACCCAGGCACACATCCCCAACACCACACGCGGCCCGCTGGAAAAAGAACGGACGCCCGATGGCCCGAAGACGCCGGGCGAATCGTCCGAGAAGCGTGATCAGGACCAACGCAACGATCCGGAATCGATGCCGGGTGCGCTCGAAGGCAACCCGACACGGCGCAGCGGTTACGGCACGCCGGACGACCCCGGCAATCGCAAGCGCGACTGACGCGGCGCTCGATGCGCTGCGCCCGCGGCGAGCCCGGTCCGTGAGCGGCACTGCGCAGAACACCGGGCGACATGCGGTGCGGCGAAGCGGGGAATCGCCGCCAGGCGAAACGACGGGCACAAAAAAACCCGCGATTGCGGGTTTGATGTTCACGGCTGGTAAGGCTGTGATGACCTTGGTGCCCGGGAGAGGACTCGAACCTCCACGGAGTTGCCCCCGCTAGCACCTGAAGCTAGTGCGTCTACCAATTCCGCCACCCGGGCAGGTCAGGTCGACAATTCTGGGGTGCGGCCCGCCGGCTGTCAATGCGATGCGTGCCGATGCCGCCATCGCTTCGTTATGTGCGTCAGAACGGTTTGATCAGCGCCAGCAACCCGATGTTCAGGCCGATCACGAAGACCAGTGGCGCGGAAAACCGCAACAGGGCTGGCGGCATCTGCGACGGTCCGACGCGCGCCATCTGAGGCAGCGTGCGGCTCAGCCGGCCGTGCAGGACCAGCAGCGCACAGCATGGATGGCGCGTACGCAGCGTAGTCGGACGCGATGTCCGAAAGCGGCTGCGCAGCCGTCGGAGTGCGCAGCAGCAAAACGCAGGCACAAAAAAACCCGCGATTGCGGGTTTGATGTTCACGGCTGGTAAGGCTGTGATGACCTTGGTGCCCGGGAGAGGACTCGAACCTCCACGGAGTTGCCCCCGCTAGCACCTGAAGCTAGTGCGTCTACCAATTCCGCCACCCGGGCAGGTCAGGGCGCGTATGTTGTCGATGCCTCCGGCGCTTGTCAACGGGATTTTGAAAGGCCGTCTGCCGCGCTTCGACGCCAGCCTCGCGGGCGAGCCTGTACCATCGCGGCAATGGCTAAACCTCCCAGCAAGCGCGGCAGCAGCCGCGGTACGCCCGGGCCCGCGTCACAGGGGGCCGGCAAGCGCGGCACCTCCGGTCCGGCCCGCCCCAGATCGCACAGCGACCGCAAGGACGCATTGCCGCCGTGGATGCCCGATCCGGGTCTGCAGCGCGCGCTGCGGACCGGCGGGCCAACGAGGTCCGCGTCGCAGGACCGTCCGCCCGCAGCGCGCGGCGGCCGTTTCGAAGATCCGCACGCCAACCGCGAGGCGGCGCGTTACGCGAATCCGATCGCGAGCCGCGAAGCGATCCTGCAGACGCTCGTCGACGCCGACGGCCCGATGACGTTCGACGAACTCGCGATCAAGCTCGCGCTCACCGAACCCGATCGCGCCGATGCCCTCGGCAAGCGCGTCGCGGCGATGCTGCGCGAAGGCCAGCTGCTGCAGAACCGCCGCGGCGGCCTGGTGCCGGCCAAGCGCATGGATCTGATTCCCGGCACGGTGATCGCCAACCCGGAAGGCTTCGGCTTCCTGCGACCGGATTCGGGTGCGGGCGAGGACCTGTTCCTGCCGCCGACCGAGATGCGCAAGGTCATGCACGGCGATCGCGTGCTGGCCAGCCTGACCAATGTCGATGCACGCGGCCGCCGCGCCGGTGTCGTCGTCGAAGTGCTCGAACGCCGCACGACGCGCCTGATGGGCCGCTTCTCGGTCGAGCACGGCATCAGCTATGTGGTGCCGGACGATCGCCGCATCCAGCGCAACATCCAGATCCCGGTGGACGCGCGCCAGGACGCGCAGCACGGCCAACTGGTGGTCTGCGAGATCACCGCACCCGGCGATTCGCACCGCCCGCCGATCGGCCGCGTGCTGACCGTGTTGGGCGATGTGCTCAAGCCGTCGCTGGTGGTCGAGGCGGCGATCCACGGCCACAACCTGCCGCACGAGTTCTCCCAGGAAGTGCTCGACGAAGCCGCTGCGGTGCCGGTCGACGTGGAAGAACGCATGCTCGGCGGCCGCGTCGATCTGCGCACGCTCCCCCTTGTGACGATCGACGGCGAGGACGCCAAGGATTTCGACGACGCCGTCTACTGCGAGCCGAACCGCGACGGCTTCCGCCTCGTGGTCGCGATCGCCGACGTCTCGAACTACGTGCGGCCCGGCACGCCGCTCGACGACGAAGCCCAGTTGCGCGCGACCAGCGTGTATTTCCCGGGTTTCGTCGTGCCGATGCTGCCCGAGACACTGTCCAACGGCATCTGCTCGCTGAAGCCGAAGGTCGACCGCATGTGCTTCGTCTGCGACATGCAGGTGCTGCGCGACGGCACCGTGTCGGAATCGAAGTTCTACGAAGCGGTGATGCATTCGCATGCGCGTCTGACCTACACCCAGGTGTGGAAGGCGGTCGGCGAACTCGACGAGGATACGCGCGACGCGATCAGGCCGGTGCTGCCGCAGGTCGAACGCCTGCACCAGCTCTATGCGGTGCTCGCCAAGGCACGCGCCAAGCGCGGCGCGATCGAGTTCGAATCGTCCGAAGTGCGCTTCGTGCTCGACAACACCGGCGAAGTCACCCAGGCCGGCATGCTCCAGCGCAACGATGCGCACAAGCTGATCGAGGAATGCATGATCGCGGCGAACGTGGAGGCGGCGCGCTTCCTGCTCGAAGCCGCCATCCCCGCGCCGTACCGCGTGCACGACAAGCCGCCGGAAGCGAAGTACGCCGACCTGCTGGAATTCCTCAAGGAGTTCTCGCTGCGCCTGCCGCCGTGGTCGAAGGTGCAGCCCAAGGATTTCACCGTCCTGCTGAAGAAGATCCGCGAGCGCCCCGACGCGACCCTGCTCGAATCGGTGCTGCTGCGCAGCCAGAGCCAGGCCGTCTATACGCCGGAGAACATCGGACACTTCGGTCTGGCGCTGGCGTCGTACGCGCACTTCACCTCGCCGATCCGCCGCTACCCCGATCTGCTGGTGCACCGCGCGATCAAGCACGTGCTGTCGGGCCAGCCGCTGGCGAAGTTCATGTACACGCCGCGCCTGATGGAAAGCCTGTCGCTGCAGTGTTCGGAGCGTTCGCGCCGCGCCGACGAAGCCGAGCGCGAAGTCGACGAGCGCTACCGCGCCGCGTGGATGGAGCAGCACGTCGGTGGCCAGTTCGACGGCGTCATCAGCGGCGTGACCAGCTTCGGCCTGTTCGTCGAACTGGACCAGTCGAAGGTCAACGGCCTGGTCCACGTCACTCAGTTGCCCAACGACTTCTACAGCTTCGATCCGATTCGCCGGATGCTCAACGGCCAGCGTGCCGGCCGCCAGTACCGCCTCGGTGACCGGGTGCGGATCATCGTGCTCAAGGCCAGCCTGGAAGACCGCAAGATCGATTTCCGTCTGGTCGATCCGGATTCGACGGTGCAAGGCGGCCCCAAGCCGCTGCCGCCACGCGGCAAGCCGGCCAAGCGCGAGAAGCAGCCTTACTGATCGGGCCGTTTCGCTAGAATGGCCGTCGTTCGCGGGGCCGGCGCGCAGGTGCCGGCCCCGTCGATGTTTCCAGACGCCCGCATTCCCTTCTTCGAATTCCCAGCACCATGACCAACAAGCAGAACCAGTGGATCGTCGGCATCAATGCCGTGGCCGCGGCCGTCGAACACGACGCCGACAACGTGCGCGAGGTGCTGCTGGAAGCGGGCGCGAAGAATCCGCGCATCGTCGAGATCGAATCGGCCGCGCGCCGCCGCGACATCGACGTGCGCCGGGTCAACCAGCAGGCGCTCGACGGCGTCGCCGGTGGCCTGCGCCACCAGGGCGCGGTCGCGCGCTACGCCGCGGCGAAGACCTGGGACGAGAACGAAATCGAAGGCCTGGTCGAGGCCGCCGAAGGCAAGGCGTTGCTGCTGGTGCTCGACGGCGTGCAGGATCCGCACAACCTCGGCGCCTGCCTGCGCAGCGCAGCGGCGGCGGGTGTCACTGCGGTGGTGATTCCCAAGGACAAGGCGGTGCAGGTCAACGCGACCGTGCGCAAGACGTCGGCCGGCGCGGCGGACAGCATCCCGGTGGTCCGCGTGACCAACCTGTCGCGCACGCTGCGCGATCTGCAGAAGCTGGGCGTGTGGATCTACGGCCTGGCCGGCGAAGCCACCGCGACGCTGTATGCGACCGATCTGCGCGGTAACGTCGCGCTGGTGCTGGGCGGTGAAGCCGATGGCCTGCGTCGCCTGACCCGCGAACACTGCGACGGCCTGGTGACGATTCCGATGCCGGGCGGTGATGCACTGGGCGGTGTCGAGAGCCTCAACGTCTCGGTCGCCGCCGGCGTGACCCTGTTCGAGGCCGTGCGCCAGCGCCTGGGCTGAACCTGCGGCTTGCCGCGGCCGGGGCATCGGCGGAAGATGCGCCGAACCTCGTCCCGTGGAGTACGCGATGGATCTGCAATGGCACCAGTGGTGCGGCATCGTCGGTGCGTTTCTCGTGGTGCTCGCGTACTTCCTGCTGCAGGTCACCCGTTTCTCGGGCGCAGGCCTGCCGTATCTGCTGCTGAACCTGTTCGGTGCCATTGGTATGGCGGTGTCGCTGTATGGCGCTTTCAGCATGCCTGTGTTGATCATGCAGTTGGCGTGGATTGCGATCAGCTTGTTCGGGATTGTCAGGACGTTGGGCGCGCGGGGGCGGATGCGCTCTGGCGCTCCTTTGAGATAACTCGAGTTTCTGACAGCAAGTACAGGGCTTCACAGCAAGTACAGGGCTTCCGCGCTGTCGCGCGGCTTACTTTTGTCTTGGCAAAAGTAAGCAAAACCGTCTTCGCCGGACGCGAGCCGATGCGATGAAGCCGCATCGGTACCCTGTGCTCCTCGCCTGCCGCGGCACGCAGCCCAAACTCGCTGCGCTCAGACATGGGCTGCTCTTCGGCCACGCCAGGCTCCGGTGCTCGGCTCGCTCTACGGCTCGATTCAGATCAAAAGCCGAAGCCGAAGCCGAAGCCGAAGCCGAAGCCGAAGCCGAAGCTGAAGCTGAAACTGAAACTGAAACTGAAACTGAAACTGAAGCAGAGCGAAAGCCTTTAGGGTCGAGCCAAGGCGAGCCGAAGCGAAGAAGCTGAGGCCAAGTGGTACGCCGTCACGCAGGGTGGTCTGCAGGCGAGCGAACACCCTGCATTTCAGTGGTCGTGTGTTGCGGTCACGCACGGCTGAGTTTCCGTAGAAGCGCGCCGTCGCGCAGAAGAGCATCCAAGAAAAGCCGGCCTCGTCATGCCCGCTAGGCGGGCATCCATGGACGTTATTGCGCGCTTCGATTGTTGGAGCTGCGGCTCCGTTTCTGCTCGCTCTTGCCGTTGCTGTTGCTGTTGCGTTCGCTCTTGATCTCAACCGAGCCGTAAAGCGAGCCGAGCATCGCAGGGCGGCGGGGTCGGAGAGCAGCCCATGTCTGAGCGCAGCGAGTTTGGGCTGCGTGCCCCGTCGCCCGAGAAGCGCAGGGAACCGGCACGGCGTAGCCGTGTCGGATCGCGTCCGGCGAAGACGGTTTTGCTTACTTTTGCCAAGACAAAAGTAAGCCGCGCAACAGCGCGGAAGCTTTGCACTTCCTACAGCACCCACTGCGCAAGTCCGGCGAAAGCCGGCAGGCTCTCCCGTCGAAAGCGCCACACACCGCGGGTTACACCCCGGTAATCCGAACACCTCACCCACCAGCGATAATCACTCCACACCAGGAAGCGGGGACGACCCCGCCACTCCATTCCACATCCGGGGACGGCCCCATCGCAAAGATGGAGGGTTCCCCATGTCCTGGATCATTCTCGTACTCGCCGGCCTGTTCGAAATCGGCTGGGCGATCGGGCTGAAATACACAGAAGGCTTCACGAAGTTCTGGCCCACGGTCGGCACCGTCACCGCGATGGTGATCAGTGTCGGTCTGTTGGGTATCGCGATGCGCGATCTGCCGGTCGGGACGGCCTATGCGATCTGGGTCGGGATCGGTGCGGTCGGTACGGTCATTCTCGGCATGGTGCTGATGGGCGATGCGGCGAGTCCGGGGCGGCTGATCAGTCTCGGGCTGATCATCGCCGGCATCATCGGACTGAAGCTCGCGAGCTGAGTCTGCAGCGCGCGCGCTGCGAGCGCGGCGCGCAGTGCGCATGGAGGGCGAGGGCGCGTGTGCGTCCTCGCTTTCCACGCTGGCGCGCATCAGGCCGCGACGAATCTGGACGCCGGTTCAGGAGAGCGCTGGCGCGCGCACTGCGCATCGCCGACCATGGCCGACCCCACGTCGGTCCGTCGCGCACGGACTGCGTCTCAATGTCCCGGGAAAGCCTGTGCTGAGTGTCGTTGCGATTGTGCTTGCGTCTTACCTGGTGCTGCGTGTGGTGTTTCCCTTGCGTCTGCCGTGGCCGGTGCGCGCAGGGCTGGCGGTGCTGGTCTACGGCTTGGCCCTGCACCACCGCATCGTCGCGCGCTTCGCCGGCAGCATGGCGTCGCCGGAGTTGCCGAAGCTGGTCATCGCCGCGCTCGGCACGGGCTTCATCGCGCTGCTGCTGACCGCACTGTTCGTGCTGCTGCTCGATGTGTTGACGCTGCTGGTCTGGGCGCTGCGTCGCCGCGATGCGCTGGCGACAATGCGCGGCCCGTGGCTGCGACCCGGTGCGGCGGTGCTCGCGTTGTTGCTGTCGGCCTACGGCACGTGGCAGGCGATGGTCGTGCCGCAGGTGCGGCAGATCGAGGTGTCGATCGCGGGCCTGCCGCAGGCCTTCGACGGCTATCGCGTCCTGCAGCTGACCGACATCCACGCCAGCCGACTGCTGACCGGCGACTGGGTCGCCGGCGTGGTCGCCGCATCGAACGCGCAGCAGGCGGACCTGATCGTCATCACCGGGGATCTCGTCGACGGCAGCGTGACCGCGCGTGCGAACGACGTGCGCCCGCTCGCGGATCTGCGTGCGCCCGACGGCGTCATCGCGATCACCGGCAACCACGAGTACTACGGCGAGTACCGCGGCTGGATGGATGCGTTCCGTGCGATAGGCATGGACGTGCTGGAAAACGCGCACGTCCGTGTCGAGCGCGATGGCGCGGCGCTGACGATCGCCGGTGTCACCGATCCGGTCGCCGAGCGCTACGGCCAGGCGCTGCCGGACCTCGATGCCGCCATCGCGGGTGCCGATCCGCAGGCGCCGATCATCCTGCTCGACCATCGCCCGGTCGAGGCACGCGAGAACGCGAAGCGTGGCGTCGTGCTGCAATTGTCCGGGCATACGCACGGCGGCCACATCGTCGGCATGGACCGGCTGGTGGCGCGCGCGAATGGCGGTTTCGTGTCCGGTCTGTATCCGGTCGACGGCATGCAGCTCTACGTCAGCAACGGCGCCGGTCTGTGGCCGGGTTTCGCGACCCGGATCGGCGTGCCGTCCGAGATCGCGGTGATCACGCTGCGCCGCGCCGAGGGCTGAGCGGCGCGCCGACTCAGTCGGCGGTCGCTGCCGGCGCCGCCATCTTCGGCCACGCATTGGCGATGCGGCAGAACAGCTGCGCGGTCAGCGTGGTGTCGTAGAGCGCGGAATGCGCCTGCGCCTGGTCCCATTGCAGGCCCGCGGCCTGGACCGCGCGCGCGAGGACCGTCTGCCCGTAGGCGACGCCAGCGAGCGTCACTGTGTCGAACACGCTGAAGGGATGGAACGGGTTGCGCTTGTGCTGCGTACGCGCGACGGCGGCGTTGATGAAGCCCAGATCGAAATGCGCGTTGTGCCCGACCAGGATCGCGCGCTGGCACTCGTGGTGACGTACCGCGTTGCGCACGTGGTTGAAGACGTGGTCCAGCGCGTCGCGCTCGGGCTTCGCGAACCGGAACGGATGGTGGATGTCGATGCCGGTCACTTCGAGCGACTGCGGATCGATGTGCGTACCGTCCGCGGGCTCGACGTGCGCGTGCACCGGCGCACCGGGCACGAGGTTGCCGTCCTCGTCGATGTTCAGCGGGATGGCGGCGATTTCCAGCAGCGCGTGACGCCGCGACTCGAAACCACCGGTTTCGACGTCGACGACCACCGGCAGAAAGCCGCGGAACCGGCGGGACATGGGGAGATGGGGCGACGCGGCATCGTCGGTCGATGCGGAGGCGGGTACTGCGGCTTCACTCATGCGTGCAAGCCTAGCAGAGCCGGATGATCGGGCCGGGTGCGTAGGGCCCGAAGCGTTGCTGAAGATCCGTTCCAGACAGTGGCACGCGACCGGGCGCGGCAGAAGCTTGCCTGCTGCTGGTCGTTCTCGTGGGTTGGACAGCGCTGGAAATGCAGCGAAGCGGGAGGCGCGTTCAGAGACGGGCGGTCATGCGGGCGTCCGCCCACTCACAACCCCACGCCGCGCCGCGGCCCGACCGGTGCCGTCCGCACCGCAAACGGCACGCATCAATGCATCAAGATCAGCTCACTGTATTGGTGAAATCCCGCTTGTCGCGCGGCGGCAGGGGCTCGTCACCCTTGACCATGAACCAGATGTTCTCGGCGATGTTGGTCGCGTGGTCGCCGATGCGTTCGATGTTCTTGGCCATGAACAGCAGGTGCGTGCAGGGCGTGATCGCGCGCGGGTCTTCCATCATGTAGGTCAGCAGCTCGCGGAACAGGCCGGTGTAGACGGTGTCGATCTCCGCGTCCTGCGCCCGCACGCGCTGCGCCGCCGCCGGATCGCTGTCGCGGAACGCGACGAGGACTTCGCGCATCTGCCGCACCGCGAGTTCGCCGAGCACCGTCAGGCCGCGCGTGTAGGGCAGCGGCGGCGCGAGGTTCAGCGCGGTCGAGCGCTTGGCGACGTTCGCGGCGTAGTCGCCGACGCGTTCGATGTCGGCGGCGATGCGCAGGGCGGAGAGGATCTCGCGCAGGTCACGCGCCATCGGGCCACGCAGCGCCAGTTTCATGACGTCCTGGCTGACCTCGTGCTCCAGCGCGTCGATCGCCTCGTCGTTGGCGATGATGCGTTCGGCGGCCTTGTCGTCGCGGCGTTCCACGACGTCCAGCGCCGATTCCAGCTGCGCGGCGGCCATCTCGCCCATGCGCAGGATCTCGTTGGTCAGACGGCTGCGCTCTTCGTCGTAGCTCTTGACGATATGGTCGTTCAGTTGGTTGGGCATGGCGGGGAACCTGGAAGAGTGGCGACGATATGCGAGTGGAGCTTGGGTCAACTGCGAACCGGCAGATTGCGCCCGTCCGGCCACGCGGCAATGCCGCGCAAGCCGGCCTGCGTCAGCCGAAGCGACCGGTGATGTAGTCCTCGGTCTGCTGCTTCGAGGGATTGGAGAAGATCGTCTCGGTGGTGTCGTGTTCGATCAGATCGCCCAGATACATGAAGGCGGTGAAGTCGGAGACGCGCGCCGCCTGCTGCATGTTGTGGGTCACGATGACGATCGTGTAGTCGACCTTGAGTTCCTCGACCAGCTGCTCGATGCGGCTGGTGGAGATCGGGTCGAGCGCCGACGTCGGTTCGTCGAGCAGCAGCACGTCCGGGCGCAGGGCGACGGCGCGTGCGATGCACAGGCGCTGCTGCTGGCCGCCGGACAGGCCCAGTGCGTTCTGGTTGAGCTTGTCCTTGACCTCGGTCCACAGCGCGGCCTGGGTCAGCGCCTGCTCGACGCGGACGTTGAGCTCGGCCTTCGACAGCTTCTCGTGGTGGCGGATCGCGTAGGCGACGTTCTCGAAGATCGTCATCGGGAACGGCACCGGCTTCTGGAACACCATGCCGACCTTCGAACGCAGACGGTTCATCGGGTACTTCGGCGCGAGGATGTTCTCGCCGTCGAGCAGCAGTTCGCCGCTGGCGGTCATCTTCGGATACAGCGCATAGATGCGGTTGAAGATGCGCAGCAGCGTCGACTTGCCGCAGCCCGACGGACCGATCAGCGCGGTCACGCGCTTTTCGGGAATCTCCAGCTCGATGTTCTTGAGCGCGTGGAAATCGCCGTAGTGGAAGTTCAGCCCGCGCGCGGCGATCTTGACCGGCGTCGGCGCCAGTTGCGTGCGCGCGTGCGTCGCGAGCTGGATGCGCTGCGACGGAGCGGTGTGGAGGTCGTTCATGGACGGGTCCAGGCTGAGATTAGTCATGGGTGATCTTGTTGCGCAGCAAAATGGCGCGGGCGCCCAGGCTGACCAGCAACACGAAACAGGTGAGCACCAGCGCACCGGCCCAGGCCAGCTGCTGCCAGGACTCGTAGGGGCTGCCGGCGTACTGGTACATCACCACCGGCACGCTCGCCATCGGCTGCATGATGTTGTTGTTCCAGTACTGGTTGCCGAAGGCGGTGAACAGCAGCGGTGCGGTTTCGCCGGAGATGCGCGCCAGCGCGAGCAGCACACCGGTGACGATGCCAGCCGAGGCGCTGCGATAGAGCACCTGCACCACGACCTTCCACTGCGGCACGCCGAGCGACAGCGCGGCTTCGCGCATCTGCGTGGGCACCAGCTGCAGCATCTCGTCGGTGGTGCGCACGACCACCGGCAACACGATGAAAGCCAGGGCGATCGAGCCGGCCAGCGCCGAGAAACGGCCGCCTGTGGTCATCACGAATGCGGTGTAGACGAACAGGCCGAGCACGATCGACGGCGCCGACAGCAGGATGTCGTTGATGAAACGCACGACGATGCCGGCCTTGCGGGCGCGGCCGAACTCCGAGAGCCACGTGCCGGCGGCAACGCCGAGCGGCGTGCCGATCGCGATCGCCAGGCCGCACATCACCGCGCTGCCGAAGAAGGCGTTGAGCAGACCGCCCTCGACCATCGGCGGCGGAGTCATCTGGGTGAACAGTGCCGGATTGATGCCGCCGGCGGCCTTGGACACCAGCGTCCACAGGATCCAGCCGAGGAAGAACAGGCCGAATGCGGCCGTCAGGCAGCCCATGAAGACCGCGATGCCGTTCTGCAGGCGACGGCGCGCGTACAGGCGGTCGGCAACCTGGCGCTCGCGTTCGGTGACGGTGGCGACGGCCATTACTTGCCCTCCTTGCGGGCCAGCTGCATCAGCATCAGGCGGGCGATGGCCAGCACGACGAAGGTCACGATGAAGAGCACGAAACCGAGCAGCAGCAGCGCCGAACGGTAGGTCTCGGTGGCTTCACCGAAGTCGTTCGCGATCAGCGCGGCGATGGTGGTGCCGGGCTCGAGCAGCGACGGCGTCAGGCGCACCGAATTACCGATCACGAACGCGACGGCCATCGTTTCGCCGAGTGCACGGCCGAGACCGAGAAACACGCCGCCGATCACCGCCGAGCGCGTGTAGGGCAGCACGATGTCCCAGCTGACTTCCCACTTCGTCGCGCCGAGCGCGTAGGCCGATTCCTTCAGGCGCGTGGGCACCGTCAGGAACACTTCGCGCATGACCGCTGAAATGAAGGGAATGACCATGATCGCGAGCACGAAGCCGGCGGTCAGCGTGCCGATGCCCAGCGGCGGACCGCGGAACAGCGCGCCCAGATACGGCACCTCGCCGAGCGTGTCGTTGAGCCACGGCGTGATGTAGGTGGTCATCACCGGCACGAGCACGAACAGGCCCCACATGCCGTAGATGATCGAGGGAATGCCCGCAAGCAGTTCGATCGCGGTGCCGACCGGTCCGCGCAGCCAGCGCGGCGCGACCTCGGTCAGGAAGAAGGCGATGCCGAAACTCACCGGCACGGCGATGATCATCGCGATCAGCGCGGTGACGATGGTGCCGACGATCGGCGCGAGTGCGCCGTAGCGGTTCTCGACCGGATTCCAGTCGGCGGTGGTGAAGAACGACAGGCCCTGCGAGGAGAGGGCATCGCGACCGCCCCAGAGCATCGACAACGCGGCGCCGGCGAGCGCCAGCATCACGAAGACGACGGTGGCGGTCAGGACGATCTTGAACAGACGGTCGGCACGCGCATCGCGGATGTCGCGTTTGCTCGGAGCCGGTGGCGCGGCGTGGAGGGTGGCGGCGTTCATGGGAGGTCCGGTGGAGGAGAGCCGCGGAGCGGTGTGGATCCGTTGATCCAGCGAACGCCGGAATCCGATGACGGGGGGCGTGGGAGCGCGATCAAGTCACTGGAGCCCGGCCGGCGCCGGGATGACGATCCGGGGCCGCGCCCGCAGGCGCGGGCGCGGACGGAACGTCACTTGAACTCGGCTGCCCAGTAGGCCTCGATCTGCTGTACCAGCTCGGCCGGCAGCGGCACGTAGTGCAGCTCGCTGGCCTGCGCCTGGCCCGACTCGAACGCCCACTTGAAGAAGTCGCGCGCGGCCTGGCTGCGGGCGGCGTCCTTCGGCTGCTTATGCATCAGCATGAAGTTGGTCGCGGTGATCGGCCACGCGTCCGGACCGGGCGCGTTGGTGATGACCAGATTGAAGTCCTGCGCGCTCGCCCAGTCGGCGGTCGCGGCGGCGGCAGCGAAGCTTTCCTCGCTCGGCTGCACCCAGTTGCCGGCCGCGTTCTGCAGCGAGGCATAGGGCATGTTGTTCTGCAGCGCGTAGGCCAGCTCGACGTAGCCGATCGAGCCCTTGATCTGCTGCACGTACGAGGCGACGCCTTCGTTGCCCTTGCCACCCACGCCCGACGGCCACTGCACCGAGGTACCTTCGCCGACGGTCGACTTCCACGACTCGCTGACCTTCGACAGGTAGTTGGAGAAGTTGAACGTGGTGCCCGAGCCGTCCGAGCGGTGGACGATGCTGATCTTGCCGGCCGGCAGGGTCACGCCGGGGTTGAGCGCGGCGATCGCCGGGTCGTTCCAGGTGGCGACCTTGCCCAGGAAGATGTCCGCCAGCAACGAACCGGTCAGCTTCAGCTGGCCCGGCTGCAGGCCGTCGACGTTGATCACCGGCACCACGCCGCCGATCGCCGACGGGAACTGGCCCAGGCCCGAGGCCTGCAGCTCGGCGCTGTCGAGCGGCTTGTCGGACGAACCGAAGTCCACCGTGCCCGCTTTGATCTGCGCGATGCCGCCGCCCGAACCGATCGACTGGTAGTTGACCTTGTTGCCGGTGGCGGCGTTGTAGTCGGCCGACCACTTCGACACCAGCGGGAAGATGAACGATGCACCGGCGCCCGAGATCTCGGCAGCGACGCGGTCGCCGGCCGGCTGTGCGGCGCCCGGAGCGCCTTCGGCGGCCTGACCGGCCGGCGCGTCCGCGCTGTTGCCACCACAGGCGGCGAGGAAGATGAGCGAGGACAGCGCGAGGGCACCGATCCGGATCGTCTGACGGGACATGCGTGGCTCCAATTGAGTGCGGCAACGCATGGCGTCGCCTCGGTCCGCACATGAAATGATGTTTTTGTTACAGCCGTATGACGCGTGCCATCTGGATGAATGACAGCTGCACCGGGCGGGCGGAATGGGACGCAGTGCGGGGATGTCGCGGGACGGACATCGGGGGCTCACGGCGGCTTGCCGGTGGGTGCGGTCGATCCGCGAGCTTTGTGCAGATGGGATTTGCGGCGGTCGAGGATCGCAGACGAACAGCACCTCTCCCTCCGGGAGAGAGCCTGCCCCGGACTTGATCCGGGGTCGACGCGCGAAGCGCGGCGGGTGAGGGCTGGGGGTGATGCGCTGAACGTTGACTCGGACGCCAGCCTTCAATTGAAGCCTTCTCATCATTTCAGCCGCGCCAAGTCCGGTCCAACGAGATCAGGAACTGCGCGAGCGTCGGCCCTCACCCCAACCCCTCTCCCCGGGGGAGAGGGGCTTTATCCGCGCGCGCCGAGCTATGCGCGAGTAGGTACCTCTCCCTCCAAGGAGCCTGCCCCGGACGTGATCCGGGGTCGACGCGCATCGCGCGTCGGGTGAGGGCCGATGTCTCGCGCGCCGGGCAGGGGAGCGCGAAGTGGCTGGCTCGGAAGCCCGCCGCGCTTTCCCGCGAGCGCACCTACGACCAAACCCCGTCCCGCCAGAAATCAAAAAAAAATGGGCCCGAAGGCCCGCGGAGGAAAATGGGGAGAGAGATCTGTTCTGGCATCACGTCCGACCGGCGCGTCGCTGGACGCGCCGGTCGGGCTGGATCAGTAGCGGGCGTTCTCGGCCCAGTAGCGCTCGATCTGCTGCACCAGCGGCGCGGGCAGTGGGACGTAGCCCAGGGCGCGCGCCTGCTCGCCGCCGTTGGCGTAGACCCAGCGGAAGAACTCCTGGGCGTTCTTGGCGCTGGCGCGGTTGCGCGGCTGGCGGTGCATCAGGATGAAGTTGGTCGCGGTGATCGGCCAGGAGTTCTCGCCCGGTGCGTTCGTCATCACCAGGAAGAAGTCGCGGCTTGCACCCCAGTTGGCGCTGGCGGCGGCGGCCGAGAAGGTTTCTTCGCTCGGATTGACGAAGTTGCCGGCCGCGTTCTTCAGACGCGAATAGGCGAGGCGGTTCTGCAACGCGTACGACAGCTCGACGTAGCCGATGCCGCCCTTGATCTGCTTCACGTAGGCGGCCACGCCTTCGTTGCCCTTGCCGCCGATGCCCACCGGCCACTTGACCGTCGTGCCTTCGCCGACGCCGTTCTTCCAGTCCGGGCTGACCTTGGACAGGTAGTTGACGAAGTTGAAGGTGGTGCCCGAACCGTCCGAGCGGTGGACCACGGTGATGCGCGCGTCGGGCAGGGTGATGCCGCCGTTGAGCGCAGCGATCGCCGGGTCGTTCCAGCGGGTGATCTTGCCCAGGAAGATGTTCGCCAGCGTGTCGCCGTCGAGCTTCATCGCGCCTGCGGCCACGCCTTCGACGTTGACGATCGGCACCACGCCGCCGATGACCGACGGGAACTGCACCAGGCCGGACTTGGCCAGGTCTTCCGGCGGCAGCGGGGCGTCGGACGAGCCGAAGTCCACGGTGCCGGCCTTGATCTGGGCGATGCCGCCGCCCGAACCGATCGACTGGTAGTTGATCTGCTTGCTGGTGGCGGTGCGGTAGTCGGCCGACCAGCGGGTCATGGCCGGATAGACGAACGATGCGCCTGCGCCGGTCACGTCGTTGGCCATGGCGGGAGCGGCGAACGTGGTCGCCAGCAGCGTGGTCGACAGCGCGACAGCCGCGACCCGGTTCTTGAGCAGTGCGTACATGGGGTTCCCTGGAGTGTTGGACGGCCTGTGTCGCCGCGAGGCGTATTCAACGCAGCGCGCATGACATTTCCGCGACAGGTCGATGACCGCCCGATGACGTGTGCCGGCGCGCATCGCCGCAGGCCGCGGGTGGGCTGTCACCGGACTGTCATGCGGATGCCATCGCAGTGTCAGCAAACCTGCGCAGGCTGCGCACCTGTCGCTAACGGGCGTTTAACGCCACGACGGTCGGAGCCGGCGTGGCCTGCGCGCGGCGGGCGATCCAATCCTCACTCTCTTCGGGAATCCACCATGCGTCATTCCATCCTGGCCGCGTCCGTCGCACTCGCCGTCGCGTCCGTCTCGTTCTCCGCAGCCGCCCAGAGCCAGAACCGGGACTCCGAAGTCGCCGCGCTGCGCGCGCAGCTGGCCGAAATGCAGGCCAAGATCGACGCGCTCGAAGTCCGCACCGATGCGCAGTCCGACATCAACATCGGCACGCAGGAAAGCCTGGACAAGATGGCGACCACGATGCCGGTCGTCGACACCAAGGGTGGCCTGAAGGTCACCTCGGCCGACAAGAAGTTCGAGTTCTCCGCCGGCGGCCGCATCCACTTCGATGCCTACGCCTTCGACCGCGACCAGGCCGCGACCACCGGCACCACCGAGTTCCGCCGCGCGCGCATCACGCTGCAGGGCAAGGCCTACGGCTGGGATTACAAGTTCGAACAGGACTTCGCGGCCGGCAGCGGCCTCGACGGCTTCCGCGACGTCTACATCGCCAAGTCGGCGCTGGGCGGCAAGTTCACCATCGGTCACTTCAAGCCCTACCGCTCGATGGAAGAGCTGACCAGCTCGAACGAGATCCTGATGATGGAGCGTCCGTTCTCCAGCGCCACGGGCCTGTTCAACGGCCGCCAGTTCCAGCAGGGCGTGGGCTACATGCGCGCCGACGGCAACTACACCGCGGGCCTGTCGGTGTTCAACCTGCGCAGCGCCTCGGGCAGCCGCAACGAAGGCGTCGGCGCAGCCGGCCGCTTCACCTTCGCGCCGATCAACACCGAAGACAGCACGCTGCACTTCGGCGGCTGGGCCAGCCAGGAGAACGTGAACCAGGGCTCGGCCGACCTGACCTTCGCGGCCAACTACGCCGGCCGCCGCGGCCCGGCGCAGACCATCGCCACGACCACCGCGCTCAGCCGCAACCAGGTCACCGCGGTCGGCGTCGAAGCCGCCGGTTCGTTCGGCCCGCTGTTCTTCCAGGCCGAATACGCCAACGCCACCTACGGCCGTCCGCTCGGCGCCGACCAGGATGTCGCCACGTGGTACGTGCAGGGCAGCTGGCTGCTCAACGGCGGCCACAAGGCCTACAAGCCGGCCAACGGCATCTTCGCGTCGCCCAAGGTGGCCGACAAGGGCCTGTGGGAACTCACCGCGCGCTACGACACGGTCGAGAACAAGGACATCCGCAACATGGACGTCAGCAGCTGGATCGTCGGCATGAACTACTACGTCAATCCGAACCTGCGCTTCATGTTCAACTACACCAAGGGCGACAACACCTTCACTGGTGACGAGACCGGCCAGTACGCGCTGCGTACCCAGTTCTCGTTCTGATCGAAGCGACACGTTCCACCGGAAGGCCCACAGCGCAAGCTGCGGGCCTTTCCTTTTGTCCGGACATCATGCCGGTCACGCTCGTCTTCGGTGCACCTCTCCCTTCGGGAGAGGTCGATGCGCCTCGCGCATCGGGTGAGGGCAGAGCTTTGCTGGACGATTCCAGAGCGTTGTCGTCCGTCCCTGGATGACCCGCAGTTCGGATGTCGAAAGCTTCGCGGCGTTCTCTTTCGGCATCTTCTGCCGGAGGGAGAACGCGTGTCATGAAGTCCTCAAGCACTCACCGCGTTGCCGATGCATCCGCCTCGGCCACCGCCTGTGCCTCCCGGATCACGCGCAACAGATTCCCGCTCCACATCGCCTCGATCTGCGCGTCGGTGTAGCCGGCCTCGAGCAGCCGCGCGGTGATCTTCGGCAGGTCCGAGACGTCTTCCAGACCGACCACGCCGCCGCCCCCGTCCCAGTCCGCGCCGAAGCCGACGTGCTCGGGCCCGGCGACCTCGATGATGTGCAGGATGTGGGCGAAGTAATCGTCGAGCGTAGCCTTCTTCAGGCCGTGCTTGGCGTCGAGCTCGCCGCGCAGGCGATCGAACTCGGCGTAGTTGGCTTCGCTCAGATTCGCGCGGCCGCCGAAGCGCTCGTACAGCGCACGCAGATCGCTCTGGTAGGCCGGCGTCGCACCGGTGTCGATCAGATAGCTGCCCAGCGAGTTCACCAGGATCACGCCGCCGTGCTCAGCCAAAGTCCGGATGCGCGCATCGTCGATGTTGCGCGGATGTTCGTGGATGGCGTCGGCGCCGGTGTGGCTGAGGATGATCGGTGCCTTCGACAATGCGATCAGTTGGTCGAACACCGCGTCCGACGCGTGCGACTGATCGAGCACGATGCCCAGCCGGTTGGCTTCTGCCACGAGCGCGCGGCCCTTGTCGCTGAGCCCGTTCCATTCCGGCGGCGTACTCGCCGAATCGGCGAAATCATTGTTCGAGGTGTGCACCAGGCCGAGCACGCGCACGCCGAGCCGGTGATACAGCGCGAGCAATGAAGGATCGGCGCTCAGCGGCGACGCGTTCTCGATGCTGATGTAGACCACGCGCTTGCCGGCGTCGCGGATGCGCGGCGCGTCATCGGCGGTGAGCGCAAGTTCGAAGGTGTCGGGATGCGCGGCCAGCAGTTCGCGGATTTCGACCAGCCGCACCAGGCCCGCATCGCGCGCCGCGCGATCGTCCTCGGGCGTTCGCCCGCGCTGGCCGGTGTAGATCACCCATAGGCCGCCGTCGAGCCCGCCTTCGATCATCTTCGGCAGATCGACCTGGCTGGCGGTCGGCGGCGTGTCGTTGCGCTGGAGGATGTCCCAGCCGTCGCGGCCGAAGAAGCTCGGCGTGTCGAGATGGCTGTCGAGGGTGAGGATACGTTCGTGCAGCGCGCGGGCTTCGGCGGAGATGGCGTCGTCGGCGAGCGCGGGCGCGCAGGCGAGCGACAGGGCGAGGGCGAGGCGGGACAGCAGTGGTTTCATGCGGGCGCGTCGGTGATGGGTTCACCCCGATGGTCGCATCCCGCGCCACCGCGATGCATGCGGCGACAGGTCCGGGCCGCACGGTCAAGTGCCGTCGTGCACCGCGCCCGCGGCGATGGCAGCGCGTAGCATGGGCGGCCGCGCCGCGACAGGCGGCGTCGCTACGGGCCCGTCGTGCATCGCGGGTCCTCGTTCCGATCATTCCGGGGAGTTCCGTGAGCAAGCCGCAATCCAACCGTATCCGCCTGCTGCAGGCGGCCGTGGCCGCCGTCGCCCTCGTGCCGTGCCTGGCCTTCGCGCAGACGGTCGAACCGGTCGATCTCGATGTCGTCGCGCAGATCCGCCACGAGGCCTTCAACCGCTCGCAGGTCGCGGCCAATCTCAAGGAGCTGACCGAGACCATCGGTCCGCGCCTGACCAATTCGCCGGCCTATGTGCGCTCCAGCGAATGGGCGCGCAACAAGCTGAGCGGCTACGGCCTGACAAACGTGCACGACGAGGTCTACGACGTCGCCTTCGGCCGCGGCTGGGAGTTCCGCGCCTCGCGCGTCGAACTGCTGACCCCGCGCGAACTGCCGATCCACGCGCTGCCCAAGGCGTGGACGCCGGGCACCGACGGTCCGGTGGAAGGCGAGCTGGTGCGCGCGACGTTCAAGACTGTCGAGGACATCGAGAAGCAGCGCGGCAAGCTCGCCGGCAAGATCGTGCTGCTCGACGAGGCGCGCGCCTACAAGCCGGCCGACAAGCCCGATTTCCGCCGCCACACCGAGGAGGATCTCGGCGAGCTGCAGACCTTCCCGGTGCCGCAGGACCGCGATCCCGAAGCGCAGAACAAGCGCCTCGACGAGTACCGCAAGCGCCAGGAACTGGTGCGTGCGCTCAACACCTTCTTCGCCGAGGAAGGGGTGCTGGCGACGCTGTCGATCAGCTCCTGGGACAACGGCATCGTCCGTGTGATGGGCGGCGGTGGCCGCAAGGCCGGCGATCCCGAAGGCGTGCCCGATCTCGTCGTCGCCGCCGAGCACTACAACCAGCTGGTGCGCGCCGTCGACAACAAGCAGGCGCCGCGCCTGCGCATCGACGTGCAGGCACGTTTCACCAGTGATGCCGATCTGCCGGCAACCAACACCTTCGCCGAGCTGCGCGGCACGTCGAAGGCCAACGAGAGCGTGATCATCGGCGCGCATCTCGACTCCTGGCACACCGGCACCGGCGCAGCCGACAACGGCGCGGGCGTGGTCGTGATGATGGAAGCCATGCGCATCCTCAAGGCGATCGACGCGCGACCGAAGCGCACGATCCGCATCGCGCTGTGGGGCGGCGAAGAGCAGGGCCTGCACGGCTCGGCCGGCTATGTCGCCAAGTATCTGGCCGACTGGCCGGGGACGACCGATCCCGAGCAGATCGCACTGCCACGCGCGTTCCAGCGCGGCACCGGTCCGCTGCAGCGCCGCGCCGGCTTCGACCGCTTCTCGACCTACTTCAACTTCGACAACGGGACCGGCCGCATCCGCGGCATCTACGCGCAGGAAAACCACGCCGCGGTGCCGGTGTTCCGCGCGTGGCTTGAGCCGTTCGCCGATCTTGGCGCGACGGTCGTGACGACCCGCAACACCGGCAGCACCGACCACATCTCGTTCGACCGCGTCGGCCTGCCGGGCTTCCAGTTCGTGCAGGACCCGGCCGACTACTTCAGCCATGTCCATCACACGCATCTCGACACCTACGATCACGTCGTGCCGGATGACCTGAAGCAGGCCGCGGCGATCATCGCCTCGTTCGCGTACCACGCGGCGATGCGCGACGAGCGCCTGCCGCGCAAGCCGTTTACCGAGCGGGACGAGTGAAGCGGACAGGGCTGCTGTGTGCCAACCGCTGGCACGTCAGCTGAGAAGAGAACAGCCGTCGTCCCAGCGAAAGCTGGGACCCATTTTGCGTTCAAGATGCGATCAAGATGGGCCCCAGCTTTCGCTGGGGCGACGAGACGAGAAAGGGCGCGAAATCAGCCCGTCGATCCCACCGTCTTGTCCTTGAACCGGCACAGATCCCGCACCACGCACTTCGGGCAATCCGGCTTGCGCGCCTTGCAGGTATAGCGCCCGTGCAGGATCAGCCAGTGGTGCGCGCCGAGCAGGAATTCCTCCGGAATCACGCGCATCAGCCGGTCCTCGACCGCGCGCACGTCCTTGCCCGGCGCGAGGCCCGTACGGTTCGACACACGGAAGATATGCGTGTCGACCGCGATCGCGGGTTCGCCGAACACGGTGTTGAGCACGACGTTCGCGGTCTTGCGGCCGACGCCCGGCAAGGCTTCGAGCGCGGCGCGGTCGTGCGGCACTAAGCCGCCGTGCTGTTCGACGAGGATGCGGCAGGCCGCGATGACATTCTTCGCCTTCGCGTTGAACAGGCCGATCGTCGAGATGTGGCGCTTGAGCGCGTCCTCGCCGAGATCGAGGATCGCCTGCGGCGTGTTCGCGACCGGATACAGCCGGCGGGTGGCCTTGTTGACGCCGACGTCGGTCGCCTGCGCCGACAGGATCACCGCGATCAGCAGTTCGAATGGCGTGGTGTACTCGAGTTCGGTTGTGGGTTCGGGATCGATCTCGCGCAGCCGCGACAGGAATTCGTGGATCTCCGCGCGCGTCATCGTCGGGCCGCGCCGTTTCGGCGCAGCGGTCGGCGTCGGGACGCTCATGGTGTGCCGCCCGCCGCGCGCGCCTTGGCGCGGGCGAGGATCGCCGCGGCGTTCGACGGCAACGCAGGACGCGCTGGCGCGGCATCGGCAGCGGCCGGCGGCGGGGCGGGGACACGACGCGCGGCTTCGCGTTCCTCGGCGCGGCGGGCGAGCCGCGCGTTGCGTGCCTCGAAGCGCGCGCGCGCGTCCCATGCGGTGCGCAGACGCGCGCGCGTCGCGAGCAGCAACGCGCGCGCGTCGGCATCGAGCACGTGGGCGGAGGTGTCCGGCCAGGCGTCCATCAGACCGGCATCGATCGCGGCATCGACGTCGTCCTCGCGCAGCAGCGCGACAAGACGTTCGAGTGTGTCGGGGGATGGGGCGCTGGCGTCGGGCTGGCGGTGCAGCATGGCGTGCGGGCGACTCAGCGGTTCTTGAACCCGGGCTTGCGGCGTTCGAGGAAGGCGCGCGTGCCTTCGCGCATGTCCTCGGTGGCGAACATCAGGCCGAACTGCGCCGCTTCGAATGCGAGCCCTTCGCCGATTGCGCTTTCGCCACCAGTATTGATGCAGTCGAGCACGCCGCGCAGCGCGAGCGGGGCCGCGTTCGCCAGCTGTTCGGCCAGCGCCATCGTCTGCGTCTGCAGCTCGGCGGCCGGCGCGACGCGGTTGACGATGCCCAGCGCGAGCGCGCGTTCGGCGTTGACCGGCGCGCCGGTCAGACACAGCTCCAGCGTGGCCGCGCGACCGGCCAGACGCAGCAGGCGCTGGGTGCCGCCGAAGCCCGGGATCAGGCCGAGATTCACTTCCGGCTGGCCGACCTTGGCGGTGTCACTGGCGATCCGCAGATGGCAGCACATCGCCAGCTCCAGCCCACCGCCCAGCGCGAAGCCGTTGACCATCGCGATCACCGGCTTGGGCAGGGTTTCGACCCGGCGCATCATCGCCTGGCCGCGCAATGCGAAATCGCGACCTTCGACGGGGCGCAGGCCGGCCATTTCGGCGATGTCCGCACCGGCGACGAACGCCTTGGGGCCGGCGCCGGTCAGCACCACGACGCGTACCGCGTTATCGGCCGCGGCATTATCGAACGCGTGGTGCAGCGCATCGAGCGTCGCCGAGTTCAACGCGTTCAGCTTGTCGGGCCGGTTGACGGTGATGACGCGCACGGCGCCCTGGTCTTCGATCAGCAGCGGGGATTCGGACATGGAGACTCCAGGCGCAAAAGCGCCGCCCGTGGAACTTGTCGGGGCGGCCGCGGTCTAGTTGGGGGTCGTCAGTGGCGGTTAAGCCCTTCGACCGGTATCCTAGCGCGTCCATAGGGGGCGGTTCGACCGCCCCTTCGCGCGACAGGCGATATTGAAATCTGACCTAGCGGAGATCCACGGAATGAAGTTGCGTTTTATTGCGGCCGCCGTCGCGGCCATCACGTTCAGCGGCGCAGCGTTCGCGCAGCAGGCGGCAGCCCCCGCGGCTAACGCGAACGATCGCACCACGCTCAGCTATGCGTTGGGTTTCGATCTTGGCAATCGCCTGGCGGAGACCGGTGAGTCGGTCGACGTCAACACGATCATCAAGGGCCTGCAGGACGGTCACGGTCGCAAGGACCCGACCTATACGCCTGAGCAGATGGGCACTGCCTACAACGCGTTCCAGCAGCGCATGCAGGCGAAGATCGTCGCCGAGCGTCGTGCGGCACTGACCCAGAACGAGGGCCAGGCCACCACGTTCATCAACGAGTACAAGGCGCGCGAAGGCGTGGTCTCGCTGCCGAGCGGCGTGATGTACCGCGTCGTTGAAGCCGGCGCCGGCGCCAAGCCGACGACCAGCAGCACCGTCGAAGTCGCCTACCAGGCCCTGATCGTGCCGGCCGGCATCGGTCTGAGCCAGGAAGACAAGACCCCGCCGTTCCGCGTGTCGGAAGCCCCGATCGCTGGTCTGCGCGAAGTGCTGCCGCTGATGCCGCTCAACGCGGTGTACGAAGTGGTGTTCCCGCCGGGCAAGTTCGTCACCGGTGAAGGCACGCAGGAAATCGCACGCCAGCCGGTCGGCGTGATGGTGAAGCTGCTCAGCACCCGCTGATCCGCACTGCGATACGCGATACCCGACGCCGACGTGCTTGCACGTCGGCGTCGTCGTTTCCGGGCCGCGTGCAACGCCGATGCGCGTCCGCGTGCGCGGCGCCTGCGACAGTGCACCGGTAGAATCGGCGCATGGACGAACGCCCACGCGCCGTGCTCACGCCCTGCACCGGCGTCTGCACCCTCGACGAACACGGCACCTGCCACGGCTGCCTGCGCAGCCTGGCGGAGATCGGTGGCTGGCTGCAGATGAGCGATGCCCAGCGCCAGTGGTTGATGGATGTCGAACTGCCGGCGCGCGAGGCCGCGCGCGGATGAGCACCATGTTCGACACCGCTTTCGATACCGACAGCCTCGCGCATGCGCTGCATCCACTCGATGCCCCGCCGTCCGCGCGTGGCTGGAACGTCGACGAACTCGACGGCCTGCTGGACGGTGCGGTCGAGCTGCGCGAAGCGGCGGTGCTGGTCGGTCTCGTGCGCCGCGCCGACGGTTTGCAGGCCGTGCTGACGCGGCGTACCGACACGCTGCGCCATCACGCTGGGCAGGTCAGCTTCCCGGGCGGTCGCGAAGAACCCGGCGATGGCGGGCCGCTGCAGGCAGCGCTACGCGAAGCCTGCGAGGAGATCGGTCTCACCGCAGCGCAGGTGCAGCCGCTCGGCTATCTCGATCCACTGGCGACGATCACCGGCTATCGCGTGACGCCGGTCGTCGCGTTGCTCGATCCCGACTTCGAGGCGGTGCCGGAACCCGGCGAGGTGGCCGAGGTGTTCGAAGCGCCGCTGGCATTCCTGATGGCGCGGGACAGCCTGCGCCACGTCGACATCGAATTCCGCGGCCGCACGCGCCACGTGCTCGAATACGAAATCCTCGCGGCCGCGCCCACGCATCGCATCTGGGGCGCGACGGCGTCGATCCTGCTCAACCTGCGCGATCGCCTGGAGCGCGCATGAGCGCGCGCTGGACCACGCTGGTCGACGCGCCGACGCTGGTGGCATCGCTGGGCGATCCGGACCTGCGCATCGTCGATTGCCGGTTCACGCTGGCGGTCGCCGGTGCGTCGGATGGCGCCGGCGAATCGGCGTGGCGTGAAGCGCACATTCCGGGCGCGGTCTACGCGCATCTCGAACGCGATCTGTCGGGTCCGAAAGGGCCGGGGCTCGGTCGTCATCCGTGGCCGACGGCCGATGCGTTCGCCGCGACGCTGTCGCGTCTGGGCATCGCACCGGACATGCAGGTCGTCGCCTACGACGACAGCGACGGTGCATTTGCAGCGCGCCTGTGGTGGCTGCTGCGCAGCTTCGGGCACCGGCACGTCGCCGTGCTCGACGGCGGCTGGGCGGCCTGGCGTGCGCTCGAACTGCCGGTCGAGACGACGGCGCCGCGGATCGCAGCGGCGCTGTTGGCGGCCGGCGCCTTCGACGAAACGCGTCTGCTGCGTGATGCGGACGCCGTGCAGCGTCATCTCGATGCAGGCGGTCTGCTGCTCGACGCCCGCGCGGGGGCTCGCTTCCGGGGTGAAGTCGAACCGCTCGATCCACGCGCCGGGCATGTGCCGGGCGCGCGCAACCGGCCCTACGCCGACAATCTCGACGCGGGGCGGTTCAAGCCTGCGAACGTGCTCGCGGCGGAATTCGATGCGGTGCTCGGCGGACATGCACCGACCGATGCGGCGGTGATGTGCGGCTCGGGCGTCACCGCGTGTCACCACCTGCTGGCGATGGCGCATGCCGGCCGCGATGGCGCGAGGTTGTATGCGCCGTCGTGGAGTGGCTGGGTGGCTGATCCTGCGCTTGAGTTTGCGGTCGGGGAGTGAGCCGTGGCTGATGTAGGCGACGAGCCGCTTTGACCGAGAGCATTGTTCAGCCTGTTCGGAACGACCAGCTCGATATCGCCAACAGATCAAAATGGATCCCAGCGTGCGCTGGGATGACGATCCGGGCGGACCACTGACGCAACGGATTGGCGTTGTTGGGCCACGAGGCGCCCACTTGCGTGCGCGAAACTCGAAGCCGTCGCCCCAGCGCACGCTGGGGCCCATCTTGATTCTGCTCTTGGCGAACCGGTCGACCGGACCTCAACGCCCCAACCGCGCCAAAAGCGCCCGCAACCCCGCCTGCGTATCCGGCGCGTTCCACGCATCGACGAAGCGATCGAGTTCGATGTTCGCGGGCGATAGCGCCTCCACCAGATCCGCCCGCGCGATCGCGCGGGTTTCGAGCATCGGCGCGCGGGGCAGGGCGAGCAGGGATTCGAGCCACAGGCGTGCGCGCAGCGGCACTTCGTCGATACCCGCCAGTTCGTCCACCAGACCGAGACGCAGCGCCTCGTCCGCATCGACGAGCAGGCCACCGACCAGCAACCGCTCGGCCTGGCGCGCGCCGATCGTGCGCCGCATCAGCCGCTGGATGCCGTCCGGTGCGACCAGGCCGACCTGCGTTTCGTTGAGACCGATGCGGTACGCGCCGGACGCCATGACGCGGTAGTCGCAGCACAGCGCCAGCACGCAGCCGCCGGCAGGCGCATGGCCTGCGATCGCGGCGACGACCGGCATCGGCGCGCCGGCGAGTGCACGCGCGCCAGCGAAGAACGCATCCCAGGCATCGCGCAGCGACGCGGTGTCGGGCAGCGCCAGCAGATGCGGCACGTCGAGGCCGCCGGAAAACACCTTCGGGCCACCGGCGAGCACGACGCCGCCGACGCCATCCGCGGCCGCGGTCTCGATCGCATCGCGCAGCGCGAGGCACAGCGCCGGATCGAGCGCGTTCGCGGGCGGGCGTGCGAGCTTGAGCTCGCGGATCGGGCCGTGGTCCTGGGTCTCGATCAATGCGGTCATCGCGTCGGGTCCATGCGGGAAGACTCCGCATGGTAGCGGCAGCGCGATGTCCGGGCCGTGGCCCGGCGCTGGAAATGCAGCGCCTGCAGGTGACAGACGCCGCGTTGAATCAGCCGGCCGCGAGTGCCTTCGCGCGCACCGATTCCGGCAATGCGACGGGACGCCCGGTTGCGCGGTCGATCCACACCATCACCACATGCCCGTCGGCGTGCAGCGTGGCGCCGTCGTCGGACACGATACGGTGTCCGATCGTCACGCTGGAGTTGCCGAGACGATCGGCCAGCAGTTCGACGACGATCTTCGACGGATACGGAATCGGCACCTTGTAGTTCATCTGCACCGCCGCGAGCAGCGGCGCGGTCTCGTCGGTGACCCAAGGCTCGCCCACCGTGTCGAACCAGCGGATGCGCGCCTCCTCGAGGTAGGTCATGAAGTTGGAATTGTTGACGTGGTTGAACGCATCGAGATCGCGCCAGCGCAGCTCGATCGGCATCCGGATCAGCACCTTCGATTCGCTCATGCCTTGGCTCCCTTCTTCTTCGGCGCCTGTTTTGCGGCGGTTTTCTTCGCGACCGGCGGCGTCGCCGCGTCCGCGTCGGGGTCGACGTGCTTCGAGCCTGCCTTCATCAGTTCCGCGCGCACTTTCGCATCGGCCTCGGCGGCCTTCGTGGAGGCGCCCTTGCGCGGCAAGGGCTTGGGCAGGTGCGACGTCGACTTGCGCGCCAGTTTGCGTTCCGGCTTCGGCGCCGCGGGCTCCGGCAGCGTCGTCTCGAGCAGGCGCGCGAGGAACTGGCCGGTGTGCGACTGCGGCATCGCGGCGACCTGTTCGGGCGTGCCCTCGGCGATGATCTGGCCGCCGCGGTGGCCGCCTTCGGGGCCGAGATCGATGACCCAGTCCGCGGTCTTGATCACGTCGAGGTTGTGCTCGATCACGACCACGGTATTGCCGTCGTCGCGCAGCTTGTGCAGCACGGCGAGCAGATGCTCGATGTCGTGGAAGTGCAGGCCGGTGGTCGGTTCGTCGAGGATGTACAGCGTGCGTCCGGTGTCGCGACGCGAGAGTTCCTTCGACAGCTTGACGCGCTGCGCCTCGCCGCCCGACAGCGTCGTGGCGCTCTGGCCGAGCTTGACGTAGGCCAGGCCCACATCGACCAGCGTTTCGAGCTTGCGCGCGATCGGCGGCAGGTTCTCGAACAGGCCCAGCGCGTCCTCGACGGTCATCTCCAGCACGTCGTGGATGCTGTGGCCCTTGTAGAGGATCTCCAGCGTCTCGCGGTTGTAGCGCTTGCCGTGGCAGACGTCGCAGGGCACGTAGACGTCGGGCAGGAAGTGCATCTCCACCTTCAGCAGGCCGTCGCCCTGACAGGCTTCGCAGCGCCCGCCGCGCACGTTGAAGCTGAAGCGGCCAGCCGCATACCCGCGCGATCGCGCCTCGGGCACCTGCGCGAACAGCTCGCGCAGCGGCGTGAACAGGCCGGTGTAGGTCGCCGGATTCGAACGCGGCGTGCGTCCGATCGGCGACTGGTCGATGTCGACGACCTTGTCGAACAGGTCCAGACCTTCGATCTCGCGATACGGCGCCGCCTTGTGCGAGGCGCCGTTGATCTCGTTCGCCGCCAGCGAATGCAGGGTGTCGTTGATCAGCGTCGACTTGCCCGAGCCGGAGACACCGGTGATCGCGGTGAACAAGCCCGAATGGATCGTCAGGTCGACGTTCTTGAGGTTGTGGCCGGACGCGCCGAGCAACTTGAGCTGCATCTTCGGATTCGGCTTGTGGCGCTTGGCCGGAATCTCGATGCGCTTGCGGCCGCTGAGGTACTGGCCCGTCAACGAACGCGGTGCCTTGAGCACGTCTTCGTACGACCCCTGCGCGACGACCTCACCGCCGTGCACGCCAGCGCCGGGACCGATGTCGACGATGTGGTCGGCAAGGCGGATCGCATCCTCGTCGTGCTCGACGACGATGACCGTGTTGCCCAGGTCGCGCAGCCGCGTCAGCGTGCCGAGCAGACGTTCGTTGTCGCGCTGGTGCAGGCCGATCGACGGTTCGTCGAGCACGTACATCACGCCCACCAGACCGGCGCCGATCTGCGACGCGAGGCGGATGCGCTGCGCTTCGCCGCCCGACAGCGTGTCGGCCTTGCGCTCCAGCGTGAGGTAGTCGAGACCCACGTCGACGAGGAAGCTCAGGCGTTCGCCGATCTCCTTGACGATCTTGGCCGCGATCTCGCCGCGCCAGCCGGGCAGCTCCATCGTGTTGAAGAACGTCAGCGCCTCGTCGATCGGCAGCACGACCAGCGACTGCATCGGCCGGTCGGCGACGAACACGTTGCGCGCCGAACGGTTGAGGCGTGCGCCGCCGCAATCGGGACACGGCCGCTCGCTGATGTACTTGCCCAGCTCCTCGCGCACTGCCGACGACTCGGTCTCGCGATAGCGACGCTCGAGGTTCGGCACGATGCCTTCGAAACGGTGCTTGCGCTGGGTGCGCGCGCCCGAATCGGTGATGTAGGTGAAGTTGATCGTCTCGGTGCCGCTGCCGAACAGCACCGCGTCGCGCGAGGCCTGCGGCAGCTCCTGCCACGGTGTGTCGACGTCGAAGCCGTAGTGCTTGGCCAGCGACTGCAGCAGCTGGAAGTAGTACGCGTTGCGGCGATCCCAGCCGCGCACCGCGCCCGCGGCCAGCGACAGTTCCGGATGCACGACCACGCGGTCGGGATCGAAGAACTCGCTGACGCCCAGACCGTCGCAGGTCTGGCAGGCGCCGATCGGCGAGTTGAACGAGAACAGGCGCGGCTCGAGCTCGGGCAGCGCGTAGTCGCAGACCGGGCAGCTGTACTTGGACGAGAACAGGTGCGGCGCGATCGAAGCATCGTCGATCGCCTGCACCGAGACCATGCCTTCGCCGAGCTTGAGCGCTGTTTCGAAGGACTCGGCCAGGCGCTGCTTCATGTCCTCGCGGACCTTGAAGCGGTCGATCACGGCTTCGATCGTGTGCTTCTGGCGCAGCGCGAGCGTGGGCAGGCCGTCGATCTCGTAGAGCTCGCCGTCGACGCGCACGCGCACGTAGCCCTGCGCGCGCAGCTGCTCGAACACCTGGGCGTGTTCGCCCTTGCGCTCGCGCACGACCGGCGCCAGCAGCATCCAGCGCTGCTCGGGATCGAGGGTCAGCACGTGGTCGACCATCTGGCTGACCGTCTGTGCTTCCAGCGGATAGCCGTGGTCCGGGCAGCGCGGACTGCCGACGCGGGCGTAGAGCAGGCGCAGGTAGTCGTAGATCTCGGTGATCGTGCCGACCGTCGATCGCGGATTGTGCGAGGTCGACTTCTGCTCGATCGAGATCGCCGGCGACAGACCTTCGATATGGTCGATGTCGGGCTTCTCCATCACGCTGAGGAACTGGCGTGCATACGACGACAGCGACTCGACGTAGCGGCGCTGGCCCTCGGCATAGATCGTGTCGAACGCGAGCGACGACTTGCCCGAGCCCGACAGACCGGTGATGACGATCAGCTGGTCACGCGGCAGGTCGAGGTCGATGTTCTTGAGGTTGTGGGTACGTGCACCGCGAATGCGGATGGTATCCATCGCCATCGGCTTGGGAATCCGGTTGTGGAACGGGGGGGAGGACGGTCCGGACCCGCACTGCGGCACACGGGGCGCGCGGCGCGGGGCAATCGATCAGACTAGCGAGCCCGACAGATGGGGGCAAACTCCGGATGGACCAGTCTGCGGGCGGGCCGTCGCAGGATCTGCGAATGGCGCCCGTTCATCGCCGCAGGCGGGATCGGAGCGGGAAGCGGCCCCTCCGGGCCGGATCGGGGCCGGCTGCGTGGCGACGCCGGGGAGCGGGTTGACCGCAAGTCACTGATCCCATTAAAATCCCGCTCCTGTCCGCCCTCGATGGCGGCAGGTGAGACCACAATAACTACAGAGGAAGTCTGGTCATGAGTTATGCAGTCCTCGTCACGGGCGGTAAGCAGTACCGCGTGATGGCAGGTGAAACCCTCCGCGTCGAGAAGCTCGAAGGCGACGTGGGTAGCGAGATCAAGTTCGACAACATCCTGCTGCTGGGCGACGGTGATGGCGTGAAGCTGGGCGACGCGCTGAAGGGCGCGACGGTTGCCGCGACGATCAAGTCGCACGGCCGCGCCGACAAGATCCGCATCATCAAGTTCCGCCGCCGCAAGCACCACATGAAGCAGCAGGGACATCGTCAGCACTACACCGAAATCGAGATCACCGGCATCGCCGGTGGCAGCAAGTAAGGAGCAGCAGGCATGGCACACAAAAAGGGCGTAGGTTCTTCGCGCAACGGCCGCGACTCCAACCCGAAGTATCTCGGCGTCAAGATCTACGGTGGCCAGGCCATCGAAGCCGGCAACATCATCGTGCGTCAGCGCGGCACCCAGTTCCATCCGGGCGCAGGCGTCGGCCTCGGCCGTGACCACACGCTGTTCGCGCTGGTCGACGGCACGGTCAACTTCGGCACCAAGGGTCCGAAGAACCGCCGCACCGTCAGCGTGCTCGCCGAGGCCTGAGCCTCCCGCGACGCGTGACACCGGAAAGCCCCGCTTCGGCGGGGTTTTTCGTTGATGGCCGCCGCGCGGTGGCCATTGGTTCTCCGCCCGTGCGCCCGTGATGCGATCCATCGCGATCCGGCGCCTCGGGTAAGCTGGCCGGCGATGTGCGTGGTATCTGCCGCGCATCCCGGGCCTGCATTCCTCTTTCCGTTCCGCTCTACCGGTTGCCTGTCATGAAGCTCGTCGACGAAGTCGAAATCACTGTCACCGCCGGCAATGGCGGCAATGGCTGCGTCGGATTCCGGCGCGAGAAGTTCATTCCGCTCGGCGGTCCGGACGGCGGCGACGGCGGCAACGGCGGCAGCGTGCTGATCGTCAGCGACGAGAACCTCAATACCCTGGTCGACTTCCGTCACCAGACGATGTTCCGCGCCGGTCGCGGCGAGAACGGCATGGGTCGGCAGATGTACGGCAAGGGCGGCGACGACAAGGTCATCGTCGTGCCGGTGGGCACGGTGGTGCACAACGTCATGACCGACGAGGTGATCGGCGATCTGACCGAGCACGGCCAGAGCCTGCTGGTCGCGCGCGGCGGGCAGGGCGGTCTGGGCAACATGCACTTCAAGAGCTCGACCAACCGCTCGCCGCGGCAGTCGACGCCGGGCGAGCCGGGCGAAGAGCGCACGCTGCGCCTGGAACTCAAGCTGCTGGCCGACATCGGCCTGCTGGGCTTCCCGAACGCCGGCAAGAGCACGCTGATCCGTGCGGTGTCGGCGGCGACGCCGAAGGTGGCGGACTATCCGTTCACCACGCTGTATCCGAATCTCGGTGTGGTCAGCGTCGAACCTGCGCGCAGCTTCGTCATCGCCGACATTCCAGGCCTGATCGAGGGCGCGGCCGACGGCGCTGGCCTCGGCGCGCTGTTCCTGCGCCACATCCAGCGCACGCGCGTGCTGCTGCATCTGGTGGAGATCGCGCCGCTCGACGGCACCGATGCCGTCGACCAGGTGCGCGCGATCGAGCGCGAGCTCGAGAAGTTCGATGCCGCGCTGCTCGACAAGCCGCGCTGGCTGCTGATCAACAAGGCCGATACGCTGCTGCCGGAAGAGGCCGAATCCGAAGCTGCACGCATCATCGACGCGCTCGGCTGGACCACGCCGTGGTTCCTGATCTCGGGCCTCGCCCACGACGGCACCCGCGAAGTCATGTTGAAGCTGCAGGCCACCCTCGACGACATGGATCGCGAGGCACGTGAGGCCGCGGACGCCGTCTGAGGGACGCAGGGCGGCGAGATTGCGCTGCCCGGTCTCGCGCACCGGTTCTGATCGCGTCGCGCCTGCGTGCGGGGCGCATCGTTAACGGTGTCAGCGCGGCAGGCGCCCGAGCGCGTCGGCGTCCCTGGTCAAGCCGGTCGACTGCGAATGGCGCGCTCCAAACATCCGCGCGGTCGCGCTTCGGCGCCCGACGAACGTCTTCGCATCGTCGCTGACGACGTATCTGCTGGCCGGCGCGGGCGTTGGCTTCGCGATTAGGCGAAGGCCCCCGAGCGACATGGGCGTGTGCGGGCTCGCACAGCACGCGTGTCGACACTGCAGTGAGGCAGGCCGTACGCGCGTCGAAAATCGGCTGCTGGCGCACGTGCGCATGTCCGGCGATCCTCGCTTGGCCCCCGGCAACGCAGCGCAGATCCGCCCGTCATCGCGCGGTGCCGCGTTCGCGTCGCACGCAATGCCGGATCGGCCTGGAGCGGCCCAACAAAAAACCCGGCCGAAGGCCGGGTTCTTCTCGCATCGACCGCCGGAGCGGCCGGGCAGGGATCAAGCAGCGGCCTTGATCGCCTTGATGCGTGCGGTCAGACGGCTCTTGTGGCGAGCTGCCTTGTTCTTGTGGATCAGACCGCGCGAGCTGAAACGGTCGAGGATCGGCTGGGCGACGTTGAACGCCTCCTGTGCGCCGGTGGCGTCGTTGGATTCGAGGGCCTTGAGCACTTTCTTGACGGCGGTGCGGAGCTGCGAGCGCTGGGCGGAGTTGCGCGCATTGCGCACGACGGTCTGCTTGGCGCGCTTCTTGGCGGACTTGATGTTTGCCACGATGGATTCCTGGAAGCTGGACGTGTGAAAATCCGGCTTGGCCGGACGAACTGGAAATTTGAGCAGGAAATTATGGGTCTTTCAGATACTTGCGTCAACCGGCCCGGCCTGAACGGCGCGATCTGGTGACGGCCCCCGATCCGGCGGCCGCCAGCCCGGCCCCGAAGAAGCGCGGCGGACTGCTGCGTTCGAGCGCGGTGTTCAGCGCGATGACCCTGATTTCGCGGATCGCCGGCTTCGCCCGCGACATGCTGCAGGCGACGCTGTTCGGGACCGGCGGCGCAATGAGTGCGTTCATTGTCGCCTATCGCATCCCGAATTTCCTGCGTCGCGTGTTCGCCGAAGGCTCGATGGCGATGGCCTTCGTGCCGGTGCTTAACGAGATCAAGGAGCGCGGGGACCGGGCCGCGCTGAAATCCTTCATCGACCACATGGCCGGTGCGCTGTGCGCGGTGGTGCTGGTGGTCTGTGCACTGGGCATGTTGCTGGCGCCGGTGATCGCACGGCTGTTCGCGCCGGGCTGGGCGGACCAGCCGGAACTGCTGGGCCAGACCGCGCAGATGCTGCGCATCACGTTTCCGTATCTGCTCTTCATCTCACTGATGTCGTTGTCGGCGTCGATCCTCAACAGCCACGGCAAGTTCGCGCTGCCGGCATTCACCCCGGTGCTGCACAACCTGACGATGATCGCCGCGATGCTGTGGCTGGCGCCGCGCTTCGCACTGCCGCCGCAGGGGCTTGCCTGGGGCGTGCTGATCGCCGGTTTCCTGCAACTCGCGCTGCTGTGGCCTGCGCTCGGCCGGCTCGGTCTGCGCCCGCGCTTCCGTCCGGGATTCGCGCATCCCGAGGTACGCAAGGTCGGCCGTCTGATGCTGCCGACGCTGTTCTCCTCGTCGGTGGCCCAGGTCAATCTGATCGTCGGCACCGCATTCGCGTCGCTGCTGGCGGCCGGCAGCGTGGACTGGCTGTACTACTCGGATCGCCTGATCGAATTTCCGCTGGGGCTGTTCGGCGTCGCGCTGGGCACGGTGATCCTGCCGCACCTCTCGCGCCGCCATGCGGCCGAGGATGCGCAGGGCTACAACCAGTCGCTGGACTGGGGCCTGCGCATGGCGCTGCTGGCCGGGGTGCCGGCGGGGCTGGGCCTGCTGCTGCTGGCCGAGCCGATCACCGCGACGGTCTACAACTACGGCGCGTTCGGCGCCGACGACACGCGCATGGCCGCGATCAGCCTCACCGCGATGAGCCTGGGCGTGCCGGCCTTCATGCTCAGCAAGGTCCTGGCGCCCGCGTTCTACGCGCGACAGGACACGAAGACGCCGATGCGTGCGGCGATCTGGACGGTCGCCGCGAACGTGGCGCTGACGATCGCGCTGACCACGCCGCTGTGGATCTACGACGTACCCGGCGCGCATGGCGGCATCGCGCTGGCGACGGCGCTGGCCGGCGTGGTCAATGCGGCGCTGCTGTGGCGGTATCTCCGCCAGCGCGGGATCTTCACGCCGGAGCCCGGCTGGGCGACCTATGCGCTGCGCCTGACCTGTGCCTGCGCGGCGATGGCGGTCGTCGTGCTGGGCCTGCGGTTCTGGATCGGCGCCTGGACCGACATCCACGGCGCGCTTCACCGCATCGGCTGGCTGGTGCTGGTGATCGGTGCGGGCGGGGCGACCTATGCGGTCGCGATGGTCGCGCTGGGGTTGCGCCCGCGGCACCTGCGCCACTGACCGGCGCGCGAGGCGGCTGAACCCGGGTCGGGCCGGGTGGCGGCTATACTTGGCGGTCACTTTTTCCGCGGGCGTGCACTGGTGCGCCCGCCGCAACGGACCCACATGAGCAGGCTGTTCCGCGACATCGCCGGCGGGCCCCTCTGTGCCGACGGCAGCGTGGTCTGCATCGGCGCGTTCGACGGGCTGCATCTCGGACACCAGGCGCTGGTGCGGCACGCGGTCGCGCGGGCGCAGTTGCTGGGCGTCGACGCTGCCGCACTGAGTTTCGAGCCGTTGCCGCGCGAGTTCTTCGCCGCCGCATCGCCGCCGCCGCGGCTGGGGCCTGTGCGCGCGAAGTTCGAAGGCCTGCGCGGTCTCGGCGCGGACGTCGTCGGCCTGCTGCGTTTCGATGCGCGCATGGCCGCGATGTCGCCCGAGGCCTTCGTCGATGCCGTGCTGGTGCAGCGCCTGTGCGCGCGCGAAGTCTGGGTCGGCCCGGGGTTCCGTTTCGGCCACAAACGCGCCGGCGATCTGGCGACGCTGCAGGCCCTGGGCCGCGAGGCGGGCTTCATCGCCGGCGAGATCGAGCCGCTGGTCGTCGACGGCGAGCGCGTTTCCAGCACCCACATCCGTAACGCGCTGGTGGCCGGTGATTTCGAACACGCCGCGCGTCTGCTCGGACGGCCGTACGCGGTGTCCGGACGCGTGGTGCGCGGCCAGCAGCTCGGCCGCACGCTGGGCTATCCGACCGCAAACCTGCGCTTCGGCGGCAAGGTGCCGGCGCTGCGCGGCATCTACGCCACGCGCGTGCACGGCATCGGCGATGCACCGTGGCCGTCGGTGTCGAGCTTCGGCACGCGGCCGACGGTCGGCGGTGTCGAGCCGCTGCTCGAAGCGCATCTGTTCGATTTCGACGGCGATCTCTACGGGCGCCGCATCGAAGTGGAATTCGTCGCGCGCCTGCGCGACGAGGAAAAGTTCGACGACCTGCCGAGTCTGGTCGCGCAGATGGATCTCGACGCCGCACAGGCGCGGGCCGTCCTCGCCGCACCGCCTTCCCCACGACACGAAACGCAACGACAGGACTTCGCGTGAGCGCAGACGCCAGCAACTCCAATCCCTACAAGTCGACGATCCACCTTCCGGCGACCGACTTTCCGATGCGCGGCGATCTGCCCAAGCGCGAGCCGGCGATGCTGGCGCGCTGGGAAGAGGAAGGCCTGTACGCGCAGCTGCGCGAACACGCGCGCGGACGTCCGCAGTTCGTGCTGCACGACGGCCCGCCGTATGCGAACGGTTCCATCCACCTCGGCCACGCGGTCAACAAGATCCTCAAGGACATCATCGTCAAGTCCAAGGGCATGGCGGGTTTCGATGCGCCCTACATCCCGGGCTGGGATTGCCACGGCCTGCCGATCGAGATCGCGATCGAGAAGAAGTGGGGCAAGGTCGGCGTCAAGCTCGATGCGGTCGAGTTCCGGCAGAAGTGCCGCGAATACGCCAACGAACAGATCGACATCCAGCGCCGCGACTTCAAGCGCCTCGGCGTGCTCGGTGACTGGGACAACCCGTACCGCACGCTCGATTTCCGCTTCGAGGCCGACGAGATGCGCGCGCTGGCCAAGGTGGTCGACAACGGCCATCTTACCCGCGGCGTAAAGCCGGTGCACTGGTGCTTCGACTGCGGCTCGGCCCTGGCCGAAGCCGAGATCGAATATGCCGACAAGGTCTCGCCCGCGGTCGACGTTGCCTACATCGCGCGCGATTCAGCCGCGTTCGCGCATGCCTTCGGCGCGACGCTGCCGGCCGATGTCGATGTCGCGCTGCCGATCTGGACGACTACGCCGTGGACGCTACCTGCGTCGCTCGCCGTGTCGCTGGGCGCCGATCTCGAGTACGCGCTGGTCGAAGGCCCGGTCGCACAGGATGGCCGTCGCCGCTGGTTGGTGCTGGCCGATGCATTGGCCGAACGCGCGCTGCGTCGCTACGGCGTCGAAGGCGATGCCGTCGTGCATGGTCGCGTCGCCGGCAGCGCGCTCGAGCACCTGGTGCTCGCGCATCCGTTCTATGCCGAGCGCGACATCCCGGTGATCCTCGGCGACCACGTCTCGGCCGAAGACGGCACCGGCGCCGTGCACACCGCGCCCGGCCACGGCCAGGAGGACTACGTCGTCGGCAAGGCCTACGGCCTGCTCGACCGTTACACCGCCGCACAGCTCAACCCGGTCGACGGCCGCGGCGTCTATCTGCTGTCGACGCCGCCGATCGGCGACACCGTGCTCGCCGGCCTGCACATCTGGAAGGCGAACGACGTCATCGTCGACGCGCTGCGCGCGCAGGGCAGCCTGCTCGCGTTTGCGAAGCTCGAGCACAGCTATCCGCATTGCTGGCGCCACAAGACGCCGATCGCGTTCCGCGCGACGCCGCAGTGGTTCATCTCGATGTCGCAGGCCAACCTTCGGAGCGACGCGCTGGTCGCGATCAAGAACGTGACCTGGTACCCCGAGTGGGGCCAGGCGCGCATCGCCGGCATGGTCGAAGGGCGCCCGGACTGGACGATCTCGCGCCAGCGCACCTGGGGCGTGCCGATCGCGCTGTTCGTGCACCGCGAGACCGGCGAACCGCATCCGCGCAGCACCGAGCTGATGCGTCTGGTCGCCGATCGCGTCGAAGAGCACGGCGTCGACATCTGGTACACGCTCGACGCCAGCGAACTGCTCGGCGACGACGCGGCCCACTACGACAAGATCACCGACATCCTCGATGTCTGGTTCGATTCCGGCGTGACCCATGAAGGCGTGCTGCTGGCGCGTGGCTACCAGAAGCCGGCCGACCTGTATCTGGAAGGCTCCGACCAGCATCGCGGCTGGTTCCAGTCCTCGCTGCTGACCGGTGTCGCGATCGACAAGGCGGCGCCGTACCGGCAGTGCCTGACGCACGGTTTCACCGTCGACGAGCATGGCCGCAAGATGTCGAAGTCGCTCGGCAACGGCATCGAGCCGCAGGACATCATGAAGACGCTGGGCGCCGACATCCTGCGTCTGTGGATCGCCTCGGCCGACTACAGCAACGAGATGTCGCTGTCGCAGGAAATCCTCAAGCGCACCGCCGACGCCTACCGCCGCATCCGCAACACCGCGCGCTTCCTGCTCGGCAATCTGGCCGGCTTCGAGCCGGCGCGTGATCGCGTCGCGCCGCAGGACATGGTCGCGCTGGACCGCTGGATCGTGCATCGCGCCGGCCAGTTGCAGGCGCGCATCGAGGATGCCTACGCGCGTTACGACTTCGCCGAGATCGTGCAGGCGCTGTCGAACTTCTGCAGCGTCGATCTGGGCTCGCTGTATCTCGACGTCACCAAGGACCGGCTGTACACAATGCCCGAACATTCGGTCGGTCGTCGCAGCGCGCAGACCGCGATGTACCACGTCGCCGAAGCGTTCACGCGCTGGATCGCGCCGGTGCTGAGCTTCACCGCCGACGAGCTGTGGAGTCATCTGCCGGCCCCGGCAGAGGGCACGCGCGAGGCCAACGTGCAGTTCGCGACCTGGTACACCGGCCTGACGACGCTCGATGGCGACGCCGACTGGGGCCTGCAGGACTTCGAGCGCGTGCTTGAACTGCGCGAGCGCGTGGCCAAGGTGCTTGAGCCGATGCGCGCCAGCGGCGAGATCGGCGCGGCGCTGGATGCAGAGATCGAGCTGCGCTGCAATGTCGCGGACACGAATTGGCTCTCGCCGGTCGTCGAGGAGCTGCGCTTCCTGCTGATCAGCGGCGACGTGAGCATCGTCGACGATGCAGGCGCGACCGCGATCGGCGTGTCGGCGCGCGCGACCGACAAGCCCAAGTGCGTGCGCTGCTGGCAGCGTCGCGCCGATGTCGGCGCGCACGCCGGACATGCCGAGCTGTGCGGCCGCTGCGTGGAGAACATCGCGACCGATGGTCGCGACGGACAGGGTGAAATCCGGAGGTGGTTCTGATGGCCAAGGTGACGCCCAATGCCCTGCCGTGGCTGGTGCTGTCGGCGGTGGTGATCGCGCTGGACCAGCTCACCAAGTACTGGGTGCTGACCTCGCTGCCCGAGTACACCGCCATTCCGGTCATCGACGGCCTCTGGAACTGGTACCGCACCTACAACACCGGCGCGGCGTTCAGCTTCCTGGCGAACGCGGGCGGCTGGCAGAAGTGGTTCTTCACGATCCTCGCGATCGGCATCTGCGGCATGCTCGGCTGGTGGCTGGCCAAGACCCCGCGCCGCGACTGGCGCACCGCGCTGCCGTTCGCGCTGGTGATCGGCGGCGCGCTGGGCAACGTCATCGACAGGCAGATCCACGGCCACGTCGTCGATTTCATCCAGTGGCACTGGCAGGAGCATTACTGGCCGGCATTCAACTTGGCTGATGCCGCCATCGTGGGTGGTGCGATCGGAATCGCGTTGTTCGGGTTTTTCCCGGCAAAGAAAGCGCAGTAGGCCGCCATAGCCGCTGATCCAGCACCTCTCCCTCCGGGAGAGAGCCTGCCCCGGACTCGATCCGGGGTCGACGCGCAAAGCGCGTCGGGGGAGGGCCGTATTTTCGCGAATATCCGTATGACCCCGGACATCAGCGATGTTCGGGGTTCAAGGGCAGCATTCCCGCGGCCTCGCCCCGCCGTTCCCCCCGCTTCGCGCCTCAGCCCTCGCGTCGCCGCGAGGGCGTTCATCGGCACGCGAGCAAGTGGCTCCCGGGCGTAAGAGAGAGAACGCATGTGCCGTGCGGAAGACGCTCCGTCGTGCTTCTGTTCCGTTTCCGCGCTACGGGCTCCGGTAAACTACGGTTCTATGGACATCGTCCTCGCCAACCCCCGCGGCTTCTGCGCCGGCGTCGATCGCGCGATCGAGATCGTCAAGCGTGCGATCGAGACCCTCGGCGCGCCGATCTACGTGCGCCATGAAGTCGTGCACAACCGCTTCGTCGTCGAAGACCTCAAGCGCCGCGGCGCGATCTTCGTCGAGGAGCTCGACGAAGTGCCCGATGGCGTGACCGTGATCTTCAGCGCGCACGGCGTGTCGCAGGCAGTCCGCGAAGAAGCCGCGCGTCGCGGTCTCAAGGTGTTCGACGCCACGTGCCCGCTGGTGACCAAGGTCCACTTCGAAGTCGCCCGTCACTGCCGCGCCGGTCGCGACGTGATCCTGATCGGCCACGAAGGCCACCCGGAAGTCGAAGGCACGATGGGCCAGTGGCGCGCGGAAGCGGGCACCGGCTCGATCTATCTGGTCGAGGACGAGGCCGACGTCGCCGCGCTGGTCGTCGGCCAGCCCGAGAATCTCGCCTACACCACGCAGACCACGCTGTCGGTGGACGACACCCGCGGGATCATCGCTGCGCTGCGCGAAAAGTTTCCGGTGCTGCAGGGGCCGAAGAACGACGACATCTGCTACGCCACGCAGAACCGCCAGGACGCCGTGCGCGACCTCGCGCGCGAATGCGATCTGGTGCTGGTCGTCGGCTCGCCGAACAGCTCCAACTCCAACCGCCTGCGCGAGCTGGCCGAGCGCGACGGCGTGGAGGCGTATCTGATCGACGGCGCCGAAGAGATCGATCCGCGCTGGGTCGAAGGTCGCCGCCACATCGGCGTGACCGCGGGCGCCTCGGCGCCGGACATCCTCGTCCAGGGCGTACTCGACCGCCTGCGCGAACTCGGCGCCGATGGTCTGCGCGAGCTGTCCGGCGAGCCGGAGAACATGGTCTTCGCCCTGCCCAAGGAACTGCGCCTGCAACTGGTCGATTGACCGCAGGCGCCGCGCTCCCTAGAATTCGCGTCCCAAGCCGGAATAGCTCAGTTGGTAGAGCGGCGCATTCGTAATGCGTAGGTCGTAGGTTCGATTCCTATTTCCGGCACCAGGTTCAAGAAAAAGGCGACCTCCGGGTCGCCTTTTTCGTGCGCGTTCCGGGCTGCCCGGGCGCTCAGCCGATCTCGACGCGATCGCGGCCCGCTGCCTTGGCGCGGTACAGCGCGGCGTCGGCGTCGCGGATCCAGTCGGCGAGCGTTGCGTGGCCGCTGCGGGTCTCCGCCAGGCCCACGCTGACCGTGCACGCCAGGCCGGGCTCGGCCTCGAACGTCAGAGCGGAAACGCCGATGCGCACGCGCTCGGCGATCACGATCGCGAGTTCGCGGTCGGCGGAGGTCAGCAGCAGCGCAAATTCGTCGCCGCCGAAACGCGCGGGCACGTCTTCGCCGGTCGCGACGTCGCGCAGCACGTCGCCCACGCGTCTCACCACCACGTCGCCCATGCCGTGGCCGTAGCGGTCGTTGGTGGTCTTGAACTGGTCGATGTCGATCAGCAGCAGCGCCGCCCGGCGCCCGCTGCGCTGGAACAGCTTGAACGCATGCGCGGCGCGCGCGTCGAAGTGGCGACGGTTCGGCAGGTCGCTGGCGGCATCGGTGCGCGTGGCGCGCTCGAGTTCGCGATTCTGGCGCGCGATGGTGCGGCCCAACCGCCAGGTCACCACGCTCAGTGCGAACTGGTAGCCGAACATCAATGGCAGGCATGCGAACACGGTGCGCAGCGAGGTGTCCGGCGCGAACGGCTGGCCGAGCAGCAGCCAGGCCAGCAGGAAGCCCGCGAGCAGTGCGGGCAACGCCCGCGACAGCAGACGCCAGCCGCCGGCCGCGAACCGGTCGGCGCTGAGCACGGTCAGCAGGATCGCCGACGGCAAGAGGTTGACGCCCATGACCGCGATCCACACGCCACCCGCTGCGGCATCGACGACGAGGCTGCGGTATTCGACGGCCGCCGGATCGCGCGCGCGACGCGCGAGCAGCCAGGCGATCTGCGGCCAGACCAGCGCATTGAAGAGCAGCGCCGCCCAGGTCCACGCGGACGCGCCGGTTTCGTGCAGGACCCACGCGATCGGCACGGCGCAGAGCAGGGTGCCGAGCATGCGCATGCGGTGGATGCGGGTCACGAAGCGCAGCGCGGGGGTGCGCGAGCGATCGGCGATGTTGTCGTAGTAGGGCACCAGCGTGCGGGTTCGCGGAGTCGTGTGGACGTGCGCGGAAATTGTAGAGCGAACGTGAACGCGCGCGGCGGACTTCGTGACGTGCGCCGCAGCATGCATGACCTTCGGCCCATGCACGGCGGTGGTCGGACATTGCAGCGCGCGGATGTGGGGTCTCCGATGCTGCGACGGGGCTCCGCTATGCTGCGGCGACTTCCGTTTTCGCAAACACGCCGTGGCCAAGACCGCTTCCAAAGCCCGTACCGCCTTCGTCTGCAACGAGTGCGGCGCCGATTTCAACAAGTGGCAGGGCCAGTGCAGCGCCTGCGGCGCCTGGGATTCGATTTCCGAGATCGTGCTCGAAAGCGCAGCCGCGGCCAGTTCGCCGGCGTCGCGCCGCAGCGGCTGGGCCGGCAAGATCGATGCGCCGAGGGTCATGGCGCTCAAGGACGTGCAGCAGGGCGAGGACGTACGCGTGTCGACCGGCATCGGCGAGTTCGATCGCGTGCTCGGCGGTGGTCTGGTCGAAGGCGCGGTGGTGCTGGTCGGCGGCGATCCGGGCATCGGCAAGTCGACGCTGCTGCTGCAGGCGCTGGCGCAGATGGCCGGCACGCTGCCGGGCCTGTACGTCACCGGCGAGGAATCGCTGGCGCAGGTCGCGGGTCGCGCGGTGCGCCTCGGCTTGTCGCTCGATGGCCTGCATGCGCTGGCCGAGACCGGCATCGAACGCATCCTGCAGCACGCATCGGAACTGCGCCCGAAGCTGATCATCGCCGACTCGATCCAGACGTTGTGGACCGAATCGCTGACCGCCGCCCCGGGCTCGGTGAGCCAGGTGCGCGAGACCGCCGCGCGCCTGGTGCGCTACGCCAAGGAGACCGGTACGGCCGTCTTCCTCGTCGGCCACGTGACCAAGGAGGGCGGCATCGCCGGCCCGCGCGTGCTCGAGCACATGGTCGATGCGGTGCTGTATTTCGAGGGCGACAGCGGCAGCCGCTTCCGGGTCATGCGCGCGTTCAAGAACCGCTTCGGCGCGGTCAACGAGCTCGGCGTGTTCGCGATGGGCGATCGTGGCCTGAAGGAAGTGCCGAACCCCTCGGCGATCTTCCTGTCCGGCGGCAGCACGCCGCAGCCCGGCAGTTGCGTGATGGTGACGCGCGAAGGCACGCGGCCGCTGCTGGTCGAGGTGCAGGCGCTCGTGGATGCATCGCCGCTGTCGAATCCGCGCCGCGTCGCGGTGGGCATGGAAGGCAACCGGTTGGCGATGCTGCTGGCGGTGCTGCACCGCCACGGCGGCATCATGACCGGCGACCAGGACGTGTTCGTCAACGTCGTCGGCGGCATCCGCGTGCAGGAAACCGCGGCCGATCTGCCGGTGCTGCTGTCGGTGCTGTCGTCGCTGCGCGATGCGCCGCTGCCGGACAAGACCATCGCGTTCGGCGAAGTCGGATTGAGTGGCGAGATACGCCCCGTGCCCAATGGCGAGGAGCGCCTGCGCGAAGCGGCGACGCATGGGTTCAAGCGCGCGATCGTCGCCAAGGCGAACGCGCCCAAGACGGGCAGCTTCAAGGGCATGGAGGTCATCGGCGTCGAGCGCCTGGCCGAGGCGCTGGAACACATCTGACGCGGCGCGCCGGCTAACATCGGGCGATGCCCCGAACGTCCCGTTCGACGACCGCTGCGCGCGTCGTCTCCATCGTCCTGCATCCGTTCCTCGTGCTCGCAGCGCTCGCGCTGCTGGCCGCGTGGCGCGTCGATCCGGCATCGCTCGCCCGCACCGCGACAGGAATCGGCGTCGCCATCGCGATCGTGTCGCTCTTCATCTGGCAGCGCCGCCGCGGCGGCCACTGGCAGACGGTTGATGCGTCACGGCGGCAGGAGCGACCGCTGCTGTACGTCCTCGCGTTGCTGGTCGCCGGTGGCTACTGGCTGTGGATGGGCGGCCGCGCGTCGGCGACATCGAACGGCGTACTCGCCGCTGTCGCGATGCTGTGCGTCGCCGGCATCGCCAACCGCTGGATCAAGCTGTCGCTGCACATGGCGAGCCTGTCGTTCGCGGGCGTCGCCGCGTGGGCGCTGTGGCCGGCCGCGGCGATCGTCACGCTGGCCACGATCCCGCTGCTCGGATGGGCGCGTCTGAAGATGGCGCGGCACACGGTGCCTGAAGTGCTCGGCGGCATCGTGCTGGGTCTGCTCTCAGGTACGACGCTGCTCGCAGCGGGCTGACGACGCGGCGGGAGCGCGCTTGCGCGCGATGCGGCTTTCCCGGGAACCATCGCGCGCGAGCGGGCTCCCGCGTTCGCGCGTGGGGCTCAGTGTCCGCCCGACGCGGCGCCGCCCATCTTCGCCGCGAACGGCGGCTTCGCCATCCACACGAAGGCGATGACCACCAGGAACAGGATGCCGAGCAGGTGGAAGACCTCGTTGAAGCCGAGTTGCGCGGCCTGCTGGGCGATCATCTGGTCGAGCATCAGGGCGCCGCGCTGCACGTCGCCGTTGCCGAGTGCGGCGACGGTCTGCTGCATCGTCGGATCGTGCGCCGGGATGTGTTCGACCAGTTGTGCGTGATGCACCGTGGTGCGCTGGTTCCAGCCCCAGGTCGTCAACGATGCGGCGAAGCTGCCGCCGAGCGTGCGGCAGAACGTCGCCAGGCCCGAGCCCGCGGCGATTTCGTGCGGCTCCAGGTCCGACAGCAGGATCGTCAGCACCGGCATGAAGAACAGCGCCACGCCCAGGCCCTGCCACAGCTGCACGGTCGCCACGTGCTGGAAGTCGACGTCGAGGTTGAAGCCCGAGCGCAGGAAGCTGGTGAAGGCCATCACCATGAAGGCGAAACTGGCGAGAATGCGCAGGTCGAAGCGCGTCGCGTACTTGCCGACCAGTGGCGTGAGCAGCACCGGCAGGATGCCGATCGGCGCGGTCGCGAAGCCGGCCCAGATCGGCGCGTAACCGAGGTTGCGCTGCAGCCACAGCGGGACCAGAAGACCGACGGCGAAGAACGCCGCATAGCCGAGCACCATCGCGATCGTGCCGAAGGCGAAATTGCGGTGCCGGAACAGGCGCAGATTGACGATCGGATCCTTCTCGGTGAGTTCCCAGATCAGGAACACCGCCAGACCGATCACCGCGGTGATGCCGAGCCACACGATTTTCGTCGATTCGAACCAGTCTTCCTCGTTGCCGAGGTCGAGCAGGGTCTGCAGCGCGCCGACGCCGATGATCAGCGTGATCAGCCCGACGTAATCCATCTTCGGCGTTTCGAGCTTCTCCGGCCGGCCGCGCAGCTGGTTGGCGACGACGAGACTGGCGAAGATGCCGATCGGCACGTTGATGAAGAAGATCCATTCCCAGCTGTAGTTGTCGGTGATCCAGCCGCCGAGGATCGGTCCGCAGATCGGCGCGACCACGGTGACCATCGCGAGCAACGCGATGGCCTGCCCGCGTTTGGCGGGTGGATAGATCGAGATCAGCAGCGCCTGGGTCACCGGATACATCGGGCCGGCGACGAAGCCCTGGATCGCGCGCGCGGCGACCAGGAATCCCATGCTCGATGCGAGGCCGCACAGCAGCGAGGCGACCACGAAGGCGAACGTCGCCCAGATGAAGAGTTTGCGTTCGCCGAACCGGCGGGTCATGTAGCCGGTCAGCGGCAGCGCGATCGCATTGCTGACCGCGAACGAGGTGATCACCCACGTCGCCTGGTTGGAACTCGCGCCGAGGTTGCCGGCGATCGTCGGCAGCGACACGTTGGCGATCGTGATGTCGAGCACCTGCATGAAGGACGCCAGCGCGAGGCCGATCGTCGTCAGCGCGAGATTCGGCGGACGGAACGCGGTTGGCGCGGCCGGGGCAGGGGCGCCCGGCGCGTCGGCAGTGGTCGTGGACATGGCGGACTCGGCGGGCGGCGGATCAGCGACGGGCGACGGTGGACGCCGGCAGGTTCTGCGCGATGGTGCGTTCGATCAGCGCGTCGGCCTGCGCCAGCTGTTCGGCATAGGCATCGGTCGACAGCAGCGGCGTGTTGCGCGGCGCGTCGACGGAGGCGAGCACGGCGCCATCCTGATCGCGGATGGCGACATCGACATGCATCGACAGGCCGAGTCGCAACGGATGCTCGACGACCTGCTTGGGATCGAGTTCGATCCGCACCGGCACACGCTGCACGATCTTGATCCAGTTGCCGCTGGCGTTCTGCGCCGGCAGCAGCGAGAACGCGCTGCCCGTGCCCATGCCGAGACTCGCGACGCGACCGTCGTAGCGCACGTCGCTGCCGTAGAGATCGGCGTGCACTTCGACCGGCTGGCCGATGCGCATTCTGGTGAGCTGGGTTTCCTTGAAGTTCGCTTCGATCCACACCTGTTCCAGCGGCACGATCGTCATCAGCGTATTGCCCGGTGCCACGCGCTGGCCGAGCTGCACCTCGCGCTTGGCGACGTGGCCCGAGACCGGTGCGACGATCGCCATGCGCTGCAGGTTGAGCCACGCCTGGCGCAGCTGGCCGGCGGCGGCCTGCACCTGCGGCTGGCTGGCGATCTCGGTCGCGTCGACCAGCGCGCGGCTGCGCGAGAGCTGGCCCTGCGAACCCGACAGCGCCGCTTCCGCGCCGGCCAGGATGTCGCGTGCATGCGCGAGTTCCTCGCGCGAGACCGCGCCGCTGGCGACGAGTCCCTCGCGACGCTTCACGTCCTCGCGCGCCTGGCGCACGGCGACCTGACGCGCGGCGAGATCGGCCTGGCCGGATTCGACGCTGCTGTAGAGCCCGCGCACCTGGCGCACGGTGCCGGCGAGATTCGCGACCGACTGGTCGTAGGCGACCTGCGCATCGTTGGGATCCAGATGCACCAGCGCCTGGCCGGCTTCGACGCGCATGCCTTCGTCGGCATCGATCGACACCACCGTGCCCATCGTCTGCGGCACGATGCTGACGACGTTGCCCTGCACGTAGGCATCGTCGGTGTCCTGGTGCCAGCGCGCGACCAGCAGATACCACGCGGCCCAGCCGATGCCGGCGACGATGGCGACGGTGGCGAGGATCAGAAGCGCGCGGCGGCGCTTGCCGTTCTTCTGCGGAGCGGCGGCGTCGGCGACGGAAGTGGATTCGGAAGTCATGGCGTGATCGTCCCGGCGTGGGTCTGCATGGAAGAGGTGGGCGCGGTCGGCGCGAGGCCACCGCCGAGCGCGCGGTCGAGATCGACGGCGGCGCCGAGACGCTGCGCGCGTAGTGCGGCGAGCTGCTGTTCGAGCTGGAACAGCGGGCGTTGCGCGGCGAGCACGTCGAGCTGGTTGCCGAGGCCCGCCTGGTAGCGCGTGTCGGCGAGTGCGAATGCCTGGCGCGCGGCTTCGGTGGCGTCGCCGACCGTCGCGATCTGCGCATCGAATGCGCGCGCAGACTGCAGCGCATCGGTCACTTCGCGCAGGCTCGTCACCAGCGTCTGGTTGTAACCGGCGACGGCGAGGTCGTAATCGGCATCACGTTGCGACAGGCCCGCACGCAGGCGGCCGCCGTCGAAGATCGGCAGGCTGATCGCCGGACCACCGAGCCCGAGCACCGCGTCGCTGCCGAACAGGTCCGACAGATTGCCGGCGGCGAGACCGACCAGCGCGCTGAGATTGACGCTCGGCTTGAACGCGGCCTGCGCCGCATCCACGCCGCGGGACGCCGCCTCGACCCGCCAGCGCGCAGCGACGACATCGGGGCGATGGCCCAGCAGTTCGCTCGGCAGCACCGCCGGCACGGTCGGCGCGGCCGCTTGCAGCAGCTGTGGGCGTGCGATGTCGAGGCCGCGGTCCGGGCCCTTGCCCAGCAATGCGGCCAGCGCATTGCGCAGCGCGTCGATCTGCTGCTGCGCGGCCTGCGCCTGCTGTCTCGCGATGGCGATCGACGCATCGGCGTTGCGCAGCTGCAGCTGGTTGTCGAGACCGGCGTCGACGCGTTGCGCGGCGAGATCGCGCAGGCGGCTGGCACGCGCCTGTTCGCGCGCGGCGACGTCCTGCGTGTCGAAGGCTTGCGCCAGCGCGATGTAGGTGCGCGCGACGTTTGCCGACAGGGTGAGCCGCGCCGCCTGCGCCTCCACTTCCGCCGCGCGCGCCTGGCCGGCCGCGGCTTCGAACGTGGCGCGCTGGCCGCCCCACAGATCGGGCGACCAGGCGAAGTTCAGCAACAGCACGTTGCTGGCCTTGAAGTCGCCGCCGAGCGGTTCGGGCGCGATGGTCGCGGGCAACTGCACGCCGCTGACGCGTGCGCTGGCGCCGAGCGTCGGGTTGCGCTGCGCATCGGCGAGTCCGGCCTGCGCACGTGCACTGCGGGCGCGGGCATCGGCCGCGGCCAGCGACGGACTGTCGCGCAGGGCTTCGTCGATCAAGGCATCAAGCTGCGGATCGGCGAACGCCGTCCACCAGTCGGCCCGCGGGAAGTCGGCCGCGCTCAGCGCGTCACCGCCGAGGCTGCGCGCGGTGGCGAGCGTGTCGGCGTCGGTGGCCGCCAGTTGCGGCGAGAGCCCGCGGCTGCTGGCACAGCCGGCAAGCAGCAGCGCAGATGCGAGCACGGCGACGATCGGCAATGCGGCCGCCCGCGCCCGGCGCGGGGCGCGTTTCGTGGAAGAAGACATGGTCACTGTCCGGGGAAGGAGAGGTTGTCGCGGACCTGTTCGAGGACGCGGATGAACTGCAGGCGCTCCGCCTCGTCCATGCCCGACATCGCGCGCTCGCGCACGCGGTTGCCGCACTGGTCGATGTCGCGCCAGATCGCCTGGCCTTGATCGCTGAGCTGGATGCGCACCACGCGCCGGTCGCCGGGATCGGCATGCCGCTCGACCAGGCCGCGTTCGATCAGCTTGTCGATCAACCGCGTCATCGCACCGGGATTGAGCTCGGCGGCGCGCGCCAGATCGGTCGCACCGGTGGTGCCGAGGGCGAGCTTCTTCAGCGTGATGTACTGGCTGAAACTCAGATCGTGGCCGGACTTCGACAGCTCGTCGGCCATCCGCGCCCACATCGCATCACGGACCTGCCGGAACAGCAGGCCGAGCGAAGAACCGCTGGCAGAGGCGCAGGGGCGGGAGGTGTCCATGGCCGCGCATATTCCTCGCCCGCGCAATTGTTGTCAAGGCAAGTATTTTTGCGGCAATGGATTTCCCGGGGCCGCGTGAGACACCGTTCAGATCACGAGGTGGTTCCGCGACGGGGTTCCACACGGGAACGGCCGGCTGCGCGGCGCGTGGTGGAGTCGTGCCAGGCCGTAATGCCGGCCGCTCGAAATGATTGGCCTGCGAGCGGTCGCGCCGCAGCGGTCAGCCCGTCCGCCGCAGTACCAGCTCCAGCACGAACTTGCTGCCGAAGAAGGCCAGCACCAGCAGTGCCATCGCAGCGAGCGTCCAGCCGACGGCGCGGGCGCCGCGCCAGCCGTGCCGCCAGCGGCCGAAGAGCAGGGCGCCGAAGGCCAGCCACGACAGCACGCTGAGCACGGTCTTGTGCATCAGGTGCTGGGCGAAGAAATCGTCGACGAACAGCACGCCGCTCACCAGCGTCGCGGTGAGCAGGATGAAGCCCACCCAGATCGTGCGGAACAGCAGCGATTCGAGTTCGGTCAGTGGCGGCAGGGCACGCAGCCAGCGATGGAATTCCCGACGGCGCAGTGCGCGTTCCTGCGCCCACAGCAACAGCGCGAGCAATGCGGCGACGGCGAGCGCGGCGTAGGCGAGCAGCGCGCACCAGGCGTGCAGCTGCAGGCGCCAGTCGAGTGTGTCGGACGACGTATGTGCGGCCTGTCCGTACCCGAGCAGGGTGAGTGCGGCGATCGGAAACACGATCACGCCCAGCGCCGCCATGCGGCCGCGCACGTCGTAGAGCACAGTCAGCGCGGCCATGCCGAGGCCGACCAGCGACAGCGCCGCGAAGAAGTGCAGTTCGGCGCCGACCTCGCGCCACACCAGCACGTGCGCCGACACGTGCAGTGCGATCGCACCTAACGCGGGCGCCGCCCACCAGAGCCTGCCGGGCGCCGGCTCGCGCGCGACGCCGCGCACGAGCGCCGCGGCCGCCAGCAGATACAGCAGGGCTGCGATGAGAACGATTGTCATCGCGCGAGTGTCGCACGGCGGGCCGGTCCGAAGGGAGCGTCGAGGTGCGCGGGCCGCGGGCCGCGCGGGGCGGCGGGCTATAATCGCCGGCCGCATTCCGCCGCATCGAGTCCTGCATGTTCGAGTCCCTGACCCAGCGCCTGTCCGGCACCATGGAGCGCCTGCGCGGCCGCGGTCGTCTGACCGAGGAGAACATCCGCGAGGCCACCCGCGAAGTGCGCATCGCGCTGCTGGAAGCCGACGTCGCATTGCCGGTGGTGCAGGCGCTGATCGAGCGCATCAAGGTGCGCGCGGTCGGCCAGGAAGTACTCAAGTCGCTGACGCCGGGCCAGGCGCTGATCAAGGTCGTGCGCGACGAGCTGACCGCCGTGATGGGCGCGCAGGCCACCGAGCTCAACCTCAACGTGCCGGCGCCGGCGGTCATCCTGATGGCCGGCCTGCAGGGCGCGGGCAAGACCACGACGGTCGGCAAGCTCGCCAAGCTGCTCAAGGAAAAGCGCAAGAAGAAGGTCATGGTGGTCTCGGCCGACGTCTACCGGCCGGCCGCGATCGAGCAGCTGAAGACGCTGGCCGAGCAGGTCGACGTGACGTTCTTCCCGTCCGAATCGTCGCAGCAGCCGGTCGACATCGTGCGCGCGGCGATCGCCGCGGCGAAGAAGTCCTTCATCGACGTGCTGCTGGTCGACACCGCCGGCCGCCTCGCGATCGACGAAGCGATGATGGACGAGATCAAGGCGTTGCATGCCGCGGTCAATCCGGTCGAGACGCTGTTCGTCGTCGACTCGATGACCGGCCAGGACGCCGCCAACACCGCCAAGGCCTTCGGTGAAGCGCTGCCGCTGACCGGCGTGGTGCTGACCAAGACCGACGGTGACGCCCGCGGCGGCGCGGCGCTGTCGGTGCGCTACATCACCGGCAAGCCGATCAAGTTCGTGGGTACCGGCGAAAAGGTCGACGGGCTCGATGTGTTCCATCCCGAGCGTGTCGCCAGCCGCATCCTCGACATGGGCGACGTGCTGTCGCTGGTCGAACAGGTCGAAGGTCAGGTCGACAAGGACAAGGCGCAGAAGCTCGCCGAGAAGGTCGCCAAGGGCAAGAAGTTCGACCTCAACGACATGCGCGACCAACTCGAGCAGATGCAGAACATGGGCGGCATCGGCAGCCTGATGGAGAAACTGCCGGGTCTGGGCCAGGTGCCCGAGCATCTCAAGCAGCAGGTCAGCCAGGGAAAGGAAGTGCCGCGGATGATCGCGATCATCGGTTCGATGACGAAGAAGGAACGCCGCAATCCGAACCTGCTCAACGGCTCGCGCCGCGCGCGCATCGCCGCCGGTTCCGGCACCACGCCGGCCGACGTCAACAAGCTGATGAAGCAGTACATGCAGATGGAAAAGATGATGGGCAAGATGGCCCGTGGCGGTATGAAGGGCATGATGCGCGGCCTGCAGGGCATGATGGGCGGCATGGGCCGCATGCCGTTCCGCTGATCGCGTGAGCCATCCGGCCCGCCAGCGCAGCGACGCCTTCTGTTCGCGCTTCGGGCTGCGGCTGCCGGTCCTGTTGTCGCCGATGGCGGGCGCGTGCCCGGTCGCGCTGTCGCACGCGGTGATCGACGCCGGCGGCATGGGCGCGATGGGCGCGGTGCTGTCGCAGTCCGATGACATTGGCGCCTGGATGGACGATCTGCGCGCTCTGGGCGGCGGCCCGGCCCAGATCAACCTGTGGATTCCCGATCCTGCGCCGGTGCGCGATGCCGCGGCCGAAGCCGCAACGCGCGCGTTTCTCGCGCTGTGGGGACCGGCGGTCCCGGCCGAGGCCGGTGATGCGACGCCGGCCGATTTCGATGCGCAGTGCGATGCGCTGCTCGCCGCGAAGCCGGCGGTGGCCTCTTCGATCATGGGCGTGTTTCCGGCGAAGTTCGTCGCCAGACTCAAGGACGCGGGCATCGCTTGGTTCGCCTGTGCGACGACGCTCGACGAAGCGCTCGCGGCCGAAGCTGCCGGCGCCGACGCAATCGTCGCGCAGGGTGTCGAAGCGGGCGGGCACCGCGGCGCGTTCGATGCGGCAAACGCCGAGACGCAACTCGTCGGCCTGTTCTCGCTGGTCCCGCGACTGGCCGATGCGCTGCGCGTGCCGGTGATCGCCGCAGGCGGCATCGCCGATGGGCGCGGCATCGCGGCAGCGTTGACGCTGGGCGCGAGCGCGGTGCAGATCGGCACCGCATTCCTGCGCACGCCGGAGGCCGGCATCGCACCCGCCTGGGCCGACGCGCTGGCATCGGCGGAACCCGAGCACACCCGGCCGACGCGCGCCTTCAGCGGCCGGCTCGGCCGCGCGCTGACGACGGATTACGTGCGCGCGGCGGCCTCCGCGGATGCACCGCTGCCGCAGCCGTATCCCGTGCAGCGCGCATTGACCGCGCCGATGCGCGCGGCAGCAGTGCGCGAGGGGCGGATCGACGCGATACAGGCATGGGCCGGCCAGTCCGCCGCGTCCGCGCAGGCGCGTCCTGCAGCCGAGCTGGTCGCCGGCTGGTGGCGCAGCGCCGACGCATTGCTGTGAACCGGATCGCATCGGCCACCCGTCTCTGGATCGAGGGCCGGCCTGCCGATTCCGCCACGCTGACCGCGCTGCAGACCAACTACGGCCACCTGTCGACGATGCAGGTGCGTGGCGGCGCGGTGCAGGGATTCGACCATCATCTGGCGCGTCTGCAGTCGGCGAACATCGAGCTGTTCGGCAGTGGGTTGTCCGCTTTGCGCATCCGCCGCGAACTCGCATCCGCGCTTGACGCTGCCGCGGTCGACGACGCCACGCTCCGGATTTCGGTCGGCGCGCTGGATGCGGCGGCGGTCGCGCGGGGCGATGCCGTGGACGTCACACTGCTCGTCGCGCTGTCGTCGCCGCGCACTGCGCCCACGGCGCCGCAGCGTCTGCAGAGTTGCCGACACCAGCGTCCGTTGGCGCATCTCAAGCACCTCGCAACGCTGCCGCTGCTGCATGCACGACGCACTGCGCGCGCCGCAGGCTTCGACGATGCGTTGCTGGTCGATGACGCGGGCCAGGTGCTCGAAGGGGCGTTGTGGAACATCGGCTTCGTCGATGCCGAGGGCGGCATCGTCTGGCCGCAGGGCGATGCGTTGCGTGGCGTCACCGAAGACCTGCTGCGCGCGGGTCTCGATGCCGCGGGCGTGGCCCAGCGCATCGCCCCCGTTAGGCTGGCGGATTGCGTCGGCTTCCAGACGGCATTCGCCTGCAACAGCAGCGGCCTGTGGCCACTGGCGTCGGTCGACGGGCAGGCATTCGCGGGAGATCCGGTCATTCCGGCGGCGTTGCAGCCCGTTCTGGCGGCCGTGCCATGGGACCCGTTGGGCCACTGAGCCGCCCCGGCTTGCCGAGCAGGCGGGAGTTTCCGCTATAATCGCCGGCTTACCTCGCCACCCTGGCGACTGGGCAACACAGGAAGCAAAGCAATGGTCAAGATCCGTCTGACGCGCGGCGGCGCCAAGAAGCGTCCGTTCTACCACATCATCGTGACCGACTCGCGCAGCGCGCGCGACGGCCGCAACATCGAGCGCGTGGGTTACTACAACCCGGTCGCCACCGGTGGCGAGCAGCGCATCGTCCTCGACACCGCGCGCGTCGACCATTGGGTGTCCAAGGGTGCGCAGATGACCGACAAGGTCCGCGCGCTGTACAAGGACGCCGGCAAGGTCGCTGCTGCGACCGCCGCTGCCTGATTGACGGGCCGCGCCTTCGGGCGCGGCCGTTGTCGACATGAACGACCCGACGCGCCAACCTTCCCGCCGGATGATCCAGGTGGGCAAGGTCCATGGCGCGTTCGGTGTGCGTGGCGAAGTGAAACTCGAATCCTTCACCGAGCCGCGCAGCGCGATCTTCCGCTACCAGCCCTGGGTGTTGCGCGACGCGCGCGGCATCGAGCGCGAGTGCGAAGGCGCGAAGGGTCGCGAGACGCCGAAGGGTGTCGTCGCGACGCTGCCCGGGGTCGAGGATCGTGACGGTGCCGAAGCGACGCGCGGACTCGAAGTCTTCGTGCCGCGCGAGGCGCTGCCGCCGCCGAAGCCCGGCGAATACTACTGGGTCGATCTCGAAGGCCTGCGCGTGCGCAACGTCGAAGGCGTCGATTTCGGCGTCGTCTCGCATCTGTTCTCGACCAGCGCCAACGACGTGCTGGTCGCGCAGGGCGATCGCGAGCGCATGGTGCCGTTCGTCGTGCCGGACTACATCGTGTCGATCGATTTCGACACGGCGCTGGTCACCGTGGACTGGGATCCCGATTTTTAGGACGGCGCGACGCGCCTTCGAAACGGCCGCTGTGGCCGTCGATACACCGTTGCATATGCAGGCACCTCACGCGCTGCGCGATGCGATCGCAGGGGACACGCCATGACGTCCGACCGCATTCCGAATCCAGACGACACCGCGTCCGCAGATGCAGTGCGCGCGTCCGCCGATGCACGCGCCATCCGCATCGACGTCGTCAGTCTGTTCCCCGATTTCATCGACCAGGCCGCAGCCGTCGGCGTGGTCGGCCGTGCGCGCGAGCGTGGCCTGCTGACGATGCAGGGCTGGAATCCGCGCGATTACGCGGACGGCAATTACCGCCGTGTCGACGATCGCCCCTTCGGCGGCGGCCCCGGCATGGTGATGCTGATCGAGCCTCTGCGCGCTGCACTCGCCGCGGCGCGCGCGGCAGATCCGGCGCCCGTGCGGGTGATCTACATGAGTCCGCAGGGACGCCCGCTGACCCAGGCCAAGGTGCGCGAGCTCGCGGCGCTGCCACGGTTGTTGCTGCTGTGCGGGCGCTACGAGGGTGTCGACGAGCGCCTGCTGCAGGCCGAGATCGACGAGGAGCTGTCGATCGGCGACTACGTGCTGTCCGGCGGCGAGCTGGCCGCGGCCGTCGTCGTGGACGCCGTCGCGCGGTTGCAGGAGGGCGCGCTTGGCGATGCGGAGTCCGCGGTGCAGGACAGTTTCGAAGGGGATGGCCTGCTGGATTGTCCGCACTACACGCGGCCTGTCGAACACGACATGGGCCGGGTACCGGACGTGCTGCTGTCGGGTAACCATGCCGAGATCGCCAAGTGGCGACGCCAGCAGTCGCTGGTCCGCACGCTGGAGCGGCGCCCGGACCTGATCGACGAGGGCGCGCTGGGCAAGGCCGATCGCCGTCTGCTGGCGGCCTGGCGGGCCGGGCAGGGCGGGGATACGAGCGGCGGATCGGGCGGCTGATCCGCGCCGCCCGGGTGCTGGCATTCGGCCCGCGACCCCGTCTATAATGCGCGGCTAACCCGTTTCACCCAGAGCCCAAGAGCTCGCCGAGCCAGAGCGTGCGTCCACGTGCACCACGCCAATAACGACACCAACAGGCCAAGACCATGACCAACAAGCCCTCTTTGCACACCCTGCTGCAGAACTTCGAAAGCGCCCAGACCACCCGCGAGCTCCCCGAGTTCGGCCCGGGCGACACCGTTGTCGTCAACGTGAAGGTCAAGGAAGGCAACCGCGAGCGTCTGCAGGCCTATGAAGGCGTGGTCATCGGCAAGAAGAACGCCGGTCTGAACTCCGCGTTCACCGTTCGCAAGATCTCGCACGGCTTCGGCGTCGAGCGCGTGTTCCAGACCCACAGCTCGATCATCGACTCGCTGGAAGTGAAGCGCCGTGGCGCCGTCCGCGCCGGCAAGCTGTACTACCTGCGTGGCTTGGAAGGCAAGAAGGCGCGCATCAAGGAAGACCTGTCCGCTTCGGCGAAGGCGAAGAACGAGAAGGCGCGCGCCGACAAGGCCGCAGCTGCTGCACCGGCTGCCGCCGCCGAGTGATCGGACGTTCCGAGTCGCACGACGGCCGCCGAAAGGCGGCCGTTTGCGTTTGTGGGGTCAAGAAATTCCGTAACCGTGGTGGAGCGCGCTTGCGCGCGACGCGGCTTCACTGGCGCAGGTCTGAGCACGCGAGCGCTTGTCTACACGGGCGCCAAGGCGCCCTTACGACGTCTCGAAGCGGTCTTGCCCGGTGCAGGGTCTGCAGAATTCGCATGCATGTGGGAGCGCGCTTGCGCGCGATGAGGCTCTACCCGGACAAGCGATCGCGCGCCCACGAAAACCGAGGCAAAAAAAGGGCGCTGGATACATCCAGCGCCCTTCAGTCCGACGGTCCGTCGTCGAACGGTCAGTCGTAATCGGCCTCGAGCAGGCGACCGGTGCGCGCCGAATATTCCAGCTCGACGATGCGGCCGTCGTCCTGGCGGATGTCGATGTCGTACTCGCCGTCGTCGTAGGACACGTCGATGACGCGGCCCGGATGACGACGCTGCGCGTCGGCGAGGATGGCGTCGAGCGAGGCGCTGTTGGCGCGGAAACGCGGGTCGGCCGTGGCGGCCGCCGCGGCGTGCACGCGGTCATCGTCGCCGCGGCGGTCGTCGCGGTCCTGGGCGAACGCGAGCGGCGCGGCGACGGCGAACGTGGCGGCGGCGATCAGACTGGCAATGGCGGTACGGGTCATGGTGAGTCCTCGGTGTGGGATGGGTGCACCGGTCTGCAACCGGTTGACGCCAGTCTCCCCATCGCGCTTAACGCGCTTCTGATCGAGCCGTTCACGGTTCTGTTAATCCGCCTCGCCACACTTGCGCCATGCGTACTCTCATTGCTCCGCTGGCACTCGCCACCCTGCTGCTCGCCGCGCCGCTCGCGCTGCCGCTGCACGCCGATGCGCAGGATCCCCAGGGCACCGCCGACTACGCCCGCGACGGCGTGCGCAGCGGCGAATTCGTCCGGCTCGAACGCCTGCTCGCCGATGCCGAGCGTCGGTATCCCGGTCGCGTGATCGAAGTCGAACTCGACCAGGACGACGACGAGTACGAGATCGAGATCCTGATGCGCGACGGGCGCGTGGTGGAGCTGAAGTACGATGCGCGCTCCGGGCGCCTGCTCAAGGTCGAGATCGACGACTGATGCGCATCCTGCTGGCCGAAGACGACGTCGAACTGGCGACGCGCGTCGCTGCTGCGCTCGGTGCCGCGGGCTTCGCGGTCGATCGTGCACAAGACGGCGCCGACGCCGAGTTCCGCGGCCAGACGGAAGCCTACGACGCGGTCGTGCTCGATCTGGGCCTGCCGAATCTCGACGGCGTGTCGGTGCTGCACCGCTGGCGTGAGGCCGGGCTGACGCTGCCGGTGCTGGTGCTCACCGCGCGCAGCCGTTGGCACGACAAGCTGGCCGGTTTCAACGCCGGCGCAGACGACTACCTCACCAAGCCGTTCCAGATCGAGGAACTGGTGCTGCGGCTGCAGGCGTTGATCCGCCGCAGCGTGGGCCATGCGTCGCCGCGACTGCGCTGCGGACCGCTGGAGTTCGACGCGAATGCGGGCCGCTTCGCGCTCGACGGCGATCCGCTCGCGTTGACCGCGCAGGAACACCGCATCCTCGCGTACCTGATCCATCACGCCGGTCGTGTGGTCAGTCGCGGTGAACTCGGCGAACACGTCTACGACAACGGCTTCGATCCTGATTCCAACGCGCTCGACGTGCTGATCGGCCGCATCCGCCGCAAGCTCGGCGTCGCCCTCGTGCACACGGTGCGCGGGCAGGGGTTCCGGCTGTCGGAGACGCCATGAGGGCGCGGCGCGCCTTGTCCCTGCGCTGGCGGCTGTGGCTGGCGGGCGCGGCCGGTGTCGCGATTTCGGCGCTGATCGCCGGTGGTCTGCTCGGTGCGATGTTCGAACGCTCCGGACAACGTGCACTCGACGCGCGCCTCGACGACGACTTCGCGACGCTCGCCGGCCTGCTGGAAGCGCGTGCGGACGGCGGCTGGCAGTTGCGTCGTCCCCCGGCCGACGAACGCTGGGCGCGCGTGTTCTCCGGCTGGTACTGGCGCATCGGCGACGGCGCGGACGCCGTGCGCTCGCGCTCACTGTGGGACGACGAACTCGTCGCGCACGACGTGCCCGGCACGGCGGCGGTGTGGTCGGTCGTCGAAGGCCCGCGCGGCCAGCAGCTGCGCATGCGCGCGCAGTTGCTGCGGCTGCCGGGTGTCGCCGATCCCATTCCCGTGCACGTCGCGGGCGACCGTGGCGACGTCGTCGCCGAGACGCGCGGCTTCCGGCAGGCGGCGATGCTGGCCTTCGTCGGCGCGGCGGCCGCGTTGCTGGCGCTGCTGGCCTGGCAGATCGAATGGGGCCTGCGTCCGCTGGGGCGCATGCGCGGCATCCTGCAGCGCGTGCGCAATGGCGACGACGTGCGCTTCGGCGCCGAGCGCTGGCCCGCCGAGGCCGCGCCGCTGGCGGAACAGATCGACGATCTGCTCGACGAACATGCACGCCGCGTCGCCCGCGCGCGCCACGCCGCCGAGGATCTTGCGCATGCGTTGAAGACGCCGCTCGCCGTGTTGTCGGCCGAAGCGCAGCGCCCGGGCGACGACATCGCCAAAGTGGTCTCGGCCCAGGTGCAGCGCATGCGCGGCGAAGTGGAGCGCAGGCTCGCGGGCGGCTTCGCGGTCGATGCGCGCCAGCGCACCCCGATCGCGCCCGTGGCCGAGGCGCTGTGCGGCCTGTTCGCGCAGACCGCCGGTGATCGCGTGACGCTGCGCTGCGAGGTCTCGGCCGATCTGGTGTTCGCCGGCGCGCGCGAGGACCTGGAAGAGATGCTCGGCAACCTCGTGGACAACGCGGTGAAGTGGACGCGCACGCAGGTGCAGATCCATGCGACATCCGCTAACGGGCGCGTGCGGATCGCGGTCGACGACGACGGCCCGGGCATGCAGTCCGGCGCGCTGCAGCAGGCACTGCAGCGCGGCGTGCGCCTCGACAGCCGGATGCCGGGGCATGGACTGGGCCTGTCGATCATCGACGGGATCGCAGCCGGTTACGACGGCCGTCTGGTACTCGAAAACTTGCCGGGCGGGTTCCGCGCGCTGCTTGATTTGCCGGCCGGCGCACCGATATCGGGCGCATGAGCGAAGCACAGGTTCCCAACGCCGCCGACACCGTGCGCCTGGATCTCTGGCTGTGGGCGGCGCGTTTCTTCAAGACCCGCGCGCTGGCCAAGCAGGCGATCGAGACCGGCAAGGTCGATGTCGGCGGTCAGCGTGCGAAACCCGCGCGCGCGGTCCGCATCGGCGACGCGCTGCGCGTCGCCCGCGGCGAGGAAGTGTTCGACATCGCGGTCGCCGGACTGTCGGACACGCGGGGACCCGCGAGCGTCGCGCAGACGCTGTACAGCGAAACCGAGGCCTCGCGTGAAGCGCGGCTGGCGCGGCTGGCCGAAGCGCGCGCCGCGCGTGCCGGCTACCAGGCGCCGGAGCACAAGCCCGACAAGCGCGCGCGGAAACTGATCCGCGCGCTCGGCGACATCGACGCGCTCTGAGTCCGCCTCAGCCGGGCAACCAGGCTTCGACGAGGGTTTCCGAAACGTCCCACAGCCGCGCGGCCATCGCCGTGTCGCGCTGCGCGTCGCTTTGCGGTGCCGGCGCGAAATCGCGGTAGAACGCGCCGTTGATGGCGGATGCCGCAGGCGAGGCCGCCAGCCAACACGGCGTCGCCGCGCCCTGTTGCACGCTGCGCGCGTCATCGCGGTAACGGTTGCCGACGTTGCGCAGGATGTTGCTGCGCGTGTGACCGGGCGACACGCAATTGGACGTGGCCCGTGTGCCGGCGAGGCGCCGCGACAGTTCCAGCGAGAACAGGCCGTTCGCCAGCTTGGAATGGGCGTAGCGCGCGTCCCAGCCCGCGCCGGAGAGATCATCGAACTGGATACCGCCCGGCGGCGCATGGCGCTCGTCGCCGCTGCCGAGCACGACCACGCGGCCCTGTGGCGCGGCCGTCACGCGATCGAGCAGACGGCGCACCAGCAGGTAGTGACCGAGATGGTTCACGACGAAGGTCTTCTCGATGCCGCGGACCTGCTCCAGATCGTCGAGCACCACACCGGCATTGCAGACCAGCGCATCGACCGGCACGCCGAGCGCACGGATCGTGTCGCTCGCCGCGACGACGGAATCGAAATCGGCGAGATCCAGCACCACCGGCGTCGCGCGACCTTCGACCGCGGCGCAGGCGGCGTCACCGCTCGCCTGCGACCGCGCCGTGCCGAGCACATGCGCACCGCGCAGTGCGAGCACACGCATGGTTTCCTGGCCGATGCCGGACGTGCAGCCGGTGACGACGATGGTCCGGCCACGCAGGTCGAGGCCGGCGGTCGCATCTTCGGCAGTGCTCGTCGCGTCGAGGTTCGGCGTGCGCGCGAAGCCGGGCAGGGCAGTTGCCAGTGTGGCCAGCGCGCCGGCCTGCAGCAGGCGGCGCCTGCGTTGATCGAAATGCATCGGTCGTCGGGTCCGTGACGGTTCGGGGCGTCGAGTGTAGGACGGTCGCGTGGCGACATCACGGAGATGCAAGTGCCGGAAACGCGAACGCCGATGCAGGGCATCGGCGTCCGGTCACACATTCGCCCGAGGGCGATGTCGCGGGGCGATCAGCGCAGGTCGTAGCGGTCCAGGTCCATGACCTTGGTCCATGCGGCGACGAAGTCGCGCACGAACTTTTCCTGCGCATCGTCGCTGGCGTATACCTCGGCCAGTGCACGCAGGATCGCGTTCGAACCGAACACGAGATCGACGCGGGTGCCGCTCCACCGCTTTTCGCCCGTGCCACGCGCGCGCCCTTCGAACCTGGTGCGGCCAGAGGGGGCCCACTCGGTGCCCATGTCGAGCAGGTTGCGGAAGAAGTCATTCGACAGCACGCCCGGGCGATCGGTCAGCACGCCGTGCGGGCTGCCGTCGTGGTTGGCGCCGAGCACGCGCAGGCCGCCGATCAGCACGGTCGTCTCCGGTGCGGTCAGGGTCAGCAGCTGTGCGCGATCGACCAGCAGATGCTCCAGCGGCACCACCGAGTGGCCCTTGGCGTAATTGCGGAAGCCGTCGGCCCAGGGTTCCAGCGCGTCGAAGGATTCGACATCGGTCTGGTCCTGCGAGGCATCGCTGCGACCGGGCGAGAACGGCACGGTCACCGATACGCCGGCGTCCTGCGCGGCCTTCTCGACCGCTGCCGCGCCGCCGAGCACGATCAGATCGGCCAGCGACACCTGCTTGCCGCCCGCGGCCTTGCCGTTGAAGTCGGCCTGCACTTTTTCGAGCGCGGCGAGCACCTTCGCCAGCTGCGTCGGATTGTTGACCGCCCAGTCCTTCTGCGGCGCGAGCCGGATGCGCGCGCCGTTCGCGCCGCCGCGCTTGTCGCCGCCGCGGAACGTCGACGCCGACGCCCATGCGGTCGAGACCAGTTCCGAGACCGACAGGCCGCTGGCGAGGATCGCCTGCTTCAGCGAGGCGACATCGGCATCGTCGATCAGCGCGTGTTCGACCGCCGGCACCGGGTCCTGCCAGATCAGCACTTCGTCCGGCACTTCCGGGCCGAGATAGCGCGCACGCGGGCCCATGTCGCGATGGGTGAGCTTGAACCACGCACGCGCGAACGCGTCGGCGAACTGGTCGGGATTGTCGAGGAAGCGGCGCGAGATCTTCTCGTACGCGGGATCGAAGCGCAGCGCGAGATCGGTGGTGAGCATCGTCGGCACGAGCTTCCTCGACGCGTCATAGGCGTGCGGAATCGTCGCATCCGCATTCTTCGCCACCCACTGCTGCGCGCCGGCCGGGCTCTTCGACAGTTCCCATTCGAAACCGAACAGGTGTTCGAAGAAGTCGTTGCTCCACTGCGCCGGCGTCTTGGTCCAGGTGACTTCGAGACCGCTGGTGATCGTGTCGGCGCCCTTGCCGCTGCCGAAGCTGTTGTGCCAGCCGAGGCCCTGCGCTTCGAGCGTATGCGCCTCGGGCTCTTCGCCGACGTGCTCGGACGGCGCCGCGCCGTGGGTCTTGCCGAAGCTGTGGCCACCGGCGATCAGCGCGACGGTTTCCTCGTCGTCCATCGCCATGCGGCCGAAGGTATCGCGGATATCCGCGGCGGCCAGCAGCGGATCGGGGTTGCCGTCCGGGCCTTCCGGATTCACGTAGATCAGACCCATCTGCACCGCGGCAAGCGGGTTCTCGAGCTTGCGCGAATGCACGTCGCCGTCGGCGTCGTCATCGGAGACCAGCACGCCGTCGTCGCCGTGCTTCGGCACACCGTGCGAGCCGTGCGCATAACGCACATCGCCGCCGAGCCACGTGGTCTCGCGGCCCCAGTACACGTCGAGGTCGGGCTCCCAGGTGTCGTCGCGGCCGCCGGCGAAGCCGAAGGTCTTGAAGCCCATCGTCTCCAGCGCGACGTTGCCGGTGAGGATCATCAGGTCCGCCCACGAAATCGCGCGGCCGTACTTCTGCTTGATCGGCCACAGCAGGCGACGCGCCTTGTCGAGGCTCACGTTGTCCGGCCAGCTGTTGAGCGGCGCGAAGCGCTGCTGGCCGCGACCACCGCCGCCTCGCCCGTCACCGATGCGGTAGGTGCCGGCGCTGTGCCAGGCCATGCGCACGAACAGGCCGCCGTAGTGGCCGAAATCGGCCGGCCACCAGTCCTGCGAATCGGTCATCAGCGCGGCGAGATCGCGCTTGAGGCCAGCGTAGTCGAGTTTGGCGAATTCGGCGGCGTAATCGAAATCCCCGCCCATGGGGTCGGACTTCGCGGAATGCTGGTTGAGCAGATCCAGACGCAGCTGGTTCGGCCACCAGTCGCGGTTGCTGGTGCCGCCGCCGGCGGTCTGGTGGAAGGGGCACTTGGCGTCGGTCGACATGGCTGGCGTTCTCCCGTGTGATGTCTGGACGATGGCACGCCGGTCACGGCCGGCGGGGCATCGGGGTCGAGTCTGCGAAAAACGGATGACAGAAGGCGTGCACGCGCGGGCGCGGGCCTTCGATCAGTCGGTGCTGGAAGACCACTCGCGACAGCAGCATCGCGGTAGTGGGGAATCGATGAGCTGGCGCATGGCGGGCGGCCTCCCGGACTGGACGTTCAGCGTAGGCGCAGTCATTGCCGGGAGGGAAATCGATTGTTCGCGTCTATTTGATAGGGATGGGCTATCGAAGCTTGGCCGCTCGATCGTGCAGACCGGCGGTGCTCGTTCCGCAGCTGGCTGGATTGCCGTCGTGTTTTCGTGATTTCCGCTCGGAATGCCGAGATCAAAATGGGTCCCAGCGTGCGCTGGGACGACGTCCTCGGGGCGCGACAGCGGGCGTCGGCGTGGCGCTGCACCACTCGAGCGGCGCCGCATGCTTCAGAGCAGCGCCCGCACCCGGTACAGGGCTTCCAGCGCCTGCTTCGGCGTCAGCTCGTCGGGATCGAGCCCGGCCAAAGCTTCGAGCGCGGCCGAGGCTGGCGCGAAAAGGCCGATCTGCTGCGGCGTGTCGAGTGTGCCGGCCGACATTGGCGCGGGCGTGGGACTGTCGTGGCGGCGCTGTTCGAGTTCGGCCAGGCGCGCACGCGCGTCGCGGACGACGGCCTTCGGCAGACCGGCCAGTGCGGCGACCTGCAGGCCGAAGCTCCGATCGGCCGGGCCGGCCTTGACCGCGTGCATGAAGACCAGCGTCTCGCCGCCCTGCTTGTCGCGGTGCTCGACTGCGTCGAGATGCACGTTGGCGATGCCGCTGCCGGGCTGCGCGAGTGCGGTGAGTTCGAAGTAGTGCGTCGCGAACAGGGTGTAGCTGCGGTTCGTGGCCGCCAGATGCCGCGCGCAAGCGTCGGCCAGGGCGAGGCCGTCGTAGGTCGAGGTGCCGCGGCCGATCTCGTCCATCAGCACCAGCGACTGCTCGGTGGCGTGATGCAGGATGTAACTCGTCTCCGCCATTTCGACCATGAAGGTCGACTGTCCCTTGGCGAGATCGTCGCCGGCGCCGATGCGGGTCAGGATGCGGTCGATCGGTCCGATGACCGCGCGCGAGGCCGGCACGAAACTGCCGATGTGCGCGAGCAGCACGATCAGCGCGTTCTGGCGCATGTAGGTGCTCTTGCCGCCCATGTTCGGGCCGGTGATGACCAGCATGCGGCGGTCCGAGAATTCCGCGCCGTCACCGAGCACCAGATCGTTCGGTTCGAAGGGTTCGCGGCGCACCGCCTCGACCACCGGATGCCGGCCGCGTTCGATGCGGATGCCCGGCGCGTCGTCGAGCTGCGGACGCGACCAGTCCAGCGCCTGTCCGCGCTGCGCGAAGCAGGCCAGCACGTCGAGTTCGCTGAGCGCGCCGGCGCAGTGCTTGAGCGCCTCGATGCGATCGTTCAAGGCGTCGAGCAGCTGTTCGTAGAGCAGCCGCTCGCGGGCCAGCGACCGTTCGCGCGCCGAGAGCACCTTGTCCTCGAAGGTCTTGAGTTCTTCGGTGATGTAGCGCTCGGCATTGGTCAGCGTCTGCCGGCGCGTGTAGTGCGCGGGTGCCTTCGCCGCATGCGCCTTGGAGACTTCGATGTAATAGCCGTGGACGCGGTTGTAGCCGACCTTCAGCGTGGAGATTCCGCTGGCTTCGCGCTCGCGCGTTTCCAGATCGACGAGGAACTGGTCGGCGTGGTTGCTTAGCCGCCGCAACTCGGCGAGTTCGGCGTCGTGGCCATCGGCGAACACGCCGCCGTCGCGTGCGAGCACCGGCGGTTGCTCGACCAGAGCGGTGGACAGCAGATGCGCTTCGCCCGCGTGCTCGCCGAGGCTGTCGTGCAGGGCGCGCAGCCGCGGCGAATCGAGCGTGCCGAGAATGCCGCGCAGATCCGGCAGCATCGCCAGGCCATCGCGCAGCGTGGACAGGTCGCGCGGACGCGCCGAACGCAACGCGATGCGCGTGAGCACGCGCTCCATGTCACCCAGGGCGCGGAAGCGCTCTCGCAATGTCTCGTCGCCGCCGGAATCGATCAGCGTCTGCACCGCATGCAGGCGTTCGCCCAGCACGGTGCGGTCACGCAGCGGGCGGTGCAGCCAGCGCCGCAGCAGACGTCCGCCCATCGGCGTGACGGTGGAATCGAGCACACCGAGCAGGGTGTTGCGGGTGTCGCCGTCGACGCGCGTGTCGAGTTCGAGATGCCGGCGCGTCGCGGCGTTCATCGCGATCGCGCCATCGCCGCTTTCGACGGAAATCGAGGTCAGATGCGGCAGGCGCTGCTTCTGGGTTTCCTCGACATATCCGAGCAGCGCGCCGGCCGAGGCCACGGCCAGCGGCTTGTCGTCGATGCCGAAACCGGTGAGGTCGTGCAGGCCGAAGAACTGCAGCAGCTGGCGACGGCCGGACTCCGCATCGAACAGCCACGGCGGACGACGTCGCGCACCGGTGCGTTCGGACAGGAAGCCCGGCCAGCCGTCTTCGTCGGGCACCAGCAATTCGGCCGGATCGAGCCGGGCGATCTCCGCTTCGAGCATGTCTTCGGTCGCGCATTCGCAGACCAGAAAACGGCCGCCGGCGAGATCCGCCCAGGCGATGCCGTAATGCCCGGCGCGGTTGCGCGCGACCGCCATCAGCAGGGTGTCGCGGCGTTCCTGCAGCAGCGCTTCGTCGGTCACCGTGCCCGGCGTGACGATGCGCACCACCTTGCGTTCGACCAGACCCTTGCTCGCCGCGGGATCGCCGATCTGCTCGCAGATCGCCACCGACTCGCCGAGTGCGACCAGTCGCGCCAGATAGCCTTCGGCCGCGTGATGCGGCACACCCGCCATCGGAATCGGTGCGCCGGCGGAATTGCCGCGCTGGGTCAGGGTGATGTCGAGCAGCCGCGCCGCCTTGCGGGCGTCGTCGTAGAACAGCTCGTAGAAATCGCCCATGCGGAAGAACAGCAGCACATCCGGGTGATCGGCCTTGGCGGCGAAGAACTGCTGCATCAATGGCGTGTGCTGGGGCGAAGACATCCAATCGCTCGTTTGGCCGGCCGCATAGTCTGCCCGAAACCGCCGTTTTCCGCGGTCCGCGGTGGCCGCGAAAGGCGCCTTCAGCCGGCGCGCGAAGTCCATGCGCACGCGTGTGGAAGCTGTGTTAGGTTTCCGTTCACGGCAGGTGACTGCCGGACGTTCCGGTCTGTCCCCCACGATGACCGGAGCGGCGGGGAATCCCGATGGCGCAATGCCGTCGGGCGTCGGTTTTAGGAAGAACCACACCACGTCATTCGGGGGACAACATGGATTCACGTAAGTTGCAGCGCAGCCTGCTCAGTCACGCTGTCGTCGTCGCGCTGGCCGCCACGGTCGCAGGTCCGGCGCTGGCGCAGTCGACCAGCACCGAGAACGAAGCACCGACCACACTGTCGGCGATCACCGTCACCGCGCAGAAGCGCGAAGAAGCGCTGCAGGACGTGCCGATCGTCATCAACGTGTTGCCCGAACAGTTGCTGCAGGACACCGGCGTGCGTGACATCAAGGACATGCAGGTCCTGGTTCCCGGCCTCACCGTCACCAGCACGCAGTCCGCGGCGCAGACCACCGCGCGCATCCGCGGCATCGGCACGGTGGGTGATAACCCGGGTCTGGAATCCTCGGTCGGCATCGTCATCGACGGCGTCTACCGCGCCCGCAACAGCGTGGGCTTCGGCGATCTCGGCGAGATGGAGCGCATCGAAGTGCTCAAGGGCCCGCAGGGCACGGTGTTCGGCAAGAACACCTCGGCCGGCGTCATCAACGTGATCACCCGGCGCCCGAGCTACACGCAGGCGGTCGAAGGCGAAGTCACCGTGGGCAACTACGGTCTGCTCGGCGTGTCGGGGTCCTACAACGATGCGCTCAGCGACAACGCCGCGTTCCGCATTTTCGCCACCAAGCGCAAGCGCGACGGCGTCGACAACGTCGACACCTCGGGCGGTCCCCGCCAGGAGACCGACGATGGCGACCAGAACTACCACTCGCTGCGCGGCCAGCTGCTGCTCGAGCCGACGTCGAACCTCAACATCAACTTCATCGCCGACTACACCAGTCGCGAAGAGAACTGCTGCGTCTCGATGACCACGTTCCGCGGCCCGACCGCGGCGATCATCGATGCGCTGACGCCGGGCGGCGAGGGCATCATTCCGGTCGTCGATCTCGACCGTCGCTTGGCCTATGCCAACCGCACCACCGAGCAGGACCTCAAGGACAAGGGCATCTCGGCCGAGGTCAACTGGACCACGCCATGGGCCAACGATGCGGTGCTGACCTCGATCACCGCGTTCCGCGACTGGGAAGCGATCACCAGCATCGACTTCGACTACAGCGGCGCGGACATCCTGTATCGCCCGCCGAATCCGGATGGCTCGCTGGTGAAGTTTGAGAACTTCAGCCAGGAACTGCGCCTGACCGGTTCCAGCGATCGCATCGACTGGATGGTCGGCCTGTTCTATTCGGACGAGGATCTGGGTCGCAACGATTCCTACTACTTCGGCGCCGCCTACGAGCCGTATCTGTCGACCGCCGTCGCGTCGCAGGTGCTGCCGGCGATCGCCGCGCAGCTCGCGCCGCTGGGCCTGACGGTCAACACCGCGAATCCGGCGACGTTCCTGTCGCAGGTCAGCGGTCGTCCGTTCGGCACCAACTTCACCGGGCAGGGCGCGCTCGACCGCTACGAGCAGAACGCCAAGAGTGCGGCGATCTTCACCAACAACACCTTCCACGTGACCGACGCGCTCGACGTCACCCTGGGTCTGCGCTACACCCGCGAGAAGAAAACGCTGCAGTCCGACTACGCGAATCCCAACGGCGCGCAGGGCTGCGCGGCGACGCTGTCCAATCCGGCGGCACGTGTCGGCGGGGCGCTGGCGCAGCGCATCAACGGCTTCGCGAGCCTGCCGCCTGCATTGCGTGCGCAGCTGCTGGCGGGTCTGGTGCCGGCCGTCGCGCCGCAGATCGCGGGCTTCATGTGTCTGCCGTGGGCCAACATCGCGCACAACGGCCGCAGCACGTTCCAGGAACGCACCGAGAAGGAATGGTCGGGCACCTTGAAGGTCGCCTACGACTGGTCGGATGACGTGATGACCTACGTGTCGGCATCGCGTGGGTACAAGGCGGGCGGCTTCAATCTCGACCGTGTGCAGGTCGGCATCACGCCGGTGGACGACACCGCGTTCGACGGCGAGTTCGTCGACAGCTACGAGCTGGGTCTGAAGACCAACTGGGCCGAAGGCAACCTGCTGTTCAACGCGGCGCTGTTCCACCAGACCTACGAGGACTTCCAGCTCAACAGCTTCCTCGGCACCGCGTTCGTCGTGCGTTCGATCCCGGAAGTGACCTCGATGGGCATCGACGCCGAAGTGCTGTGGCAGACCCGTATGCCGGGCCTGATGCTGCAGGGTGGCGTGACGTATGCGGAAACCGAGTACGGCAACGACATCGTGCCGGACCTGCCGCTGCTGCCGGGCAACCAGATGAGCTTCGCGCCGAAGTGGTCAGGCAACGCGTCGGCCACCTACCAGTGGGACATCGGCTCGGCGCTGCAGGGCCGCTTCAACATCGGCGCCAAATACATGTCCGAGTACAACACCGGCTCGGATCTCAAGCCGCAGAAGATGCAGGACGCCTACACGGTGCTCAATGCGCGCCTCGGCTTCGGGCGTCAGGACCAGCGCTGGATGCTGGAGTTCTGGGGCCAGAACCTGACCGACGAGACCTACAAGCAGGTCGGTATTGACGCGCCGATCCAGACGGGCTCGTTCAACGCCTTCCTCGGTGCACCGCGCACCTATGGCGTGACGTTGCGCATGCGCTACTGATCCACCGCATCGACGCGACGGCCGGCCCGGGAGGGTCGGCCGTTCGCTTTTCAGGCGCGCGGAAACGCGGCGTTCCAGGCGCCAGCGCGACGCGCGCGGCACGATGCGGTACAACGGCGGCTTCGATCGCGGGACTGCTCATGCACGACTCCTACTCCGATGCCGCGCTGCACACGCTTGCCGAAGAGACCGGCGCGCTGCTGCGCGCGCGCCACCATCGTCTGGTCACCGCCGAGAGCTGCACCGGTGGCTGGATCGCCAAGGCCGTCACCGATATCGCCGGCTGTTCCGATTGGTTCGACTGCGGCATGGCGGCCTACAGCTACGAGGCCAAGCAGGCGATGCTGGGCGTGCATCCGCACACACTGGAGACCCACGGCGCGGTCAGCCGTGAGACCGTGATCGAAATGGTGTCCGGCGCGCTGGTGAATTCCGGGGCGAGTGTCGGGGTCGCGGTCACCGGCATCGCAGGCCCCGGCGGCGGCAGCGACGACAAGCCGGTCGGCACGGTGTGGATCGGCTGGAAGCGTCGTGGCGGCTATGCGCGCGCCGAATTGTTCCAGTTCGACGGCGACCGTGACGCGGTGCGACGACAGACCGTCGCCGCTGCCCTGCGTGGGTTGTTGGTGGCGGTGGTCGGGAACTAACAACCGCTGCGCTGCGCCGCGTCTGTCCTGGCATGCGCGTGCACGACCGTCCATGCCGACGGTGCATAGCCCGAGGCGGCGCCGCCAGCGGCGCCGGTGCGTTCGGCGTTACTGGGTCACATCCACCCACACGAGGCGATGGTCAGTGCCGTCGACAATGTCGGCATGCGCCGCATCGCTGCGCGGCCAGAACACGCCGTTGCCGACGAGCGCGTGGCCCACCGACGGCAGCGCGTAATCGAGACGCAGGTTGCCCACGCGCGGGCCGAAGCTGCCGGTGTCGTGCGCGGCCGAGCCGCGATGCTGCGCATTCGCGCCGCCATCGGCTTCAGTCGCCTCGATCGCGCCTTCGCTGCGCGGCGTGGCCATGCGGATCACGCGCGGGTGTTCGAGCAGCTCGACGATCGCGGTGTGATCGCCGGCGCCGTCGACCGGATCGTTGTTGAGATCGCCGAGGATCACGAAGCGCGCATCGGGCTCGAGCCCGCCGCAACCCCCGGCGTCGTCGCACAGCCAGTCGTGCGTGCCTGGCGACAGGTACTCGGTCCAGAAGCGGATCTCGTCGTGATTGCGCGCGACGTTGCGCTTCTCCGGTCCATCGAACGCGGGCGGTGTCGGATGCGAGGCCAGCACGTGGAGTACGCCGCCCGGCGCGCGCACCTGCACGTCCCAGTGCGACTTCGACGACAGCCGCAGTTGCGACCACGTGGCGTCGGGATGGAAGGGGCGGCCATCGGGATGGCGCGGACGCCGCGCGTCGGGCATCGCATTCCACTTCAGCAACTGGAACGTGCGCGCGGTCGTCGCATCGATCGGATAGCGCGACAGCAGCAGCATGCCGTACTGGCCGGAATGCAGACCGTAGCCCCAGGCATCGTTGCCGCGATCGCGGCCGTCGCCGCCGATGCTGCCGTTGTTGTCGAGGTCCAGTCCGCTCTGCACGCCGGTGTTGACCGGGGCGAGATAGCGGTAGGGATAGCGCAGCGGTTCGCCGCCGCCCGGTTGCGCGCGTTCGAGCCAGCGCCGCTGGAACAGATCGGCGGCGCTGCCGTCGGCGACGTAGTCGAACTCGTTGAGCAGCACGATGTCGGGCCGCACCTGCTGCAGCACCGCGGCGACCTTGCGTGCGCCTGCGTCGTCGCCCTGCAGGCGTTCGAGCAGACCGCCGGCTTTGTCGCTGTTGAGCGACGTGTTGTAGGTCGCGATGCGCAGCGTGCCCGGCGAGGCCGCGTCGGCGGCGTGCGGTGCATCGCCCTGCGTGTTGGTGCGCGCGCAGGCGGCGAGCAGTACGACGGCCGCGCAGGCGAGCGCGGCGATCAGCCACGTGCGGCTCATGGCGCGGCGTCCGTCAGCGGACGCCACTGGCGTCCATCGAAGCCTTCGAGCGGCTGGAAATTGCGTTTGTAAGCCATCTTGCGGTGTCCATCGATCCAGTAGCCGAGATAGAGATAGCGCCGGCGGTCGCGCTGTGCCCAGGCGATCTGTCGCAGGATCGCCAGTGTGCCGAGTCCGCGTGACACGCAGTCGGGGTCGTAGAAAGTGTAGACGGCCGACAGCGCATCCTCGATCAGATCCGTCACCGCGACGGCCACCAGCTGCCCGTGCAGGCGCAATTCCAGCAACCGGCCTTCGTTCCAGCTGCCGATCAGGAACTGGTCGAACTCGAGCGCGCCGTGGTCGTCCATGCCGCCGGCCGGATGGCGCGACACCAGGTACTTCCGGTACAGCGCGAGGCGCTCGTCGTTGCGCTCGGCCGGCACCACGCGCGCGTCGATGTCGGCGTTGCGCGCGAGCGTGCGGCGCTGGCTGCGGTTGGGCACGAAGGCCTCGACCGGAATCCGCACCGCCGTGCACGCGCGGCACGCATCGCAATGCGGGCGATAGACGATGTCGCCGGAGCGGCGGAAGCCCCAGCGCAAGGCCTGCGGGTAGACCGTCGCCAGGCGCGGATCGCGCGGGTCGAGCACCAGGTCGCGTGCTTCGCGATCCGGCCAGTAGCCGCAGGCATGCGACGCGGTGTGGAACAGGCGCAATTCGCCCGTGCCGGCATCCGGTTCTGGTGCGGGGCGCGACGGCGTCTGCATGTGCGCAGGATACGCACCGGCGTCTCAGGCGGCGCGACCGCTTCGCCGACCGGCGGCTGAACCGCGCGGGTGTCCGGTCAACGCCGGGTGCGGTCCGGGCGTTGATCCCTGCACAGCGGCACGGTGCCGCGGCAACGGGAACAACTCCATGAAGACGAGGCTCATCACCACCGCGCTGCTCGCGGCGCTGTCCATCACCACGATCGGTGCGGCCGCCGCGCAGGCGCCGGCAGCAGGGACGCAGGCGTCGAAACCCGACGGCGAACGGCATCGCGGCCACGGTCCGCGCGGCCACGGCGGCGACCGCGTCGATGCGCTCGCGCGTTTCGACACCGACAGCGACGGTCGCATCAGCCGCACCGAGGCGCAGGCCGGCCAGCAGGCGATGCAGGCGCGTCGCGACGCCCATCGCGCCGAACGCGATGCGCGTGGCGACGTACGCAGCACCGATGCACGTGGCGAACGTCCACAACGTGGCGCGGGCGGCCCGCGTTCGCACAAGGGGTTCGACCTGGTCGCCAACTTCGACGCGATCGACACCAACCGCGACGGCTATCTCACCCGCAGCGAATTGCGCACCTGGCACACGGCGAAGTCCGCCGAGCGTCGTGCCGAGGGCGAGCGCCGTTTCGATGCGAAGTTCCGCGAAGCCGACCTCAACAACGACGGCAAGCTGAGCCGCGTCGAGGTCTCGGAGAAGATGCCGCGCCTGGTCGAGCGCTTCACCTGGCTCGACGAGAACCGCGACGGCTTCCTGAGCCGTGAGGAACTGCGCCCGGCACGTCCGCAGCGCTGAGCCGCGGGCGATCCGTCGACGGAAAGGCCGCGCAGTGCGCGGCCTTTTTTTTTGCACACCAGGCACTCGAAGCGACGCGTCGCCGGTGGCATGAGTCACGACGACAGCACCCAATGGGAGACGGGATCCGCGCGCGACCTTCTACGCGCCGTCGTGGGAAACGCGGCTCAGGCGGTCTTGAGCCACAGGATCAGCAGCACGCCCACCAGGCCCACGTTGGTCAGGATCAGGCCACTCGTACCGAACATCAGACGGTAGCCGAGTGCGCGGCGGGCGCCGCCCCTGGGGTCGCGCGCGATGTCGCGGGCGATCAGCGGATTCATCAGGCGCGGCATGCTGGTCAGCAGCGGATAGTTGTAGGGAAACAGGGCGGTCACGAGCAGGATCGACATCCAGCCGACCGACAGTTGGCCCAAGCCCGCGACGAAACCGATGCACAGCGCCAGCAGACCCCCTGCCAGGGAACCCCACAGGAACCAGCGGTCGTAGAGTTTGAGAATGGCGATGCGCTCGGCCTCGGTATCGGCATATCGCGCGACCATCTTCCGGCACAGCCACATCGTCAGCCCACCGAACACCAGCGACACACCGGCAGCGCCGAGTGCGCTCGCACTGCCCAGCGCCGCCTTGCCGGCGGCGCCCGCGCCGAATGCGCCGCCGGCGGCGACACCTGCGACCGTGCCCGCCGCGGCAGGCTTCGCGAATGCCGCCAGCCCGGCCGTGACCAGCAGCGTGAACGCCGTGCCCGGCGCCGAGCCCGCCGCGAACTCCTGGAAGCGCGCCATCAGATCCTCGCGCAGGCTGCGGCGTGCGCGCGACAGGCGCTTGCGCACCGCGGCGTCCGACAGGCCGAGCAGGGCGGCGACCTGCTTCGAATTGCCGCCCTCGCGGTAGTACAGCAACAGCACTTCGCGGCTTTCGTCGGGCAGGTCGGAGATCAGGTCCGCGGCGACGCGGCCGGTTTCGTCGTCGATGATCTGCTGCATCGGGCAGGCGTCGGGATCGGCGGCCTGGGCGATGGCGATGTCGGCGGCCTCGCCGGCCACGATGCGGTCGCGGCGCGCGCGCAGATGGTCGCGCGCGAGGTTGCGGGTGATCTGTCGCAGCCACGGCAGGAAGCTCGTCGTGTTCTGCAGTCTGCCCAGTTGCTGCCAGGCCTTGAGATAGGCCTCCTGGGCGATGTCCTGGCTGGCCTGCACGTCGCGGGTGATCGCCAGCGCGATCGCGGTGGTCGCGTTCTGGCTCATCTGCACGATGCGGCCGTACGCGGCCTGGTCGCCACTGCGCGCGGCGGGCAGCTCCAGGTGGATCCGGTCTTCGAGGCCGAGATCGGCGGCGATGGCGTTCATGGCGATCCTTGCAGGTCAGGCCGCTTCCAAGGACGCGACTCGCGCGCGGGATGTGACCGGCGCCGTCGATGATGCCCGCGGACGTGCGCCGCCGCGATCAGGCGGCGGCGCCGAACTGCCAGTTGCGGCCGTCGCGGCGGACCTCGAGGGTGCGCCTAACCAGGCCCTGCGCGGCATCGCTGCCCCCGCGGACCAGATCCACCGTGCCCTGGCCGGAGCCGTCGGTCCGGTAGTTGGTGACGTCGAGCGACGCGGCCTGGCCGTCGCCGCCCCCACAGGCCGAGGACGGCCGCACGTCGGGATAGCCGGCTTCGAGTTCCGCCAGCAGCGGCGCAGCCGGTGCGTCGCCGTCGATCGCCACGCAGACCGGGCCGGCCAGCGCCGACAGTGCGTCGGCCAGCACGGCGGTGGCGAGCGCGCGCGGCACCGGTGCGCGGTACTCGCTGGCTTCGACGGTCGGCGGCACCATGTCGAGCGCCGGCTCGGGTGCGGCCGCGACCGTCGTCTCCGCAGGCGCGTCGCTCGACGGCCGGCTCCACCACGACAGCGCGATCACCAGCACCGCGCCGCCGATCAGCGTGTAGCGCACCTTCGAGGCGCGCGACATGCCCTTGCGCGCCTCGGCGGCCGGCGCGAACACCACGTCCGCCTGCTGCAGATAGCTGCGCGCCGACGGCTGGCCCTGCAGCAGTCCGGCCTCGCGCAGCAGTTCGCGCGCGCGCGGCTGGTCGTCGGAGCGGGTGACCCACACGGCCGGCCTCGGGCCGCCGGCGTCCTCGCGATAGCTGAAGTTGCTGCGGCGGTTGCCCTTGTAGGAACGGCCGTTGAGGATCTGCACCTCGATGCCGGCATCGCGCAGCAGGGCGGCGACGCGTTCGACGTTCTCGAGGCGGGGACTGGAGAAGACCTGACGCATCTCAGCCCGCCTTCGCCGCGGCGTCGTCGCCCGGCAGCACGCGGATCATGCCTTCCTGCGCGGTGCTGGCGACGAGGCGACCGGCGCGGTCGAAGATCTGCCCGCGCGCCAGTCCACGTGCGCCCTGCGCGCTGGGGCTGTCGAGCGAATACAGCAGCCAGTCGTCGACGCGGAAGGGACGGTGGAACCACAGCGCGTGATCGAGCGAGGCCATCTGCACGTTCGGCTGGTAGTAGCTGATGCCGTGCGGGAACGTCGCCGTGCCCAGCAGCTGGAAATCGGACGCGTAGGCCAGCAGTGCGCGGTGCAGCGCCGGCGTGTCGTCGACCGGGCCGGTCAGGCGGAACCACATCTGCTGGAACGGCGGTCGCTTGGGCGGGCGCAGCTCGTCGCGCGGATACACGTGGCGGAATTCGAACGGGCCGCTGCGGTCGAGCCAGCGCTGCACCTTGACCGGCAGCTTCGCCAGCACCTGCGCAGGCAACGGGTCCTGCGGCTCGAGATCCTCGGGCGCGGGTACCTCGGGCATCGACAACTGGTGCTCGGCGCCGGCTTCTTCCTCCTGGAACGACGCCGCACAGAAGAAGATCACCTTGCCGTGCTGGATCGCGGTCACGCGCCGTACCGAGAAGCTGCCACCGTCGCGGGTGCGGTCGACGTCGTAGACGATCGGTGCTTCGATGTTGCCCGCGCGCAGGAAGTAGGCGTGCAGCGAATGCGCCGGGCGCGGGTTGTCCATCGTCGCCTGCGCTGCCGAGAGCGCCTGGCCCAGCACCTGGCCACCGAACACGTACTTGGTGCCGATGTCGCGGCTCTGGCCACGGAACAGGTTGTCTTCGAGGCGCTCGAGCGAGAGCAGGTCGATCAGTTCGGAAACGGGCGGGGTCATCGCGGGGCCGTGCACGGTGGGGCGGCATCGCGGACGCGTGCCTGCCGACGATTATAGGTGGGGGCGGGCCGGGGCCCTGACGCGGGCGTTCAGACGCCGATGCGGGCCAGCGGCACGCGCGCCAGCACGTCGGCCCACGGGAACAACGGCCCGGGATCGCGCTTGCGGGCCACGGTCAGGGCCGGATCGTCACTGGCGGCGACGCGATCGGTGTCCAGATCCTCGTGGCCGGCGATGTCGCGCAGATTCGGCAGCGTGGCGTGCAGATGCGCGAGCAAGGCAACCAGCGCGTCGATCTGCGCCGGCGTATAGGCCTCGTCCATCGACTGGTGGCGGCTGTCGTACCAGTCCGGAAAACGCCCGGTGTTCACCAGCTCGATGCCGACCGAGATCGCGTTGTGGCCGCGCACGTGGTGGGCGACGCGGGTCGCCGGCACGTATTCGACGATGCGGCCGTCGCGGTCGATGTACCAGTGGCCGCTGGCGCCGGTGCCACTGTCGTAGAGCACGCGCTCGCCGTAGCTGCGTGCCGTGGCGAGGTCCGGCAGTTCGGTGCAGTGGATGACGACGAGGTGGATGTCCGACGCGGCGCGGGGCGCCAGCAGGTCCACGTAGGGCAGCGGTTGCAGCGTGATCCGGGGTGCGGACGTGGGGTCGGACATGGCCCGGATGCTAGCATTCACACATGAGAAATCCGCCGCCAGACTCCGACCTGCACGCCCTGATGACGCAGTTTCCGCGCGTCGGTCGTGTGGACTGGATCGGCCTGCGGCCCGCCCGTGAGGCGCCGATCCGCGCAGTCGACAGCGCGGTCGCGGTGACCGGCGTCGGCCTCGAAGGCGACCGCTACACCGGCGGCAGCGGCAAGCGCGGCGTGACCCTGATCCAGGCCGAGCATCTGCCGGCGATCGCTGCGCTGAGCGGCCATGCCGAGGTCACGCCGGTGACGCTGCGCCGCAATCTCGTGGTCTCGGGCATTCCGCTGATCGCGCTCAAGGGCCGACGCTTCCGCGTCGGCGAGGTGCTGCTCGAAGGTACGGCGCCCTGCGATCCCTGTTCGAAGATGGAAGCGGCGCTCGGCGCCGGCGGCTACAACGCGCTCCGCGGCATGGGCGGCCTGTGTGCGCGCGTGATCTCAGGCGGCGCGCTGAAGATCGGCGACGCGGTCGAATGGGTGGACGCATGAGCGCGCGCGGCCACTGCATCCTCTCGCACGGCTTCGAGAGCGGCCCGGAGGCCACCAAGGTCACCGCGCTCGCCGAGGCGGCGGAGGGTCTGGGCTGGAGCCACGAGCGCCCGGACTTCACCGATCTCGACGGCAAACGCGACGTCAGCCCGCTCGGCGATGTCGCCGCGCGCATCGAACGCCTGCTGCGGCTGACGCTCGACGCCGCCGCGCGTGGGCCGGTGGTGCTGGCCGGTTCCAGTCTCGGCGCGTGGATCGCGGGGCACGTGTCGCTGCAGGTGCCGGTCGCCGGCCTGTTCCTGATGGCGCCGCCGGTGCGCCTCGACGCCGCGCATCCGCTGCAGGCGGCCGACGTGCCGCTGTCGGTCGTGCACGGCTGGGACGACGAACTGATTCCCGCCGCCGATGTCGTCGGCTGGACCTGCGCCCGCCGCGGCCGGCTGCTGCTGGTCGACGACAATCACCGCCTGACCGCGCATGTGGACGCATCGGCGGATGCATTCGCGGCCTTGCTGCGGTCGCTTTGACGCGAACGGCTGATGTCCGCATCCACGTCTTCCAGCACCATTTTCGTCATTCCCGCGTAGGCGGGAATCCAGTGCCTTGATCGGCACACATCGCTCGGCCAGCACGTCAAGACACTGGATTTCCGCCCGTGCGGGAATGACGGCGTCGACACATCGGCCTTCAAACGTACGACCCAGGTCCCCATGAAATTTTTCGCCAGCTGCCCCAAGGGCCTCGAATATTTGCTCGTCGACGAGCTGCTCGCACTCGGCTGCGCGCACGCTACCGCGACCACCGCCGGCGCCAACGTCGAAGGCACGCTGCACGACGCGCAACGCGCGGTGCTGTGGTCGCGCCTGGCCAGCCGCGTGCTGTGGCCGATCGTCGAATACGCCTGCGAGGACGAGGACGCGCTCTATGCCGGCGCGCGTGCGATCGACTGGACCGCGCATCTCGACGCGACCATGACGCTCGCGATCGATCCGCATGTCTCGGGCAGCGCGATCACCCACGCGCGCTACGCCGCGCAGCGGGTCAAGGACGCGATCGTCGACGGCTTGCGCGAAGCGACCGGTGCGCGTCCGGACGTCGATGTCGAATCGCCGGATCTGCGCCTGAGCCTGGTGGTGCGCAAGGGCCGCGCGATCCTGTCGGTCGATCTCGGCGGTGGCCCGCTGCACCGTCGCGGCTGGCGCCGCGCGCAGGGCGAGGCACCGCTGAAGGAAAACCTCGCCGCCGCCGTGCTGATGCGCGGGGGCTGGCCGGCGCTGTATGCCGAAGGCGGCGCGCTGTTGGATCCGATGTGCGGCAGCGGCACGCTGCTGATCGAAGGCGCGCTGATGGCCGCCGATGTCGCACCGGGCCTGGCGCGCGATGGCGGCGCGGCGACGGCCGGTCGTGCGCCGAGCCGCTGGCGCGGGTTCGATGTCGCCCACTGGCAGACACTGTGCGAAGACGCCCTCGCGCGCGAACGGACCGGCCGTCAGCGCCTGCGCGCGGTGTTCTTCGGCCGCGATCTCGACCCGCATGCGATCCATGCCGCGCGCGAGAACGCGACGGCCGCCAGCCTGCGCGAGGCGATCGAGTGGCAGATCGGTGACATCGCCACGCTACAGGCCCCGGTGCCGCCGGCGTCGCAAGAGGATGCTGCGTTGGCGGAATCGGTGAAGCGCGGGCTCGCGGTCTGCAATCCGCCCTACGACGCGCGCCTCGCTGCCGATCCCGCGCTGTACCGCACCCTCGGCAACGCGCTGGGACGCGCGGTGCCCGAGTGGCGCGCGAGCCTGCTGTGCGGCGACCCCGAGCTCGCGCACGCGACCGGCCTGCGCGCGAAGAAGAAGTACCAGGTGTTCAACGGCGCCATCGAGTGCAGCCTGATCGTCTGCGATCCGGTGCGGCCGCCGCAGCGCGCCGTCAGCGAAACACCGGAAGACCTCGGCGAAGGCGCGACGATGGTCGCCAACCGCCTGCGCAAGAACCTGCGCAAGTTCAAGACCTGGCGCGAGCGCGAGGGCGTGACCTGCTATCGCGTCTACGACGCGGACCTGCCCGAGTACGCGGCCGCGATCGACGTCTACATCCAGTCCGAAGCGGACGTCAGCGCCGACGGGACGCCGCTGTGGCTGCACATCCAGGAATACGCCGCGCCGGCCGAGATTCCCGAAGCCGTGACCCGGCGACGTTTCGGCGACGTGCTGGCCGCCGCGCGCGACGTGTTCCGCATCCCGCGCGAGCGCATCGCGGTCAAGACGCGTTCGAAGGGCAAGGGCGGCAGCAAGTACGGCCGTTTTGACGCGCGCCATGAATTCCTGCTCGTCGACGAAGGCCGCGTGCACCTGCGCGTGAATCTGTTCGACTATCTCGACACCGGCCTGTTCCTCGATCACCGGCCGATGCGTCTGCGCATCGCCGATGAGGCTGCGGACACGCGCTTCCTCAACCTGTTCGGCTACACCGGCGCCGCGACCGTGCACGCGGCCGGTGGCGGCGCGCGCACCACGACCACCGTCGATCTGTCGGGCACGTACCTGCAGTGGTGCGCCGACAACCTTGCCGCGAACGGCTACGGCGGTGCGAAGCATCGGCTGGTGCAGGCCGACGCCCTGCAGTGGCTGGAGGCCGAGACGGCGCAATACGATCTGATCTTCTGCGACCCACCGACGTTCTCGAACTCGGCGCGTGCCAAGGACTTCGACATCCAGCGCGAACACGTGCGTCTGCTGGAAGCCGCGGTGGCCCGGCTCGCGCCGGGCGGGGTGCTGTACTTCTCCAACAACTTCCGCCGCTTCAAGCTCGACGCCGAAGCCGTCGGCGCGTTCGCGCACGTCGAGGACATCAGCCCGGCGACGATTCCACCCGATTTCGAACGCAACCCGCGCATCCATCGCGCCTGGCGCATCACCGCGCGCTGAAGCGTCGGCTCGGGCCGCCACGTTCCGGGTTAATTCGAGCCCCTCTCCCCTTGGAAGAGGGGTTGGGGTGAGGACAAGTGAATTGCAACGGTCGATCTCCGCGCGCGTAAGCTTTGTCGACATTCGACCGTTCGCGCTGCTCCCGCCGCCGTCCCGTCCCCACGGAAACCTCCGTTCCACCCACGCGCGTATAAACCACGCCTCGCGCCCGCATCGTGTCGGCACCCCCGACAGGAGCCGCCCGATGACCACCCCTGATGCCGCCCGCATCATCCGCCACGTGCGAGGCATGCCCGCCAGCGACGGTGCCGGCGTCAAGCTCACCCGTGTCATCGGCAGCCCGCAGCTGCCCGACCTCGATCCGTTCCTGATGCTCGACGAGTTCGGCACCGACACGCCCGAGGATTACCTCGCCGGCTTCCCCGAGCATCCGCATCGCGGCTTCGAGACCGTCACCTACATGCTCGACGGCCGGATGCGGCACAAGGACAACCACGGCAACGAGGGCCTGCTGGTGCCCGGCAGCGTGCAGTGGATGACCGCCGGCCGTGGACTCGTGCATTCGGAGATGCCCGAACAGGAGGCCGGCCGCATGCGCGGTTTCCAGCTGTGGGTGAACCTGCCGGCGAAGGACAAGATGACCGCGCCGAGCTATCAGGAATTCGCGCCCGAGCGCATTCCGGTCGTGCAGGCGGGCGAGGGCGTATCGGTGAAAGTGATCGCCGGTGTCGTTGACGGCGTCGCCGGACCGATCGCGCAGCTCGCGACCGATCCGCTCTATGTCGACATCACCCTCGCCCCGGGCGCGACCTGGCGCCACGCGCTGCCCGACGGCCACAACGCCTTCGCCTATGCCTTCGAAGGCGCCGTCCGCGTGGGCGAGGGCGACGACGCCCGTCCGCTGGCGTCACAGGAACTCGCCGTGCTCGGTGGCGGTGCGCAGCTGATGCTGGAAGCCGGCGACACCGGCGCGCGGCTGATCCTCGTCGCCGGTCGCCCGCTGCGCGAGCCGGTCGCCCGCCATGGCCCTTTCGTCATGAACACCCGCGAAGAACTGATGCAGGCGTTCGTCGATTTCGAGCAGGGCCGTTTCTGATACGTCCCTGATGGACGACGTTCGAAATCAAGCGCATCTGCAGAGGTCGGTGATCCGGCGGCTTTCAACGGACGCCTGTCTGGTAACGGCGGGATCCAGAGCCTTCAACGACCGGCAACGGCGCTAGTCCGAAAGCTGCCCCGCGCTTGGGTCAAGTCGCAGGATTGCCCGCGTTGCGCATCGGCGTGAAGCACCCCGGACGTCCCCGGGGTGACGACGCCATGGGGCTTCGGCATCAGAGGCAGGCGGGCAGACTCCGACCTATTTGCTGCCGAGGTGCACGTCCGAAAAATGCAGCGATTCGGCATCGCGCAGCGAACGCGTCAGATCGGCCTCATCCCGTGCGCGCACAATGATGTGCGCGTAATCGCCCGACGGCAGTTCCAGCAGCGTTTCGCGCACCAGGGCGCCGGTCAGCTCGTTGTCCGGCGCGTGCCACCAGGTGCGTGTGCCATCGATGGTGACGCGATCGCCCACGCGGTCGTTGCGGCGCGGTTTGAAGGTCGCACTGCGGCCCACGGTCACCGCGAAGGCCTGCTGACCGCTGGCGACGTCCATCGCACGGCAGAACACGAAATCAGGCCCGGGCTGCACTTCCCAGCGCACGGCGGCCTCGGGTGGCAGCTGCGGACATTCGGTGGCGGTCTGCGCGTGCGCCGCGCCCGCACAGAGCAGTGCGCCCAACAGCGCAAGCGGTCGGATCGAAAGCATCGTCGTGGTCCCCTGTGACTCGACTTCCGACCATACGCCTGCATCCGTGCTGCGGCGCGGTAGCGATTGTGACAACCGTCACCGTTCCGGAAGCGGAATGAATTCCGAGTCGCCCGGGACGGTGCCGAAGCGGCCGGCGCGCCAGTCGTCCTTGGCCTGCTCGATGCGGTCCTTCGACGACGACACGAAGTTCCACCACAGGTGACGCGGCCCGTCGAGGGGTTCGCCTCCGAACAGCATCGCCTTGAGCGGCGTCTTCGCGCGCAGTCGGGCGACTGCCCCGGCATCCAGAACCGCAAGGTGACGTGGCGGAATGTCGGCGCCGTCGAGCTGCGCCTCGCCTTCGAGCACGTAGAGCGCGCGCTCGGCATGCGAAGGCGGAATCGAGAGCTCGGCGTCCGGCTCGAGATCCAATGCCACGTTGAGCGTGTCGGCGAACACGCGCACCGGCGACTCCTCGCCGAAGCCACGGCCGGCGATCACCCGCACCCAAGCGCCCTCGCGGCGGAACTGCGGCAGCGTCGCCGCGGCATGGTGATGGAACTCCGGCGCGGTTTCCTCGTACGTCTTCGGCAGTGCAACCCAGGTCTGCATACCGTGCAGCGGGTGCTCGCCTTCGCGCAGCGATTGCGGCGTGCGCTCGGCATGCGCGATGCCCCGACCGGCCGTCATCCAGTTCACGTCGCCGGCGGTGATGTCTTGCGAGTAGCCAAGCGTATCGGCGTGATGGATCGTGCCCGACCACAGGAACGTCACCGTCGCCAGGCCGATATGCGGATGCGGTCGCACGTCCACGCCGGCGCCTTTCTCGAAGATGGCCGGGCCCATGTGATCGACGAACACGAACGGCCCCACGCTGCGCGCCTGTAAGGTCGGCACCGCGCGGCGCACCTCGAAACCGCCGAGATCGTGGGTACGGGGATTGATCAGCAGGGTCATGGCAGCGGCTCCAGCGGCGGCGAGGGCAGGGCATCAGCATGCCAGCGGCGCTGCCCGCGCGGCCCCTGGTCAGCGGGACGATCCGTTGCGGCTGGAAATCTCCTCGGGCGCAGGAGACACCGACGCGGTCCGAGAGATCAGTCGCACCCGGCCTCCGGCCTGTCCGCGGGGAACCGGGACATCTCCTTCGTCGGCGAGCATCTGCCTTGGAGTCGATCGATGATCGAGGCGCATGGCGGGTAGTGGGGCTGGGGGCCGCCGGGCTCAACGCACCTCAAACGTCGGCCAACCCCACACGCCATGCCGCCAGCTTCGCCTCGAATCCCAGCGCCGCGTGCGCCGGGCTCGTCGAGGGCAAACGCAGCAGATCGGGCACGACGTCGAGCGTCGGCAGCACATGCCGCCGGAACAGCGCCTCCGCCGCCGCGCCGTTGAACCGGATTCGGGTGATCCTCGGACAGCGCGCCAGCAGCCCGCCGATATCGTTCGGCACCACACTGCCCGCCTCGATACGCGCATCGAGACTGCCCGGCCGCACGCATTCGCCAGCCACGTCCCACAGCGCCACGCCACGGGCCGTCAGCTGCGCAAGCCGCGCGTCATAGGGCAGCGCCGGATCGAATCCGAACAGCGCGCCGACGATCGGCCAGAACAGATTCCGCGGATGCGCGTAGTAGCGATCCGCGTCCAGCGATGCCACACCCGGCATGCTGCCGAGCACCAGCACGCGTGCGTGATCGCCGACGACCGGCGCGAAGCTGCGGATGCTGTCCTGCATCGCAAGATTATCCAGGATGCGATGCGCTCGAGGGCGTCGCGGTTGCGCCGATGAGTCGCGACAGCGGGCAGATGCAAGACAAGCGCCGCGTCAGCGATGGATGCGAACAGGTGCGCTTGCTTTGAATAGTGACGATATCGGCCGTGCGTTGAGACCTGACGATGCACTGTCTTCTAGCAGAGACAACAATCTGCGCTCCGAAGGACGCGTCTACTGAGCTCACGTTAGGCGTGGCGAACGAGCGCAGGTTTGAGGTGACTTTTTCTGTGCAACGCTAAACATGCCAAATCATTGCCTTGGTCTGCGCCCAATAGAAATAGGCCGCGACGATGGCGTAGGCGATCAGTAAGCACGCAAGAAGTTTGGTGGCGGTCTTCATTGTTCGGCTAGTGACTGCTAACGCTTGAATTAAGCCGCGCCGCGAAGCGGCGTCGGCTTGAATGAATTGTTAGCTGCCAGCGGACAGCAATGGATTTCGCTCATTGAAGTCTCCAAGATCAGGCATCTCGCCAGCAAAGAATCCCTCAAAGACCAACTGAAATCGCTCGATGTTTTCGTGGAGACTTTCGGTTGTGAGGTTCTGGATTTTATAGATGTCATTCGGATCGAAGTGAGCCGCGAAGAGGCTGAAGGTAGCGCTGAAGAGGCGAAATGCCCGCGAGCGCAACTCCGTATCTGAGCCGCCGACGCTGACAAGCTGAAACAGCGACCACTCCACTTTCCAGTACTCATCTTACGACCACGTCGCATTCTCGTACAGGCACGCCCTAAACGATGCCTCGTCGAATTCGCCAGACCACGGGTGGTTTCGTGCAATTACTGCGTGAGCGTCCATGTCAGCTAACACCCGAGTTAATCCGCGCTGCGAAGCGGCGTCGGTTTGAATGAATTGTTAGCCCTCATTGCCACAAATAGATGTAACCCTACTAAGTTGCTCAGGGGTGAGGTTGCTCTTTAACTCAGTGACGGCATCGTTGAGCCGCCTAAACGATGCGTTGCTTGCATCTAGATGTGTCTCGAACTTTGCCAATGTCGCCTCGCCGGCTCCTCGCAAATGGTTGAGCGAGCCCTCAAGGTTGTCGAGGTTGGACTTGAACCGTCCGAACTCCTCAAGGCCGTATTCCGTGTTTGTAGCATGGAACAAGCACGTTACCTGACTATAAGTGCGCCGGTGATCCGCTAGCGTTGTGAGGGTGCTTGCGCGAAACTCAGTCCAGCGCGCCGTGCTTGAGGCGCGCCGACTTTCTACTAGTGACCACAACGAAATAAGCAGCGCAATCGCAGATAAAGCGAGAGCAATTTTTTCCCCAACAGGTATCTTCGGTCGCTTCATGAGGTCTAACGCCTGAATTAAGCCGCGCTGCGAAGCGGCGTCGGCTTGAATGAACTGTTAGGCCGAATCATCGGGCTCCCAACGTCGGAAAACGACATGCTCAAGCGGAGTCAAACGGGCAGGGAAGGGTGCAGCCATATGCTGCTCGTCTAAGTCCCAAGGTGCAGGAAAGTCTGCAATCACCTCTGCGGCCGCGTAAGAACAGCTTTCTTGCGCGGAAGCGACGGCTTCGCCGTCGTACTCGAAGCGCAGGCGAACAGTGTGCGCGCTTTCATCAGCTTCAATTGAAGCTTGACGCAGCTCTGGATGGACCTCACCCCAAAGGCCGCGGACCAACGAGAGTACTAATGCCTGACGTGATGCAAAGTTGTCCATGCGGTCTAACCCCCGAATTAAGCCGCGCCGCGAAGCGGCGTCGGCTTGAATGAATTGTTAGGCTGCGTCACGAGAGAACATGAAGACCCGCCGTAACGGCCAATTTGTCGATGACTCGAGTCTGGGCCGTGTCAGTGAAGTAGATGTGGCTCGTGTCATCGTAGCCCCGAAAGTAGACCGCCGAAAGAGAAGGCAGCGCAGCGCGTGAGCCTTCTTGGAGCAAGTAGCTAACCCCGCCGGCTTGGGACGTAAACGACCGAAAACGCAACCGTTCCTTGTTTCTACCTCGCCAGATGAAAGAGAGCGTCTCGGTCTTTTCAAGCAGGTGAGTCAGGAAAGTTCTGTGCAATGAGTCGCGGTGTGTCTGCTCGGCTGTTGATGAAGCTGGCAGCAGCTCCAGTGCTTCTTGTTCAGATAGCCAGTGATCAAAAACAGACAAGGAAATCATGCGGATTCCTGGCGGAGGCTCCATGGCCTGCACCTCGGGGAGCCAGTGGAACTGGGAGGATAGTTCCTCTTGCCTAGGGTGATTCACACGCTGGAATAATTGCATAGCGGCCTAACGCCTGAATTAAGCCGCGCCGCGAAGCGGCGTCGGCTTGAATGAATTGTTAGCTGCTTGCGCCGTAAAGCTCAGGAAGCTCCTCGTATAGCTTTAGACGCGGCAGTTTCAGGCGCGCTCAAGACTTGCGTAAGAAGCTCACATTGTCGAAGCGTAAGCTTTGCGCGAATATCCAGCTCCACTTCGTAAGCGTCGCTGTCGGCAAGGTTTTCTCGGGCGGTCCGAATAGCGCGCGCGCAATCTTTGACTTGTTGAAGCTTTCCGAGCGATTCACTTCGTGCCTTTTCTTGGGCGAGTTCTGCAACGCTCGGTGTGGCCATCCCCGGAGCTGCTCCGGCACTTACAAAACCTCCGCCGAAGCCCCCTCCCGAGCTGGATCCGCTACGCGGCGCATTGTTTCCTCGCCCCTTGCCAGAGGGGTTTCCGGTTTTACTCGGTCCGTTGACTAGCCCACCGCCCTTGCCGCCCTTAGCCATTGATTCTCCTCCCAATCGCGAAAATTCTGTTCAAGCAGCTAACGCCTGAATTAAGCCGACCCGCGAAGCGGGTTCGGCTTGAATGAATTGTTAGGCAGCGAGCTCAGTGAAGAATGTGAGCCTGTTGCCGTCTGGATCTGTTACTAGGATCTCGCGGGTTTTCCATGCGGTGTTATGCGGCGCGCCAGATTGCACAAGTCCTGCTGCTTGAAACGCCTGATGGCACTCGTCTACATCGGGAACAGCAAAGTAGACGGCACCACCTACCTGACAGTCATCCGCGTGCTCTGTCAGAAAGATCGTTTGGTCTCCGCGAGTAAGCTGCGCAAAGACCGGAAAATCCGGCTCGTGCCGATACTCCCAATCGACGGTGAATCCAAGCCCCTGAACGTAGAACGGAAAACTGGCGGAAGCACTGGTTACCCGAAGGACGGGGGTCACTGTCTGAGTCACGATGATCTCTCCTTGCTGCCTAACGCCTGAATTAAGCTGCGCCGCGTCGCGAAGCGGCGTCGGCTTGAATGAATTGTTAGGCGGCTGGTCGATGACCGGTACGTGCCGCCCTCCGGCCTAGATACACGCAAAGCAGCAGGAACAAGACCGTAAGGATCATTGCGAAGTGGGCCTGACGGCAGCGCAGGTGCTCAGCAAAAAGCGAGAAGCTGTTGCCGCAGAAGCCCGAAGCCAGGCTTGCGGCGGAGAAGATCCACAGGAAGCAGTAAGCAGAGGCGAGGCCACACAGGATTGACGCGCTGATCAGTAATGCCCGACGTGTCATATTTCTCTTCCTGCCGCCTAACGCCTGAGTTAAGCCGTGCCGCGAAGCGGCATCGGCTTGAACGAATTGTTAGGGGGCAACTTACAAAGCATCTTCGCAGAGCGCCTTTAGCAAGTTAGGCGATAGCGAGCTGAGAATGCTCTTGTTGGCTGAGAGATAGCCGATTACTTCACCGTTCTTAATGAACATTGGTGGACTGGACGAGACCTCGTTGAAAGGGGAGTCGGAGTTGAATTCGTTTCCGAAGGTAGAGAACTCGTTCCATATCGAGTCGCTACTGAACTCGTTTCCGTAAGTACCAAACTCATTGAAGATCGAATCGCTGTCAAAGCTGTTAGTGACCTTGCCCAAGACAGTGTTGCTTGAGTCCTGTGCGACGATCACTGAGCCATTGAGCGCGCTACACACATTCTGAGCTTGGGCGGGTCGGAGCACTGCTGAAATGACAACCAGAAGAAAGAGAGTGACTAGCCGAACTTGCATCATTGCCCCCTAACGCTTGAGTTAAGCCGCGCCGCGAAGCGGCGTCGGCTTGAATGAATTGTTAGGCGGCAGCTTGGGTGCGCCAGATTAGTGGAGCAACAAGCGCAAAAGCGCCGCCGAATGCCAGCAGAACATACATGAACGAAAAGGCCCGGTCAGCAACCAAGCCAGCGGTCCACACGAGGGAGGCATCTTTTGGCTCTCGCCCGTTGAGTCCGACGAACAGTCTCCGACAGACGCGGAAAAGAATGAGGTGAAGGAAGGGAATTGAGGACGCTACAGCGAAAGCGAGTCCGATAAGGCCGGCGAGGAGCAGTCCTGCAGCGACTACTACGCTTAAAGCGGCTAGAAGGATCAGTCGTAGCCAGCGCTTGCGGTCATTCAGCACAGAAATCTTCCCCAGGTAGAGAAGACTTGGAACGAGCGTCGTTGTAACCGCAATGAATATGCTGATGTTCAACCTGCCGCCTAACGCCTGAATTAAGCCGCGCCGCGAAGCGGCGTCGGCTTGAATGAATTGTTAGGGCTCATTGCCGGTTGCCCCAGGCTTGCGAGAGCGGCGCAGTGCAAGTACCTGCTTAAGCGATACATCTGGCTGCTTGCGCCAGTTGTGACGATTTGTCGCTGCCACAGCGGACTCAACAGCCTCCGGGTCAGCAGGTTGAGCGCCGGTCAGTGCGGACAGTTCTTGATGTACGGCCTTACGGTGCGACTGATTGACCCACTGCTTGCGCTTGGCAACGGCATGGCGAGCACCCCATTTACTCTCGGCAACCATATTGCGGCGATCGAACTCGAGGCTCAGAGCCTTCTTTTCCTGTGGGGTGCGGGTCCGTTTCATATGAGCCCTAACGCCTGAATTAAGCCGCGCCGCGAAGCGGCGTCGGCTTGAATGAATTGTTGGCGCTCAACCAGTGCTCTCTCGACTATCCGAGTAAAGATAGTAGGTGTCGAGGTCGAGTTGAAGGCCGTAGAAAGCAAGGCGAGTGATGACGCTCTTAGGCAGGTTTAACCCAACGCCTATGTCGTGGAAGTGACCAACCAGCTGCATGGTGCAGCCTAACCGGCTGCTAACCGAGACGAACGCGTCTGCGTTAGCGTCCATCTGTGAAATAACGTCTTGCAAGTGTTCTTCAAGCTCGGAGGTGCGGTCAAGCCGAGAGTAGAGCGCCCAATGTCCGGTCGATCGCTCGCGATGCCTTGGGTCTAGGTCACCCTTTTTCCAGGCCTTTGTGGGGGCAACGCCAAGCTCTTGGGTCAGAGCAGACGGGTTCACGTCGTCTCCGTAGACCGAGAAGTAGGCGTAACAGTTGTCGGGATCTGTCATTGAGCGCTAACGCTTGAGTTAAGCCGTGCCGCGAAGCGGCATCGGCTTGGACGAATTGTTAGCTGTCAGCCGAGCTTCGTGAATAGCCCCGAGGCGCCAGCTTAGCCAGACGACGGTGGCAACAACGCCACCCCACGCGGCGAACTGCCAAATAGCGATGCTCGGCGGGTTGTGGGAATAGAAGAGAAAAGCGAATGCACCACCACAGGTGCCTCCAAGAATGGCGGCGAACCACCACCGATCAAAGCCGAAACGTCTAGCAAGCAGCAAAGCTGGCACGCCGATGGTGACGACGACAGGTGCGGAAATCGCGTAGCTCATGATGAGAAAGGCCAAGAAGTTGCCCAATGACTCATTAACACCGCGGGCCATGGATAGGCCGAGGAGGAGAACGGATGGAATCGCTGGCGCTACCGCGAAACCCACAAGTAACCACAGGATGCGAACTTGCGTCATGACAGCTAACGCTTGAATTAAGCCGACCCGCGAAGCGGGTTCGGCTTGAATGAATTGTTAGCGCAGACGGCATTTGCAACAGCCGCCCAGTGCTTGCGTAGCTTGAGCGGAACCACAAACGAAGCAAGGAGCCCGGATAGCAGGCACACAATCGGAACGCCATGCTCGGCAGCCATGAAAATGGCGGTACCGAGCTTTTCATGTCCAGCCGAAATTAGCTGAGGAGCAACGAATATTTGAGCAATGCCAAGCGGCATTAGCACGGCCCCGGCGAAAGTGATAAATCCATACGCCAGCAAAAGACAAGTGAAGGCGAAAGACCGCCAATGCTTTCTTGGAATCTGGGAACGCCAAGCAATGAGCAGGGCAATCCAAGCAGGGGTGGCAACAACTATGAGTAGACCTGCGGCCATTAGAGCAACGATCACAAGCGAGTATGCATCCATAAGCGCTAACGCCTGAATTAAGCCGCGCCGCGAAGCGGCGTCGGCTTGAATGAATTGTTAGACGGCACCGCGCTTATCCACAATGCGCAGTAAGTGGCTTGCCAGCACAATCATCTCTACCGCCTCCGGCGCTTCGATTGTCACGTTGCGATGGCTATGCGGATTCTTGTACGAACCAATAGCACCGGCCATCAGGTGCATTAGAGCTTCCTGCTCCCCGGCGGGAGTTGCATTGTCAGAAAGAGGGCCGGAGGACGGCTTAAAGGCCTTGCGCATGAGATCCATGCCAATGTCAGTAGCCTCGAGTCTGGCAAGCTCTCTAGTGCGCACCTCAAGCTCCTTGAAACTTTGGAAGACAGCGGTGTCGTAGTCACCACGGAGGTAGGTTGCCCATACCTTTTGCGCTATCACAGGGTGAAGTTGGCCTTTTGGAAGTGAGTTTGCGTGCCTATAAGCAGCAAGCAACTCGGGATTTGCGACCTGTTGACCGCGGCGTGTGATGAACACCCAATTTGCGCCATCTCCAGGACGAGGGGCCAATAGCCCTTCGCGCTCTAGCCAGACCCAAGCTTCCATCAGTGCTCGGCGCGCTTCATCCTGCTTTGGGCGTGGATATGCATCCACGTTGCTCTGCAATGTGAAGTTGTGACTGTTGAGCTCCGAAGAGCTGGCAGTAGAAAGATACTGAAGGATTAGGCCCGCAAGCTCTTCCGGCTCTAGCGCGAGAAGCGAATCGACGTCCGGGATTAGGTTTGAGAACGCCATAAATATCTAGTGCCGTCTAACTAGTATTCGACCCCGGAAGCGGGGTGTTGCGTCGAGTATGCGGTGGAACTCGGGTGCTCGCAAAGCGGGGAAATCCGACGGCGGATCAACGGCTTGCCGCAGTCGTCTCGATGTGGGCGCGGATTAGCCTGCCGATGTTATCCGGCGCATGGAGGCGCACCGTGTTATCCGACGGAAACGGGGTGGTAACGGCAGCTGCGGCGCCGCGCTTGCTCGATCAGGTGCGGGCTCGGTGTCGGGTGCGGCATCTGAGCCTGCGGACCGAGCGGGCCTATGTCGGTTGGATCAAGCGTTTCATTTTGGCGAACGCAAAGCGGCATCCGAGGGAGATGGGCGGACCGGAGGTCGAGGCGTTTCTGACGGGTTTGGCGACGCGGCATCAGGTGGCAGCGGGCACGCAGAACCAGGCGTTGGCGGCGCTGTTGTTTCTTTACCGGGACGTGCTTGGTATCGAACTGCCGTGGATGGATGACGTGGTCCGCGCGAAGCGGCCGCGGCGGGCGCCGGTCGTCTTGAGTGTCGAGGAGGTCCAGCGGCTGTTGCTGGCGATGGAGGGGCGACCGGCCGTGCTCGCGCGTCTGCTTTACGGCACGGGCATGCGGTTGATGGAGGCCATGCGCCTGCGGGTCAAGGATGTCGATTTCGCGCAACGACAGATCGTCGTGCGTGAGGGTAAGGGCGGCAAGGACCGTCATGTGCCGTTGCCGGACCGCCTGGTGGCGGGTCTGCATGACGAGATCACGCGTGCCTTGCACTTGCATGCTGCCGATCTCGCGGCGGGCCAGGGGGCGGTGTGGCTCCCCGACGCGCTGGCGCGCAAATATCCCGGTGCCGCGCGGGAGCCGGGTTGGCAATACGTGTTTCCCGCGCGGCAGCAGTCGCGCGACCCGCATGAGGGCGTGTGGCGACGGCATCATCTCGACGAGTCGGTCTTGCAACGCGCGATACGCACGGCGCGCGTGCGCATCGGCCTGCATAAACCCGCCAGTTGCCACACGCTGCGCCATTCGTTCGCGACGCACCTGCTCGACGCAGGTCAGGACATCCGGACCATCCAGGCCCTGCTGGGCCACAAGGATCTGTCGACGACGCAGATCTACACGCATGTGCTCCAGCGCGGTGGACTGGGTGTGCGCAGTCCCTTGGACCGGCTGCCGGGCACGTGAACGCGCAGCGGGTGCCCGTACTGGGGCTGGGCGTCGCCGCCGGGCTGGTGCTCGGCGCGATCGCCTGTCTGCAGTTGCCCGGTCTGCCGCCCTGGTGGGTGATGGCGTTTGCGCTCGCTGCAGCCTTCGCGGCCTGGGCAGTCGGGAGCGGGCGAAGGCGCCTGGTTGCGGCTTTCGTCGTTGGCGCAATGCTGTGCGGGCTGCACGCGGCGCATGCCTTGTCGCTGCGGTTGCCGGCGACGATGGAGCGCGGTGATTTCGCGGTGCGAGGGCAGATCATCGGGCTGCCGGTCCACGAGCCGCAGCGCACGGCGTTCCTGTTCCGCGTGGCGAGCGACGCGTCGATGCCGGCACCGTTGCGCGGTCGACTGTTGCGCCTGTCCTGGTACGACGATCGCCGCGAAGGTCCGGAGCTTCGGCGGTATGGGCTGCAGGCGGGCAGCGACTGGACATTCACGGCGCGGCTGCGGGCGCCACGCGGGTTGCGTAATCCGGGCTGGTTCGATGGCGAGAAGCGGGCGATGGCGCAGCGGGTCACGGCTGTTGGGTATGTGCGCAGCGCCGAGCCGGTGACGCGCCTCGAAGCCCGCGGCGGGGTGGATCGCTGGCGCGAGCGGGTGGCGACGCGGATTGATGCGGTCGTCGACCGCGACAGTGCGCGCTACGTGCGGGCGCTTGCGATCGGCGATACGCGCGGGCTCGGCGATCTGGACTGGGAAGCCCTGCGTGCGACCGGGCTGACGCATCTGATCGCGATCTCCGGTTTCCACGTAGGCATGGTCGGCGGTTTCTTCGCGCTGGTCGCGACCGGTGCGTGGTGGTGCCTGCCGTGGCTCGGCCGCTGGCTGCCGCGGCCGCAGGCGGCGGCGATCGTCGCGTTGCTGGCGAGCACGGTCTATGCGGCGGTGGCTGGATGGGAGCTGCCCACCGTGCGCACGGTGCTGATGATCGGCGTGGTCGTGATCGCGAGGTTGGCGCGCCGGCATCTGCGCATTGCCGACGCCTTGGCCTATGCCGCGATCGCCGTGGTGCTGGTCGATCCGATGTCGGTGCTGTCGGCCGGCTTCTGGCTGAGCTTCGCCGGTGTCGCCTGGCTGGTCTGGTGCCTGCCCGATGCGCGCGAGCTGTCGAAGCTGCGCGGCCTCCTGGCCTCGCAGTGGGTCGCGACCATCGGGTTGTTGCCGCTGACCGTGATCCTGTTCGGGCAGGCCTCGCTGGCCGGACCGATCGCCAATCTCGTCGCGATCCCCTGGTGGAGCCTGGTCGTGGTGCCGCTGGCGCTCAGCGGCACCGGGCTCGAGGCGATCCACAGCGGCGCCGGCGACTGGGCCTGGCGCAGCGCGGCGTGGGCCTTCGATCTGAGCTGGCCGCTGTTCGACTGGCTGGCCGCGAGTCCGATCTCGCTGTGGTGGCTGCCCGAGCCGCACTGGCTCGCGCTGCCGCTCGCCCTGCTGGCCGCGTTCTGGATGCTGTTGCCGCGCGGCGTGCCGGGGAAATGGCTGGCGACATTGCTGTGGTTGCCATTGCTGTGGCCGGATCGGCAACTGCCGCGGGAGGGCGAGGCCGAAATGGTCGTGTTTGACGTGGGGCAGGGCCTGTCGGTGCTGATCCGCACCGCGCATCACGCGGTGCTCTACGACACCGGCCCGGCGGTGCCGGAGGCCTACGACGCCGGCGAGCGCGTCGTGGTGCCCGCGCTGCAGGCGCTGGGCGTGCGGCGGCTGGACGCGATCGTCGTCAGCCACGGTGATGCCGACCACGCCGGCGGCTTCGGCGCCGTGCAGCGACGTTTCGCTGCGCCGGTGATCTTCGCGCCGCAGTGGGATCGGGTGCCCGGCGCGTCGCCATGCCTGATGGGCAGCGCCTGGCGGATGGACGGCGTGACGTTCCGCTTCCTGCACCCGGATCTGTACTTCCCCGCATTCCGCAACCCGTCGAGCTGCGTGCTGCGGGTCGAGACCGCTTATGGCGCCGCGTTGCTGCCGGGCGACATCGACGATCTGGTCGAGCGGCTGCTGATCCGGCGCGACGCGGCTTCGCTCGAGGCCGATGTCGTGATCGCCGCCCATCATGGCAGCCGCAGTTCATCCGATCCCGCGTTCGTGCGCACCACAGGCGCTGCGGTCGCGATGATTTCGGCCGGGCACGGCAATCGCTTCGGGCATCCGCACGACGAAGTGGTCGAGCGCTGGACGCAGGCGGGAACCGCGGTGGGCAGCACCGCAGGCGGCGGCGCGACCCGGTTCCGGCTGCAGGCCGGCGGCCCGGTGGTCACGCAGGAACGCGTGCGCCGGCCGCGGTTGTGGGATGCCGCGCGGCAGATCGACTGACGAAAACCGCGGGCCGAAGCGGCCGTGCAGGCTGGGCTATCCTATTCCCCGGATTGAACCGGCCTTCGGCCGAAGGGGTTGGCGTGCTCGAACTGGTGAAGGCTGGCGGCTGGCCGATGCTGCCCTTGCTGCTGCTGTCGGCATTCGCGCTGGCGATCATCGTCGAGCGGTTCTGGGCGCTGCGCCGCAAGGCGGTGCTGCCGCCGGGCCTGGGCGAGGAAGTCCGCGCCTGGGCCGCGCGCGGCACGCTCGATCCCGCGCACATCGAATCGCTGCGCGGTACCGCGCCGCTGGGCGCGCTGCTGGCCGCGGCGCTGGACGTGCGCAACCGCCCGCGCGAGGAGATCCGCGAGCGGGTCGAGGATGTCGGCCGCCACGTCGCGTTCCGCATGGAGCGCTATCTCAATGCGCTGGGCACGATCGCCGCTGCCGGCCCGCTGCTGGGGCTGTTCGGGACCGTGGTCGGCATGATCCAGATGTTCATGGGCGTCATGGACCACGGCGTGGGCGACGTGAACCAGCTCGCCGGCGGCATCGGCAAGGCGCTGGTGTGCGCGGCGGCGGGCATGATCGTCGCGGTGCCGGCGCTGATGTTCCATCGCCACTTCCGCGCGCGCATCGACGGCTACATCGTGCAGATGGAACACGAGGCGATCGCACTGATGGACGTCATCGATCCGCGCAACCGCCGTGGCGTGCAGGTGCAGGCACCGGTGCAGGGCTGACCCATGCGCATCCGCGACCGCCGCGCCGAGGACAATCCGGAACTCAACCTCGTGCCGCTCATCGACGTGATCCTGGTGCTGATCATCTTCTTCGTGATCACGACGACCTTCGATGCGCGCTCGGTGCTCAAGCTCGAACTGCCGCAGGCCAATGGCGAGCGCAACGACGCGCAGGACGGCACGCTGAGCCTGTTGATCAACGCCGACGGCCGTTACTTCGTCGACGACCGCGAAGCACTGCGCACGGATGTCGAATCGCTCAAGCGCACGATCGCCGAGGTGGCCGGCGACGACCGCGAACGCACCGTGCTGCTGCGCGCCGATGCGCGCACCCCGTGGCAGGCCGTCGTGACCGCCTACGACGCGCTGGGCCAGCTCGGCTTCAAGCGCATCGCGAATGCGACCGCGCCGCAGACGACGGCAGCGCCGGCTGCGGCCACGCAAGAGGAATGACATGAGTACCGTTGTGGACAAGGCGCAGCACGACGCGCCGACGCCGGGGCCCGCGCGCGCCGATCGCGCGTGGCCGGTCTATCGCCGGCTGCTGCAGTTCGCCACCGACTATCGTGGCCTGCTGTCGGTCGCACTGGTCGGCATGCTGATCGAGGCCGCCGCCGGCGGCGCCTTCACCAAGATGATGGAACCGATCATCGACGAGACCTTCGTCGGCGAGAACTCCGGCGTGAACCTGTGGTTGCCGGCGGCGATCATCGGTCTGTTCGTGATGCGCGGCATCGCCGGCTATCTGGCCGACTACAACATGGCCAAGGCCGGCCGCGGCATCGCCCGCGATCTGCGCGTCCGCGTGCTGGGCAAGTATCTGCGCCTGCCGGGCATGCGCTTCGATGCCGAACCGGTGCCGTCGATGCTGGTGCGTCTGGGTTCGGATTCCGACCAGGTCTCCCAGGCCGCGGTCGACGCGGCCAAGGTGATGATCCAGCAGTCGCTGCAGATCATCGCCTCGTTGGTCGTGATGCTGTGGACCAGCTGGCAGGTGACGCTGACGATCCTGGTCATCGCGCCGCCGCTGTCGTGGATCATGGGCAAGGTGGCGCGTCGCTACCGCCGCGTCAGCCACAACATCCAGGACAGTTCGGCGCTGCTGTTGCAGGCCGCCGACCAGTCGCTGAGCAACCAGCAGGAAGTGAAGATCTATGGCGCGCAGGCGGCCGAAAACGCGCGCTATCGCGCGGTCGCCGATACCCACATGCGGTTGAACCTCAAGGTCGAGGCGACGCGTGCGATCTCGTCGGCGGTCGTGCAGCTGATGGGCTCGGTGGGTCTGGCGCTGCTGATCGTCATCGCCGGTTACGAGGCGTCGCAGGGGCGCCTGACCGCCGGCGGCTTCGTCGCACTGATGATCGCGATGATGGCCATCATTCCCGCGCTCAAGCAGCTGACCAACGTGCAGAACATGCTGCAGCGGGGCGTGGCCTCGGCCGAGCGCCTGTTCGAGATTCTCGATTCGGACGATGAGCGCGATACCGGCTCGCGGCCGTTGGCGCGTGCGCGTGGCGAGATCGAGTTCCGCAACGTCGGCGCGCGCTATCCGGGCCAGAACGCGCCTGCCTTGCAGGACGTGAGCTTCATCGCCAGGCCCGGCACGGTGACCGCGATCGTCGGCCGCTCGGGCAGCGGCAAGTCGACGCTGATCAAGCTGATCCCGCGCTTCTACGCGCAGGCCGAAGGCGAGATCCTGCTCGACGGCCATCCGATCGACGAGTACAGGCTGGCCGATGTCCGCCGGCAGATCGCGCTGGTGGGCCAGCAGGTGATGCTGTTCGACGACACAGTGGCCGCGAACATCGCCTACGGCGAGATGGCCGGCGTGTCGCCCGACGCGCTGGATGCGGCGATCCGCGGCGCCAACGCGATGGAGTTCATCGAGAAGCTGCCCAGGCAGCTCGAAAGCGGTATCGGCAGTCGCGGCGGTCGCCTGTCGGGCGGCCAGCGCCAGCGCCTGGCGATCGCGCGCGCGATGCTCAAGGACGCGCCGATCCTGATCCTCGACGAAGCCACCGCCGCGCTCGATACCGAATCCGAGCGTCTGGTGCAGGACGCGCTCGAACATCTGATGCCCGACCGCACCACGCTGGTCATTGCGCATCGCCTGTCGACGATCGAACACGCCGACCAGGTGCTGGTGCTCGATCACGGCCGGCTCGTCGAACATGGCACGCACCAGCAACTGCTCGAACAGGGTGGTCTCTACGCACGCCTGCATCGCATGCAGTTCCGCGAAGGTGACGCTGGATGAAGGCACCGCGGTACTGGTTCGACGGCAGCCGTCCGCCGCTGCACGCGCGCGCGCTCGCCCGTGTCTACGGCGCCGCATCGCGACTGCGGCTGAAATTCGTGCGGCCGCGCAAGGTGTCGAAGCCCGTGCTGGTGATCGGCAACCTGATCGCCGGCGGCAGTGGCAAGACGCCGCTGACGATCGCGATCGTCGCGCGTCTGCAGGCAGCAGGCTGGACACCGGGCGTCGCCAGTCGCGGCTACGGCCGCGACGACGCCGGCACGCCGCGCTGGGTCGAGCCGGTGACGGATCCGAAACTCGCCGGCGACGAGCCGGTGCTGATCGCCGCGCGCACCGGCGCGAAGGTGCGTGTGGATGCGGACCGCGTCGCCGCGGCGAAGACATTGATCGCCGCCGGTTGCGACATCGTGGTCTGCGACGACGGTCTGCAGCATTACCGCCTGCGTCGTGATGTCGAAATCGAAGTCATCGATGGCGCGCGTCGCTACGGCAATGGCCTGTTGATTCCGGCCGGGCCGATGCGTGAACTGGCGACGCGCAGTGCCGACGTAGATTTCCGCGTGCTCAACACGGGCAGCGCGACCGACGTGGATGCCGAATTCGGCGAGTGGCCGATGCGCCTGCTGACCGGTCAGGCACTGCCGCTGGCCGGTGGTCGCGCGTTGCCGCTGTCGCGGTTCTCCGGTCAGCGCGTGCACGCGGTCGCGGGGATCGGGGATCCTGAGCGTTTCTTCGCGACATTGCGCAGCCACGGCATCGCGATCGTTCCGCATGCCTTCGCCGACCATCACCGCTATACCGCCGAGGACCTGCGCTTCGGCAGCGATCTGCCGGTCCTGATGACCGAAAAGGATGCGGTGAAATGCATGCGCTTCGCCGGTGAGCGCCATTACAGCGTGCCGGTGTCGGGGGAATTGCCCGAGGCGTTCTGGATCGCGTTGCTGGACCGGTTGGCCAAGCTGCGCTGATTAGAGGGCGAGGAGGCTCGACTTGAGCCCATCTACTTCAGAGAGGGGTCGGGGCGCCCCACAGCCGGGTGCGCCGCGATCTGTGACAATTCCGGCATGAGCACATCCACCGGTTTTGTCGTCGCCATTCCCGCGCGTTACGCGTCCACCCGCCTGCCGGGCAAGCCCCTGCAACTGCTCGGCGGCGAGCCACTGGTCTTGCACGTCGCGCGGCGTGCGCTGGCGGCAGGCGCGGACGAGGTCTGGGTCGCGACCGACGATGCGCGTGTGCGCGATGCGCTGGCCGGCACTGCGGTGCAGGTGGCGATGACGTCGCCCGACCATCCCTCCGGTACCGATCGCCTAGCCGAGTGCGCCGCGCTCGCGGGTTGGGACGACACGCGCGTGGTCGTGAACCTGCAGGGCGACGAACCGTTCGCGCCGGTGTCTGGCATCCGGGCGGTCGCGGCGCTCGCATCGCAGCCAGGCGTGGATCTCGCGACGCTGTGCGCGCCGGTCGAGGACGTCGAGACGCTGCTCGATCCCAACGCGGTCAAGGTCGTGCGCGGCGCGCACGGCGATGCGTTGTACTTCAGTCGCGCGCCGGTGCCGTGGCCGCGCGACGCGTTCGCGCGCAGCCGCGATGTAATGCCCGACGGCGACTGGTGGCGGCACATCGGCATCTACGGCTACCGCGTCGGGTTCCTGAAGCAGTTCGCGGCGATGCCGCCGGGGCGGCTGGAACAGATCGAAATGCTCGAGCAACTGCGCGTGCTCGAGGCCGGGCACCGCGTCGCGGTCGGCATCGCGGCCGAGCCGTTTCCGCCGGGCGTCGATACGCCGGAAGACCTCGCCCGCGCCGAAGCGCGTCTGGCGGCCGGCGGATGAACCGCCTGCTGGTGGTGTGCCTCGGCAACATCTGCCGCTCGCCGGTGGCCGAAGGCGCGTTGCGCGCGCGGATCGAGGCGGCGGGGCTGCGCGATGTCATCGAGGTCGATTCCTGCGGCACTGGCGACTGGCATGTCGGCGATCCACCGGACCCGCGCGCGATCCGCAGCGCTGCCGCGCATGGCGTCGACATCTCCGGCCTGCGTGCCCGCAGGCTCGATGACGCGGATTACCGCGACTTCGACGTGCTGCTGTGCGCCGACGCCAGCACCCTGCGGATCGTGCGCGAGCGCCAGCCGACCGATGCCACGGGCGAAATCGCTCTGTTGCTCGACTGGGCCGGGCAGGGCAGCGGCGACGTGCCGGACCCTTACACAGGCGACGCGGCGGGCTTCGAATCGGTCTGGCAACTGGTCGATGCGGCGGCCGCGGCGGTCGTCGCGCGGCATCGACGCGGCGCCCCGGCCGTTCGCGCATAATCCGGGCATGACCGACGCCGTGACCGCACCCGAGTTCCCGGCCAGCCTGGAGTGGCTGAACCTGACCGACCCGTTGCGCATGGCGCAGCTGCGGGGGAAGGTGTGTGCGCTCGCGTTCGTGAACCTCGCCTCGGCCTGGTCGCAACAGCGCCTGGCGGATCTGGGCCATCTGCGTGCACGGCATCGCGAGCGTCTCAACGTCGTGGCGGTGCACGCGCCGCGGTTCGATGCCGAGCGCGAATCGCGCCGCAGCAGCAAACGCGTGCATCGCCAGCAGATCGAGTTCCCGGTGGCCCACGATCCGGATTGGACGCTGTGGCAGCACTACGGCGTCGACGCCTGGCCGACCGTCGTGCTGATCGACGGCGAGGGCCGGGTGCGCGAACGCATCGTCGGCGAGGGCGGCATCCGCGAACTCGATGCACGCGTCAGCGCGCTCGCCGCCGAGCTCACCCCGCACGCGGTCAATGGCGATCCGATCCGCATGCGCCGCAGCGGCGAGCCGCCGTTGCCGTTGCGCTTCCCGGTCGGTCTCGCGCTGGCGGGCAATTTTCTCTACGTCGCCGACAGCGGTCACCACCGCGTGCTCGAATGCGACACCAGCGGCCGCGTGCTGCGGCAGTTCGGCAGCGGCAGTCCCGGCTTCATCGACGGGCCGATGGAGCTGGCCGCGTTCACCCGGCCGCACGGCATCTACGTCGAACGCGATGTGCTCTACGTCGCCGACACCGGCAATCACGCAGTGCGGCGCATCGAACTGCGCAGCGGCGACATCTCGACGATCTGCGGTGCGGGCCGTCCCGGCATCACCGCCGAGGGGGCGCTGAGCGATCCGCGCGCCGTCGCGCTCGACCAGCCGCGCGACATCGTGCTGGCCGGCGACAAGCTCTACATCGCCTGCGCCGGCGACAACCGCATCTGGCGGCTCGATCTCGGCCGCTCGACGATCGAACTGCTGGCCGGCAACGGCAAGCTCGCGGTGATGGACGGCATCGGGGCGATGGCCTCGTTCGGCGAGCCGGTCTCGCTGGCCTGCGTGCAGCAGACGCTTTACGTCTGCGATGCCAGCGGCTCGGCGATCCGCAGCGTGCATACGCGCACGGGCGCGGTGTCGACGCTGGTCGGCCAGGATCCCTGGCAGTTCGGTCGCGTCGACGGTCCGCGCACCGACGCGCGGATGCAGCATCCGCAGGCGCTCGCGCTCGAACCCGACGCGCCGGTGCTGTGGATCGCCGATGCCGGAAACGACAGCCTGCGTCGTCTGCGACTGGGCGGCGGCGAACTCACCTCCTTCGATCTGCCGCAGCGCCTGCACGCGCCCGGCGGTCTGGCGATCGGCAGCGATGCGGTGTGGATCGCCGATACCGATGCGCACGCCGTGCTGCGGCTCGATCCCGTCAGCGGCGCCGTCCGGCACGTTCCGATAGGCGAATGACCGGGGCGCGCAAGGCAAGCAGCGGTGGCGTGATGTTCGACGGCAAGGCGTTCGTCGCTGGGCTCAGCACCGCACCGGGCGTCTACCGCATGTACGCGGCGGACGACACCGTGCTGTATGTCGGCAAGGCCGCGGACCTGCGCAAGCGCGTGGCGAGCTATTTCAACGCCTCGCCCAAGGTCACGCGGACGATGGCGATGATCGCGCAGATCGCGCGCATGGAAACCACGGTCACGCGCAGCGAAGCCGAGGCGCTGCTGCTCGAAAACCAGCTCATCAAGTCGCTCAAGCCGCGCTACAACGTCTCGCTGCGCGACGACAAGAGTTATCCGTATGTGCTGGTGACCAGCGACGACTGGCCGCGCATCGCCGTGCATCGCGGGCCTCGCAACGTGCCCGGCCGTTACTTCGGTCCGTATCCGGGCGTGACCGCGGTGCGCGAGACGCTGAACCTGATGCAGAAGCTGTTCAAGCTGCGCAACTGCGAGGACAGCGTGTTCCGCAACCGCTCGCGGCCGTGCCTGCAGCATCAGATCGGTCGCTGCACGGCGCCCTGCGTCGGCATGATCTCGGCGCAGGACTATGGCGATGCCGTGCGTCGCGCGTCGCTGTTCCTCGATGGCCGCAGTGACGAGCTCACGCAGGAAGTCACGCGCGACATGGAGGCGGCGGCCGAGAAGCTCGACTTCGAAGACGCCGCGCGCCTGCGCGATCTGCTCGGCAACATGCGCAGCATGCAGGCGCGCCAGTACGTCGACGGCAAGGTTGCCGAACTCGACGTACTCGCCTGCGCGATGCAGGGCAGCCAGGCCTGCGTGCTGCTGCTGGCGTTCCGCGATGGCCGCAACCTCGGCACGCGCGCGTTTCATCCGCGTACCAACGGCAGCGACGATCCGGCCGAAGTGCTGGCCGCGTTCGTGTCGCAGCATTACGCCGAGCAGACACCGCCGCGCGAGATCGTGCTCGACCGCGCGATCGAGGACGTCGCGTTGCTCGAAGAAGCCTTCAGCGAATCCACCGGGCGCCGCGTGCAGATCAAGACCAGCGTGCGCGGCGATCGTGCGCGCTATGTGGATCTCGCGCGCCGCAATGCCGAGATTTCGCTGGCGACCGAGATGAGCAGCCAGGCCGCGCAGAACGCGCGCGCCGAATCGCTGCGCGAGATGCTCGGCTTGACGACGGTCGCGCAGCGCATCGAATGTTTCGACATCAGCCACACCATGGGCGAGGCGACGGTGGCCTCGTGCGTCGTGTTCGACGCCGCCGGCCCGGTCCGTGGCCAGTACCGGCGCTACAACATCGCCGGCATCGAGCCGGGCGACGATTACGCGGCGATGCACCAGGCGCTGACCCGGCGCTTCCGCAAGGCGGCCGACGCGCGCGCGGCCGAGGTCGCTGCGGCAGAGGCGGGCACCGACGTGTCTGCGGCCGCGGAAGGCGCCGGCATCCTGCCCGACGTGCTGCTGATCGACGGCGGCACCGGACAGGTCGCGCAGGCGCGCGCGGTGCTCGACACGCTCGGCATCACCGGCATCTGTCTGGTCGGCGTGGCCAAGGGCGAGGCGCGCAAGCCCGGCGACGAGACCCTGCTGCTGCCGGACGGGCGCGCGCTCAAGCCCGGCGCGGCATCGCCGGGACTGCAACTGGTGCAGCAGGTGCGCGACGAAGCGCACCGGTTTGCGATCACCGGTCATCGTGGACGCCGTCAGAAGGCGCGCACGACCAGCCGGCTCGAGGACATTCCGGGCATCGGTCCGCGCCGCCGCGCCAGCCTGCTGAAGCATTTCGGCGGTCTGGGCGGGCTCAAGGCCGCCGGCGCCGAGCAGATCGCCCAGGTCGAAGGTGTCAACGCGGCGCTCGCGCAACGCATCTATGCGACCCTACACGGGCTCGACCCCGGCCCCGGCGCCGGACACGACTGAATCCCCCACAGGCGTCCGATGAAATTCACGATTCCCACCTGGATCACGCTGATGCGGATCATGCTGATCCCGGTGCTGGTGCTGGTGTTCTATTTGCCGTTCCAGTGGACCAACTTCGCCACCGCGCTGGTGTTCGCGTTCGCGTCGATCACCGACTGGCTCGACGGCTGGATCGCGCGCAAGTACCACCAGTACTCCGCATTCGGCGCATTCCTCGATCCTGTGGCCGACAAGCTGATGGTGGCCGTCGCGCTGTTCCTGATCGTGCAGGGCCACCCGACGCCGTGGATGGCGTTCTGGGCGGCGGTGATCGTGGGCCGCGAGATCGCGGTGTCCGCGCTGCGCGAGTGGATGGCCGAGCTCGGCCAGCGTGCGACGGTGCGCGTCGCGGCGATCGGCAAGATCAAGACCATCGCGCAGATGGTCGCGCTGCTGTGCCTGCTGTACTCGGTCACGCCCGACCAGCCGCCGCGTCCGCTGCCGTGGCTGGGCCGCGAGATTTTCATCATCGGCGACTGGCTGCTGGCGATCGCGGCGATCCTGACGTTGTGGTCGGGCCTGCTGTACCTGCGTGCTGCATGGCCGATCATGCGCGCTGCGGAAAAGAACAAGTATTGACACCCCGGCGGCGATGGGTAGAATTTCGCCTCCCAAGCGGGAATAGCTCAGTTGGTAGAGCGCAACCTTGCCAAGGTTGAGGTCGAGGGTTCGAGCCCCTTTTCCCGCTCCAGTTTCGAAGACGAAGCCCCGGTTGTACGCGGGGTTTCGTTTTGTCGACAGGACCCAAAGTCCTGCACGGCGTCACCGGCCTGGTGGCAGAGTGGTTATGCAGCGGATTGCAAATCCGTGTACGCCGGTTCGATTCCGACCCAGGCCTCCAGCCGGCGCACCACACGGGTCGCAGGCGGGTTACAATTCGGTTCCAAGCGGGAATAGCTCAGTTGGTAGAGCGCAACCTTGCCAAGGTTGAGGTCGAGGGTTCGAGCCCCTTTTCCCGCTCCAGTTCGAAAGGCCCTGCAGATGCGGGGCTTTTTCGTATCTGGCGCCGCGCGATCGACGCGGTGGTTCCAATCGACCGCGCGCTGGGGCACGCTGTCGACCGCCTGCCCGGATGGCGAAACTGGTAGACGCACCGGACTTAAAATCCGTTGGCCGCAAGGTCGTGCCGGTTCGATTCCGGCTCCGGGCACCATCGTCGGACGCTGCGTTTGCGGACCGACTTCGCAGTTCCCTCGCAGCCCCCACGGATCGACGCGTGTCTTCACGGGCGCATGCGCGCGGCCGGTCCAGGGTGCGATCACAGCGGATGCAGCGCTGGTCGGCGGGAGGAACGGGTACGCCGCCGGCGTGCCCCGGGACGGGCGCCACCACGATGATTTCGAGACTGCGGAACAATTTCCAACTGGCCATCATCACCCTGCTCGGGTCGGTGACCGCGGTCGTGCTCGGCAGTTTTCTGGTGTGGCGCCTCGCGCGCGGCGACTGGGGCGTCGCGGCGCTGGATGCAGCGGTGGTCGTCACGATGCTCGCGATCGTGCGGCTGGCGTGGCGCGAGGGGCGCACCGAACGCGCGGGCGCGTGGATGGTGGTGCTCAATTCCGGCTTCGCGATTCTCGCGTGCCTGACCCTCGGCCCGGCGGCAAGCGGCTGGGTCTACGTCGCGCTGATGACCAACTTCTATCTCGCGCCGCTGCGCGTGGCGACGTGGAGCGGCGCTGTGCTGCTGCTGATCGCATCGGCGACGCTGTTGTGGCGCGACGTCGGTCCGTATCACATCAGCACCCTGGTGACCTGGTCGCTGGTGTACGGCTTCTCGCTGGTGTTCGCGCGGCGACTGCGTACGCACAGCGATTCGCTGGAACTGCTGGCGAGCGTCGATCCGCTGACGCGCATTCCCAATCGCGGCATGCTCGAGGCCGATCTGCGGCATGCGATCGCGACGGGCCAGAGCAGTCGCGCGGGCCTGCTGGTGCTCGACATCGATCGCTTCAAGACCGTCAACGACACCTTCGGGCACGCGGCCGGCGACGCGGTGCTGATCGATCTCGCCGTGCTGTTGCGTGAGGAACTGCGGCAGGGCGACTCGGTCTATCGCTTCGGCGGCGAGGAGTTCGTGATGTTGTTGCCGGTGCTGTCGGAGCAGGCGCTGACACGCGCGGCCGAACGCGTGCGCGATGCAGTGGCGACGCGACTGGTCGGTCCTGGGGGGCGGATCACCGTGGCCGTGGGCGGTGCGATGCTGTCGGCGGAACGCGACTGGCAGGACTGGTTCGCACGCGCCGATGCATCGCTGTATCAGGCCAAGCGCGCGGGCGGCAACACGATCCACATCGCGGAACCGCTCTGAAGCTTCGGGATCAGCCCGGACCTGCGTGATGGGCGACGCCGGTTGCCTCGCCGTCTTCCCACTCCGGTGCAACGGGACGCACGCGGGCCGCGCGCACGCGGCGGACTGCGGACAGCCTGCGCCGCCAGCGCAGCAACGCGCCGACGATCGACAGCATCGCCAACGCTGCTGCGACCACGACCACCCAGGGGGCAAGCCCGGCGAGCGGCGAGAGGATCGAGCCAGCGGTATTGCGCAACGCCAGCGCGAACACGGCGCCGGTGATCAGGATGTAGGTCGGCAGCACCAGCACGTGCCAGATCGTCCGTGGCGAGATCATGAGGCCGTGCTCCGCGATTCGACGGATGGTCCGACGACCGGCGCCGCATCCGGCAGGCCGCGCATCGTGCGGAAATGCGCGGCGGCCGCGGCGCGTGCGGTATCCCAGTCGATCGCGTGCGGCATCTGCTCCCACTGCGCCCGCAGCACCGGTTCGAGCTCATGCCAGTCCGCGTCGGGCCGGTCCGCGTGCACGGCCCGCGTCATCTCCGCGAGGACCACCGGGTTGTAGGCGAGTTGCGACATGGACGTTCGGGCATGGGTGGGGGTTCGATTCGACAGTAGGCAGCGCCCCGCCAAACCCCCGTGAAACGGACGGGTGCGCAACGGAACATTCAGTTTCGGGTGGCCCCATGACGGTTCGCTACCTACCATGCGCACAACGCGCAGCACGGGCCCGACCGGCCTGCAGCTGGTTTTCACCGTCGTCCGGGGAGGATGGCGCGCCGGACGCGACGCTCCGGCGGTTCTGCAAGGGAGTCCCATGGGCCGCTATCTCACATTCGCACTCTGCGTCGTCATGGCGCTGGTCTCGATCGCCATGGCGACCCTGCATGCGTCGGTGGGCTGGGCGCTCGCCGCGGTGCCGATGCTGGCACTGTCTGTGCTGGGCACCGTCGACCTGATGCAGAAGCGCGCGACGCTGCGTCGTAGCTATCCGCTGACCGCGCACTTCCGCTATGGACTGGAAGCGTTCCGCCCCGAGATCCGCCAGTACTTCATCGAGGACGACCAGGACGAAGTGCCGTTCTCGCGTCAGCAGCGTGCGCTGGTCTACCAGCGGGCGAAGAACGTCAGCGACGTGGTGCCGTTCGGCAGCGAATTGCCGATGTACGGCACGCAGTACGAATGGATCAACCATTCGCTGGTGCCTGCGCACGCTGCATCGCACGACTTCCGCGTGCCGGTCGGCGACGAACGCGCGCAGCCGTATACCGCGAGCATCTTCAACATCTCGGCGATGAGTTTCGGTTCCCTGTCTGCGAACGCGATCCGCGCACTGAATCTCGGCGCGAAGCGCGGCAACTTCTTCCACGACACCGGCGAAGGCGCGATCTCGGAGTATCACCGCGAGCACGGCGGCGATCTGGTCTGGGAAATCGGCTCGGGCTACTTCGGCTGCCGCGATGCCAAGGGCCGCTTCGACGAAGACCTGTTCGCGCGCCACGCGGCCGAGCCGCAAGTGCGCATGGTCGAGCTGAAACTTTCGCAGGGCGCCAAGCCCGGCCACGGCGGCATGCTGCCCGGCGCCAAGGTCACGCCGGAGATCGCGGAGACGCGTGGCATTCCGGTCGGCCAGGATTGCGAGTCGCCGGCCGCGCACACCACGTTCTCCACGCCGCTCGGCCTGCTGGAATTCGTCGACCGCATGCGCACGCTGTCGGGCGGCAAGCCGGCGGGCTTCAAGCTCGCGATCGGGCATCCCTGGGAATGGTTCGGCATCGCGCGCGCGATGCTCGACAGCGGCATCCTGCCGGACTTCATCGTCGTCGACGGCGCCGAGGGCGGCACCGGCGCAGCGCCGTCGGAGTTCATCAACCATGTCGGCCTGCCGCTGCAGGAAGCGCTGATGCTGGTGCACAACACGCTGGTCGGCATCGGCCTGCGCGACCGCATCCGCGTCGCCGCGGCCGGCAAGATCACCAGTGGCTTCGACATCGCGCGCACGCTGGCGATGGGCGCGGACTGGTGCAACGCGGGCCGCGGTTTCATGTTCTCGCTCGGCTGCATCCAGTCGCGCACCTGCCATACCGACCAGTGCCCCACGGGCGTAGCCACGCAGGATCCCGCGCGCTGGCGCCTGCTCGACGTGCCGGACAAGGCCAACCGCGTCTTCCACTTCCACCAGAACACGCTCAAGGCGCTGCGCGACATGATCGGAGCGGCGGGACTGGAACATCCGATGCAGATCGGCCCCGAGCACATCCTGCGGCGGGTCTCGCCGACCGAAGTGCGTTCACTGGCGGCGCTGTACCGCTTCCTCGAGCCTGGCGAATTGCTGACCGGCGTGCCCGAGCACGCGGTGTTCAAGACCTTCTGGCCGAGCGCGCGCGCCGACAGCTTTGCGCCGCCGGCGCGTGCGTCGGCGATGCACGTGGCGAAGCGCACGCACTGAGTCCGACGCCAACGCAGGCGATCGATCACATTGGTTCGTCGTCCCAGCGCAAGCTGGGATCCATCTTCGCGGTCAATTCCAAACCAAGATGGGCCCCAGCGTGACCGGACGTTCGTCCGTTGAACGCCGCTGGGGCGACGGCAGCTGAAGTTGTAAGAGACAGTCGCTCTCAGTCCAGCAATGCCAGCAACCGTTCCGTTGGTCTGCCGATCACTGCACGCTCCCCGTGCACCAGGATCGGCCTTTCGATCAATTCGGGATGCCGGACCATCGCCTCGACGATCGCATCGTCATCGAGCGCCGCATCGGCGAGCCCGAGGTCGCGATACGCATCCTCGCCGGTGCGCAGCAGCGCACGGGGTGCGATGTCGAGACGCCGCAGCAGCGTGTGCAGGGCATCGGCATCGAGGGGCTTGTCGAGATAGCGCACGACCTCCGCTTCGATGCCGCGCGACTGCAGCAGGTCGAGCGCGGCGCGCGACTTCGAGCACCGCGGGTTGTGCAGCAGGGTCCAGGTGTCGGTCATGTCGATGGCAGATCCGATGAAGCCGATGTGCCACTGCGGCGGGCGACGACGGCGGTCGCGGTGACGTCGGCGGTGGTGTTAGCGACGGTGGCGAAGGCATCGGGCAGCGTGTCGACGGCGAGCAGCACGCCCAGCGGTTCGATCGGCAGGCCCATCGCCTGCGTCACCGGCAGGTTGTTGGTCATGAAACTCACCTGGCCCGGCAGCCCGACCGAACCCATGCTGATGACGATGCTCAGGCCGACCGCGATCGCGAGCTGCGCCGGCCCCAGCGCCGCGCCGTACATCCAGGCGATGAACACCACGACGCTCAGATACTGCGTGGGGCTGGCGATGCGGAACAGCGACACCGCCATCGGCAGCACCAGCGAGGTCACCGCCAGCGGGTACCCCAGTCGATTGCGCGCGCTGTCGATCATCACCGGCAACGATGCGAGCGAGGACTGCGTGCTCGCGGCGATCGCCTGTACCGGCAGCAGCGCGGCGGCGAAGCGCGGCAGACGTTCGCCGGCGACGGTCACCGCGACCCCGTACATCAGCAACGTGATCGCCACGTACAGCACGCACTGCAGCGCGATGTAGTAACCCAGCGCGGTCAGCACGCCGAGGCCGACGTGCGCGCAGACCGCCAGCACCAGCGCGAACACGCCGACCGGCGCCGCCCACAGCACCCAGCGCACGACGACGATCATCGCGTCGCCGATCGTGCGCACCAGGTCGAGCATCCGCCCACGTCGCTCGGGTTCGAGCCGGGTCAGCGCGAAGCCGAAGAACATCGAGAACACGACCAGCGGCAGCATCGCGCTGGCGGCCGCGGCGGCGATCGCGTTGCTCGGAATCACGCTGGTGATCCACAGGCCGAAGCTCGGCGCCTGCGGCAGGACTTCGGGCGCCTGGATCGCGGCGCGGAACGCGCCGACCAGGGCATCGTCGCGCGGCACCAGCGACAGCAACGCCGGGGCGGCGATCGCGGCGAAGGTGCCGCAGACCGCCAGCAGCACCGCGAACGTCGCCATCGCCATGCGCGCGTTGCGGCCGGACGCCGCGGCATCGGCCGCGCCGTTGATGCCGACCACCACCAGTGCCGCCACCAGCGGCACCACGGTCATCTGCAAGGCGTTGAGCCAGAGCTTGCCGACCGGTTGCGCGAACTCGGCGACGCGCAGCGCGGTGTCCGGGTTCCACGCCGCGAGCGAGAGACCGACGACCGCGCCGGCCAGCAACGCCAGCAGCACGCGGACCGAGGCGGGAAGGGTGCGACGTGCGGGAACAGCTTCGGTCATGGCGCGTTGCCGGTTCGACGGACCGCAGCAGCATGCCATGCGGCGTGGCGGCCGCGCGGTCGCCGATGCATCAGAGGCGCGTGCCCAGGTCGAGCGCGAGCGTATCGCGGACGCCGTCGACGAAACCCGCGCGCAGATACAGCGCCTTCGCGCGCGGATTGTGGTGATGCACTTCCAGCCGCAGCACGGCGACGCCCCAGATCCGCGCCTGCGTACTGGCGAGTTCGAGCGCCTGCGCGCCGAGTCCACGGCCGCGCGCGGCCGGCGCGATGTAGAGCTCGTCGAGCAGGGCGTGGTGGCCGCCCTGTTCCAGACTGAAACCGCGCGTCAGCGCCATGTAGCCGTCGGCGCCCTCGGCGCCGAGCAGCAGCAGTGCGCCGCAGCCCGGATCCGACAGCAGCGCCGACACCGCGCGCGGCGTGGCGACCTCGTCGAAGTGCAGGCGGTCCTCGCTGTAGAAGGCCCGCATCATCGCCAGCACCGCGGGCAGATCGTCGAGCGTGGCGATGCGCGAGACCAATGGCGTCGCGGCGCTCATCGCGGCAGCGCCGGCAACTGCCAGGCGGTCTGCAGACGCGTGTATTCGGCGTCGGGCAGCAGCACGAAGCGCGGTGTGCGCGCCGGGTCCAGCCAGCCAAGCAGAGCGTCCATCGCCGCATCGCTCATCGCGGTGCAGCCGGCCGTGGTCTCGTCGGGGCGGCGCAGCAGGTGGGCGAAGATGCAGCTGCCGCGGCCTGCCTCGCCTTGTGCGTTGTGTTCGATGACGAAGCCCTGGCGATAGCGCACGTCGCCATCGTTGTGCAGGTCGAGACGCATGCGCTCGCTGGAACCCTCCACCGCGGCCGCACCGACGTCCTGCTCGTCGACGATGCGGTTGTAGAGCGGCGAGGCCGGCACGTCGATGCAGTAATGCGAGGCCTGCATGGGCAGGTAGGACAGGGCGCCGATGCCGGTGGGTGCGTAGCCGAAGGCCTCGCCGATCGCGAACACGCCGGCCGGTGCGCGGCCGTCGCCTTCGCGCTTCTGCGGTTCACCGGTCTGCGCCGGGTGCAGACCGATGCCCCAGCCACTGCCGCTGCGGCCCAGCATCACCGGCACCGCATCGCCGACCGCACGCCAGGCCCCGTCGCCGTCGCGTTCGAAGCGCTGCATGCGCGCTTGCGCGGCGTCCCAGTCGGCGGACGTCACGACGACCACCTGCTGCGCACCGGTCAGCGGGGCTGCCGCCGGTGTCCGTGTGGTGCCACAGGCGGCGAGCAGCAGTGTGGCCAGCAGCAGCGCGGCGCCCGCGGCGCGTCGAGGGAATCGGGGCATGGAGGCGTCCTCAGGAGTCATGGATCGAGCAGGCGGCGCATGCGCGCCTGATGGTCGGCGAGTCGCGCCTGCCGGCCGGGCATCGCGCACAGCTGCACGATCAGGATATCGAGCAGCTGCTGCAGGGCGCTGTGATAGAGCAGCATCGCGACATGCGGCTGCGCGTCGTGTGCCGAGACCAGCAGCGCATGATCGGCGCGGGTGCGCAGCGGATTGCTGGAATGCCGCGTCACCGACAGCACGCGTGCGCCGCGTTCGTGTGCGAGCCGGGCGAGTTGCAGCAGCGCCGGCTGCTGGCCCTGCTCGGAAAACAGCGCCAGCAGGTCGCCTTCGCCCAGGCCGGCGACCTGTGCGGCGGCCAGCGCAGGATCAGGATGGTAGGCCGCAGCGACCCCGAGCAGCGACAGCCGCAACGCGAACGCGCGCGCCGCGAGATTGTCTTCGCCCGAACCGACCACGACCACGCGCCCGGCCACATGCAGCGCGGCCGCGATCACCTGGAGCCCGGATTCGGGATTGATCGAACGCGTCGCGGCTTCGGCCTGGCTCTTGCCCTGCCACAGTGCCTCGGCGATCGCGGGCACTTCGATCGTCGCGGCGGGCGCGACGGTCGGCGGCTCGCGTTCGCGCGCGACCGATTCGCCGATCGAGAATTTGAGATCCGGATAGCCGCGGAAGCCGAGCTTCTGGCTGAACTTCACCACGCTCGACTGGCTGATGCCGAGCGCCCCGGCGAGCTGTTGCGACGAGTAGTCGCGCAGCAGGTGCGCGTTCTCCAGCACGAAATCACCGATGCGGCGTTCGATCGCCGACAGCCGGTCGCGCTCGGCGCGGATCTTCAGCAGCGGCGAGGCCATCTGCACGTCAGCTGGCGATGGGCTGCACGCCGCGTATCGAGATGATCCCGAGGCCCGGCGCGTCGCCGATCGAGATCTCGGCATCTTCGAACGACACGCCGCCTTCGACCGGATTCCAGGCGCACAGCGAGGGCCCGTCGAGATCGACCTTGGTGATAACATCGGACTTGGCGACGGCCAGATGCGCCGCCGCGGCGACGCTGATGCTGGTCTCGATCATGCAGCCGATCATGCAATCGACGCCGTGCAGGCCGGCGATGTCGGCGAGCTTGATCGCATTCGACAGGCCGCCGGTCTTCATCAGTTTGATGTTGACGATGTCGGCCGCGCGCATGCGGATCAGTTCGATCAGTTCGACCGGGCCGAACACGCTTTCGTCCGCCATCACCGGCACGTGTACGCGATCGGTGACGTACTTCAGGCCGGCGAGATCGTGGGCCTTGACCGGCTGTTCCAGCAGCTCCGGTTCGATGCCGGCGTCCTCGAGTTGGCGCATCGCATGCACGGCCTGCTTGGGCGTCCAGCCCTGGTTCGCATCGAGGCGCAGCAGCGCACGGCCGTCGACCGCGGCGTGGATCGCGCGGATGCGTTCGAGGTCCACGCCCAGATCCTTGCCCACCTTGATCTTCAGCGCGCCGAAGCCGCGATCCACGGCCGACAACGCATCGGCAACCATCTTGTCGATGTAGTCCACGCTGATCGTGATGTCGGTGCTGATCACCGGATCGCCGCCGCCGAGGATGCGGTACAGCGGCGCGCCATGCAGTTGTGCGAACAGATCGTAGAGCGCGATCTCGACCGCGGCCTTGGCGCTGGTGTTGCGCTCGAGCGCGGTCTGCACGAGCCGCGTCAGCGCGTTGAAATCGGCGATCTCGCGGCCGACCAGCCGTGGTGCGATGACGGTCGAGATCGCGGCGACGATCGAGCCGTGCGTATCGCCGGTGATCACCGCGGTCGCCGCGGCTTCGCCGTAGCCGATGTGGCCGGTATCGGTGTGGATCGACACGATGATGTCGTCGACGCTCTCCACGGTGCGCAACGCGGTCTTGAACGGCGTCTTCAGCGGCACGCGCACCATGCCCAGCTGGATGTCGGTGATCTTCATGGATGTCCCGTGGGATGCGCGCGTCAGCGCACGCGCTGGATGCTGGTGATGCGGTCGATGGTGGTGACGTCCTCGCCCGACAGCATCGGCGTGACCGGCGTGACCACGACGCCATTGAGCGGCAGGCGTACGATCGAACCGTCGGCGTCGCGCAGGCTCATGCCGGCGGTGTCGTGGATCACCCAGGGCTCGCCGTCGATGTGGCCGATGACCAGCATCACGTGGCCGGGAATGAACACCATGTCGCCGACGTCAGCGTCGCGCAGCAGTTGCAGACGCTGCGCGTACGGCATGTCGGCCGGCACTTCGATGCGGTTCAACGCCGGGCTCGTCGCCTGCGCGCTGGTGTTGCGCGGCAGCAGGATGCCGACGCTGCGGTAGATCTCCGACACGAACCCGCTGCAGTCGCGCGCGTTGTAGGCATGCCCCCAGCCGTAGCGCTCGCCGAGGAACTTGAAGGCCTGGCGGATCAGCGCAGCGCGCGTGTAGGGCAGCACGTCGTCGGCCACGTCGGCGGATGCCGGCAACAGCGCCGGCATGAAAGAGAGCGCGCCGTCGTCACCGCGCACGGGCAGTTCGACGATGTCACCGAACGCCGGCATCTGGCCGTGCAGCGCACGCGTCGCGCCCCAGTCGGCACGCGGCACGCGCACGCCCATCTCCAGCTGCACATCCGAGACCGCTGGCGCTTCCGGCGTGAACACCGTGCGCGCAGTGGCGCCGGTGACGACGACGCCATCGGCCGCACGTGCCACGTAGCCCGCGACTGCGTCACGCGGGCCGATCGCGACGTGCCGTGTCTCGACCCAGGCGCGATAGCGCTCGCTGACCACGAACAGCCAGTCGCCGTCGCGGCTTGCGTGCAGCACCGCGACCGGCGCGCCCGGGAACAGGGCGTCTTCCTGGAAGCGGTCGATGTCGGTGTCGCCGGGGCGGCTGAACACGCGGGTCGCGGTCGGAAATGCGCGCAGGTCGGTGCGACGCACGACGAGGCCGAAGCGCGGCGTCACCTGCGCGGGCAGAGCGTCGAGCGCCAGTGCCTCCATCCAGTCATCGAGCGTCGCGGCAGCGACCGGACCATCGACGGTGAAGCGTGGCGCCGTGGGACGCTTCGACAGCGCTTCGATCCAACCGGCGACGGTGCGCCGGTCGAGGCGGGCGGGCAGGGCGAGTGGATCGTGGATCGACGCATCGTCGCGCCGCATCGCCGCGTTCTGCGCGTCGATCGCAGCGGGATCGAGGACGACGGCGTCCGGTGCGTCGAGTCGCGCGATCCAGTACTCCGGCGACGACATCGATGCAGTCAGGCCGGGAATCGCCGGCGACGCGGCCTGCGTCGCACCGGGTGCCGGCAGCAACGCGGCCAAGGTCAACAGCGTGGCGAGCGTGCAACGCAGGGCGAACGGGGACAGTCGGTTGAAACGCATCGCGGCTCCTGCGGTCGGTGCGCACGCAGTGCGCACCGGTCTGCGGTCGAGCGTTCGAGAATATTTGTTTTCCGCCTCAGGACAAGGCGGAATAATTAATTGACACCGATTCATCACGGGTGTTAATCACGTGGTCATACCCGTCCGGTAAGGGGGCCCTCCGGGGCGGCCGGGTTGCTACCGATCTCGGCCGCACCGGGGTGATCCGCCGGTTGCGTGCGTCGTGTCGCCACGCTACCTGGGGAGTCCGTTCCGCATGTCCTGTCAGCCCGCTTCGCACCCGCCTGTCTTCCGTCGCCTGAGCGCCGCGCTGCTGCTGGCGCTGGCCACACCCGCGATCGTTCACGCGCAGACGTCCACGCCGGACGAACGCGTCAGCACGCTCGACCAGGTGCAGGTCACCGGCTCGCGCATCGCGCGCACCGAGATCGAGGGGCCGGCACCGGTGACCGTGATCACCGCGCAGGACATCCAGAAGCAGGGCTTCAGCACGGTCTGGGAATCACTGGGCACGCTGACCCAGTTCACCGGCAACACGCTCAACGAATCGGACCAGACCGGCAACTCGCCGAACGGGCAGTTCATGAATCTGCGCGGGCTGGGGCCGGGCTACCAGCTGATCCTGCTCAACGGCCAGCGCCTGGCCGACTATCCGCAACCCTACGGTTCGAACGGCACCGCGGTGAGTCTGGGCAGCATTCCGGCGGCGGCGATCGAGCGCATCGAAGTGATGAGCGGCGGCGCCTCGGCCATCTATGGATCCGACGCGGTCGCCGGCGTGGTCAACATCATCACCAAGGAGAACTTCAGCGGCGACACCATCCGCCTGCGCGGTGGCACGACCACGCAGGGCGGCGGCGACACCGGCCTGTTCCAGTGGACCGGCGGGCGTACCGGCGACCGCTGGAGCCTGACCTATGCGATCGAACGTCTGGATCGCGAGGAGATCGTCGCTTCGCAGCGCGATCTCACGTATCTGGCGCATCCGCAGTACCGCACCAATCCGGAACGGCCGACCGCATCGATCAGCGGCGTCTACTTCCGCGCCGGCCAGAATTATCTGTGGCGCAACGATGCCGGCGCGCTGTCGCCGTCCTACCAGGCATTGCTGGACGCCTGCGACGCGACCAATCCCGATTTCGTGCCCTTCCACTCGGCCACGACCGTCGCGGTGCCCAATCGCTGCGGGGCGCTCGGTTACTACGACGCGCGTTCGATCCAGAACGCCTACGGCAAGACCTCGGCCTACGTGTCGGGCAGCTTCGATTTCAGCGATACGGTCACCGGTTACGCACAGTTGCTGGGCAGCGATTCCAACGACAAGAGTTCCAGCCAGACGCATTACTACATCGGCGAAGGCCCGTTCACCGTGCGCGATCCCGTACGTGGTCTCGTCACTGCGCAGCGCATCTTCCTGCCCGATGAAGTGGGCGGCACCAAGTACATCGAGTACGACGAACGTGCGTGGTCGATCAACGCCGGCCTGCGCGGCACGCTGGCCGACGGCCGCTTCGACTGGGACGTGAGCCTGACCTCGTCGCGCTTCGAGATCACCACCACGCGTCCGCGCTTCCTCACCCGCGCCGTGCGCGATTACTACATGGGTCCGGTGCTGGGCATCGCGCCGGACGGCAACGAGATCCGCGAGTTCTACACCGACCGCTTGTTCGCGCCCGGCTCCGCCGCGCTGTACGACCAGCTCACCACCACGGTGGTCAGCGACGGCGTGTCGAAGTCCGACCAGGCGCAGTTCGTCTCCAGCGGTCCGCTGTTCGATCTCCCGGCCGGGCCGCTGCAGATGGCAGCGGTGCTCGAAGCCGCGAAGCAGGAATACTCCTTGACGCCCGATCCACGCACGACCGTCGATTACACCGGCCCGGACCGCGTCTACAACCTGACCAGCACGCCTGGCGGTGGCCCGCGCGACCGGTTCGCACTGGGCCTCGAATTCCGCGTGCCGGTGTTCGAACGGCTCGAAGCCACGCTTGCCGGCCGTTACGACAAGTACGACGACATCACGTCCGTCGATGACGCGGTGACCTGGCAGGCAGGCCTGGAATGGCGTCCGTTCCGCAACCTGCTGCTGCGTGGCGCGCATGCCACCAGCTTCCGCGCGCCGGATCTGCTGTGGATCTATGCCGGCACAACCGGCTCCAATCCGATCGTCGACGACGAGTACCTGTGCCGGCTCAACGGCATCGCCCCCGAGACGCCCGCCTGCACCGCGGCGTTCAATTACCAGACCTACATGACGCAATCGTCGAACCCGCTGCTCGAAGAAGAGAAGGGCAAATCGACGACGCTGGGTGTGGTCTGGGACGTGCTGCCGAACCTGTCGGCGAGCGTCGACTGGTATCGCATCGAGCTCGAAGGCCGGGTACAGACGCTGTCGAACAGCTACTACCTCGAGCAGGAAGCGAATTGCCGGCTCGGACAGGATCGCAACGGTGCTCCGGTCGACACGAATTCGCAAGCCTGCCAGTTCTACGCCGGCGCCGTACAGCGCGTGGTGTCCGATCTCAATCCCGAAGGTCGCATCACACGCTTCGCGACGTACCCGATCAACGCCTCGCTGATGCGCACCGAAGGCCTCGACGCGTCGCTGCGCTACGGTATCGAGTCCGGCCGCTGGGGCGATCTGAACCTGCAGGCCGGCTACACGCACGTGCTCGAATTCGAGGTCGCGCAGTTCGGCGACGAAGCGCCGCGCGACGTGCGCAGCACCGTCGAGTACAACAGCCAGCGCAGCCGCGCGAACTGGCGCGCCAGCTGGTCGAATGATGCCTGGAACACCAGCCTCTACGGCTACCGCTATGGCAGCCGGCCGAACTACAACGGCAACGTGTTGCCGGGCCGCACGTCGGGCTACGTGATCTGGAACGCCGACGTCTCGCGTCGCATCACCGACGACGTGACGCTGGGCATCAGCGTGCTCAACCTGCTCGATGAAATGCCGCCGCGCGACGATTCGCATACCGCGTGGCCGTACTTCGCCAGCAGCTACAGCGCCATCGGGCGCCAGGTGTTCGCCAACATCACGTTCGATTTCTGACGGCCGTGCCGACGCGCATCGCGCGCTGGATACTGATCGCCTGCCTCGCCGTCACGGGGCAGGCGGGTGCACGCGATGTGCAGGTCGATCCTGCACGGCTCGCGTCGTTGGTCGACGATGCGGTCGCGCATTACGCGTTGCCCGGGATCGCGGTGGGCGTCGTCGTCGATGGCGAGGTGATGCTGCGCCACACGCGCGGCGAGCTGCGCGCAGGGCAGAGCGAGCCGGTGGATGCGGCCACACTGTTCAAGATCGCCTCCAACAGCAAGGCGATGACCGCGGCAGTGCTGGCCCGCCAGGTCGATGCCGGTCTGCTGCGCTGGGACGATCCGGTGGTGCGGCATCTGCCCGGTTTCCGCATGGCCGACGACTGGGTCACGCGCGAAATCCAGGTGCGCGATCTGCTGATCCACAACAGCGGACTCGGCCCCGGCGCCGGCGATCTGATGCTGTGGCCGTCGCCGAACCGCTTCACGCGCGAGGAGGTCATCCATGGCCTGCGTCATCTGCAGCCGCGTTGGAGCTTCCGCTCGCGCTACGCCTACGACAACACGCTCTACATCGTCGCCGGCGAAGTGGCGGCCGCCGTGACCGGCGTGCCGTTCGATGTGCTGGTGCGGCGCGAAGTTTTCGAACCGCTCGGCATGACGCGCTGCCAGGCCGGCAGCTGGTCGCGCGACGCCGTCGGCAATGTCGCCCAGCCGCATGCGCGCATCGACGGACGCAATGTCGTGGTGCGCGCCGATGACGCGATGATTCCGGATGAGCCAATGATGGCCGCCGGCGGACTGCGCTGCAGCCTCGACGACATGCTGCGCTGGGCGCAGGTCTGGCTCGATACCGGCAACGCGCAAGCCGAACGCCCGTGGCTGTCGCAGGCGCAACGCGATGCCGCGTGGACGGCGCACATGCCGATGCCGCTGGGCGCGCGCATGCGTGCGTGGGATCGCAGCCACTTCTCGGCCTATGGCTACGGCTGGCGGCTGACCGATGTCGACGGCACGTCGAAGGTCTCGCACACCGGCACGCTCAAGGGCATGTACTCCGCGCTGACGCTGCTGCCCGAGCGCGGTGTCGGCATCGTCGTGCTGATCAATGGCGATGCGGACGAAGCGCGCACGGTGTTGGTGCAGGCGCTGGTCAAGCAGTTCACCGATGGAGCGGGTTCGCACGATGTCGCGTATTACGCCGGTCTGCTCGCAGCTGAGCGCGCGGCCAGTGGCACGTCAGCAGTCGACACGCGATTGCCGGCGCGCACGCCGACCGCGCGACAGATCGCGAGCGTTGCCGGGCGCTGGCGCGATCCGTGGTTCGGCAGCGTCGACGTGTGTCCGCACAAAGTTGGACTGCGCTTCGTGTCCGAGCGCTCGCCGAAACTGCAGGGCGACGTGGTCGCCGTCGATGGCCGGCTGCAGGTGCGCTGGCGGGATGACGACGTCGATGTCGACGCGTGGCTGATCGCATCGCCAGCGCATGGCAGCGCGAGCGCGCTGCACATGGCCAAGGTCGATCCGGATGCCGATTTCAGCTACGACTTCGAGGACCTCGCGTTCGTACGCGAAGGTGATTGCCGGTAGCGGCTGACCGACCGGGATCGAGCTCGGCACAAACGAAAAACCCCTGCATTTCTGCAGGGGTTTTCGTTTGCAAATGGCGGAGCGGACGGGACTCGAACCCGCGACCTCCGGCGTGACAGGCCAGCATTCTAACCAACTGAACTACCGCTCCAAGGCGCGAGATTCTACATGAAACTCCGGACTTGGGAAGAGGCTGTACGCACTTTTTTTCGCGATGTTCGAGGCGGCATCGATTCGGGTCGCAACGCCGCTCGGTGATTGTGTTCTCGCACATTGGTGGTCGTCGCACGTGATGCGCTCCGGTGCGTGCGAAGCGACACGCGGGCGTGTGCCGAGCACACCCGATTCGCAGACGCGCGAATGCACGCTCTAGGCGGAATGCCTGATCGTCGTGGCGGCTGATCGTGCACCGCTCGATGTCGACGCGCCCGCCGGTGACCAGGCGTTCGCGTGACATCATCGATCCAAGAACCAGCACCAACGATGTTTCCAGAAGGGCGCAAACGGAACACCGACCGGCGACCAGGCCTGTCCTGTCGATGCGTGCGCCCGGAACACCGGCATCGATCGCGCAGTGCCCGCTCCGCACCGCAGGTCTCGAAAAAACGCAGCCCACAAAAAACCCCGCATCTCTGCAGGGTTCTTTGCTTGTAGATTGGCGGAGCGGACGGGACTCGAACCCGCGACCTCCGGCGTGACAGGCCAGCATTCTAACCAACTGAACTACCGCTCCGCGCTTTGAAACTCTTGGTGGGTGCTGAGGGTTTCGAACCCCCGACCCTCTCCGTGTAAAGGAGACGCTCTACCGCTGAGCTAAGCACCCATGCGGAACAATCGAGCCGCTTACTTTACTGCATCCTTGAGCGCCTTGCCAGCCTTGAACGCAGGCACGGTCGAAGCGGCGATCTGGATCGGCTCCTTGGTCTGCGGGTTCAGGCCGGTGCGCGCAGCGCGCGGACGGGCGACGAACGAACCGAAGCCGACGAAGTTGGCCGCGTCGCCGTTCTTCAGCGCCTCGGTGATCGTGTCGAGCAGGCCGTCGACGGCACGGCCAGCGTCGGCGCGCGACAGGCCGGACTTCTCGGCGACCGAAGCGATGATGTCGGACTTGGTGAGGTTTGCCATCAGTGAATTCCTCTTCTTCTTGAGATAGCGACGTGTCGTACGTCTGGAGCATCCGGCCGGCCGCGCTGTGCGCTGCTGGTCCGGACGGGGATTCCGGTCAGGCGCGCATGGTACGCGATCCCCTTGGCGATTACGACCGGATTCCGGATCGCGACTGAACAGGTGCGAGCGCGCTCGCGGCGCGGTATGGAAGGCCGTTGCGCCTGCGCGGTCGCGGGCTTGCGGGTACACTGGGCGGCTCGCCATCCCGTGTCCGGACCCATGCTGCAAGCGCTTCGAGATAAGACCAGTGGTTGGATCGCCATCGCCATCGTGGCGGTGCTCGCGGTCCCCTTCGCGTTCTTCGGCATGGAGCAGTATTTGTTCCAGAACAATGCCGACTATGCCGCCAAGGTCGAGGCGCCGCCGAAATGGTGGCAGTCCGCGCCGGACTGGTGGCTGGTGCGCAAGTTCGCGTGGACCTCTGCCGAGGTCAGCGCCGAAGAGTTCCGCCAGACCTTCGACAGCATGCGCGAGCAGCGTCGTCAGCAGGAAGGCGAGGCGTTCGATGCGCGTGCGTTCGAGACGATGGAGAGCAAGCGCGAGGTGCTCGAGCAGCTGATCGACCGTGCGGTGCTCGGTCTCGCGGCCGATCGCGCCAACATCGTCGTCGGCGATGCGCAGGTGCAGCAGATCATCCAGTCGATCCCGGCGTTCCAGGTCGAAGGTCGCTTCGATCCGCAGCGTTACCAGATGGCGCTGCAGTCCACGCAGCCGCCGCGCACGCCGCGCGAGTTCCAGGAAGCCATCCGCGTCGACCTGCAGCGCGCCCTGGTGCCGCAGTCGATCGCCGAGACCGCGTTCGTCACGGCGGGCGAGTCCACGCGTCTGATGCGTCTGCTGGGCGAGCGTCGCGACGTCAGCTTCGTCGTCGTGCCGCCGCCGGCCGTCGATGCGGCCGAAGTGTCGCAGGCCGACCAGCAGGCCTGGTACGAATCGCATGCCGCGCGCTACCGCGAGCCGGAGAAGGTCGCGCTGGAATACATCGAGTTGAAGGCCGCAGCCGCCGCCGGTGCGGAGAACGCGACGGTCGACGAGGCCGAGGCGCGTGCCCACTTCGAGCAGGTGAAGTCGCGCTTCGCGACGGCCGAGCGTCGTCTGGCCTCGCACATTCTGGTCGAAGTGCCCGCCGGTGCCGACGAGGCCACGCAGCAGGCCGCGCAGAAGAAGGCTGCCGACATCGCCGCCAAGGCGCAGGCACCGGGCGCAGATTTCGCCGCGCTCGCACGCGAGAACTCGGACGATCCGGGTTCCAAGGACGGCGGCGGCGATCTGGGCTGGGTCGAGAAGGGCATGATGGCCGGCGCGTTCGAGGACGCGTTGTTCGCGATGCAGCCCAATGCGGTCAGCGCGCCCGTGCGTACCGATTTCGGCTGGCACGTGCTGCAGCTGCGCGAAGTGGACGCCGGCAAGCCGGTCGCGTTCGAAGACGTGCGCGAGCAGATGGAAAAGGAAGTCAGCGAAGGCGACAGCTCGCGCGTCTACAACGAGCAGGTCGGTCGCGTTGTCGACGAGATCAACAAGAACCCGATGTCGCTGGAACCCGCCGCGGCGGCCGGTGGCGTGCAGATCCAGACCATTGCGCCGTTCGCGCGGGGTGCCGGCAGCGGCATCGCGGCCAACAACGCGGTGGTGCAGGCTGCGTTCTCCGAAGCGCTGACCCAGGACGGCACGGTCAGCGATCCGATCGAGATCGGCCCGAACCAGACGGTCTTCATCCGCGTCACCAGCCACACGCCCGAGCGCGCGCAGCCGCTGGAGCAGGTGCGCGAGCGCGTGATCGCCGAGGTGCGCGCCGACCGTGCGCGCACGCAGGCCGAGCAGGCTGCCGATGCGATGGTCGCCGAGATCAAGGGCGGCAAGACCCTGCAGGCGCTGGCCGGCGAACGTCAGCTGCAGGCGCAGGACGTGCCGGGCATTCCGCGTGGCGCGCCGGTGCCGGACGCGAATGCGAGCCAGGCCTATTTCCGCGCGGCGCCGCCGAGCGGCGATACGCCGACGCCGGGCAAGGTGATGCTCGCCGACGGCAGCGCGGTGGTGTTCGTCGTGACCAGGGTCGAACCGGGCAAGCCCGAGGATGCGAGCGCGCAGGAGCAGACGATGCTGCGTCAGCAGCTCGGCAGCCTGCTGGGCAGCGAGGACGCGGAAATCATGCAGCGCAGCCTGCGCCGCGAGATGAAGATCACGGTCAACGAAGCGCGCCTGTAAGGACGCTTCGCACTGACCACGAAAAAAGCCCGGCTCGCGCCGGGCTTTTTTTATGCAGATGCAATGCGCGGTACGCGCTGACCGCGCGTGCGCCGCGCCGATCAGCGCTCGTCGATCAGCAGTTCCATGCCCGGCCGCAACACGCTGCGTGCATCGAGCGCGTTGCGGGTCAGCAGTTCCTGCGTGCGCAGGCCGTAGCGCTTGGCGATCGACCACGGCGAGTCGCCGCGCGCGACGGTGTGCATGCGTCGCGTGGCCGTGGTGGCCTCGCTGGCGGCCTGTGGAATGTCGACTTCGGGCGGCGCTTCGGCCATGAACACCGGCGGCGCAGCCGCGGCCTGCGGCACGAGCAGCGTGACCGGCTGGCCGATCCGAGCGAGGCGGCCGTCGACATGCGCAGGGTTCAGGCGTTTGAGGCGCGCGGCGTCGGTCTCGTGGCGGCTCGCCAGCGTGTCGAGATCGCGGATGCCGTCCGGCACCGCGATCGCGGTCAACGCCGGCACTTCGCGGTCCATCGAGGCCATCCAGGTCTCGCGCTCGCCGGCCTCCTTGATCAGGCACGACAGCGCATGCAGCTTGCGCACATAGGCCTGGGTGGTCTGCGGCATCGGCAGCGTGTCGGGCGTCGCGTCGCGCGCCTCCTGGCCGGCGCGTTTGAGCGCACCGAATACGCGATATTCGCCGGCGTTGTAGGCCATGACCGCCAGACGCCAGTCGCCGGCGAACATGCCGTGCAGGGTCTTCAAATAGCGCACCGCCGCGCGCGTGGAATCGGCGGGCGACAGGCGGCCGTCGTAGCCGGGGCGGATCGGAATCTCGTGGTTGCGCGCGGTCACCGCGATGAACTGCCACAGGCCCGCAGGCCCGGACGCGCTGCGGGCGCCGGGCCGGTAGCCGCTCTCGACGAAGGGAATCAGGGCGAACTCGGTCGGCAGATGCTGGGCGCGCACCTCTTCGACCACGTAGGCGAACAGCGGCAGCACATCGTTGCCGCGCGAGGCCAGCTGGCGTGGCACATGACCGAAGTGCGAGCGCCAGCGCTCGGTTGCATCCGCCGTGCACTCGTGCTCGGACAGTCCATCGAGGAAGCGGCGGTAGACCTCCTGCCCATTGCGGGTGACCGCCGGCGTCGAGGTGCCGGACGTCGCGAGCGTGGCCGGGACCAGGGCCGCGGTGGATGCGTTGGGATTGGAAGCTGCGTTGGTCGCGAAGCTGGCCGCGGCCGGCGCTGCGAGTACGAGCAGTGCCGCCGCGAGCCGGGTCATGCGCCCCGGCCTCATGCGCGGAAGCCGTCTTTCCAGCGCCGCAATGCGGCGAAGACATCGACCCGGTCGGTCAGCGCGGTGCCGGCCTGGTGCGAGGCAGCGCCGCGGACGGCGTCGGTGCCGACGCGGAGAAAGGGATTGCAGGCGAGCTCGCTGGCGAGCGCGACGGGCAGGGTGGGGCGCGGAACGCTGCGCATGTCGAGAATCTCCTGTTCACGGCGCCGCAGTGCTGCGTTGTCCGGATCGACCACGCGCGCGAAGGCGGCGTTGGACCGGCTGTATTCGTGACCACAGCAGACCAGTGTATCGGCAGGCAGGGCGGCCAGCCGATCGAGCGAGGTCAGCATCTGGGCCGCGGTACCTTCGAACATGCGCCCACAGCCGAGGCTGAACAGGGTGTCCCCGCTGAACAGATGGCCGTGTCCGTGGAAGGCGATATGGCTGCGGGTGTGTCCCGGCACGGCGAGCACATCGAAGCGCCAGTCGGCGATATCGACGGTGTCGCCATCGCCCACGCGCACGGTTGCCTGCGGAATCCGTGGATCGTCGGGCGCGTACACCGGGAGGTCCGGCCACCGCGCCAGCAAGGCATCGACGCCGCCGATGTGGTCGGCGTGGTGATGGGTCAGCAGCAGTGCGATCGGTGTCAGGCCGTCTTCGGCGGCAGTCAGCACCGGCCCGGCTTCACCCGGATCGACCACGATGGCGCGGCCGGACGCGTCGGAAAGCGTCCAGATGTAGTTGTCCTCGAAGGCGGGCAAGGGCTGCAGTCGCATCGGGTCGGCTCGGCGGCGGCTGGAAGCCATTACAATGCCGACCATGCCCGCGATCTCCCCGGCCGGTCAACCCGGCAGCGCCCGCAACTGGTTCGAGACACCGGCCGGCCGCGCGATCCTCGACAGCGAGCACGCGCTCGTCGCCGACGCGCTGGGCTCGCATCCGGGTCTCCCGTGGCTGTGGCTGACCCCGAGCGTGCCCGAGCTGCAGGTCGAAGGCCGCGGCCTGTGTCTGGTGCGCCAGGGCGATGGTCTGCATGGCCCGGTGCGCTGTGGCGTGCCTCTGCCGCTGCCCAGCGAAGCCTTCGGTGCGGTCGTGCTGCAGCATGTGGTCGGCGGTCGTGGCGATGCGCTCGGTCTGCTCGCCGAGGCCGCACGCGTGCTCGCGCCCGGCGGACACCTGTGGTTGCTGGTCCTCAATCCGCTGACCCCGTACCGCTGGCGCTGGCGCGGGACCGGCATCGCCAGTGCCGAACCACTGACCTGGCGTCGCCGGATGCGGGATGCCGGCCTGGCACCGGATGCGGTGTCGAACGGCGTGGGCCCGAGCTGGCGCACCGAGGCCGTGACCGAATCCCAGAACGGCCCTGGCCTGCGCGCGGCCTACGCGCTGCGCGGTCAGAAGCGGCATCTGCCGCTGACGCCGATGCGCAGCCGCCGCGCGATGCCGATGCCGTTGGCCGCTCCGGCGGCCTGATCTTTTTTACGGAACACCGATGAAGTCGATCGAGATCTATACCGATGGCGCCTGCCTCGGCAATCCCGGCCCCGGTGGCTGGGGCGCCTTGCTGCGCTACAAGGCCACCGAGCGCGAGCTCTCGGGCGGCGAGCCGCTGACCACCAACAACCGCATGGAACTCATGGGCGCGATCGCCGCGCTCGAAGCGCTCAGCGAGCCCTGCGAGATCGTGTTGCACACCGATTCCCAGTACGTGCGCCAGGGCATTACCGAGTGGATGCGCAACTGGATCAAGCGCGGCTGGAAAACCGCCGGCGGCGGCGCGGTCAAGAACCAGGATCTGTGGCAGCGGCTGCAGGTCGCCTGCGAGCGCCACCAGATCGACTGGCGCTGGGTGAAGGGCCATTCCGGCCATCCCGAGAACGAGCGCGTCGATGCGCTCGCCAGTGCCGCCGCGCGCGAACAGCGCACCGCTGCAGCCTGAGAAGAGGACACGCATGCGTCAGATCGTGCTCGATACCGAAACCACCGGCCTGGAATGGAAGAAGGGCAACCGCGTCGTCGAAATCGGCTGCGTGGAACTGGTCGAGCGCCGACCGACCGGCCGCACCTATCACCAGTACATCAAGCCCGACCGCGACTTCGAACAGGGCGCGGCCGAGGTCACCGGCCTGAGTCTGGAGTTCCTCGCCGACAAGCCGCCGTTCGCCGACATCGCCGACGCCTTCCTCGCGTTCGTCGAAGGGGCCGAGCTGATCATCCACAACGCGGCCTTCGACGTCGGCTTCCTCGACAACGAACTGTCGCTGCTGGGCCCGCACTACGGAACGCTGCGCCAGCGGGTGACGGTGGAGGATTCGCTGCTGCTCGCGCGTCAGCGCTATCCCGGGCAGCGCAACTCGCTCGACGCGCTGTGCCGCCGGCTCGGCGTCGACAACGCGCACCGCCAGCTGCACGGCGCGCTGCTCGATGCCCAGTTGCTGGCCGAGGTCTATCTCGCACTGACCGCGGGCCAGCACGAGATCGGCTTCGGCGCTGCGGTCGAGCCGGAGCGCAACACGAGCCACATCGTGCTCTCGCAGCCTGCCGGCGCGCGGCCGGTGCTGAGGGTGCACGCCGACGAGCTCGCCGCACATGCAGCGCGGATCGAATCGATCCGGAAGAAAGCGGGCGTGTGTCTGTGGGCGCCCGTGGACGCGCCGGTGGAACTGGAGACGGCCTGAAATCCGCGCCGGCGATCAGTGCCGGCGGATCAGGATCACGGTGACGTTGTCCGAGCCGCCGCCATCGAGCGCCGCGGCCACCAAGCCATCGACGCATTCCTGCGCGCTGCATTCCAGATGCGCCAGCACCCGCGAGATCGCGCGGTCGTCGACTTCCTCGGTCAGGCCATCGCTGCACAGCAGCAGCTGGGTGCCGGGGCTCAGCTCGCCCGACAGGGTCTCGACGTTGAGCGTCTGAGGATCGGTGACGCCCAGCGCCTGGGTCACCACATTGCGATGCGGATGGCTGCGCGCCTGGTCGATGCTGATCGCGCCCTGGGCGATGAGCTCCTGGACGTAACTGTGGTCCTGCGACAGCTGCGCGAGCTTGTTGTCGCGCCACAGGTAGACGCGGCTGTCGCCGACCCACGCGACTTCGAACCGGTTGCCGGTCACGCGCGCGGCGACCACCGTGGTGCCCATCGGCAGGCTGTCGTTGCGCCGGCGCGAGGCGCGGATGATCTCTTCATCCGCGATACGGATCGCCTGTGGCAGGCCGGTGCCCTGACGGATCTCGCGCACGATGGTCTCGCGCGCGAGCGCGCTGGCGACCTCTCCGTATTCGTGACCGCCCATGCCGTCGGCGATCAGCCACAGCCCGAGTTCGCTGTCGCCATAGTAGGTGTCCTCGTTGAGGTCACGCCGCAGACCCACGTGCGTCAGGTGGCCGAACTCGATCATGCGTAGCCCCTGGCGAAGCGCGATGGGGGTGTCTGTAGCCGACAACGCGACGGTTCCCCGGGCGCGGCCAACGCGGATCGGCGGATGGCGCGGGACACGATACTGAGCGTCCGGAACGGGGAGGGAAGGCGCATTCGGTATTGTGACGGTGAACCCGTTCGGGAGCATAGGGCAAGCGTCGTGCACGTTGTGCATTGGGTGGAGCGATCGATGCGCGTCGAGTCAGCGACGCCATCCCGGCGGACGGTGGAGGCGCCTCTCAGCAGTCGGATGGCGGGTCGGCCATTTTGATCTTGGCTATTGAATCGATGATTCACGAAGTTGCGCTGATGCACGGGCGCTCCGATGAAGCAGCGCTTCGCGTCTGTCAGGTGTTGCGCGCTCGTCTGCTGGGGGATCGACTCGGCCCATCCATGGGCCTCGCCCCTTCGGGGCAGCCTGCGGCTGTCCGGATCGGCAATCCTGCCGATCCGTCGAACCCGCGGGGGTTCTCCATCCGCCCCTCTCCGCCAGAAACGCAAAACGCCCCTTGCGGGGCGTTTGCGAATCTGGCGGAGAGGGGGGGATTCGAACCCCCGAGGCGCTATAAACGCCTGCCTGATTTCGAGTCAGGTACATTCAACCGCTCTGCCACCTCTCCAGATGGTCCCCGATCGCCTCGCGGCGTCCGGGGGCGCAATCATACGGGCGCTCCGCGTGGGCGACAAGCGCGGCGTTACACTGGCGGGCCCGTTCACCTACACGGCGCTGTCCATGTCCGAAATCACCGTCCCCGTTTCGTTCGGCGAACTCCTCGACAAGCTCTCGATCCTGCAGATCAAGTCCGAGCGGATGGACGATCCCGCCAAGCTCGCCAACGTGCGGACCGAGCTGAGCGCGCTGGAGCAGACGTGGATGGCGCACCCGGCCGCGGGCCACGACATCGTGCGGCTGCGCGCGGACCTCAAGGCGGTCAACGAGCGTTTGTGGGACATCGAGGACGCGGTGCGGGTCAAGGAGCGCGCCGGCGAATTCGGCGAGGACTTCGTGCAGCTGGCGCGCAGCGTGTACCTGGAGAACGACGAGCGCGCGCGGATCAAGAAGGCGATCAATCTGGCGCTGGGCTCGGCCTACGTCGAAGAGAAGTCGTACGCCGATTACCGGAGCGGCCAGGCCGCGCCCTGAGACTCAGTCGGCGGCGACCACGTCCGCGCGCCGCGCCTTGTGTTCGATGTACTCGTCCATGCGGCTGAGCAGCCGCCACCATTCGCTGCCGTCGTCGCGATAGGTGCGCACGGCGCCGGCGCGGACGAGGATGCGACGCAGTTCGTCGTCCTCGAAGCCGCCCAGATGCTTGCGCAGCACGTCGAAGGAGCGGTCGGTGTAGCCGCGATGGCCGAGGAAATGCCGCGCGGTGTCCTCGGCGGCGAACTCGGTCTTGTGCTCGGTGCGCAGACGTTCGAGCTGCTGCGCGTGCAACTGCCGGTTGAGCAGGAAGCTGACCGCGCCGCCGACGATCGCGCCGACGAGGGTGGCGAGCAGGCCGGCGACGATAGGATTCATCAGCGTTGCTCCAGATCGGCGCGGCGGCGTTCGAAGGCGTCGATCGCGTCGTCCACGGTGACCAGCGCCATCACGTCGTCGAACTCGATCTTGGTGCCCCATTTGAGGTCTGCGGCGGGCTTGCCGAGGAATCTGCGGGCGGCATCGTCGTAGCGGTCCACGCAGAAGCGGCGGTCGGAATACGGGCCGCTGCGCTCGGGATTGCTGGCCGCGTGCAGGCCCAGCACCTTGGTGCCCATCGCATTGGCGATGTGCATCGGACCGGAGTCCGGCGTGACCAGCAGCTGCGCACGCGACAGCAGGGCGGGCAACTGCTTGAGCGTGTCCTTGCCGACCAGATCGAGCGCGTCGTGGCGCATCGCCGCGAGGATCGCGTCGGTAGTCTGCCGCTCCAGATCGCTGCGACCTCCGCACAGCACGATGCGCCAGCCGGCATCGGCGGCGTGATCGGCGAGCGCGGCGTAGCGATCCGGATACCAGTTCCGACGTACGTGGCTGGAACACGGCGAGATCATCAGCACCGGGCGGCCATCGTCCGGCCACTGCGCATTTGCCCAGTCGAACGCTTCGGCCGGCACCGGCATGTCGTCCCATGCGACGCGGTCCTGCCGCAGTCCGAGCGGTTCGCAGAAGCTGCCCAGTGCGTCGAGCACGTGGATACCGGGGCGATCGGCGATGCGCGTGTTGATGAAAAGCCCGTGCAGATCCTTCGAGCGCGCCGCATCGAAGCCCACGCGCACGCGTGCGGGAATGAACGCCGACAGCAGGTTTGCGCGCGCGGCGACCTGCATCTGTAGCAGGGCATCGAAGCGTCCCGCCGGGCCCAGGCGCGCCTTCAGTTCGCGGCGCATCGCGCGCATACCGGCGATGCCGGTCTTCTTGTCGTAGACCACGAAATCCACGCCCGGCAGCCCGTCGAGCAGACGGTGTTCGCCCTTGCCGATCACCCACGTCAGGGCGATATCCGGCCAGGCCGCGCGCAGCGTGCGGATCAGCGGCAGCACATGGGTGACATCGCCCAGTGCGGACAGGCGCAGCAGGCAGATCGAACGCGGCCGCGCGCGCGGGCTGGAAGCCTCCGTCGGGATGTCGGAACCGGGCAGGGCGGGCGTCAAGGCTTGATAGACTCGCGTCGATGAGCAGATTCGATCCCGCCGAGAGCCTGATGCCGATACCGGCGGGCGATCGCGCGAGCGGACAGGCGGGCACGTACGGGGCCATTCTGTTCGACGGCACACAGCTGCGGCAAGCCGATCCGCGCTGGTTCGATCCCGAGGCCTGGGGCGATCGCGCGCAGCGCGTCGACGGCAGCGGCCGCGGTGGCGCCTGGTTCATCGACGCCTCGCATGGGCCCTGCGTGCTGCGGCAGTACCTGCGCGGCGGCATGGTCGGGCGCTTCAACCGCGACCAGCATCTGTGGCGCGGCACGCAGCACGTGCGCAGCTTCGTGGAGTTCCGCCTGCTGCGTGAACTGCTGCGACGCGATCTGCCGGTGCCGCAGCCGATCGCCGCGAGCTATCTTCGGCGTGGGCTCTCCTATCGGGCCTGGATCCTGATGGAGCGGATCCCCGACGTACGCTCGCTGGCCGATCACATGGCCGGAGCGCCCGCGGATGCGCCGCTCGAACAGACCGGACGCCTGATCGCGCGCTTCCACCGCGCCGGGCTCGACCATGCCGATCTCAACGCCCACAACATCCTGTTCGACGGCGTCGGCAAGGGCTGGTTGATCGATCTCGACCGCGGCGCGCTGCGCATTCCCGAGACCCGCTGGCGCGAACAGAATCTTGCGCGCCTCAAGCGCTCATTGCTGAAGCTGCGTGGCGCGCGACCGGAGGCGGACGTCGAGCGGGATTTCGCACGGCTGCGCCGTTCCTACGACGCGCTGTGGAGCCGGGGCACCTGATGGCGGGCGGTGACGACTGGGCGCTGCGGTTCCAGGGCGTCGGCAACGCGTCGGCGGTGGCGCTCGGTTCGCCGATGGCCACGATCGAATGCGACGGCGCGCCCTGGCTGACGATCGACTGCGGCGCCGAAGGTCTGACCGCGTATCTCGATCACTACGGCGAAGCGCCGCGCGCGCTGTTCTTCACCCATGTACATCTGGATCACGTGGCCGGCTTCGAGCGCCTGTTCGTCGACCGCTACTTCGACCCCGCACGCCGCGGTCGCCTGCCGATCTACGTGCCGGCGCCGGTGGTGCCGCTGCTGCACAAGCGGGTGGGCGATTACCCGAACGTGCTGGCCGAAGGCGGCGCGAACTTCTGGGATGCGTTCCATCTCATCCCGGTCGGTGATGCGTTCTGGCATGACGGCGTGCGCCTGGAAGTGTTCCCGGTGCGCCATCACTGGCCGGAGACCGCCTACGGCCTGCGCATGCCGGGCAGCCTGGTGTGGAGCGGCGACACGCGGCCGATCCCCGAGATGCTGGCGCGCTTTGCCGATCGCGACGAACTGATCGCGCACGATTGCGGCCTGCACGGCAACCCATCGCACAGTGGCATCGAGGATCTGCAGCGCGAGTATCCGCGCGAGTTGCTCGCGCGCTGCGTGCTGTACCACTACGCGTCCGAGGCCGATGGCGCCGCGCTGGAGGCGCGCGGGCAGCGGATCGCCCGCCCGGGCGCCCGTTTCGCGCTACGTCCACCGGGCGTGGCCCAGGCTCCGGTCGCATGAGCGCCCTGCCACACCTGCCCCAGGCGCCGCTCGACCGGCTCGGACGTCCGCTGCACGACCTGCGCCTGTCGGTGATCGAAGCCTGCAATTTCCGCTGTGGCTACTGCATGCCGGCCGATCGCGTGCCCGACGATTACGGCTTCGACCAGGCCGGGCGGCTGTCCTTCGACGAGATCGAGACCCTGGTGCGCGGCTTCGCGCGGCTGGGCATGCACAAGCTGCGCCTCACCGGCGGCGAGCCGCTGCTGCGCAAGAATCTGCCGGCGCTGGTCGAACGCCTGGCCAAGGTGCCGGGCATCACCGACCTGGCGATGACCACGAACGCGTCACTGCTGGCGCGCCATGCGCAGGCCCTGCGCGATGCCGGCCTGCAACGGCTGACCATCAGTCTCGACGCGCTCGATCCGGATCTGTTCCGCATGCTGTCGGGTGGACGCGGCGAGATCGGCGACGTGCTCGCCGGCATCGCTGCCGCCGAGCGCGCGGGGTTCACAGGGATCAAGTTCAACTGCGTCGTCCAGCGCGGCGTCAACGACCACGAAGTCGAACGCATGGCCGCGCATTTCCGCGGCAGCGGCCATGTGCTGCGTTTCATCGAGTACATGGACGTGGGCACCTGCAACGGCTGGGATCGCGTGCGCGTCGTGCCGTCGCGTGAGCTGCACGCACGCATCGACGCGCGCTGGCCGCTGCGCGCGCTGGATGCGAACTACCGCGGCGAAGTGGCCGAGCGGCATGCCTTCATCGACGGCGCCGGCGAGATCGGCTTCATCAGTTCGGTCACCGCGCCGTTCTGCGGCGACTGCCAGCGTGCCCGCGTCTCGGCCGACGGCAGCCTCTACACCTGCCTGTTCTCCGGCAGCGGCCAGCCGATGCGCAGCTGGCTCGGCGATGGCGAAGCGGCATTCTCCTCGCGGCTGGCCGATCTGTGGTCGCGCCGCGCCGATCGTTACAGCGAATTGCGTGGCAGCGTGCGCGCGCCGCGCAAGCACGTCGAGATGTTTCTGGTCGGCGGCTGAGTCGTGGATGCGGACGCCCTGCAGACGCATCTCGAAGCGCTGGAGCGCGCATTGCTCGAACCCGCGATCCGCGCCGACCGCGCGCGTCTCGACGGTCTGATCGCCGAAGATTTCCTGGAGATCGGCGCGTCGGGCGCGGTCTTCGGCAAGACCGACGTGCTGGCGCGGTTGCCCGGAGAAATCGGTGTCGCCTACGAGGCGCTGCCGATGCGCGTCCAACGCATCGGTGCAGATATTGCGCGTGTTCTCTACACCGTGCGCCGCGATGCCGGTGGCGAGGTGCGCCGCTCGTTGCGCGGTTCCTGGTGGCGTCTGGACGCCGACGGTTGCTGGCGCATGGTGTTCCATCAAGGGACGCCTGACACCGGGGCCGGTACCATCTGAGATTCCGCAGTCACGACGCAGGCGCATGGCCCGCACGAAACCGAAAGCGCCCGCAGCGCTGACCCATATCGACGCCGCCGGCCGACCGACCATGGTCGACGTGTCCGCGAAGGCAACCACCGCGCGCGTCGCCAGCGCCGAATGCCGCGTGCGCTTTCCCGCCGATGTCGCCGCGCAGTTGCACGCCAACGGTTTGAAGAGCGCGAAGGGCGGCATCGTCGACACCGCGATCATCGCCGGCACGATGGCGGTCAAGCGCACACACGAGCTGATTCCGTTCTGTCATCCGTTGCCGATCGACGGGATCGCCATCGCGATCGACTGGCAGGGCGAGCGCGAGCTGCGCATCGAATGCACGGTGAAGACCACGCACCGCACCGGCGTGGAGATGGAGGCGCTGACTGGCGCGACCGTCGCTGCGCTGACCGTCTACGACATGTGCAAGGCGCTGTCGCACGCGATCGTGCTGGGCCCGGCAAAACTGGTCGGCAAGCGGGGCGGCAAGCGCGATGTGGGATCGATCGCGGGCGGTGCGCGATGAGCGACGTGCGCGTGCTGTATTTCGCCAGCCTGCGCGATGCCGCGGGGCAGGGCGAGGAAACCTGGACCACAAACGCGGCCGACCTGCGCACGCTGTACGCGGAACTGCGTGCGCGCCACGGCTTCGTGTTACCGGTCGAGCGTCTGCGCGTTGCCGTCGATGGCACGTTTGCGCGCTGGGACGATGCGCTGCAGGCTGGCAGCGAGATCGCGTTCATTCCACCGGTCAGCGGAGGCTGAGCATGGACAGTCGAGAATTCTGGCTGGCGGATGCGCCGGTTGATCTGGCACCGCTGCGTCGCCGCGTGCAGCACGATCGCGCAGGCGCGTTCGCGAGCTTCGAGGGCTGGGTGCGCGACCACAACGACGGGCGCCCGGTGCTCGGCCTGCGCTACGAATCCTATGTGGCGCTGGCCGAGGCCGAAGGTGCGAAGGTCGTCGCCGAGGCGCGCGAGCGCTTCGACCTGTGCGCGGCGCTGTGCGTGCATCGCATCGGCGACCTGGCGATCGGCGACATGGCGGTGTGGGTCGGCGTGACCGCAGCGCATCGCGGCGCGGCGTTCGATGCCTGCCGCTACATCATCGACGAGATCAAGGATCGGGTGCCGATCTGGAAGCACGAACGCTATGCCGACGGCGATGCCGGCTGGCTGCATCCCGAGTCGCCGCGCGGCGGTGACGCATGAGGCGGCTCGCCCTCGCTGCGGTGCTGGTCGCGGCCTTGTGCAGCGCGCATGCCGCGCCGCGACTGCTGGTCGGCAACAAGTCGGCCGATACCGTCTGGGCACTCGATCGCGCGACGGGCGCACGCCTCGCCGAGTACGCGACCGGCCCGGCGCCGCACGAGATCGCAGTCTCGCGCGATGGCCGCACCGCTGTCGTTACCACCTACGGTCACCAGGACGCGCATCACGCGCTGACGGTGATCGATCTCGTCGATGGCGATACGCGCACCATCGACCTGGGCACCCACGGGCGCCCGCATGGCCTGCAACTGCTGGCCGATGGCGATGCACTGGTCACGACAGAAAGCAGCGGCGCGCTGTTGCGCGTCGACATCACGCGCGGAGCGGTGACGGGCGTCGCGGAGGTCGGCGACGGCATCGGCCACATGGTCGCAGTGTTGAAGGACGGCGCGTTCGCATACGTCAGCAAGATCCGCGCGGGCACCGTCGTGCGCGTGGATCTGGCGACGATGCGTGCAACCACCGAACGCCCGGCCGGTGCGGGCGCGGAAGGCATCGCGGTCGCGCCCGACGGACGCGTGTGGGTCACCAATCGCGCCGACGACACCGTGACCGTGCACGACCCCGAATCGCTCGACATCGTCGCGACCCTGCCGAGTGCGGGCTTCCCGATCCGCGTCGCGTTCACGCCGGATGGCCGGCACGCGCTGGTCACCAATGCGACCGCCGCGACGCTGTCGGTGTTCGACGTCGCATCGCGCCGCGCGGTGGCGTCGGTGGCGCTGGCGCCGGCGGATGCCGCGCTGCAGACGACGCTGCTCGGCAATGGGCCGCTGCCGATCGGCGCGATCGTCGATCCCGATGCGCCGCGGGCGTATGTCGCGATCAGCGGCGCGGATCGCATCGCGGTGATCGATACGCGCGAATGGAACGTCCTCGATTACTGGACGAGCGGGCGCGAACCCGATGCGCTGGCGCTGGTGCCGGGTGAGGTCGCGCCTTGATTGGCCGCGGCGCTGCGCTCGTCTGCATCGCCGGCCTTGCCGGTTGCGCCTCGGTGCCGCCGGTCGCACCGGTCGAACTGATCGAGCCGCCACTGCAGGGCGCGGTCGGCGCATCGCTGATGGAGCCGGCTGCGGATACGCGGCGCATGGACATGCAGCGCAATCGCCGTTTCATCCATCCCAATCTCGACATGCCTGCGGCAATGCCCGTCTATCCGGCGGACCAGCTGGCTCTGCGTTTCGCGCCGGTCGTGGTGTGCATCGATGCCGCCATCGACGCGACGGGCGCGGTGGCCGCAGCTGCGCCGCGCACCGATGCGGACTGCGCGCTGCCGGAGGCGATCGAGATCGCACCGTTCACCGATGCAGCGCTCGCCGCCGTGCGCCAGTGGACGTATGCGCCCGCGTTGCTGTGCGTGGCGCCGGAACCATTCGATGGCACCGATGCCTGTCAGGCCGAGGGCGTCGTCGAAACCCCGACCGCGGTGCGCCTGTCCTATGCATTCCGGTTCAGCCAGCAGGCCGGCACGCCCGAGGTCGAGCGCGTAGGTGCACCGTGATCGCCGGCAGCGGATAGGCGAGTCGTCACGGGCCTGCTAGACTCCGCGTCCCGTCGTCATGGCGGGGTCGGGCGCACGGCCCGATGCGTGTCTCCATGGTGGCCCCGTCGGCCCCTCGCGACGCTAGATCGAAAATCCCGCCAGGGCCGGAAGGCAGCAACGGTATCGGTCGATGCGGGCGCCGAGGTCAGTCGGCGGGGTCATCACCTTGTCCGGCATCCGCCAGCGAATTCGGGTCACGGATCGCAGCGCATCCGGCGGATCGACATACGTGCCGACCGCCGCGTCGAGCCTCAACGCGTCTCGCGTGCACGCTCGAAGGTGATGATGCTGCGCGTCTCGCCCTTGTCGGCCCAGTTCGGCATGACCCGCCACGGCGTCAGTACCTGCAGGCGCTCGCCGTCGAGCTTGAACTGCCGGCGCTGCTCGGTGCCGACCCACGCCGGATTCCACGCCACATCCACCGCGGTGATCCAGGTATCGCCTTCGATCCGGTAGCGGCCGGTGTAAGCGATCACGGTTTCCAGCAGACGCGCCTTTTCCTGCGCACTCTCGCCCGGCTCGCGACCTTCGCCGGTCAGCACGAACCACACGCGACCTTCGGGCGCGAACATCACGTAACCGGTGGGGTGATCGCCCATCGGCGGAAAAGTCTCGCCGCCTTCCTTGACCTCGACTTCGTACGACACAAGTCGCCAGCTGCCTTCGACGGGTGCTGGGGTCGCGATTGTAGCTGTGGCGGGGGTGTCCTGGGGCGTCGGAGATGCGGTCTGGGCCATGGCGAACGTGGACAGCGGCAGTGCGATGGACATCAGCAGCGGGGCGACGAGACGGCGGGTCAGCATGGCGGATCTCCGAGTGGGATGCGATGCGGGCGTGCGCCGGATGCGGACTGGGAGCGCGGGCCCTTCGGTCGTGCAGCGATACGCTGTGATGCGTGAACGTGTTGTTGGAGGGGGTGGTCCAGTGGTCTTGTTGGGGGCTGCGAGTCTGTTACGTGTGCAGCGCATGCGCATTTCGACTCGTCTTACCAGCGAGCGTTGGAGGCGCAGTTCAATACCCGCATGGCGGGTCGGCCATTCTGATTTCGCGCTTCGATCCAAGATCCGGACAAGCGACCTGCCCAGCGAGGGATTGCTCGGCCCATCCATGGGCCTCGCCCCTCCGGCGCGATGCGCCTGCGGGGCCAGCCATTCGGCTGTCCGCATTCGCTCCGGGCGAATCCGTCGAACCTGGGGTTCTCATCAGAGCCCCTCTCTCCGCCAGAAACGCAAAACGCCCCACGAGGGGGCGTTTGCG